>JAUJNG010000001.1:28489-480116 GCA_030448265.1 Abditibacterium sp.
GTGACTTGTTATAAAGGTACTTGATGTCGATGAAATGTAAAGTTTGGGCTTTCGCCTATAGATTAGATTTTTTTTGTGGGGTAAGGCCGACAATTTCGTTGGCTGCGACTTCATGTCGCTTGGTGAGTTTCAACCAATGATTGCCTCGTTCGGTTCGAAACCGGCGCCGACGAAATCGCGCGTGGCGCGCCGCGAGGGCGCGTCGGGATCGTCTTCGTAACGTCGCGCGGCTTCCAGAAACAACTGCGCGACGTTGGGAAGCGCCGCTTTCATCGCCTCGGTGACTTCCCTGTGCGACAACGGCTGCGGCGAAATGCCCGCCGCCGCGTTGGTGACAATCGAAACCCCAACATAAGACATCTCCGCCTCGCGCGCCAGGGTGCATTCGGGAACGCCGGTCATGCCCACCACATCGGCGCCCCAGCGCGCGTAATTGCGAATTTCGGCGGCGGTTTCGAAACGCGGCCCGTCGGCGCACAAATAAGTGCCGCCGTCTTTTAAATCAATCCCCAAATCGCCTGCAACCGACAAAAGCAGGGAGCGCAAATGCCCGCAGTAGGGCTGCGTCACGTCGATATGAACGGCGCGCTCGTCGAAAAAAGTTTTTTCGCGGTTGGTGGTGACATCGAGAAACTGATCGAGCAAAACCAGGGTTCCCGAAGGCCACTCTGGGCGCAGTCCGCCCACGGCAGTCGAGGCCAGAATGCCGGTGACGCCCATATTTTTGAGCGCGGCGATGTTGGCGCGGTAGTTGATGCGATGCGGCGGCACGGTTTTGTTTTGCGGCGCGTCGCTTTGCGCGTGGCGGTGCAGAAACACCACGGGACGGCTTTCCAAAAGCGCGTGCGTGACGTTGGCGATGCCGAAACGGGTTTCGACCTGGCCGTCGTGAGCATTTTTGAAGGGCGAATTGGCGCCGCGCAAATCGAAACCGGTGCCGCCGATGAAAGCGAGAAGGGAATGGGGCATGAAGAGAAGTTTAAGGCGAAACGCGGAGGGCAGGGGCCAAAACGTCGCTGGAGCAATCAACCTCACCAATGCCAACTCCGTCATAATCAAATCGCCCTCATGCACTCTCCGTCAGACCACAAGCCGACGATTTTAATTCTCGCCAATCCCACCGCCGGAGCGGGCAAGGGCCGCGCGTCGCGTCTGCGTTTGCTCGAACGGGTGCAGGCCGACTTCGAAAAACACGGCTGGCGCGTTCATATCGGTCTGGAAAACGAATCGAGCGGCATCCGCGATCGCGCCCATCACGCGGCCAAAGCCGGAGCGCCGCTCATCGTCGCGGCGGGCGGCGACGGCACCGTCAATGCCGTCGCCAACGGCATTTTGCAAGCCTCTGGCGGAGCGAAATCGGAAACCAAACTGGGCGTTTTGCCCCTGGGAACCGGAAACGTCTTCGCTTTCAATCTGGGATTGGGCAAAGGCTGGAAACCTGCCTGCAAAACCATCCGCGAGGGCCACACACGTCGCATCGACGCCGGTTTAGCCATTCCGCTTGGTGGCGCGCGGCCCGCCTCCAAATCCGGCGGTGCGGCCTCAGAACCCGAAGAACGCTATTTTCTGCTCATGGCGGGCGTGGGTTTCGATGCCAAAGTCATCGAGGACACCAGTTTGCGCCTCAAATTCGTGCTGCGCGATTTCGCCTACGCGCTGCGAAGCCTGCAAAACGCGGTCGTGCATCGTGGCACGCACGTCACGCTCACTTTTCCCGATGGGCACGTCGAAAACTTCTTTTCCTGGCTTTTGATGGCGGGCAACGCCGCGAGCTATGCCTGGGCGATTCGCTTCACCGAACAGGCGCGATTGGATGATGGAAAACTCGATGTATGCGCCTTTCCCTTCGAGAATAAAATGGTGTCGGTGCAGCAGGTGATGCAGCTGCTGATGGGCCAGCACGTCGAGCGCGGCAAAGCGCGTTACTTCAAGACGACGGGTGTTAAAATCGAGAGCGCGCCGCCGGTTCCCGTCCAGCTCGACGGCGACGAATGGGGCACCACGCCCCTGGAACTTCGGGTGTGTCCAGGCGTGTTGGATGTGCTTTCGCCCCTCGCGAACGGAGAAAAATGAACCAGAAATTAGACGATTTGCGCGCCAATATCGGCGGATTGGGACGAGTCATCATCGCGTTTTCGGGCGGCGTCGATTCGGCGTTTTTGCTCAAAGTCGCGCGCCAGGAACTGGGCGACCGCGCGGTGGCGATGATCGGCATTTCGCCCTCGCTTTTGCCCGAAGAATTGGACGAAGCGCGCGAGGTCGCCTCGCAAATCGGCGCGCCGCTCCGCGAAGTGGAAACCCACGAAATCGAAAACCAGAACTACGCCTCCAACCCGACCAATCGCTGCTATTTCTGCAAAAGCGAACTCTTCGACGTGCTGCAAAAGGTGGCAAACGAGGAAGGCTTCGACGCGGTGTGCGACGGCACCAACCTCGACGATCTCAAAGAATGGCGTCCTGGCGCACAGGCGGGCAGCGAACGCGCGGTGCGCTCGCCGCTTCGCGAAGCCAATTTGAGCAAGGCCGAAATCCGCGAACTGTCGCGCGAACTGGGCCTGCCGACGTGGGACAAACCGGCGATGCCGTGTTTGAGCAGCCGCATTCCCTACGGCCAGAGCGTGACGCGCGAGGCGCTGCACCGCATCGGGCGCGCCGAAGTGTGGCTGCGCGAAAAAGGACTGCGCGAAGTGCGGGTGCGCCATTATCTCGAAAACGACGCGCCCCAGGCCCGCATTGAAGTCGCGCCCGACGAGATGACGACAGTTTTCGAGTTTTGGAACCAAATCGGGCCAAAACTGCGCGAGTGGGGTTTCGAGTCGATATTGCTGGATGTCGAAGGCTACAAACGCGGCAAAATGAACGTCGCGGCCAAGGTCGGGCCGCAGCCGATTCAATTGCTGCTCAAATAGGCAGCGAATAAATTCGCCTCAAAACAACGAAGTCCGCCTGCGCGGACTGAGGCCCTCAACCTGCGAAGGCAGGTTTCGATGTGTTGCGGCGAATTTATTCGCTGTAAAAACGCCAGACCCAGATCCCCACTACCGCAATCCAGAAAGCCGCGATGAGAAGCGGATGTTTGCCCAGACAGCGCGTTTGGGTGTGCCCCTGGAAATGCGCGAGCGCGAAGAACAGCGCCGCGCCGCTCGCCGCGACGGGCAGAGCGTAAGGGCCGGTCAGAAGGCACAGCGTGGCGATTTTGCAAAAGGTGAAGGCGAGGCGTTCCAGCGCTTCGCCTTTGGTTTTTTGCGGCGAGGTTTCGGTCATTTTGGATGTTTGTTGAGGCGTATGATGCCCCAGATGCACGCGGCGGCCAAGCCTACTGCCACCATGCCGCCGCCAACAACTGGCCCCCATTGTGAAATATTAGTGCTTGACACACCAACGTCGGGCACGACCGCCATTCCACCGCCCAAAAGCACAAAACAGGTGCCTGACAACCCAAATCCCACGGCCCCGATCCCCAAAAGCAACTGGCGCATAAGAGTAACAACGCCGCCGCTTCGAGAGTGCGGAGATTGCAGCGCTGCGCCGCAACGCGGGCAAAACGCCGGTTTCTCATCAATAGCCGCGCCGCAATTGGGGCAGGTTTGCGCCGCCGGTTGTGGAAGCGGAGATGGATTCATAATGCGGGCACTTTGCGCGATGGAAGAAACGAGTCGCGCAGCGAACGCGCCGCGTAAAGCGCGGCGCAGAGACAAAGAATTTGCACGCTCGAAAGTCCGGCGAAAGCTAAATCGCGCTCTCGAAAACCTTCGATGAGGAAACGGCTCAGGCCGTAAAGCAGCAGATAAAGGCGAAACAAATCGCCTTCGCGCGGCAAACGGTCGCGCAGTGTCCACAAAATCACGAACAACACTCCCGCTCCCAGCGCCGAGTAAATCTGGGCCGGATGCCGCCACGCGCCGTGCTGGAAAACCGCGCAGAACCCCGAAAACGGCGTGCCGAAACAGCAGCCGTTGAAGAAACAGCCAAGGCGCCCCACCGCTTCTCCGGCGGGAAGTGCGAGTGCCCACAAATCGCCCGTCGAGCGGGTAATGCCCAGTCTTCGCTTGGCGGTTTCCACGCTCATCCAGCCGAAAATGAGGCCGCCAACCAGCGATTTGCCGCCATTTCGCGGGTCGAAAAACGCGGCGGCTTCCATGCCTGTCGCGTTCGAGGCAGAAAAAAGCCACTGTGTGAGCCGCGCGCCCAAAACGCCGCCCGCCATGCCGCACAGCGCCACCAGACGCATTCCCTGCGTCGCCAAATCGCGGCGGCGCGCCTCACGCCACAGCACGAGGGCGCCGGTCAGGAATCCGAGAAATGTCCACAATTCGCCGAGTGTCATGGTCATAAAGGCGTCAGGCCTCAGGCGTCAGAAAACCAACTCTGGCTCCTGACGCCTGGCCCCTGACGCCTAATCATCCAAAATCGCTCGCATCGTCAAACAGCCAACGCCAGCAAAAGGAATGGCGTTTGGGATCGTGCTCGAACGTGCCCGAATGCACGCAGCACTGACGAATGCGCGCGTCGTGAAAAGTGTGAGCGTCCATGAACTGCTTCACTGTGATGCGAAACGTTTTTTGCGCCACGCTTTCCAGATCGGGTTTCTGGCTCCACAGCGCGCCCAGAATTTCCGGCAGGCCCGCCACGCAGCCGCACAGTCGGGCGATGTCGGAGGCCATTTTGAGCGTCGAAACCTGGCCCGAATTGGAAAAAACGCGCTCGATGGCGCCGCTTCGCAGCATTTCCGCCACGCTGCCCGATACGCAGTCGAAGGAAATCGTGTTCGACACCAGATGAATCCAGCGTTTGAGTTCCTCGCGCCCAATCAGGCGCGGCAGACTTTTCCACTCGCCTCGGCGGGTTTGCAGCAAATAGGTGATGTCGCAGCAGTCGCGGTGCGAGCAGGGCAGGGGAATGAAATCTTCGCCCGTCACCAAGCCGCCCGTCTGCGCGCCCAGTCGCCGCGTGATTCCGGTCGGTGTGACGCGATGGCAGGGGTCGAAACCGGCGTTTCGCCCGCTTCCGAACACGGGTTGAATCGCCATTCCCGAACAGTGCGGCGTGTTCAAACCAAGTTTCACGACCGCGCCGACTTCATCGTCGCCCGCGCCTTTCGAAACGCTCATCACGAGGGTTGACCAGATTTTGGCACTGTTCAAACGCTCCAGAGCGCGCAATTTTTCGTCAATCACATCTTCGCCGCGATGAAATTGGCTGGTCGAGGGCTTGAAGCCGTCGAATTGCAGATAAATTTCGACGCGCTCGCGGTGCTGGGCCAGAAAATTTAAAAAGCGGTCGTCGCGCGCGATGCGGCGGCCATTGGTGTTAATCAGAACGCGGGTGATGTTTTCTTCCAGCGCGCGTTCGATGATGCGCGGCAAATCTTCGCGCACCGTCGGTTCGCCACCCGACAGCATCAAAACGCCCAGTTTTCCACCCTCGCGCTCCAGCAAAACGCGCACGGTGTGCGAGATTTCATCGAGCGTGGGGTGTTCGACGAGCGGAATCGCGGTTCCAGGCCGCAGGGCGCTGGCGTAGCAGGTCGGACAGGAAAAGTTGCATCTCTGCGTCACATTCAAGAGCAAAATGCAGGTGTGCTGGCCGTGCGAAGCGGGCAGGCCGTCGCGGTAGCCGTGCGGAAAAGGCGCGAAATTGGCGGCGCGGTCGGGGATGATTTGCGAAGTCGGCGTTGCCCAGCCGGCCCGCGCGCGCCACAATTCCAGATCTTCTTCGTAAAGCGATTCGCTTTCGCCGTGCTGGGCGCAAAATCGCTTCATCCACACCTTGTCGTGGTGAGAAACCAACATTCCAGCGCGCCACACATCGTCATCGGAGCGGCGCGGGCCGTCGGCGAAACAGTGCGGACACACAGTTGTGGTGTATTCTTCGATGAGATAAGGGCGCGGCGCGAGCATAGGGTGATTTTAGTTGGGCGGCAGGGTGTTTGGAAATGGAGAAAGCCAGCGCTCGACTCCCACGCCCAGAGGGCACCCGACTCTCCCGCAGCGGGTGCCCTCTGGCGCGTGGGAGTCGAGCACCTACTTCCTCCAACCGCCCCAACAATTGCCCCGCGCGCGCAATTCGCATAAAATGGCCCGTGACTTCCGCATTTTATGGCTGCTCCTCCCATTTTCGACGCCTGTTCGCTGTTTGGCCCCTGGCCGCAGCGTGAGGATTTGCCCCTGCAAAACCTGCTCGATGCGATGGGCCAGAGCAACATCGCGCGCAGTGTGGCGCTCGCCACGACGGGCATTTTCTACGATTCCCACCAGGGCAACGCCGCCACTTTCGAGGCCGCGCGTGCTCATCCCAGCCAGCTTTTGCCCGCCGCGACGCTCGATCCGCGCTCCTATCCCGATTGTTTAACTGAAGCCGAAAACTGCGCCGCGCAGGGCGTGCGTTTCGCGCGTTTTTTCCCGTTTTCGCAGGGCTGGCCGCTCAAACTGGCGCCGTTTCGCGAACTTTTGCACAAATGCGACACGCTGGGCATGACCGTCGCCGTCGAAGTCGCGCGCGCCGGCGATGCGACCGAACTGTCCGATGCCGTCGCCTTTACCAACGCGCCGCTGCTGCTGGCGGGCGTGGCCTCGGAAAATCTGGGCGAAGCGCTGGCGATTTTGCGTTCCTCGCCCAAATTTCATCTCGAAACCACCCAACTCAGCGCACCTGGCGCGCTCGAAACCATCGTGTCTCAAGTGCCCGACGGCGCGCAGCGCTTGATTTTTGCCTCTTATTCGCCCCTGCGCTACCTGTCGGCGGCGCTGGGGCCGGTTTTGGCCTCGGGCCTCACCCCCGACCAAAAAACCGCCATTCTGGGCGGTAATTTGAAACGACTGATAGCCAAGTAACGGAGGAGGGAAGTGGGGAGGAAAATCGATCCTCCCTCCTCCCTCCTCCCTCCTCCCTCCTCCCTCCTCCCGCCATGCCCCTCATCGACCTGCACTGCCATCTCGGTTCCACTGCCGAAACTCTCGCCCTGCGCGCACCCGATGCGAGCGCGGCGCGCGCCTACGCCGATCAGTTCGGCGTCGAAACGCTGTGTTTTTCGGCGGCGCACGCTTCGAGCGATTTGTGTGGCGGCATCGGCGAACTGGTCGAGCTTTTGGGCGTGGATAAGCGCTTTCGCGGCTGGCTTACCCTCTCAATTCACCAGACCGAGCTGTCGGGCGAACTGGCGCGCAAATATCTGGTCAAAGAAGCGTTTTGCGGCGCGCTCATCGAACAAAAGGACGATGCCGATGCCGTCACCACGGCGGGCGGGCGCGAAGTGCTCAACGCGCTGCGGCGCTATTCGCGGCCCATTTTGCTCACCGCCTCGTCGCCCGCGACGCTGGATGCCGCCGTTCACGTCGCGCGCGAGTTTCCCACGCTCAAGTTTTTGATTTCGCCCCAGGACGAATACCTCACCCGCGTCACGGTTCAGGCCATGAAAGAGGCGGTCAACAGCGTGTTTTTGCCCGTCGCGGCGTTCGCCGAGCGCGATGTCATCGCGAGCGCGGTTCACATTCTGGGCGAGCGCCGCGTGGCCTGGGGGTCGAACTGGGGCCGTTTTCATCCCGCCGCCGCCCTGGGCATGATCCGCGACAGCGCTCTGGGCGCCGCGCAGCGCGAGCGCGTCGGAGTGCGCAACGCGCGCGAGATACTGGCTTAGTTTTGGGTTATAAAAAACAGCACCACACAATGAAATCTTCTCGACTTTTCGCTCTTTTGACGGCGGCCCCTCTGCTTGCGGTGCCGTTTGCGGGTGGCTGCGGCTTCCTCAAGGCGCCCGAACCGCTCCCGATACCCACGCCGGTTCCCGCGCCCACGCCGCCCTATTTCGACCCCAGTGCCGGCCAGCCCAAGGGCACCGCGCTTAACAGCGCGGGCGATCCGGTTTTGCCCGACGCGTTTCGCATCGCGGGCGCCACGACGGGCGATACTGTCGCCATTCAAAGCGTGGACACGGTGAAAACCGGCACTCCGCCTCGTGACGTCATCACCCTGGGCCCGCCCGACACGGTGCGACTGGCGGGTATCGTGGCGCCCAGCACCGGACCTGGCTTGCAGGGCGCCAAAAACGCCATCACCAACTGGACAGCGGGCCAAAATCTCGATGTCCACGGCGATTCCAAATATCCTCTTGATCTCGACGGGCGCCGCCTGGTGCACATCTTTTTCAAGGGCCGCAAAGGGCCCTACGAAGGCCAGCAGCTCTCGCTGAACCGAATGTTGGTGCGCTCCGGATGGGCCGTTGTCGATTTGTATTCGCCCACCTCCTTCGACACCACCGAGTGGCTTTCTGATGAGGCCTACGCGCGGCGTCATAAACTGGGCTTCTGGAGATACGGGCAGGCCCCTCAGCAGCGCGTTCCGGTGCGAGGCACTGGCACGGGCGGCAGATCGCGCGTCATCGTTCAAACCGCGCGCCCTGGCCAGGCTCCCGCGAGGCAGACCACCTCATCTCAAACCACAGCATCGCGAACCACTACGTCGCGAACCACGCCCTCGCAGATGGCCTCGCCTGCGACGAGGCCGCCCGCTTCGGTTCCGCCGCCCGCCGAGCAGTAAGCTGCAAATGGCGTTTTCCACTCAACAGCGCGGACGCGACGGCGAAGAGATCGCCGTCGCGTTTTTGCGCGTCAAGGGCGCTCAAATCATCGCGCGCAACTGGCGTCCGAGCCGCGCCGGAATGCGCGGCGAAATCGATATCATCGCGCGCTGCGGCGAGTTTTTGTGCTTTGTCGAAGTTAAAACCCGCGCCTCGGATGCTCTGGGCGCGCCCCAGGAAGCGGTTGGAACTTCCAAACAGCGCCAGATTTCGCGGCTCGCCAACGCTTATCTTTCGATGGGTGAGGAAAGCGAAACACCGTGCCGCTTCGATGTGGTCGAAGTGTGGTTAGTCACGGGACAGAAACCGCGCGTGGCGTGGATTCGCAACGCTTTCGAGTATCAGGGTTAGGTTGTGACAAAGTGAAGAACGCGAAGCGTGAGCGAGTGAGGCACAACGGTTACTCTTTCGTGCCAGTCAAACCTCACTCGCTCACGCTTCGCGTTCTTCACTTCGATAAGGGCGCGCCTCCGGCTGCTATAATTTCCCCCATGCTGGCCCATGTAGATTCGCTCGCCGTTCTGGGCGTGGATGCTTATCTGGTGCGCGTCGAGGTCGATGTTTCGCCTGGATTGATCTCGTTTTCGGTTGTCGGACTGCCCGACGCGGCGGTGCGCGAAAGCGGCGAGCGGGTGCGCGCCGCGATTCGAAACAGCGGTTTTGCGATGCCGGCGCGCCGCATCACGGTAAATTTGGCGCCCGCCGACACCAAAAAACAGGGGCCGATTTTCGATTTGCCCATCGCTCTGGGCGTTTTGCTGGGCGACGGCCAGTTCGCATCTCCCGCGACGAGTTTCGCGGCGTGCGGCGAACTGGGACTCAACGGCGAAGTGCGTTCCATCACCGGCGTTTTGCCGATGGCTTTGGGCGCGCGCGAAGCGGGAAAAACGGCGTTTCTGGTGCCCCGTGCCAACGCCGCCGAAGCTGCCGTTGTCGAGGGTTTGCAGGTTTTTCCGGTGGAAAGTTTGGCCGATGCCGTAGATTGGATTCAGAACGGAAATCGAGCGCCGCAGGAAGCTCATTTTTCGCCCGATGCGCTCGAAAACGCGCACGGCGACATCGACTGGGCCGATGTCAAGGGTCAGGAAGCGGTAAAGCGCGCCCTCGAAGTCGCGGCGGCCGGCGGTCATAATATTTTGCTGGTGGGCGCTCCAGGAAGCGGCAAAACGCTGTTGTCGCGCCGTTTGCCGACGATTCTGCCGCCGCTTTTGCTTGAAGAAGCGCTTGAAGTCACCAAATTGTATTCGGTCGCGGGCCTGATGCCGAGCGGCCAAAGTCTGGTGTCGAGTCGCCCGTTTCGCAGCCCGCATCACACCGTGTCGCACGCGGGGCTTGTAGGCGGCGGGAGTTTTCCGCGTCCAGGCGAAATTTCGCTCGCGCATCACGGCGTGCTGTTTTTGGACGAACTCCCTGAATTCCACCGCGACGTGCTGGAAGTGATGCGCCAGCCGCTTGAAGACGGTCAGGTTTCAATTGCCCGTGCCGCGCAAAGTCTTACTTTTCCGGCGCGTTTTCAACTGGTGGCGGCGATGAATCCGTGTCCGTGCGGGAGTCTGTTGTCGAATCACGAGAGAATACCGAATGTAAAACCCTGCACTTGCACGGCTCCCCAGATCCGCCGCTACCTCTCGCGCATCTCCGGCCCCTTACTTGACCGCATCGATATTCACATCGAAGTGCCGCGCCTCTCTCCCGAAGAACTGATGAACAAGCGCGGCGGCGAATCGAGCGCGATGGTGAGAGGGCGGGTGGTGGCGGCCAGGCGGCGTCAAGTTGCGCGCATGGGGTGCGTCGGCGTGTCCTGCAACGCGCACATGAAAGCGAAAGAACTGCGCCAGCACTGCGAAATGGACGACAGCACCAAGGAACTACTCAAAACCGCTATTAATCAGTTTTCGCTTTCGGGGCGCGGCTACGACCGCATCCTCAAAGTCGCGCGCACCATCGCCGATTTGGAAGCCGAGGACGCTGTGCAGATGCACCACATCGCCGAGGCCATCAACTATCGCTCTTTCGACCGAAAATTGTTCGGTTGACTTTTGCTGATGGGGCATCACCATTTTGCTGCCGTCAGGAGGTAAGGTTTCTTCTTTCGGTCTTTTAGCCTCAATCCAGGGTAGGCGACGACGCTTGAGGATCTGGGATGGACTTGTGAAGCAAGAAGAATCTGGACTATATTCACACTTTATTCTATATTTACAACGGGGGTAAATATGGATGAATTAGTGAAAGCGGTGGAAGCCATCCGATGCCGCGTCGCGCCGGCGGATGTTGAAATTCGTTTGGAGGATGAGCGCCTTCACATCGGCTCGAATCATCGCAGGCATTCCCTGCCCATCGTTCGTCTGTATCGTCCTTCATCGGTTGAGGTGCGCGAAAGCGCCTCTAACGAGAATTTGCTGGTTTTAGTTGCTGCCAGCGCTAAAGCCATCGAGGCAGCGGCTCCGTTCAACCATATCGTGGTGCCCGACGGCAATTTTCGACTTATGGCTCCTGGTGTGGCTCTCCTGCGCGAAACGGCGCCATCGCCGAAAATTAAAATTACGCGAGCGCGTTTTCAAGGTCGCACCGGTTTGGTGGCCGAAACTTTACTTCTCGGTGGGAAACGCGCGTGGTCGATCCACGAATTAGCGGACGAGTCCGGTGTCTCGCAAACGCTGGCGCATCGCGTTTTAGACCGTTTAGAGAAAGAGAACTGTCTCGAAGCCCAGGGCAGTGGGCCTGGTAAAACGCGCACTTTGATCAAGCCAACGGCATTAGCAGAAGCGTGGAGTCAAGAAGAGACCCTGCCGAGAATGGCGTTGCGCGGCTACCTTTATGGCGCTTCGCCTAACGCCGTTGCCCAAAAAGCCTTGCAAATCTGTCCCGAAGGAGCCATCGGCGGGCTATTAGCTGCCAATAGTTATGCTCCGATTTTAACTCGTGTCCCCTTTCCGATTCGCTTCTGGGTGCCTGAGAGATTTTGGCTGGGGCGCTTTGGTGAAGCCGGAATGGAACAAACCGCCGAAGGTGCGAACCTCGAAATCGTTCAGGCTAAAAGTGACACTTGGCGGCACCATTTGGAAACGGATTCTTTGATGAAAGTCTCGCCTTGGCGCGCGTGGCTCGAAGTCAGCTACGCTTCGGGGCGCAGTCAGGAACTGGCGGAGCATCTCTTGGAACAGCTTCAAAGCCGGTTCGAGGCGGGAACCTTGCTTCGAGGGGCCTCCGCGTGGAAATGAACGAAATCTGCCGCATGGTGGCGCGCACCCTTTTGTCGGAGATTGGGCCCTGGGGCGAGCGTTGCGCCCTGTTTGGTGGTCTGATTCCTGGTCTGCTGGTGCCACAGCCACCCTCGCTTCTGGCACCACACATCGGCACTCGCGATGTGGATTTAGCTCTGCGTATTGCCGCGCTGGGAGATGAACGCGAAATGTATCGCACTCTCAAGCAGAATTTGGCCCGCCTCGGACTAAAGCAAAACAGCGAAACCAGTTTCGAGTGGCGTCGAATGGTCGAATCGATTGAAGTCGTGGTCGAACTGTTCGTGCCAGTGGATGATCCCGCTCAAGGTGGCAAGGTGCAGCGCAAGCCGATTGAGCAAAGTGGCAGTGGCCTTACCGCTTTGGGTATTTACGGCTTGGATTTCATTGAGCGCGACATCCAGATCGTGCCCGATGAAGGGCCGTTGCTTGACGGTTTGGGCATTAAGCAAGTCGATTTGCGTGTTTGTGGCCCTGCTATGCTATTGGCGCTCAAAGCTTGGGCGCTCACCGAGCGCAATAAAACCAAGGATGGCTACGATGTGGTCTGGATGCTCAAAGCGTTAGGGCCAGAGGTCATTGCCGCCCGCTTCCGCGATGCAGGGCTTCATCAAACTGAATTTGGAACTCAGGCGATAGCGCGTCTGGAAACGTGTTTTTCCAGCCCCAACCACACCGGCCCAATCGGTTGGATTACCGAATCTCTGTTCGAGTCCGAAGAAGCGGCTCGTGAAAAACGCGATGCCGTTGGACTGGTTCAGGAGTTTGTTGCGGATGTTCGCGCGTGAGCTATTTTGCACGTCGCAAAGGTGGGAGGGTGCTACTTGACACGAAGAAGCAGGAGATCGCGCGGGCGCTTCACCCCAATCCAGGTGTAAATGTCGGGGAGATTTGCAAAACGCTGGGCGTGAGCCGGACGAAGTTTTATCGGACGTTGAAAGGGAAATAGACACCGCCCGCATAATCCCAAAAGCACTTTATTGAGAGCTTGCCGATTTTTTGCTGCGCCGCAGCGCGAGAAAGAGCAGTTTGACATGGGTTTTCTTGAGGCAAGAGAAGAAAGCGCAGCGACCCCAAGCAATGAGAGCGAAACCAAAACAGGCACCACCCAAAGTCAACGCTTGCCACCAGTTCACTCCAACGGCATCGGTAGCGGTGCGATTGATGCTGGCGCCTCCAACTAAGATTGAAGCCCCGAAAAGCGCAGCCAAAAGCAAAAAGGCGACGGTTGCGGCCTTAAAAAAGCCTTCGCGCGCCTGGAAAATTTCGCGTTCGCCTGCTACGCCCGATGCCAGGATAAAACCATCAGCCAGCAAATATGTATTAAGGTCGCGCCTTGAACCAGCCTCTCCAAGTTGATCTGGCGTAATTTCAAACGCGGCGCAAATCTCTTTTTCGACTTCGGTTTCCAGATTTTCATCTATTGGAGCGCCACACGGTTCGACAACTGCAAGCCACCTTTCCAAACGTCTTTTTCGCCGTGTCGTGATGGAAGATTCGCCTATTTTCTGCTGTATTGTTTTGGCGTGCGGGCGCAGTTTCGTTTTCAAAGTCGTGCCCATCGCGTGGCAGAACTGGCCCAGAAAATAAGCGACCACCGAAAAAGGCAACGGGTTCGATTTGATGCCCTGCAAGGTGAGCAGCGTCGACCCCAGGAACGTGGATTCCAGCACGGCCAATGCCATGACCAGAATGTAACCAGGGAGCAGATAACCCAACAAGTCATAAAGCGTGACGCTGATTTTATCGAAGTTCATGGAAGTTATCGGGGCAGGACGACGAGCAGGATAGCGGGCGAATCAGGCGGCGGCTCCGGCATAATTTCTACGAAAGCAGCTTCGTCGTTTTCACCGACGATGAGCAAAACGGCGGGCAAACCGTCTTGGGTTCGCTCATGTTTTAAGTGGTCGAAATGCTCGAAATCGCGGGCGCTGGGTTGGCTGTCTCGACCAGGCGGGTGCGAGTGCCATTCGCCCAGATAACCGACTTGAAAGCCGGTCAGCTTTTGTATCGCCTCGACTTCCTCACGCAGTCCCGCGCAACCGCGTAGAAAAGACGCTCTCGCTTCTCTGCTGTCGGATGGCGCAGGCAAAACACTGATAAGATAGGCGATTTTGCGCTCGCGGTCGAAGGTGCCAAGCAAGATGCCGCCGGTCTCATCGGGCAGACGTCGCGCGCGCAGTTGACGCAGACGGCACAAGACCGCTTCGCTTGCTCGTAGCGTCCACTCGCCGCAATTCCAAATCCGCACCGCAGCAACGGAAATTTCGTCGCGGGTTTGTGCTTCGGTCTCAGCGTCGAAACGCCAACGACTAATACTGGCCGCGCCCGAAGCACCGATGCGACGCACGACGCGACTCGCGTTGGTGGCGTGGAGCGTGACCAAATCCTGAGGAATGCGGCTGCTTTTGTCGCCGCACGATCTCGCGTAGCGGACGACCTCGCCGTGAGCCGCTTCGCCGAAATTTTCAAAATAGTTTCTCCACGAAGGCTCTTCGATGATCGCACACCAAAGCTGCATTTCCAAATCGGCAAGCGTGAGCGTTTTTTCGGCATCCTGGGCCAAAACAAACAGTTGGGAGCCGGATGGGTTGAGGAACAGGCTCAGGCAACGGCCTTTGAGATCGAAGTCGTAACTGAGAGCGCGAGCGACTGGAACCGAGGCCGAAAAATCGAGCACGATTTCGGCGTTCTCGATAGCTGCTTTGATTTCGCCCGAGGGCGTAAGGACATTGCCAACCAAGGGTTTGGCGCGAAACGATTCGTCGAACAGGCTGTTCGCTACCTGACACACACCAATGCCCTTCGCGGAGCCAATGAAATGGCCACTCAAAGCGTGACGGGCGCCATTGTGTGGCAGTAACAAATCGTGATCTACGATATGCCAATCGCCCCAACCAGCGCGCGCCAGGTTCAAGAACGCTTGAGAACCAAGGGCGCCCGCACCCACGCCGACCACGCGCGGCGACTCCGGTGCGCCCGCATTGAACTGCGCCGCCATGTCGCGCGAAAGCAGGAGCGCCACATTTAGGGAAATCAACTCAATTTCGGAAGCGGCACGCTCCCATTTACCATCACTGCTTTGAACAAGTAGCACCATTGCACCGCTCAAATCGGAATTTTTCGCCCAATATCCGAGTTTTTCGCCCAGTTGTGCGACAGTGATGCGCGTGGCAAAAGCGTGTTGCTCGATTCGCTCGGCTTCGCCACCCAGAGTGCGGGTTTGAGGAAAAGAAAAGGCAAAGACGATCAGCGAATGGTAGCTTTTCCCTTTCTGGTGCCACTTAGCGAGTTGTTTTTGAAGTTCGGCGAAAAAATCAATTTCCACGCGCGCGGCGAAGTCGTGCAATTCACTCAGGTTTCGTGGCGCGCGTTCGATGACGCTTTGCACGAGCGCCGCGCCCGAAAACGCGACGGCCACGAAAGAATTCTGCTGGTTTACGTCTTCGGGACGAACCATAAAAGTTTGAATATCGCCGGTCGTTCTGACTAAACCGCCAAACGCTTGTGACCCATCGGGCGTTTGGGACGGAGAAAACAACGAGGTTGGCGCCACCAAATAATTCCGCGTTGGATAAAGCAACGGGTGAAGCGGCTGGTCGGGCGCGTGAAGCTCGCCCCGCGCCGAAAGGCGCAGCCATTCCCGAATCCGCTCAAAATACCGCTCCGCCGTCCAGAGCAGACGGAGTTCGGCGGGCGATTCGTCCCATAAACACAAGCTGCGTCCCAGACCCAAAACCTCACCGTAAAGATGCGGCACGGGCGGAAAATCCTCGCGCTCCGCGAGCGTCAGGGTAAGAACATGGCCGTCTTCATCGCGCACGAACAGCGCCGTCAACCGCTCAATTTCCAAAATTGGATAGACCGGAAATTGCGGCACTTCGATTTCGACCTCGAAGCTAACGGCCTCAATCTCCCAATCTTCGTTTTCGGGCGGCTTCTGCGAGTCGTTAGATTCGGGCGAGGCGGCGACGGCCTCTACGTTGGCCATCGAATCGCAAATAGTAATCAGCGACGGTTCGTTCGTGATTTCAATTTTTGGTGTTAAACGGCGACATTCGATCAACCGGAACCAGCGCCGCGTGGGAAGAGCGAGCGCCACTTCGCGGGCCTGTGCAAACGTCAACTCTTCTACGGAACAGGTTTGAAGGCGGTCGAGGATTTCTTCTTGGATGTTTTTCATAATCGAAACCGGAAAAAGAAAAGCCCAATCGCTCGCCTCGAAACCCTTCTTAGCGGAGCGATTAGGCTTTGGAAATCAGAGTTCACTTCCGGCGCGCGGCGGGGGCGTGGTGAGCAGGGCACTCGCGCCGCCGCTCGATTCCTTTTCAATGGTGACCCCGAAGTTATCCAGTTTCAAAACCAGGGTTTCGGGTTTGGATTTCGATGGCTCCTGCATCGTGACCAAAAACTTGCCGCTCAAGGCCAGAGCACGCTTGCGATGCGTTGCCTCTGCCTGACGGTGCGGCGGTTGCTTGGTGTCTTCGGCCGGAATAGCCCAACTGGTCGAAACGATTTTTGCGCCATTTGTGCCCTGCTCGAACCACCATTTGACTTCCTCGACTGGCTCGGTTTCATCCTTACCTTTGTCTGGCCCCAGCGACAGATAACTGCAATGGTGCGGCAGTTTGAAAACATCCCACTTGAGCCGCTCTTCGCGCCCACGCTTGCGCGTCATTTTCACGATGTCGGCCATGATTTCGTGCTTCACATCGGCGCTTAAAATCAAACGGCTGTCGTCTCCGCCCAGATGCCCCGCCGTGTAAAACGTCGCCTGCATGACCAAACAATCGTCGTTGCGAACCACAACTTGATTGTCGTCCTGGCGAAAACCAAAGGGCGAATGCACGAAAAATTCCACACCTTTGGTTTTGCGGTTGTCCCACCCTGGCACGAGGTTGCCTGCGTCCGTCACCAGGTGTTTCCGGCTCCCCCACGTCAACCCGTTTTTTCTCATCCAATCGTCGAGGCTTTTCGGTTGCGAAAAAACACGGATGCCCTTACCTTCCTTGAAACGATAGCGGGCCTCTTTTTGAATGATGGCCTCGTCACCATCGCACTGGTCTTCGACAATCACCGCCGCAGGAACCCATAACTCGTCAATTTTAAAGCGCGAGTCGCTTTGCAACGCCGAAGAGTGCCGGAAATAGAAGAACTCGCCCGCTTTATGAATATGATCATCATCAAGGTGACTAAAAGCCACCACGTCGAAGGCGGTGCGCTTTTTCGCCACCAGTTTCGAGCGCAAAAGCCCTTCGAGGTCACAGCGTTTATCACTTTCGTCGTCCGCGTTACGCATATGGGCGTAGTCGAATAAGATCAAGGCTTCGTTAGCCTCACCAGCGTTGACTTCGAGCAAAATCGAGTCGGCGTTTCCCAAGGGGAAGAAATGGAGTTTGTGCATGATAATTGGAATCTCACTACGGTCTGACGACATTGTTGCGTGTTTCCCACACGCTACAACAAGGGGGCAAAAGAGAGCCGTCGCATTCTATAAAGCGAGACGGCTCTGGTTGGTCGAAGCCTCATCGGTAATGAGACCCAGTTCTTCGAGGCGAATGGACATGGCCAAAACGGACACGTTGAACAGTTCGTTGAGCGGTGGCGCGAAGACGTTGCCTTTAACGCGAGGCTCTTGCGCGACGCGACGCGAGTAGTTGCGCTTTTCGCGGTAAAGATGAGCGAACCCAGCGTCAGCTTCACACTGCGCGCGAAAGTCGAGTGGCCCACCATAACGCGACGTGAACTCGGCGTGGAGCGCCTCGGCGGGCATCAGGAGATGCGCGGCGAAACGATTCGCTTGCCATTCTTCGGGTGGCAGTTTGTGCTGTGAGCCTTGAAGATTGCGATGAAGGGTATGAGTTTGAACCGGAGTTTCATCGAAGAGTGACATCTGCTCACGGGCGCGCAAAATGTGTCGCCGATGCAAAACCCAGTGCCCGATTTCGTGCGCGAGCGTGAACGAATAAAGCGGCGTCTTGACCACGTTTTTGTCGATGTAAATCTCGCCGCCTTGGTCGGAGCCGTCGGCCACGCGCATCAAGCCGGCGATTGGGCAACCGTTGGAATCACAGCCCAACTCGTCGTCGAGAAAAAGCGAAAGCCGCTGCTCGCCATCGAGAAATCCGAAAACCAAATCTTCGGGTGTAGGCCGAACCATCTCATCGCCTGTTCCCAACGCGGCGTGAGCCGCCGCCCACAACCCCGACGCGGCGCCAGCGATGTCGCGGTCGTTCAGCCAGGGCACTTGCAAACGAGATGCGAACGAGGTGGAAGGTGTCGTCATTTTGAGATCATCGCAAATGTGGGAGGCTGAACCCTGGTTTTTCATCTCGCGCGCCTTCTGTTCCAACTCACGGATTTGGTCGGGCGAAAGCGAATGGAGAGTTCGCAAAAGCCCCACAACTTGCGGGCCGCGCGTTAAAATGGTCTGCTCGACATCGGGCGCGATCTGGTCGGCCAGGGCGAAAAGTTCGTCGGCATCGGCCCCCAGCATCCGCGCGATTTCTTGCAGCGTGTCGCGCCCCGGCTTTTCTAAATTACGCTCCAACTTGCTGACCCACGACGGCGACTTGCCCAATTGATCGGCAAAATGGCGCAGACTTTTATAAATTGGGTGCGCCAGTCGAAGCTCTCGGATCCTATCGCCCAGTTGTGCCGCCAAAATTCACCTCCAAGTCCTGCTGTGTCGTAATTAGGAAACACAACGCAAATAAGATAAGGCTTTTCATTGCGCTCGTCAAGCTGATAAAGAAGATTTTTAAAGGATGTTTCCCGCAAATAGGTGGGCAGCATTCACGAGAAATGACCGATATTGGTGGTAGCCACGATTACGTCGCCGACCGAAAAGCCGCGTTCCTGCATGGTTTCGATGATTTGGGTGCATAGAATCACATCATCTTCGATTTCTTCGGGATCGGCAGTAACACCGGCTCTCTTAGCGCAAACGCTCCCACCGGACGGTGGCATTTTGCACGATGGGGGTCAAAAGCGACAGATAGTCGTGAATTTCTTTAAGGGCATCCAATTTGGCGAGACCGCGCCCGTTGCCCGTCGCAAATACTCGCGCCGCTCCTCGTAATCGGCGATTTCGGGGAGCAGATTACAGCTTCGCGCGCGAGCAATCCTTGCCGTCATTTCAAACACCGCAACGCTTTGGGTGAGCAACGCGGATATAGGATGCGCCAAAAACCCCAAAACCCCGATGTCGAGCACCACAAAAGTCGCGGGTGGAATTTGTATTGGACGGATTCACTGGTCGCGGGCCGGAAGGAGAGAGCGAAGATAAACAGTGTTCATGCAAGCAATTTCCTGCTTTCTCCTCAGCTTTGCACCGCTTGGACGGTTTCGGGCAACTCTTCGTCCATTGACACCTCAAACAAAGCAATGGCCGCCGCCTTCTTTCCGCGTGCGCTCCAAATTGTCGCGCACGATGCGATGGATGTAATCTACTGGCTCGATGCCATGCTAACGGGCTTGGGCCTTCGAAAGTGCCTTTTCATCAGGTGCAATTCCAAAGTGATAGTCATAGTTGCTGTTACTCTGCGTGGATTAGTTTGCACTATTGCCTGGTTCACATATCAGCAACTGTCTAACGAGTTCGTTTGCTAAGCGAAATTTTGGTATCAGGTTTCCTATCCAAAACACTTAAAAATCTCGCTAAATATAGACGTAATGCGACTCCGCGTTGAAACAAATCATGTTGCTAAAAGCGCGATTCTCAGTTCGTCGTAAAGCTGAGCAACGGGTATCATCTCGTCGGAGAACGAGCGTATTGCAGTTTGTCGCCACCGGCTTTTGAGTTTAGAGATCGGCAGGTCTTCGGCATAATTTTCCTGTCGTGCCACTTCCCAGAACCTCTCTGGCCCAATCGTAGCATAGGCCAGTCGCAGACCCAGGAGCGCCATTCGGTCTTTGAACTCGTCTCCCTCTCCCAACAGTTGTGCCCGCCACCACACCTCGTCGTCGGGTGTGAAAGGCGAGGTCAGGTTCAAAGATGGTGGATGGCCCACATACTCCGGCACTTCCTCGCAGAGCAAGTCGGTCTTGATGCGCTCGCTTAGCCAATCACCGAGGTCGCCAAAGCGTTCGACTAACTCGGTGGTAGTGCCAAGGCCCAGACTATCTCGCACGGCGGCGGCGGTCAGGAGGCGGGCTTCGCAGCGCAGCCAAGAAGGATAATCGTCGGTTTCTGAGGGCAGCGGGATGCCGCGAGTTTGGCATTGCGCCCTTTTATCGTAGAGGTTGTAGATCAATCGAGTGGCCGCGCCACGCATCACCCCGGTCGGGAAGTTTTGGTAAATCCGACCGTAGCGCGGCTCGATGAGTTGCAGGGCGCACAGGTAGCAGTGAAAGGGACGGGGCAGGGCGACATCGCGGTGGATGTCGAGACGCGAAACTTGCCCCTCGCGCCAGTCGATGTCGAGGCCCAAGTTGTGCAGCGTCGCTTCCATCTCTTCCAGCACACCCCGCAAGTCGTCCTGAGTCACGGTGCGGGTGTTGTGGCCGTAAGCGGCGGAAGAGACCGAGAAGAAAGCACGAAGCCGTATCTCGGTTCCCACCGGCCCGATGCGAAAGCGGAAAACCCCGACGCGGCGCACGGCGATCGCACCATAAGCGAGGTGTCCGCTCGGATCGCGCCAGAGGTAGCCTTCTCCCACATCACGGCCACGCACCTCGGAACGCTGCAAGACGTGGAAATCGGGACGGCGGCGTAGGCGTAGGGGATAGAATAGTTTGAGCGTGTCGATGCCCGTAGCGGGAACACGGACGGCGGCGAAAGAGGCGACATCGGTAGAGGACGCGGGAGATGTCAGGGTAAAGGTAGGCGAAAGGGATTGTGCCATAGGAGCAACCTTGGGACTTTATTAAGAACCCCGAAAATAAAACCTCGGCAGAGAGCGGTTAACACTGCGTCCAAATACGAACGGCGCCCGCTCTGTGAGCAGGCGCCGTTGACAAGGGGCGAGTTAGTTTTAGTCGGGTGGAGGTGCGAGAATTTCAAGTAATCATCCAGATAGCATTGATTCCGGCAAGAGTTGTGGCAAGACTAGAATCACGGGACGGTTTTGTTGGCGGGCGTAGCGCACGGTGGCCCAGGTGCCGGAGCGCAGCTTCTCTCTCTGTTCCCCCGGCGCAGCGAGTAGCGCCGCACCTGCGCGCACGATGGCGTGGTTGCGGGTTAGATAGGCCCGCGCCGGACGCTCCTCATCGCCCTGGCAAAAGGCCCGCTTCTTTTCGATGCGCGGCGGGTGCAAAACGATGCGAGTTGTGGGCAGCAGGTCGCGCACCAAGGCGTGAAACTGGGCGTCGGCTCCCACACAATCGCCGTGATGCACTTCGCAGGGCGCCAATCGTTGCAGCCAATGGGCCAGTTGATCGCGTTGCGGGGGAGTCAGACCGCGCTGGGTGCCGGTGAATCCGACGACGCCCCCAGAATCGAGCGCCTCGGGCTCCGATGACTCGGATGTGGGGAAAAGAGTCGGTTGCTCACTCTTGGATCGGTTCTTCATCGTTGGTTTCTCCCTCCTTCTCGCCCGTCGCACCCGTCGTTTCGTCAGAGGCCCAAGGCGAGGCGTTGAAATCGGCCAAGGAAAGCGAGAATCGCTCGCCGCTCTCTTCCTCTTCCACCAGAAGCGGGACTTGGGCATTAGCCGCGTCGAAACCTACGGCGCAGGCGCGGCGCCCCTGCCACAGAAACGGGCGGCGGTAATCCTCGGCGCTCAGGCCGTAGGCCGGACAGTCGTGGCGGAAAGTCTCCTGCTCGGCGTCCGGTGGAGAGGGCGGCTTCTTTGGTCGCCGCTCCACCGTCACATCCTCATAAAACGAGGCTTCGTATTCCTGAATGAGGGCCGCGAACTTCGCGGTTGGCACGAACCGCTCACCCTCCTGCCGGATAAGGCCACGCCGCAGGGCATCGAAAACCAGGGCCGAAACCACTTTGGAGAAGGTGACACGGTAAGAACGGTTGCCGAGAATGGCTTCACTGCGTTGGGCCGAAAGGACGTTGGCTCCCTCCATGATGGCTTTGAGCAGGTCAGGGTGCATGGAGAAGTTCTGACGCGCCACCGTTTTACCATCCTTGACGCGCGTCATGGGCTCCACTCTCCGGTCACGGCAGGGTCAAGCGCGCCGCCCGTCAGCAGGTCTGGCGGAAACTCTGGTTCGGCAGCACGGGGGTCGCGTGTCGAGCGAGAGGAGGACGGGCGGCGTGTGGAGGTAGCCGTCGTGGACGAGAAAGCGGTGAGAGGCAGGGCTTCCTCGGCGTCGGGCACTTCGAACTCTACGTCCTCCACGGCCACGTAGTAGCCGACCACGCCCTCGGCGCGGCGAAAATACCAAGGCCCCTCGTCCACGCGGTAGGCGAGGCCTTGCGTGTTGGGCAGTAGCGGTTGCACCAGCCAATGCCTGGGGTCTTCGCTGATGTTAGGGTTGTAAGGCCGTCCCACGTAGCGGGCGGGTCGCATCGCATCTTCGGGCACGCGCCGTTCGAGTTCCACGATGCCGTCTGGGGGTTGGGGGTTGCTGGGGGCAACGGGATGGTTGGGCCACTGGCGCAGGTGCCATTCCAAGCGCCACACGTAGTCCTCCGAGTCCAAACACTGCGCCTTGTCATCGAAGTGACCAGGCACGAAAAAGCGTCGCACGTCGGCGGGCAGTTCATCGACGGCGGCGGTAAGCCTCGCCAGCAGAAGGCGGGGCACATCCCCCGTCAGAGTGGCCAGACCCTCACGAGCGCGGTGGGCATCGCCGTCGCAGAGATAATACAACGCATCGCTTTGGGCGCCGGAGCCACCAAAAGAAAGGTGTCGTCCGCAGGTCTGGCAACAGGCAATACGGCTGGCGCCGTCAACCGCGTGAAAAGTCTCAAAGTGGAAGGGTGTCAGATCGTGGCCCAGAGATTTGGCATGAGCGCAGAGGGCGTGTAGGCGTTGGCCCTCGGTGGAAGGATGAGGCATGGGAACTCCTAATGGTGAAACTGGCGAACTAAGAGAAAGGCGAGGAGACAGGGCCGACTACTCCAAGGCCGGCACGGGACGAGGCAGGATGAGTCGGCAACCGTCGGGCAAAAGACCGGTGCGTCGGTAGAACTCCGCCACCAAAACCTCGGCATTGATGAGCGCCTTAGCCTCCGTGAGCACCTTGGCTTCGGTAGCCTTGGGTGCGGTAGTGGTCGGTGCAGCAGCGTCAGGTGCAGCAGCGCCGGGTAAAGCCGCGCCCAAGAACACCAGGTCGCCGGTCATGCGGTGCGCCCACCGCCGCACCTGCTCGGCGTCGCGGATGATGACGCGGGCCGGTTCTTCGTCCAGGTAAAAGACGCCCACCTCGCATTCGAGGCGCGAGGAGCCGCTCTTCTTCTCGTGCCAGCGCAGGGCCTCGATCAAGTAGTCCTCATGCTCCTCCCACACTGCTTGCTGCGCGTCGTGGGCGGCTTGAACGTGGCTGTTGGCCTGATGGAGCATCTGTTCCTGCTGCGCCAGCGCATGGTGATAGCGATGGCGCACGGCGAGAAGCTGCGAGGCGATTACCGAGAGGTAATCTTCCTCGCCCCTGTCGGGGTTTGCGGGATTTGGGATGGGATCGGGTGTCAAAATTCCTCCTTTTGTCTGCTTTGGTCTTGTTGGCATTGAGTTGCAAGGGTTGAGAAGCTCAATTCTTGGGCATCAGCTTTTCGGCAGCTTCGACTTGTGAGGCCGCTTTGCTCCATGTCTCGAACAAGGGTTTGTAGGTCTCCTGCGTCATCTTTTCTCGCTCGTCTTTCTCTTGAAATTGGAGTTGCACCCGCTCGGACTGCGTCGTGCGTTCGCGTAATCTCTCGAAGCGAGCATCCATCGCCATGCTTTTGATTTCGAACAGCTCGAGACAAAAATCCCACGTCCTACGCGCCTCAAGAAAAGACTGCATCGCCTTGCCAAGCTGAGAGCGCAGCGTTCCTTGGGGCACTTTGCGGATCGCAGAGTCGAACGCGATGGAAGCGTTGGTCAGGCGGGTGCCGTAGTCGGTGTAGGAGAGTCCGCCGATTTTGGTGGCAACGGCTAATCCATTGAGCGCCGCCAACGCTTGTCGCGCGGCGCCCGCTTGCGCGCCGGTCAGCGCGTTGGCTCCTGTCGGCATCTTTTGCAAGAGCGCCAAAACCTCGGCGGTCACATCCACGCGCGTCGCCGTCGCGCCAGCCCAGCGAAGTCCCTGCTGGGAAACCACAAGGGAGAGTCGGCGCTTGGCGGCAACCTGTGGCACCACTCGCGCGGCCAGCAGTGGGAAATCGCTGCGCGCCTGCGCCAGCTTCGCTTCATCTACCACGCCTACACGCAACGCCGGTTGGGGTTGAGCGTGGAGCGGTTTTCCCGCTCCCCAAAAGAGCGCCATCACACCAAAAAACGCGGGCGCCGAGCGGAGTTGTCGTGTAGGTTTCAACGACTTCAATTGAAACAGTGAATTAAACATGAGTAGTTGTCCTTTCGAGAAGGAAGGCTTGACACAATGAAATGGAGTGGCTGCGTAGAACCGTTGGCAGGAAAGTGTTTGCCTCTCATCTTCCTTCTCCTTTTTCTTCTTTAAAGTTTACTTCCGATTCGGAAGTCGTGCTTTCAATTAAGGAGCAAGAGGGGCGCCATGCAGAATGACCTTGCGAGGTGAGAGGTCATTTATCTGCGGCCCCGGTCAGTTCACAGCGACGAATACAAAGTAGTGGCGGCTTTGCTGCTCCAAGCGCGCCACAAAGCCGGGCTAACGCAGCGCGAGGTCGCGGCCCGCCTCCGAAAGCCCGCCGCTTTCCCTCACAAGGTCGAACACGGCGAGCGCGAGATCAACATCGTGGAGCTACTCGACTACTGCGAGGCGCTGGAACTGGATTTCACTGAGTTCGCCGCTCAGGTCAAACGGGCCGTGCAGGATTTGCGGTCTTCATCGCCTCCCACCGAGAGAGGCGCTTGATACCTGTCTCTTAATAACCTGTCCCTTTGTTCTCTCACAGCCACTTAGCTTTGGCCCCTTACTTCTGGGGAAGACACTCAACGGCCTCCCCTTGCAGCTACAACTTCTCTTGTGTTTATCCCTCAACCTATTTTTGACAGCGTGAGAGAAGTGAAATAAAGGGTCAGAAGCGAGGACGTGGGCCTGGAACAAGTCCCGATCCAGCGAGTTCGGTGAACCGTTTGCTGGCGTAGGAAAGTAGCGCCCTTTTTTTGGTCGAGAGATAAGCACGCATGGTCTCCTGTGCCGTTACCTGGCGGGCGCCGTCGTCGGGGCACGCCTCGAGCAACCCGTTCATTTCCTTTACAAATGCCAGGGCTTCCCCCGGCTGCATTTCCAACACCATCTCCGCGCCGACGCGAAAGGTTTCCTCGGTGTGGGCGAGCAGCACCCACGCTTTATCTGAGGTAATCATCATGCGCTCGTTCTGGACGTGGCGGTCGCGGGCGTCGATGGCGCGCGTGGTGTGACCGAGGGTTGTGGTGAAGTCGTGCATCACCGTGTAGGCGCGACTGCCCTCGGCGATCATCTTGTCGAGGTCTCTATCCAACTGCCGCAACAGGGCAGGGTCGGGTTCGTCCTGCCGCATCTGGCGCTTGTATTCGGCGCGGTTTTCCTTCATTTGTTTCAACAAAGCGCGACTCGCCCCGCCGCCATACTCCGCGACGATCTCGTTCATCCGCATCTTGAGAAACGCGATCGACTCTTCCAGCGACATCAGCGATTCCGAGGACAGCATCCGCTCGAAGTCGGCACGGAGTTCGAGTTTGAGGTGCTTGGAAAACTCGCCGCTCTTGGTTTGCGGCAAGTCCCATCCGGTCGGCGTCGCTCCGCCGTGCTGATGACAGCCTCGGTTCGGGAGCGAGGTCAGGCGGCGGCAGTGACGGTCACGCCCGCAAATGGGACAGTTCCAAAGTGCGTGTTCCGCCTCCTTGAACTTGTGGGGTGTGAGCGTTTCAGGATCACGGCAGTCGGGATTCGAGCAGCGACGACGGCGGCGCCAGCAGTAGACGTTGCCGTTGTCGTCGGGCGTTTGGGAAATGGCATCGAGCCGCTCCCGTTCCGCAGGGGTGTCGGGGAATGACTCGAAGGCGAGCGCCTGGCCGCGCGATGAGGCGGCGGCGGCCTTTTGACCTCCACTGTGCTTCGATTCAGGAACAATCTTTGATTCCATTGGGCTTGACTCCAAGAGGGTTATCTGACTCTATGAGGGTTGTGGTGTAGTCTGCCATCCGATGGGCCGGAAGAGTAGACCCTTTGAGTTGACAATGGCTGAGAAATTTGGTGCGGAGCGAGATGTAAAGGGCCAAACTTCATGCACCGAGATTATGATTAAGCGGCATGAGCGAACCAGTTCTTGCGGTCGGGGGCACCTTGGAAGTGCGACTCAAAGAAAGCGGGCGGCAATATCGCCGTCTACCTCTCCCTTGTTATCCGGTGTTATCCGGCGCGTCTGACGGACAAAGCTTATTGGGCAATCCACGATCGACATAGAACCATCGGTTGAGAACCCGCGCATCGCACGGGTGCTGCGAAAACCAGAGCAGGCCCTATGATATTCAAGAGGTTTTTAAAGGCAGTTTGACAGTAGCGCATCTCACTCTTCGCGTGCATTTGACATGATTGTCATGCTGCTGTAGAATTGTCTTATCGGTCGAGAGGTCGTGTAGTGCGTTGAATGGGGGCGACGATCCCCATCAACGAAAAAAGACTCCGTGCTGGTAACACAGAGTCTTTTGGGCCAGCACACACGCTACTGAAAGCTATGCGGCGGACGAACTTCAACTCTCCAGTCTCTCTGTCATAGTCCTTTCAGTCAAGGTAGGGCGCTTGCTGCCTAAGGAGCAGCGAAAAAAGGCGTCGTCTCAGAGCCGAATTTGCACCCCCGCTTTCCCTCGTCGGGGAAGGTGGGGGGGGCACCTTTTCAGCTTATGGGCTACGAAATTGATTTTCTACCCGTCGGACAGGGCGAAAAAAGCGGCGACGCCATTGCCATCCGATATGGGAACCTCTCCGGTTCCCGCGCCGAACAGACTGTCATCGTCATCGATGGCGGCACGCTTGACTCCGGCGAACGCCTGGTCAAGCACGTCCAAGAGCACTACGGCACAGACGTGGTAAATTTGCAGGTCTCCACCCATCCCGACGTTGACCACGTGAGTGGTTCGCGCGTGGTGCTGGAAAACCTCCAAGTCAAGCGTTTGTGGATGCCCCGCCCCTGGAATCACGCCGGAAAAATCCGCGAAGCCTTCGCCGACGGTCGCATCACCAACGACAGCTTGTCCAAGCGCATTCAAGAGGCGCTGGGAACGGCCTACGAGTTAGAGGAAATGGCGATTCGTCAAGGAATTCCCATTTCCGAGCCGTTTTCCGACGGGGCAGCCAACAGCCAATTCCCAGGTTTGTGGGTGCTTGGCCCCAGCAGTGACTACTACCGCGAGTTGCTGCCGCAGTTCGACAAAACGCCGCTGGCGAAATCGCTCAGCGAAAGTTTGTTCGGGCGCGTGGCCGAGGCCGTGAAGTCCGTCGCCGAAGGTTGGAACATCGAAACGCTCGCCGAGCCGCCCGAAACGCGGCCCGAAAACAACTCGTCGGCGATTTTGCTGTTACAGGTGGATGGACGCCGTTTGCTCTTCACCGCCGACGCCGGAGTTCCCGCCCTCGAACGCGCGGCAGGTTTCGCCGAACACAACGGCGTCAACCTTCAAACTTGCGTTTTTCAGCAGATTCCGCATCATGGCAGTCGGCGCAACGTCGGCCCGTCCATTTTGAATCGCATCGTCGGGCCAATCGGCGCGGCGAGTGGTTCCAAAACGGTTTTTGTTTCGGCTTCGGCGGGTGGAGCGCCCAAACACCCCGCCCGCAAGGTCACCAACGCTTACCTGAGGCGCGGCGCCAACGTCGTGGCGACTCAAGGTTCGGCCATCTGGCATCGTAGTTCCGACGCGCCCGCGCGCTGGGGTTATGGGCCGGCCACGCCCGTGCCGTTTTACCCCGAGGTGGACGAATGAGCGCGCCCTCTGCCGCTCCTTCTCCGTCCTCATCCGCGTCGCCTGGCTTCGGCTGGGCGACGCGGTTTTTGGGCGACGAGTATGTTTGGAAAGCGCGCAAAGCGCCGGTTCTCCTCGTCGCGCTGCCACTCTTTTTCGCGGCGGGGGCCTGGGTTGGAACCGCGCACTTACTGGCGATGATTCCGGCGGGCATCGGCTGTTTTTTGCTCGGAGTTTGCGGCCACATCGGACGCATCCAGGGAAAAAGCCGCGAGGAAGCACTCTGGGCCGGTTGGGGCGGCAAGCCGACGACTCGGATGCTGCGCCACCGCGACACGCCGTTCAGCACGCAAAAACTCGCGCTGCTTCATGCCAAACTGGAAGCGGCAACCGGCGTGAAAGCGCCTTCGCCGCGCGCAGAGAACACAAAACCCGACGAAGCCGACAGAATTTATGAGGGCTACGCCACCTACCTGCGAAACGCGACGCGCGAGAGCGCGAAGTTTCCCCGCGTGCGCGAAGAACTCGTTAACTACGGTTTCGCGCGCAACGTGTGGGGGCTTCAACCGCTCGGACTCGCCGTTGCCCTTGTCGCTCTGGTTGCAACCGGTGCGCGAGGATGGTGGTTGTGGAAGGATGGCGCTTCCCAGGGAATGACGACCCCTATTGTTCTGGCCATTTTCAACGCCGCAATTCTGCTTTTCTGGCTGTTTTTGGCGCGCGAAAATTGGGTCAGGCAAATCGCCGAGGCCTACGCCGCGCGTTTGCTCGAAGCGGCAGATATCCTCTTTCCCAACTCCCAACCATGAAAAAAGCGTTGAAAGACCTCGCCCACATCACGTCCGGCCTGCATTTTCGCGGCAAGGTCGAAAGCGATACGGCGGGCAACGTCGCTCTGATTCAAATCAAAGATTTGGACGAAGATTTCGTGCTTCACCCCGAGGCTTTGGAGCGCGTCCACCTCGAAAAACCGGAGCCGTATCTCGTGCGGCAGGGCGATGTGCTCTTCGTGGCGCGCGGCTCGCGGCTCGGCGCGGCGGAAATCAAAGAACCGCTCGAAAATACCGTCGCAACCGGTTCTTTTTTCCTGCTGCGGCCCCGCGATGCCGTGCTGCCCGCGTTTTTGGCCTGGTCGTTCAACGCGCCTCACGTTCAAAACGAATTGCGCCGCGCCGGACAGGGCACCGGCCTCCTGCTGGTGCGGCGCGCCGATCTGGAACCCCTGGTGCTCGATGTGCCGCCGCTCGACACGCAGCGCGCCATCGTTGCCCTCGACGAGTGCGCGCGCCGCGAGCGCCGCTTGCTCGGCGAACTGGGCCGCAAACGGGCGCTGCTGGTCGAAGCGGTCGCCTCGCGCGCGGTTCAACATCACTCCACAAAGAAAAACACCTCATGACTCAACAAATGACTATTCCCATTTCGCAGGAAATCTCGCAAGGCGAAATCAATAACATCGTGTGGAAAGCCTGCGACACCTTTCGCGGTGCGGTTGACCCCTCGGAATACAAAAACTACATCTTGACGATGCTTTTTGTCAAGTATTTGTCCGACCTCTGGAAAGACAAAAAACGCGAATACACGGCGCGCTACGACGGCGATGCCGAGCGCGTGCAGCGCGCTTTGGGCCGCGAACGCTTCGTGATGCCCGATGGCGCGACTTTCGACGCGCTTTACGAACAGCGTCAGGCCGACAACCTGGGCGAACTCATCAACGAGGCGCTCGAAGCCATCGAGGACGCCAACAAAGCCAAGCTGGAAAACGTGTTTCGCAACATTGATTTCAACTCGACGCCCGCGCTGGGCGAAACCCGCGAGCGCAACCGGCGCCTGCGACAACTGCTGGACGATTTCAATTCGCCGCGCCTCGATCTCACGCCCTCGCACCACGCCAAACGCGACGTGATCGGCAACGTGTATATGTATCTCATCGAGAAGTTCGCAGCGGGCGCGGGCAAAAAAGCGGGCGAATTCTACACGCCCCAGGAAGTCTCGCTGCTGCTGGCCCGTCTGGTCGAGCCGCAGCCTGGCGACCGCATTTGCGATCCGGCGTGCGGCTCCGGTTCGCTCCTCATTGAAGTCGCGCACCAGGCGAAAAATCCCGACGGCACGCCTTCGCGCAACTTCTCGCTGTTCGGGCAGGAATCGAACGGCTCGACGTGGGCGCTGTGCCGCATGAATATGTTTTTGCACGAGATGGACGCCGCCCGCATCGAGTGGTGCGACACCCTCAACAGCCCCAAACTCATCGAAGATGACCGGCTGATGAAGTTCGACGTGGTGGTGGCGAATCCGCCGTTTTCGCTCGACAAATGGGGCGCCGAAAGCGCGAGTCACGACCGGTTCGGGCGTTTCTGGCGCGGCATTCCGCCCAAAAGCAAGGCCGATTACGCGTTTATTTCGCACATGGTCGAAACGGCGGTCGGGGGCGCGCGCGTTGGCGTCGTGGTGCCGCATGGCGTGCTGTTTCGCGGCGGGAGCGAAGGCGCGATTCGGCGCCGCATGATCGAAGAAAACGTGCTGCACGCCGTGATCGGCTTGCCGGTGAACCTGTTTTTCGGAACCGGCATTCCCGCCGCGCTGCTCCTCTTCAAAAAGGAGCGCGACACGCGGGACGTGCTGTTTATCGACGCTTCGCGCGATTTCCGCGACGACAAGCGCCAGAACCGTTTGCGCGGGGAAGACATCGAGAAAATCTTCGCGGCCTACAAAGCCTACGCGGGCATCGAAAAATACGCCCACCGCGCCACGCCCGCCGAGTTGGAAGAGAACGAATACAACCTCAACATCGCCCGTTATGTGGACACCTCGGAGGAAGAAGCCGCCATCGACATTCCCGCGCTGCAACGCGAAATCGAAGACCTCGAAACCCAACTTATCGCCACCCGCGCTCAGATGGATGCTTGTTTGAAGGAGTTGGGGTTGAGATGAAACTGCCCGAAAATTGGAAGATGGCGCGCTTAGGCGAAGTGTGCAAAATCGCCAGTGGAGCAACACCGAAAACAACTGACGCCAAGTTTTGGAATGGCGATATCGTTTGGGTTACGCCAACAGACCTTGGCCAACTCGAAAGCAGCCGCATTTGTCATTCCGCCCGTAGCATCACGGAAGCGGGTTTGAAAAGCTGCGGGGCTGAGATGGTTCCTGTTGGCTCGGTTGTCATGTCGAGCCGCGCTCCCATCGGTCACTTGGCGATTGCCAAAGTTAGTCTCTGCACAAACCAGGGATGCAAAAGTTTTGTTCCTGGGCCACAAGTCAATTCTGTTTATCTTTACTTCATGTTGAGAACCTCCGTGCCAGCCATTCGCGCTTTAGGTTGCGGCGGAACTTTCGTAGAAATCTCAAAAACCGAACTGGCTAAGTTTGAAATCAGAGTTCCCCCGCTTCCCGAACAAATCGAAATCGCGCGGATTTTGTCGCTGTGGGACAACGCCATCCGCGACACGACGCAACTCATCGCCGCCAAGACGCGCCTCAAACGCGCGCTGATGCAACAACTGCTGACGGGCAAACGGCGGTTTCAGGAGTTTGAATCGAGCCGGTTCGTGCAAAAAACCATCGGCGACGTTCTCGCGCCCACGCTGCGGCCCGTCGAGTGGGGCGAGGGCGAGATTTACAATCTGGCGAGCATTCGCCGCAATTCGGGCGGCTTGTTCTGGCGCGAAGCGTTGCGCGGCGACCAAATCAAAGTCAAAAAGCTGCACACGATCCGCGAAGGCGATTTTCTTATCTCGCACATTCAAGCGGCGTATGGCGCGATGGGCTGCGTCCCAGGGGAGTTCGACGGCGGGCACATCTCGGATATGTATTCGATCCTGACGCCCAAAACGCCCGATGCGCTCGACGTGCGCTTCGTGGATTACCTTTCGCAAATGCCCCAGATGCGCTATCAGATTTTGCAGTCGTCCAACGGCTTTTTCGCCGAACGTTTGCGGCTCAACTTCGACCCGCGCGAGTTTTTGAAACAACCAATCACGCTGCCAGAAAATTTAGATGAGCAGCGCCGAATCTGCGACGTTCTCGACGCCGCGACGCGCGAAATCCAACTGCTGCAAAACCAACTCGCCGCTTTGAAAGAGCAAAAATGGGGCTTGATGCAAAAGCTGCTTTCCGGCGAAGTGCGCGTGGAGGTGCCTTCCTGATGTTCGATGCCATTCCCGATCACGCGCCCGCCGACCGCGAGGACGACATCTCGCAACTGCCCGCGCTTCACCTGTTGCAGTCGCTCGGCTACACCTACCTTTCGCCGTCGCAGGCGCTCGGCTTGCGCGGTGGGCGACGCGCCAACCCGTTTCTCGACGGCGTTCTCGACGCGCAACTGCGTCGCCTCAACACCATCCGCTTCAAGGGCCGCGAGTGGCAGTTTTCCGAAGCCAACATCCAAAGCGCGATTCTGGCGCTCAAAAACCTGCCCTTCGATGGTTTGGTGCGAACCAACGCGCAACTCACCGATCTGATTTTGCTGGGCAAAAGTTTCCCGCAGACCATCGAAGGCGACACCAAAAGTTTTTCGGTGCGCTACGTGGACTGGAATCCCGCGACGTGGCTCGAAAACAACGTCTTTCACGTCGTCGAGGAGTTTGAAGTGGAGCGCACCGGCTCGAAGGAAACGCGCCGTCCCGATTTGGTGCTGTTTGTCAACGGCATTCCCTTCGCCGTCATCGAGTGCAAGCGCCCCAGCCTCAAAGACCCGCTCGGCGAAGCGATCTCGCAAAACATCCGCAATCAGCGCGATGAGAACATCCCGCGCCTGTTTTTTAGCGTGCAACTGGTGATGGCCCTCGCCAAAAACGAGGCGAGTTATGCCACCGTCGGCACCGGAGCCAAGTTCTGGTCGCAGTGGAAAGAGGATGTGGACGCGGCCTTGACGCCGCTCATGAAGGTTCCACTTCCCACCGCCGCCAAAACTGAAATGATGGCGCTCCGCACCTCCAAACAGCGCGCTTTGTTCGATGAACTGGAAAAAGGCCGCGCCATTACCGCTCAGGATCGGGCTTTGTATTCCCTGGCCCGCCCCGAACGGCTGCTGGAACTGGCGCGCGAGTTCATCCTGCTCGATGCCGGTGAAAAGAAGATCGCGCGCTATCAGCAATATTTTTGCGTCAAAAAAATCATGGAGCGCATCCGGCGCCGCGACGAGGACGGACGGCGGCGCGGCGGCGTGGTGTGGCACACTCAGGGCAGCGGCAAAAGCCTGACGATGGTGCTTTTGGCCAAAGCGATTGCGCTCGAACCCGACCTGCGCGACGCCAAAATCGTGCTCGTGACCGACCGCGTGGATTTGGACGACCAAATCTACGGCACCTTCCAAAACTGCGACACCGAGCCGGTGCGTGCACTTTCGGGCAAGGAGTTGGCGGGCGCGCTTCAAGACCCCGAAATTCGCGTCATTACCGCCGTCATCAACAAGTTCGAAACCGCCGCCGCCAAACTGCGCGTGTGCATGGAAAGTCCCAACATCTTCGTTTTGGTGGACGAAAGCCATCGGGGACAATACGGCCCCTTGCATGGCCGCATGCGCCAGGCGCTTCCCAACGCCTGCTTCATCGGCTTCACCGGCACGCCCGTCAAAAACCGCGACCGCGACACGGTGGACACTTTTGGCGGCCTCATCGACTCTTACCCGATTCGCCAGGCGGTCGAAGATAAAGCCGTCGTGCCCCTGCTTTACGAAGGCCGCGACATCGAACAAAACGTTGACCGCGCCAAAGTGGATCGCTCGTTCGACCTTATCACCGAGCGGTTGTCCCTCAAGCAAAAAGCCGATCTCAAAAAGAAGTTTTCCACCACCGACCAGCTCAATCAGGCCGAGCAGAAAATCCGCGAAGTCGCGCTCGACATCTCGCTGCACTGGCGCGGTAGCTGGCAGGGTTTGCCCCAGGGCTACAAAGCGCAACTGGTCGCGCCGTCCAAGCGGGCGGCTCTGCTTTACAAAAAGTATCTGGACGAGTGGGGCATGGTTTCATCAGAAGTGCTGATTTCCGGCCCCGACGAGCGCGAGGGCTACGACGAAACCGACACCGACGAGGAAGATTTGCCAGCCATCGTCGCGTTCTGGCGCAAAATGATGGCGCGCTACGGCAGCGAGGAGGCTTACAACAAAAATCTCATCAACGCCTTCAAGTCCGGCGAGACACCGGAAATTATCATCGTGGTGGACAAGCTGCTCACCGGCTTCGATGCGCCGCGCAACACGGTTTTGTATTTGACACGCCAACTCAAAGACCACACGCTGTTGCAGGCCATCGCGCGCGTCAACCGGCTCTACGAAGGCAAAGAGTTCGGTTTCATCGTTGACTATCGCGGCGTTTTGCAAAACCTGTCGCGCGCTTTCGACCTTTACGGCCAGTTGGAAGGCTACGAAGCGGGCGACATCGAAGGCACCGTCTCCGATGTCGCCGCCGAGATCGCCAAACTGCCCCAGCATCACGCCGACTTGTGGGACGTGTTCAAAACCCTCGACAAAACCGCCGACGAAGAAGCCTTCGAGCAGTTTCTCGATGAACAGTCCAAGCGCGACCGCTTTTACGAGCGATTGACCCGTTTTGGCAAGTCGCTGGGCATCGCGCTTTCCTCGGCCCGCTTCATGAGCGAGACGCCCGAAAAGCTGATTTCCCGCTACCGCGACGACCTGCGCCGTTTCACCAGACTGCGCGCGGCGGTGCGGCGGCGCTACGCCGAAACGGTCGATTTCGGCGAATACGAGGATCGAATCCAGAAACTCATCGACACCCACGTCGGGACGGGCGAAGTTGAAAAAGTCACCTCGCTGGTCAATATCTTCGACCGCCAGGCGTTTCAGGAAGAAGTAGACAAGCTGGCGACGACCTCTTCCAAGGCCGACACCATCGCGCACCGGACGCAGCGCACCATTTCGGAGAAGATGGAGGAAGACCCCGCTTTTTACTCCCGTTTTTCCCAGATGCTGGAAAGTGCGATTCGCGCGTTCCGCGACCGGCGACTGGCCGACCGCGACTACCTGGCGCAGGTGACAGAAATCGCCGATCACATTCGCAATCGCACCGGCGACGAAGTGCCCCCGCTGCTGCGCCACGAGGACGGCGCTCAGGCGTTTTATGGAATCTTGCGCGAGGCGTTGCAAAACCATCTCGAAGGCAGTGATTTGAACGACGTCACCGCGCAACTGGCCTTAGATGTTGATACCCTTTTTCGCCGCGAAGCCATCGTGGGCTGGACGGACAACCAGGATGTCAAGAACCAGATGCGAACCGCCATCGAAGACCTGTTGTATGGAGTGAAGGAAGCGCGCGCACTTGATCTCACTTTTGAAGAGATGGACGACGCCATCGAAGCCTGTCTGGATGTCGCCGCCGCGAGGTATGGCAAATGATTGAGCGCGAGGGCGACGGTTTTCGGCTGCACTACGGCGATTTGTGCGTTCCCTTTGTGGTGGAGAGCGGCGCGCGCCGGCGGCTTTCCATCACGGTTTTTCCCGATGGGCGTTTGCGTGTCCTGGCGCCCGATGCCGCCTCGACCGATGCTGTTTTGGAGCGCGTCAACCGCCGTGCGAAGTGGATTGCCAAGCAGTGGGAATTCTTTCAAAACGCTCCGGTTCCCACGCCACCGCGCCTTTATATCAGTGGCGAAACCCACCTTTATCTGGGCCGCCAGTATCGCTTGAAGGTGTGTGAAATCGAAACTGCCTCCGAAGCCGAAAGCGTCAAGTTGTCAGGGCGTTTTTTCTGGGTTCGCACCCACAATCGCAGCGACACCGTTCACACCAAAAAATTGTTGGATGCCTGGTATCAAGCGCACGCCACCACGATTTTCTCCGCACGGCTTGGCCAATGCCTTATCAAAGTTCGGGGCCTTGATCCCCAGAGCGCGCCGCCGATGGAAGTGCGACGCATGACCAAACGCTGGGGCAGCTGCACGGCCAGTGGGCGCGTTCTGCTCAACTTGGAACTGGTCAAAACGCCTTTGGCTTGCGTTGATTACGTTCTTATCCACGAACTCTGTCATCTGCTCATACCACGTCATAATCCCGAATATTACGCCTTGCTGACGCGGTGCCTGCCCGACTGGAAGGAGCGCAAGAAACAGTTGGAAAAGTTTGGGCTTTGATCGCCTAAAGTTCTTGATAAATTCTTTTCTATCGCTTGGCCACGAGCACCCTTATGAACATTACACCGGACAAAAAGCGCGTTGTTGATTTCATCGAACAGGCTTACGAAGGCAAGTTGTGTCTGCCGGACTTTCAGCGCGAGTTCGTGTGGCGGCGCGATGAGGTCGCCGACTTGGTGCATTCCATTTTGCGCGGCTACTTCATCGGTCAGTTGCTGCTGTTGCCCTGCGATCCGCTTCAACCTCCGTTTGCGCCCCGCGCGCTGTATCCGGTGGCCCGCAGGCGCGCCTCGCCTCATGCGACAGCACTTATTCTCGACGGCCAGCAACGCATGACCTCGCTGCTTTACGCGCTCCACGATCCGGCGCATTTGGACACGGGAGCCTATCTCAAGGATTGCAGTCAGCACTGCTCGTTTTTCATCAATCTCCGAAATTTTCTTGACGACCCCGACAGCGATGATGTGGTGATGGCGCTCTTGGCCAGGGAAGTGCCCAGGGAGCTACGTTCGCTCGACACCCAGTTCGCCGAGCGCATTATCCCTTGTTCCATGCTTCGCACTGCCGGAGATGTGCATCGTTGGATCGATGACCTGTCCGACTGGATCGAAGTCAATCGGCCCAATGAAGTAGGTGAGTTCCGGCGCGTCGAACGCCCAGCCATTCGCGCCGCGTTGGACAACTTCCTCGGCTTCCAAATCTCTTATAACGAGCTACGGCGCGGCGACAAGGAGACCGAAGAAATGTTCATGGGCCAGGTGTGCGCCATCTTCGAGAAGTTGAATTCGACCGGCGTTGAGCTTTCTGTCTACGACCTGCTCACGGCGCGGCTCTACCCGCACAAAATCAAGCTCCGCGAGTTGTGGGACACGGCCTGCAAAGGTGGCCCCAATCCGGTAGACGGTTCGCACCGCGCGCCGTTGGAGCGGCTCAACCGGTGGTCGAAAGGTAACGTCGATACCCACAAATTTGGGGTGCTGGCGCTGCGGAGTCTGGCGCTGCTGCGCGGCCTCGATCCCAAACCACAAAACCTCATCAACATGACGCCCATCCACTTCATCCCTGACTGGTGGCGCGCCGTCGATGGTTTGGAGCGGGCGCTGCAAATCGCCTCGTTCGTCAACCCAGACGGGTTTGGCGCTTTCGCTCAAAAGTGGCTTCCAGGCTTTGGTCTGCTGCCGGTGCTGGGGGCACTTCGCACCCAAATCGAAGAGCAGAGGTGGGGAGACGCCGAGCGCGCCGATCTGCGGCGTTGGTATTGGTGCAGCGTTTTTCTGGAACGCTATTCGAGCGCGGTCGAGAGCAAGTCGCGCAAAGATTACATCGAACTGCTCACCCATTGGAAGCACAGCGGCCCTCCTCCGGCGCTGTTTGTCGAAGCGAAGGCGCGCATCGGAGCGCCTGGCTACTCGGTGCGCGATTCGGCGAGTTCTTCCTCTTCGGTTTATAGCGGGATATTTTGTCTGCTGGCGATTAACGGTGCGAGGGACTGGCGGCTTGGTGAGAGCATCGAACTCCAAACACTGCAAGACCACCACATTTTTCCGCAGAACTATCTCAAGCGGCACGGCTTCGACGCGGGCAAGGATAAAACCCTCATCAACAGCGTCCTCAACCGCACCCTCATCGGGGACGAGACCAACAACAAAATCAAAGACAAAGCCCCCGCCGACTACCTGGCAAGCGCGGATTTGTTTCCGGGTGGACACGGCGTGCTGGGCGCGCATTTCCTCAAGCCGCGCGCCGTCGAGATTATGCAAGAGGCGAAAGAAGGCCTAAGCACCGATGAGGTAAGGCGGCTCTACCTCGATTTTATAGGCGAGCGAGAAAGCGCCATGCTCGCGCACATTCGCACGCTGTGCGGTATTTAGGGCGGGCATTCCAACCGTTTTCTGACCATGTGCTTCGCCTAAAACCAATGGCCATAAATCCTTCTGACTCTCGTGAACTCCAACGAGAAGCAGCTGAGTTCAAACGGCTGTGGGCCTCTTACTACTACCGCGCTAAAGCAGCCGAAGAAGCGGAGGAGCGTTTTTTCGTAAGTATCGGCAGGGCACACCCACCGGGGGCGGGTGAGCGTTTGGTCGCGTTATACGATCAACAAAAAGAGGCTCAAGACCGATGGTCGGAGGCCGTGCTTGAATTGGGGACGCAGAGCGCGTTCGACCCGGACGATGCCGAACGGTTCGCCTTGGGCCATGCCCATCCCAAACTGGGGACGTTACAAAACAGCGAGACCGGCGAGATCTTTGAGGTGTTCCTGCGCTTTCGACGCTCCCGGCAAACTCCTTACGCTTACAGCAATTCGCCTGATGGGCCTCCTCAAACTCCGTACCAAATTCAGAAATCTTTCCACACCCTATTCCCTCTGGCTCCCTACAACGTGATGGCGTTCGCCGCGAACCAGGCTCACCGGATCACGGAGAGGCAGTGGCAACGCATCTACGCGATCCTCTTAGGGTGGATATGGTGCCGTCGTGTCAAGTATTCTGCGCAAGATTGGGATGAAAACACCTTTCATCGCTTTATTGACGATTTGATCGGGCAGATTCATTTGCTGCTTTTGGATGGAGTAGAGATGAAGTTGGAGGGAACAGTTCATCAGCTAAAGCCCCCACCACCTCAATTCGTCCAATACGAGGGCGAACTCGATCGAATATCTAAAGAATCTCACCTTCTGCACGACATGGAAAATGCGGTGATGAATTACGGCGAGCGTTTCTTTCGACAGGCGGCTTTAGTGTGGAAACAGATAGACCCGCTCTCAAAATTCGAGTCGGTGCCTGTTGGAGAGTTAGAAGGGCAGGACTCCTTGCAGCTTTCCTATAACCCTTTGGCCGAGTTTCAGGCCAGATCCGAAGTCAAGGAGAACCTCCGCCAACTATTGCGAGACAAGTTGAACCTCTTGACACCGACAGAGCGCAAATATTTCTTGCTTCATAAAGGACAAGGCAAACGGTATCAGGATATAGCCGATGAGTGCGGGGTGTCATTTGATACCGTGAAAAAGACATTAGCCAAAGCTCAAAAACGTCTGAGCCAGCAACTTCCCCCGGGACGCGCCTACTCGAAGCGTCGAACGAAACCCGAAAAAAAACTTTAGAGTTTTTTCAAATTGTCCCCCCAAACGCCTCGTGCCCCCACATGAAAGCCGAGGTGATTCCCACGATTACATTTTTAACCCTCTACCGAGGGAGGACGGTTGATGAAGCGGTTGTTATTGCAACCTCGATCGATCCCGTCCTCATACAGTTTGTTGCACGGCACCTGTTGGCCGAGCCTTTAGACCCGGCAGATGCTGTATTGAGTGCCGTCGTCACTTGTCGCAGACACGCACTACGCCTGATCATTGTTGAAGAGCCGTCAACTCCAAAGGAGAAGCCATGACTAACTTCTCCATGGAAAGACATTACCGCGTAGACCGAGAACGCCAACTCCGCGCGCTTTTGGCTCTTCTGCAACTCCAAGACAGAAGGGAATTATCCCCACAACCCGCACCCTGTTCGCGGTTTACCAATTTAACCCCGCGTCATGATGCGGCACTGCTGAAAGGAGGAAAACCCCATGAGCCAATTGTTTGAGCAAGTGGCAACCAATGGTTCCTCGCGTCCTGAGTCCACTCCTGAGGATCTGGCAATGCGTTGGGGACTCAAATTACGCAGGGTCAAAGGCAAAAAGGAGTGGTATGGCCCCAATCCGTTGGAGCCGGGAGCGACGGACGATGGGTTCTGGCTGAACGAAAACGGTTGGGCGTGCGATAGAAAACTATCGGTGAATGGGAAGCCCAAGTATTACCCTGCGGCAGAGGTAGCCCGACTTTCAGGAATAACCAACTACGCCCCCGTCATAGAGTGGCGTGAGGCCAACAGTCCGGGGCAGAAACGCACAAAACAGATGACAACGACCTCAAAACCGAAACGAGACCTGAGAAAGACCTGGGTGGAGCGAGGCATCACTGAGAAAACCCTAAAAGATTTCGAAGTGAAGGATGTCGATGATGGGTGGGAATATCCTACCTACTTCTCCAATGGTCAAGCTGGCAGGAAGCGATGGAAGAGCAAGCACACCTCGAAGCCTAAATACATGTGGCGTGGCGCGGGCGAACGGCCTGTGGGGTTTGGTTTGGATAAGCTCTACGGTGCAGGGGACATCTGGATTGTCGGAGGAGAACCTGATGTTATGGCAATGTTCCAGTGTGGTTTCGCCGCAGTTGCAACTTTCGGCGAAGGGCAGGGACATGAGGAGCTAATTTCAGAGTTAGCTCACTTGAACGTGAAGAATGTCAACATCGCTCTGGATAATGATGAGACGGGCCGCACTGGGACGTTGGCTCTTGTGGATGCCTGTCACTGTGAGGGAGTTCACGCGACCGCTTATAGCTTCGTTGGCGCCCCAGGATACGACATCTGCGACTTATTCGAAGAGATGGGGCACGATGTTGAGCGGTTTCGACAAGCAATCGAATCTTTATTAGAGGTCGATGAGCAGACCTTGGCAAAATGGCGATTGGGGGAGCAAATTTTACCTGCTACTCGCAGTCCCCGCGTTCAAATCGCTCAGCGTAAGCCGGTAATTCTCTCGGCTGTCGAGTTGATGCAAAAGAGTCTGCCACCTCAACGCTGGGCAGTGACTAATTTCGTCGGCGAAGGAGTGACCATAATAGCTGGTGTTCCTAAAAGTGGTAAGTCTTGGCTGGCCTTAGATATTGCGATCGCAGTCGCAATGGGAGAAGATTGGATAGAGACTTGGCCGACTGAGAAAGGAGAAGTATTGTATCTGGCGCTGGAAGACACAGAGCGTCGTCTTCAAGATCGGCTTAGACGGGTTCGGCAAGGAGAACATCCTCCCGAAGGGCTGCATCTGGCAATCGACTGGCCTGCTTTGGATAAGGGTGGCCTGCAAGAGTTGGAAACTTGGATTTCGCAGCATCCTCAGGCGCGGCTCATTATCGTTGACACCTTCAAAAAAGTGCGCCCCACCCGAACTGAACGTGATTACTACGGCGAAGACTACGATCATATTTCTCAACTCAAATCCTTGGCTGACCAACACCAAGTGGCGATTTTGGTTGTGCATCACACGACCAAACAACCTACGGATGATCCGCTCAAAAGCGTATCTGGCACAATGGGACTCACTGGCGCCGCCGATGGGATTATTGTTTTATCCCGCGAAAGACTCAGCGAGAAAACTCGGCTCTTCGTGACAGGCCGAGATGTCGAGGAGCAGGTCTATAACCTCCACTGGTGTAGAGAAACTTTCACCTGGACTTATTTGGAGCAAGAACAATCCGAACCTCGCGTTTCACATGGAATTAGAACTTCGTTGGATGTGCTGGCAACTCATTTTTCACGGGGGGCTACTCACACGGAATGGAAGCAAGCCTGCATTGATGTAGGAATGAGCAAGTCTACGTTTGACCGCGCTCGAAATTCCTTATACCAACAGGGGTTAGTTGTTCAGCAGGGCACAGGAAGAGGTGCTACATTCCACGCCTCATCTGTTGATTGCACTCCAATTGATGAACCGCCTCGCTCCACTGTGGATGTTTCCGAACCGCGTAAAGGGCATAGAGAAAATAGGTCTCAGTCCCACGCGTCTATAGAGCCACAAAACTTGAGATCGTCACCGGATCGGAGGCTTGATACCGATGGGGCTTTAGTCCCAACACGGTCTCGAAACCAATCTGAAACCAATCTAAAGCCACACAATGTGGGCACTAAAGCAAGCCAAAGCGATGGTCTCAGTTTCTATTCGCCTATAGAGGGTGAGACTCTGAACCTTTTCGAAGATGAGGTGACGCCAAGTAACATCGCTTGGACTTGAACGCAACGGCAATAGAGAATAGTGGAGAACGATTTCACTGTCGCCCTCCGCCATTCTTTTGCTGGCTATGGAACGAAGTAAAGGAAACTTTAGTTGTTGAGCTTAGTGGCTCCAAGGAGACAAATCAGCATGAGGGTCGCCATCTATTGTCGAGTGAGCACCGAAGACCAAAAAGAGCGGGAAACAATCGTGACGCAGCGCGAGTTTGGCCTTCGTTACTCCGACGTGCGGGGGTATGACGTTCACGCCGTCTACGAGGATGATGGTGTGTCAGCAACCAAGTATCCGTCGCTAACGCAACGCGAAGCAGGAAGCCGCCTGCTCAGCGACGCGCGGGCCGGACTGTTTGAGGCGGTTTTGGTTTACAAGTTGGATCGCTTAGGACGTGGCGCTCGGAATGTGCTGGGCGCCCTCGAAGAGTTAGAACGCTTTGTCTTTGTGCAAAGCATGACGGAGTCGTTTGACTCCTCGACGCCATCAGGACGATTCATGCGCACCATCATGGCGGGCGCAGGAGAATACGAGCGCGATACGTTTATCGAACGCTCGACGGAAGCCACCAACCGTCTGGCGTATAACGGGCAGTGGATGGGCGGTATCGTTCCTTTTGGCTACCGAGTTATCGGATCGAAACGCGAGGCGAGACTAACCGTGTCCGAAGACCTTATCGACGGAATGGCGTTGTCAGAAGCGGATGTCATTCGCCTCATCTACCATATGTCGGGCGTCGAAGGACGCTCCTGCGCTCACATCGCCGACCACCTCAACGCACTGGGCGTGCCACCTGCCTACACCCGTGATGGACGCGGGGTTGTGCGTGGCAAACGCAAGGAGACGACGCAGGGCATCTGGCGCTATGGTCGCATCTGCAACATGATCAAAAACCCGACTTACAAAGGCACCCACTTTTATGGGCGGCGTTCGGCCAAAAAGCGCGAAATCATCGAGCGTGCCGTGCCCGCCATCGTGTCGGAGGAATTGTGGGAGAAAGCCCAGGAGACGCTACGGCAGAACTTTCTTTTCAACGCCCGCAGCGCCAAGCGCCAGTATCTGCTGCGGGGTCAGATGAAATGTGTGCACTGTGGCCTCACTTATATCGGCACCGCTTCGCAGGTCGTTGTTAAACAGGAGATCAGTGGTTTAAAAATCGGCGAAAAAAAGGCGAAGGTCTATTATAAATGCAACGGCAAGCACAACGGGCGCAGCCTGTATGGGGATGCTTACCGTTCGTGTCCTTCTAAGCCGGTGAGCGGTGACATCGAAGAGGTCATCATGGCCGACATCATGGAGTTTTTACGCAACCCTGGCGACGTTTTATCCGAGTTGCAAGACATTCTCGCCGAGCATCGGCAGCAACCCCAGGATTTGCAGAGCAAGTTGGTCAAAGCGCAAACTCTGCTGCGCGAAAAGCACCAAGAGCGGGATCGGGTGCTGGCGTTGTTCCGGCGTGGGCGCATTGACGACGCCACCTTGGATCGCCAATTGGACGACATCGCCCGCGAGGAGGAGGGCGTTCGCAAACAGGTAGAAGTGCTCTCTCAAGAAGTCCAAGCCGCTCAGGACGGCATCGCTCGTTTCGAGTCGCTGGAACCACTGCTCCTCGAACTCCGCCGCCGTCTGGAAGAACCGCTGACCTGGGAAATTAAGCGCCAACTGGTCGAAACTTTGGTTGAATCCATCCGGGTGGAAACCCATGGCGAAGGCAGGGAGCGGTATGCCAAAGTCGTTGTCGTCTACTGCTTCGAGGCTCCCGTCAAGGAGCGGGAAGTGGCGGTTTATCCAACCTTTTCACCAACAGAAGACTTCACGGATGTCCCTGCGGCTACCTGCTTGGCGGAAGCGAAAGTTTCGGCAGCGGGAGCGGCACGGGCCAGAACAAGCCCTGCACCTGCACCGCACCGCAAATACGGCGCTACCTCGCGCGCATTTCTGGGCCGTTGGTGGACCGTATCGACATTCACATCGAGGTGCCCAGGCTCTCCAGCGAGGAGCTGATGAGCAAGCGCGCGGGCGAGCCCAGCGCGTGCGTGCGCAAACGGGTCATGGCAGCGCGTTCAAGGCAGGCCGAGCGGATGCGAGGCGACGGGTTGACTTCGAACGGGCAAATGCGGGCCAAGCAGCTGCGCCTGCACTGCGACATGGACAATGGCACCAAAGACCTGCTCAAGACCGCGATCAACCAGTTCGGTCTATCGGGCCGAGGCTACGACCGGATTCTGAAAGTGAGTCGAACGATCGCCGACTTGGAGGAGTGCGAAGGGATCGAGCTCCACCACGTCGCAGAGGCGATCAACTACCGCGCCTTCGACCGCAAGTTATTCGGGTGAATGAAAAAGCAGAAGGAAAGAGAAAGCGACTCATATAAAAGGCGCATCGCGCGTTTGGGCGGGGCGACGGCAGCGGCTCAGATCAATGGGTGTTCTGAGAACGGCAGGACGAGGTGGTTCAGTGGCAGACTGCCAAGTCTATGCAGCTCAACCTCCTTCCCATCAGTGAGTCTGGCATGCCGGCAGAACCGGCCGGTGCCTTGCCAGATATGGCTCAAGAGGTTTGCGCCTCAACCGCCAGCAACGTCAATATCCACGCGCACTGGTGGGGCAAGCCGCCGCGCCGCTCTGACGAACTACTCGTGCGCAACGAAGTGCTTTCCGCCATCAAAAACAGGCTGTCCGAAAACGGCATAGACTTGCCGTTTCCGACTCAACAAATCCTCTTCCACGACCAAACCCAAGTAAGCGATGGCGACCGCTCGCGCCAGCGCGAAGGCTGGCCCGCCGGAAGGGGCGATGTGCCGCATCCCACACATCTCGGCTTGGCTCTGGATCGTCGGGCGCAGACGCGCACAGAAAAACCATCCGACGGGGAGTCATCTCGAAAATCTCCCGACTCCACAAAAATTGAGAGCTGCAACGATTCCAGCTTCGACGGTTCCAGACGTGATGGGAGCGGCGCGTGAAGGCCAAAATTGCCGCGATCTGGGACTATTTGCATTCGAGTTTCTGGTTCCTCCCCTCGCTGATGGCCCTTTTCGCGGCTGCGCTGGCCCTGGGCATGGTGGCAGTGGACGGAAGCGGAAAAGTCCGCGGCGTCGATTTCTTGTATAACGGCGACGTCGAAGGTGCCCGTTCGCTGCTTTCGGCCATCGCCAATTCCACGCTTTCCATTGCAGGCGTGACCTTTTCGACCACGATTGTGGCTTTAACCTTCGCGTCGGGGCAGTTCGGACCGCGTCTGCTGCGAAATTTCATCCGTGACAGAGGCAATCAATTTGTCCTCGGCGTCTTTCTATGCACCTCCGTGTATTCTGTGCTGGTGCTGCGTAGCGTGCGCGGCGGCGAGAAAAACGCTTTCGTGCCGCATCTCTCGGTCACAGTCGCCATCGCTCTCTCGATATCGTGTGTGGGTGCGCTGATTTATTTCATCCATCATATCTCGCACGGCATTCAGGTCACGCACATTATCGCCAACGTGGGAAACGAATTCGATGAAGCCGTCAAGCGCCTTTTTCCAGGCGAAATAGGCCGCGATCTGCAGGAAAGGTCGGGCGCCAATGCAAGCCGCGCCGCCGAAGATGTTCCCAATTTCGATCTCGATTCGCATCCCATCGCAGCGCAGAGCGGAGGCTATGTGCAAAACGTGGATGGCGAGGGCCTGATGAAACTGGCGGTGAAGCACGATTGCGTGCTGCATCTGCCGCATCGTCCTGGCGCAATGCTGATCGAGGGCGATGCTCTGGCGCAGGTGTGGCCCGCTGCGCGTTTCGATGCCGCCATGGAAAAGGCGGTCAACGCCGCGTTTTCTATGGGCGTGCAACGCACCAACATGCAGGACGCGCTGTTTCCCATCAACCAGCTCACCGAAATCGCGGTGCGCGCGCTCAGTCCAAGCACGAACGACCCTTTTACCGCGATGACGTGCCTCGACCGTCAGGGCCGCGCGCTGGCGCTTTTAGCCCAGCGCGAAATGCCTTCGGGCCTGCGCTACGACGACAGAGGCCATTTGCGAATCGTCGCCCAAGCCCTCTCTTTTGACGAGATGGCGGACGCAGCTTTCGACCCGATTCGCCAATACGCAAGCAGCAACGCGGGAGTGAGCGCCCACATTCTGGACACCCTCGCGCGCGTGGCGCCGCACCTGAGCCGCGATGACGACCGCGCCACACTGCGCCGTCACGCTGATAAAACGCTGCAAGCGGCGCACTCCAGTCTCAGTGTGGATTTCGAAATTCGCACCGTCGAGGAGCATCACGCGGCGGCGCTATTCGCATTGCGCGTGTGATTGACAAAGTGGAGCTCGACGGCGGTAGCGGTTCACAAAAGCCAAAGAAAATACCCTCCGTGGACAAGGAAAGGCACCGCCGTCAACCGTGTGAATGTAAAAACGCAGAGAAGATCGAGTTGCACCACGTCGCCGAAGCCATCAACTACCGCGCGTTCGACCGCAAGCTGTTCGGGTGAGAGAGAAAAAAGAAGACGCTCATATAGGTGAACTCGCATCTACCGCCTTTTTGTCCAAAACTCGCAGCCAAATTTCACCGCCGCGCCAAGGCCTGTAGTATTCTTTGGGTGCCGCTCCCAAAATTTTTCCAGAATTATTTCCCGACTGACGCTATTTGTCAGTGTCGCTTCGTAAGCTGCCTTGCATGAACGCTCTGGTGCATCTCTTCGAGCTGGATCGTCGCATCCGTGCGGGCGAGTTTCCCAATGCCGCTTCGCTCGCGCGCGACCTGGACATCTCGGAGCGCGCCGTTTTCCGCGACCGCAAGAAACTGGTCGAGATGGGCGCCGATGTGGCGTGGAGCAAAGAGCGGGGCGGCTGGTATTATCGCGACCAGGGCTTCAACCTGCCAACAGCGAGACTCTCTGAAGGCGAACTGCTGGCGTTCTTCTTGTCGGTGGAGATTGCGCGTTCCAGCGGCAACGCTGGCTTCGAAGAGACGCTGCAAAGCGCGGTCTCCAAGATCGCACTGAGCCTGGGCGAAGTCGTCTCGGTTGACCTCAACGCGCTGCGCGACTCCACGACCTATTCCTTCTCACCCGCCGCGCGGGCCGACGCGCTTCTCATGCTGGCTTTGCAAAGGGCAGCCGCCGCGCGCCAGAAGGTGCGGATGCGCTACTTTACGGCTTCGCGCGGGCAGTCGAGCGAGCGGGTAGTGCATCCCTACCACCTCCATTTCGCGCGCGGCGAGTGGATTCTGATCGCCTTTGATGAGAACAAGGGCGCAGTGCGCTGCTTCAACATCGCTCGCGTCCTGGGCCATGAACCCCAAAGCTCGCACTTTGAGCGCCAGAGGGATTTCGATGCGAGGGAGTTCGTGCGCTCGATGTTCTTCGCCGAAGCGGGCGAGCAAACCTTCCAAGTTGTTGTGCGCTTCGACGAATATCAAGCGCGCTACATCCGCGAACGAACATGGCATCCCGACCAGTCCTTGGAAGAACACAGCGATGGAAGTGCTACTCTGCGCTTTCCCGCGAGTGGCCTTCACGAAATCGCGCGTTGGGTTCTGGGCTATGGTCGGCACGCGCAAGTCGTGGATCCGCCTGAACTGGTTTCTCTGGTGCGCTCGCACATCGCCGAGCTATCCAAGATGTATGAAGCAGACTCCGCACAGCCCTCAACTTAAGAGGATTAATCGAAATCATGCGTTTACACTTTTCTCTCTCGCCCAGCCGTGAACCCGTCACGTTCAACTACAACCATTTCCTGGTTGGCGCCCTGCATCGCTGGCTGGGACACAACGACCTGCACGACACCCTGAGCCTCTACAGCGTGGGCAGCTTGCAGGGTGGCGGTGCCCGTAACGGCGCTCTCGACTTCCCCCACGGTGCGACGTGGCACATCTCGGCTCCAGACACATCTCAGGGCCAGGACTTGCTGCACAAGGTTGCTGGAGCGGCACTTCGTTCCCCCGACGTGTGCTGCGGCATGGAGGTGGTGGAGATTGCGGCTCAAAATACGCCGGAATTCGGCGAGCGCCGCCTCTTTCGCGCGGACAGCCCCATCTTCATCAGGGGCGACAAAGAAGGCGACAAAGACCCTCACATTCTCTTCAATGACCCTCGCGCGAACGACTACCTGACCCGCACCCTGCGCCACAAGCTCGATAAAGCGGGCCTGTCGCACCTGAGCGAAACCGCGAAAGTTTCGTTCGACCGCACCTATCGCGCCCCTAAAACGCGCCTGATTCACATCAAGGACAACTTCTACAAGAAGGCCAGCGTGTGTCCGGTGATCGTGGAAGGCGAGCCGGAAGCGGTGCGCTTTGCGTGGTGCGTGGGGGCTGGCAATTTGACGGGAAGCGGCTTTGGGAGCCTGGTCTGATGGAACTTTCGCTGTTCTTCGGGTATCTTTTAGGGTGTAAAGGTTCCTGCGACTCGAAGTCTCGCTCCGGCAGTAGTCGGGATGACGATACGTGCTTTTCGAGCGTATGCTGCTTGTCAACAGCCTTCAGCCGAAATAGAGTCGCAGGTCACTCTTCCCCCGTCCCCTTTCCCTCGTTAGCGCTTAAGCAGCACATTTGCCTCGTTGGCCGCGACTTCCTACAGAAACCGTTCCAGGGGCGCATCTTTCAGGGTGCCGTGACTCTGGGTGCGAAGCGCGTAAGCCATGACATCCGCCAGTTGAATCAGATCGCTGGTGTGCGACGGACGCAGGCGCGCCTTAAAGCGTGCATTGGGATGAATGGCTCGATGGCAGCGCTGAAGTTCGGTTTCAAAGGCTTTTTGAGCTGCTTTGCCCTGAATTTCGTTGTCACACCACAAATCGCGCAAAGCGTAGCGCGCAAAGAACGGGTTGAGCAGTTCCAGCGCGGCGGACTCGTAACTCGGCGTTTCGTTTCCCTCTGCCCTGGCGCCTTTGGAAAGAACCAGGGCGCCGATTTTCATCCCCGCCTCGCGCCCCGCCTGCAGCAGTTGCAGCCGATGAGCATCATCTTTCATTTCGTGGCCATGAAACTCCGCGTTTTGCGCCATGCGAAGGTTGTGGCGCAACTGCCGGCAGGAGTCAGTCCACGCTTCTTTATCGCTCAAGGCCACAACACAAAAAATGAGAGCCTCGTCCCGCTTATCGGGCTTACCCGACCAATCACCTCCGGCGTAAAGTGGAGTCATTTTTCGAATAGGTGCCGTTTGGCCCGATTAAAGTGGAAAGGTCTGGCTTTTCCTTGTAGTGATTTTTTAAATCCCATTGCGGCACCCGTGTTAACAGCTTAGCATTGCGTTAATATTTTTGCCTAATCATTAAAAAGAAAAGCAACTCGGAAATCGCTTGGATTTTGGTCGATAGTCTGATCTCCCCAGCGTTCACTTTTATCATGAACCAAACCGGACAACCTCTCGCCGACGCCGGACGCGCTATTGCCGCAGTCCTGGCGAACAAAACGTCTATCGAGGACACCAACACGCCTGAACTCAACGGCGCTTTGCAGTTTTTGGTTTCACATACCGACCCCAACAAGCGAAATCCTGGCGCAGTCAACAAGCTCAAGATTTTGCCCGCGTTCTGGCAAAACAATCCGCTTATGGGTTTGAATCTGGGGCAGTTGGACGTTTATCAGGCCAAGCTCAAAGCGCTGTTGAATGCGGACGTTGCGGCCAAAAATGGCAACTGCCAGATTTGCGGTGCGCGTGGCGTGTTCTCGGATGTCAATCGCTCATGGATGCCGCTTGCTGCTGGTGCGGACGGCGACCCGTGCAGCCTTCCCAATCTACGCGGCAAGTTTCTGTGCGCCGATTGTTTTCGTGCGGTTGTGCTTTTGCCGCTCGGCTGCCGTTTCTCCAAAGCGGGGCCGTATCTGTTTCATCTCAGCGACCCAGAGCTTCAAGTTGAAGCGATGCAGGATGGCGTGGAAAGCATCCGAACTGCAATTTTGACCAAGCAAAGCGGCAACGCGAACTTGAAGGAGAACACGCGGCTGTCGGGGCGCCTGGAACTCCTGGAAATCGTGTCGGGAAGCCGTTTGTGGGATGCGACGCGCGGCGGCAAGCTCTCCAGGCGCGCCGGAAATGGAGCGACCATCATTTCGTTTTCCAACTCCGGCACCAGTGCAGCCTGGAATCAACTTCATTTGCCCGCGCAGGCCCTCGACTTTTTCGCGGCTCTGACAGAAGCCGATTTGCGCTCGGTTTTTCTGGGTTGGGCCGAAAAATCCAGAGATATTTTCTATGACGCGCTGTGTGACGACATCGAAAGTCGCCGCTCGCTCGCGCCGATTTTGGCGGCGCTGGTCAAACGTCGCAAAGATAACGAACGGTTCCTGAAACCGGAGGAAAAACAAGTGCTGAAAATTTATGAAGAGGAAGCCCTGAGCAAAGGGGAACGGTTCGACACCCTCGAACGCATCGCTGGGCGTGTCAACGGCATGGACGAGCGTTACCGCGATTCCTTCGTGAAGCAGCTCGCCAACACGCGCGACAAAAAACGCTTTCTCGAACTGCTCACCAAATTCGCGCAATCCGAAAAAACCGACTTGCGCCTCACCAGGGACGAACTGCGCGTTCTGAGCGATGCGCCGCCATCCGAAGCCATCAATCTGCTCTATTTGCTTTGCGTCGCCCACGACGCCTGAACCACCCAAAATCATGCAAAACATTCAAACCGAACTCTTCGAGGGTGAAGACCCCAAAGCCCAAACGCGCACTACGGTTGCGCTCTCGCTCATCGTGCATGGCGAAGCCGTGCGCTACAATCGCGGCAAAACCGGCGCGGGTCGCTACGATTTCAAACACATGATCGGGCCACGCGGCGCCGTCATCCCCTACGTTTCCAGCCAATGTTTCAAAAAACACTGGCGCGAAACCCTGCCTTTCACGCCCTCGCCTATTATCCGCGAGCGCGATTCCAAAGGTCAGGAGAAAAATCAGGCTTACACGTCCGGCGATCCGATGCGTTTTGTGGACGACGACCTGTTCGGCTACATGATTGCTGGAGCCGCCGAAGTCGAATCGGAGGAAACCGCGACCGAAGCCGCAGAAGACGCGGAGGTCGAAACTCCCGAATCGCAGGACGAAAAGCTGGCCTCCATTGCGTTTTCGCCCGACCAATTCAAGACCGATAAAACCTGGATCAAGCTGCTGAAAGACGATTCGAGCGCACTCGTCCGCACCCTCGTCGATTTGCTGCCCGCCGAAGCGCGTGAAGAGTTCGATTCTACAACGGAAAGCCAGAACCTCTCGGAGAATCTGCGTTTGGCCGTTACCGTTGCGCTGAACGATTTGTTGGACGCCAAAGACGACAGCGATATTTTCAAAGAGAACTTTTTCCCTGATCTGGGTAAAAAAACCGGTAAAAAACAGGCCGACGCGCTCAAAGTCAAAAACGACGTGACGGTTCGTCTCACCCGTCTAGAATTGTTGCAAAAAGCCTTCGCCAAAGGGTTTGAAACCAAAAAAAAGCGCGAAACCACGCGGCGCACGGCTCCGGTGCGGATGCACGCTTTGGTCGCTTTTTCGGGCGTCAAACTGGCGGAAGATTTTCAAACGTTTTCGCGCGACATCGCAATGACGGGCAAAAACTCGATTCTCAATCCCAACAACGTCGGCATTTACTCAGGCTGGCTCAAAACCCGTGTTTTAATTGAAGCTTTTCGCGTCGGCAAATTCTACATCGGCGGCAATATGGACATTTTGCCCGACCAAATCGGCGAAAACGCCACACAAGACGAAGCCAATCCCTACGACCGCCAGAACGGAACCGTGAAATTCATCCAAATCGCCGCCGATGAACGCAAAAAGCGCGTTGGTGTTGCGCTCGAATCGCTGGGAAACATCGGCAACGCACACGGCCCCGCATCAAGCGCGCTGCACGACGGCAGTTTGAAACCGCGCGCTTTTATCGGCGCGCTGATGAACTGCGCTGACTCGCCCTTCGACGCGGTGTGGGAAGACAACGACGGCACGCCGCGACTCAACTTTTCGCGTCTTAGGGCCGTTTTGCGAGATTGGGACGACTTGTTTCAAACCAAGACGCTTTACGTTGGCATCGCGCCGGAAATGCTCGGCGACGGCGACGTGGAAGCGTTCGCTTCAATTGTGAGCGAGGTCGTAAAGCCGCTTGGTTTCGAGGCAATTGTGGACACTCCGCGCCGCGCTCTGAAGGAAATGGCGCAACATTTCGCCGCTTGAGGAGGCGCCCGATGCAAGCACTTCTCATTCGTCTGGCGGGGATCACGGCTCATTTCCGTGATCCCCGCATCAACACCGCCAAAATCGGTTTGCCTTCACGAACTTTGCACTGTCCGCCGCCCTGCACGCTGCACGGTTTGCTGATGGCGGCTAAAGGCGCCTGGATTGAACCCAATTCCCTGCGCGTTGGCTGGCGCCTCGATTACGCATCGGTTGGCATCGACTTTCAAACTTCCCAACTGCCGCAACGCAAAACTTACAACTTTTCGACCGGCCTGCAAAAAACGGCGGTGTCTCCCGTCGAGCGCGAATATCTCGCCTTTCCGATTCTTTCGATTCTGGCTCTTGAGGGCGTAGAAAGCGAATGGTTTCGCCGTCCGGCGAATCCGCTCAGTCTGGGACGCAGCGAAGATATGATCACCGAGCGCGTTTTTCAACAAATGGAAATTGCCACGTCGCAGCAGGGTGAAATCGCCCGCCAATGTCTGCCGCTCGGCCTGGGAAGCGGGACGATTTACGCGACACCACTTTATTTCGAAGGCAATCGCCGCCCCGTTGCGATGATGCCGCGCGTCGATGCGCGCCAGAAACAGCAAATCACCTTGCGCGACGCTCAAACCACCTTGGCGACGCTTCCGCGTTCGGGAGAAACCTTTTATGTCTGGAATTTCGCCGCCGCTCAAGGCTAAAAGTGCCGGAAAACGCCAAACACTGCGCGAACACACCGATGATGTCGTCAATGGCACGCGGCGCTTGCGCGAGTTTTGGCCCAATTTACCCGCCGAACTTGAAACGGCGGCGCTTTTTCACGACATGGGAAAAGCCGCGTTAGGTTTCCAAAATATGCTGGCAGGCGACGAACGATGGGATTTTCGTCACGAAGTTCTCAGCGCCGCGATTTTTGCCGAATGTTTTGAGTTGGACGACCCGAAGTGGCGCCGCGCTTATCTGGCTTTGCTCACCCATCACAAAAATTTGGGTGGGCGCGATGTCAGCGATGCTTTTCAAAAATGCACCTCATTCACCAAATCATCGCGGTGGTTTGGGAAATGGGGCGAATTAAACATTGCCGCATTAAAAAACGAGTTTTCTCCGACGCTCGATGGATGGAATTTTGATCCCAAAATTCCCTCGCCTGCCAACGCAGTCGTGGACTGGATGGATGAAGTCAAGCCCGTTTTCCAAGACCTCGAAACTGCGCGCTTTCGCGGCGCTTTAGTCGCGTCCGACCATCTGGCTTCTTCTGAAATTGGCGAGGCGTTGGACGGAAAAACCATCACGCGCGAAAATCTGGAATTCAACGTCGCCAGTCAACTCCAAGCGCGCAGCGCGACCTTTAACGGCTGGAAAAAGATGCAAGCCGATTGCGCTGCTACAACGGGAAACGCGCTTTTGGTGGCTCCCACCGGCGCCGGAAAAACCGAAGCGGCGCTTTTATGGGCTTTGAACAATCGCAAGGGCGCCGAGCGCATTTTCTACGTTTTGCCGTATCAAGTTTCCATCAACGCGATGGCCAAACGACTTTGCGAACTGTTTCCCGACGAAAACGGCAACTCGAAACTGGGCGAAAACGGCAATGTCGCCGTCGTGCATTCCAATTCCGATCTGGCTTATTTGCAGGAATCTCTGCGCGACGATGCGCCGCGCGAGGAAGCCGAACGCATCGCCAAAGCCAACAAAAGCGCGGCGCGCCAGCTTTATGCGCCACTCAAAGTGACGACGGTTTATCAACTGCTCAATCTGTTTTTCGGTCGCAAGTTTTTTGAAGTTGGGCTGCTCGAATTGTCCGACTCGCTGGTGATCTTCGATGAAATCCACGCCTACGATGGGCACACGATAGGACTCATCTCGGTTCTGCTGGATTGCCTTCACCAACTCGGCGCGCGGGCTTTCATCATGACGGCGACTTTGCCGGAGAATTTGAAAAATCAGCTGCGTGAAGCAGCTCACATCGCGCCTGAAAAAGAGATTCGCCTGCCCGCCGATGACAGGCTGCAAAGCGAAGCGCGGCGTCAGATTGCGGTGCGCGAAGAAACCATTCAAGACGAAGCGATTGAAACCGAAATTCGTGACCAATTGAAAAATGGAAAGCGCGTCGCTGTGGTTTGCAACACGGTTCAAAAAGCGATTGATTTGTGTCAAATGCTGGAAGATTGCGCGCCCTATCCAGTTCATTCGCGCTTCACCCTGGGCGACCGCGCGCGGCGCGAACAAAAAGAAGAAATTGAGAAGCAGCCTTTGGTGATAGCAACGCAGGTTATCGAGGTTTCGCTCGATGTTTCTTTTGATGCGATGTTCACCGAACTCGCGCCCGCCGACGCGCTTTTGCAACGCTTCGGGCGCGTCAATCGGCACGGCGACGGGCAAATTTCCGCGCCGGTGTGGATTTGCTGCGGCGAAGATATTCCTTCACAAAAAATCTACGACGCGCAACTTCTGCAATCAACGGCGCGGTGGGCGCGCGACTTCGAGAATTCGGGCCAGCCGCTCAACTTCGCCGCCTCGCTGCGCTGGATGGAACAGGTTTACCCGCAGGGACTCAGCGAAACGGAGAAATTGGCGATGGACGAAGCGCAAAGCGGTTTCAAAAGCGTGGTTGAGAATCTCAAACCGATGCTTGACCCAACCATCAATCCCGATTTGGAAATGACGCTTTTCGAAACCATTCAGGTGGTGCCGTCGAAATTCGAAAAGAGATTGGAAGAAGAGGTCTGCGCCAAGAATTATCTGGCTGCGAAAGAGTTGATCGTCAACGTTAATTTGCGCTCCTGGTTTGGCGCGGAGTGGAAATCGAAGCAGCAAGGTTTGGAACATTTGCGCGAGCGTCCCGATCTGCACCCGACACGGCCTTACAAAATTGCGCTTTACCGTTACGACGACAAATTTGGCTTGCTTTTGAATGAACACGCCGACGAAAGCAGATCAAATATCTGTTGAGGTTGGGTGTTCGTAGAGGTTTCCCATGCTGAAAGACAAATTCACCGGCACCCAGCTCAATTACCTGGTGGTGTGCCATCGCAAGCTGTGGCTGTTTTCCAACGGCATCGAGATGGAGCGCGAGAACGAAGCGGTGCAGATTGGCAAGCAGATCGGAGACGAAGCCTACGGGCGCGAGAAGAAGGAGATCAACCTCAACAATCAGATTGTGCTCGACTGGGCCGAAGCCAAGGTAGGCGATGACGGGGTTCTTACCATCCACGAAGTCAAAAAGTCCAAAGCTGTCAGCCGCGCGCACCGCTTGCAAATGCTGTTTTATCTTGACTTCCTGCGTGGTAAGGGCGTGGCGGCGCGCGGTGTCATCGACTACCCCGAAATTAAGCAGCGCGAGAGCATCGAACTCGACGCGGCGGGTGAAATTGAGCTGCAAGAAGCGATGCAGCAAGTGTCAGTGATACTCGCCAGCGAGGAAGTGCCGCCGCGCCTCGACAACCTGCGCTTTTGCTCCAAATGCGCCTACTTCGACCTCTGCTACTCCTGATTATGAAACGTCCCTACTACATCTTTTCGAGTGGTCGATTGCAGCGCCACCAGAACACGCTCTACCTGCGGCCTTTCGAGGATGCGGGCGAGCCGCCACAAGGCCCCGAACTGGAAGACGCGGCTTTTCACGGCGGCTGCACGCTCGAAGATCTGGACGATGCGAGAGAGGAGTGTGTCTTTGACGAGGGGCCTTACCAACCGCGCCCAACTCTGGCCAAACGCCCCCTGCCGGTGGAAGACATCGAGGCGATCTACCTGTTCGGCGAGTGCGACCTCAACGCACGTTTCTTCAACTTTCTGGGCAGAAGTCGCGTGCCACTGCACTTCTTCAACTGGTTCGGCTTCTACACTGGAAGCTACTGGCCAAGGCAGGAAGTCGTGTCGGGCAAAACCACCATCGCGCAGGCGCTGCTCTATGTCGACACTTCGAAACGCGTCGACCTGGCGCTGCGCATCATGGAAGGCGCGAGTTTTAACATCCTCAAAACCCTGCGCTACTACGGCTCGCCCAGCCGTGGCCGCGACCTCACGGCCTTCATCGACACCATTGAGGCGACAAGAGCGCTTCTTGGCAGCGCGGGCACGGTGGAAGAAGTCATGGGCATTGAGGGCACAATGCGCGCGACCTACTACCGCGCCTGGCCCCAGATGTTCGCCGCGCCCTGGGCCGAGTTCGAGAAGCGCGTCAAGCGCCCGCCTGACAACCCCATCAACGCCCTTGTCTCGTTCGGCAACAGCCTGTGCTACACGCTGTGCCTGAGCGAGATCTACCGCACCGCACTTAACCCCACCATCTCGGTCTTGCACCAGCCAGGCGACCGGCGCTTCTCGCTGGCTCTGGATGTGGCAGAGATCTTCAAGCCGGCGCTTGTGGATCGTCTCATCTTCAAGCTAGTCAACAACGGCGAGATCACGCCCAAACACTTCGACGCGAGCCTCAACTTCTGCTACCTCAAGGAAGAGGGGCGCAAAATCTTCGTGGCGGCGTGGGACGCCAAGCTGCGCGACACCTTCGAGCACCGCACGCTCAAAAAGCGTATTTCCTACCGTCGTTTAGTGCGCCTGGAGTGCTACAAGTTGCAAAAGCATCTGCTGGGTTTCGAGACATACGAGCCCTTCAAGTGTTGGTGGTAAGCCGAGTTCTATGGTTATTGGATGGAGGGAGAATCAGGATGCAGATCATTGTGGTCTACGACATTGATGTCAAGCGGGTAGGGAAGGTGTGCAAGTGCCTGCGTAAATGGTTGAACTGGGTGCAGAACTCGGTCTTCGAGGGTGAGGTGACGGTGGCGACGCTGCGTCAAATTCAGGCGGAGTTGCGCGAGATCATCGACCCAAACCACGACAGCGTGTTGTTCTACATCGTGCCAAACGGAACCAAACTGAGTCGGGAAGTGCTGGGCGTGGAGAAGCTGGGGACGAGCAACATCATTTAGGTAAAATGGAGTGCACGGTGAGTCTCAGGTCGTCGGCTCCTCGGTCATTTTTCTGCATCGTGACACGACGCGTGGCAAGTGGGCGCACTTTGACATTTTGGTGAGCTTTACACGCTCAAACCTATGCAAAAACTGGTGGCGCAGGGTGGCCTTTAATCGAGCTTTCTGGGATTGAAACTCAACGTCGCGCGAAACGAAATACAGGTCGTAAGGGCCTTTAATCGAGCTTTCTGGGATTGAAACTGCAATCGGTCAAATCAAGCACTTTTTGCTTGAACGTCCTTTAATCGAGCTTTCTGGGATTGAAACTTACGAGAATTGGGGAATGTGGAAAACGAGGTTCTACCTTTAATCGAGCTTTCTGGGATTGAAACGTGTGTCACATTCGGGAACACGGCGATTCCGCCGCCTCCTTTAATCGAGCTTTCTGGGATTGAAACGCAGGAGGCCGCCGCGCGCAAAAGGCGGCATTCCACCTTTAATCGAGCTTTCTGGGATTGAAACCGTCGGCAGGGGAGAGATCGCCGCGCAGCACGTTTTCGACCTTTAATCGAGCTTTCTGGGATTGAAACGAGGGAAAAATGGGAGGCGCCAACGGTTTGGCTCAACCTTTAATCGAGCTTTCTGGGATTGAAACTTTTTGGCCAGCCAGTAGTAAGCCGCCGTTGCGTCCACCTTTAATCGAGCTTTCTGGGATTGAAACACGCCACGCACCCGCTTTGCCGTGCGGCTCTGGAAGCCTTTAATCGAGCTTTCTGGGATTGAAACTTGTTTCTGGGTTGGGCCTGAACACGGCGTTCATGGGCCTTTAATCGAGCTTTCTGGGATTGAAACTAATGAAAATCAAACCAATGCATTTATGGGTGACCGGCCTTTAATCGAGCTTTCTGGGATTGAAACTCATGGTGAATTTCGATTTGCCGCACTGAATCAGGACCTTTAATCGAGCTTTCTGGGATTGAAACTGTCGAAGGTGGAGCGCGGCTGGTCTTCTGTCGGGCCCTTTAATCGAGCTTTCTGGGATTGAAACGCGTGCGCCCTGGTCACCGTCACGCTTCGATTGTGACCTTTAATCGAGCTTTCTGGGATTGAAACACGAAAACGAAAACGACGCTCAGGAGGCGTTTCCACCCTTTAATCGAGCTTTCTGGGATTGAAACGCTGCTCGATTCGTTCCAGGTGAGCGGGATGAGGAAAGCCTTTAATCGAGCTTTCTGGGATTGAAACCTCTTTTCGGCGCGGTGCCCCAGAACCTGAGCGGGACCTTTAATCGAGCTTTCTGGGATTGAAACTTCGAACTCAGCAAGGTTGGTTTGTAGAACATTGTCAGCCTTTAATCGAGCTTTCTGGGATTGAAACGAGGGTTTCATTGTTTCAGATGGAACGAACAAGCAGCCTTTAATCGAGCTTTCTGGGATTGAAACAAGCTGAAAGGCACCGCAGCCAACAGACCGCGCTCGCCTTTAATCGAGCTTTCTGGGATTGAAACATGCCGATGCCGTGAAAGTCGGCACGATGCCCAGAGCCTTTAATCGAGCTTTCTGGGATTGAAACTCGCGGTTCGGCTCGTGCGGCTGCTCTGCTCTGGCGCCTTTAATCGAGCTTTCTGGGATTGAAACATGTATCTGTGTCACGCTTACGGCATTATCGACGACCCTTTAATCGAGCTTTCTGGGATTGAAACCGAAGTCAGTTGAATTAGAGGGTGCGTGATGCTGAACCTTTAATCGAGCTTTCTGGGATTGAAACGAAAGCGTTCGCAAGCGTTTTGTCAAGCGGGCGTCAACCTTTAATCGAGCTTTCTGGGATTGAAACAAGTGACCGCACGCGCCAACGCCAACGCCGACGAATCCTTTAATCGAGCTTTCTGGGATTGAAACATTTGGCGCAATAAACGGATTGATTCCTCAATCGCTTCCCTTTAATCGAGCTTTCTGGGATTGAAACATGTATCTAACGCGGTTAAATCCTTTCTCTGGGTTTCCTTTAATCGAGCTTTCTGGGATTGAAACACGATGTGGCGGCGGGGTTGCGGCGCAAGCCGGAGCCCCTTTAATCGAGCTTTCTGGGATTGAAACGAGGCAGCATCCCAGCCAATCGCGCCCATCGTCTTGACCTTTAATCGAGCTTTACGGGATTGAAACGTTTTCGAGGGCGCGTTGGCGCTGACGCAGATCGGCCTTTAATCGAGCTCTGTGGGATTGAAACCATATCGAGGGCGGTTTGTGAGGGCCGTTTGTCGATATGAGCGGCTGAAAAAGGCATATCGGCTCAACCTTCAATAATAGCCCGAAGCGTGCTCAAGCGACTGTGAAAGAGCGAGACTCACTCCCATGCCGAAGCCCGACCCACCAGATGACCAGCAGCCCGAACAAGGAGTTGCGCCCGACGGCTCGCCCAGCTTCGAGGAGCTGATGATGCTGGTGTTCAGCGGGCCGATGTGCTTCGAGTGCCTGGAGGAAAAGGAAGAGAACGGAGAAGCGGCAAGTGCAGACGAATTTGAGGATGAAAAGGTAGAAGAGCAAAACAATGAACGACCTGATACAAATTGACGGTTCCTCTGGCGAAGGTGGAGGCCAGATCGTGCGAACGAGTGTCTCGCTGGCAGCCATGACGGGGCGCAGCGTCGAGATTCACAACGTGCGCGGACGACGCACCAAGCCTGGACTTCAGCCGCAACACCTGGCCGCAGTGAGAGCCGCAGCATCGCTGTGCGGGGCGCAGCTGTCCGGCGACAGTGTCGGCTCACAGTTCCTGCGCTTTGAACCCCAGGCTCCGGTTGTGGCCGGCGACTACCACTTTGACATCGGCACGGCGGGGGCAGCGCCACTCGTAGTTCAAACTGTGCTGATGCCGCTGGCCATGTGCGTTGGAGCCTCTACTGTGCGTGTCACCGGCGGAACCCATGTGCCCCACTCGCCGCCCATAGAGTATCTGGAAGCGGTCTATGTTCCCGCTTTGCTCAGAGCCGGTCTGGACATCGAGCTAACGTATAGCGCGGCGGGGTTTTATCCGCGTGGCGGCGGCGAGGTTCAGGTGGAGATCGGTGGGGAGGGTTCAATTGCTCCCCTCGATCTGCGCGAGCGAGGAGCTTTGAAAGAGCTACGGGCCTTCATCGTGACGTCCAACCTGCCCGAACACGTAGCGCAGCGGGGAACCGACACGGTCGAGCAGGCGATGAAAGCGATTGGGCGCAAGGTCATCATCGAACGCCGCGAAAAACCGTCACCTGGGCCAGGCGCTGCAGTTGTTGTGGCGGCGCAGTGCGAAACTGGATATGCGGGTTTCTCTTCGGTGGGTGAACTCCGCAAGCCGATGGAGAAAGTCACGGAGGTGCCGTGCCAGGAGTTTCTGCGCTGGTGGAAAAGCGGCGCGTCGTGTGACGAACACCTGGCCGATCAACTCGTGCTGCCGATGGCTTTCGCGAGCGGGCCAAGTTGTTGGACAACGCCCGCTGTAACGGAACACCTGCGCACCGTAATCTGGGTCGTCCGGCAGTTTCTCGACGTGGAAGTGAATGTGGAACAGATGGAAGGAGGGGGAGGCTTGATAACAATGTCGCCTCGCGTGAACTCTTTGCCGATATGAGCGACTGCAAAGGGCCTATCGGCCCTATATCTCCATATCCTCTCGATGCCCCAAGGTATTCGACACAGCACAAAATGTCATCAATTTGGTGACGTGAGACAGGGCGGAAAGGCGTGGAAAGTGGCCGAATATATTGAATATTTTTCTAATTCGCCCACACAGCGGTAGGTGTTTCACCTCGACGGACGCGGATGTGGTGCAGATGGCGGGCGCGAGTTGCCTTTTGCCCACCAGTGCGCCAGGATCGAGCATCGGCAACTTCATGCACTGGGAATGGATGGACGCGCTCCCAGTCAGCGTCCGGCGCATCCTCGGTTTGCCGGACGCCGACTACTTCGATGCGTAACTCGTCGGTCAAAACATGAATGCGCAGGTAGGAGAAGAGATGGTGTTGCACCGTGCCGCCGCCTGGGGTGGGATCGCCGCTGGCCCAGACGAGATGGTCTAATCCCGCCCCGACTAATGACTCAATCGCAGGTTGGAAGCGCTGCGCCAGTTCCGGCGAGAAAATGGAGCCTTGTAGCCGTCCCATGCCTCCTGCGCCGGTCACGATGTAGCACTGATGCGGAGCGGCGGTGCTGTGGAGCCACTCGAAGCCGTGCGAGTGACCGCCCAGCACCAGATCCGCGTCTTTGAGCACCTCCTCGAGGTTGTCGCGCACGCCGACGGAGTCGCTACGTTCGGTGTGGCTGGGAGTCGTGGTGTAGATCGGGTGGTGCATATAAACGATGCGCCAGATACGGGCGGCGGAGTCTTGCTGCTGCAACTCCGCTTCTTCGGCTTTGACCTTCTCCAGACCGGCGCGCAGCCACTCGATCTGAGCGCTATCGTAATCCTCCTCGGTGCGATTAGACAGTTTGCGCGCCAGAGCGAGGTCGCGCTGCGTGTCGAGAATCGCTTCGCTGAGGTCGATTTTTTCGAGAGAAGTGGAAGGCGAGGGCGCTTCGGTTTCGCCCTCGTTTTCGGTTTCGCCCTCGTTTTCGGTTTCCCCTTCGTTTTCGGTGTCGCAGAAAGGGAGGGCACAGGGGCCAGGCAGCGATTCTCCAACACGCTCGCGGCACCAGGCCGCAAGGTGGCTATCCAACGTCAGGCGCGCCAGGCGCGCTGCCTCGTATTCGGGCACGGCGGGGAGCGTCACGGTGAACTCGTCGCGCGTTGCCAGATGTTGCAGCCACGCTTCCTGCAGGTTGATTAGATCATCGAGATGGGTTTCGTAAGTCACAATGGGCTGCGGCGCGCTTGTGGCTTCAGCCAGAATTTTGTGCCAACGGTCATGCAGGTCGCGCTCCTGCTGCGCCAATTCCTTGAGTCGCTTGGCCGTTTCCGACTGGGTGTTATCCAATGTCGCGGCCCAGCGATCTGTGGCAAAAGCCAGGGCGAGCGCACCCTCGGCGACATTGCCGAGAAGGGGTTGAAGGCGCGGCCACAACTCTTCACGCTCTCCCGCTTTCATGGCCGCGCGCTGGCGCGCCGTTTCCTGATGTTCCCACTCGCGGTCGTGCTGCACCTGGTCATTGAGGTCATTGAGCGTCTTTTGAGACTGCTCCACGATGGCGGGCGCGTTTTCTTTCCAGGGGTCGCTGCTGCCTGGAGGCGGCGCATCAAGGCTATTGGAATCGAGAGCAAAGCAATGCACGTTGCCCTGGCGCACCTGGTAGTAGCGATTAGGGATCTTGGTGCGTTCGCCGGGCCGGTAGGGGAGCGGCTGTGGGCTTTCGGGATCGCTTTCGACAAACGCCTCCATATAAGCCGCGCCGGTGTTGGAGCCGCCCAAAGGAACGGAAAGGTTGAGTCGGTAGAAGAAGTGCGTCAGCACCTTGCTGAGGCCAATCCAGGAACCAATGGTCATAATTTTCGAGACCCATCCGTGCAGGTCGTAGTAGTCGTGGTTCCCCGGAACAGGGAGGAAGGGGAGGCGGAAAACCAGATCGTGAAAATGACTTTGCGGAGTTTGGAAGGCTCGGTAGGGGTCGATGAAGTTGATGTCGTAAAGGCGCTGCTCACCGGTAAGGTAGTTGATGTCGCCGGTATGAAGCACCATGTGTGCTGGTGAAGCAAGACTCGGTGCACCCTGGATGGGCTTCCCCGGTGGCATTTCCTGCAACAATCCGCAATCCTGCGCCATGAAAGCGGCGACGGCACTTTGAGGCGAAACACGCGCCCCGAAACGGTCGGAATCACCGGTGTCACCTAACGCCAACAAGCACCACTGCGTGCCAGGTTTAGGCGCGCCTTCGATGACCAACTCATGGCGGCGCGTCTCGTCCCCATTCCCAACTGTCCAGAGGCGGATAATATCCCTGTCCGAGGGATGAGAAAACCAGTCGAGATTGATATGCAAGCCGAAAAGGGTGAGCATGATGAGGCAACTTTACGATAACGAAGTCACCAGTTCCATAACTCAGGCACTCACGGTGATTCCAAACCGAAATCGTAGAATAACTGGCAAAGTGTGTCACAGAGATGGCTTTGAGAGAGCTATTCGCCGATATGAGCGGCCACAAAACGCCTAGCTGGTCAATCCATCGTTTGTCTTTTAATGCCTTTAGACACTTGCGGCATGATAAAATTTGGAGACCCATGCTCAATCCAGGTGAATCCCCAATTCCCAACGACCCTTTCAACTTGAGCCGCTTTTTAGGAGCGCAGGAAGACAGTTACCATCAAGCGCTTTCGGAAATCCGCAGTGGGTGCAAGCGCTCGCACTGGATGTGGTTCATCTTTCCGCAGTTCGAGGGCCTGGCTCTAAGCTCAACCTCCAGGCATTACGCCATCAAGAGTGCTGAGGAGGCCAGAGCCTACCTCGATCACCCGATTCTGGGGTCAAGGCTGTTGGAGTCCGCCCACGCTGCATTGTCCGTTGAGGGTCGAAGCGCGCAAGAGATTTTTGGTTCCCCCGACGACCTGAAACTGAAGTCGTGCGCTACGCTCTTCGCGTGCGTGTCATCCCCAGGGTCCGTGTTCGAGAGCCTGCTGGAGAAGTTCTATTCGGGTGAGCGTGACGCCAAAACGCTGGAACTGCTGGGGGCGCGCTCTGGTGAATAAGGCAGGCCTGTTTCCCAGGGCGATGTTTTTCCCTGCCCGTGGAGGAGCCAAACCGCAACCATCATAGAATCGAATGCTCTGTATTAGTGATACTTTGCCGTCAAACATTTCCTCAGTCCAGCATTCATGTCAGTTACATCTACATCTACACCCACACCAACCGTTACCTTGACCTTTAGTCCGAAAGACCTGTCGCAGCTCGAAGCTTTTGCTACGTTGCACGGCACCACTCTCGCCTCGTTCATCCAGCGCGCCGCATTAGAGGCTGCCGACATCACGCCCTCCAACAAGAGCGCCCACAGCAGCGAGAGCGCGACACTTTCTCTTTTCTGAACACGGGTTTTATTTTTTGCCCACTTTTCCGATGAATTGGCTCGAACGGCTTAACGTGCGCGGTGAAAACGAAATTTTCGGCGCGGGTGTAACTGTTTTGCACTGGGCCTATTCGCCTCACTTACCTGACAATGTGCCGCATCGCCACACCTATTTCGAGGTATGTTTGGTCGGCGCGCATGGCGCGGGGATCTTCCGCGTGGACGGCCAAAAGTGTTCTCTCTCGCCCGGAAATGTATTTTTCGCGCGGCCCGGCGTGATTCATCAAATCCAGAACACCAAAACCCCTAAAATGGAGCTTTTCTGGGTCGCGTTCGACATCCAAGTGCAGGCAAGCATGGACGCGGAGTTATGGCGGGCGTTTTCTGAATCGCGAACTGTTATTGCGAGCGATGATGGCACCCTGAGAGCGATCTGGAGCGCTTTGCAAATGGCCGCGCAGGGCGCAGAAATCGCCGGAAAGTCCGCGCAATTGCAGGCGCTACGCGAGGCACTACTACTCTCGATTGCCCAAATCGGCGCGGGTGAAATGGCACCCATCGCGGCTCTCCCTGAAAGCGAGAAACACGGCGCCGCACGCCTGGCGACCCGCTATTTGCACGATAATCTGGGCCGAAAAGTCTCCAGCGAAGAACTTTGCGCGCAGGTCCACCTGTCGCCACGCCATTTGCATCGTTTGTTTTGCGATTTTACTGGCGTTTCGGTCTCAACTTATCTCGCAACTGCGCGACTCGACCGCGCGCGCCACCTTTTGCAGAATTCCGAGCGCCCTACCAAAGAAATCGCGGCGCTTTTGGGATATGAAAGCGTGCATTATTTTACCCGCGTTTTTGCGCGCGAAAACGGCATTGCACCGGGTGAATTTCGCCGCCGCGGCACCGACGAGGGCCGAAAAGTGCAAAAAGTGGGCGCCTTAGTCTAAAGTTGCCCTTCACTTGATGTTCGATGCTTGATTTATGCACTTAATGGAGAATCTGCCATGCTGACACCTGAACAAATCGAATTTTTCAAAGAGAACGGCTACTTGTTAGTCAAAGGTCTGCTTTCACGCGACGAAGCCGCAATGTATCGCCAGGAAACCCACGATCTCGCCACGCGCGTTTACGCAGCGGGCCAGTTCGATGCGACTTGGGGCAGCGCGGGTGCCGTTTCCACCAAGAAAACCGCGTTGCAACACTGCCACGACGTGCAATTTCACAGCGCCGCTTTCGCGCGTTTAATTGTTGATGAGCGCCTCACCGATGCGGCCTCCGCAGTGATGGGCACGCCTAACGTGCAACTGCATCACACCAAAATGTTCATCAAACCGAGCGAAAAAGGCTCGCCGTTTCCGATGCACCAGGACGCGCCGTTTTTCCCCCACCAGCAGCATTCCATGATCGCCGCCATCATTCATTTCGATGACGCGCCGCTCGAAAAAGGCCCGGTGCGAGTTGTTCCTGGCTCGCACAAGCTCGGAATGTTGCCGCATTTGAGCGAGGGCGGTCACCATCTCGATCCGGCGGATTACCCGGTCGAAGAGGCGTTGCCGCTTCCTGCCGAGGCGGGCGACGCAGTGTTTTTCTCCTATCTCACCATTCATGGTTCGGGCCTCAATGTGTCGGACGAAGCGCGCACCACGCTTTTGATTCAAATGCGCGATCCAGAAGACTCGTCCAGCGATAATAATCACGCCTCAAAAGGGCAGGGCACGATGTTGCGCGGCATCGACCCGACATGTTCAGGGCTTGGAAAAGCCGTTCCCAGCGCTGAAGTGCTGGGAACGATGGCGATGGGCGGGGCGACAATAGGCGCGATGGGATGAAAAATGACTGTGAGTGAGTCTAAGGTCACTTGTGCTTTTAAAGACGTTTGCGGCGCGTGTAGAGGCAAAATTCTAAATCGTTCACGGTAGTTTCAGGTTTCTCACACTTCGCAGCGGCGCGGCAGATTCGCAGGCAATATAATTTTGCAGAAAGTTCAGTAATCAAATGGGGCTTGATTGAGGCGCGTGGGAATTAAAACTTGAGAAACGGCAAACCCGTGTCTATCGCCGTCTTCCACACGGAGTCAATTATCACTTCATCAACGCTGAGAGGCGCAAGGGGCGTTGGGGAGCGGTCTTGCAGGAGAAATTGCCACCAGCCGACGCTGTGCCAGCGACCAGATTTGTAGCCTACCGCGTCGTAAATGCCCACGGGGCGAAATCCAATCGCTTCATGGAGACTCACGCTCGCAGGGTTTGGCAAAGTCACGCCCGCATAAGCGTTGTGGAAACCTTGCAATCTCAAAATCTCGAACAGCGACGCATAAAGCGCTCTGCCGATGCCGCAGCGATGGTAGCAAGGATGGATATAAACCGAGACATTCACCGACCAAAGATAAGCGGCCCTTTCGCTGTGCGAACCAGCATAAGCGTAGCCCGTAATCTCGCCGCCGACTTCGCAGACCAGCCAGGGAAACTGGTGCAGCGTGTTTTCGATGCGCCTTTGCATTTCTTCGACCGAAGGCGGCTCCAACTCAAACGAAATCGGCGTGTCGCGGACAAAGGGAGCATAAATACTTCCAATTGCGGCGGCATCATTAGTGTTCGCCAGGCGAATGAGGGGAGCGGAAGACATGAGCAAATTATAGATTCAAGTGCGCTGCCAAAGCGGGGCCTTTGCACACGCGGGGGCGCCGGAGTGCCCAAGAGTCCAAGAGAGGCGCTTCGTGGGGCCAGAAGAAACCTTTCTGACATGCTGCCGAGGTGCTTTCCCGCTTTCCGAGTTGGGGTGGCACCTGGTTAACTGGTGTTGCTAGGCCCAAGTTATTTTCTACGTCGTGACGTGCTTCACGAATCATTCTGGCTTCGTTGCTTTAGATTTTCGTAGCGCTTCGTGCAGGAAGGTGCGATTGATCTCGTCCACGCCCAGTTGCTCCACTGCCTCAACAGGGACAAAATCGCAACGCAGGTTCTGGGACTCCAGCAAGCTTGCATCAAACTCCTGCGCTTCGACCGCAAAGAGCGGGTCGATGAAGTCGGGGGCTGGTCGTCCCCAGGCGGGGCGTTGCCCATCCAGATGCCGAGCATGAATAAATCCGATGACGGATAGAGGTGAAACCCGCCACCCCGTCTCCTCACACCTCGCGCAACAGGGTCTGCTCGATGGACTCTCCGGGGTTACACCGGCCTCCTACGCTGAGAATCGGCTCTGCCGAGTGAACGAGCAAGACCTGCTCGCCGCGCAGTACAATGGCGCGAACCGAGCCCACGAAGGCTCGCGGCGGAAGATCGTCACTCAGACAGACGCGAAACTCCAGCGGAACACCATCCCACTCCTCGCGCCAACCGCCGAAAGAGGGGTGACGCCTGAGAAAGTCTTCTAGTGATTCGTCAGAGGGAGGCAGAGGCGAGTTCATGACTTCATTAGTTTTAACCAAGCCCAGGTTGGATGCGGTGGGGGAGAGGGGAGGCAAAGCGGAAACCGGCAAACCACCTCGGGCGCAGTGTTTCAGCGGAGGTAGCACTTTGAAGGCAGACTAAGGCGCCTATGAACCGATACGAAACCATGCAATTCCGTCGCACCGGCAAAAGCGGCCTCAAACTCCCAGCGATCTCACTGGGCTTGTGGAACAATTTCGGCCACCTCGACGACTTCGAGACTGGGCGCGAGATCGTTCGCACCGCCTTCGATCTGGGCATTACCCATTTCGATCTGGCTAACAATTACGGCCCGCCCCCTGGGAGTGCTGAAGAGAATTTTGGCAAAATGCTGGGAGGCGAGTTGGCCGGTCACCGGGACGAGTTGGTGATTTCGAGCAAGGCGGGCTACCGGATGTGGGCGGGACCTTACGGCGAGTGGGGCAGCCGCAAGTATCTTCTCTCCAGCCTCGACCAGAGCCTCCAGCGCATGAATTTGGACTACGTGGACATCTTCTATTCCCACCGCTTCGACCCCGAAACGCCTCTCGAAGAAACCATGAGCGCCCTCGATGCGGCCGTTCGTGCTGGAAAAGCGCTCTATGTCGGCATCTCGAGCTACAACCCTGAAAAAACCGCTGAAGCTGCCCGCATCCTGCGCGAGCTGGGCACGCCATGCCTGATTCACCAGCCCAGTTACAGCATCCTCAATCGCGGCATTGAGCGAGAGCTGTTGCCGGTGCTGCAAGAGCAGGGCATGGGGTGCATCGCGTTTTGCCCGCTCGACCAGGGCGTCTTGACCAGCAAATACCTGGGTGGCATTCCCGAAGGCTCGCGCGCCGATAAAGCGCATGGGACGCTCAACGCCAAGAACCTCAGCGAAGAGAAACTGGCCAAAGTGCAAAAACTGAATGACATCGCGCAGAGCCGGGGCCAATCGCTGGCGCAAATGGCGCTCGCCTGGGTTTTGCGTCACCAAGGCATGACAAGTGCCTTAATTGGCGCCTCGAAACCTGCACAAGTCATTGATTGCGTCGGCGCATTGCAGAACCTGGAGTTCTCCGACCAAGAGCTATCGCAGATTGATGCTGTTGCGCCACTAGCCTGAGGCTCCCTCCACACCTGCTAAGCGCACTAAGAGCCTGCGCGGCCCAGCGGCGCTGGCGATGAGACAAAAGGCGCGACCTCCATTAGGATATAACTTATGATTCAGTATTTATCGGGCTTTGCCGACGAAGCGGGGGCTGCCCTCGCGACCCAAATTCGTGCCACTCAGGAGATAGGCTGGCATCACATCGAGATGCGAAACGTGTTCGTTCCGGGCTTTTCCGGCGGCAACTTGCACGATATTTCGGATGAGGCTTTCGTAGCTGTGAGCGAACAACTGAAGGCCGCGAGTATTCGCGTCAATTGTTTTGGGACGGCTATCGGCAAAGATGCCGCTGGTTTTGAGTACGATGTTCGAGCTGCCAGAAATATCGCGAAGCGCGCCGAAAAAGTGGGCGCAAAGTTGGCTAGAGTCATGAGCTACCCCATCCACTCTCTGCCCGACGAGGAAGTTTTTCAGCGTCTGCGCGAAATCACGCAGATTTTATCCGATGGAGGTGTGCAGACGGTCGTGGAGAACTGCCACAATTACGCCGCTATGAGCGCGAGCCATGCGCAGCGTCTCGTGGAAAATGTGCCGGGCGCGGCTCTCGTGTTTGATCCAGGCAATTGTATTGGTTTTCCCGATTACTCGAAGGCAAAGCCATTCCCCCTGCAATCGTCCTGGGAGTTTTACAGGGATGTCAGGCCCTATATTGCTCACTTTCATGTTAAAGACGCAAGCTTCGACGGAGCGCTAACTCACAACTATCCAGGTGAAGGGCAGGCCGATGTGAAGCGCATTTTGGCCGACCTGCTCGCGACGGGTTATGATGGTGGGATTTCGATTGAACCCCACCTGGAAAACACTGGGCTGTCCGATGACACGCGGTCGAATGATGAACGCTGCTTTCAAAGCTACGTGGAGTACGGACACCGCCTGGAGCAGCTGCTAACGGAGATCTCTGCTGTCAGATGAAGTCTGAAACATTGCCGTCTCCCGACTTGGTCACGATGTCAGTTGGTTTCGTTTAAAGGACTTTCCTCCCAGCCACCGCAATAAGCAATTAGCAACGTTCAGCCTGGCAGCCGGCCTGTGTGAACGCATCTCAGATTGCCGAGTGTCGAGTCCGCCAACCGCGGCTTGGGCTCGCCGTTCGCGGTTAAAAACGGGCCACAAGCGCTCGGTGGCACAAAGCCCAAGCGCTATAAGCATAAATCGAGAACATTTTGTACCACCTTGGAATCTGGCAGTGGCCCCTGGCTGTGGCCGCTGCGTTCTTAATTGGCATCTCGAAAACCGGCATCTCCGGCATTGGGATTTTTGCGATCTCCCTCTTCGCGCTCATCTTTCCGCCTCAGGAATCGTCCGGCATCGTTCTGCCCCTCCTTATCTGTGCCGATCTGGTGGCGGCACCAGCCTACCGCAAACACGTCATTTGGTCGCACCTGTGGCGTTTGTTCCCGTGGGCTGCAGCCGGTATCATCATCGGTTTTGGGGTTCTGCTGGTCCTGAATAACAGCCACGTGCTGCAGCAACAGGTCAACCAACAGGTGGGCCAGTTGATGGGCGCCATCTTCCTCGTTATTGTCGTGTTCCAGATCTGGCGAGGCCGCCAGGCGGCAGCAGGCAACGAAGAAGACAGCGTGCCGCATACGCTATGGCTCGCAGCTCTCATCGGACTCGCAGCCGGTTTTACAACCATGGTCTCCAACGCCGCCGGCCCGATCATGATTTTGTATCTGCTTTCGATGCGTCTGCCCAAGATGGAGTTCATGGGCACTGGCGCCTGGTATTTCCTGATCTTGAACTGCTTCAAGATTCCGTTTAGTTACTACCTGGGCCTCATCAACTTCGCGTCCCTGCCACTGGATATGATTCTCGCGCCCTTCGCGGTGGCAGGTGCGCTGTGTGGGCGCACGCTCCTCAGGCACATCGACCAGCAACTCTTCCAGAACCTGGCATTGGGATTCACTGTGATAGCTGGCATCAAGCTTCTCTTGAAAATCTGAGGGGGTCCCCTTATTCCGCTGTCACCTCTGTATTCAAAACTACATTGAGGACGAGGGGCCAATTCGCAGGTCGTCAGTTGTTGTGACCTTCAGAATTCGAAGCGTGAGACCAGATTTCAAGTTCAAGGGCTACCCTGGGCCTCGAAACGGAAGCAGAGAGCGACTCGCCCAGCTTTTCTGTGGGCCTGGGCTCTCGAGGGACAACGAACCTACGTCGCCACTCCTGATGTGCTGCGGTTGAGGCCACTTGGTGCCGCAGAGTAGGTTAGTATTCACCCGCATATATCGGACATCTTACTCAGTCTTCTATAAACGACAAAGAGGGCGCAGCCCCCGGGTGGAAGCCGCGCCCTTTTTCGCACTCTTGCTTTCCCTTAGTTCCAGAGGTCCATCCACTCTTGGCCGCCCTCAAGCTGTGAGATGATGCGCGGGAACTCGGTTTGGGGCAGTTCGGGTGCGAGGGCATCGAGCACTCGCTCGAGTTCGTGTGGGACGAGAGAACGGAAGCTGGGCGGCGCGTCGCCCGCAACGAAGAGCGGGCCGAAGATGTGCGCGCCCGTTGCGGGCACAACGCGGTTGAGCGGCATGCTCTCCAAGAGCGCCTCGTCGTTAGCCACGCCGATGGTTCCATCAACGCCCGTCTCAAATGTGGTGATGAGGCCGCCCAGCAGCTCCTGCTTGGCCTCGAGCGTGTTTTTGATGGTGCGGACTTCGGGAGCGGCACCGGGCGCGAAGAACAGCACCTGGATGGTTGGCACCTGGTGCGGGAGCGGCTCGGCGCGGGTGTACTTGCTGGGTTCGGGCGCTGGGTGTACTTCGTGCACTGGTTCAATCTCTTCCATTTCCGCGTCGAGTTTCGCGCGCAGTTCGTCATCGAGTGTCTGGGTGAACTGGGTGAATGGCATGTCGAGCGCGAGGAGCCAGTTCCGCACATCAATGAACCCAAGCGGCGCCTCACCACTCTCAAATGCCGTCACCTGGGCGGGAGTGAGATTGAGTTTGTGCGCGAGCTGTTCGATGGAGAGGCCCATGTCCAGACGGGTGTTAATAAGGCGTGCGAGGAAGATTCGGTAAGCGGGGCTGGGCGTGAACGGGGTAGAACCTTGCGGGGTAGGGTTGCTCACTTCGCACCTCCCTGGGGCTCTTGGTCGTCGCTCGACTGGGCGGTGATCGCCGCGTCGAGCCTGAGCATGAAATCGAGAAACGGGACGCCGAGCGCAATGCACCAGTGGCGGGTCTGGACGAAATCCAGCTGGCGCTCACCACGCTCAAAGGATTGAACCTGGGCGGGCGTAAGCTCGAGACGGGTGGCCAGCTCTTCAATCGAGACGCCGCGGTCGAGACGCTCTTGTGTGAGCATGTCGAGAAAGAGCGTGTAGCTGGGTGTGGGTTTAAAGCGGCTCATCGGGCCGCACCTGTGGAAAGATGTGCCTGCGGCACTGTCGGATTGATAGACATTTTCGGGCTCCTTGGGGAATGAAACTTTATCGATATAAAGTAAAATCCACGGAAAAGCCGGCGAAAATTATCTTGGGTAAAAGAAGGTTGTCACAAGTGCAGGGAAGCGTGAACGAATGTGACGGGGAAGAATGCCGCTGGAGATATGAGCGACTCGCGAAGGGACATGACGAGCAGGGTCGGTCTGTTCTTGCGTTATGACCTGCGGGTCCTCGGTTCTGGATTGAGTAAACGAATGAGGGACTCTTTGGAGAACGGGGAAGTTGTGGCAAGTTGTGTCGCGATTCTGCCTTAGCGCTGTCACGGACTCACCAGGCTCAGCGTAAGCTGTTCCCCATGACGATGCCTAAGGAGAGACAGAAGCTAGCGATGGTGGCGGCGTTGCTGGTGTGGTGTGTGGCGCTACTGAGCTACTGGATCGCTGTTGGGTCGGATCGGCTGGCGGTCGGGCTGCTGTGGAACCTGTTTCTGGCCTCGGTGCCCCTGGTGTGGAGCGCGGCCTTCCGCTCGGCGATGGTGGCCCGGCGTCCGCTGCTCGTGGGCAGCTGCTTTGTGCTGTGGCTGCTATTTTTCCCCAACGCGCCGTATCTGCTCACCGACCTTATCCACTTCAGGCCGCGCCCCCCTCTACCGGAGTGGTTGCTACTGGCGATCTTGCTGTCGTGCGCCGGTGCCGGCACGCTGCTGGGCTACTTCTCGCTTGGCGAGATTCACGCTGCGGTGGAAAGGAAACGGGGGCGGGCGATGGGTTGGCTGGTCGTATCGGGATCGCTGCTTTTGTGCGGGTTTGGCATCTACGTGGGGCGTTTCCTTCGCTGGAACAGCTGGGATGCGCTGACACGCCCCTGGAGCCTGCTGCGCTCGGTGGTCGGGCAATTTGTCGACGCGGGACCACATCCGCATCCGGTGCCCGTGACCCTCATATTCGGCGGCGGTTTGCTCCTGGGCTATCTCGCGCTGCGCGTGATGGCTCTCACCATGCAGGCTGAACCACGGAGAAAGTAGGGGCTTCGGCGCGTGATAGAAGCGAGGGCGTTTCTCGATATGAGCGACTCACGAAAGCACCCAAAAGGCAGCGTGGAAGGGGACGAGGTGCCTTTACGAACAGAGGTGAGAGTTACCGGTTGGAAAAACCGAAGTAAAATGAATTTCGTAAAGACGCCGTGAATCTGGGCCTGCGCCTTTATCCCTCCTTCAACACCTAAGAATTTTCCCTCAATTCCAGCTCCCGACCGACATGAAACCTCTTCTTTGCATCATTGCCTTCTCGCTTTCGTTTTCTTTATCAGGATGTGGCACTGTGGCACGCATCGCGGTAAACGCGGTTCAAAGCAAGAATGTCGCGGCCACAAACGCTGATCCGGCGCTTTACGTCGGCGCGCTGACACCGTTTCAGGGCGGAACGGGTTTGGTGGTCTTCGATCCAGTGTGCGATGCGCCAGGCGACAACGCTTTTGGAGCGGGCCTGACGCGGTGGCTGCACTTGCACGGCGCCGGACACGCTACCCTGGAGCAAAGCGCGCCATGGGGAACCTTCCGCAACATGGAGCAACCCCTGGGCGTATCGAACGCGCAGCTGACGGGACCCAAAGCGCATGAGGGTGCCAACTACTTTGGCGTGACGCATTTCGTGACCTCGCGGCTTCGGCGTCTGGGCGCGGAGAACTTCCGACTTGAGCTGAGTCTTCACACCACCAAAGCGCCCGAAAAGCCCCTGCTTTCACTTCAAGCAACGGGTGGAAGAGACAAAATTATCGCCCAACTGCCTGCGATGGCGGCCAAGCTCGTCCAAGCCGTGGATGGCAAAGCGGCAGCGATGCCCAAAACCTCGCTGTCCGCCTCCGACTTTGCGCTCCTGGGCAAATACCCGCACAAGCTGAAATACGAGGAAACGGTGGCACCCGCCGACGCGAAGCAGTTGCTGGCCATGCAGCACAAGGACGCGCTGGCGGCCCTTGTCGCGAGACGTCTGGCCTTCAACGACAATCGCGATTCAAGCGCCTGGTTCGAGAATGCGCGAACCCTGGCGCGACTGGCACCGCAAAACGCCCTGGTCTGGAGCGACATCGCCAATCAGGATGAGCAGCGCCTCGTGCCTTTCGCTACGCCTCTGGAAACTCTGGCAGCGAAATATCCGCACAGCGCCCTCCTGGCCTTCGCCGAGATGAAGCTGGCCAGCAGTCGGAACCAGGGCGCAGCAGGGGTGCAGCACGCCGAACGCGCGGTGCGCGCCGCGCCGCGAAACGCGCTGATGTGGCAGTTTTTGTCCGACGCCCATGCGGACCAGGCGGGCGACATCCGGCGCGGGCGCTACGCTCGCAACGTCAGGCGCGACGAATGGCAGAAGCTCAATGCGATCTACGCCAACGGCTACGCCAGCGCGTTGCAGGCGACCAGGCTGGCTCCCAAAGATGCCCTGATGTGGGCCGAACTGGCCAGCGCTGCGACCTTCGTGGATGTTGATGAAGGTCTGGCAGCGCTTGACAAGGCGCTCCAACTCGACCCCAATAACCCAGCGGCACTCAGTTGGGGCATGCAGCTCACCCAGACCAAGTGGACGGGTGATATTGAGCGTTATGTTGCTTTTGCCCGCGACGCCGCGAAGCGCGCCGATAAGTTCCCCTTCAACGCGTATCATGTCATCAACGTGCTGCGCGCCGCCGAGCGCACCCAAGATCTGGTGTGGATTCTTGAAACCGCTCACAAAACCGCGCCCAAAAACGCCTCGATCTGCGCTGAGCTTGGCCAGTGGTATCACTACAACGACCGCAACTACGCCAAGGCGCGCCCGCTTTACCATGCGGCGCTCAAGATCAACCCACAGAACGCCAGTGCCGTCAACGGTCTAGCCGACCTGACGTATTTCGTGGATGGCAACAACGCCGAGGCCGAACGGCTCTATCGCCTCGCTTACAAGCTGCGTCCCGACGGCTACAACGCAGCGAATCTGGGGCGTTTTCTGGCTCTCACGGGACGCAAGGCCGAAGGCGTCAAGCTGGCCAATGAAGCCAAAACTCTTGGATTTGAGGACAAAAACCATCAAGTTTGGGGCGCCACGGGCGTTTCGCCCTAAAAGCGACTGGGGCGATGGATCCTCATCGTGTCGCTCATCCGTCGCTAAGTTCAGGGTAGGCTAAGCTCCTCGTCTTGCCATTTTCTCGCTGCAATCCGACGCAAACGAAAGCGAACTTCTGGCGCTCGCGCCACCACAGAAGGTGCAGCCCTGGCGCGACAGGCAGGGAGTCCTTATCGGCTGGAAACGCGAGGGGCAAAGGCGCGCAGCGAACCGGATGCTGATTCTGCACGGCAACGGCGGGCACGCTATCATGCGCACCTATCTCATGGACGGCCTGGGCGCGTTGCGCGAGGGCCAAGCGTGGGATTTTTACTGCCTGGAATATCCAGGTTATGGCTCTCGCGGCGGCAACGCGAACCAGACCGAGATCATCGCGGCAGCAGATACGGCCGTGAAGGAATTGCGGAAAGACGACACGCGACCTCTCTACCTTACAGGCGAATCTCTGGGCAGTGGCGTGGCGTGCCTGCTGGCGGCCAAGCACCCAAGGGATGTTCGGGGCTTGTTCCTGATCACGCCTTTCACCAGCACCGCAGATGTCGCGGCCGGCCTCTTTCCGATGTTTCCGGTTCGCCTTGTCTTGCAGGATAAATACGAGGCGGCGAAGGCTCTAAAAAGCTACTCTGGCCCTGTTGCGGTTTTGCTGGCCGGACAAGATGAGAACGTGCCCACGCGGTTTGGTCAGGCGCTTTTCGACGGCTACGGCGGCTCGAAGAAGCTGTGGATTCAGCACGGTGCGGGACATAACACCCTCGATTATGATCCGCGGGCGGCATGGTGGGGAGAAGTCTCGGCTTTTCTGTTGCAGGGTTGATCTTCCATGCTGTGCATACCGGCGAACCAGGCGGGGAATTTGACTCTGAAAGAGTGCGCGGAGAGGGCAGTTGGAGATATGAGCGACTCACGAAACCCAATGACGTGCAGGGCAGAGATGTTGGCTACGCTTGGAGAAGCCAGATAGCACGTTTTCTGTGAAAATTAGGGCGGAACGGTTCGCGCGAGCTGGCCTCAACAGGCAAGTCCTGACCTGAAAGCACTTTAGCAGCACTGTCTTCAGGGGTGACGTGTAGATACCTCAAGTTACTGCGCGACCCAGAATACTGGCGATGGTAATGGCCAACTCTGCTGGCTCGACTGGCTTTACCACGTGATTCTGGAAGCCACAGGAAAGAGCCTTGAAACGATCTTCCATGCGAGCGTAAGCTGTTAAGGCAATCGCGGGCGTCTTTCCGCCCTCCCATAGTGATAAGGCACGCACTCGGCGCATCAGCGAGTAGCCGTCTTCGTGAGGCATACCAATATCGGAGACCAAGATATCAGGCCGCCACTGCTTCAGCTTTTGAAACCCTTCCTCCACTGAAGAGGCCGCCTCCGCTTGAGCGCCGTAGCCCTGGAGAACCGTGACGATCAGATCACGAGCATCCGCCTCATCTTCCACCACTAACACTCGCAGCCCATCCAGCAGATTTCGGGGGGTGCCGTGGTTGGCTTCATGAATAAAGCTGACATCGGCGTTGATAGGTGTCGTTTCGTCATCGGTGATAGGCTGGCCCATGGGTGTCGTCTCATGCACCATTGCAAGCAAGGGGAGGCGCACACGGAAAGACACTCCCCGACCAAGGCCAGCACTCTCGGCGGTCACTTCACCTCCGTGCAGATCAACTAAATGACGCACGATAGAGAGGCCCAATCCCAAACCTCCATGCTGGCGTGTATTTGAAGTATCGGCCTGCAAGAATCGATCAAAGATGTGAGGGAGGAATTCAGGATCAATGCCCTCTCCGTTATCGCGCACTGTCAATTCCACGCTGGAATCGACTCGCTCCAAAATGACTTCGACGCGACCACCTTTGGGGGTGAACTTAATGGAGTTGGAAAGCAGATTCCAAGCCACCTGTTGCAAACGATCAGAATCACCTTTGATAATCCCAGCGTTGTGGTCAAGAAAGGTGCGTAACTTGATTCCCTTGGCATCGGCGGCCGGTTGCACCGTTTCCAGAGCCGCTTCAATCACCGGGTGCAATTCGATAGATCGCACGTCCAGAGACAACTTGCCGGTAACGATGCGTGAGACATCCAGAAGATCACTGATCAACTGGGCCTGAGAACGTGCATTGCGCTCGATTACACCCACAGCCTGCTGCAGAGATTCCGGAGAAGAGAACTGCTGCGGATTGGACTGGAGCAGGCTGGTCCAGCCGATGATGGGAGTGAGTGGTGTCCTGAGTTCATGGGAAACAATAGCCAGAAACTCATCCTTAGCGCGGTTAGCGGATTCAGCCACGGCGCGGGCTTCCTGCTCCTGAGTCAGAAGGTATTCCCTTTGCGCTTCATTTTCTTTACGCTCTGTGATGTCTCGAATATAGCCAGTGAAAACCACTTCATGGGCTAAGTGCAGGGGCACGATGGTTAATTCAACAGGGAACTCGGTCCCATCAGATTTCATCCCGATGATCTCGATGCGCTTGTTGAGAACGGGGCCTTGCCTGGTCGACAAATACTTTGCCAGGCCCTCATGGTGTTTTTGTCGCAGGGCCGGAGGAATGATGCACTCGGCTAAAGGTTGGCCAATAACCTCTTCTCGACGATAGCCAAAAGTTTGCTCGGCAGCGGGATTGAATTCTAAGATCAGGCCCTCTCCATCCATCATAATGATGCAGTCCAAAGCGGCCTCTAAGATCGCGTGCTTACGTTGTCCTTCGGCCCGCAGCGCTTCATAAAGCTGCGCCCGCTCGAAGGCGAGGGCGAATCGATTTGCCATCCACTGCAAAATCCTCTCATCCTCATGGGGGAAATGATGTACGGTGGATTTCCCGACATAAATGACTCCCACGACCTGATCTGCCATCATCAGCGGGGCGCCGACAAGGGAATGAACATTTTTCTCCTGGAGCACCGGATTGATGACTTGTGTCTGGGCGAGATCGGGGAAGGTCAGGGGCTTGCGAGCCGCCGCAATCCGTCCCGCCACACCTTCACCAACAGGGATCAAAATGTGACGATTTTCATACTGTTCAAAACCACTCTCGACGCTACTGGAACAACATAGCTGTAAGTGCCCTCCGTCGTGAGTCTGTAGCATCAACATGGCTACGTCTCCCGACAACAGGTCCCGAATGAGAGGCAGGAGGTTTCTCTGTAACTCTTCGAGTGAAACTGAGGAGAGTGCTGCGTCGGTGACAGCTTGCAGGCGTTGAAAAGCTTCAGGAAGAGGTTGCTCCGTCTCATCACACTCTTGCTGCACGAAACGGCTGTCAGTAGGCCAGGACTCATTCATAGACAAAACTCCTCCAATTCAGTTAGTTTCGTCTACTTGAGGAGTTATGGACAGAGAGCAGGACAAAAGTGAGGCGACTCAGTCCGGCAACCTCACCTGTAGCGCCTGTTCGACGTCAGATAGCTCGTTTTATGTCGAGTTTGCGTGTTTCGGTTCGCTCACTTCAGTTCTTTGGCTATTTCAACGGTCTCAGGGACGTGCATCCCTATAACTGCGCTTGTTCTTGTTTGATCAATCGGATGCTGCGTTCAGCACCCTGACGAGCAATTGGGCTTTTCGAGAGAACGATAAATTTGCGATAATCAGCAATCGCTTTGTCACCTGTAGAAGCCTCTTTTTGTTTATTGAACATGATGTCATAGGCCCAACCAAGAGAAGCGTAGGAGCCTGCCCGATTTGGGTATGCGCGCACGAGCTGTTGACCATAGGTCACCGCTTGTTGCCGTTCTGATTTAGAACCAACAACAAGAAGATTTATCAAACCGCGTTTCACCTGATACTCCTCAGGATTACGCTTTAAAAGGCGTATTCCTAAAGGTTTGAGTTGCAAGTATGGTCGCCAGCGCACCGTGACGATGAAACGCAGGCGAGCATACTCATAGGTGTTTGGAGAAGCCGGTCGAGATAAGGCCATGGCGACGTTTGAGAGGTCACGGCCTTCAACTGGAACACTAGTAGGACGCCCTACAAAGCAAGCGTAACCCCAAGCGTATTGGGCCACCGGATCCAACGGATTAGCTTTGGCGGCGTCCCGATACTTTTGTGTCCCTGTTTCAATCTGCTTTCTGTCAGTAAACGCAGCATCAATACGGCGAGTCACGCGCACATAGGGCGAACTGTCACCAGTCCATGGCTTGTTAATCCAAGACCAGTCCGTGATATGCTGCCTCTGCGGGCGCATGGTTACATTGGAAGGAGATTGCTGAGCCTGGGCAAAATGACACGCCGAAGCAAGCCAGCATACACCCAGAAAGAGCCTAAAGTATCTCATCGAGTCGTTCTCCTTATGGGTTACTATTAGGATCGTTGGCGTGGGTATCTGTCTTGAATGAGTGTCGCCAGGATTAAAGTAATGAAGAATATTCGAAGGTGAGGGATTGAGCCCAGCAGTAACTCACCGAATCCAGCTCGGGACAATCATCAGCAAGTTACGGCCGTAACACACGTTTAAGACAGATACCAGGCGGTTGAAGTGATCGCAGAATCACCTGCGATCTTTTGTACGCGCCTGCGCACGCGCTTTTAAGGACTGTTTCATAGTGCTCTCGTTGCCGCGCAGGAACTGGACGAGTTCTCCTGCACTGAGAAAGCCCCCGGTGCTCGTCACAGCATCGCCGTTAGTCTCGAGAACGGCCATCGTCGGCAAACTGCTTACTCCATAGTGCTCCGCTAATTCCGCCTGTTTGTCGCTATCGATCTTGAGCATCACCCATTTTCGTGAATCAGCGATGACCTTCGGATTCGGAAAGGTTTGCTTTTCAAGTTTCTGGCAGGGGGCGCACCACGAGGCATAGAAGTAAGCAAATATGGGCTTGCCGCTGCGTCGGCTTTCCTGCGTAGCGCTTGGGAGTGAAGTGTGCCAGCGAACTTTCTGCGGTGTCGCTTTGGTCCGGGGTGGTGCAGCAAACACTGCCTTGACGAAAGATACGCCAGACTCTCCGTGGCTGCTCACAGTTGCCGGGGAGGGACCAGAGAGGACTGCTGCTAAAGCTGCTCCCGTCAGAGTCCTGGTGAAAAAGGTTCGTTGCATAGTCTTTCCCACGTCGCATGCCGTTTCGTAAAGGCACGCTCGCCTTCCCCTTCCCCTTTCCCAAACAGCCAAACGTTAAGTTGCAAATTTAGCTGAATGCGCTCATTAAGCCTTGCCGAAGACGCGCGTCCATGATTTGCACAAGCGCCGCGATGACGATCTGACGGGAAATCATTCGGCCCGGCTGGTAATAGTGCGTCGAAGCGCCATGAACGCCTTCGGACGACATGCTCTCTAACTCCCCCGGATCAACGCCGTATTCTTGTAGCTGCTTGGTTCGTTCCTCAGCGAGCTTGGCCGCCACTGGGATACTGGCCGTAAGGGGCAATAGGGCGCCAGGGCGAAGCAGTTCACGCTTTTGCTGAGCCACCGTCAGGGCCTGCCAGAGCTGTTTCAAATTGGTCGCCTGCGACACGTTGGGGGCGCTGTGGCGAAAGGTGGGGTCCAGTCGTAGCAGGTTCAACACTGCCGCGTCACGATCTGCTTGAGGCAGTTGCATCTGTTCACCGGTTTCCAGTATCTTGCTCCAGGCGTTGATGTAATCGGGGTCCAGCCGAGTAGCACGGCGATAGTGAACGAGGGCTTCAGCGGGCCGCTTCTGCTCGCTCCGCAGATACCCGACGAGATAATGCAACTGCGGCTTGTTTGGAGATTTGACCAGCAGGCGTTTGAACACGGAGTCAGCCAGTGTCGCCGCGTTCTGGCCCTGGAAGGCGCCTTCGCAGCCGAAGCAGTGGCTTTCCATACGACCAAACGAATCCGGCATCAGCTCGTAGGCGCGGGTGTAATGCTCGGTCGCCTCCTGCATCCTGCCCGCAGCAGCGAGCTGAATGGCCAGGCGCGACTGGATGCAGTAGGCATCCGAGAAGTGGGTCAGCGCCTGCTTGTAAACCTTGATCGCCCGCGACAGCAGCCCGGCGGAGTAGAAGTCATCCGCTGACTCAGAAAGGCGGATGGCTTTCACGGCACCGCGAAAGGTTGCGGCCTGAGCGGCATCGCCCCGTGCGGCGCGGATATCCGCCAAAACTGCGTAAACGCGCATACGGTCGCCCTTACCCTGTTCACCATCGGATGGGTCAATCGCGATTGCCTGACGGGCGACAGCTTCGGCTTCCTCAAGCCGCTTCGCCTTCAGAAGTTGTGCGGCTTTCCAGATGAGGGGGCGCTCCTCAAAGCGATCCTGCGCGAATAACTCGTCCAGCACTGGAAGGCTTTTCTCGCCAAGCAACCTCACGAGCAGGGCATAGCCCGGATCGTAGCCATTAGCCGTATTCAGGAGCGCACGCGTGACGGCGAGAGATTCCTCCTCGCGCCCAACTGCGGCAAGTGCAGCTGCAGCCATATACCCGAGTGGAGTGCCTGCGGAATCCGTAACCGTCAAGATCTCCCCCAGATCCTTGGCGCCCCACCACTGTGCGCCTTCCAACAAATCAAGCACGTCCCGATGGCGACCACGTCGGTGGTATATGCCCGCCAGCGCTGTAAGTTCGGCTTGAGATCCAAGCCCCGGCTGGAGAAATCGGTACGCGCGCGCCGCTGTAGCGGTGCCAGCGGACTCGTTGCTGGCGGCTACACGTTTCACCGCCGCAACCAGATCCTTTTCCGCTTCGCCGTCGCGTCCGACCTCGATCAGCATGGCAATGCGCCCACGGCCCTCGTATCCGGCGTATCCGGCGTACATATCTTCGTAAGGATTGGCCCTCGCGGGCAGAACGCGCAGGCCTTCTGCAACCCACGCCGGACGGTTTGTCACCTTTCCCAGACGAACCAGTTGCGACGCGTAGCCAGCCTGGGAGCCTTGGTTCCGCGTGTTTTTGGAAGCGACCAACAGCCCGCGCAGGACACCGACTCCTTCATCCACGCGGTCCGCAGCCAGCAAAGCCTGGTAAAGGCGCGCACGAAGCATCATCACCTGCGCGGGCTTCAGGCCTTTGCCGTTGACGGACTTACGCACCATGGCGAGCATCACATCAGCGCGTCCCGCCCGTGCCGCTGTGGTGATATAGGTGCCCCACAAAGGAAGCGACGGGTTGCGCATTAGCATGTCGCGCAAGAAATAATTGAGTGCGAGGGTGTGGCCAGCTTTGTCCAGGGACTCAAGCGCCTGCGGCGGTATCTCGCCCAGTTGGTTGTAACGCGCCAGCCGCGTCGCAAGGTTGACCGAGTCGGCCTGGCGCCCCTGCGCGATCAGGCCCAGAAGATAGTAAGTCCGTGCGAGACGAAAAGAGGGGCTGGCGGTCGCGGAGGCATTGTTCTGGCGCGAACCGGCGCCTGCAGGCTTTCCGGCGCTGGCCGCGGAAACGCCCGGGGTGACGAAGCGTGCCTCCATTGCTTTAAACAGCCTAGTGGAATCGGTGGATTGGGCTAACCGCCATTGAGGAGCGCGCAACCGGGGAGCCAGAGAAAGGGCCAATTGCCGCGCGAGCCGACGCGTTTCATCGCCCAGGGGAATGTCCAACTCGGCAGTGCCGGTCAGAAGCGCCTGTCGCAACGTCGCCTCGGCTTTAGACCGTCCCTGCAGACTGACCAGGTCCGGCAGCACCCTGACACTTTGCAAATGTTTGCCGGCAGCGCGCGGAGTCGCCTTTGCTCCGCGAGTGGCACTGTTGGTTATCTGTAAGAGGCGCTGTTTATCGCCTGAAACTATGGCCATGGCGACAGCGAGTTGGTGGGAGTGCCCCTCGAGGCGACCACCGTTGCCGCCGCGATCCAACTGAACACGAAGCGCTGCCAGGTCCTTCCACTGCTTGGCTTTTTCTTCGGTCAAAACATGAGCCAGCAGCGAAAGGGTGAGGTCACGCGGGGAATTCGTTTTGTGCGGTTGTCTGGCTTCGACGATGCGCGCCAATGCGGGCCACGCGGCGGGCGAAGGCAACACCTCGATGATCTGGGAGAAGGTAACCGGTGGCGCTTCCACAGCAGTCTGCGGGGGCTTTACTGCGATAGCCACGAAGCGATCCGCCAGGTCAAGCCACGCGCGGGCAGCCTGGTCGGGAGCCATCCTCGGATTGCTCTCGCGAAAGACAGCGAGGCGGCGCTTCAACTCGGCCAAAGGATCTGCAACTGCCGACGGTGTTGCGGTCGACTTGCGAGCGTTGATCTGGTCTAAAGCCGCTTCCGCGCCCAGCAGTGTCCCTGTGCCCGGCAAGGGGATTGGTACGGGTTCTATGCTCGCATGCAGCGGCGCCAGAGGCCACGACAAAACACAGGACAGCAGCAGAATTGGCCTGACGGAGCGATTTGATTTGGCCATGAAGGGCACGTTCCTTTACAAAATATGGGGCTGGCGGCTGTTCTGATAAAGCGAGACACCTTTCAAGTTCGCTCACCGTCCCAGGCCGGAGTGGAAGATTCCCTCTGGGGCTCATGCTTGACACAAGCCCACACGGAACTAGCCAGATTATACCCTTGAATGCGGGAAAAACAAAACTGAATGACGGCACGCGAAATCGGTAGTTGTGCTAAGTGAGTGTCAGGGATTAAGCTGATTTGGACATCTTTCGAGGAACACAAGCGAGACGCAGCGGTGCGTGACAGACGGGCTTTAACTTCGCAGTTTTCGACTTCGCGCAATCATCCTTCTGGGAAATTAGGCCGTCGCGGTTCGCGCGATCTGGCCGCGCCCAGGCTCTGATAGCTTGAATAATTCGGACGGTGGTGGAACTCGCAAGCCGTCAGGCGCGACGCCTTTCAGGCTGCGATTTTTAGCCTGCAGATGCTGGTTGATGAGTTCATGGAATGATGGCGCGAGTATCTGCGTGACGGCGATTTCGTCGCGGCGCAAGATGCCTTCTCCGGCGTAGCCCAAGATGCTTTCGTGGTCAATTCTGATTTCGCTGACTGAACGATATGCTAGCACGTCACAAAAAACAAAATTTCTTTTGACCTGCTACTCTTCCAAAGCCCGCCACTGCGTCACACCCTCGAGTGGAGGCAGAATTTCGGATTGCCAATCGGGTGAGGGATACCAACGGCAGTCCGACCAGTCGTAAATAGCAAGTTAGCCACAAACGTGTCTGATGTGTAGTTGCTTAACTAAGGGCCAGACATGTTTGTGATAATTTGTCAGACGCTTGTAGAAGTAAATCACTCGTAGTCATAGTGATAATTTTGCCGTCCTCATGTTTAAATTTCTTCAATCTGATTAAGACGTTTTTATTTCTGATGCAGTAGGCAAAGTTTCTGTGTTACGCCCTGTAGGAGGGTATCTTTTCCAATCGTGTGTGAAAGAGTAATCTGTAGATCATGGTCAGCATCACCTTGTCGTGCCCTCACTGCGGGGAATCGAGTCGGGTTCGCCGTCATGGCCGCACCCAGCAGGGCAGCGAGCGCTTGTATTGCACCGTGTGCCGTCGGGCCTTCACACCTTCTCCCAAGTCGCGCTCTTTGAGCCAGGAAAAGGCGGAGATGATCGGGCGGGCGCTGTTGGAGAAGACGCCCCTGATCGGCATCTGCCGCACGTTTAAGGTCTCGCCCAACACTGTGTATAAGCTGCTCAAAAAAACGTAGAAGCCTTGCCTGCTTTAGACGAGACGCTTATGCCCCATAAGGGCCATGACGAGGTGATCCTTGATGAGTTGTGGAGCTTCGTGTGGGCCAAGCGCAATGCAGTGTGGATCTGGATCGTGCTGTCGCGGCGCAACTTGCAGGTGCTGGCCTTCTTTGTCGGCAGGCGTGACCTCCAGAGCGCCGAGATGGTGTGGAAGCAGGTGCCTCTGCCCTGGCGCGATGATCTGGTGTTCACCGATGGCTATCGCGTTTATCAGTCGCTTTTGCAAAAGGCGCCTCTTCAGCACGCTCGCTGCCTCAAGCGTGACCCTGAGACCTGGGGTGAGACTTCACCCGTCGAAGGCACCAACAACGCCTTGCGCCAGGGCGTGTCCTACCTCACTCGCAAATCTCTGGCGTTTGCGCGCTCGCTCCACTGGCTCCAGGCTCGACTCCACTGGTTCATCCATCACTGGAACCTCAGACAAGCCAAAAAATACGCCTAACACTCACTCGGAAAAGATACCCTGTAGGAGAACCTGGGTCATATGAGTCATCTCTCAAATCGAAGAATAAATTTACTGTGGGCACAACTAAAAAGTAAAGTTGGAACTATCAACGATCAGGATTCTCAAAAGATTCTTGATGTTATCAAGGAATGGATTCAGCAAAACAGATTGGGAATAGGATCCGAATTCGCAAAAGGACAGCCAGTTCTTTCTTTGCTGTTGGAAGGTAAAGCGCACGAATTCGTCAATCAGAAACCTGCCGAAGCGGCCAGACAACTCAAATACGTTTTATCAATAGATGTGAAAACTGCCCGTGAAGCAGCCGATCTACTTGAGTCGGCATTGGCGGGTTTTGCTGTTGCTACAGAGGGGCAAACTTGCCCCATCTGTGAAGAGGGTTACTTGGGTTACTGGATAAACCCCTCATCCCATAAGTTTATTCTTGTTTGTCCTGAATGTGGATGGTTTGCAGATTTACAGGGTAACCGACCAGATCCAACTGCGGAAATTCGACCAGTTTTAATTCATGAACTACCATTGACTTTAAGAGAAGATTTACACTAACCATCTAATGAGGCTGAAGATTGCCTGACATGTATCGAGAACCGCAACACGGCACCAGCGAGACGACCACCTATAGCGGCGGGCTGGTGAGCGCGACGACCGACGGGCGTGGTCGAACGGTGAACTACTCCTACGACGCCAACTCGAACCTGACGGGGATCAACTACCCCACGATGGGACGCTCACGAGTGGCGCTGGCACCTTCACCTACAACTACGTGGGCGCCACCGAGATGCTCTCTCGCCTGGAGTTGCCCAACGGCACCAGAACCGAGCAGGAATACGACAGCCTGCACCGCCTCACGCGGGTGAAGAACCTCACCGGAGGCGGTGGCAACCTGGCGAGTTACGCTTACGGCTACGACGACCGCGACGTGAAGACCGGCATGCGAGCGAGCCTGGACGGGTCCCTGCCTCAGGAGGTCGGCTACTTCTACGATGCGGTGGATCAACTGGTGGGTGAGCGTTCTACCTCAATGGGTGGAGGCGGAGCCGCCTCCTCGGACTACACCAACAGCTTCAAATACGACAGCATGGGCAACCGCACGCGCGCGGAGAACATCAGCATCAGTGGCAGCACCCTCACGCGCACCACGCCCAACGACCTCAACCAGATCGTGGCGAGTTCCACCAGCGTCAGTGGCGACGAGGCGCAGAACAGCGGCTTCGCGTATGGCGCGAGCGGCAACCTCATCCAGGCGACGGCGAGCGACGGCTCCAGGACGCTTTACACTTACGACGACGCTGACCGCTTGGTGAGAATCGAGAGCCGCAATGTGGCCGATACGCCCACGCGCGTTCACCTACGACTTGGTTTCGGGTGGGGGTAAAATAACTATCAATGCAATCGTGTTCTAAACGGCTGGCGCTATTCTTGACCTTGTCCGCCCTGATGAGCCGTCCAACTACCCTAAACGCCGCTCCAAAGGCAGCACCAAAAAACGGTAGTAACCAACTTCCAGTCGTTCCAATCATCATTGGCCAGAAGGTGCCTGTCCTGAGCGTAGTCGATGCCTTCAACCGTCCGCGCCGCCTCGCCGACCTGCGCGGCAAACGCCACCTGCTGCTCACCCTTTTCCCCAAGTGCTTCACCGGCAACTGCACCGACCAGTTGATCTCTCTGCGCGACTCCTACTCCGACTTGCAAAAGCAGGGCGTCGAGGTGTGGGCGGTCTCTACCGATGCGGCGGACGGCCCCAAAGGTCAGCGCGCCTTCGCCCAGCATTTGAAGCTGCCTTTTCCACTTATCCCCGACACCGACCGCAAAATCTCCCTCGCCTTTGGCGCCGTGCAATCTAAAGAGCAGATGGCGGCGCGCATGAGCGTCTTCATCGACAAAGAGGGGACGGTGCGCTGGATTGACAAGCAGATTGATCCCCGCACACACGGCGCCGATGTGCTGACGCGTCTTCAAGAAGAAAGTGCCTCTCCAGCTGAAGCCCAAAAATCCCAGAGCCCAGCATCGCTCCAGCACTGAGTATTAGACCATGACGCTTGCAGAGTCAGAAACCTTCCGATGCGTGTTTCACTTTTGAAAGGGCCCATGAAGCAGAGCGACCGCTTTGCGCTTAGCCTTTTCTCCGCGCCGGTCATAGCGTGTGGTCGTGGCCACCGAAGCGTGTCCCGCGAGTTGCGGTACGACGCTCAAATCGGCGCCCGCTTCGAGCAACTCTGAAATAAAACCCCTTCTCAGGTCATGCGGCGATAGTGCCTGCAATCCGGTCTGTTTCACTCGCTAGTCGAGCAGGTCACGCACCATCTGAGCGCTCAGGCGGCGAAGCACGATTTTGCCGCCCCTATTATCAGGCCGTGCCCCGATTTAAGCGAGTAGGGAGAGGCTTAGATGTCTCAAGTCGAATTTGTAATTATTCTGTGAGATATGAGTCGCTCAAGACGGGGCAGGGGAGTTGTGCCCTTTAGCTTGAGGGAAATGGGGCGGGAAATCTCACAATGGTGAGCGAATGAGTGGCAGTTCTCGCTTATGTGCGGATTGTGTGCTCATTGACCGAACCGCCCTACGCCAGCTAACCTGCATCAAAAATTATCCAAGCTCTATGAGTTGTTTCTAAGCTGTGGAAAAGCGTGAGGCGAAACGTTTGGCAATATGAGCCGCCACAGAACGCAGGTGCTGCCAGATGCCGGAGCCACGGTTTACGCTTGTTGGGGCGGGTGCTTCAGGCGCGAACGCTTCGGCTTCGATTTCCAGGAGAGCTTGGCGCTCGTCCCACTCGCGCTGATCGGCGCGGTAGATGGCGATGTAGTCGTTGAAGGGGACTCCGACGGTCTGGCACCAGACTTCCAGCCATTCAAAGGGCAGGGGCGCAACTATATTCTCGAACTCGTGTGCCAACCTGAATGTGAGACCAACCTCGTCCGACATCTCGGCGATGGACAGCCCGCGCTCCAAACGGGCCAAACGCAGGCGCTCGATGAAGCGGCGATAACCGGTTGAAGGGTTGAACTGTGGCCAAACAAACTCCTCAGCCTCAGTTTGGGCTTTTGGCTCTGAAGTGGGCGAAGTAGTGCGGCTCATGGAGAGACTCCGAGTGCGAAAGCTGCAAACTGCTGCGCGTAGGCGGTGCAAAAGAGCAGCGCAAAGAGCGCAGCGGGGCGCGGCGAAACGGATGGTGGCAGAGGGAACATATCGGGCCTTGTGGGGCAGCGCGAAGAACGAAACGCTGCCACTTTTCGATATGAATGAGGCGAAAACTAACTTGAAGTACTTAGGATTTCCTCACGGCAGGAGAGACTGCCCCTAAATAATGTTCATCGAGTGGATAGAAGTGCCTTGCGTGAATATTTTTGTAACCACATGCTTTGTGAATCGAGCAAACTATGGGAACACATCGCACCGGCACATCCCCATATTGTCCGCTGGGTTGGTGCCCCTAATACGGTATACGTAGTTTTGGTGAGAAGAGAGTGATTAAAAAGTAACTCGCTAGCTCGTTCTGCCAAAACAACGCCCTTAATTGAGATGAAGCCACTCTATGCTGTAGCCATATCGTGCCTGTTTTTGTGCTGCGCGATTTCGTCCTCCACCGCAGCGCCGCCCATTGCTCAAGGGCGTAATATCCGTGATTTCGGGGTTTTACCGGCCAACACCCCCGCGCAAAACAAGCGAAATCTGCAAAGGGCTATTGACTGGGCGTCGCCGCGCGGGGCTTCACTTTGGGTCGAACCTGCAAACGAGCCTTATCGTGTTGATGGTGGCCTGATTTTAAAACAAAACGTATCGCTCATTGGGGTTCACGGCCCAGTCGGGCGCGGCACCAAACATCCAACAAAAGCACAGCCTGTTGGCAGCGTTTTTAGTATTGAAGACAAAAAACAAGCGTTTCTCACTGTTGAAAGCGCGACCCAGGTGCGTGGAATTCAGTTCTGGTATCCCAAGCAAACGGTGAACGACCCGGCGAAAATCATTGCTTATCCGCCTACAATTCAGGTGTCGCCAGCTAATCCGGCACAGGGTGTGACGCTTTCGGGTCTGACTTTTTACGGCGAATATATCGCGATGGATTTCAACGCTACGCGCGCTGCGCCTTGCGAACAGATCCTTTTCGAGCACTGCTATGGCTATCCGCTCAGCGGGCAGTTCATCCGCCTCAGCCATTGTTACGATATTCCGCGCATTTTGCACTGCCACGTCAATCCCGCCAATCAGCGGTTGTTTCGCGGCCAATTCAGCAAGGCCGTTGTTGATGCCGTCGTGGCGCGCGGTTCGTTTTCCTATGCCATCGACTACACCGACAACGCGCAGCTAATCGACGTGTTTACTTTTGGGGTCTATGGCGGAATTTCGCTGGGAGCCGAAAGTTACGGGCAACTCACCAACTTCAACCTCGACTGCGTTACGGTTGGCGTCCATAAAAAGGGAAGCAACACTTTCAATCGCAACTGGCAGATTGCCCAGGGCTCGATTATCGCTAACGTGGGGCGAAGCATCAGCGAAATCCATCCCTTTATCATTGAAGGGCGCGGACACACTTCGATTACCAACGTCGAAGCGTTTTCTGGTCCCAACCTCGCAATTTCAACGCTGGGTGAGTCCAGCGATTATCTGCTGGTCCGTGGTGAAGATCGCGCCACCATCACACTGTTTGGATGCCGGATGCGCAATTACAGCGCGGCCGAGCCGATCACGATTCTCAACTCTGAAGCGCGTGTACAAGCCGTTGCCTGCGTTGACAAAGAGGAGCGGTTGTTCAACCGGACTTGGAACGATCAGTAAAAGTCAGAATCTTTAACCAAAAATGGCGTATTCTTGTTCTTTCGATTAGATTCAGCAATCGCGCGCGGTTGCGACGCGATGTTCAATAAAAGCTTTCGATCTTCTCCGGCGACTCGATAAATGGCGGATAATGCCCCAAAATAGGGTTGAACGGCTAAGGCTTTATTGTGCGCGTAATTTCGGTGGGTTTCACTTTTTGGTGATGACCCAAATGACAAATTCTGCCCCGACAGCCATAGCCTTAACCACTGACACCGCAACAAGGCCGGTGATCTTTCTGGACTTCGACGGCGTGCTGGTGCTGCAAGGTGGCGAGTGGTGCCCAGAGGCGATGCAGGAACTCAACCGGCTGTGCTTGGAAACGGGGGTGGTGGTGCTGACCACATCGTTTCGCTACTCGGGTTCGGTGAAGGCGTTGCACAAGATGCTCCTGGCGCACGGCTTCGACAAAGAGATTGTGGTGATAGGCGAAACGCGCGACCTGGGTGCTTATCGCTCGGCAGAGAAGCAGGGCGACCTGATGTTCCAGGTCACGTTCGAGAAGTGGAGCAAGGGGCGCGAGATCGCGGCGTGGCTGGAGGCGCATCCCGGCGCGACGCGCTACATTGTGATCGACGACCAGCCCCGCATTTGCGCGCCCTACCAGAAGAGAACCGTGGTACCGGTCGGGGCGTTCAGTGCGGGCGACCGGCTGTGGGCGATAAAGCTACTGGGTTCGTGAGGCGGCTCTTTTGAAATGATTTTGTGATATGAGTCGCTTTGACGAGGGCACAGAAGGGACCGTTAGCTGGTTGCTTCACGTTTCCAAATGTTTGGGAACAAGACCTAATTGTGCCCGAAATTCCGGTGGGATTTACTTTTATATGACGCCATACACCGGCGCCGTTTCCACCATGCAAACAACAAAACACTCTCCCTTCATCCAGACACCCACAACCACGACCTACTGCCGCTTGCCAGAATCTTCGGCTTCGAGCGCCGCGGCGTAGCTTTCCATGAAGCTCACCAAGGGCACACCCAGCACGCGGCAGAACTCGACCAGCTGCGCAACATCGACACGGTTGTGCCCCTGCTCGCACTTGGCAACGAAGCTCTGCGAACGCCCGAGCCTGTCGGCTACCTCGCGCTGGGTCAGTCCCGACGCCTCGCGTGCTGCTCGCAACTGCTGCAGAAAGACTTGGTAGGGGCGGGAATAGACGCTTTGAGCCATGCCAAAAGCCTAAAGCCGCGCCCTGCATGAGTCGTAATACGACTCAATATCCTCTACATTCCCGCCACTTTGCACCAGCTCTCGACCTGCCAAATATTTCGCGCCGCAGATGCTGAGTCGGAATCGGACTAAATATCTGCTTAACCCCAGAATCCTGAACCCCAAACACACCATGCAATTTCCTTTCAACATCAAACCACTTCGCCGTCCCCGTTTGCGCCGTTCGGTGCGCGCGCTGCCGCTTCTGCTCCTCAATGGCGCTCTGGTGCAAGTCGCGCACGCTCAGAGCACTGGTGCACAAACCGCTGAGCCGAGCGGGATCTATTCGCTGGTCTCGACGCTCAGCGTGTTCGCCTTCTTTGCGCTGCTGGTTGGCCTGTTTCGCCCCAAGACGTTCGCTTTTCTGTTCAAAGAGAAGGCGACACGCGGTCGGGTGTGCGGTGTGTTCGGCGCGGCGTGGCTGTTCCTGGTGATCCTGTCCGGGCCGCTGCGTCCGAAGCCGGTGGCAACTGCACCGACGACCACGGTGGCTCAGAGCGCGCCCGGAAGGAGAGAGAGCGCGGTGCGTGCGGCGGAGCAGCGGGCCAAAGCTGCCGAAGCGCGTGCGGTGCGGGCCGAAAAAGCGGCGGCATCGGCCAACGCTAAGGCGAGCGCGAAACCCAAAGATGAGTCTAAAGATGAGTCTGTGGCGGCCGAATCCACGTCCCAAACCGCGCCCAAGGACGATTCGCTACCCTCGAACGTGGAGGAGGTTGATGTCGAAGGTCTGGGCAAGCGCCAGATCGGCGAGGTGGATGAAGTGCTTTACACCGTGGTGCAACTGGAGAAAGCGCAAACCGTGGGCGGCGAGTACTTCAACAAGAGCGCTGACGGAGTGTTCTACGTTTTGCGGATGCGGGCATTCAACAGGGCCAAAAAGACGCACAACATCCGCACTCGCCAGATGAAGCTGCTCGACGACCAGGACCGCGAGTTCGACCCCTCGAGCGAGGCGGGGGTGGCGCTGAACGCGTCGGAGAAGAAGTCGGTGTGGTCGTCGCAGCTTCAGCCAGGCGTGACGCGGGACTTCAACCTGGTCTACGATGCGCCAGCGGATGTGAAGGGGCTGAAGCTGAAAATCCCGGCGGGCGGCTTCGGGTTTGGAAAGAGCGCCAGCATCAAGGTGCCGGACGCAAACGAGTAGGGCACGCGAAAATGGCCCCAATGCATATGAGCAACCAAAGAGGGGATATCGAGAGGTCAGAAAGGCGCCGTTGTGCATCTGGAACAGTGTTTTGCACGGCGGCTGTTGGTTATGATCGCGTGCTTCTTGTCATGCGGCGCGAGGCGGTATGATAGCCGAACTTCTCATAGAAGTTTAGGGCCTGCTTATTGAACTCGTAAACGTGCAACTCAATGTCGTGAATCCCCTGTTTCTCTGCCCAATCGTGAACTTCCCGCATAAGAGCGGAGCCGATTCCTTGGTGTCGATATTCTTCCTGAACCATCAAGCTCGAAACAGAAACATAGGAACGAGCCACCTTAATCGGATGTTGTGCCTGCTCGTTTCGGCTGAAGTGCACGAGCCCGATGATGCGATCATTCAGTTCAGCCAGCAGAACTTGAGCGTTGCTGTCCTGCAAAAAGCCTTTTACAAACTCTAATGTTGTTGAGAAATCCGGCCGATGCAGAACCGTTGGCAGGGCTTGCGCGTGGAGATCACCGCCATCTACCAAAAGTTGACAGATGGAGTCCGCATCGTTGGCTGTGGCTTGACGAATGTCGAATTGCATTGACATGTTTGATTCTCACCTCATTACGCCGCACGCAGCCGCCTAACGACACATCTGACCCAACGACACATCTGACCCAACGCTGGGAGCGGGGCGAGGAACCAGTGGAGCTGTAGGTTGTCGGTGTGCAGCGCTTGGCTCTGCAGCTGTTACATTTCAACTCACTACTTGCCAGGAGCTTTGAGTGCCGCATTGAGAAAGAGCCGCTGACTGGCTGTGAGGTTCAAACTTCGGGCCTCAACGACAGGCTGAAAGCCCGTCTCAAGTTCATACTCTTCGAATTGCTGAGCTTCAGGCACGAACTCGGTAGCATGAGCCGCATAGACGAGCTGCACAAAGTCGGGATGTGGATAAGTATAACCATCAGGTTTGGGAGCCAAGTGATGAAAATGCATAAAGCCCAAAGGTAACACTTCATTGATACCCCATCCCGTTTCTTCCAAGACCTCACGGCGTAAGGTGGCCTCGACTGACTCATGCTTTTCCCGCCTCCCACCAGGCGTAACATGAAAACTGTTTGCCCCATCGCGCACAACAAGAACTGAGTTGTCTTGCAACACTACCGCCCGTATGGAAGTCACATATTCAAGTGGCGGTTGTTCGCTACTCAAGTAAGAAGTGATGCGAAGTGGCAATGTTCCTCCACCCCAAACAGCTGATTCTTCCACAACTGGTTGATAGCGGCTAAAGAAAACGATCAGGCTGGAAGACATACCAGTATTTTACAATCTAACGCTCGTAACCAAGGCGCGCAGTCGCTGAACGGCCAAGCTCACCCGCTGCTGGAAGCTGGAGCCAAGCGAGAACCGAGCAATGCAAAGCGCAGGCACAGGTGTCTTGTTCTATCGCTTGTTGAGATGTTCAAGTTCAGCAATTTCGGGAATAGCGTCACGGTTGAGAAATTTGGCTAAATGTTCCGCCAGTTGCAAGGTGTCATCAACTTTGACCCAGTAATACGAAAACGTTAAGCCCGAATCAATACCATCGCTCTGAACGACGTGTTCCCATGTTTCCGCTGTCTCGCCTGTGGATTCAAATAAGAAGAAGTGTCGTTCTTCCTCATCGCCTAAATCTTGCCAGTAAAATCTGTGTATCCCCAACTTTCTGACCAAGCAAACAGAAATTAAACCCGATTCTTCCCTAATCTCTCGTAGAATAGCATCCTCAACGACTTCTCCGTCCTCAACTGTGCCACCAGGAACTTGGATCGGTACTTCTGGGTGGTCTCGGTGGGTAAAAACCAGCAACTCTGGGTATGCCTTCTTCCTTCTGAATATATAAGCAGATGCTTTCGTAATCATTATCTTGAAACTATCGCAGACATTAGCGCTGGTCCTGTACAACCGAACCATCAAAGTCACCCTCCGCCGGAGGCGAAGAACGAGCGAAGCTGTAAGAGGTCAGGGCAGCGCCTCTTTATGTCGTAGTCTGAGGTTTTAATCCAGCCACTGACGCTCTAAAATGATGGTTGGTAACGCTTGTTTTTGACCAGATAACGCATCTTCGATGCGGCGAACTGTAAAGTCACTGATAGGCCGAGGCAAACTTTCAAGAGGCCAATAGCCATCTTCTGTTACTTCTGAATCGGCCTGTGATACGGGAGCATCAGCCACTATCTTGCACAAAAACACGAAGTGAACGGAATCATCGTGAGGCTGATAATAGACGCCCGTCATATGTTGAGCGACAACACTTAATCCTGTTTCTTCCTTCACTTCGCGTTGCGCGGTTTCAGCGATGGATTCATTGGCTTCGGCCGCGCCGCCTGGTAATTCCCAATTGAATTTTCCGTAACTTTGTTTCACCAGGAGAATCTGGCCTTGAGCGTTCAAAACTACACCTGCGGCGCCAATATCTTTCTTCACCATTTTTGAGCTCCGTTTCTTTTATTTCTAGGTTCAAATAGCATTACATGCGGTTAGGTCACGCGTTGCGGCAGGATGACAGAGTTCATCTGCGTTTGCAGCGTAGCGAGAAACCAATGGAGCATGGAGCGTTGGCGTGCAGCGACCCGATTTGTTGAGTTCATTATCAGGAGGCTTTCGTCTAGATCATGTTGAGCCATTGACCTTGCCCCCACTGCAACTCTTGCTCGGCTTGGGCCAAAGGAAGCCAAGCGAAAACGAAGGTTAAACCCTTGTCCTCAACACCAGCACTGACAACATGAACCCAACTGTCTGGCAAATCTGACGGTGCTTCCAGATGGAACACATTGCGCTCCTGCCACTCATCTCGCCAATGCGCATGAAATTCCGCTTTGGCAATTTGGCCTGTCAACTTGAGATGGGTTAAACCGGTTTCTTCTTCCACTTCCCGCCACAAGCCAGCGACTAAATCTTCGCCATCCTCAACTGTGCCGCCAGGAACTTGAACGCCAGCTTCGGGATGCTGCTGATGACGAAACACAAGTAGCTCTTTCGTATGTTTGCCCTCCCTCGTAATATAGGCAAGAACTTTTGGAATCATACTCAACAACGGTATCATTTTCTGAAACCTCGCGCGCAAGCGGCACAACGTTCAAGCTCTGCCGCTGCCGGAGGCAAAGGGGCTTGTGATCGTGATGGCTTTTATGTGCAAAACCAGGCGCCGGTGACGAGAGTTTTATACACCACCGTGTTAAATTTTCCCTTCCTCCGAGAGCATGTGCAGATTCGGTTTTGAAAGAGACTTCAAAGCTCTATTTCGTAAATATCGGGAGGAACGCCCGCATTGTCATAGAACCTTAACCATGTCGGTTTAACCAGAAAGTAACGCTGGTCGGCCTGGTCAATGAACTGCTGGTGATTCTTGTTTTTTTTCATCAGAAGGTCGGCGTATTGCCCCAGCTCATCCCGGTCGAGTTCACGGGCTACACCTTCATACTGAAGAGAGCCGGTAGTGCTGCTCCAACCAATGACAAGAGACACACAGGGGTTTTTTTGCAGATTTGCATACTTCCTTGCGGTGTTGGAGGTGCCAAATATTAATTCAAGATTTTCGGTATTTCCAAAACCAACAACGGCACTTTCTGGAGCGACCTTTTCGGCGTGAATAGTCGAGATAATGCCGATCTCATTTTGGTTCAAGAACTCAAATACCTTTTGGTGATTTTTTCCTTTTTCCATGCTTCCACTATATCAAGAGGCTTTTTTGTTCCAATCCGCCGAGACGAAAATTTGTTGTTTTGTGCAGATGCAACTTTTTTACATAATTAACGCGAAGTGCAAGTTGTAAAACGCCCAAGAACATGGTGAACCAATTGGTGCCAACCGGAGGACACCATGAACTTGGACGAGATGATTATAGCGGTGTATTGCACCGTAGACGATGCCGTGAAACAGCTTTTGCCCCAACTGCCCCAAGGCCGCTTGCGCCAGAGCGGGCCACCCCCGCTCCTGAGCGAGAGCGAAGTGCTCACCATTGAGGTGATGGGCTTGTTTCTGGGTCATGCACAGGACACAGCCACCTTCGACCTGTTCAGGCGCCAGCACCATACCCTGTTTCCGGTTCTGCCGCAGGTGCATCGCACCACCTACACCCGCCAGAGCGCCAATTTGTGGCGCCTCAAGGAACAGGTGTGGCAACATCTGGTGAATCAATTGCCTCATCATGCCCATCTGCACTTTCTCGACAGCGTGCCTTTGCCGGTGTGCCGCTTTGCCCGCGCCTCCTTCTGCCGCCGCTTTAAGTGCCAAGAGGCTACAGGTCTTCAAGCCAGCTACGGCTTTGATCATGTCGCTCGCCAGACCTTCTACGGCTTCCGCTTGCACTTGCAGGTCTCCTTTCCAGGCGTTGTGCGGCGCTTGGTGATAACACCCGCTCATGTCGCCGATGTGGCCGCAACACCTGACCTGATGCAAGATGTGGAAGGCGTGGTCATTGGTGACCGCAACTACCACTCACCAGCCTTGCAAGAAGAACTTAAAACAGTGGCACCTCATGCTCGCTTACTCACCCCGCCCAAGAAGAAGACGTCCGCAGAGGACAAAAGGCGCAGCGCCCTCTTGAGCCGCTTGCGCTACCGCATCGAGACGGTCATTAGCCAGTGGTGCGGGCGCTTGCAACTCAAGGCGTGTCACGCCCGCGACACCTGGCACCTGAGCAGCCGACTACTGCGCGCCGTCCTGTGCCACACACTTTGTATCTTCCTGGCGTATCAACACGGCTTCAAGCCTCTCCAGTTCGCCAAACTCCTCGACTAACTTGCACATCGCGTTAATTAGCTTTCTGTTGAAAATCCCGCGCGGCTGCTCGGCGTTCAGGTCTGGGGCCGTTGGAGGGATGGAGGTGGGCTGTGTTAAGACGGACGCGAAAAAGTCCAAAATCAACCTTTTGCGAATTTGATACTGCGAACAATAGATTAACAAACCTCAGCTTCTTCCTCGGAAAATTCGTTTTCGCAAGTGTGGGTGACGAGAGCGAAGTTCTTGGCGTCGGAGACATACCATGCTCGAATACTGTCTTTGTTGTTTGAAACGTGGTTGCAGCTAAGAGCAAAGGCTCAGTTTCCGTGACGTTGTCGTTCATCCTACCGAGTCTGTGCTGCTTACCGAACTCACTCAGCATGTCAGCTAAATCTTGAGCAGATGGGGTAGGAAGTTGACCAGTTTCAAACAAGGCAACCGAAAATTGAAGTGCGCCATAACCGTCAATCGCCGCAAGGGTAAACGGCGGATTATCGGCTTCCACTTCATCAGTTATGTTACTCCAATTTTCTGGCGTTGAAACGGTAAACCCCGTGCCGTTGATTGTCCTCATAGTCTGGATTTTATTGCATCTAAATTACTTGAATGCAAGATTATGAGCCGTTCGAAAACTCAATACAACCGCTTTAATGCAAAAACCCCACGCTGCTTGGCCTTCGAGCGGGGTGCAGATGGATCAAGTCGCGCTATATGCCAAAGGGGCTTCTGCGGGTTGGGTCCCGTATACCGTCTATGTGAGCCATCACTCCCAGTTGGGCGGCCTTTATAAGAACTCAAAAGCCGCCTCAACCCGAAGGTCAAAGCGGCTTCTGCTCCCGTCACTGGTCATGCGACCAGCAGCGATTTACTATTTGCAGCAGGGGGCGTCGGGCACACAGCAGGACGCACCGGGTTTGCAGCAGCTCGCCGCTTGCGCGCCAACTGTCAGCGCAGCCAGCAGGCTCAGGATTTTGAAAAGTTTGCTCATGGGTTTCAAAGACGCCTCGTGATAGGTCACGTTGCAACAATCGCCGTTACGGGAACCGCCTTTGTGTCAAGATGGGTTCATTTCTCGGTTCTTGAGAACGAGCGATTACGATAAGGCGTGGGGCCATGTGAGACCAGCGTTAGGCGTGCTTCACATTCTCAAAACCCGTTCTCGAAACTGTTTCTCATTTCTAAACGTGCGTGGTGAGTTTTGAGAAGTGGAAAAGGAGGCGGCGCGAGGTGCCATTTTCATATGAGCTGCCAAACAGGGCATATCGACAGGTCTGTGATCAGGCTTGATACTCCTCGTCGCTGACGTGTTCCATCCAGTCGACAGCCTTGCCGTCCTGCTGCTCTTGGATGGCGAGGTGGGTCATGGCTGTAGTGGCCGTCGCGCCGTGCCAGTGTTTCTCGCCCGGAGGAAACCAAATCACGTCACCCGAACGGATTTCCTCTCTGGCACATCCCTCGCGTTGTGCCCATCCACAGCCCGCCGTCACGATCAAAGTTTGCCCCAGCGGGTGGGTGTGCCAGGCGGTGCGAGCGCCCGGCTCAAAAGTAACAGTCGCGCCGCCGACACGTGCGGGCTCGTCCGCCTGGAAGCGAGAGTCAATACGCACCTTGCCGGTAAACCAATCGGCAGAGCCTTCTTGCGAGGGCTGCGAGCCATTTCTTTTGATGTCCATTTTCAGATCCTTGAGTTAACGCTGCCAAAAACAAATGCTATCTTTACACCTCGCTCCTCCCTTGACACCGCCTCGCAAAAGAATTAAGTTTCTCGGCAAGGCATTTGCCGTATACCTATACGGAACCAAGGAGAAAAGCTATTAACCCCCTCACCCCGCGCCAAAACGAGCTGCTCCAGACCATTGCGACCTTCTGGCGACAAGGCCGCTCACCCACTACTGCCGAGCTGATGCAGGCTCTGCACCTGGCCACAATTTCGGGCCTGGACGACTTACTGCGCCCTGTCCAGCACAAGGGCTTCATTGAAGTGGAGCGCCCTGGGAGGGGTAAGCAACGCCGCTTCGAACTCACAGCCCAGGGACGGATGCAAACGGGCCTTGGCCTGCCCGTGCTGGGCGCCATTCCAGCGGGCCCACTGCGTGAAGCGATTCAAGAAAACGCGCAGTGGATCGAGGGCGCCGGAGCCTTGCTGCGCACCCAGCCCGGCGACTTTCTGCTGCGCGTCGAGGGCGTTTCGATGATTGGCGCGGGCATCTTGCCCGGCGATTATGTGCAGTTGCGCCCCGACATCAGGGTGCAAAGCGGAGAGATCGTCGCGGCGCAGATCTGCGAGACCGAAGGCGCCAGCGTGGAAGCGACGCTCAAGTATCTCGACTTCATTAGAGGAGAACCGACTGTTCGGCTGCGCGCGGCGAATCCGGCGTATCCCGACCGCGAGTTCGCGGCAGAGTGCGTGAGTGTCGCGGGTGTCTTTCGCGGCCTGATCCGCGCGGGAGACTAGAAACCGAAGAGTAGAAAAGGCGAAGAACACAAACGACAACGCGCCCGATGCGAAAGCTTGGCGGCACAGCATCGAGCGCGTTTCCCGACCCGAGGGCAAGCCCCCTGGTCACGACCTCGCGCAGGGCGATGTCGCATCCAAAGTTTATCATTTCGGGCGCTCGATTCGTTTCTTAGATGCCCGGGATAAGCCTGGCAGCGACACCCTTTCGCGCATCAAAAAGGATGTCAAATGCCGGACTATTTTTGCCTCTGGATTCCGCACTTCGCGGCCTGGACCCTCTCCCAATCCGAAGCGGCGCTGCAAGGTCGTGCTTTTGCGGTGTGCGAAAGCGGGAAGGTTGTGGCCGCGTCACCCCTGGCCATCGAAGCGGGCGTCGGGATCGGCATGACCAGCGGGCGGGCGCAGTCGCGCCTGTCGTCGCTTCTCATCGTGGCGCGCGATTCGTCACGGGAGACTCTGGCGTGGGAAGAGGTGCAGCGCACCTTCTATGGCCTCACACCCCGGGTCGAATCCGCAGCGCCGGGCCTGCTCTTCGCCGAAGTGGACGCTCGCAAGGCGATACCCCTGCTGCGCTCATGGCAGGCACAGGGCGGAGCGGCGCAGGACCGTGCTACGGCTCATCTGGCGGCCCTATCCACTTCCACAGGTCAAGCCCGCGTTGTCAAAGCCGGACGCGAAGCGGCGTTTGGAGATATGACGCGCCTGGATGTGCTGCGTCACGCCGGCATCAGCGCCGCCACTCTCCAGCGCCTGGAGTGGTTTGGCTGGGTTTATGTCGGCGCGCTGCGCGTGCTCACGCGGCGCCAGCTCGAAGAACAGGTCGGAGCCGAGGGCGCCTCTCTTTACCGTTTTGCACAGGGGCCACGCTGCCGCGACAACCTCCGCCCTGTCACGACCTGGCAGCCACCCCAGGAGGTGAGCGCGACGCTCTCGTTCGAGTTGCCAGCGCGCGAGCCATGCGAGTGGGAAGGCGCCCTCGATTTGCTTCTCGAGAAGGTGTGCGCCGCGCTGGGGTCGCGCCGTGCCCGCACTCTGGAAGTGCGCCTCGAGTCGCCCATCGCGCCCCTGGCGGCGCGGCGTGTCCTCAAAGAACCCACCTGCCAGACGCAGGCCCTGGGCGCTCCGGCTCGCGCCTGCCTCGAAGACGTGCTCAAGATGCTGGCGCCGCTGCCCGCGGTGGTTCTGGGGCTGGAAGTGCGTCTGGGCGCTCTCTCGTGCCCGCCGTCGCAGGCCTCGCTTTTCGAGGGGGAGAAAGCGGAGAAGGTCGAACGGCCCAGACGGCTGCGCGCCGCACTCGAGAGCGTGGAGTCCCGTTTTAGCGGTCAGTCGGGGCGCTATGTGCCCGATGAGCTGGACGGACCCTTTCCCGAAGAGCAGTGGCGCTTCGATCCGGTGGGTGGATGGCTCAGTGCCCTCGAGACACTTAACGATGAGCGCAAAGAGCGCTCGGGTAAAGGGCACCCGGGCACAGAGAGATTGGGCCAGAGGGGACCGCGCTAATCCATGCGACAAGCCAGTGCCAATCCTCTGGGCGCCCAGATCTACGTCGAGGCGCCCAAAGGTGTGCCCATCCGCCTGGTGTGGGGCAATCGGCCCTTTCGCGTTCTCAGCATCGAGGCGGTGTGGTGCGTGGAGGGTAAGTGGTGGCTTGATCGCGAGCGATCCGGAGCCCGGCGGCGCTACTTCCGGCTTCTGGTCGCCCCGCCAGGCGGGCCGGAGCGCTGCGTAGAGATCTACTGCCAGGGCGCAGCGTGGAAGCTGTGGCGTATCGCGGATTAGGTGATTCCTCTATGGTTCATCTTCACGCCCGTTCGTGGTTTTCCTTTGGCGCCGGAGCCTCTTCGCCACTCGCTTTGGCACGCGGGGCGGCAAGGCGCGGACAGACTGCGCTCGCCCTCACTGACCGCAGCACGCTCGCGGGTGCAGTGCGTCACGCGACGGCGTGCAAAGAGGTGGGAATCGCCCCCGTGTTCGGCGCGACGGTAATGGTTGGAAACGGCGAAAGCGAAGGCGCGCCGCTGGTTCTCCTCTGCGCCGACCAAAACGGTTATGCCAACCTTTGCGACCTGGTGACGCTGGCGCACTTGCGGGCGGCTCAAAAGGGCGACCGCTCCAAACCGAGCTTGCATTTTGAGGAGCTTCGCGCCCATGCAGAAGGCCTGTTTTGCCTGACGGGCGACCACGACAGCGCTTTATCGGGTTTTCTCGAGGCGAGGCAGTGGGCAAGGGCACGAGCTTTCGCAGGCGCTTTGCAGTCTGTTTTTGGCGATCGGCTGCTGATTGAACTGACCCACCACGAGCTCCCCGGTGACAACGCGCGGTTGCGCAGCAGCATCGAAATGGCGCAGACGCTCGGCATTGCAACCGTGGCGACCAACGCGGTGCGCTACGCCACGCCCGCAGAATACGCGGTTTACGATGCCCTGACCTGCATGCGATTGGGAATCTGCGTCGCACAAAGTCACCGCGAAAGGCCGCGCAACTCGCGCGCGTTCTTGTGTGGCGAGGCGAGACTTCTCAAATTGGAACTGCCCGCCGAGGCGCTGGCCAACTCCGAAGCCATTGCGCGCGAGTGCCGCGTCGAAATTATTCCCGGCGAGGTCACACCGCCGCGTGCGCATCTGCCCGCAGGTTTAGATGCGACCGATTTTCTCAAGCGGCTGTGTGTTGAAGGCCTTAGCGCGCGTGGGCTGTCGACTTCGCGCGCCGCTAAAACTCAGTTGAAGAAAGAGATCGAGGTCGTGTCGCATCTCGAACTCGAAGAGTTTTTTCTCACCGTGCGCGAGGTCGTGGCGTTTGCGCGCTCGCGCGGCATTCGGTGTTGCGGGCGCGGCTCGGCGGCCAATTCGCTTATCGCCTACTTGCTGGGTATCACCGAAGTCGATCCACTGCGCCACCATCTGCTGTTCGAGCGTTTTTTGCACGAAGGGCGCAAGGGGATGCCCGACATCGACGTCGATTTCGAGACTCACCGCCGCAGTGAAGTGATCGCCTGGATGGGAGAGCGTTGGGGCGATGCTCACACCGCAATGACGGCCAACACCAATACCTTTCGCTTAAGAAGTGCGGTGCGCGACATGGGCAAAGTTCTGGGTTACCCGCTGCCGCTTTTGGACAAGGCAACTAAAAATCTGCCCCACGCGAATGTGCGGCATGCGGGCGAGTTTCGACCCGAACTGGTTGAAACTTTGGGCGATGGCGTCGCGCTCGATGTTTTGCTGGGACTTTGCGCTTCGCTCCACGATGGTGTTGAATCTTCGCCGCGTCACTTGAGTTTGCATTCGGGCGGCATGATCCTCTCGCGACAAAACCTGCGCCACATCTCGCCGATCCAGACTTCAGCGAATGGCGTGCGGCAGGTGCAGTTCAACAAGGACGATGTCGAAAGGCTCGGCCTGATCAAGTTCGACGTGCTGGGGCTGCGGATGCTTTCGGTCGTCACCGAAGCGACGCAGCTTCTGGAAAGCGTGGGAGAGGCCGCGCCGGATGTGGACGCACTGCCCGACGGAGACCCCGCAACTTATGAACTGATTCGCAGCGCACGCACGCTCGGCGTTTTCCAGATCGAAAGTCCTGGGCAGTGGAATCTGCTTTCCCGAACGCAGCCGGAGCATTTTGATGACCTGGTGATGCAAGTCGCGCTGTTTCGGCCTGGGCCGCTTCAAGGCAACATGGTGCATCCCTTTGTGGCACGGCGGCGCGGCTGGGCCAAAGTATCGTATCCGCACCCGTGCCTGGAAAGCGTGCTCAGGGACACCTACGGCATCATCCTTTTTCAGGAACAGGTTCTGGAAGTCGCTCACGTCTTCGCGGGCATGAACTTAATGCAGGCCGACGAGTTCCGGCGCCTGATGAGCAAACAGCGCGACAGAGGGGAAATGGAAGCGATGCGCGAGAAGTTCGTGGGCGGCGCGGTGACCGCCCACGCCGGCAGTAAGCATCCAGTGGGAGTTCCTCTGGCCAACCGCGTGTTCGATCTGGTGAGCAAGTTCGTGGGTTACGGCTTTTGCCGCTCCCACGCGGCGGCCTTTGCGCGCACCGTCTACCAGTCGAGCTTTCTCAAAGCGCACCATCCGGCAGCCTACATGGCCGCCGTTCTGGAACACAAGCCAGGCTTTTTTCCGCTCCACACCCTGCTCGAAGAAGCGCGGCTTTTCGGCGTCCGCGTTCTGCCGCCCTGCATCCACCGCTCAAGCGTCAAATACAGCCTTGAGAGGATTGGAGATGAGAAGGGGCGCGAAGAAAAGGACGGAGGTGAACTGGCGATTCGGGTTCCGCTTACCCAGATTCAGGAACTGAGTCCCGAAAGCGCTGCGCGCCTGGTTCTGGAACGCGCGTTGGAGCCATTCACCTCGCTCGACGACCTGTTTCGGCGCGTCAAGCTCTCTCCGCAGGCGTGGGACAACCTGGCGCGCTCCGGTGTCCTCGACGCCTTCGGGCCACGCCGCCAGGTGTTGTGGCACCTGGGCCGATTGGCTCGCCTGTCGAACGCGGAGAGGAAGCGCGGCGGCCAGCTTTCGCTTGCGGAGCAGATGGCTCTGCCGGTCGAACTGCCCTTAGAGCGCGTGCCCGCGTTTCCACTTTTGCCCGCGCAGGAAACGAGTTGGGACTTTGCCACCATGAGTCTGACGACAGGGCCGCACCCGCTAGCGCTGCGTCGTCCCGACCTGGTGCGTCTGGGAGCTAAACCCATCAAGGAGTTGTTTTCTCTGACGACCGGAACCACCGTTTTGACGGCGGGCGCGGTGATTTCTCGGCAGAGACCGCCCACAGCTAAGGGCATGTGCTTCATCATCCTCGAAGATGAATCCGGAAGGGTGCCAACAGCGATCACTCCACAGGTTTACGAAAAGTTCGAAAGGGTATTACGCGAGCCGCGTCTGCTCGTCGAGGGCCGTCTCGAAGCGCCTCCCGAAGAAAAGAAGGGTGGGACAACTGGCGTTTACCGCTCCGTTCTAATTGAAAGAATCTGGTCGATGGATGAAGTGATGACTCCGGTTCAATCCGTCACGATTGGCGCGAAGGGGCATCCTGGCGAGAGTCCGCGGACAGCAGCCAGTGGCGCTGGATAAGTGCTTCCATTCCGCGCTTACAAACGCACATCCTCCGTCGAAAGAGCAAGTGTAGGAAGGGCGTTTTAATGCCGATATTGAAACGTTTTTGTGAGATATGAGTGGCTCAAAAGGGGCATTGGCAGGAGCCACTCTAAATTCGGCTTATCTCATAGCGTATTCGCGCTCAAATTTTTTGTGGAGTTCGTCACTCGGGATCTTGAACAGGATGGGCTGGCCGTGCAGGCAAATGCTTGGATTCTCGACCTGCGCCAAATCATCCACCAGGCGCTGCATCGCTTCGAGGGGCAACGGATCGCCCGCCTTGATCGCGTTCTTGCACGCCAGCATGGTGAGCAGGGCGTTGCGCCTGACCAACCGCCTGGAACGCTTCAACCTCACGCTCAGACAGAGGGTGGGCCGGCTCACGCGCAAGACGCTCTCCTTTTCCAAAAGCTATCCCATGCACCTCATCCACATCAGGCGCTTCCTGCTCCAATACAACCAATACTGCATCCACTGGTTCAACCAATCTCACCACACTTGACCACTACCCAAAATTGAATCTTCGCGGGGAAAGAAATGCACAACTCAAAACTTTACACCGTCCTGATTTTCTTGCTTGCTGCTTCATGCTGCGTGCAACATAGCAACGCCGAACCTCCCGCTTCTGTCTCCAAATCGTCTGCTGCACCCAAGTCCTATTTGAGCGGGGAGTATTTCTGGGGCAAATGGTATATGGGAGCAACTTTGAAGTTATTCAGTAATGGAAAGTTTAAAGAAAGCACTTATTCAGACGCAATTAATCCTCAAACAGGGGCTGCTGGCAGCAATATTTATGGATATTACGGTGTAAAAGACGGTCACTTGATCTTATCGCCTAAATATTCAACACCAGGTCAAGGCGCCAAACCAAAATATGCCAACAAGCGCACCAAGTGGTCAGGCTCTGCAATGCGCCTATTGCCCGTAAGATGGGGCAGCCGCCTTTATCTCCTGTACCGAAATGAACAGGAACTTGATTTCTGCAATGCGATTAACTTGGGAGACGAACCACGTCCAGCAGGTCAAAGGCGAGACGGGAGTTCATTCTTTTTGCGGGTTGACGATGAAAAAAAGGCTGTTACCGGATTACCCCAAATTCCTCAACAGTGGAGCAGCTATCTTTTGCCTACTCCCGTCGTGGGCAAGGTAATCAGCGTTGGCAAAGGCTCAACCGCAATAGTGAACGTCGGCAAAACAGATAAAATCAAAGTAGGAATGATATTCACCGATAACAAACTCGGTTCAGAAGAGAATACATTTAAGGTCATAGCACTGCAAAACCACCAAGCCACAATCAAAAATGAAATTACTTGGCGGGCAAACATAAAGGTTGGAGAGGAAGTCTCCACTCGCCGCAATTCCAAATAACGAAAGTCGACGCGTTTAACAGCGGGACAACAAATCGTTGCACACCGACGCCCTACGCTCCGTTCGTTCCTCGCTCCCTTTCAGCAGCGGGTGAATTCAGTCATTAGCCTGCTGCGCGATACGTTATGACTACTGATAAGGATTATCTGAGTGATTTCACAGCAAAAAAACTTCAGGTTGAATAATGCGTAATCGCCTATCTCAATTTGCGTGGACTCTATGCGTGGCAAGCGGAGTTTGCCTGACAGCCGCGTTTCTGCTCTGGTGGCTTGACGGGGGAACGGCTCATGACGGTCGTAAGTTTCTCACCTTCATTAGACCAGGCGTGATAACTGCGGTACTTACTTTGGCTCCGGTGGCTACTGCACTCCTGTTTTTCTTGGCAGTTCTCGTATGGGTTCGAAAGGTCGAGAATCGAGGCTCTGTGGGAATAGCACTACTCCTGTCGGTCAGTCTGTACTGGGTCGCATTGATGATAGTTTTTGTCACAATGTTTGCGAAACCGTGTTCTTGGTATGTTGAAACGTACATCAAGGGAACAGACAACCGAACGTATTACATTCTTCATGCTCCGCCCCCGCTAAATGGTCCTGGGCACTCTGCTCTGGCTCGGCGCACAGGAGGCAATCCACTTTATTACACGATGCAGATTTTAAGCAACGAGGATTATAGGAGCACCTTTGGTCGTCAAGTCTTCATTGCGGCCCTCAAAGATACGAATCCTGAAGCAAGGCGAGCTGCTCAAATGCTACTGAGTACCGTTAAGCAGCGGGATGCTGACAAACAGCGTAAATGATTATCAAAGCCAAAACAGCAGGCTAACCACTCGTTGCACCTGACGCCTTCCAGCCTTCGCTACGCTGCGGCTTCCAGGCGCAGGTGAGCTTGGTCGTTCGGCGGCTGCGCGCGGCTTGCTCGGAGGCGGAACAAAATGATGTCAGAGCTTTCTAAGCATTCTATGCGAGTACTCCCGTTCTTTATTGTGGCAGCTTTAACATCAGGATTCTCATTTTTAGGAAGCCATCCAGCTCATGTTTTTGTTTTCTCTATCTTTATGTTGTCTGTTGCCGCTGTTCTTTTAGCGGTATCTTACGCCGAACGGCCTTACTCGTGGAGACAAACTAAAACCGCAGTGTCTCGTCACAGTAATCGAATGACTATGATTATCATTAGTGCCAGCGTCGCGTTAACCATATCTGTTCTGGTGACACATTGGCCATTGCGCCTGTCGTATTCTTTATCAAAGGCTTCATTGAATAGAATTGCAAAGCAGGTCACATCAGGCACCAAAGCACTTTCGCCACAATCTGCCAGCGTTTTTTCTGTCACGCGAGCGGACGTTGATAATGGCTTAGTCTGCTTGTGGATAGATGAAGATATGGGGGAGCCAATAGGCTTCGTGCAAGGGTCGCTAAACAAAATCAAGGCTCGGTTCCCTGATTACAACATTATCGTTCTCGACGGTAATTGGTGCCTTGTCAACTCACTTTGAGAAGCATCAACAGCGGGACAACAAATCGTTGCACACCGACGCCCTACGCTCCGTTCGTTCCTCGCTCCCTTTCAGCAGCGGCTGACTTTGGCCGTTCTAAAAAGCGGTTGTGTGAGATATGAGTGAATCAAGACGGCGCATCCAGATCCACTTCAACGGATTACAAAAGGGCCGCAAACCCATTTATGCCATGGACTGAATGATGTCGTGCAGCCGATTCATCGAGTCCACGATGCTTTTCGCGCCACCCAGAACGGCATCGGCTCCATCGGGGTCGGTCTGCTCGATTTCCAGGATGCGCTCTTCCCAGCTCGATACGCCAGGATTTCTGCGAAGGTGGCCAGCTGCGCGAAGTTGGTGACTTCGGTTTCTTCCAGGATGCGCTCTTCCAGACGCTTGCGGGAGCCGCTGCCGATAGCGAGCGTTGCGGCCTCTTCAAGTTTCGCGGCTAATGATTCTTCCCTGGCCCTTAGTGTGGCGCGTTCTCGCATTTGTCTTCCATTGCACTGGCACTTCGAAAGTGAAAAGGCGCAATGACGTGGTTGCGGGATGGAGAGCCGACATGTGAGCGAGTACTGTGGGCGATGGATGAAGTGACGGGTTCATCGCAAGTAGCCGATGTCGGCGCGGCGGGGCATCCTGGACAAAATCCACGGGAGGCAGCACAAGTGGTGACCGCGGTCGCCTAGGCTTTGCGCTCGGAAACGAAGGTGGTAAAGAGATATGAGTGGGCAAAAGTTCGGTCGGTATACTTTTGAAAACTCGCCGATGATAATGGAAGGCAGTAGGGAATTCAATGCGTTTTCACCCAATACTGATTGCACCAATCCTTCTGCTCCCCATCGTGGTGCTACCTCAGCTTCTGGGGCAATCATCGGTGCCCTCGCAACCCTCGCTGCCGATAGCGCGACCAGTTCAACCGTTGCGCTGGACACCGGTCAAGATGGAATTGCCGCGTAGCATCAAGGTCTTTGCCGATACAGGCGGTGCCCTAATGCAACCTCGCGCCTGGTATGTGGATATTGACTACAACGACCAAAAGCTGCGGGCTCGGCCCCATCTTTCGAAGAGTGCCACAGGACGCGAGACCGGTAGCGCGATGGCCACGCAGTTGGGTGCCTTGGTCGCCATCAACGGCGGCTACTTCGACATGATGGGGCAACCAGCGCGCACCTTCAGTCTGGTGATGCGCGACGGCAAAGTCGAGGTGCCTAACATTTCGTTGGTGAAGCGGCCCCACCCGAGCCGGGCATACGCCGTGACTCGCAGCGCCTTTGGAATCCGGGCCAATCGCACTTTCGATGTGGCGTGGATCGCACAGCGAGGCGATGTAGTCTGGGCTTACCCCAAACCCGTGGCCCACACCGTGACAACCGTCGCCCCCTCACCATCGGAGAATTCGACTTCTGGCGGCAAGGTCTGGAATATGGTGGATGCCCTGGGTGCCGGCCCCACGCTGATCAGCGATGGGGTAATCCAAGACACTTACGAGAACGAAGTCTTCTTTGGCTCTGGCTTTCCTAATCAAGAACCCTACTCCCGAGCAGCCATTGGCTACACCAAAGACAACCACCTCGTTTTGTTCACCACGGACAGCCGCTCAGGAGTGCCGGGGCTCACACTGAGGCACACCGCGCAGGAGATGCAACGCCTGGGCTGTGTCGAAGCAATGAACCTCGATGGCGGTGGCAGCGAGACGTTGGTTGTCAAAGGCAAAGCTCTCAATCACCCTGCCGGACAAGAACGGGCCATCACTTCGATTCTGGCTATCGTGCCAAACCCGGATACCACTAAAAAAATGAAGGCAGTCTCGACAGCACGCTGATGCGCACTGCGGCTCAGCTCCAGGCTAATTTACAGCTACTGGGTGTTATTGTTTGGCCTAAAGGAGTTTTTTGAAATAGGTGGCCGACGCTTGGTAACCAATGGCTTCGTAGAAGGGGGCTGCCCGCCGTGTCGCGAGAGCAACGAGCTTGCAATTCTGGCTTTCCGCCCACGCGTGAACGCTGTGCATCAACGCTCTACCAACGCCCTGCTTTCGATGATCTGCATCCACCATGATCTCTTCAACCCAAGCAACGGAGCCGTTTGCATAGAACGTGTTGTGGCGAAAAGCCAGAACATAGCCGATGACGTTCTCCTCAACCTCGACAACAGCAAGATAAGCGTTTGGATCGCCGATGAGTGCCGCAAAGAACAAGCGGAAAGCCTCTTCCTCAAGGGCAAAAGAAGTCGCGAACTCCCGTGCCAGGCCCAACACCGCGTCCCTGTCTTTCGCTTCGGCTCGTCGAAGTGCGAAATTTAGTAACACGCGACCAGTTTAGGGGGCGGGAGACTCAAGACTGAACGCGGGTAAGGGCAAATAGGGGCATTTTTCATATGAGTTGCCAAAAGCCGGTTCTGACAGTTGTGCGCCCGGTGTCGCCCATTGACTGAACAGAAGAGCCGCGCTGCGCCAAATTCAGACCCCGAGGTGAATCGCCCTCTTGACGCCCAGGGTTTACCAAGGTAAATTAACCTCATCATTTACCAAGGTAAACAATTATGAACTCCACACCGAAGCTGGGCAAAGTGCAGTTGCAGATCATGCAGGTGCTGTGGGCGCGCGAACGCGCCACAGCACGCGAGATTACCGACGAACTGAATCGCCAAAAATCCGCCGACGTAGCACCCATCGCACACTCAACAGTGCAGACGCTGCTTCGCAAGCTGGAAGCGAAGGGCGCAATCACGCACCGCATCGAGGAGCGCACCTTTGTCTTCGAGCCGTTGCAGGAAAAGAGCGAAGTGGAAACCGGTGCGGTGGGAGATCTCCTAACGCGCTTGTTCGACCGCTCGATTTCGGGTCTGGTGGCGCACCTGGTCAAGCACGAAAAGGTCTCGCCCGATGAACTCCAGCGGCTGCGCACAATTGTCGAACAAGCCGAAGCCGCGCAAAACGTGAAAACATCGAAAGAGGAGTCGCGATGAACGAACTCTTTAATCTTTCGCACTGGGTCGTGGTTCTGGCACAGAACGGGTTGGTGATCTTGGGGCAGACCTCGTTGATTCTGGGGCTGGGCCTGCTTGTGCTGCGTGTTTTGCAAAAGCGTCAACCTATCTTGCGGGATCTGCTGGGCCGCGCTTTGCTGGTTGCAACTTTAGCAGGAGGTGCGCTCTCACTCAGCCTCTCGATGACTAGCTGGAGTAGGCCCCCGGCGCTCTGGAACGTGTCTCTGCCTGCAACTCCAACGGTTTTAACAGCAATGCCGGAGGCGCCTTTTTCTGCTCTGCCACGCTCTGGAACGTCTTTGGCAGAGCCGCGCCCCTTGCCCCCGGCAACGCAAAACGGGACCGAAAAGCAATCTGCTTCCCTCACGGTTGGCGAAACCGCAGCAGGCTCGACTTCTCAGGCGCCTCAGATAGCTGCTCTCCTGGAAGGGAACAATTCGCGCCGCCTTTTATATCTGGCGGTAGGTGTCTGGATTGGCGGCGCGTTTGGACTGATTGTTTGGTGGGGAATGTGCCACGTGGCGTTGCGGGGGTTGCGGCGAGGCGCACACCACGTCGAGGATGCCACGACACTAGCGACCTTGAACGAGGTGTGCGTCGCTTTAAAGATTCGAGAGCCGCTCTTGCTGTGGCACCCCAAGGTGAGTAGCCCCTTTCTAACTGGCCTGGTGAAGCCAGCGATCCTGCTTCCCACCAGCAACGCCGATCTCGATTCCACGATGCTCCGCGCGATATTTAGCCATGAAGCGATGCATTTGAAGCGGCGCGACTTGTGGTGGAACGCTGTAGGACGCGTCGGGTGTGCTCTGCTGTGGCCACAACCACTGCTATGGATGCTGTGCCGCCAGGTCGAGCACAGCAGTGAAGAGGCCTGCGATCAAGCGGTTTTAGAAGCCGGATGCTCGCGCCAGCAATATGCGAAGTGTCTTTTAGATTTTGCCGAGCGCCTGTCGCCACGAAAGGCCGAGCGTGTCGCCGGCATCGGGGTTCTGACGGACAAATCCTCGCTTTCGCACCGCATTCCGATCATTCTCAGCACTTCGCAAACCAGGGCACAGAAAATTTCCACCCGTGCGCGATGGCTCATTGGGGTAGGCACTCTGGTTTGTGTCCTTGCCATGCCGTTTTTGGTGTCGGGGAGCGTTGCCCCACAACCGCTTTCAAAACAATCCAGAAAATTCGGCGGCGAACCGCGAATCAGACACGAACTCCGTCGAAACCCCCAAGCTGCGGCATTGGCAGAAAATCGGCGATTCGCAGGTTTGGATAAGTGGCGTTTCCGACAGGAGGCTTCAAGAGGTCTCGATCCGAAAGCGACAAGGCAACAGCGGTTCTATCATCTCGGCTCGAAGCGCGCGCCGCCAAGCAGGAGTTTCCGCGCGCTGGATTCTGGAGGATGTCGTGACTTACTCCTACAGCGAAGTTCAGCCTTTGACACTTGAGCGCCGCGAAAAGCAGACCTCCATCTCTATTCCTGCAATGGTTGCCTGTTTCGAACAGCTATCTCAAGGCGTATCGCAACCTGTGCTTTTTCCCCAGGTAGGGCAATGGGGGCGCGACTCCAGCTCAGGCCGCGACTGAAAGCAGACGGTTGCAGGAGTGGGCTCAAGGGCTGATTCCAACCGAGCGACCATCATAGGCCGCGCAGTGGATGCGGATGGAAAACCGCTTGTGGGTGCCAAAATCCAGATCTCTATGCCGGATGAAATGGTGCGGCGCTTGGTGAAGACACCGCAATCGAGTCACTATAGCTCCGTCTACGTTTACTTATTCACACTTCCTCAAGCGATTCGCGACATGGTTACCCAAAGCGTTGTGACAGATGAGAACGGTGCGTATCAAGCCAGTGGATTAGTCGGTGCGTCGTATAAAGTCAGCATGGTTGAAGACGGGACAGGTTTGAAACCTCGCCCCCTCAAGGAACCACTACCCGAAGTAGTGACGACTTCTCATCGTGTTAAAGCGAGCCCAGGCCAAACGACGTCCGCGCCTGATTTGGCTCTCACGGGGGGCTCTTGCGCGTTGTCGTCGTGGACAAAGCGACAGGCAAGCCGTTGCCAGATGTCACAGTTGTTGGCTTGGTCAAAGAGGGTACGACTTCCAATTCTCGCCCTTACTTTGCCAGCACGGACGCTGCGGGCACAGTCCAATTGCGCCTACCAGTAGGCAGAGCCGGTCTCACTTTGGGTGTTGATAGGGCGCCGGGAGCACGTCCTATGGAGCAACGACTTCCTCAAGAGGCGTTTTCTACTCGATCATTAAAAACGCCGAGGTTTCTCTTGATGGAGGTTCGCCTCGCTCGCTCGAGACCTTCGCCAACGTGCAAATCATCGCAGGTCAGACCCGCAAGGCGTTGCTACAGTTGGAGCGCTACGTCGCGCCAACGCCAACTCCGGTTCCCACCGCTGCTCCGCGAATGCCACCACCCAGGGGCACTGCGAGCCTGATGGGCCGTGTGGTCGATGAATCCGGTCGTCCGGTTGCCGGTGTTTCCGTGCGAGCACTTATCCAGCAACAGGCGAAGTGGAAACTCATGCAAGGCGCGGGTTTGGCCCTCTCCAACGGCGATACGCCGAACTTCCAACAGAAGTGGGCTTCGATCAACCCGGTGCTCTTCGAGCGCACCTTGACCGCCACTGACGGCAGCTTTCGCCTGCAAGGGCTGACCACGGCGCCTTACAACCTGGTCGTTGGCACGTGGAACAGATCTTCCGAGCGCAATTCACCACCCCAGCGGGTTGCAACCGCCGTCGAAGGCGTATGGGCCAAAGAAGGCCAAGTTGTGCGCCGTGCACAACCTATCGTGCTCACGAGTGGCGCACTCATCGAAGGCCGCATTGTGGACAAAGTCACCGGAAAACCTCTGGGCGGTGTAATAATCGGCGCCAATGGGCCGCAGCTGCCTACCTCGACCGATAACACGATGAGCGCCACCAGCGATGCGCAGGGCCGCTTCCGTTTCCGGGTGGCGCCTGGCACCAGCTTGCTTTACGTTCAAGGGCCGTGGAACAACGACAGCAACTTCGCTTTCGCCGACGATGGGAAGAGTGCCGCCAGTGTCGCGCGGATTCGCACCAGCCGCGGGCTTTACGCGGGCAGCGGCAACGTGCAGTTCGAGATCGATGACGGCGCCCCGCAGTTCGGCTTGAACTTCGGCTCCACGTCGGACAAGTCGGACTGGCAGATCAAAGTCCCGGTTCAAAGCGGCAGAACCCGTCAGATCACACTTCGCTTGCGCCGTTTGGTGCCCAAACCGGAGACTGGAGATTAAGGTTGGTGAGTGGGCGAACATCTAACCGTGCGGGCGCGACTTACTCTTAAATCATATGAGTCGCGCTCGCCGTTCGGGCGACCCCCGCAAAAATGGCTGAAGCATTCAGGTTGCAGCGTCGAGGCGAGGGTTTCGAGCGGATGTTGGAGATACGTCGGGGCGTCAATGTGCCCGAACAAATTCCAGAATCGCTTCGAGATACCTTCCGGGCGCAAGAAAAGGCATTGAGACGGTTCACATCGCCCAGTTCAGAATGAGCGGGGGACAGAGAAATCTCGATCGGTAAGACACAACCGTAACCGCGTCGATCACTCAGTGTGCTCCCAGGGCGAGCTTGAACAGAACCCAAAGTGTGAGTTTGGCTGCAAAAGCGGCTTAAGAGCTAAAGGCCAACGTGACTGGCTTGACCTGACTCGCTCGGAATCGATCGAGAGTTCGCGGTGGGCGTCAGTGTGCCCAGGGAAATCTCAAAAGCCCAAGAAAGTACGTCGTCGGCGCAAGAGAAGGTATTCGCGTGTCGTGGTGGCCACCCTGACACCAAATTCCAAGATCCTTTGAAGCGCTCCGCAAAGTGGCGGTGGCGTTCAAGAATGTTTGGAAAAGGGCGGGTAGGGCGTCGCAACTGTTCGCTTCACAAACTGCGCGGGTGTTCGGGCATCTCAGTGTGATGCGATTCGAACTCAAGACAGGTCGGTCCGGAGCGGAAGCGAGATCGAAAGTGTCGAGATCGAAACCGAAATCGTCGGAAGCGAAAGAGCCTTAGATCACGGCGACTGCTGCGTCCCAGAGGCGGGCGCGGCGGATTCCCAAGAGAGTGATTAATTGTCAAGGTGCAAGAGATTTCAAATTGGCTGCCGAGGCGGGCGAACCGAAGGGAAATCTCAAAGGGTGCGGCGGTGAGGCGAACCCCCCTCCCACCAGAGAGATCCAGAAAAACCAAAGAGACCGGGATAGGCGTTTCAAATTCCAAAGAGAATCGTTTGGATTCTCTTTTTTAACACCTAAAAGGTTTTTTATTTTTTCTAAATTCCTGGAGGGAGGGGGTTTGTTTTTCTACATCTGTGAGAGCATTGTTGTCGATTGTATCGTCATCATTGGCGAGGAGAGCATCATTTTCATTAGCATGAGCGTTATTGTTATCATCCGTTTTTGTAGAAAGTTGTGGGTTTCATCTCCCCGTCCGTGCCCTGTGGCAAAGGCCGCAACCTTTGGGGCTGCAACCTCTGCCTCCACGGTCGGGGAGAGTCCGGTAAGACCAAAGACAAATCCACGGCAAACCTGCCCACGTCATCGCTTGAGAATGTGCCTTTTTGGGCGAAATTTTCAGCGAACTTCGGGCGCGCAACCCTCTCTTATATCAACCTCGTTAGAAGCTGGAGAGAGTTTCGACTTGCCGCGGCTCACGCATTGAGCCGGCACCAAGCGCGTTCCTTTCGACTCTGGCGCTCCTGTTGAACCCGCACTTCCCTTTGCAACATTTTTTGGGTGTTGCCCCTTGAAGAGTTGGGTTCTCAAACGCCGCCTGTCGAGGCCAATTGGAATCGAGGCCCGTCAACAGATTGGCTCCTTCCTTTGCACGCGTTTCGGCACCGGGATCACAAGCCTTAGAAGACAGGGGTTGTGAAAATTGGCCGGGGACACGAGCGCGGGGCGAAGCGGGTTGACTAATTTTAAGTTTAAATTACAAAAACATAACGGCGCAATTATCTGAAAAGCTTTTCTTTTTGGGCGGCACATGTAGGTGAGACGCAAGTTTGTGAGGTGGTTTTCCCGTTTCCAAGTTGGGGTGCTCTACCGACGCCGAAAAAAGCTTGGTGTTGCTGCCCCCAACCTGGAAATGGGAAAACCACCCATATAGAGCAGTCGTGTTTGCGGGACAGGGAACTTTCGAGGTGGTTTTCCCATTTCCAGGTTGGACTACTGTTCAAATCAACAAAAAAATGGTCGCAGCTCGAATTGCAGACCCGAAATTGGAAAACCACCTCGGTCAGGACCAGTTTTGACGGATACAGAGATGCTTTTCCGTTTTCCCAGCATGGGGCAGAATGTCCCGACTAAATTTCCTTTTGTGCCAGAAACTCCGCGAATCGTTGCGCGGGCGGCTTGCCACGATTGGGGTAACCGAGATGAGGGCGATCATGGTTGTAGAACTTGAGCCAGGCGTCCAGATCACTTTGTAATTTTCCGATGTCCATGTGCGGCTCGATTTGTAAACGCGGCAGCAGAAACTCGTCGCGAAACGTCAGGTAAAGGCGCTGCGCGACACCGTTGAATTCGCTTACCGAAAGCTTTGATGGTCGGTGAACAATGCCTCGATCTCGCAGGTAACTGCGGTAAGAGTGCGGTTGCGGCTTCTTTTCTCGCACCGAAAAAGCGTCGTGAGTAAATTCTCCATCCACGGGATTTTCGTCGACCCGTGAAAACCTTTCCTCGTGGCCGAACTCACGATCTTGATGGGTTTGCACCACGTCTATCCGGAGGCCATGTTGCTCGTAAAATGGAACGATCTGCTGTTTGAGCAGCATTTCGGCATCACCTTTCTGCCGCCGGTCGCGCACCATCACCCAGGCCCGCGAGTCGAAGGTGTCCACGCCGATGTGGGCAACGATGGCACTGCCGCGGTTCAGTTCGCGCCGCGCAACCACCATTTGGCATAGGTGATCGCCTGGTTGCTGGGCTGGAGAGTCCGACTCGCGCCACGCCGGGTTGAAGCGCGCCATAAAGTCTTTTTGCTCGTCCCAAATTTCCGTCTCTCCGCTTTGCGCGCGCGCTTCCAAATGCAGCCAGCGCTCCCGCTGCGTTCCAAGGCCCTCATCGAGCAGAATGCGGCGGATGGTCCCATAAGACGGTGAACCGTTTGGAAAAGTGGCCGACCATTGAAGTGGATAAAGCTCCTCCAATTTGATGTAGCCTGCGCTTGGGTGGCCCAGTGCCAAATGGATGACAGACTCGCGGAACTCCTCCCGTTGCTCCTCTTTGATTTCTGAGGACTTGTGCACCGATGGCTGATCTTTGAGGCCTTCCAGTCCGAAATCTTTGTAACGCTTTTTGTAAGCGTAGAACTGGGTGCGTGTTATGCCGCCGAGTCGGCAAGCCTCAGCTACATTGCCCAATTTTTTGGCTGTTTGGAAAATTTGTAGGCGTTCGGCAACTTTTTTTTCCAGCACATATTTTTCTTTTTCTTCTGGCATTTGGCTTAATTCCCTCGTGAAATGTCTCGTTTTTTCCTTCCGTCGGCCCGAAAACGCCGGACTGTAATAGGCGACGTGTAAAAAAATACTCTCAAATTTCTCGTACTGAACACCTGGCGGTTTAAACAGCCGACTAGGGAAAAAATTATGAAAAATAACACTGTTACTGACGGCAACACGCCCATTGAGGCGGCCAACACTGTCGGCGCACATGTCGATGGGGCGATCGAGGCTGAAAAGCGGTTACATCAGGAATTCTGCAAACTTCTGCAATTGATTGAACAGCCCGCCGTTGAAATCCCTGAATCAGCCTTGCCTTCGAAAAAACGTGCGGCTAAGCTCGGCCTGCAGGATTTGCGCGCCGCAATGGAATTTCAGCACATCCAAGACAAGAGTCAGCCGCGGTTTGACATTGGCGCCTGCATGGCAGAGGTCTCGTGGCGTAAAGGTGAATTGGAAAATGGAGATTTGGCAAGTATTGATCAGGCGGTGAAGGATAACTGCACCTTTATGGCGCGCGTGTTGAACGAAGCCATCGCTTCTGCCCAACCGACAAATGACGATGAAAGTGACGAGACCCTCGAAGCAACTCGCAGTCGCTACATATCCCGGCTCGCCTTAGCGCACGATTTTTTGATAATCATGGTCAAGCAATGGAATCTCTGGGTGCAGCAATGCCCATCTGATTTCGACCGTCAAAAGATGCGTGCTCAAGTCGGCAGAATGCATAGCGCTTTAAGCGAGATGCAAGAAATGGTTGCACCGGCTCTGAATGATTTCATGCATGCGTTCCAAAAATCGATGTTATGCACGAGCATTGAGCGAAGAGACAATTACATCGCTGCTATAACGCTTCAAAACAAGGCGTTGCGCGGTGTTTTGAGTCGGATGCCAATCGACCAGGATAGCTTTGGGCAGTCGAGAGAAGGTCAGGAATTCACCACGGGTCAGATCGCGACGGCGTTGGGGTTCAAAGACACTACCTCAGTTCTGTCCTACATCAAAAGATTAGAGCAAAGTGGTAAGATCCCGGCGCGGCCCGAGGAACCCCAACGCACCACCAAGGCCAAGGACAAAAAGTCACCTGGCGGGCACCGCAAATACTCGTGGCCCGAGGTCAAGATCATCGTGGCCTACATCTTGGAAAAAAGCCAGAAAGCCAGAGACTTGAAATTAGAATCGGTTTTGGCTCGGCTTTAGACGTAAGTACTCTCTGTGTTTTCGCAAATTACCTATTGCCCCGCTGTGAAGAAGCTTCGGCCCCCTTCGCAGCGGGGCAATAGGTAATTAAGGAGAACACAGCATGCTAATTAGTCTCAATGGTCTTGGCTCTCAGCTAATCGACCCCACGGTGAACCGCAACGGAACGCCAACTACTCGCCGATTGCGCACCGCGCCAGAATTTTTTGTTGTATTTGATCGTCTCGCGGCTCTCATCCCCTCCGTCCTCGAGAAGCTTCCGAAGGACTTCACTTCCGACCAAATCTTCGACGAACTGATGGATGAAGATCGCGATTTGTATCGTGAGGCGATCCATTATCATGGGAATCGCCCAAGTTCGCAAAACACGGTTCGGTCGATGCTGATCTTCAGGTTAAAAGCGTTGACCGACTTGGTCGAGCCAATTGGTCTCACATACAGAACCAACTCAAAGGGTCGACAGAGGATCTGCACACAGTGGAGAAAAATCTAAAGTAACTCGAAAGGCCACCGGTTCTCAACCGGTGGCCTTTTGCTTTTGTGGTCAGCGCAATTGAAAAACAATCGGTTTTTGCCCGGTTTTCGACAGGGCCTCTTCAACATTCTTCGGAAACCCTCTGTCGTCGCCACGAAGGGCCGAAGCAACTTCGAAACGGCAAAAAATAACATGAGTGGAGAAGATACCTTGCAAACCTATTCGGAAGATTTCGACGGTCAGAACACAGAACACAATGTCGCCTCTGAGGCGACCAATCCCGCCGCCGCTCCAACCGCCGAGGAAAAATTTCTCACGCCTAAGCATCAAGGCGACTTGAAGGGAATTTCACACCCCGTGCGCAACGCCCGCGGCTACTATTCGGAAGTGCGCTCCTCCGCCTTGGTCGATTTGGGGGGTATCCCGACGCCAAGTGGCTACGCAATTGCGTTCCGGCTTTGGTCATGCCCGTTCATAACGCTGCGGGCGAAGTGGCCCTGACTCAAATCCGGCCCGACCATCCACGCCACACCCAAGAAGGTAAATCCGTTAAGTACGAAACGGCAAAGGGCTCAAAAACGGCGGTAGACGTTAATCCAACCGTTCGTGGGCAGATCGCCGATCCGGCGACTCGTCTCGTCATCACCGAAGGCATCAAAAAGGCCGATTGCGCGATTTCGAACGGCTTGTGCTGCGTGGCCCTGCTCGGCGTTTGGAATTGGCGCGGCACCAACAGCGCCGACAGCACCACCGTTTTGGGAGGTTGGGAGTATTTTTCTTTCAAGCACAAGGACGGCACGCCGCGCGAAGTCTGGGTGGCCTTCGATTCGGACGTGATGCGCAAAGACGGCGTTAAGGCCGCTTTGAAGCGCTTCGTCGCATGGCTCCAATTTCGCGGCGCGAAAGTGACCGTTATCTATTTTCCCGAAGGCGACAACGGAGAAAAAGTCGGGCTTGATGACTACCTCAACGGCGGCGGCACCGTCGAAGGGTTAGAGCGTTTGGCAGCCCAGTCTGAAGCGTCGTCAAACGTGGCGCCTGAACCAGAGCCGCTCACGCCCGCCGAGATCCGCGTCGCGTTCAAAGAAGGCGCCCTGGCCATCGCCGAACCGTGCGGCCTCGCCGATGTCAAAACGGCCTTCAAAAAACATCTCCACATCGAAGACGACAGTGTTGTCGAGGTCATTTTAGGAACCCTGGCGGCCAACCTCATGGATGGCGATCCCGTCTGGCTGATGCTCATTGGCGCCAGTTCGGGCGGTAAAACTGAGTTCATCAACCCACTGCGCCACTTGCCTTTCATGAAAGAAGCTGGCACCATCACCGAAGCGGCGCTGCTGTCGGGCTCCTCGAAACGCGACCAATCTGCCCAGGCGACAGGCGGCCTTCTGGTCCAAATCGGAAGTTCGGGATTATGCTCGTTAAAGATTTCACTTCGGTGCTTTCCATGAACGCGGAGACCAGCACTCGCATGCTGGCTGCCCTTCGCGAAATTTACGACGGCTTCTGGACACGTCGGGTCGGAACCGATGGTGGTTTGGAACTGACATGGCAGGGCAAGCTGGCCGTGATCGCGTGCTGCACCGAAATCATCGATGACAGGGCTCGCGTCGTTGGCGCCATGGGCGAGCGCTTCGTCTATTTCCGCCTGCCGAAAATGTCGCGCTCTGCAATGGCTCGCCGCGCCATCACCGGTTCGGGCAACGAGGGTGAAATGCGCGAGGCCCTCAAGCAAGCCGTCGCTGGGTTCTTTGCCGGTTTAGAGGTGCCTGCGGCGCCCGTGGCGCTCAGTGAGCGGGAAGTCGACTGCTTAACAGCGCTTGCAGACCTCGCCTCGCGCTGCCGCAGCGGCGTCTTGCGCGATTCGCACTCGCGGGGCATCACCATGGCACTCGAAAGCGAGTATCCAGGCCGCATCGCGAAAATTATGCTCCGCGTCTTTTCCGGGCTCGTCACCGTCGGCGTGGAAAGGCCTCGGGCGTGGTTTCTGGTCACCAAAATGGCGTTTGATTCGATGCACAAAACGCGCCGTCAAGTATTCGGAGTGATGCTCAAAAATCGCGACCAAAAGGCTACCACGAAAGAAATTACCGAGTCGTTGTTTCTACCGGATTCTACCGTGCGCCGCACTTTTTGGAAGACCTAACGGCTCACGCAATTCTCGAGCGCGACGAAGTGTTTAACCCTGGTGGAAAGGGCGGCAGCCAGCATGGATGGACCCTGGCTCCCGATACTCTGGCGCTTTTGGAGGAGATTTTCTTTAAATCCGACTGGGATTCGTGCCTCAAGGAATGCTTTCCCGACCCCGCGTTGAAGGTGACTCCGGCCCCAGCCGGTGCCTATTCATCCGGCCATCGCGAACCTCTTTTCGAGACCGAATCGGCTCGAAAAGAGGAAAAAGATAGCGGAGAGATGGACGGCACCGACGGTGATTTTGGTGATGAATTTAACCGCGACAACGGCGACGAATTCATCGATGAGGAATACGTCGTTTCGCCCTCCGAAGATGGTCCAGTCATCCCCAACGTGGATTCCTCCAGCGTCGATCTCGACGAATTTTTGAACCAGAAATAACACATCGGAAATTCAAAAATACATGCCCCGCCACTAAATTAGTGGCGGGGCATGCAGGCGCTAGGGTTTATTGAAACCAGAAAAATTCACCAAACATCCGGAATGTGATTGTTATGGAAACGTCATCATTGCCTCACGTCACACCGTCCACTTCTCCCCAAACCACAGCCCATGCAGACAGGGTGCCGCTCAGGGTCTGCGGCTACGCCAGGGTCTCAACTGACCTCCAGCGCGAGAAGAACAGCATTCAAACTCAGGTCGAACTCATCGAGCAGTTCTGCCAGGAAAAGGGCCACACGCTCGTCGGGACCTACTGCGACGACGGCGTGAGCGGCACCATCCACCCCCACGACCGGCCTGCCGGCAAGCGCCTCATCGAGGACGCTCGCGCTGGAAAGTTTGGGGTTATCATCGTCTATAAATCCGATAGAGTCGGCCGGGACGTTCTTGGGAATGAAGTCGCGATCCGCACGCTTTACGATGAGCTGGGCATCGACTTCATCGGCATTGCCGAGCAGATTGACCTCACCACACCTATTGGACGGGCCATGTTCACGTTTCAGAGCGCCATCGGGCGACTGAAAAGGGAGAACACGCTGCAGCGCTCGCGCGATGCGACCCTGCGACTTGCGCGAGAGGGCGCCTGGCTGGGGGGAATTGTGCCTTACGGCTACAGAATTTCGGGCAAAGAGCGTAGCGCCAGGCTCGTGGTGTCGGACGAGCAGATCGCGGGGCTGGGCATGAGCGAAGCCGATGTGGTGAGGATGATCTACCAAATGTCAGCAGCGCAGGGTGCGACCTGCATCGAGATCGCAAAGCGGCTCAACGACATGGGCGTGCCGACTAGTTACACGCGCGATGAGAGGACAGTTTTGCGGGGCAAGCGCCGCGAGAAGACAGCGGGGCTATGGACATCGGGGCGGGTGAGGAACACGCTCATCGAGAAGACTTACATGGGCGTCCACTTGTGGGGGAAGCGCGGGAGCAAGCGTCGGGCTAAGGGCGCCACGCAAGCCACCATCGAGCGCCAGGTTCCGGCCATTGTGGACGCGGACACATGGCAGCGGGCGCAAAACACGCTGCGAAATAACTCGCTCTCTCGCCCCGACATCGTCAAAAGGGCGTATCTGCTGCGCGGGCTGATGAAGTGCGGTGAGTGCGCCCGCAGCTACATCGGCACCGTGAGCGAGGGGCGAAAAGTGGAGCTATCGAGTGATGCTGAACTTTCGGGCGCCGAAGTGCGGGGCGAACTGGTTCTGAAGAGCTACTACATCTGCAACGGTAAGAACGCCTCGCAGCGCAGGCTAAAGGAGACGGGCCAAACCAGCGCGAAGTGCCCGTCGGGCTACCTGCGGGCCGTGGATGCCGAGAGCGCGGTGTGGGCGCAGGTGCGGGGCTTTCTGCGCGACCCAGAATCGGTGCTTTCCGAACTTGGAGAACGGCTCGCTCAGCGCGGCGGAAACTCCATTGAGGTCGAAAAGGAACTGGCGCGCATCGAAGCGGAAGTTGCGGAGCGCGACGCGCAGCGCGCGATGCTGTTCCGGCTCTTTCGCAAGGGCAGCATCTCCGAAAGCGATCTTGAGCGCCAACTCGCGGAAACGGTCGAAGAGGAGAAGGCGCTGAACCTGGAGGCCGAGCGCCTGCGCGGCGCGGTGAAACTGGCGGGCGGAGCCAAAGAGTCGTTGGAGTGCGTGCGGGCGTTTCTGGAGAAGCTGGCATCCATGCTGGATGCGGAGGGCGCGGCAGAGGTTGAAGTGAGTTGGGGAACCAAGAGGCGCGTCATCGAATCGCTGGTGGAGAAGATCTGCGTGCGCTCGCATCTCGACCCGACCGACTCTCGCGGACGCCGCCGCATCCACATGTTGTGCATCAAATACAACTTCGAGGACCCGCGCCCAAATGCCGGGGCAAACGGTTTGGTGCTGGAAAAGGAACTGGTTGTGGATGGCGAGCTGCAAACGCTGCGGCGCGACTCCAACGCCGGTCTGGTGCGCGCCGTGCTGGAGAACTCGCCCGACCTCACGCTGGGTGCGCTGGGCGCGGAGCTTGAGACACAGCACGGGCTCAAACTCAGCCGCGCCAGCCTCAGCCGGCTTCGGGCCCAGGTGGGCAAGGCACCGGACAACATCTACTCCCGCGCCGCCAGTGCGCGCAAGAACATCAGGGCAGGGTGATGATCCGCCGCTCGTCTCGCTAGTGTCCTGTCATCCCGTTGGGAACACGATGAGTCGGTGAAGCGTTATAATTTGAATCGAGGTCCATTCATGCCAACCGTCACCCGCAAATCAACGGCTCCCAAAGGGGCGCACACCTCCAAAGAAGTGCGCCTCTCCATCCGCACCAACCCCGAACAAAAAGAGTTGCTGCGGCGCGCGGCGCTCTCGCGCAACACCGATCTCAGCCAGTTCGTCCTGGAAGCTTCGCTGGCCTCGGCGCAGCGGGTGGTGGCGGACGAGACGGTGCTGGTCTTGTCGAGCGCCGACTACCTCGAACTGGCGCGCGTGATGGACGAATCCCCCGCCCCGAACTCCGCGCTGCGTGCCCTGTTGGAGAAGAAACGGGTGTGGGATGAGTGAGCCGAGCGAGAAGTTGCGGCCACCTGAGGTATTGAACGAGGAGCATTCGACCGCCAGTTTCTCGTGCGGCGAGCCGGAACTGGATCGCTTCCTCCGCGAGTCGGCTCTCAACCGGCAAAAGGCGATGCTCTCGCGCACTTACGTCGTGCCGGTGGAGTCCCGCATTGCGGGCTACTACACCCTGGCCCACGTGCAACTCACCTCGGCCGAGGTGCCGTCCAAGCTGTCGCGCGGCATGCCCTCTTCGATTCCGGCGATCCTGATGGCCCGCCTGGCGGTTGACACCGGTTTTCAGGGGCGAGGGCTTGGTGAGTCGCTCTTTGCTGATGCCCTGCTTCGCACCTGGGCTGTGGTGAAAGAGGGCGCGGCGCCGGTGCGCTTTTTCCTGGTGGATGCCAAGCACGAGAGGGCCAAGGGCTTTTACCTCAGGTTCGGGATGAAGCCTCTGAGCGACGATTCGCTGCGTCTCTATCTTTCCTACAAGCAGATTCAGGCTGCTTTGGAGGGAGCGGAGAGGGCGTGAGGTGAAACCCCGCTTCGTTTTGCGTGGTGGGGCGCCATGCTGTGCCCGAACTTTCAATTTCCCAAGTTGTTGATTGCATGGGTGTCCGTGCAAAACCATGCTTGATGAAAGCGAAAATAAAACTCTATCCCCTGCCAGGGGTTCTGCATTCGTAGAAAACGGGCGCTGGAGCGGGGAAAGAGGGCGAGAAAGAGTAGGGCGAGAAAGAGTAGGGCGAGAAAGAGTAGGGCAAGAAAGAGTAGGGCTGGCGGTGCCGGTGAGGGCCGGATCGCCCGCACCAGCACCTGCACCAGCACGGCTCTGATGGTAGACAGACAGGGAGAAGCTGAGAACGCTCTGGGCGACCGACGGCCCTGGGGAGCGCGAGAGGGTGCGGGAAATGCCTTCGAAAGGCAAGGAAAGGCACTGTCAAGAAGCCTGAGATCAAGCCACGTCACGTCACGGAAGCGATTAATTACTGCGCGTTTGACAGAAAACTGTTCGGGTGAAGAAAGAAGAGGGAAGAGAAGGGAAAAGCGAGCGGAAGAAAAAGAAGACACTCATATGAGTGAACTCGCACCTGCCACCTTTTTGTCCAAAACTGGCAGCCAAATGTCCCCGCCGCGCCAAGGCCTTTAGTATTCTTTGGGTGGCTCTCCCAAAATTTTTCCAGAATTATTTCGCCGCTGACGCTTTTTGTCAGTGACGCTTCGTAAGCTGCTTTGCATGAACGCCCTGGTGCATCTCTTCGAGCTGGATCGTCGCATCCGTGCGGGCGAGTTTCCCAATGCCGCTTCGCTCGCGCGCGACCTGGACATCTCGGAGCGCGCCGTTTTCCGCGACCGCAAGAAGCTAGTCGAGATGGGCGCCGATGTGGCGTGGAGCAAAGAGCGGGGCGGCTGGTATTACCGCGACCAGGGCTTCAACCTGCCCACCGCAAGACTCTCTGAAGGCGAACTGCTGGCGTTCTTTCTGTCGGTGGAAATTGCGCGTGCCAGCGGCAACGCCGGTTTTGAGGAATGCCTGCAAAGCGCGGTTGCCAAGATCGCACTGAGCCTGGGCGAAGTCGTCTCAGTTGACCTCAACGCGCTGCGCGATTCCACAACCTATTCCTTCTCACCCGCCGCGCGGGCCGACGCGCTTCTCATGCTGGCTTTGCAAAGGGCAGCCGCCGCGCGCCAGAAGGTGCGGATGCGCTACTTTACGGCTTCGCGCGGGCAGTCGAGCGAGCGGGTAGTGCATCCCTACCACCTCCATTTCGCGCGCGGCGAGTGGATTCTGATTGCCTTCGATGAGAACAAGGGCGCGGTGCGCTGCTTCAACATCGCTCGCGTCCTGGGCCACGAACCCCAAAGCTCGCACTTCGAGCGTCGGAGTGACTTCGTAGCGAGGGAGTTTGTGCGCTCGATGTTCTTCGCCGAAGCCGGCGAGCAAACCTTCCAGGTCGTTGTGCGCTTCGACGCATATCAAGCCCGCTACATCCGCGAGCGAGCGTGGCATCCCGATCAGGTCCTGGAAGAACATCGCGATGGAGGTGCCACTTTGCGCTTTCCCGCGAGTGGCCTTCATGAAATCGCACGTTGGGTTCTGGGCTACGGTCGGCACGCGCAGGTCGTGGAGCCACCTGAACTTGTTGTTCTGGTGCGCTCGCACATCGCTGAGCTAACCCAAATTTACGAGGAGAACGCCAATGAATAACCAAACAGAGGCGCTCTGGGCCAAATCTGATCCCCACCATCCACTCTGGTGCCATTTGCTCGACACCGCTGCCGTTGCCCGCGCTCTTGTCCCGCGCTTTGGGGCGATTGAAGGTTTGCCGGCAGGTTGGATCGAGTTTTTGGTTGGTTGCCATGATGTTGGCAAAGCCGACGCTTGGTTTCAAAACAAAGACGCGAAATCGCGCGGCGAATTAAGCGATTTGGGCTTAGAAACGCCGGAACCCAAAGTCAGTGAGCCAGAGGAATACCGGAAATTTCGCCACGAAAAGCGTTCTCAGGAATGGCTCCAGGATTGGCTTGGGGACTCAAAACGCGGTTGGAATCATAAAGCTTTTAACGTTGTCGCCAAAGCCATCGTTGGGCATCATGGCGAATGGGATTCGAACAACTTTTACAGCACGACCGAGGAAAAACGAATATGGCCGCAACTGCGTGATGAGTTGGGCGCAATGGTCTGGGAGATGTCTCGACCCGAACCGGTGGCTCTTGATCTGTTTCCTCACGCGACAGCCGCGGGCGCAAAATTATCGGCCTACGTCATTTTGAGCGACTGGATCGCATCCAACGACAAGCTTTTCCCGTTTCCCGATTTGCCAAAATTTGAAGAGCCTGACCAATATTTCGCGGTCTCGTGTGAGTTAGCACGCCAGGTCGTTGCTCAACTGAACCTCGGCGCGCCCCTCGAACTTCCCGCCGCGCCCAAGCCGACTTTGGCCGAGGTTTGGCCGCCCGAACATCACCCCAAAATGAAAACGCCACGTCCTTTGCAGACTATATTGGAGGAGCGGCGCGACAATTTGAAGCCAGGGCTGGCGATGATCGAAGCGCCCACCGGCGAAGGCAAAACCGAAGCGGCGATTTATCTCGCTCAACTCTGGAACAGCGCCGCGTCGGGACGCGGCACCTTCTTCGCCTTGCCGACTCAGGCCACTTCCAATGCAATGTTCGAGCGTTACGCCAAGTTTTTAAAGGTTTGGAAGCCCGATTCGCACACCCGTCTGCTGCATGGCATGGCGTGGCTACGCGACGATTTGAAGCTCGAAAACGTGGAGTTCCTCCCCCAACTCGACGCCCAAAACGAAAAAAAACGCGCCACAGATCAGGCCCGCGCCGCGCGCGAGTGGTTTCGCCCTTCGCGCCGCGCGCTACTTGGCGAGGAAGGCGTGGGAACGGTTGACCAGGCGCTTTTGTGCGCCCTGCGCGTCAAATTCGGCACGTTGCGCTTGCTGGGCCTGAGCCAAAAGACGCTCATCGTAGACGAGTGCCACGCCTACGATGAGTTCATGATCGAAATCCTAGTGCGTTTGCTGCAATGGTGCCGCGCTTTGGAAATCAACGTCATTTTGCTCTCGGCAACCCTGGCCCACGCTCAAAAAATGGCTCTGGTTCGCGCTTACGCCGGAAAAGACGGCGACTTGAGCACCCTGGAAATAGCGAATCCACAAGAGGCGCCTTACCCACTTTTGACGTTCGCGCCGCGCGGCGAAGCGGCGTTTCTTCTCAAATGCGTCGCGGACCCGAAACGTGCCCGCAGTCTGAAAATCGAGCTTCAACCTGGCCTGTTGGAAGACTTCGCGGCGACGGCAAAATTGGCGGCTCAAACGGTTGTCAGAGGCGGCTGTTTGTGCGTTCTGGCCAACACCGTTCGCGGCGCTCAGGAGATTTTCGCTGAACTGGAAAATTTGAAGACGGCAGGCGAACTTCCCAGCGACTGCCTTCTCGATTTATTTCATGCGCGATTTCGCGCCGAAAAACGCGCGGAAATCGAGGGGCGAGTCGTCGCTGCGTTCGGCCCCGATGCTGGGGAAGAAAACCAACCGTCGCGCCCGCGCTGTGCGATCTTGGTTGCCACGCAGGTCGTGGAGCAGAGTTTGGACGTAGATTTTGACTTTTTTATCTCTCAAATCGCGCCGATTGACTTGCTGCTACAACGCGCCGGACGCCTGTGGCGTCACGAACGCGGCCCACGCGCTTGCGAGTTTCCAACGCTCATCGTTCTCACGCCGCCTGATGGGGTTTGGAAATTTGGCGCTTCGGGGATGGTTTATCAGCCCGAAATATTGCTGCGAACCTGGGCGCTGTTGAACCAGAGCAAGGAAGACCGCGAATGGAATTTACCGGCAGACTTTCGGCCTCTGGTGGAAAAGTGCTATCGCCGCGATGCTGATTTAGGCGAGCTGGCCCAAAATGCAGGTTTCGTTGAGGCTTTGGATTTGGGCGTCGAAAAACGTGACGAATTTCGGCGCCAGGCGGGGGACGAAGCCAAAAAACACCTGTGGATCGAGCCGTCGCCACGCACTTTCGAGCCGGTCGCGCGCACTCAAAGCGAGCCGGATGAAGAAGGCGGCGGCGAATCTCAAAAATACTTCGTGGCCCGCACCCGTCTGGGCGACGAGAGTGCGGCCTTACTGGCGATTGCCGCCCCTGCTTTGTTAAAGCAAGCCAAAACCGACCTGGAAAACGCCACATTGCCGCGCGACCAGCAAAAATCGCCGCCGCGCGCCGTTTTAAAGCAGCTTTTCGGCTGCAAAGTCGGCGTGCCGCGCTGGTGGCTCTTCGATAAAAACGCTGCTGCCAAACCGCTCGAAGGCTTCGCGCCTTTTTTCGAGGGCCGAAGTTTCTTGCGCGGCCACATCATCCTGCCGCTTCAAGAACGAAACGGCGAACACGTCTGGCACGGCCAAAAGGGAAATCATCGTTTTGCGCTGATTGACCATCCGACGCTGGGGCTGCTGCGCCGCCCTCTGGACGACGCAACCGCTTCCCAAACGCCCATCGAAGCCGACGCGGGCGAGATTTCCTAAACAGCATCCCCGCGCACGCGGGGAACACGTGTGCCCAAAAATGAGCATCGGTGCATCTCCCAATCTCGGAAGAACAATGTGAGTTTAAGCAGGTTCTCCTCCAGCTACATGACACATTCTCGATTCAGCCCACCTCATGCTCTTGCGCTCTCCTCAAATCTCGGCAAAGATATCAACCAGTTCAGAGAGTTGTCCCAATATTAGCATCTTAATTAAAAGCTCAAGAGAGGTGATAGAGATGTCCATTCGCCAGGTTGTCCGGCTCACTTTGAGCCGCTTTGAAGAGTGCCGTAATGATGACCGGTTGCTGTTCGCCGAGGTTTTTCCCATTTGCCCCGACGCGCACCCCACCACTGTTACCCGCTATCGCGCCCACTTTCAAAACGATCTGGGCTGGTTTTCACCAACCAGACCCGATGTTTTGAAACGACGCAACCGGCATAAACGCCGAAACGACGAACGTCAGTGAACGCACTGGTGGAAGCGACTGTTCGCTTCCGCCACCCTCACCTGTTAGTGAATGGGCTTAATCGCCCCAAGTCAATATTTGACCTGACATTTTTTGTGCCAGCTTCTCTGGAAGATCTTTATGAAATTTGATGTTTCGACCGAACCCTGGATCCCCGTTATCCGCATTGATGGGAATCCCGACGAACTGGGTGTGCGCGACGTGTTGATGCAGGCCCACCAAATTCGCGCGGTTGTTGACCCGATGCCAACCGTCGAGTTTGGCCTTCATCGCTTTTTGGTGGCTTGCGTCGGTGATATTTTCAAGCCCCAAGATTCGATAGATTGGGGCGAATTGTGGCAGGAAGGGGCTTTTGATGGTGCGCGTGTAAAGGCTTATTTCGCCGACAACGCGGATTGTTTCGACCTGTTCGACGCGCAAAAACCGTTTCTGCAAAGCGCGGGAATGGAAGGCGAAAAATCCAAGCCGCTCGCCGGACTTTTGCCGCCGATGCCTTCGGGGACGGCGACCAATCATTTTCATCACGGCAGCGAAAATCAATTCGGCGTCGCGCCGAAAATGGCGGCGCGACTGCTCACCACCATCGCGCCCTGGATGACCGCAGGAGGCGCGGGGCTTTCGCCCTCGCTCAACGGCGCACCGCCGTTTTACGTGCTGCCGTTGGGCGACACTCTCTTTCAAACTTTGCTTTTCAATACGCTGGTTTTGAAGGAGTTGAGCCGCGCCCAGGGCGAGGAAATTCCGGCGTGGCGCGACCCTGTGCCCGTTTCGGCAACACGGGCTGCGGGCGCCTCACTTTTGGCATCGTTTTCCTGGCGTCCGCGTCGGATTCAGTTGGAAGTGGGCGAAAGCGGCGTTTGCGCCCTGACCGGTCAGCCCACATCCCATTTGGTGAGTGCCATGAAATTCGCTCCTGGCTTTGGCGCGGGTTTTGAGTGGATTGACCCCAACTGCGCGTTTCGCATTGCCGAAGAACGCCTGATTTTGCGTCCCCGCGATAAACGGGAAGTGTGGCGCGATACCGGCCCGTTGGCGTTGCTGCGCCAGAAAAGCTGGCAAAGCAAAAACGGGAAAGTCGCCTTTGAACGCCCAGCGATCATCACTCAATTGGGAGAACTCATTTCCGAGCGAATTTTGTCTCCCGACCACCCGTTGTCGCTCGCGGTCTACGCGGTGAGAACGGATTTGAAGATGAAAACCTTCGAGTGGGTGCGCGAGATTTTGCATCTACCCTTTCCGCTTTTGCAGGGACGGCGCGCCGCCATCGAAGCGCAGGGCGCCCTCGAAGACGCCGAAAGCGTGGCGTTCGCGTTGCGCCGCGCCATCAAGATGTCTTACCCGCGCGAAGGCAAAGGCAACGACGCGGCGTTTGCGATGCTGGCCGCTGCATCCGAAAAAGGATTTTGGCGCGAGCTGCGCCCTCACTTCGACGATTTTCTGGAATTTCTGGCCCGTCCTCACCCCGACGCGGCGCGCGAGCAAGAGCGCCAGGAATGGCGCGACCGGCTGGGAAAGGTCGGCTGGGAGGCCATCACGCTTGCGCTCGATGACATGGACGGCAACGGCGTGGCTCTGGAGCGCCAAACGGCGGCTTACAAAAACTTCCGCGACTCCATTTTGCCCACCGTCAACCCTGAAAAAGCGGCGGAGCGTGCCGAAAAAGCCAAAACCAAAAAAGCCAAAGCCGCCCCGACCCCATCCAGCGAACAACTTTCGCTGATTTAAGGAGATTTTTATGCTCGATCTCGAAACGGCCCCGCCAGGAATAGACGCGGCCCCAACTCCGACGCAACGCATTTCGCCCGTGCTGCAAGACGCGCGCGAGTTTGAAACCCAACTCGCCCAACTCTCGCGGGGTCAACTCGCCCAACTCAAGCGCAATGTCGGCCAGCCGTTGCCAGGGCGCGGTGTCGCGTGGTTTTATGGCTTGTTGTATCGCGGCGACGTGGGACGGCGGCAAAACAACGCCGAAATTTACTTTTTGGTTGCTACGCTCTATGACTTCAACCGCCTCACCACGCCGCGCGGCGACCGCTGGTGGGGTTCGCTGGGGCGTTCGATGCGCTTGGCCGCCGACAAAAGCGGCTCGGACAGCGTGAAACGCCGCTTTCAAATTCTGCTCGATGCCGATTTGGACGGCGGCGCTGATAGCGAACTGGCGTTTCGACTGCGCCAGACCATCCAATGGCTCAAGGGCCACAATGTCGGTTTCGACCCAGCGCAACTGATTTACGACCTGTCTTACTGGTCGCACCTTGAACGCTTCGTGCAAAAAAAATGGGCGCGCGATTTCTTTGTCGCGCCCGCCGAAGTGCGCGACTTCTCACCAAAAATTGAAGAACCTAACTGAAAACCGGAGGAAACCTCAACTCATGCTCATCGAAATTCACATTTTGCAAAACCACGCGCCGTCCAACCTCAACCGCGATGATTCGGGCAGTCCCAAAACCGCCAACTTCGGCGATTTTCGCCGCGCCCGCATTTCGTCGCAGTGCCTCAAGCGCAGCCTGCGCCGCTCCGACGCATTCCAAGATGCGATGCAGGGCCATCTCGCAACGCGTTCGCGCCGCCTGCCGCACCTGATCCAACGACGTTTTGAGGCAGATGCGGCGTTGAAGGATTATGCGGAAGTCGCCGCGCAAAAAGCTTCCGGTTTTGGCACTGCCGATGGAAAAGAACGGCCAAAGAACGTCAAAACTGGCGAGTATGAAACTGCCCAGACCATCTTGTTCACCCAGGCCGACCAGGACAAAGTTTTTGAAGTTTTGAGTGCCGCAGCGATCCAGGCGGGCAGTGTGGCGGCGTTCAAGAACCTCAAAGCCGCCGATTTGCAAACTAAAGCGCGCCAGACCGGATTTCGGCCCCTCGCGGTGGATGTGGCCCTTTTCGGGCGCATGGTGACATCGGAAGCCTTCCGCGATGTGGAAGCCAGCACCCAGGTCGCCCACGCGATCTCCACCAACAAGGTTACGCCGGAATTCGATTATTTTACCGCCGTAGATGACTTGATAAGCGGCGATTCGAGCGTGGAAACCGATGCGGGTGCCGATATGATCGGCGATGTCGAATACAATTCGGCGTGCTACTACAAATACTTTTCGATCCACCCCGATGCTCTGGTCGATAACCTCACGGGGCGGGAATTTCGCCATCAAATCGCCGCTTCCGACCACGCCGAACAAGTGGAGTTGGCCGCCCTCGCAGTTTCTGAGTTTCTGCGCGCGGCGGTGATGGTTTCGCCATCGGGCAAACAAAACTCCTTTGCCGCTCATCAGTTACCTTTTGCCATTCTGGTTGAGGTGCGGCCCAACGCGCTGCCAATTTCCTATGCCAACGCTTTTGTTTTGCCGGTGAAGCCGTCGGGCGACCAGAGTTTGCCGCGAGCCTCGTTCGAGAAACTCAAAACTCACGCCCAGGCTCTGACCAAAAAATTCGGCCTCAGGAACGAGGCGCGCTGGCTGCTCACCGAAGAAGACGGGCTGGAAATCGAGGGTGTGCAAACGCTGGAAAGCCTGGATGCGTTGTGCGGGCAGTTGCAAGAGCGCGTTTTGACCTTGAAGGCTGCGGGAGCGCAGAGATGAATAAACCCATTTTGCTGCTTCGCCTGGAAGCGCCGCTGCAAAGCTGGGGCACCAGGTCGCGCTGGGATGTGCGTGATACGGGCGATGAACCCACCAAAAGCGGCGTTCTGGGCTTATTGGGCTGCGCTCACGGCTGGCCTCGCGGCGATGAGCGACTGCCTCAACTGGATCGGGGGTTGCGCTTCGGGGTTCGCGTCGAAAACGCCGGACGCAAAATCACCGATTACCAGACCGTGACTGACTTTTTGCCCACAGCAGCGGGTGAATGGAAGGGGCAGGGCACGCGCACGCGCAACCCCGCCGAAATGCGGGAAGTCGGAGCTAAACCCGCGACCATCATCTCGCCGCGTGATTATCTCGAAGATGCCGCATTTTTAGTCGGCTTCGAAGCGCGCCAGAACAATGAATCGCTCTTGAATGCGGCGGCTCAGGCGGTTCAGGCTCCGCACTGGCCGCTCTTTTTGGGACGCAAAGCCTGCGTGCCGACACGACCGATTTTCGAGTATTTCGGGGACGGCTATGGGAGTCTGGAAGAAGCGCTCAGGTTTCACTCCTGGGAATGGATCGGCTTTTTGCGTGCTGACGGTGAGAATTGGAAAAACGAAGGCCGCAGAACCCCCACGCGCCGCTTCGTTGGCTGGGTTGAAACCGATGATCCCGTCCAAGCCGAGGATCCACTGGCGCCCCGCGCGGTTTCGCGCCAGGATTCCTTGCCATCCAATGCCGCGCGAGTTTTTGGTTTTCGGTGGGTTAAGCCTTTGGCCGGCATTGCCCCACGCAACCTTTCGCCTGGGGAGGCCATACCATGATTTATCTTTCGCGTTTGATGCTCGATCCGATGTCGCGCCGCGTCCAAAATGAGCTATCGACACCTTATGAGATGCACCGCACGCTGTGCCACGCTTTTCCTGGTCTTTCCAAAGTAGATTGGGAAGCAGCACGTGTTCTGTTTCGCGCCGACGAAGAGGGCGGGCGGTTGTCGCTCCTGGTGCAGTCGAAAGCTGCTCCCGATTGGTCAGCCTTTACGACTCGGTTAAACGGACGTTATTTGCTGGGCGCGCCCGCTGTAAAAGCTTGGGAGCCGCGTTTTGAGGTCGGTCAAGGCCTCCGTTTTCGCTTGCAGGCCAATCCGGTCTACGCGCCCAAAGAAAACGGCGCTAAAAATGGGACACGACGCGGGCTTTACCGCGAAGCCGAGCGCTTGGATTGGCTGCGACGTCAGGGCGAAACGCATGGCTTCGAGATGACGCTAGTTCCAACCAGATTGATGGTCTCTTTTGATGGAGAAGGGAAACGCAAACCAATTTGGTTTCGCGGCGAACGCGCAGAGGATGAAATTACGCTCGATTTACCTTTGTGTGAGGTGATCGATCTCAACGACGGACACCGCTTCGCCTTGCCCTCACAAAAGAACCAATTCTCTGCCGCCCGCTTCGATGGCCTGCTTCGCGTAATCGATGCGGAGAGGTTTGCTCATGCAGTTGAAAGCGGCATCGGCAAAGCGAGGGGCTTCGGCTTCGGCTTGTTTTCAGTCGCACCGGCCACCAAATAACTGCCTAAGGCGACGAAAATAGCTTTCGTCGCCTTCTCTTTTTCTCTTTGTAACGTGGTTCTTCGTCGCAAAACGACGGAAGGGCCAAGCACGCCCAAATTTTGGAGGTTTTACCCCGATGGACTCGAAAATCGAAGATTTGCACCGCCTGCCCAAAATCCGCGACAGCCTTACCTATGTGTATGTCGAACACGCCAAAGTCGATAAGTTGGACTCCAGCATCGCGGTTTATGAAACCGATGGCGCCTGTTTGCCGGTTCCGGCCTCGGCGCTGTGCCTTTTGATGCTTGGTCCTGGCACCCGCATCACCCAGAGCGCGATCACGACTCTGGCCGATAACAACTGCCTGGTCGCGTGGTGTGGCGAAGAAGGCGTGCGTTTTTACGCTTATGGCGGAGGAGGCACGCGCTCCTCGGCGTCGCTGATTCATCAGGCGCGCTTGTGCAGCGATCCGAATTCGCGCCTCGAAGTCGTGCGCCAGATGTATCGCATCCGTTTTGGCGGAAGTGTCGATCCCACGCTTTCCGTCGAACAACTGCGTGGCATGGAAGGCGTGCGGGTGCGTGAAACCTACGCTAAGATGAGCCGCGACACGGGATTGGAATGGACGGGACGCAACTATGACCGCGGTAGCTGGGGCAAAACGACTCCCGTCAACCGCGCCCTGTCCTGCGCCAACTCCTGTCTCTATGGCTTGTGCCACGCCGCGATTGTGGCGGCGGGGTATTCACCTGGTCTGGGCTTCATTCACTGGGGCAAGCAGCTCTCGTTCGTCTATGACATTGCCGACCTCTACAAAGTCGATTTGACGATCCCGCTCGCGTTTCAACTGGCCGCCACGCAAACCGATAACCTCGAACGCATGGTGCGCCACCGTTGCCGCGACGTATTCCGCGATCACAAGCTGCTGCAGCGCATCATCCCCGACATTCAGAAGTGCCTCATCACGCCGCTCGCAATCCAGGAAGAGGTCTCGCCCCTCGATGACGATCCGGCCCTTCCCACCGATTTGTGGACGCCTGAACCTGAAGTCGAAGCGCGCCTCCAAGACGCGCAGTGGGGTAATGGCTGATGGTGATTCTCATCTGCGAAAAGGTGCCCGACGGCCTGCGCGGTGAACTCTCACGCTGGATGATCGAGCCCAAAACTAACGTCTTCGTAGGTCGTATGAGTGCTCTGGTGCGCGATAAGCTGTGGCAACGAGTGCAGGATAAACTCAAAGGCGGAGCCGCAATCTTGGCTTACCCAACCAACACCGAGCAAGGTTTCACCATCAAAAGTTGCGGCGATACGACGCGTGAGCTTGTCAGCTACGATGGCCTGATGCTGGTTAAGATTCCAACTCCGGTTTCTAAAGCCCGCAAAAAGCGAGTGGAGTTTGGCGAAGATGTGGACGAGGTTCCGATCAAAGTTCCATCTCCTACTCCAGAGATGCGACAAATGCTGATGGAGGCGGGTGAAAACCCAGAGCTGTGGTAGGGATCTGTCGAGTTTAGGCACGTGATAATCTATGAGGCCAAAGTGTGTTTCCCACGCGTGTGGGGATGAACCGTCAGATCGCAATGACCGCGATGGGGATGAGTTGTGTTTCCCACGCGTGTGGGGATGAACCGATAAGCGGGACTGTGTTCTTCGATGGATACAAGTGTTTCCCACGCGTGTGGGGATGAACCGTGGCGGCGGGGAATCATGGGCATAACCTAATCGTGTTTCCCACGCGTGTGGGGATGAACCCCATGGTGTGCCGCTTATCGTGATGCGCCGCTCAGTGTTTCCCACGCGTGTGGGGATGAACCGTTTGCCGGTAAAACTCTCTGCCAATTGCCGCAGTGTTTCCCACGCGTGTGGGGATGAACCGCGTGACCTTCATCGCCGCAACGGTCTACGACAGTGTTTCCCACGCGTGTGGGGATGAACCGCGATCTGGTTGAAGACGAGCTGAGGCCCGCCGGTGTTTCCCACGCGTGTGGGGATGAACCGGACGGCGGCGCGACGTGGCCCGATGACGGCGCGTGTTTCCCACGCGTGTGGGGATGAACCGTCCGCCACTTTTGACTTCCTCGGCGACGCGGAGTGTTTCCCACGCGTGTGGGGATGAACCGCCCGTCGCGCAGCAGTTGCATTGTTCGATTGTGTGTTTCCCACGCGTGTGGGGATGAACCGTCTGCGCCTACTCATACGGAGACGAGCGCTGGGTGTTTCCCACGCGTGTGGGGATGAACCGACGCTGAATGTCGCCGTGCCGAAAGCCGTGCTGTGTTTCCCACGCGTGTGGGGATGAACCGCCGGGCATTTCCCCCGACACCCCGCGTTCAAAGTGTTTCCCACGCGTGTGGGGATGAACCGGGCAATTTCTTGGACTGGGCACTTTCTGGGTAGTGTTTCCCACGCGTGTGGGGATGAACCGCAAGAATGGTAAAGCTTGGCCAGCGGGTTCAGGTGTTTCCCACGCGTGTGGGGATGAACCGACGCCCTGACAAAAGCAAAAAGCCCGCTTCTCGTGTTTCCCACGCGTGTGGGGATGAACCGAAACACGGATATTTATCCGCCTACCGAGAAAAGTGTTTCCCACGCGTGTGGGGATGAACCGAAGGCAACGCTTTTCTATCCATGCAGGGGCGCGTGTTTCCCACGCGTGTGGGGATGAACCGTCACTGCGTAGTGACATCAGATCGTCGCACGTGTGTTTCCCACGCGTGTGGGGATGAACCGAGGTGCGTAATGCCGCGTGTGACGCAGTGTTTGTGTTTCCCACGCGTGTGGGGATGAACCGAACGGCGGCGATAAAGATTCGACCCTCGAAAGGTGTTTCCCACGCGTGTGGGGATGAACCGCCTGTTGCTCCGGTCGCCGCGCCCGTAGCCACGTGTTTCCCACGCGTGTGGGGATGAACCGGCGGAATGAGACGGCGTTTTTTGTTCTGCTTTGTGTTTCCCACGCGTGTGGGGATGAACCGGCGGGCAGAGCATTTCAGGAGTGCGGTCGTAGGTGTTTCCCACGCGTGTGGGGATGAACCGTATCCCGCACTGAAATCGCAAGCATTTCCGTCGTGTTTCCCACGCGTGTGGGGATGAACCGACATCGCTCCACTGAGCGCCGAAGAAATTGAAGTGTTTCCCACGCGTGTGGGGATGAACCGTTCGTCAACCATGCTTTTGCGAAGAATATCCCGTGTTTCCCACGCGTGTGGGGATGAACCGTCCGGCGTCATTGACCTTTATACGGCACAAACGTGTTTCCCACGCGTGTGGGGATGAACCGTCACGGACACGCTCATGCGGCCTCCGCCGTTTGTGTTTCCCACGCGTGTGGGGATGAACCGGTAGCTCAGTGGGAGAGCCAAGCAGGCCGGAGGTGTTTCCCACGCGTGTGGGGATGAACCGCTGCCAGTGTCCACGGCAACCCAGTCCACTTCGTGTTTCCCACGCGTGTGGGGATGAACCGGTGATGAGGCAGGCGTGAAACTTCTTGAAATCGTGTTTCCCACACGTGTGGGGATGAACCGAACAACTATGCGTCCCGTGTTAAAAGAGGGTGCGTGTTTCCCACGCGTGTGGGGATGAACCGTCTCGCGCAGGCGCACGGGTGGGCCTTTGGCGGTGTTTCCCACGCGTGTGGGGATGAACCGTTTCGCCGCCGCTCCGATTCTCTGTGCGGCTAGTGTTCCCCGCAGGCGCAGGGATGAACCGCAGATCGGCAACGCCATTGAGTTCAACGTGTGGTGTTCCCCGCGTGCGCGGGGATGAACCGCCATGCGATGAACTATTATAGTTTGTGCAGTTGAGTTCCCCGCAGGCGCGGGGATGAATCGGTCATAGCGGGTGTCAGCGCGGCGACCAGCCCGTGCTCCCCGCGCACGCGGGGATGAACCGTTCAATCTCCTATCGCGGCACGCTGTTAATCCGTGTTCCCCACGCACGCGGGGATGAACCGGACGGAACACGTAGCGGCCTCTGGAGTGAATTGTGTTCCCCGCGCGATGTCGCAATGAGGTAGCGCGTTTTGTAGTGTTCCCCGCGAGCGCAGGGATGAACCGGTGCGTGCGTAAGCCAGGGTGGGCCGGAATTGGTGTTTCCCGCGTGCGCGAGGATGAACCGCCGCCAGGGCGCGTGCAGCCAACAGCGATTTTGTGTTCCCCGCGCACGCGGGGATGAACCGTCGGCGGCAGTTCCGGCAAACGAGTAGTCGCCGTGTTTCCCGCGTGTGCGGGGATGAACCGAAAAAGCGACGGCGGCAACCATGGGCGGTCGTGAGTTCCCCGCGTACGTGGGGATGACCCGTAGTGCCGTCGTGCGTACGGTTCGCAGCGCGGGTGTTCCCCGTGTGCGCGGGGATGAACCGTTGAGGAAGTTCTGGATGGTGACTTTGAGAGCGAGTTCCCCGCAGGCGCGGGGATGAACCGCCAGGGTTTTTAGGTGCGAAGAGGACGCCAGAGTGTTCCCTGCGTGCGCGGGGGTGAACCGGTGTGGAAAATAGGATTAGGTTCGGTCGAGTGGTGTTCCCCGCAGGTGTAGGGATGAACCGGTGGCAACGAACGCTTGGCGTTGGCCGGAATAGTGTTCCCCGCGTGCGCAGGGATGAACCGGCGGTTGCGCGGGCGGTTCGAGGGGGCACGTAGTGATTCCCGCGTGTGTAGGGATGAATCCAGCTTCGAGGAGCTGATGATGCTGGTGTTCAGCGGGCCGATGTGCTTCGAGTGCCTGGACGAAAAGGACGAGGGAGCGGAAGACGAATTGGAGAGTGAAGGGGTAGGGGAAGAAGGAGCTAACGATCTAGAAGCAAAGCTCGCACGCCTGCGCGCACAGACACCATGCTAAAGCTCGTCCTAATTGCAGCTGAACGCGAGCGAGACGACCAGGACCGGGGAAAACTGTGAAAGGGGGCTTGTGCCACGCCAATTGTGTTGCAGCAGTTGCAGCATAAGCAGGGTGTAGGTGCTCTCTCGAAAACCAGGCGAGGGCTTGTTAGAGCTTCGGGTAGTAACGGCGCCTCAGGTACCAGAGGGGCAGGCCGACCACCATCAATACAAAGGCCCACGGCAAGACCGCAACTATGAGGAGAACGAGGCCCTTGCCAAAGTCGCGCAGTTCGCCAAACGAGGTCGAGAAAGTGCGGGCGATCTGGGAACCGAACGTCGTTGGTTTGGGCGCCACATAGCCCTTGACTTCGCGCAGTGTGACGGTGATGGTGGTGAGCGAGGTGAGGTTGGCCAGCAAGCGGAGGCGCCCCTGCATCTGCTCGATTTCGCCGCGCACACGGCTGATTTCGCGCTCGACCTGCAAAATCTCGGAGAGTTTGGCGGTGGAGCGCTGGAGGTGAACTATCAGGCGCTTTTCCTCGACTTGTTTGTTAGAAATGCGCGCCTGAAGATCATAAAACTCCGCCGTGACATCCTGCGAGTCGGTGCGGGTCGTCTGAAGTTCTCCCAACTTGACGACGGCGGCCATAAAAGCGTCGAACTGATTTTCCGGAACCCGAATCTTCCAGGTGCCCTGGCGCGGTGTGCCAGGAGTGCCGCCGATGTTGGTTTCGGCCAGATAGCCTCCGTGCCGGCGAATCAGACTCAGCAAGCCGCTCTGCGCGGTGGCAAAGTTGTCCGCGACCAGTTCCACCGTCGCGTTGTAGATAATTTTGCGCGGCACCGCAGACGCGGACTGGATGAGCTGCGCCGTTGCGGTTGTTGGCGCTGTTGGCGCTGTTGGCGCTGTTGGCGCCTCGGCTGCTTTGCCGCCCGCTTCTCCCGAAGCCGCCGCATCAGCCGCCGCAACCGGCGCGGGAGCGCGGGCAGCGCTGGAAAAGGTTTCCTGCTGCGCGCCGCAGCCACCCAAACCTATGAGTGCCGTCAGGCCCAATACCCAGCGGATCCTGGTCAGGCGGTGACCCGATGCCGCGAAGCGCCTTTCGAGCCTGAGTTTTCGTGTGCAGAATCCGTTCATGGTGCAGTCGCCTCCAATGGTTGGAAAAGAAGAGCGGGCTTTTTGTTCCCACCCACCCAAAAGTCATTGCGAAGTTCGCGATTGACGGGGCGTAGTTTCATTGGTGAGCGGATTTGGTGTTTGAAGGCCCTAAAGCGAATCAATTCGCTTTTGGAACTTGGCCTCGAAGTCGCCGGTAGGCGTTTCATGCTTAAGCCCAATATGCTGTGTTCTGGAGATACCATCGCCGTGGTTTCTCTCTCCTCAGGCGACGCTCACTCCTTTCCCTTGCGCTATGCCAGGGGCAAAGCCCTCTTTGAGGAGGAGTTCGGGGTGCGTGTCGTGGAGATGCCAAACACCCTGCGCGACGAGGAGTGGATCGGCCAAAACCCCCAGGGCCGCGCCGAGGATCTCATGGCCGCTTTCGCCGACGATGCGATTGCTGGCATCATCACCGCCTCAGGGGGCGATGACTCGCTGCGCCTGCTTCCCCACCTCGACTTGGACTTGATCCAGGCTCACCCCAAGGTCTTCCTGGGCCACTCCGACACCACCGTTTCACACTTCGCCTGCCACAAGGCGGGTTTGGTCTCGTTCTACGGCCCCAGCTTGATGACCAGCCTGGCGGAACCAGGTGGTCTGTTTCCCTACATGGTTGAGTCCATGCGCCGCACTCTGTTCGCTGTCGACCCCCTTGGCACGCTGGATCCCAACACGCAGGGATGGACGCGCGAAGAAGTACATTACGAAGACGACAAGGCTCATCAAAACAGGCGCAAGATCCACGCGAGCGAGCCCTGGTGCTGGCTCCAGGGTGAGGGGGTGACTCAGGGGCGTCTCCTGGGAGGTTGCCTGGAAGTGATGGAGATGATGCGTGGCACGAGCCTGTGGCCTGACCCCCAAGCTTGGCAGGGAGCCATTTTGTTCGTGGAAACTTCCGATGAGAAACCCTCGCCCGATGCCTTGCTGCGAGCGATGCGGGTGTATGCCAAGATGGGTATCCTGGAGCAGCTTTCGGGTATCTTGCTCGGTCGTCCAGGGGGTCTGATGCCGAGTGAAGAGTTCGAGAGTTACGAGCAGGCCGTGCTCAAGGTTGTCACGGGAGAAGAAGGACACTCCAAGTTGCCGGTCGTCTCCCGCATGGATTTCGGGCACACGGACCCGACGCTCACCGTGCCGCTGGGCATTTTGGCCCAGATCGATTGCTCGAATCGGAAGGTGACGATTTTAGAGAGCGCCGTGGAAGCGAAAGCCACGCAGTTTGAGCACGCGATTTGAGCACGCGATTTGAGCGAGCCGTGGTCGGCATTTGAATCTTTCAGGAAGGGGAAATTGCCCAGCGTAGGAACGTAATTGAGCCTGTGTCTACAAAGGCCTCCCATGCCAATTCAATGTTTTGCGGGACACAGCACCTGGCTGTTTAGGTGGGTCTATTCGCCTATATGAGCGGCCGCAAAGGGCCTATTGGCTCTGTATCTCCATATCTTCTCAATGCCCCAAGATATTCGACACAGCGCGAAATGCCAGCAATTTGGTGACGTGAAGTGAGGTGACGGATGTGGAAGGACGTCTGAAAGCTAGCGAGTATCTTCACTGCACATAAACGGGACTCAGAAATAAATTTTGCGGTAGCGAGCCTCCGCAAGGGCATAAAGGCCATAGGAGACCAAGCCGACGGCAACCGCGCCCAGAAGCCACGGGCCGTAGGGTTGAGAGGCGAGCGTGTCCAGGGTTTGTGGGAGGCCACGCGTCTCCCTGGCGTTCGAGTGCCTGCCCGCCTGAACCAAGAACCAACCGATCATGATCCATACAACGCCTCTGGCCCCGTAGCCAGCGCGACCAGCGCGAGTGATCCAGGTGTCCTCTATGGCACTCATTTCCTCAGTTTTGAGTTTGTCGCGGAATTTGGCGGTGGCAGCTTTATAGAGGGTAATGAGGCCCATACCAATCACCCCAACCCCGACCAGAGCGACCAACCAAGGCCCCAGTGGCTGTGCGAGAAGGCGAGCCGTCCAGTCCTGCTGCGACGAGTCTTTGCCTCCACCGCTCCCAGTAACTATTTCGAACGCGGTCAGGGCCAAACCCCCGTAAGCCAGGCCGCTGAGAGCCGAGCCAATGCGCTGGATAATTCCCTTGGCGTCGGAACCTTTATTTTCGGGATCGAAACCGGCTTCAACGAAACGCCACAGCGCATAGCCCACAAGCCCGATTGCAACCAGACTCAGCAAAATACGGCCAAAGGGTTGTCCGGCAATGGTGTGGAGGGCACCCTGAGAGTTGGTGGTCCGGCCACCAGCGCTAAAGGCCGACTGGAAAGCCAAAACCCCAATCACGATATAGACGATGCCTCTAGCCGCGTAGCCAGCGCGGGCGAGGCGTTCGACCCAGGGCCGAGCTTGGCGTTTGGCTTGGTGGCCTGCACTTTGTATTTTCTGGGGTGAAGTCATGGAAATGCTCTCTACCGGCCGCACAGGAGCCAGCGAAAGTTTGAGACGGTAGGTGAGCATCGCCGGAGGCGGTTTACGTGCCAGCTTGAACGATCCAGCCGACACGCAAACCGCCATTTGAAGCCGTTCCCTATGAGGTTCCCTCGTTTGGCCGCGCGCCCCGATGCACGACATCGCTTCCAAAACGCGCTTCGAGGAGGGCCAGCGCCTCACGTAAGCGTTGCTGCCTTTCTTCGCGCGCGTGAAGCTCGGCCTCGGTTTGTGGCTTCACTTGCGGCGTGTGAATCTCGGAGGTTGCGGCCTCCCGTGGGGTATTGTCATCGAAAAGTCCGAGCTGGCGCACCGTGCTCAGACCGCTCACACCAACACCCAGCAAACGCACCGGCTCTGCTCCAACCCAAAGCCGTGTCAGCAGAGCCGTGGCCGCTTCCTCAATAACGGGAGCGGCGTCGGTGGAAGAGAGAAGAGTGGTCTGGCGGGTGGAGAAGCTAAAGTCGCTCCAGCGCAGCTTGAGCTTGACCGTTGTGGCCTGCAGCTTCTGCTCTTGGAGTTCCTTCGCGACGCTCTGGGCTTGCTCTTGTAATGCCTCGTGCAAGCCTTCCCACTCCTCCACGTCCTGCACGAAGGTGGTTTCGCTGGAGATGGACTTGGACTCGCGCTCGGTGACGATCTCGCGCTTGTCGATGCCACGGGCGTGTTGGGAAAGGTCGGCGCCGTGGCGCCCGAAGCGCCGCATCAGGTCGCGTTCAGGCCACTTCGACAGGGCGCCGATGGTTTCGATGCCCAGGTCTTTGAGGCGCGCTTCGAGTTTCGGTCCCACGCCCCACAGCGCCGATACCGGAAGAGGCGCCAGAAACTCGGCCTCTTGCCCTGGCTCCACCATACAGAGGGCTTGAGGAGAATGGCCGGTTGTGACGGTGGCTTTACCACAGTCGGTGGCGATCTTGGCGACCATCTTGTTGGAGGCGACACCCAGGGAGCAGGAAAGCCCCAGCTCCTCGAAGACCCGACGCTGTATCTCCAGCGCCAGGGAGCCGCCGGCGAAAGTGGGATTGGTGGCAACAAGCTGGGTGACATCGAGAAACGCTTCGTCAATGGAGAGCTGCTCAAGCTGTGGTGTGAAGCTGCGCAGCAGTTCCATGACCTGAGCCGAAACAGCGCGGTAATGCGAGTGCCTTGGGGAGACCACGATCAGGTGCGGGCACAGGCGCTGCGCGAGGCTCATCGCCATCGCCGACCTCACGCCACAGCGGCGGGCAGGGTAGGAGCACGAAGCCACGACACCACGATCCTGCGCCTTCGCGCCCACGGCAAAGGCCCGCCCTCGCAGCGTGCGGTCTCGCTGCTCTTCGACCGCGCAGTAGAACGCGTCGAGGTCGACGTGCAAAATGGTGCGCGCCGCGCCGGAGGCAGAAGAGGACGCCATACCTTTGAGATTACAGCGCAAAGGAGGAAAAGGGTTTGATCGACTATGCCTGCGCTTGTTTAGATGGCGTCTCGGCTTTAACCGTTGTGCGGAGGCGTTCCACCAAGACTGTGCAAGTGATCTTACTTGGAGCTGGACCCAGCAAGTTCCGACAGGCGCACAGCATCTTTCACCGCGAAACCTCCAAAGTCATTGTTAAAAAAGCAGTAGACGTCTCCAATTCGCAAGCTCTCCTGGACGATCTTTGCCCACTCGGCCAGCTGCTCATCGGAATACCCCGAGGAGTAGAGGCCTTCGGGTCCGTGGAAGCGGAAGTAGCTGAAATCGGCCGTCTGCCGCACAGCGCTGTAAAACCGGCTTGAGTCCGCGCTTACCCACGCGACGTTGTGTTGCCTCAATACGTCCAAGGCCTGCTGGTCGTCCCAGGATTTGTGCCGGAATTCGAAGGCATGGCGGCATGTGGTGGGTAGCATTCCCAGGAAGTCGTCTAGCCGCTCCAGTGTTTCCTGTTCTAACTTAAAGGAAGGCGGCATCTGCCAGATGACGCATCCCAGCTTATCTTCCAAACCTTGTGCCCCGTCGAAGAATACGGCTAACTCCTCGGTCGGATCCTTGAGGCGGCGGTCGCGGGTGACGGACTTCGGGCCTTTAATGACGAATTGGAAATCTTTCGGGGTAAGCGCCGCCCAGCGTTCGAACACGTGCTTGCCGAAGGTCCGGTAGAAGGTAGCGTTTATTTCCAAAGTTCCGTAGCGCTCAGCGTAATACGGCAACCATTTCGTCTGCGCCAAACCCTCGGGATAGAAAATCCCTTTCCAATGCTTGTAGCTGTAACCTGAGGTGCCAGCGTATAGCCTTCCGTTATCTGGAGTTTGTGCCGCCATAGCGAGTATTTGTGTGAAGGGTTCGACGAGCGAAGGAACGTCGTTGCGCGGGTTGCTTACGTCCACTAAGTGGTTTCGCCCAGATAAGCAGCTTTGGTTTTGGACTGTGGCAAATTCTTGGCGGCGCCCGCATGGCTACGCTACGGAACTGGCGGGTTGACCCGTTTACTCGGGTGGATCTTTGGGTAGAATCGAGGTGCGGGCTACTGACTCGATGGCATCTATGGCTTTTTGGCGTCTCGCCACAATCTGTTCCAGATCGGCCAAGTCGCCCATGGCTCCGGAAACAATGTTTCCAAGTGGAGTGCCCGCTTTCTTGCGTAGCTCGTCGACCTCTTTCGCAAATTTCGCTTCGACTGAGGCACGCCACGACGAGATTAAGGATTCTTTGATCTGCGCGGCGTCGGCTCTGCCTGCCAACTGAAGGTTCAGTGCGGTGATGCTGCAGTTGAGAGCGAAGTTGGAGAGGAGGTCTTTATGAATCTGGTCCTGAGAAGATTCACCGGTAATCAAGCGGGCAAGGTAGTGTGGCTCTGTAGACATGTTTCTCCAGTAGCGAGTGAAGTTGGGGAGTAAAGTCCGCGCCTTGTCAGGTCGGCCCCTTGTCCAAACTAATGCGTCAGTTACAGTTGGTGAACAACTTGAACCTATGAATGCAATTTGGCTTCCGAAACCCGCCCAAGGGCAACTCAACACAAGCGCAAAATGTATTCTCACGCGTTTTGAGAGAGGTGTTCGCCTATATGAGCGACCGCAAAGGGCACATCTGCCCCATATCCCAACGTCATTTCAGCATCCCTGGATATTCGGCACAGAACCAATGTCCTCAATTTGGTGACGTGAAACGGGGTGAACAATGTCGAAAAACGCGGGAAAGATATTGAATATCCTCGCCCGACGGGGTAGTGGAATACAAAAAGGGACATGAGGTGAAAGCCCCATGTCCCTTTCTCACGGTTTTTGGGCCGCTTGGCGAGCTTCGCCCTTCACCTGCACTGGGAGCGGCGAACTACCTAAAAGTAGTGAGCGCGCAGGGCGCCGTCGTAGCGGCCACTCCTGAGGCAGCAGTTCTTGAAACCGGTGGCCGGAGTTGCCGGGGCACAGGTCGTTGCGACCCAGCTTCTCGCTTAGCTCTTTGTTGCCGTGCACAACACGCTCGCCACGTTTGACGCACGTTTCCGATGGGAAGCCGCGGCGCCTCTTGCTGGTGCGCTCAAAAGATAGGGAGTTCCTCGAGCCTGTCCTGTGCGCCGTTGTATAGTGAGTCGATGTTGAGTGTTTCCATGATCTGACCTCCATGTCCGATGTGGACAGGGGCATTATTCCACGGCGGAGAAGGGCCTGGCAATAACGGCAAGTTTGAGCGCCGCTAAAAGAGGAGCTACTCAGGCGGAGCGACAAAAGCGTAATGTGCCGCCGAGGTGGTTTCCCGCTTTCCGGGTTGGGGTGGCGCCGGAAGCTCGCGTTTTCCTCTCTAACTAACTGGCTCTGTTGGTGCGACACTACTTGTTACGATCATGAATATCCCTAACTCACCGGAAGAAGATCCAAATCCCGAAGATCAAGGTGCTCTTTTTGAGGCTTATGAAGAGGCAGTCAATCAGGGCGATGTCGCAGGGACAGAAGCGGCAGCCCTCAAGGTCTGGGAGCATATTGGGGAAGCCCAACAAGATGCCGAGCCGAGTCCCTGGTTGAAGGCCATTAGAGAAGCTCATGACTGTGAAGTCGTGTTCGATTGGCAAGGCGCGATAGAAGCGTACAAGCGCGCGATTATAGGTTCGGCAGATCAGCCGATGCTCCAGTCCAAAGCGCACAGCCAGCTGGCGGCTCTTTATGGACTTTTAGACCAAACGGCCGAAGCCTCCCAGGCGGCGCGGGCGGCAACAGAGGCAGCCCGCCAATCTGACATGTCAATGTTGATCTCGTTCGCTTTGCAAGCCGAAGCCGAACTTCTCCTGGCGGCGAAAAACTTCCCGGTGGCTGAGCAAAAGATAGAGGAAGCCTTCTCGGTCCTCGAGGCTGGGGCGATGCATGACCTGGAGCGTGCTTACGCCCTGACCCTGCGCGGGCGCTACCTCGGTTTAGTAGGCGAGCCGGAGTCTGCGGATGCAGCCTTGGATGCGGCGTGGAAACTTCTGGAGCCGTGGTCAGAGATGTTCTATTTCGCCGGCTGGCAGAGTGGTTTGGCGCGGTGGTGGACAACCACGGCCCGACTGCGCGCATCTCGAGGCGACCAGGCGGGTGCAGTAGCGGCGTGGAAAGAAGCCATAGAGCGGCGGCGCGTGGTGTCCCATCTTCCTCAACTGGAAGGGCCTTACAAACACAACGCGCTGGCCGTGGCGTTGTGGGAGTTTGGCCAGTTCCAGAAGACCATCGCCGAACCTTTGGCTTCAGAGTCTTTGGAGGAGAGCCGCTCCATCCGGCAGACCATCGGATTGCCGCCGCTGGTCGAACGCGGCACAGGCTGAGCGACGTGCATTGTGCGCGCAGTGCCTTTTGCTGTCTGCGTATTTTCCAACGCGTTCACATCCCCCGAAGGCAGCGAATGCAGGCTCCAGCGCACCGTGGGCGTCCAACGCGAGCCTTTGGCGAAGCGGCGCAGGGGCGAGAGCAGCTCCAGTTCGACATACTGGCCCACTCCAGCGTCAGAATGGTTATAAAACTCCACTGGAAAGCCCGCGCCCGCTGCGCCTTCGGGATATTCGCCCCTGGGAAGGGCTGACGCGATGCGCCATGCCTGCCCGTTTTTCACCGCGATGATGGCCGAAACCGCTGAATCGGCGCCGAGTTTATAAGCCGCGCCCGAGGCAGGCGTGATTTGAAGCAGCGAAGGAGACACGACCTCGATTTTCATTTGCGGATTGGGCTTGCCGAAGAGGTGAAAGCCGGTTTTTTAAGGAGTTTTGGGGTTGAGCGGCACGAAAACGGCGTCGGGCGTCGCGGCCTGCGCCACATTCCAAATCGAAAGCTGGCGCGGCTCGCCCTCGATTTTGCATTGTCTGGCGAATCACGAACTCGCCGTTCTCAAACCAGAACTCGCGCGCAATGCGAACACCGAAGCCGCGCCACACAGGGCCGAGGGTGTTCAAATGGCCTTCGGGCGTGGTTTGCGCCTCGAAGGCGGGACCGTCCCACGACGGGTCTGGCGGCCAGATAGAGTTGGCGAAAGTCGCCCACACCCCATGCGGGCCAACGAAGGTTTTATCGCCGCCCCCGTTTTGATAGCCTTCGCCGCCTAGTTTTTCCGGTGGTGCGTTCCACAGCCAATTTTGCCCGCCAACTGGCCCAAAACGCATTACGCGGCCTGAAAGTGACGGAACCACCATGGCTTCAGTTGTCCCCTCACTCAGACGGAAGGCGTCCAGGCCGTTGTAAGTCGTTCTTTGCGGTGCAGCCAACGAATCGGCCTTTGTTGGTGTGTTGTTGCCTTCCCAGAGTCCAGCCAGGGCAAGGAAAAGAAAAAGGGACTTCGAAACCGTCATAATTGAACTTTAGCGGATAAGCTCGACGACCCACACGGGTTTGTCGGCGGGAATAACGAGACTTTTTCCAACGACGCCGCGCCCGATTTCACGCCCGTTCCAATCCACGAAGCGGTAATTCATGCCTTGAAGCGCCTGCGACTCAATTGTCGCCCCAACCCGCGCGGTGAGAACCGGCAAGCCGCCCTGCTCGCCCGTCACTTTCACTCCCACTTCGTTCAGTTTGAAACCCGAATTAAAGCTGGTGGACACTAAACTCAGCGAAGCCATTCTGGTCTGCTTGAGCGGCTTGCCGTCGTGGGTCTGCAATGAAAAGGCGATGTATTTTTCGTCGTTTCGAACTGCGTCGAAAATACCTGGAGGATTGAGGATACGTATGTCGCGCAAGGTGACGCCGTCACGAAAACGCACCTCGTCGCCGTAGCGCGCCAGCAGGCCCGTCCACGCTTTTACGGCGGGCGCATCGAAACTTAGAAAACCCATTTTCCAATCGAATTCGATTTCCCGCGTCGGGCGATACGGATTGTGTTGGTTGCGCGCGTCGAAAGAAACCACGGGGCCAATGACTTTGTCATCCTGACGTGTCGGGTCTATGCGTAGGCGGACGCCGTGCTGATACGTTGTTTGCATCATGTCCAGGCCACGGCGTCCATATGAGCCGGCGTACACCATGCTGTCGGGGTCGTACAGGCTTTTACGGCCATAAACAAATTGCGTTGGGCGTGGCGCTTTGCGCAACAAGTTCTCGCGAAAAATGACGGCAGCCGCACGCATTGTTGCGTTCTGAACTTCGTCAAATGTGTAATGGTAGCCCTGCGGATGGCTGCCGGTCGTGACGTCCAGAGGCTTGTCAAACGCCCGTGGGTTAGTGGCCACGTCATCGCCGGACGCGTAGTAGTGCCAGCAGATCCAGTCCCAGTCCTGAATGGACGCGATGGCCGCAATGCGCAGCGGGAAATCAGCGCGATATTTGGCGGGTTGCTGAATCTGCGTCTCGTAAACCAGGTACGGCTTGCCTTCGATGCGGTTGTGTTCGAGCCACGGCACGCCCTGCGCGATGCCAGGCGGCTTGAGCAGCCAGTTCATCCACGGCCCGGCGTTGGCCGAAATGCGCTCAGCATCCAGTTGTTTCAGGTTCTTTTGATGATCGCTCTGGCCCGGCGCAAACTCCGGCTGCTGAAACTGCGGCCCCCAACCGTTGACGTAGGCGTCGTGCGCCACGGCGTCAGCGTTCTGATGCAAAAACTGCGACTGGATTTCGTAGCCGATTCCGGTATCAAAGATCATTGGCGAAAGAGAAAGCGACCGTCCAAGCGGCTTGAGCGCGGCCGCTTCGCGCTTTTTGTGCGCGAGCTGCAAGCCCATCAGGAACTCGAGCACATCGGAAGCGCGCTGCGGCGCGAAGTCGGCGCGCGAAAGAGATTGCGGCACGCCCACCAGCGCGGCGCGTGCGGCTTCGTTGGAATCGTTGATAGATGCCGCCGACGAAGTGTCGCCGGCCATCGGCGCAAACAGAACCGAGCGGTTTAGCAGGCTTTCGCCCGGCAGCAAGCCTTTCCACGCCGCTCTTAAAGCAGTTTCGTCACGATACTTGTCGCGCAGAAAGCCGTTCCATCTGGCGACGAGGGTTTGCCGGAAATATGCGGGTAATTTCTGCCATTGGCCGCCTACCATACGGCGCATCCACCATTCTTCGTTGCTCAGCTCCCACACGCCGAAAGCAGGATCGTCGGCCCAGCGCAGGCCGTTGTGCTTGTTACGATGCGAACCGATGGCTTTCATGCGCGAAATGGCAAGCGTCTCCAAACGCTCGTCCCAGATGCGCGCCAGATTGTTGCGCAAATCGAAAGTCTTGTTAGTGTTTGCCGCTGCTGCTTCGGCAACGGCGCCCTTCCACGCTGCTTCGGTTGTAGATTCGGCCACAATCGCGGCGTCTTCGGGCAACGCGCCACCAACATTGTTGAGACCGGCCATCCAAATTTTGAAGCCGCGATTCCCCGCCTGCGCCACGAAATAGTCCACCACGTCGCTGCTGGAGCCATCGCCGACGGTGTAATTCGCATCGCTTGCGGTGCGCCACAGACGAAACGAATTGAATCCCAGCGAGTGGAAGCGGTCGAGCAACGCGTCCGTTCCGCGTCGCGAGTTTTGAATCTTTGCGGCGCGTTGTTCGGGCGTATCACCTGGCGCAAATTCGGGCGAAATATACAGCTTGCCGATTGCGGCCCAATAACGCTGGCGTTGACCGCGCACATGAAGCTGGCCGTTTTGCACCGTGACGTATTCGCTGGCGGGCGGAAGTTGTTGCGTCGAAGGTTGCAATGTTTGCGCGTGCGCGCCGAGCGGCAGCGCGGTTGCGGCGATGAGAGCCACATAAAGAATTAGAAATTTCATCGGTTGATTTTCGGCAAATAAAAAGGAGTGCGGTCGAATTCGACCGCACTCCTTTGGGCATACGGCGACGGATAGAGCTGTGTGGCTGGCACCGCTTGTTCGTATTGCGACGCGCTACTCCACAGCATTTGCAGATTGGCGCCGTAAAAGTTGGTGGCTTTGTATTCGAGTTTTATCGGATACTTTTTGCCTTTTTCCAACGCGATGTTCACTGTGGCCGAACCGTTTTTGGCCCAGGTGTCGGCAACCATCTTATCGCCTATCCACAAGCGCACCGCGCCGTAACTGCCGCTCACCACATGGAAGCGGTAGTTTTCGGAATACTGCGGCTGGATCTCGCCCGTCCAGCGCGCAGAAAATCCGTGCGGGCCTTTGGGCTTGGTTTCAGTTACTACTCCAGGAAACGGCGCGGCTTTGTCCCAACTGAAGCGGATTTGCGGATCAACGCGCGCGCCCTTCAATTCCTTCAAATCCTGGTCATCGAAGTACTCGGCTTTGAGGCCGGTGCCAGTGCCTGCGGGCGGTGCGTCGTTGTCTTTGATGTAGATTTTTGCGCCGCCCGCAGCATTGTAGTGACCCTGAAAATCAAGGTCGAGCACAACAGTTTTGTCGGGTTCGGGCAAGGAGTCTTCGATGATTTTAATCGGTACCTTGAGTTCAGCCTGGTTCGCCGCGAAAGTGAAAGTTTCAGGGAAGGGTGCAAAATCGTAATTGGCAACCGCGCTACCGCGCGCCGCCCAGCGCATTTGCATCGGCATTTGCGTTTCGACTCGCGGCGCCAATCGCACTTCGAGCGGCTTGCTCAAATCGCCGTCGCGCTTGAGAATAAATTCGACGGGACTGCCTTCAATCACATCCACTTTGGAGGTGGAAAGGGAAACCGTTGGAAGCGTTGCCGTCGGAGGATAAAGCTGCGACGTCGGAACTGTTTCGGCGCGCGAGCCTGGCTGCGTCCACACCAGGGAAACTTTGGCTTTGTCGTTCAGGGCGCGGCGCTCCAGACGAATCGGATATTTCTTTCCGGCTTCGAGATACATTCCACCGTTGCGATAGCGCACGCCGCCCAGCCAGCTCGTATTGGCAACCGTGTCGCCGATCATCAAGCGCATTCCGTCGGCGGACAAAGGAAACGAATGTGCGCCCGTCACGCGCGGCTCGATGAAGCCGGTCCAACGCACGCTGTAATCTTTGAGTCCCGCGCCGTCCGGCCCGGCGTTTGTCCAGTCGTAGTCAATTGTGGAATCGGTGCGCGTGGTTTTGACGGTTCGCAGCGCGGTATCACTGAAAATCTCGGCTTTGAGACCGGTGCCGCTGCCGGCGGGCAACGGCACCACAGGGGCGGCGGCGACCGGAACGACTGCGCCTTCGCCTTTATAGCCGGTGTAGAGCGGCATGGTGATGCCGCCCGGAACGGGCTTCATGATTTTGGTTTGGCCGTCGCGCGTTTCGACAATGGGGTGGAACGGCTGATTGCGCCCCAGGCTTTCCCGAATTGAAATTGAAATCGAACTGTTTTGCGACACGAACATTTTTTTGTTCGGGTTAATGGCTTTATTGGCATAAATCAAGGCGCCCAGAACTTCGGTTTTGCCACCGTTGATGGTCGAAACGATGGTGCCGTCGCCTTCGGTCTTGATGCCCAACACCCACAAAGTCCCACCGTCGTTGAAATTGCCGCGCGATTCCAGGCCCTGCCCGAAATCAAATTTGGCGTCGTCATCAATGAAGTGCCGCGCCTCGTCGGTGTATTCGGTGTTGAACTGGCGAGCGTAAACGGTGGCGCCCTTCTTCATCTCGACGGCGGCCACCACATCTTCCAGGAACACGTTGGCGCCTTCCCCGATGTCGAAACGCGCACCGGGGATGGAAGCGATGACCACGTTGCGTTTGGTGCGAATTCGCAGCAGTGTGTTGGGATAAATCCAGTCGAAGCGTTCGATTGTCACCGTCGGCGCCTCGCCATCTTCGACAATCCACTCGCCGCCATAAGCGCGACGACCACTGTGGTTTGCCGCAAAAGCGTTTTCCATGCCGATAATGCGCCCCACCTTGCCCCGAACGAACACTTTGCCCGCAACAACGTACTCCTTACCTTTGGGCGAGGGGGGAAAATAAACCGTCGTTGCGCCCGAATCAATGGCCTGTTGAATAGCCTCGGTATAGTCCCAAACTTTTTGTTTAAACGGTTTGGAGTTTTTGAGCGCATCGGGCAAAGATGTCGTGTTTTTGCCGTAGGTCACGTCTTGCAATTCGACCTCTTTGGGCGGCGCGAAATTCAGCACATTGGCCCACGTCGCCGGGTCTTCCCAAGCCACTTCGGGCGTTTCCTTGATCGGCAAATTCAAGGTTCTGGGCGGCGAAGGAAACAGCGACTGTACCGGGTGCGAGGTAAATTCGCCGATGTAGGGGCCGGTGATACTACGTCCGGTTCCTCCACTGCCATCAAGGGCGCTTTTGAAACCCGTCGTTTTGACGTTGCGCGCCAGAAACGCCGCGCCGTTGATGATGGCCGGAGAGTTCTTGGCGTCGCCGCTGCCACTGAGTTGCGAATCGATTAGCGTCACGAAACCGTTGAGATTCTTGTTGAAAAACGCCGGAACAGTGCCGCTGGTTTTGAGGCCGCGAATCGAAAGCGCCTGGCCGTCGTTAATCCAGGCGCCCACGTTCTGGTTTTCGAGCGTGATGCCTTCGAGAGTTTGCGCCGCCGTACTGTAGCCGGTGTAGATGCCCGCGTCAAAGCCGCGCACCGTCAAGTTTTTCACGAAGAGCGGCCCGACATCGCCGGTGTAGCCCATATCCAGACCAATCGGCCCGCTGCCGTCGCCGCTCTCAATCGTAACTTCGCGCAGAACGCCCTGGTTTGAAGCGTTGAAGCGAACGCCAATCGCGCCCGCGTTGCCCTTGCCCGTATTGAACGAAACGTTGCGAATCGCGTTGCGAAAACGCTGCGGCGGAAAATCGCCCGTCCAAATCATCTCTTTGGGCGTTTCGGGATTGATGTAGCCGTCGGTGCGGTCGGCGAGTTTAAAAATCGTGCCGCGCTCGCTTTGGCCTTGCAACACAAGCCGCGTCTGGCGTCCCGGCCAGCGAATCGTGTCGGAAATGATGTAAGTCCCGTTCGGCACATAAATGATTTTGGGCGAACCGCCATTGTTGGCAAACTCAAACGCCGCTTGAATGGCGGCAGTGTCGTCAGTCTTGCCGTCGCCTTTGGCGCCAAACGGCGCGCGGCGCACGTTGACCACGACGTTTTCGCCTTCGGGAAACGTAATGTTTTCGGTTTCGCGCGAAAGGTTGCCCCAGCGCAGCGGCTTAGCATCGCGAAAGGTTTCGCCGGCGCGGGTGTCGAGGGAATTGGGCCTCGTTTGCGCGTGAGCAACGGTTCTTACTTGGGACACAATGGTATTATTTTGCGGATTGGCCTCCGCGCAACCGCACAGCAAAGGTGTTCCGCAGAGCAGGGCAGTTGAAAGGAAGAAGTTTTTCATGAAAAAGGAAGTGCGATCACGAAAGTGGAAAGTCTCTGGGTGCATTGAATCGTTTGATCGTTAAAACAGGTATCATGTCGTGATTTCCAGGTCGCGTTGCTTGACCAGAGTGGCCGACTGCACACCGCCACGCGGTTATTATTTCTTGACACGCCAGCACAGACCTGACTTTCCAAATAGCCTCTGAGAGGTCGCAGCGGTGCGGTCTTAGTCGTCCTGCATGGTGAAATACTTCAGGCCACTGTTGTTGACGTTGCCGGTGATGATGAAGTCGAGGCGGTGCGTTTTCGCGTGGCCGTCGGCGTAAACGACGTTGGTCGTGTCGAGGTGGCGCGCCTCGACACCACAGCCAAACACGCCGCTGCCGCTGCCGCCCGAAGTTCCGGCCTCGGTCGTCATAGTGCGCGGCGGCGATGTTGGGGCGATGACCGCGCGAGCCACTCGAGAGTTGATGCGGCCCCGCTCACGAGGCTGGCCCGATCCGCCCTGAATCGCACGTTCCAGCAGCCAGAACGTCGTGGAGGGCGCCTCAATTTGCGCCAGGAGGGGCGGGTTGCTATCGTCGTTGCACATCGTCGTCCCGCCGGCGCTGCTGGCCGCGCAGCCGTAGCTGCCCCAAGCATCGGTGGCAGGCGGGCGCGGAAAACGATAGTTGTGCGAAGCTGCGTCTCCGCGGGCGCTGGGGCAGGTGAAAAGCTGCTCGCTCTTGACGTAGGGGTAAATCATGTCGGGCCAGCTCTGACCAGGATTATTGCCGCCGCCGACGCGATAGGGCACAACGCGCTCGTCGTAATCCTGCGCGTATTGCAGCGTGCCCAGCCCAAGTTGCTTCAGGTTGCTCAGGCAGGACGTGCGGCGCGCGTTTTCACGCGCGCGTCCAAAAACGGGAAAGAGAATCGCAGCCAGGATAGCTATAATAGCTATGACGACGAGCAGTTCGATCAACGTGAAGCCTTTGCGAAACACCTGAAGATGGTCTGACCGATGGGAAATGAAATTTTTCATAATATTTTTCAGATTTGGGCTGTTTTAGCCCTCAAAGTAATTCTGGTTACTACTATTCTACCCACTTCCGACGCTTTTCAAACATCCTTTTCCATCTTTCAAGGAAAAACTGCCGTTAGGGAGGTGCTGAGAGGTGCCGTTGTGAGGCGTCTGTCCAAAGTTCAGCGCCAGAGTAAAATCGCCAGGGGCGACGGAAACTTCACCCAGTTGTCGGCGCTGGTCGCTGTAGTTGAAGATCCACATCCCCTGGCCCGTCCAATGCGGCGTCAAACCCACGTCCTCGAATGGGTTCTCAAACCATTCCACACCCGCAATCTGCGCGGCGCCGCGCAGCAAAAAGGCGCTAAGTTCAATTCCGCACCCTGCCGCGTAAAAAACATTTCCCATTCCAACGGAATGTTGGAGGGCGGCGGGCCATCCATCCAAAGGGTCACCCACGAAACGCCCCAGCACTTCGGCGCCATTGGGCGTAACCCAATCGCAAAAAGGCGCGCTCTTGAAACTGGCTCCATCCGCCATCTCAACCGAGACTTCACCTTCCGACGATAAATTCTTGCTCGAATGCGCGTCGAGGGAAAACCCCAGCAATTCGGCCAGCGGTTCGCCCAAATGCGTGTAAAGCACGCCCGCTTCATCTTGATGCGCCGTTTTCGCGCTCGCCAGCAAAACCCCGCCTTTTTCGACCCAACTCCTCAAAATTCCAGCGTTTTCGCGGCTCAAAAGGCGCAACGACGGCATCACCAACAGGCGGCGTCCCTCCAATTTTTCGGAGAGATCTTCGGGCCTCAGCACATCGCAGCCCACGCCGTGCCGCCGCAACGGGACGTAGGCTCGAATCGTGGCTTCGAGATAAGAAAAGGGAAATTTGCGCCAAGGGTCGCCGCTTTTCTCGACGCGAACGCAATCGGGTGAAAAAACAAAGGCAGTTTTGTGCGGCGCGAAGGTCTCCGGCAGCGCTTCGCGCCATTCGGGACGCTCAGCGATCCGGCGCATCAATGCGGCGCGTTCAGGCGCGACTTGCCCAGCGCAGTCGGCGAACGCCATTCCCTGCTCGGCTCCGGCGCGGTGCCCGCGAAAATGCCAAAACAGAACGCCCGCCGCACCGCGCGCGCGCATTTCGGCCCAAAACGCGCCGGTGTGTTCGTTCAGACTGCTGCCGGTTTCAAAAATCCAGAAGGGTTTGCCCTTCATCGAGCGAAACCAGTCGTGCGCCAACGCTGCGAACGCTTCGGGATGGGGTCGCCCCGCCGCACCAAAATAAGCGTCCCAGCCGGTCACATCGAGAGGCTCGGCGAGATGAGCATGGTCAATACCGCGGTCGAAAATCGCCGTCGCGTTGGTGGAAATCCACTGGTGGGGCGCCGCGACCTCGCGGAGTTCCTCGGCTTGAAGTCGCAAAAATTCGCGCAGAGAATGGGAAAAATAGCGCGAGTAATCCAGAACGTGGCCCGAAGTCGCGCGCGGATTTTCCGGCAGCCCAATTTCGCCCCAATCGGAAATCGCGTCGCTCCAAAACGCCGTGCCCCAGGCGCGATTGAGATTCTCGACCGTGCCGTATTTGGCTTTGAGCCACTGGCGAAACCCAAACGTCGCGGCGCTCGAATGAGCTTCGGCGGGCGCCATTTCCGGCCCCATGAGTTCATTATCAATGTGCCAGCCCAGAACGGCGGGGTTTTGCGCCCATCGCTCGCCCATCGCACGGGCGATCTGTGCTGCGAAATGGCGGTAAATCGGGGAGTCCACGTCCACGTCGCGGCGCCCGCCAGGTTTGCGCTGGTCTCCGGCGCGTGTGGTCAGGAAAATTTCGGGATATTGCGTTGACAGCCAGCGTGGAGGCGTCGCCGTCGGCGTGCAAATCACAAACTGAAAGCCCTTTTGCGCCGCCAGATCCAGGAATCGGTCGGCCCAGTCCCAGGCATAGACGCCCTCGCGCGGTTCGAGAGACGACCAGGCGAATTCCCACAACCGCAAAACGCTCAAACCGAGCGAACGCATCGAATCGAGGTCGGCTTCCCACTCGTTTTCGGGCACAAGTTCGGGATAATACGAACAGCCAAACGTAAATTCCATGATTTTCAAGCGGGCGTCAGAGCTACCGACCGCAAACGCAACGCGGCGGCCTGGCGGCGGGCGCGTTCGGGTTGCGGCGCGCGGGCCGTCGAATCACGGACAATGAGGCGCGTCGGCAAGGTTTCCAGGATGGCGGGCGCGTCCAGAGGCGCGACGCCGCTTTCGATGCGCTCAATCAGATGGCGCATCGTGACGCGTCCGATTTCGTTGAACGGTTGGGCAACGGCGGTGAGCGCGGGATGAAAAAACTCGGCGGAATCCACGTTGCCAAGCGAAGCCACCGAAAGGTCGCGCGGCACCCGAAATCGCGCGTTGAGGGCCGCACCAACGGCGCGCATCGCCACTTGGTCCGAAACCGCCACCAGAGCCGTTGGGCGGTCGGTGCGCTCCAAAAGAGCACGCACTTCACGGTCGGTAAAGCCAGGTTCTTCGGTTCGCTTCCAGTGCCCGCGCGACAAAAAACCGGACAGAATTTCCAGACTGTGCTTTTCCATCGCCCGCAAAAAGGCATTTTCGCGAGCCTGGGCGCCAAACAGCAAATCCTCGCTGCCGCCCAGAAGCGCGATACGCTGGTGCCCCAACCCCTTCAAATGGGCTACCAACTGCTCCATTCCCATGTCGTAGTCAGTCAAAACGTGTATGCCCGCTTGCGGCGCGTTGTCGTCGGCGACCGCCAGGTGGACATCGTGTCGAGCCAATTCCGCGCGAAACTTTTCCAGCGCTGCGCGATGCAAATACAGCCCAATCGCCCCGGCCAGGCGCAGTTCCAAACAGCGGTCAAGCACCTCATCGTCCACCTCATCGCAGTTGGCCAGATGCATAATTTTCACGGTGTAGCGCCACTTTTCGGCCTCGTCCACGGCGCCCGCGAGCATTCGCGCCACGCTTTCGTTGGAATTGGTGGCTGTCAGAAACCCAATCATCCGGCTTTTGCCGGCGATGGTGGCCCGCCGCAATTCGTCGCGCCGGTAACCCAGTTCCGCCGCCGCCGCCAAAATCCGCGCCTTGGTCGCCTCAGAAATCGAGCCGCCCGTGCGCTGCTTGTCGCTCAAAACAAAGGAAACGGCGGTGTGCGACACTCCCGCACGCGCCGCAATATCTCGCATAGTCGCCATAAGTAAATCTGGTTACTATTTTACCCGAAAGCGGGAGTTTTCAAACATGAGGAACGTTGGAGGGAAGAGGAGACCTGACGGAAACTTTCCGGTTGTCATTTTCTCAACGGGCTTCGATTTCCACCCTCACCGTTTGCCCCGCGCCGACTTCGACCCGCGAAAAATTCATTCCCGCGAGTGGGCCGAGCGGTTTTTTCGCTTCCTGCGAAGTTTCGAGCAGGATTTTTACTGTCGCATCGAAAGGCGTGGGATTGTGAATTTGCAGCGATTTTTCGCCATTTTCTCTGTGCCAGGAGGCTTCCACATGGTCGAAAACACATAAATAGCCGGTGTCGCTTTGCGCGTAAATGCCTGGCACTTCGGCCCAGGTCAGTAGCATTGCCACTTCGCTCCACGTCGAGCCGCCGAAAATTTCGCCAACTCCAATATCGCCGTCGGGGTTGCCGCGCACTTCCCAATCGCTGGTGTTGACGCGCTCGTTAATCCAGCCAGGCGGCATCACGGGCCATTTTTGTCCAGGGCGAATGTCGCAAATGGGCCGGTCAGAGCGGCTCATGTATTGCGGAATCGCGTGGGCGATGTCGCGCAAAAGTTCGAGATAGCGCACCTCGCCCGTCGCGCGAAATAATTTCAAAAGCGAATCGCCCGAAAGGGAGCAGATTCCAGGCGCGGAGTGCTTGTTCTGGATGTTGGCAAACACGGTTCCGCGCGTCAGCATATCGAGCTTGCCAAACGTCGAAGCGGGCGGAAAATCGAAGTCGTATTTGGTGCTGTTTGCTAAAGGTATGCTTCGGGGTGCAGCTCACGGCTGTGACAACTGGGCTCATCTTTTCTCCCGTTGATAGTTTTCTTCACTGCTTAGGCGTTTTTGTAGCGCTTCGCTTAGAAAGGTGCGGTTAATCTCGTCCACACCCAGTTGCTCGACAGTCTCGATAGGGACGAACTCGCAATGCGGATTTTGGGACTCCAGCAAGCTTGCATCAAACTCCTGCGCTTCGACCGCAAAGAGCGGGTCGATGAAGTCGGGGGCTGGTCGTCCCCAGGCGGGGCGTTGCCCATCCAGATGCCGAGCATGAATAAATCCGATGACGGATAGAGGTGAAACCCGCCACCCCGTCTCCTCACCGACCTCGCGAAGCAGCGTCTCTTCCACCGTTTCTCCCGGCCCGCAGCGACCACCCACGCTCAAGATTGGCACCGAGGAGTGGACGAGAAGGACATGGTTGTCGCGTAAAACCAGAGCGCGCACCGACCCCACGAAGGCTCGCGGCGGAAGATCGTCACTCAGGCAGAAACGAAACTCCAGCGGTACGCCCTCCCACTCCTCGCGCAAGCCGCCAAATGACGGGTGCCGCGAAAGAAACGCTTGCAATTCCTCGTTTGAAGTCTGGCTTGATGATGTCATGAGATTAGGGACAGCCAACCGTATTTAGTGTGTGGTGGATATGAGCCGCTGCAAAAGCAGTGGAAAACGCGTTGTGCTGTGCCCGCGAACTGTGTTTGCTTTTGTTGGTGTTTTTGACCGTGCGGGTTGAGGCAAAAGGCTCGAGAAGATCGTTTTTGCGTATCGCGGGCACTGTGGCTCCCAACTCTAAAAGAAGCGCTTTTCTGGGGCCGAAAGATACATTCGCGGGCTCTCTGCGCAAAGTGCTACGATTCGTGTGGTGCGCTCTGAACGCTTCAGCCCGAAAGCGTGAGAAAAGTAGCGGACGCCAAATTCAGCCGCTGGCTTTTTCAGCTCTTTTCTAAAAATACAGAGGTTGCAGAGGTCCTACCGCACTTCCCGCGCGAGAGAAACACTTCCGGTGTTACTTTTGGGGAGAAGCAGAAGTTCAGAAATCTGTTTTTGCTTTCGGAAACGTTTTTCCATGTAAGAAGGGGCGGGGAGACCTCTGTAACCTCTGTCATGTTGGCGTCCAAGAGCTGAAATTAGCGCGACGGGTTTGGTGCACCGCCGATGTGGTTTTCCGTTTTCCAGGTTGGGGTGAGCGACAGGAACGGCGCTTTTCGCTTGGTGCTGTGAGTGGCAGACCGGAAATTGGAAAACCACTTCAAACACTGGGGTATTTCGGCGCTCCGCAGGGCGTTTGCAGATATGAGCAAGCGCTGTAGCCAGGAAGAAGCCTGAGGTGAGGCGCTCGAAAGTCGTGCCCTAAACGTCGCGGGCGCCAGAGTGCCCAAGCGCTGAAAGAGGCCGCTTTTCGGGGCTGAAAGACGCACTCGCGGGCGCCCTGTGTTTGCAGCGTGCACCTCAAAACCAGTGTTAAAGCAGCAGGTCGTTTGGGGCGTGGTGACACCGGTGACACCTCTTCCGGTCGCTTCGTGGAAAAGCGCATTTTCTCGGGAAAAAGCGCAGAAAACGCTTAAGCTCCCGACAAATTGCGTTCGGGCGCGTTTGCGTTAGAAGAGGTGTCACCGGTGTCACCGGTGTCACCCGTAGAGATCAGAGGGCGCGACCTCCGTTGGGAAGCCACGCCCTTGCGTCACCTTTGGTTTTAGATGATTTGCTTGAGTGGACGCACCTGCAAAAAGGGCACGACGCAACCCTTGGGCTGGGTCAGCACGTAGTGCACAGCCTCGGCAAGGTCCTGGGCTTCTATCATTGTCTGGGCGTCGATCTTCTCCTGCATTTGCGCTTCCTGCTCGATCTGCTCGTCCTTGGGCAGGTGTTGCAGTTCGATGCGCGTGTGCACCAAGCCCGGCTCTATGAGGGTGACCTTGATGCCCTCGGGGTTGAGGCTCTTGGAGAGCGAGTCGTAGAAGCCGCGCATCCCCGACTTGGTCGCAACGTAGATTTCTAAACCGTCCTCGCGCACTTTAGCGCTCATCGAGCCGATGGCCACGATGTGTCCGCTCCCCTGGGGCGTCATTCGCTTGGCGGCTTCTTTAGCGCACAGCATCGACCCCAACAGGTTGGTGTCCAGGACGTAGCGAATATCCGCAACTTCGCTTTCGCCCAAGCTTTTGGCCCCGATTCCAGCGTTGGCGACCAGAATATCGAGGCCGCCGAGCTTGGCGTCGGCTTCTTCGAAAACGCGTGTTACGTCTTCGGGGCGAGACACATCCGCGACGATTCCATGAACTTCGCCCAGCGCGCCCAGTTCACGTAGCGCATCTTGCAACTCCGACTCGTGATGTCCGAAAATCAGCACGCGAGCGCCGCGAGAAGTCAAGAGCCGTGCCGTGGCGAGCCCGATGCCCGCGGTGCCGCCACTCACGAGAGCCGCTTTGCCATCGATGTTTTCTGGCGTGTAGTTTTCTGGCGCGTGTCCAGTCATTGAGGTGTTTGTCATGATGAAATGTCCTTGTGTTTGCTCGCTTGAGACTACAGTTGCGCGCCGTGCCTGTTGCGTGCCTATCGCCGTCGCTAAGGTGCAAACGCTTCCGAAGACAAACAAAAGGCGCGCCTCGAAACTAATCGAGCTTTGTGGGATTGAAACAAATCCGTAAAGCATTTTTGCAGCAGCGCGGCGGTGCAGTTAAATTGACAGAGCGAGCGACTTTTTGCCTTTACAAAACTATGAACACTCAATGGACACGCGCCGAAGACTTCCGATTTTCGGTTGGCCCCTGGAATTTGCACGAGGGCGCCGACCCCTTTGGCCCTATGGTGCGACAAAGCCGCGATCTGGCGGCGAAACTGGCGATCTTCAAGGAGTTGGGCTTCGATTACGTCCAGTTCCACGACGATGACGCTGTGCCGGACGAATTTTCGCTGTCGCAGCGCGAAAAACGCGCCCGCGAAATCAAACATCTGCTCGACGAACACGGAATGAGGGCCGAATTCGTGGCGCCGCGCCTGTGGGAAGACGCGCGCGGAGTCGATGGGCCAGTGACGAGCAACAGCGTGAGCGACCGCAGATGGGCATTGGAACGTGGTCAGCGTTCCATTGACGTGGCGCGGTTGCTGGGCACCGACCGTCTGGTGTGGTGGCCGGCGCGCGAAGGCACTTATATCCGCGAATCCAAAGATGCGGTGGCGGCGTTCGGCTGGATGCTGGAATGGGCCAACGCGCTGCTCGAATATGGGCCGGAAATCCGCATTTTGGGCGAAATGAAGCCCAATGAGCCGATGGATTTGATGTATCTGCCCACGCCAGGCCATTTTCTGGCCTTCGCCCATCAAACCGCCGCGCCCGAGCGCGTGGGCGTTCTCATCGAATCGGCGCACGCGATTTTAGCGGGCCTGGATCCGTCGGACGAGTTCGCTTTCGCCCTGTCGCAGAACAAGCTGTGGGGCGTGCATCTCAACGACCAGAACGGCCTCAAATACGACCAGGACAAAAGTTTTGGCGCCGTTGATCTGCGCCGCGCCTTCAATCAGGTGGATGTGCTGGTGCGTCACGGCTTCGGACAAAACGGCGAAGTCGTCGGCCTCGATGTCAAAGCGATGCGAAGCCAGACTTTGGAGAACGCGCACCTCCATTTGAAGCATTCCAAAGAGGTGTTTCTCGAACTGGCGGCGCTGTGTCACTCGATTGACCGCGCGCAGTGGAGCAGTTTCGTTGAGGCGCGCAATTACGAAGGGTTGGAGCGCTTCATCCTCAAAAACCTGATGGGCCACGCTTAAACCAAAGAAAACTATGTCGAAAGTCGAAATGACCATCGTGCGTTTCTGTATGCGATGATAGCCGAGGCGCTGATTGACCAAGCATCGCGCGAGTTCGTGGAGTGGCGGGGCAACCAAGTGTTCCAAGCGTAGGGTAGGCAGGGCTACATCCCAAAACCTGTGGCTACTTCGCGCACCTCTCCAATTGGTTAGGCTAAAAGAGATGAACCGCCAACAGCGCGCCGAGCTGGCTCAAGAGACTCTGTCGATCCTACAACATGGCACCTACGTGTCACCGCAGGGCTCGCAGGTTTCTGTTGCAAAGGAGCTCGCCTTCTCCTGTGCAGGGACGGTGCTTTATCGTCCAGGCGACCTTGAAGCGATGCTCCAAGAAGTCGAGGCCCGGCCCGCAGCGGATGCCACCACTCTTAACGTGAGCAGCGGCACCACATTGGAAGCAGGGCGCGCGCTGGTCGAGAAATACGGCAGCGTCACCTGTCTCAACTTTGCCTCGGCTAAGAACCCGGGCGGCGGTTTTCTCTCCGGCAGCCAGGCCCAGGAGGAGAGTCTGGCCAGAGCTTCGGGCCTGTATTCGAGCCTGCAAACCCAGCCCGCCTTCTACGAGTTTCATCGGAGCGGCACGAGCTGCCTTTACTCCGACCACGCCATCTTCTCGCCGCAGGTGCCGGTATTTCGCGATGACAGCGGGCAGTTGCTTTCCTCGCCCTGGAAGTGCAGCTTCATCACCGCAGCCGCGGTCAACGCCGGAGCTGTTCGCCAGAACGAACCGGGACGCGCGAAGGAGATCGTGCCCTGCATGGAGAGGCGCACGCGAATGGTGCTCTCGGTTGCGATCTTGAGCGGGTGTCAGACTCTGGTGCTGGGAGCGTGGGGATGCGGCGTTTTCAAGAACGAACCCGCTGTGGTTGCGGGGATATTCTCGCGTGTTCTTTCGGAAGCCCATTTTCGAGGCAAGCTTCGGCATATCGAGTTTGCGATCTATGATCCTACATCTGAGGGGAGCACTGTTTCTGCGTTCAGAAACCAATTGAAAGGTTCTTAATGAGGTGGTTTCCCTCTTCCTGGTTGGGGGCGCGCCAGATATTGTGCGTGCTGCACCATGTAAAACTGCTGTCGCTGGTCCACATCTTCGAGAGGCAAGACCTCAGTCAACCTAGCCCGTTAGAGGTGCGTCCCAGTGAGCGACTGATATCATCAACTTCGCTCCTTATCCTATCGACCCCGCTCATCAACAATCTAATCTCTTCTCTTTCGGTCTCAGCCTGAGTCAGTTTCTGGTCAACGAGTTCGCGCAGATGATGCACGAAGACGCGCTCGCAGCGCGCTTTGAAAGCGTCGGCTTCCTCATGAAAGGCGGAGCGGATCGTCTCGTTAAACGAAGTGCGAAAGCGCTCGAACGTTGCATCAGTTCCCGCCTGCATCTGCTCTCGGATGCGCTTCGTCCGCTGCTCGCGCAAAGCCAGAGCGCCGCCCACACCGCCGCTCCCTACGGCAATGGAGATGAGAGAGATGATGCCGCCTGATATAAAAAGATCGGCAATAATACCCGCCGCGGCACCCGCCAGCGATGTCGCCGAGATAGCGGTGAACAGCGCGGTGTTTTGCTCAATGGCGCTATGGGTATCGAGCACCTGATCCTGAAAAGCCGACTGATTACCCTGGCGGATCTCGCGCCTGAGCGTCTCGAAGCGCCGCACTAACTCGACGTTCTGCCTCTCGAAATCGAAAGCCTCCTCCAGCGTTTTGCCTTCGCGCCGCTCGCGGTCTTCGATCAAGGCGTAGAGAGGGCCTTTGGACTCGGCCTGTAGCGTTTGCTTGGAATGCGCCCAGCAGCGCTCAAAGCGCCGCAGGATGTTCTCGATATAGGTTAGTTTCTTCGCATCCACGCCTTGCTCCCACGGAACGAAGGTGTCGTTCAGTTCTCGCTGAACATATTTGACCTGCTCTTCTTTGGTCATGCTCTTGAAGGTCTGGAGCGATTCTTTTGACAGGAACCGTTCCAGAAAGAGGTCTAAGGACTGCTCGAAAGCGCGCTCGATTTCGTCAAATTTAAAATCGTCAATGGCCTCGTGAATCTCATTGACCTGGTGGCGAATATCCTCTTCCACCCGCCCAATCGTGCCACGCGATTGTTCTAAACCCGTTGTCAGATGATCCACCCGCTGGCTCAAGCCCTGCAAAATGGGCAGGTCATCAATATGTTCGCCGCCCAGATAGTTCAGCGGCGACCGCAACTTGAGAAGCGCCGCCTCGCCGCTTTGCAGAATCTGGCCGATATGGTTGATTAAGGTTCCGACGCCGCTGCGCTCCCAAACTTCGGCATTGCGGTGCATAATCGCCCACATCGCACGGCGAGTGGAGAGGGAGAAAATGAGAGGGTCGCGAATATACGTCTCGCGCGCCAAGACCTGTTCGAGAAAACGGATGAGGGTCGTCATCCCCTCACGATCCACGAAGTCGATCAGGCTATCTTCGAAGACATCGATTTTATTGATGATAAAGACGACTTCGCTCTTGTTGTGCTCGGCGATAAAGCGGATGAGATCGATTTCCTCCTGGCTCACGGTGCGCTCGGCGCTGGTCACGAAGAGGATCAGATCGGCGGAGGCCACATGCTCCCGCGTAATCTTGGTGTGCTCGGGCCGCAGCACGGCATTGATGCCAGGACTGTCCACCAGGTTAATAAGTTTTAGAAAGGGAAACGGATAATGCTTGACATCCACGTAGCGGCTGGAGGTATTATCGCGCGCATCCCCATGGGCAAGGACGGTGATCTTGGTGTCCTGCGGCCCGATATTGGTTTCGCGCACTGTCTCGTTGCCACAGAGGACATTGATTAGATAACTCTTCCCTTTGGAGAACTCACCGGCCACAAACAATCGCAGCGGCTGGAACAGCAGGGCGGCATGTTCGCGCAACTGGCCGCGTAAGTCTTCTCGATCACGAACTTTTTCTTCGATAGCGCGCAGCAAGGAAGACAGCCCCTGTCGTGTTCGCTCGTAGTCCTCATGGAACGGTCCCTCATCCCGAACTGGGATCGCCAGTTGTTGCAGATGTGCTTCCAGATCGTTGATTGGTTCTTCCATAGGTTGAGAATATGAGTTTGTGATCGTCTCAGAAAACACCTCGGTCGCAGAATTGGAGCAGGGCGATTAACCTTGTCGATCGTTTTGTGCGGCGTTTGCAGAGGTGAGCGCGGCACATGGCCTATCAACTCCACATGTTCTAAATAGGTTTACGCCACCAAAATCGCGGGCGGAGTGTTTATCTGGGTGGATCTTTGGGCGAAATACAGGTGCGGGCCACAGCCTCAATAGCATCAATGGCCTTTTGGCGTCTGGCTACAATCTCCTCCAGGTCGGCCTGATCGCCCATGACTCCCGAAACAAGGCCGCCCAAGGGGGTGCCCGCTTTCTTACGCAGTTCATCGACCTCTTTGGCAAATTTCGCTTCCACTGAGGCACGCCAGGACGAGATTAAGGATTCCTTGATCTGCGCGGCGTCGGCTCTGCCCGTCAACTGGAGGTTGAGCGCCGTGATGCTGCAGTTCAGAGCAAAGTTTGAGAGGAGGTCTTTGTGAATCTGATCCTGAGAAGATTCACCGGTAATCAAGCGGGCGAGGTAGTGGGGCTCAGTAGACATTTTTCTCCAGTGGCGGGTGAAGGTGGCAAGTGAACTCCGCGACCTGTCAGGTCGGCTCCTTGTCCAGGGTAAAGCGCCAGTTATTTTTGGTGTACAGCTCGAAGCTCTGAATGCAATTTAGCTTCCGAAACTCGGCCAAGGCCACCTCAACACGAGCGCAAAATGTATTCTCACGCGTTTGTGAGAGGGTGTTTGTCGATATGAGCGACCACAAAGGGCATATCGGCTCTATATCTCAATATCTTCTCGATGTCCCTGGATATTTGACACAGCACAAGATGTCATCAATTTGGTGACTTGAAACCGGGTGGAAGATCTGGGAGAAGCCCGCGCAGATTTCGCTGAACATCCAGTGCGTCCACGAGCAGGATCAGAGGTAAATCCTGCGGTATCGAGCCTCAGTGAGGGCGTAGATGCCATAGGCAACCAAACCTACTGCAACCGCGCCCAGAAGCCACGGGCCATAGGTTTGCGAAGCGAGCGTGTCCAAGGCCTGAGGCAGGCCGCGGGCCTCGTTTGCGTTCGCGTGCCTGCCCGCTTGAATTAGGAACCAGCCGATCATGATCCATACCACGCCTCTGGCCCCATAACCGGCGCGCCCCGCGCGAGTGATCCAGGTGTCCTCAACGGCACTCATTTCCCCAGTTTTGAGTTTGTCGCGGAACTTGGCGGTGAAAGCTTTATAAAGTGCGTTGACACCCACGCCAATCACCACAACCCCGATCAGAGCGACCAACCACTGACCCAGAGGTTGCGAGAGAAGACGAGCCGTCCAATCCTGCTGCGAAGAGGTTTTGCCGCCACTGGCCCCAGTAACGATTTTGAACGCGGTCAGGCCCAGGCCGGCGTAAGCCACGCCGCTCAGGGCTGAGCCGATGCGTTGCACAATGCCCTTAGCGTCGGAGCCTTTGTTTTCGGGATCGAGACCGGCTTCAACAAGACGCCACAGAGCATAGCCCAGAAGCCCAATTCCAACCATCCCCAGCAGAATGCGGCCAAAGGGCTGTCCGGCGATGGTGTGGAGCGCGCCGCGCGAACTGGTGGTCTGGCCGCCGGCGCTAAAGGCCGACTGGAATGCCAAAACCCCGATCACGATGTAAACAATGCCTCGGGCGGCATATCCGGCACGAGCTAAGCGTTCGACCCAGGGAGAAGCCTGGCGCTTGGCCTGGTGTCCTGCCCTTTGTATTTTCTGGGGTGAAGTCATGGAAATCCTGTCCACCAACTGCAGAGGTGCCAGCGAAATTTGGAGTTGGGTCAAAGAATGGCGGAGGCGGTTTACGTGCCAGCTTGAACGGCCCCGCCGACGCTGTGCAGTGCTGTGTTTCTCCTTATCCCCACAGTTCCATCCACTCCTGTCCGCCCTCAAGCAGAGTGCCGCCGAGGTGGTTTCCCTGTTTCCGAGGTGGGGTGGCGCCGGAAGCCCGCGTTTTTCTTTAGCTGTTCGTGGCAGGTCGAAAATTGGAAAAGCACCTCGAACGCCGCAACTTCTGACGCTCCGCGAGTGCGTTTGCATGTATGAGCTGCTGCAGAAGGCATATGGAAGTGGTTGCACTGTGGCCCCACAACTTATTGGTGTTTGTGGACAACACTCGTGGCGCGAGTTGAGGGAAAGTGCTCGAAAAGGATGTTTTCAAAAGCTGTAGGTGTCAGAGTGCCCATGCGTCGACTGAAGCCGCTTTCTGGGACCGAAAGACGCACTCGCGGGCGCCCTCTGTTTGCAGCGTGCACCTCAAAACCCGTGTTAAAGCAGCAGGTCGCTCGCGGCGTGGTGACACCGATGACACTGGTGACACCTCTTCCAGTCGCTTCGTGGAAAAACGCATTTTCTCGGGAAAAGTGCGAAAAACGCATCTACTCCCGACAAATTGTGTTCGGGCGCGTTAGCGTTAGAAATGGTGTCATCGGTGTCACCGGTGTCACCCGTAGAGATATGCAAAAGGCGCGACCTCCGTTTGGGAAGCCGCGCCTTTTGTGTGGCTGTGTGCGTTGCTGTGATTGTTCTTTCCTCTTAGTTCCACATCTCCATCCACTCCCGCCCGCCCTCGAGCTGTGCGATGAGGCGCGGGAACTCCGTCTGGGGCAGTTCGGGGCACAGCGCATCGAGCAGGCGCTAAAGTTCGTGCGGAGCAATCGAGCGGAACCCCGGCGGCGCGTCGCCCGCCACAAAGAACGGGCCAAAGATGTGCGCGCCCGTCGCGGGGACAGAACGGTTGAGCGGCATGCTCTCCAAGAGCGCCTCGTCGTTAGCCACACCGATGGTGCCGTCTATTCCCGTCTCGAACGTGGTGATGAGTCCGCCCACCAGCTCCTGCATCGACTCCAAGTGGTTGGGAATGGTGCGGATCTCGGGCGGTTGACCTATAGGGAAGAAGAGCACCTGGATGGTCGGGATCTGGTGGGGCAGCGGATCGGCGCGGGTGTATTTGCTGGGCTTGGGATCTGGGTGTACTTCGGGCGCTTGCTCCAACTCCTCAAGCTCTTCATCGAGCTTCGCGCGGAGCTCGTCATCGAGCGTCTGGGTGAAGTGCGTGAAGGGCATGCCGAGTGCGAGGAGCCAATTGCGAACGTCTATGAACCCAAGCGGTTGGTTGCCACTCTCGAATGCCGTCACCTGGGCGGGAGTAAGTTCAAGTTTGTGCGCGAGCTGTTCGATGGACAGGCCCATGTCCTGGCGGGTTTGGATGAGGCGTTCGAGGAGGATGCGGTAGGCGGGCGTCGGTGTGAAAGGGGTGGGACCCTGTGGGGTAGGGCGGTGCTCGCTCACTTCGCACCTCCCTGTTGGTCGTCAGGGAGTTGGGCGGTGATCGCCGCGTCGAGCCTGAGCATGAAGTCCAAAAACGGGACGCCGAGCGCGATACACCAGTGGCGGGTCTGGACGAAATCCAGCTGGCGCTGTCCAGTCTCGTAGGATTGAACCTGAGCGGGGGTAAGCTCGAGACGTTGAGCGAGTTCTTCGGTCGAGACGCCGCGATCACTTCGCTCCTGGACGAGCATATTCAGAAAGAGCGTGTAGCTGGGCGTGGGGGTGAAGCGGCTCATCGCTGGCCTCCACTGAGAAGGCGCGCCTGCGGCACTGTGGGATTGATAGACATTTTCGGGCTCCTGAGGGAATAAAACTTTGTCACTTAAAAAGTAAAATTCACGGAAGTGCCGTCGAAAATTATCTTGGGTAAATGAAAGTTTTCACAAGTGCAGGGAAGCGTGGAGGGGAGAGGAGTACGTTTGTCGATATGAGCGCCTCGCGGAGGGAGGGAGCCAAAAAGCAAAGTGGAAGGGGACGAGGTGCCATTACGAACAGTGGCGAGAGTTACCGGTTGGAAAAACCCGGAGTAAAATGAATTTCGTAAAGACGCCGTGAATCTGGGCCTGCGCCTTTATCCCTCCTTCAACACCTAAGAATTTTCCCTCAATTCCAGCTCCCGACCGACATGAAACCTCTTCTTTGCATCATTGCCTTCTCGCTTTCGTTTTCTTTATCAGGATGTGGCACCATGGCACGCATCGCGGTAAACGCGGTGCAGAGCAAAAATGTCGCGGCCACAAATGCTGATCCGGCGCTTTACGTCGGCGCGGGGACAAGCAGCGAGCTACCTGTCCTCAAGGCAAAGTATCGCGCTGGTGGAACACGTATCCAGACAGAGGAGCCACAAACGGCCAGTCTGTTCGAGTTAAAGTCGGCTTCTCGCAAGATTGTAGCCCCTGCCCCCAACGATCCCGATGTGTTCGCTCCAGCGCCGCACGTGCGCGGGGTTTACTGCTGCCACCGCGCGAGCACTATGAGGCTCTCCAGCAGGTGCGAACCGAAATAGACACACCTGAGGGACGGTGAGAGTATCAGCGTCGAGCCGGTGTTGAAGGAACCCTTTCGCAGGGAATCAGGCGCTGTGGTTTGAGGCACGCACGCTATCATGGTTTAGCCAAAACGCATCTTCAGCACATGGCAACTGCCGTCGCGTTGAACGTGATGCGGGCTGTCAATCATCTGCAAGAGAAACCTCTGGCCACAATGCGCCAATCGCGCTTTGCACGACTCGCCGCGTGAGTTCGCCAACAGTATCCGACCGTTTGCGAGAAAAGGAGCCGTTTGTCTCAGGCATAACTCCTGTGGTCAGTTCCTCTTTTTAACTGTCCACATTATTGGGAGAGTTCCAAAAGCAAAAACCCTAAAAATAGGTTGGATTGAGCCAGGTGATGTGTTGCTGGCTCATAATGCTTCCGTTGGGAGCGTTGCGTTATATCAAGGTCAATTTAACCGCGCACTGACTGGCACATCACTAACCGCTTTTCGCCCTAACTAAGCCTTTTTGGATAATGGATTTCTCACGTTTGCTCTGCGTTCACACAGTTTTCAGCGTCAATTAGAGAAGAACATGGGGCAAACAACGAGAAACCAAGTGCCTATAGCCGCTGCGTCGTTTTGGGGCGTGAGAGGTGAGAAATTTTCATGATTCTGGGTTGTTTGCGAAACATTTCTCCAGGGAGTGAGCGCATTTAGCGTGGAATGAGTTGGTGGTCGGTGCGGCCCTGCCAGCCGTCGATGCCGAGCCAGAAAAGCGCCATCAGGATGTCGCCCATCACCAGGCCCAGGAAAAGTGGGGTCAGGCGGCGATATGATTCGATGCCGCCAAAGCGCATGATGAGGATTTTGCACCCCCATCCCGCCAGAAGCGAAAACCACAGCAGGTGCATGGCGTAGGTCAGCCCCATCAGGTAGCCGATGGGATGCAGCGGAAACCAGGCGAAACGCGAGCGCGCCAGCATCATGCCCCACGTGGCCACTCCGCCCACGCCCTGCCAAATCCAGTTCGTCCACGACAGCGCAGGCGCGCCGCCAGGCATCATCGCTTCTTGAGCGAGTCGCACCGGTTTGTGCGGCTCGTGAAAGCGAAACGGGTAGTTGCCCAGTTGCAGCCCGCCGCCCTGGTAGCCCAATCGCACGTTCATCCACAGCGCCACGACAAGCGAAATGAGGGTGCAGGCCGCGATGAGGCCCAGGAGTGGGCGCATCGGAATGCGGCGGTCGCCGGCGAGTTTGAAACTCTGCACGAACGAGGGCAGCAAAATGGCGCGGGTGTGGTTCATCATCACCGTCTGCACGAAAGCGGCGGGCACGATGCTGGCCGGAGCGAGCCACGTCCCCGCGCCGGAGGGAATGAGTTGAGCCAGAATGCCCAGGGGAATCCACGATGGCACCACAAAAAGTAGCCCGCCCTCGACCACGATGCGCGCCAAAACGAGCGCGATGACCAGATAAAGCGCCCACATCAAGAGCGCGACATCCCAGCGCATCCCCGCCGCGCAGCACCACGCCACCAGAAACCCCAGCGACAGGATGAACCCCCAAAACGCGACCGGATAGGAAAGTGCCTCGTCGGCTTCGGCGGGCGTGGCTTTGGCGCGTCCGAAAGCGCGGCGCACGATATGGCCGAGGTGTTCGCGGCCCGTCCACACCAAAAGCAGTGCGAAAACGATAAAAGCGCCGACCTGCTGGTGCCCGACGAAGGTTTTGGATTGCGAGGTGGGCGTGGTGGGCAGCGTCGCGGGCAGATAACCGGCGTAATAAGCCAGCATCAACTGGAATTTGAAAATCCAGAAGCCAAACCACAGCGAAAACGCGATGTCGCTGGCGAGCAGAAAAGTCAGCCCAATGGCGATGGGAAAAATGAAAAGCGGGACGGAGGCGATCTGGTTCCAGGGCGGCTCGGTCATGTAGGCGTTGAGATCGAGAAACGTCGCCACGCGCGGCACTTCGGGAAAATACAGGCTGAGGCCGTTGAGCAGTTGCAGACCAATCGCGCCTCCCGCGCCGAGCCACATCAACGGGTCGCGCAGCAGGTAGCCGCCAACGCCCAGACGCCCTTTTGCGGCGGGCGAGGCATCCTCGGTCAGTTCGAGCGGCAAACGCAAAAGTGGAAAAGAGAGCGCCTCACGCTGTGCCCACTGCGCGCGCAGCATCACGCCCATGCACGCCAGAAGCGTATAAAGCGCGAGAATCAGCGCGCCCCACGCCCCAAGCGGAACCGCCCAGGAAGCCCAGGGAATGCTTTCGCCTGGCCCAATTCCGACATACCAGCCTTCGACAACGGCGCGGTTATAAACCTTGGCCTCGGTGAGCGCGGGCGTGAACCACGACGGCAGGTTTTCGGAGAGGAAGTCGAACCAGCGATTTTCGGGCGTGGCGTAGTAGAACGAACCGATCAGAACCGGCACCACGATGTTTTCGGCCCCGTTGCCTGGCACCAGACACGAAAACAGGCACGAAATGTAAACCACCAGCATCTCGTTGCGCCCCAGGGCCCAGCGCCGCCCCAGCGCGCGCAATAGGGGATTGAGCGCCAGAAGCCCCAGCAGCACCCCGATGCCACCGGCGGGCAGATGCGAAGCACCCAGGTAAGAGTTGTTGAATTTGGTGTCGATCACCGGCACCAAAAGGCCAAAACCGACCGCCAGCAACAGGCACAGCGCCACCACGCGCGGCGTCACGCTCCGCTCGCGCGGCGCGGGCGCATGGGCGTCCGTATCGGCTGTCGGAGAACGAGATTCTGCGTCCGGCATGGTCATCTTTTCACTCGCTTTTTCTCCCCGTCAATTTAAAAACACCGCGCCGCGCCATTAGGCGCCGCGCCGCACGATTTCCACCCCGTCGGGCGCTTCAACCGTGCTTTGGATCGCGCCCACGGCCGTTTTTTGGTGCCGCACCCAAATCGCGCCCTGTGACGTGGGAAAAGCGCCTTCGGCCCATTCCAAATCGGCCAGATGCGGCTCGATTTTTACCCTGGAACAGCCTGGCGCGAGTGGATTGAAGCCTAAAACGTGCTGCGAGAGCCACGCGGTCGGCCCCGCCGCCCAGCCGTGACACAGGTTGTGGCGCAAACCCGCATAGCAATACTCACCGCAGTCGAGGTGAACGTCGCGCTTATCAGGAGCCACCAGTTCATCAATGCGACCCGCATTTTCGGCCCATTCCAAATCGAAATGCTCCCAGAAACTGGTCGCGCCCAAATCGAGCATGGCGCCCCAGTAGCGCCGGATCACTTCCAACGCGCCCTCAATGTCGCCTGCCAATGCCCGCGCTTGCAAGACGTAGTAGCTGTAAAACGTCGAAAGGCCGCGCAACGGCTCGCGCGCCAAAACCTGCCGGTTGGCCTCAAGCGGCGTCTGAAGGCCCGCCAAGGCCAACAGTGCGCTCGCCTGTTTGGAATTGGGCAGAAGCGGCGGCACTTGCAACCCCAGCCGCGCCGCCGCGCTCTCGCACTCGGCGCGCGTTTCCTCCTCGCCCAAAACCTCGCATAATTGCGCTCCGGCGCGCAGACAGAACCCCAGCAAGGCGCGAAGTCCCGCGCGCACGGCTTCAGGATGCGGACCCGAAGGCCAATCCAAAAACTCGTGTCCAGCGGACAACATCTCGCCCCCGTGCCGACGTGTCCGCAAAGCCGGTGGAGCAAACCGCGCAGATAGCCGCGCTGCGTTTCGAGATAGGCGCGGTCACCGTGATGCCAATACCAGTCGCGCTGGATAATCACCCACCACATCGAATAGGAGCCGATGCCGTTCATCCAGCCGCCCTGCGGCGCGTCCGGTTCGCACTCCAGCGCGGGAAGTGGCGTGTGATCGCGCACCCAGTCGAGGCTTTGCGGCACGATGGGATGGGCACCGCCAGCGCGATTTGCGAGGGTGTTTTGGGCATTGCAAGGGTTGTCACGGCCACCATCGAATTCTTGGGCCGGAACTGGTGCGTTACGATGCGCTCCAACGGTTGACCAGGCGAAAAGTGCAGCGTGACGGCGGCGGGCGCAACTTCCACATCGCGGCGAGCCGCGAGGTTGTAGCAGAGCGCATTTTTCCACAAAACGAGGTAAAAGCGCCCGTTGCGTTTTCGCAGCAGAAAGAGTGCGGCCCAGACGGGTTTTCACTGCCTTCCCTCGTAGCGGTAATTGAAGCGGCGGTTGGGCGCGCTATCGCCTTGCAGGAAAAACTCGCTGATGTCACCGTTCTGGCGCGCGTTGTCGGCCCAGTGAAAATCAAAGGCAACACGCGCTCCGGTCTGCCCAAGGAAGGCGCGCGGGATTTGGATTTCGAGTTGGTTGTCCTTGGTTCGCAGAGGCACTTCGGCGACCGTAACCCAATTCCAATTCTCACCCGTTCGCACCGCGCGGCGCAGGGTGGTGCGGTTGGCGTCCATCACCAGGCCATTGACCAGAAAATCGTAGCCGTGCCAGCCGGTGGCAGCGTTTTGATCGGCGTCTATGTAGAGCAGCATCCACGAAGGGTTAAGCGGCGAAGTCAGCGGTTCGCGCGTGTCGGCGTAAAAATAAACGTTAGCGGCGTCGCGGGCCACTTTGGACGAGACGATGTCGTTGCGCCCCGAAGTGTTCACATAGCGCAAATCGCCCCAGCCAGGGTGATCGCGGTGCAGCGTGTCGCCTACTGTGTCGCGGTATTCGGGCGTGACCTGGCGCCACTCCTGGAAGTCGGCGTCCATCCTGATGCTTTGCGGTGCGCTCGTTGGAGGCAGAGGGCGGGCGCCCTTGTAGCGCCGGATGTTGGCGACGAGTTGATAATAGAGGTTATCGGTGCTGCCGCCCTTCATCGGCTCGGCGTCGCGGTTGAACTCGGCGTTGTAGGCGTCCACGAAGAAAGTGCCGCCTTCGGGAAGTGGTTTGCCCAAAAATTGCCTGTCTTGATTGGGCACCACAAGGGTGCGCTGCGCGACCCATTCGTTCCAGCCAGTCACAAAAACAAGCGGTGGATCAATTTCATGCGCCCGCTTCCACTGCTCGGCGAAGTGCAGTCCCTGGCCGTAGGTCGGCGTAAGGCCATAGCGATCAATTGGCGGCTGCTTGCCGTTGTGAAAAGAGCGCCCGATGTTGCGCGTTGGGTGCGAGGCGATGGCGACGGGAATCTGTTCCACATCGTTGGGGTTTTCGCCCAGGCCAGGGTCTTGGGGATAAGTATCAATCCACTGCCACTTGCCTGGCCCCGCATCCCACGCCCACGAGTAGCGCCAGTTGAAAAAATTTTTGATTTCGTCCGGCAGGGTGATTTCTCGCGTGGTGCCGTCGGGCGCTTTGATTTCCTGCTTGGCGTCGCGCACGCCCAAAAGCAGCGGCTTGCCTTCCCAGCGATACCACAATTCGGGATACAGATTTTTGGAGTAGAACTCGTCCCACAGCTTTTGCACCGTCTCGACGGGCCGCGCGAAGCTCAAGAAACCGATTTGTGGGGTGCGGTTGCCCTCGGCGCGCATGGCGCGAGCGGTTTCACCCAGCAGACGCACCTCGTCGGGATAGGTGAAGCCATTGGTGATGTCGAGAAAGAGCACGTCCACGCCCGCGTCCTGGAGCATGGAAAGGTTGCGGCGCACGACCCAGGGATCGGTCGAGCGGTAATATCCGGCTTCGGGTTCGCCCCACCAGTGAAAGGAACTTTTCGGCCCATATTGCGGGTTTTCGGGATTGACGGCGAGAAGTTTGGAGATGTCGAATGGCCCTGGCGTGCCGTGCCCGCCGTGCCACACGAAATAAAACGCTCCCACCGTGCGGTCTTTTTGCGGCGGGCGCACTTCGCCGGCCAACGGCAACCGGCGTTCCAGTGCGTCGGTAGCGACCCAAGTGTCAGAAAACAAATCCCACTCCGCCGCGCCGCAGTGCGTCGCGCTCGCCAGAGATAGGCACAACGCAAGAACAGACAAGTTTTTCATCGTAAGTGAGGCCTTTTCAAAGTCATTTCGGTGATGTTTACCGCTATTTTCTTTCACACCTCCGGTTCTTTCACACCGTCCGGCACAGCGAAACGCGGCCCAGATCGCCAAACGACACCATGCAGTAGCGGTCGCGCCAATCGGCCGCTTCCACCTCACGGCGCGCCCATTTTTGCAGCCACTCGGCGTCTTCCCTCGTGGTATCGGGCGTCGGCGCGAAGTGAGTCGGGCCGACCTGGGGCAGTTCGCCCGCGAGGTGATGGTGCGGCCCCAGCAAATTTCGCAGTGTGCCGAACAGCGTGATGGATAGCTCGCGCCCGCGCAGCGCCGCTTCGTCCAATTCGACTTCCAGAGGATGCGTCGCAAAATGACCGACGACGCGCCCATCCACTTCGACCTGCGCCACCGGCGCATCCAGATGAGACAAACACAGCACCGCGCGCCCAGGCTTATGCGCGGCGCCGTTGAGAGCGTGCGGCAAATCGGTCGAAAAACGCAGCCGACCCGCGTAAAACGGCATTTCCTGCGTCGTGGTGTCGCCCCACGCCAAGCGGCTCGGCTCGGTGAGTGCGAACGGGCCATCGAAGCACTGCACGCCGATGGGCGGCAGTTCGTAGCGCTCCCACAACGGCGAAACGGGTTTTTCTTCCAAAACGCGACCCCGCGCGCCGAAGTCGCCCACGAGGTAAAGCGACTCGATTTCGGTTCCGTAGCGCGTGGGCGCGTCGTGGATGCTGGACAAATCGCCAGGTTGAAACCGCGGACAGTGCAACTCGATTTCATTGGCGCCTTCGCATAGCTGGCCGGAAATGTCAATCGGCAGCCATCGAATGTCGCGCCAGAACGGTAAACCGGCATATTCAACCCGTTTTTTGTTGAGGGTGATGCGATAACGTTCGGGATGCTCGACAACCAGGTGAAGCCGCCGACTGGGGGAAAGTCCGGCGACTTGCACTGGATAGCGCAGCCAGAGCGGGCCGGTGTATTTGAGCGCATTGAGATGATTTTGAATCGCGATCACCGGCAGCGCCCGCTCCGACCACAGCCCGTCTGCGGAAACTTTGAAAAAGGCGTAATCGAGGGTCAGAGCGTTGTCATCTAAGCGCTCAATGCGCCATGTTTGGGACGATAATTCGCTTTCGGACACCGTTTTTGAGGGCGTTAAAACCACGCCGCGCGCTTGCGATGATCGAGGTGAAAGCCGCAGCAGATGGCCTTGCGTGGGCGCAAACGGCAGCCGCACTCGCAACGCGCCGTCTTCGTTTTCGCTGTGCAAAACCCGCTCGGTTCCGTCGCGGGTGTCCAGAACCGAAGCCGTTGCCCATTCTCCAGCCAGACGCACCTGCGCTTCGAAAGCGTGAAAGCGGCTCAGGTTGGTAAAAAAGACCAACCGTTCGGCGCCCTCTTCGCCTTCCAAATCGCGGGTGTGAACCCACAACAAACGCGCATCTTCGGTCGACAAATCCTCGATTTCAACCGCAGCGGGAACCGCCTCGCGCAACGTCCCCGCCAGGTTCTTCAGCGCAACTGCGGGCATGCTTTGCAGCCACTTTTCCAGGCGCGGCGAGGCTTCGCCGTCCAGCCAGCGCGGCGCCTCGCCGCAGCGCACGATGCAGCCGCCCGCTTGTTGAAATTCTTCCAGCAAATCAAGCGTGGAAGTCGCCATCGTCGCCATCGCGGGCACGATGACGGCAGGATATTCCATCTGCCCGACGCGCAAAAAAGCCCGTTCCTGATGATGGGAAACGCTCCCGTCCTGGGCCAAGATGGTTTCGTCGCCAAAATCCCACGTCCGTTGCGCGCCCAAAAGCGCGTTGGTGACGGCCTTGAACTCCTCGTCCAGGGCTTCGATTTGCGCCCTGGCTTCGGGTAGCGTCGGGTTCCAGTCCCACTGGTGGTGCTCGCCCGCCAAACCCTGAGCATCATCAATTTGGGAGCGCGTTTGCCACAAGGCGAAGCTCGATTCCTGCGGATGAAGCACCAGGGCTTCGGCGTGATAGCGGCCCTGCGACAGCGCCACGCACAGGCGCGAAAGCGGGTCGTCCACGATGCGGTTCAAGTCCCACCAGGGCTGCTGGTAGAACATATTTTGTGGGTAGTCGCGCTTGCGGCAGCCGCTCATGGTGTAAAGGCAGAGATGGTGGTTGAGCAAATTCACGCCGAGCGCGATTTGCTGACAGGCGATCCACCAGCGGTCTTCAAAAGACAAACTGCCGCCCGCCACGCCGTAAAGTTCGGATAGCATCCGCTCTTTGCCGCTCTGGTTGACGACGCTCTGGCACTGTTTGGCGGTGTGGCGCTCCTCGATCTGGCGGCCCAGATGGTCGATGCCAGGAATGCCCTGATGACGGTAGTTGGGCATTACCTTGACGCCCCACAATTGCTGGCCGTAAAGATGGCCTTCGAGCATATAATGCCCCGTCAGGGGAAGGCCGTGCGCCTGGCACCAGTCTCCCAACTGGCGGGAAAAGTGGGTTTCAAAGAGGTCGTTGACGACGCGGAAATAGTGCAGCCGAAAGCGCGGCGCGGCGGGCGTTTCGACGAAGAGAAGCGCGAGATGCGGCGTCGGGTCGTAGCCATGCATCTCTTGGAAACGCGCGATAAGTCCAGGCGTGAAGGGCACCGCGCCCTGGGGCAGACGCCCGCGAAAAATGGTGCAGGGTTCGTCGGTGAACTGCGCCATGATGAGGTCGCCGTAATCGTCGCCGTAGCGCGCGAAATACGGCTCGTAGGCGTCGTCCAGAAAGCGGCGCATCGCCTCGGCGCTCATCAAATCGGCGTAGCAGGTGCCGTTGAACCAGTCGTCGCCCAGCGGCGAAATGTAAGAGTAAACCTGCAAACCACCCTGCGGCGCGGCCAGTGGTTCGGCCCCAAACGGCACGGTTTGCCCGACGGGACGCGCGATCAAGCCCTTGTTGCGATAAGCGGCATCAGCCAGAGGCACCGTGCCGCCGTTGTAGCCCGAAGGCCATTTGTCCTCGTCGTAAAGCCAGACCTTGATTCCGGCGCGGCGACACGCTTCGATAGTGGCGTCGCAGGCCGCAAACCATTCTTCGCCCAGATAAGGCGTTAGCAAACCGACGCGCGAATGAATGAAGCCGCCGCCCAGCCCCGCCTGGGCCATGAGATGCACCTGGCGGCTCACTTCCTCCGGTTCCATACGCTCGTTCCAGCTCCAAAACGGCACGGGGCGGTATTCGGCGGAGGGATGAGCGAAAAGATCAAGCCAGGCCGTTGTGGAGTGCTGCACTGGCGCGAGTGTAGGGCGGCTCATGATAAAGAGGAAAACAAAAGGCGCGCCGACAACGAGGAAGGCGCGCCTCTGACTGGTAACAGAACACCGGAGGCGAATGAGTTGCGGGATTGAAATGACCCCCGCCAAGCCTTTCGGCGTGATTTGGACGTCACTGGCAGACGCCAGTGCCGGTTTTGCTACTGCATTCGGGATGCATTTGCCACGAGTTGTTGTAGTAAAACGCCGAAGGACGCAACGCCTTGACGTGACCGTCGGCGTAAAGCAGGTTCGTCGTCTCCAGATGGCGCGGCGTTGGCCCCATGAAGTTGTTGTTAGCGGGATTGTTGACAACCGTCGTATAAGGGGCGACGGCATCGACCATCATCCGCAACCCGCTAAAGGGTTTGAGAGGCGAATTCAAAAGCACGGTTCCGTTGGGGCCGGTCGGTGCCGAGCCAGCATCAGCCATGTAAGCCAGCGTCGAGGTTGAAGCGATGGCGGCTTCATTCAGTCCGCTGAGCGCACCGCTCACACGGACGTTAACCGCATAAGACACGTGGAAACCGCTTGGCGGCGCGTAAGCTGGGGTATTACCCGCGGGAGCCGTGTCGGAGTCGCTGGGACACACGAAAATTTGACGGCTTTTCAGGTAAGGATCTATGGTGAAATACCAGTTGCGCCGCGCAGTGGGGTTGGCCACTTCATTGTGGCCAAACGGATACGCCCCATCGTGATCTTGCACATATTGCAGCACAGCGAGACCCATTTGTTTGAGGTTGGACTGGCAGGACGTTCGGCGCGCGTTTTCCCGCGCGCGTCCAAAAACCGGAAAGAGGATGGCTGCCAGAATTGCAATGATGGCTATGACCACCAAAAGTTCGATCAGGGTAAAGCCCTTCGGGGCGAGGTCTCGCCGTGTGGAACAATCGTAGAATTTCATGGTGATGTTCTCCTCACTTTACGCCGCTGCTGACTCCGTAGGTGAAGATAATTTGGTTGCAGACCCCACTCTTTAGCAGCAAAGCCAGGCAAGCTACATCGCGCTATATAGCAGCCGTGGTCATTACAGTATACCCATCTCGTTCAATTTCTAAACATTGTGCTGGAAATTTTTCTAATAATTTTGGGAAATAATCTGCCGTAGGGAGTGCAGCGCCTGGCAGATGGTCACAGGGACAAAGCAATGAGCGAGTCGAAGCAGTGCCTTGGTTTCCCTGCGGCTCAGTGCGCCGGAGCGGCAACGCTGGCGCGTTCGATGAGGTGCGGCTCGACCAGTCGCAAACGGTCGGCGGGGTGGAGGCGACCGGCGGCAGCGGCTTCGAGCATCTCCAGTGCAAAGATGATGTGCTGCTCGATATGGACGTCAATGCAGGTGACGGGCGGGTGCGAAAATGCCATGAGCGGGCTGTCGCCAGAGTTGACGAAGGAAATTCGCTGCGGCACGGGCCAACCGGCATCGCGGCAGGCGGCCAGAGCGGGAACGGCGAGTTCGTCGGCCACGCAAATCAGCGCGGTGGCATCGCCGCCGCGAAGATAAGCGCGCATCGCATCGTAAACCGCTTCGGAAACGCAGGCGTGGCGACTAGGCCGCGCCACGATCAGGCGCCGCTCCAACTCGGAGGCCGAGACTTCGCCGCTGAAACAGGCTCGCCAGGCGGCGATTTGGACGTGTTCAACGGCGTGTTCGGGATGGGCGCTGAGCAGGGCGATGGCGCGGTGCCCCGCTTCCTTGAGATGGGCGACGGCAAGGCGAATCGCCTGTGAATCGTCGGCCAGAACCGAGGGCACACCCACGCTGTCGAGACGGTTGCCAATTAAAACGGCGCGCCCCCGCGCCATCTGCATCGTGGCGCCCAAGGGGCCTTGCAGCTCGGGGCCGCCTGGCAAAACGAGGGCGAAATCGCCTTCTTCGATGGCGCGCACTGCCGGACGCACATGGTTGCCATGCAAGCGGATGAGGTGCGGCCTCCAGCCGCGCGCTTCGGCCTGCGCCGTGCCGAAACGTAAAAACGCCTTATTGCTCGAAGTGTCGTTGGCGGGACAAATGAGGTTCAGCGTGGTGGTCGAAAGGCGGCGCGCGGCGTGCGAGCGGATAAAAGTGCCCGCGCGGGAGCGGCGCTCCAGCAGGTCGGATTCCACCATTTCCGAAACCGCGCGCCGCGCCGTCATGTAGGAGACGCCAAAGCGGTCGGCCAACTCCCGTTCGGCGGGCAGACGCTGATCGGGAGGAAATTCACCGGAGCGAATCGCTGCCACAATGGAGTCGCGCACCTGCTGATGTTTGGCGGTGGCGTTGCTTTTCATTGTCTGTCACCTTCCTCTGCCCCTTGGCACTCGGTAGCAGTTTTGTCTCCAATCTCCTGCTACTCATCTGCGGCGCTTACGCGCCCCAGGATATGGTCAATGAGAAGCATTTGTTCGGTTGAGAGCGGCCCAAATTCCATCGCGCCCGCGTTTTCTTCGACCTGGGCGACCGTTTTGAAGCCAGGAATGGGAACCATGACCGCACTGCGTGCCCACAACCAAGCCAGGGCGCCCTGCGCGAGACTGCGCCCACCACTGGTCAGCACGTCGCGCAACTCTTCGATTTGGCCGAGCATGACGGCCTGGCGACCCGTTTTGAAATCGAAATTACGCCGCACATCGTTTGCAGGCAGCTTACTGTCGGGCGAAAACTTGCCCGTCAGCACCCCCATTGCCAACGGCCCGCGCAGAATGCTGGCCAGATCGTGCTTTTCGCAAACCGCCAGGGTCTGCTCGTTGCCCCCGAACACGTTGAACGCCTGCTGAATGGCGACGCAGTGCGGGCTTTGGGCAAAAAGGTCGGCGCGGGTGGGGTCATCGGTGCTCCACCCGATGAAGCGCACCTTGCCTGCCTCCACCAGTTCTTCAAAAACGGCCAGCACTTCGGGCGCCTTTTGCAGGTCGTAATTGCCGAGGTGGAATTGGTATAAATCGATGGTGTCGGTATTCAACCGGCGCAGACTTTCTTCGCAGCAGCGCCGGATATAGTGTGGATCCCCGTTTTCCCCTGGCGCTTGGCGCGTTTCCTCGACATAAGTATAGCCCGCTTTGGTGGCAATCACGATGCGGTCGCGCTGGTCTCCCAATGCCCTGGCGATCAGTGTTTCGGAGTGCCCCGACCCGTAAACATCCGCCGTATCGTAAAAAGTCACGCCCAAATCGAAGGCGCGGCGCAGGGCGCGCACCGATTCTTCATCGTTGACCTCTCCCCAGCCTATGGGATTATCGCCCCGCCGATTGGGGCCACCGATGGCCCAGCAACCCATGCCCAGCGCGCTGATTTCAACGCCACTTCGTCCTAATTTGCGTTTCATAGAGATTCCCCCTCAAACAGTTCGGCTTTGTGTTCCAGGCCGTTCCACCACGCTTCCAACTGCTCTCGCAACGCTAACACTGTCTTCTGATGCGACGCTTCGCCCCACAAATTGCGCTTTTCCTGTGGATCGGCTTCGAGGTCGAACAGGTTGCCGTCGGCGTGGGCGGGCGAGAGGCGCTTTCCGTCGCGCATCCAGCTTTCGTCCAGGCGAAAGCGCGCGGTGCGAATCGCCAAACGTAAGGTGAACCAGTGCGGGCGCTTTTCGGGCAGTAAATCTTCGCGTTGCAATAAAACGCTGTTTTGGTTGGGCCAGCCGATTTGCCCGAAAACGGCGTCGGGCGCCGCGACCTGGGCATCGAACAAGTCGCGCCCGCGCCAGTTGCGGGGCGCGAGATGGGAAAGTCCGGCCAGACCCAGCAACGTGCGGCCCATGTCGAGCAGTTCGCAGCCTTCACTTCGCACTTCGCCCTGGGGCAGATGTTGGGGCCACGACCACACGAATGGCACGCGCCACACTTCGGCGTCAAAATAGCCTTTTTCGCCCGCGCCCCATTCGCCCAGCGCTTTGCCGTGATCGGACGAAAAACAGATAATCGTGTCCTCTTCCAACCCCAGAGCCTGGAGCGCCGCCAAGAGGCGCCCAACTTCGTAATCCACGTAAGCGCACAATCCCATATAATCCTTCCAAATCTGGCGAATTTGCTCGCGCGAAAGTTCGCTCATTTTATCTTCGTCAGCGATTTCGCGGTTATAGAGAGCGCGGCTGCGGTAAGCCTGCTCGTCATAAAACTGAATCGGGATTTCGTCGGGGTGGTAAAGCCGGTCGAAGGGCGGCGGCGCCAGAACCGGCGTGTGAGGCCAGTTATGCGAAACGCGCACCAAAAACGGGCGATTGGCGTCGCGCCCGTCGCGCAGCCATTCGATGGCCCAGTCAGTGATGGTGTGGCTTGGATTGGGCGCGAACGTTGGATAAGTTCCCGCCAAAATGAGCGGGTCAACGCGGTGCATTTTGATGACGTGATGCTCCGCCTCGTCGTAGCGCGGGTTGAGAGCGAACGGCCCCGCGTAGTCGCTTAAATCGCTCATCGGCTCGACGCGCTCCCAGATCGGGTGTTTGGGCGTGTGCGCTTTGCCGAAAGTGAGAGTTTGATACCCGCCAACGCGCGCCAAAATTTCGGGGAAAGTCTCGGTCTGGGGCGGAAAAATGCCGTCGCAGCCCGCGACGTTGTTGAACAGCACGTTGATTTCGGACGGATAGCGGCCCGTGAGCTGCGACGAGCGCGACGGCACGCAAACCGGCGACTGGCAAACCGCGTTTTGAAACGTCACGCCTCGCCGCGCCAGTTCGTCCAGATTGGGCGTTTTGGCCCACGCCGAGCCATAGCAGCCGAGAGAATCGGGCCGTTGCTCGTCGGTTTGAATCCACAGAATGTTAGGATGGCGCGGCATGAGAAAATTTCCTTTGCACTGCAGAGGGACACGGCACGCCGTGTCCCTCTGCAGACGGTTTTCAGCGCACGCGCTCGAAGCGCACGCCCACAACGTCGGCCCACACCAGAGAAAAGCCGTCGCCGCGTCGCGCGCTCACCGTGAGGGGGCGCGAGGTGCCGTCGGACATTTTTTGGGTGGCTTTCCAGTTGCCCGCCGGTAACGTGATTGTCACCGTTTCGTCCTCGCTGGTAAGGTAGCCACTCTCGCCTTCTTTGGTGATTTCAATGGCATCGCGCGCGGCGCGAATTCGCAAAATCAGGTTGCGCCAGTGGATGCGATTAATGGTGAGATGGGGCCACTCGCGCGGCAGATGAGGACGCACGGCGAAGCCTTCACCGTTCGGCTCGAAGCCCAGAAAACCTTTGAGCATCACCTGGGGCGCCAAAGCGCTTTCGCGGAACTCGCCGTCCAAGCCCAATCCTCCAGGCGGGCCGCCGCCGCCCTGCAGTTTGCCTGGCCGCGAACCGTTGTAGTATTTGCGGTAGCCTCCGGCAGCTTGCACCTCGTCGAACCAGCGCGAGATTTCCTGCAAGCGCGCCCAGGCGTTGTCGGGGCCAAACACCTTGAGGCGCGCCATCAAGTCGTGGTGCGAAAAACCCAGCACGGCGCCGCCGTCCTGCACCTGATCGCCAAAGGGAAACAGCGCCGCGTTCCAGCGCCAGTGGTAGTAGTTGAGGTTGCGCTTGGTCGAAGCGCGCGGCGCGAACCGCCAAAAATAGATGTCCGCGCCCTGCGAAGTGTCGCCCGCAACCAAGCGCTGGCCTGCAATCCAACTCATGATTTGGCGCGCGTGATCGGGTGTGGCGAAGTCGTAGAAAATCGCTTCGAGATTTAAAAAGGTGTAGCCGTAGTCGTGAATTTTGCCTTCCGCGTCAATCCCTGGCACGAAACGGCCCGTCGCGGCGTTCCAGAACAGGCGGTTGCCCTCGGCCTTGACCTGCGCCGCGTGGCGCTCCAAAAACGCCGGATCGAAAGCCAGAACGCCCTGCGGCACGTTCCAACTCGGATTGGCGCCGATTTCTCGTTCGAGCCGCGCCATTTTGAGCAGGGTGTCGTAATAGCGCAAAGTCGCATAGCAATCGAGATGGCCGAAGGGCATCAAGTCCCAGTAGTTGTTGCCGGTGCCGTGACCGGCGCGGCGGGCCACGATTTTTCCGTTGGGGAGGCGCTCTTGGGCCGCGATGCCGTCGTGACCGACCCAGGTCGTCAAAACCACGTTTTTTTCGAGCGTGTGATGCTCGGTCATCATGTGGCGCAGCGCCGTTCGCATACGGTTAATCTGCTCGCGCAGAAACGGCAGGTCGCGGGTGTAATAGAAGTAGGTGGTGGCGCCGGAAATAAAGCTTTGCGAGTTGATATTGTGGCGCGTGTCGTAGGTCGAGAAAAACGCCTGCACGCCGACTCGCCCGCCGGTTTGCGCGTTGCCGAAACCGATGCGAAGCCGCTCGATGCGACCCGTCCACTGGGGATGCTGCGACATCGGCACCACGCTGAAGCGAATGGGGGTGTCGCCAAAGTTACCGTAAGTGGGCGCCGTGCCTTCGACATTTTCAAGATAGACGCGGCGCTGCGCGCTGAATTGGGGCTGCTGGGGCGAAGTCCACTCGATATAGGGCCGCGCGTCCGCCAAACCCTGCGCTTTCCAGCGCAGTTGCAAAAACGGCGACTGAAACGCTTCCATAAAGCCCGACGGCGTGGTCGCGGCGGCGGGCGTAGTGATGGTCGCGCCCCGCGCCGTCAGTTCGAGGTTCCACGCTTCCTCGTCCACGCCCAGCGATTTGGCGCCCTGCGTCGTCCAGGCGTCGGGCGAGTTGAGTTCCGCCGGTCGCCAGGGCAACCCGACGGTGTTTTGGAAGGAAAAGTGCCAGCCGAAAGCGCCAGGCGTGACTTCGGGGCCGCCCTGATTCCAAAACGGCATCGGCCAACCCAGCGGATGCGCGATGGAAGGATGCTGATGGGAATTGACATAGCCTTCGGGCGTTATGATGCGGCCCGCCAAGCCCTTGCGCCATCGGTCGCGCATTTGTCCAGGCTGTTCTTCGAGTAGGGAAGCGGGCCAAAGTCCTGGTTCGGCGAGCCATTCGTCCCACAGCGTGCCCCGCGGCCCGCTCCCCCAGGGTTCGGAAAAATGACGCCAGTAAAGGGCGCGCAGCGAGACCATTGCCTTTTCCTGTCCAGGCACTTCAAAGCGCGGAAAGTCCTCGGCAATCGGCCCAGGCGGATCTTGCGGCCCACGTCGCGGCGGCGCAGGCGGCTCCGGCAATGCCGACTGCCCTGGATTTTGGGACGGCGAAGGCGGAATCGACTGCGCCTGTTGCGCCTGGCACTCCCTGATGGACGTAACGCACATCAGGATCAATATCAAAGGCCCCAAGGCCAAGGTTGCTTTCATAGTGTTTCCTTTTGGATACAGCGAATTTATGCGCTGTTACGGCAGCAATGGATGCCCACTGCGCCCCTGCCAGGCATCAACGGCGAGCCAGAACAAAAACATCGAAACCTCGCCCAGAATGAGGCCCAAAAAGAAGGGTGTCACGCGGCGATAGGTGTCGTGGCCGCCGAAGCGGGTAATCAGGGTTTTGGCGAGCCAGCCCAGAAAAAACGAGAACCAGGCGCGCTGCACGGGCGCCGTCAGCGCCAGCAGATAGCCGAGCGGATGCAACGGAAACCACGCCAGACGGCTGCGCGCCAGCACGATGGCAAAGGTCGCCAGCCCGCCGACGCCCATCCAGCCCCAGTTGCCCCATCCGGCGTCCCTCGCGCCCCTGATGAACTCCTGCGAGTTTTGCGCGGGAAATTTGGGCGCGACGGTCGAAAACCACAGGTGCAAGGTCAGCCCGCCCGCTTGGTAGCCGAGCCGCACTTTCATCCAGATGCCGACCGCCATCGCCACCAGAATGGCGGCGAAAATTAGCAGCCACAGGCGCCGCGCGGCGATGCCCCTGTCGTGCGCCAGTTTGAAAGCGTGGAGGAACGACGGCATCAAAAAGCCGCGCATATCCTGAAAAAACGAGACCTGAAAAAACGTGCCAGGCACGATGCTGGCCGGAGCGAGCCATTTTCCTGGCCCCGACCCAAAAAGCTGCGCCAGCGTCCCCAGCGGCACCCAGCCCTGATTGATGAACATCACGCCGCCTTCGATAATGGCGCGCGTCAGCACAATGGCCGTCACCAAATATAGTCCCCACAGCGCGAGGGCGACATCGAAGCGCATCCCCGCCGCGCAACTCCACGCCACCATAAACGCGAACGACGCCACGAACGCCCAGAACGCGGCAGGATAAGACAGCGCCTCTTGCTCTTCGGCGGGCGTGCTTCTGGCGCGGCCAAAAGCGCGGCGCACGATGTGGCGCAGATGTTCGCGCGCCGCATAAAGCAAAATCGCGGCATAGACGAGATAAGCGCCGACCTGCTGAAAAGCAGTGAACGCTCTGGCGCCGCCGTCCGACGAATGCCCAATCGCCTGCGGCAGCGAAGCGTAGGGCAGACCGAAATAATAGGCGGCGACATATTGAAACTGCACCAGCCACAGGAAAAACCACAGCGAAAACGAGACTTCCGCCGTCAGCAAGTAGGTGATGCCCACGAAAATCGGCCACACGTTCAACCCGAACGGCGCGATCTGGTTCCAGGGCGCGTCGGTCAAAAGCCCACCGGTGGGCAGCCGCAGAGGCACCGGCGGCACATCGGGAAAGTAAACGTTGAGGCCGTTAATGATCTGAATGGCGACCGCCAAGCCAAAGCCGCACCACATCAACGGGTTGCGAAAAAAGCTGCCGATGACGCCCAGAGAATCGCGGCGGTCAACGTCTTCGGTCAGTTCGAGCGGCAAACGCAACAGCGGAAACGACAGCGCCTCGCGCTCGCCCCACTGGGCGCGCAGCATCACCGAGAGGCTGCCCAACATGACGTAAGACGCGAAAACAAAGCTGCTCCACGCCAAAACCGGCACCAGCCACGCGCCCCAGGGGATGTTTTCGGCGCCGCCGCCCAGATACCAGCCTTCGATGGCGCTGCGGTTGGCGCCCGCGTAGTGGCCACTGGGATCGAGAGCGGGCGTGAACCAGGGCCGCAGATAGGTTTCCAGAAAATCCAGCCAGCCGTTTTCGCGCGTCGCAAAATAAAACGCGCCGATAAAGTGCGCCACGAAAAAACTCTCCGAACCCATGCCAGGCACGAGGGCCGAAAACAGGCAGGTGGTGTAGATGGTGAGAATCTCGTTGCGCCCAAACGCCCAGCGCGCCGCGAACACGCGGAGCAGCGGGTTAATGACCAAAAGCAGCACCAAGAGCGCGCCCACCGCGCCCACCGGCAAGTGTCCGGCGCCCAAATAGGTGTTTCTGAATTGCAAATCCACGATGGGAATGATGTAGCCAAACAGCGCCGCCAATCCCAGTGACAACACCACCACGCGCGGCGTCACGCCGAAGGCGCGCGGGTCATGCGCCACCGGTTCGGAATCAGAAATTGAAGAGCGAGGAGAAAGGATCATCGGGCCACTCTAAAGATGTTTTTTTCTGTGCTTTCAGCGCAAGGCGGTTTGCAAAACCGAAACGGAAGCGGGCGCAAAGAGGTGGCGCCAGCGTCCGTTTCGCGCCTCAACCGCGCCGCGCGCCGGTCGCAGCGCGTCGGGCGCATCGGGCGTGTTGTGGACGTGAATGTCGTCGTGGCAAAGCGTGGTGACGGTCGCCCCTTCCAACGCCGCGCCGTGCAACTCGATTTCGGCTTCAACGGCTTCGCTCGCGCTGGGATTAACGACGCTGAGCGTGAGCGAGCCGTCTTTGCGCGAGGCCGAACCCATCAGGCCAGGCAGTTGCTTTTCCGTTCCAACGTCGCGCAAAAGCGGAACGCGGCCCGCGTCAAGCTGGCCTGGCGAGCGGAAAGTGATGGCATCGGCCTCGAAATTCACTCTCAGGCTCTGGCCGCCCTGATGCTCCCGATACATCGCGAAAACGTGGTAAGTCGGCGTGAGCAGCATGGTGGGGCCGTCGGTGAGCAGCAGTGATTGCAGCACGTTGACCGCCTGGGCAAGGTTGCCCATCGCGATTTTGTCGGCGTGACGGTTGAAGATGTCCAACGTCAGGGCCGCCACAAGAGCGTCGCGCAGCGTGTTTTGCTGCTGCCACAGCGAGTTCGGGTTGAGATTGGAACCCTGGGCGTGCCAGGTGCCCCACTCATCGACCAGGAGCTTAATTTCGCGCTGCGGGTCATAGCCGTCCATGATGGCGCGCTGCTGCACGATGAGCGGCTCCATCGCCAGACTGTCGAGCAGCAGCGAATACCACTGCTCAATCGAATACTGCGTCGTGGTTCCGGCCTGGCCCGTGCCCGCCCCGCTCCCATGATTAGTGGTGTAATAGTGCGCCCCAAAACCATGAATGCGCGGCTTGAAGAGGCCCAGACCCGAACGAAACAATTCTTCAAAAAAGCGCTGCGTCCATTCGGGATCGTTGCGGTTGGGGCCGCAGGCGATGAGAAAAAGCGGCAGGTGCGGAAAATCGCGCAAAAAAGTGGCAAAGCGCCGGAATTCGCGGGCGTAATCTTCGGGCGAAAAATCGCCGCCGCACGCCCAGGCTTCGTTGCCCACGCCCCAGTATTGAACGTTGAACGGCTCCGGCGAGCCGTTGCGCGCTCGTTCCAGGGCGAGCGTCGAATCGTGCGGATAGTTGCAGTATTCGACCCACTCGCGCATCTCGCGCGGCGAACCCGACGCCAGATTGCCCGCCAGATAGGGCTTGGCGCCCAACAGATGGCACAGGCGCAAAAACTCGTGGGTGCCGAAAGCATTGTCCTCGACCTTTTGGCCCCACCACAGGTTGACGCGGCGCGGGCGCTCCCCGCGCGGCCCGATGCCGTCCTGCCAGTGGTAATGATCCGCGAAACACCCGCCTGGCCAGCGCAAAACCGGCACTTTGAGCCTTTGCAGCGCCGCCACCACATCGAGCCGGACGCCGCCATCGTTGGGAATGCTCGAATCTTCGCCGACCCAGATGCCGCCATCCACGCACGCGCCGAGGTGTTCGATGAAATGCCCGTAAAGTTCGGGTGCGATGGTGCCGATGGGATCATGGAGCGAAATCGAAATGCGAGCGAGGGACATGGTGAAAATTGGGATGCACAGCGAATGAATTCGCCGCCTATCGCGCGAGCGACACGACGGGCCGGATGCGCTGGTCGGGGCCGACTTCGACAGGTAGAATCGCGGCGCGCTCCTGAAACGGCGCGGCACGGTCGTTCCCAAAGAAAGTGGAATACAACTGCCCCTGCTTGTCGCGGAAAAACATATTGTGCCCCGCGTGCGGAATAGCCAGGTAAGCGGGCCCATATGGCCCCATCAGCTTGTCCGAGGAGGCGGCAAAACAAGAGTAAGTCCACTCCGGCTTGATCGGCCCGCCTTTGAAATCAACCGAAGTCCCTTCGGGCGTGGCGAACTCCGCGCAGGAGAGGTGATAGCGCCCGTTGATTTTGGTGAGAAAAGCACCTTCCCAGCCGACGTGGCGCGAGTTGGCCGGCTTGAGCAGACGCGGCTTTTCGGCCAGAGCGCTCATGTCGTCGTTCATGCGCGCGATTTGACCGTTGGCCCACAGCCAGTAAACCGCGCCGTCATCGTCTTGAAACAGCGAGGCGTCGATGCCAACCGCCAGAGGCTCCTTGGCGGCATCCACATACGGCCCTTCGGGTTTGCCGCTTTCGCTTTTGAGCAGACCGGAGAAAGTTTCCGGCGGCTTTCCGGCACGGCGCTTGACAATCGAGTGCGTAAGCCAGAAAGTGCCCTTGAGATAATGGATTTCAGGTGCCCAAACCGCGATTGGGGTGCGCGGGTTGGGATCGCGCTGCCAGGTGCCGTCGCGCCACAGGTTCCACACCAGACCAAGCGGCTCCCAGGGGCCGTCCAACGATTTTGCGCGCCAGACGCGAATGCCTTCGCCCTGCGTCCACCAGTTTGGATAACCGGTCGTGCCGGTAAGATAATAGTTGCCATCACCCGCCAGAATAATCGCGGGATCACGCACCGGAAAATCGAAGAGCGGCTTAATAGGCGGAAGCATGGCTCCTTGAATTGACTTCGCTGTGCCGGCGGGCGCTGTGATAGCGGGTGCTGTGTTGGCTGGGGCCACTTTGGGCGCCGAAGTCTGAGCCTGAGCGGGGTCTTGAAAAGCGGAACTGGCCAGCAACAGCCCGCCCAAGCCCCAGACGGCCCACCTGAGAAGGGTAGGTTTCATTGAATTTCCTTTGGAAATGTCCACATCGCTTCATGCCCCTGAGCGGGAGTAGGCGAGCGGGTTGAGACGGCTGGCGGCGGGGTCGCCAGGTTGAAGGTCGGGGAGCCAGCGCGCGGTGTCCTGGCGGTGAAATTTGTTTTGCGGCGCCGTGATGCGCGCATCGGCGGCGTGGTAGATGATGGTGAAAACTTCGCGGATGTCGGGCGTGGGGTTGCCAGGCGCGCAGTGCAGCGTCCAGCCGTAGTGCCAGGTCGCACCGCCTGGCTGCATTTCGCGGTAGTTGTGGGTGGGGATGCCGCGCTCGGTCACGATCTGGCCGATTTCACGGTCGGAAGCATCCGAGATTGGTGCGTCCTCGTTCACGGGCCGCACTTCGCCCATTTTGTGGGTTCCGGTGGCAAACGTCATGGTTCCCACGCGCCGCAGAATCGGCACGAGCGGCATCCACATCGTGACCGTATTGTCGGTATCGAGCGGCCAATACGACTGGTCTTGATGCCAGGGCGTCGGCCCGCCGTTTGGCTCCTTGAACAGCGCCTGATCGTGGTAAATCCGCACCCCGTCCACGCCCAGCAAATCGGCGGCGATTTTGGCGAAGCGGCGCGCTAAAGTGAAGCGGCGCACCGCTTCGTCGCGCTCCCACAGGTTCATGATCTGCAAAAACGCCTTGCCGTAGGTGTCGCGCTCTTCGAGGGGCCGCGTTTCGGTGTTGAAACGGTCGGCAGCCTCGTTTATCACCGGACGGTAGGCGGCGATTTCTTCGGGTGAACACACTCCGCGCAGCAAAAGATGGCCGTCGCGCTGAAAACTTTCGATTTGCTCGCTCGACACGGGGTAGTCGCTGCTCAAATTGGGCAAAGCGGCGGGGTTCTGTTGGGTCTCAGTTATGGTTGCTTCTCCTTTATCTCGATGTGTTGGGCGCCTGAGGTGGGCGCGTCGGTGTAGATTTCGCCGTCGGCATCGAACCACAGTGGATCCATCGCCAGGCGAGGCACACGGTCTGCGCCGATGGCGTGATAAACCAGCCAGTCGCGCCCGTCGGGGCCGCTAAAAACTGAGTTGTGGCCCACTTCGAGGAAGCCGTTGCGGGGCCGCAACAGGGGGTTGCGCGGCGAGCGCGTCCAGGGGCCGCGAATGTCGGTTGCCGTTAAAACTCCGGCCTCGTAGCCGTGCGTCCAGCTCGAATACCAGAAATAGTAGCGCCCGCCGCGCTTGAGCAGGCATGATCCCTCGACTCCGGCGCCGTCCCAGTCGCCCCCGCGCAGCGTTCGCACCGCGACTGACCAGGGCGGCCCCACCAAACGGCACGACGGCAACTCAATTTCGCGCAAAATGAGCTGATTGCCACTTCCAGCATCGTAGGCGAGGTAATGGTGACCGTCGTCATCGGTGAAAAGGTGCCCGTCGTTGGCGCATTCGACTAAAGGCGCCTCGCGCGTCACGACTTCATATGGGCCCGCGATGTTTTGAGCGCGCGCGATGCCGATGGAATGGGGAAAGCGCGTCGCTTCGTTGTGGCAATTGAAAGTGAGATAAAAAGCGCCTTCGGCGTGGTGAATTTCGGGCGCCCAGAAGCGGTCGCGATACCAGGCATCGAGCGCGATGGCGTCGCGCCGCAGCAGCCAGCCTTCGGGCTGCCACCCTTTCAAGTCGGGCGACGACCACAACTTCACGCCCTCAATCGCCTCGCCCAAGGGCGCGGGACAGCTTCCGGTGAGAAAGTAGCGGCCCCCGACGCGCGTGATCTGCGGGTCGCGAATGCCCGCTACCTCCGCGCAGTCGCACGGGTTACAGTAGGAAAAGCGGGCCGCACCGTCGTTGTGGGTCATGAGCTTTGCACCGGTTCCACCCTTCAACATCCTGCTATATAGCGTCAGGTGTCAATTATTATACCCATTCCCGCCGCAAATTAAACATCGAGCGGTTGAAATTAATTCCTTTTGGTGTCGTTTGCATCTCTTGGCGGCGGTCTTTCCAACCGCAGCACATTTTTGACGGATTTTGACACAGGATGTCAATTTCAGGCAGGTTTGGCCAGTCGCTGATGTCATTGATGATCGGGGCTTTGGCTAAAATTTCCTTCATGCCATTACTTTCACCACACGCGATTGCGGATCATCCCGTTCTCACCGCTTCGCAACGAGAGGAAATCAGCGGTTTTTGGGATGAAAATGGCTACTACGTCCTGGAAAATGCGCTTTCGAGCGAAGAAGTCGAAGCATTGCGGGCCGAAACCGCGCGCATTTGCGCGGGTGAAGCCGGAGAGATTCGCGGCGCCGAGCCGCGCAAAGAAGGCGAAAGCGATGACGAATTGCTCCAGCGCTTTTTGTGCATCCACTTCCCCCACAAAATCTCGCCCCTGATGCACGACGCGTCGTCTCATCCCGCGATTGTGGAGGTGTTAACTGCGGTGATTGGCCCCGATGTCAAGGCGATGCAGTCGATGCTCTTCATCAAAGCGGCGGGCAAACCTGGGCAGGCGTGGCATCAGGATGAAGATTTCATTCCCACGCGCGACCGCAGTCTGTGCGGCGCCTGGATCGCGCTCGACAAGGCCACAATCGAAAACGGCTGTCTGTGGATCATCCCTGGCAGCCATAAACCTGGGATCTTGTGGGATCAGGAATGGCATGGCGACAAGCGCTTCGACTGCGGGCTGGAATCGGTGGCGCCAACACATCACGCAGTGAGGCCGAACCCAGAGACGACCACGTGATCAAGTGGCGAAACAAGGTGTCGAGCAAATCGCCGTCGGCAACCTGCCTGATCAGGGGCCACTCAGAGGGCGGCGGCAAAGCAGGTTCCCCTTCCTCAATGGAGAAATGAAAAAACCCGTGGCGCGTGTTGCGCTCTTTGTCCCAGATGAATTGATCGATGCAGTCGGGGCGGCAGAGCAGTAACGACCCCTGAGGCAGTTCAATTTCCTGTTACCTGTTGCCCCTTTGACAGGCGTAGTGGGCGTTTCCCTCGACCATCCAGACGAACTCGTAATCCCGCAGGTGGCGCGGGCCAAACGTCGCTCCAGGCGGATAAAAAGCGACGCTGGGAGAGGAAGCAAGCGACAAAATTATGAAGGCGCCTTCGATAGCACGCCAGGCTGCCGGCTGGCGTGCTCCTGTTTGATAGGCTTAATTTTGGCTTTGTTGTGCCGGCATTGCGACCGCGAGTCTTTGACCCGCGCGATTGGGGACGGCGCCAGCTAGGGCGCAACATCTTCCGACTCGCTGATAATGCTCTCCCCAACCCGCGACACTGATTTTAGAACTTATGACCATTCCTTCCTACCTGCAACGTTTTCAAGAGGCCGGCGACCACCCAGGCGGACGCGAGGCGGCCCTGCGCTGGTTCGCTCAGGCTAAATTCGGCCTGTTTTTGCACTACGGGCTTTACAGCCTGCTGGGGCGGGGCGAGTGGGTGATGTTTAACGAAAAAATTCCCGTCGCGCAGTATGAAAAGCTCAAAGAGCAGTTCACCGCACACCGCTTCGACGGCGGGGCCATCGCCGATTTAGCGGTCGAGGCCGGAATGCAATACATCACCATCACGACGCGCCATCACGACAGCTTTTGCCTCTTTGCCACCCAGCAGACCGATTTCAACTCCCTCCAAGCGCCGTGCGGGCGCGATTTGGTGGGCGAACTGGCCCTCGCGTGCCGCGAGCGCGAGCTGGGATTATTTCTCTACTACTCCTATGGCGCGGATTGGCGGCATCCCTACTTCTTTCCGCGCGAGGCGGGCTGCACTTTCGCGCGCCCCGCTTACGATGCGCCCGATCCGGCGTATCGCTGGCAAAGCGACGCCGACATGGCGCGTTGCATCGAGTTCGTGCATCGCCAACTGCGCGAGCTATTGACACAATATGGTTCCATCGCTGGTGTATGGTTCGACCCGATTCTACCCTATTATTTGCGTCCCGACCTGTTCCCCATTGAAGAGACTTACGCCCTGATTCGCTCGCTCCAGCCGCACTGCCTAATTTCCTTCAAGCAGGGCGCCAACGGAACGGAAGATTTCGCCGCGCCGGAGTTTGCCGCCTATCCGCTCGGCGAGCGGGTGCGCCAGCACGGCGGGAATGACGCTTCGGTTGCCCTCGCGCAAGCGGCGTGGGAAGCGAACAAAGACAAGCACAACGAAATCTGCGCTTGTATGCACCCGTCGTGGGGCTACCACGAAGGCCCCGACCAAGCGCACAAAACGCCCGCTGACGTTCGGGCGATGCTGGCCAACGCCGCCGCCAGTCGCTGCAATTTGCTGCTCAACACGGGGCCTCTGCCCGATGGAAGCATTCATGCCGTTGATGCGGCCACGTTGCGTGCAGTGGGTGAGAGAATTCGCACCGAAGGTTTCCCCGCTCCGGAGCTTGCAAGTCACGCGTCCCATTCCCAGGGCGGTTTGGCCTGAGGTTAGAGAACGCTTGTGCGCTTGTGTGCTGGTAATTGAAGGTTGGCACGGGCCCAATTATTTCAATGGCGCACGTCCACCTCGAAATGTTCGGTGTGATAGCCAGGCCAGGAGCGCGCGCGCCGCGAGGCCGTGCTGTCGCCGCGTAGCGGTTTTTCGATGAGTTGCCCATCGGCCACGGCGTCCGAGCCGCGTGCGATGTGGCGCCGCGTGAGTTCCTCTCGCAGTTCGCGTCGTTTTTCGTCGTGTTGAGGCTGGCGCGCGAGATCGGTGAGTTCGTGCGGGTCGGATTCGAGGTCGAAGAGTTGCTCCTGGCCGCCTTCGGGATAGAAAAAATACTTCCAGCGCCCGTCGGTGAGCGCGCAGCACGCCCCAGCAGGATGCGCGGCTTCGAGATAGTGGCGCGTGGGCGCTTCGCCCTGGAGCAAAGCGAGCAGGTTTTGCCCGTCACACCCTGGCGGCGCTTCACCTCCGGCGGCGGCGGCCAGAGTTGGCATGATATCGGCGTGCGAGACCGGAGTTGAAACCCTGGCGCCGCAATGTCGCTCCCAACTCGCGGGCAGGCGCAGCGCGAAGGGAACGTGAGATGCGCCTTCGTGAAAAAACGCCTTCGAGCCGGAATGATGGTCGCCGAGCAGTTCGCCGTGATCGGAGCAATACAAAATCAGGTTTCGCGGAACAATTCCAGATCTTGCAGCGCGGCGAAAACGCGGCCCATGTTGTAATCGCACTGCGTGATGAGGCCGTAATAAGCCGACCGCGCTTCGCGGATGATTTCGGGTGAAAGCAGATCCATCGACTCTTGTTCGCGCGCCCGTTTAAAGGCTTCGGGACACTCCTCGCCGCTCCACTGCCCGATGAAAGGCGTGACAATATCGCAATTGCGATACATCGAATAGTAGGGTTCGGGCGGGTCGAAGGGCGGGTGCGGCTTGGAAAACGAACACCAGAGCAGAAACGGCTTGGTCGGGTCGCGGCGCTCCAAAACGTAGTCCACACACTGCTCGGCGATCCACGAAGTCAGCGTTAAACTTTCCGGCACCGTAGCCAGAGTGGGATAGAGTTCGGTTTGTCCCAGGCCGTGTCGCATCGGCTGAAAGGGTAGGCCCGAACGCTCCATCTGGCGGTAATAGTCGGCGGGCAAAATCATCTCCTCCCAGCCGTGACGGCAACGCTGGGGGCCAAAGTGCATCTTGCCGATGGCCGCCGATCGCGTGCTCAACCGTGCAAACTGGTCCTCCCTTCAAGCCGCCCAGGTTCTGTTGCAGTTGTTGGTGAAGGCTTTCCTGCCGCAGGGGCCGCTGGTCATCGGCGGTGATGACACTCTCGAACGCCGCCGTGGTGCCCGAATCAAAGCCAAAGGCATCAACCGCGATCCCGTGCGCTCCAGCGACACCCAGTTCGTCAAGACGCGGGGCCTGCGCTGGCTCTGCCTGATGTTGCTTGTGCCCGTGCCTCTGGCTGGGCGCTTGTGGGCTTTGCCCTTTCTGACCGCCCTTGCTCCTTCAGAGCGCTATCAGAAGCAGCGGGCTCGTCAGCGACGGCGCCACAAAACCCTGGTAGACTGGATGAAAGCTCATCGCAAACGTGCAGTAGAACCTCGCGTGGTGGAGATCGCAACAGACACGGCCATTTGGTATCACACCGGCAAAGTGCCAGTTCCCTTGCGCTGGGTGCTGGTGCGTGATTCTCAGGGCGAGTTCTCTCCGCTGTCACTGTTGTGCACCGATACCGAAGTGGAAGCGATGCAAATCGTGCAGTGGTTCGTTTCCCGTTGGCAGGTCGAAGTCACCTTCCACGAGGTGCGCCAGCATCTGGGTGTCGAGACGCAGCGGCAGTGGAGCAACCTGGCCAGTGCTCGCACGACACCTGTGCTGCTGGGGTTGTTTTCCCTCGTGACGCTTCTGGCGCAGCGACTGGTCGATCAAAGGGCGCCAGAGGTGCAAGGCTCTGGCGTGCGTCAGAGCGCCTGGTATCAAAAGGAAAAAGCCACCTTTGCCGATGCTTTAGCCTGGGTCAGACGCCACATCTGGTGCCACGCTCAAACTCACGCTCAAGAGACTTTTTGCACCTCGCACTTCAAGCGCGAGAAACAAAAACTCCAACACGCGCTCTGGAACCAAATGACTGACTTGCTTTGCTATTCTGCTTGAATGGATAAAGTCCAGCTATGTGGGTGTGCCTGTTTTCGCTGCTACTTAATCAGCGAATCTCCTTTTTGGATTCTGGCCGACTTCATGATTTTCTTCATGATTTTTCGTGGGCAACCAACCGCTTGCGGCGATGTTTGGCGACGTGATCGCGGTAAAGGCCAGGATCGTGATCGAGGCCAGTTTCACGGTCGAGAAAGAGGGGGAAGTCTCTGGCGGGTGGCTTGGTGTGGTCGTAGGCGTAATCGTAGTCGCGCATGATGATACGCTGTTCACGATTGAGTGTTGCCAGCCAGTGCGGGTCGCTGCGCAGGTGGTCGGCGGCCACGACCCATGAGGGGCAATAGGCCAGAAAGAAGTTTTTGCGCACGGTGTCCGATTCGTTGGCTTCGACGCGATGCCAGATGTTGCCGTTGAGGAGCGTCATCGTTCCGGCCTTGGCGCAGATGATTTTCTCATCAGGCGAGCTTTCATGGGTGTCGTAACCGTCGAAATACTGCTGATGTTGCGAGCCAGGCCGCACTACGAGGTTGCCCATTTTGGGTTGAGGCAAATCAGTGAGCCAAAGCGCGACTTTGACTTGCAGGGGCAATGCCGGCGCGAACACACCATAGGGCACGGCGCGCGCGCCGTCGGCGTGCCAAAGGTTGTGATTGCCGCCTTTGGGCCTCACAAAAAACTGGGAGATATGGAGTTTGAGCAGCTCGCCGTAAAAGTCGTAAACGTAGCCGATGTGACGCGGATGATCTATAAGCTCTGTGAAAACCGGATCGAGTTGCACAATGTGTTCTCGCGGGTAGAACTTGTCGGGCGCGAACTTGGGGTCGAGCGCGATATGGCGATCAATGGCCTCGAGATATCGCGCGATTTCCGCTTCGCTCAAGATGTTTTCGATGGTCAAGTAGCCGTCGTGGTCGAACTGAGCGCGTTGCTCGGGCGTGAAGCCCGCGGGCGCGCGGCGGTAAGAAATGTCGGACATTTTTCTCCTGATTTGGGGTTGCGATTGTGGAATAAACGATCTCAGCTTAACCAAAGCGCGAAATCGTGCCTTTATCGATTTTCGCCACTCGCGTTGCGCCACTCGCGTTGCTCCCAACTTTTCTCATTAATATGGCTCAGCAAGAACCCGACTCACTCAGTTGTGGCTTCGATGCGCGCCGTTGTCGAGAGCAGTCTTCTTTCAGGGTGGCAGATCCCAGATCTTTATCATTGCCTCATCCGCTCCACTTGCGAGCCTTTTGCTATCAGAAGAAAAAGCTAATCCCCATATACCAAACGCAGAGGCACCTATGTAACCACGTAGTTGACCAGTTTGCCCTTTTATAAGCGTAATCCTGCCTTCGCCATTGCCGCTCGCCACTGTGGACCCGTCTGGAGAAAAGGCCAGGGACAGTGGACTCTTTTGCTCTGTCCAAGCCCATGCCTTTGTCCCTGTCCGCATGTTCCAGGCTATGACCGCCTCAGCGGCGTTTGTATTTCCATTGCCTGTAACCAGTCCTTTACCGCTCGGTGAAAAAGCGACCGGTATTCGTGAGCTGCCGTCGTTCAAACTGAGTTGTCGCCGTAAACCTCCTGTGCCGATGTCGTAGATTCTGACCTCATTTCGCCAGACGGCAGGACGAGCCAGAGGACAAAACCAGGACCCATTACCAGTAGCCAGCAGCTTACCGTCGGGAGAAAGTGCAACTGAATCGACTTGCTGAGGGAGGGCGAGACGAAGTCGCTTGCGATTAGTCCCAATGTCCCAAACACTAACTTCGCCAGCGAAATTCGTAAAAGAGGAGACCTGTATTAGCTGGTTGCGATAACGCGACATCCCCATCCCCTTCTTGTAGCCGGCAACGATCCAGCCTGCGCTAACGAGTTTTGCTATCAGGGGAAAATGTCATCGACATCACGCGGTAGTCGGCCTGCAGCGTGCCCCGCAGTTTCCCCGTTTGAGCGTTCCATAACTTTATGGCTTTATCCTCACCGCCACTGGCCAGCACCCTGCCATCGGGAGAGAAAGCGGCACAGTTCACAAAGCTTGTGTGTCCTTTTAACGTATGCAATAGCGCCCCGCTGCGCGTATCCCAAACCTTCACCTCCCCAGCATCGGAATTATTGGCCCCCCAGCTTCCACTGGCCAATAGAGCACGGTCAGGAGAGAAGGCAACCGATCGCGCCAAGCTGTTATGTGTGAACGATATAGCTGGCTGAGGAGCCTGCGTTGCTACGATCCGACTCCAACTCCATAACAGCAATCCAGCCAGAAAGATTGATGCTATTATGATGGCCGGAGTGGTGAACCGTGCCTGGCTCTTGGCGTAATGCTTCATATCGGTTACCTCCGGTTTGAATAGAAATGGCTCTTTGCCTCGCCACAGTGGCCGCACAAGGCTTCAAGGCAAGTGACTTCCACGTTTACGCATCCCGCCCCATTTCTCAAGCACCTGAGTGCGATCTCGCTTGCACATAAGGGTGAAGCAGATTTCAATAAACCGTTTGCATGCCCGAAGTGGGATGGTTGTGTGAGATATGGGCGACTGACGAAAGCCCAGACGAGCAGGGGAATGTTGGCCTTTACTCGACAGAACGCGGTCAGGCCTCTTGATCAAGTGTTGCTCGTGAGTTCCATCACTACCAAAAGCCTGTGGCTGAGCCGCCACACCACGCAATAATAGGAAATAAGCTGAAGCTTGATCACTTTAGTTTGCAGGGGCATTCACAGCCAAAGGTAATACGTAGTCAGACTAGGGCCTTCAGGTGTTTTCAGAAATTCGCCGATCTAAAACGCAAATCGTTTGTTTTGGCCGAGATGGCCATAGGAAATTCCAAGTAGAGGCAACCCGAGATAATTTGACACTGCCTGAGCATATGCTGATGTATCTGAGGGCCCCGAGGTGTAAGTGACATCTACTGCGCGCAGCATTTTTCCATTTTCTTCCTGGGCGAGCATGCGACCAAATACGCCGATGTCAAGGTGCCACGAAGCCCCTCTATACCGATAACCAACCCCCAATTTGACCTCGGGCAATTCTTGGAGGCGGTCCAGGCAGGTCACAATTAAGCCATCGATCCGCCCGCTCACTTGAATCGCGTAGCGGAGCAACGACAAGTCGAGCCAACCTGCCCGAAATGGACCTTGCCATTCGTTAGTGGGGTTGTGCGGCTCAGGTAATGCTAAAGTCACGCTTTTAGCCTCGGTTGGAAAAGGATCGGTGCCGTGGCGGGTCTGATAAGCGCGTGTAAGCCCCAACACGGTAGTTTGTGCGCTACTTTGGGCTTCCTTAATGAGTTGCAGTGCATTAGCAGGCGTGGTGTTCGACCAGGTCGTGTGAGGATGAAAACCAAAGTTCTCATCAAGGAGCACGCCTTGTGCGCCTTCAAACACAGTGGACCTTGTGCCAGGGTTGTGGGCACTGCACGTGGAATTTGGCGCCGCGTTGGATCTCCGCCCAACATGTAAATTGCGGTGGCTGCCGCCATGAACAAATCGGCGGCGGGCAATGCCACTTCCTTGCGCGCAATCTCTGGTGGATAAAAGCTTCGAAAGCCGGATTGAGCGCCGGAACATGTTCCTCCTCGATTTTTGCGGCGCAAGTCCAATCCAGCAGAACCAGACCATGGGCCTGGGGGAAAACCAACACGTGATCGGGCGTCGCCGCGCCATGAACGTAGCCTTTGAGGTGGGCCATCCACAGCGTCAAAAGCAAACGCCGGAAAATCCACCACACGTGTTTTGGCTCAATGCCGTCGGGGAATTTGTCGCGGCGCAGCGTTTCCGCCGTGTAGCAATCTCCAGTCGGAACGCTCAGCACGTTGGTGCGATGTTTAGCGCCCGTTTCGTCGAGCAACGAAAACGAAGTCACTGGCGTCGGCACATAGACGCGTTGCTTTTGGAAAAACTCCTCCGCAGCCACATCGGGTTGCGCCTGTTGAAATCCCTTCAACACCAGGTATTCCCGTTCCAGCAAATCGTTGTCGCGGGTATCGCGAGTGTGTTATGCGAAAGTAACGTGTTCTGCCGAGCCGTCTTCGATCTCAGCGCGGTGAACGCTTGCAAAAGTCCCCTGCGAGAAAGCCGGTCAACTTTAATTTCTGCCCGCGCACCACAAGCTCTACTGGCTGATAAGGCGGCGCAGGAGCGCGATACGGCAAAAAATCTCCATAGGTGTTGTCCTCGACTTTGAGGCGCGCCACGCTATCCCATTTGCCCAGCGACTGAAACACTTGCGTCGCCAAGGCTTTGTCTGTGGGCAACGCCAGATCGGGATGGCAGGTTCGCGTCAACTCGCGGTGCAGCGATTTCAACGCCGCAAGCTGCGCCATCACCTCTCCTTGCAGAGTTCCGAAAACCTCTTCTGGGCAAACCGCGCTTTCGAAATGTTCTGCCATCGCTTCCAATGTCGAACGGGTCGCAAACATTGCTTTCCTCCCTGGCGCCACCCAATTTTAGTTAGAGTTATTTTTACACTAACTGGGGCATTGGTGTTAATTTGACACTAACTCCGCGTGTTGTCAAGCGTTGAGGCGATCTTTAGCTGAAAATTAGAAAAAAGTGACTTGATTAGCTTTGAAAACGTAGAGAGTTGCGGGGCGGTGCGCGCCACCTGAACGTTGATCGGTGGGCTCCAAAAGGTCCAGGGATAGGATCTTCTTGCGAAAATTGCGCTTGTCGAGCGGTCGGTCGAGGATGATCTCGTAGACCCTTTGCAACCTTGCGAGGGAAAACGCGGGTGGCAGCAACGCGTAGGCAATGGTGCTGTATTCCAGTTTGGCGTGCAGCCGATTAACGGCAAGATCCAAGATTTCGCGGTGGTCGAAAGCTAAGCTGGGAACTTCCGGCAGAGCAAACCACTGCGCTTCACTTGCATCCGTCGAGGCGGTGAGTTCGCGCAGGTTTTCAGCGGCAACGAGCGCGAAATAAGCGACGGTAATCACTCGACCACGTGGGTCGCGATTGGGTGCGCCAAACGTGTAAAGTTGCTCTAAATAAACGCCGCCGGCTCCGACTTCCTCATATAACTCGCGCTTCACCGCGTCTTCCAGCGCTTCGTTCTCACGCACGAAACCGCCTGGGATTGCCCACGAACCTTGGAACGGCTCGATACCGCGTTTAATAAGGGCGACTTGCAGCTGTTCTTCCCTGATGGTGAAAACAATTGCATCAACCGTGACAGCGGGTTTGGGGTAATTTCCTTCAATTGGGGACATAGGACTGACAGGTGAGAGCTTTAACTTTTACAATTGTAGAAAATAGAAGATACAAAAATTATCGGGTGAACTGAGCAGGAGCAACGGGGATGCCGTGTAACGAGCGTGACTTTGCGATATGAGCGACTCGAGAAACCCCTAAAGCGGGCAGGGTGTCACCCTGCACAATCAGCCGGTGCTCCAGAGAAAGTCGGCAACAACGGCGCGGTGATCGGAGTTCTGGGTCTTGCATGCCCTCATATTGCGCGGCTGCAACGCCTCGCTGGCCCAGATCTGGTCGATGCGTAGTGCGGGGAAGTCATTGATAATGGTGTTGCCCCAGCCGCGGCCCGCATGTGGGAAGCTATCGCGCAGGCGGGGGCGCAAAGCGCCGAAAATCGCATCACCCTGAGGCGCGTTGAAGTCACCACCAATGATGATGGCGCGCTCCCTGGGAACAGCGTCAAGTTGTTCCTTGATGGCTCTCATCTGGCTGCGCTGCAAATGGCGGTTGTGACGATAAGCCTCCCAGCAGTCGGGCGACCACAAATCGATGCGAAAGGGCGGCGTCATGAGACGAAGACTGAGCACCTCGACCTCCTGACCCTGCGGCAATTGAAGGTGCGCCTGGACAAAGTAATTGCGCAGACTGGGGGGTAGCGGACGCGGTGTGAGCTTGCCGCGGGCTATAATCGAACCATCCACTCCCCAGAGAAAGCCGCCCTTTTCACCAAACAGGGTGCGCGCCAGTCGCTCGACATCGGCCCTGGACGGCGATTCCTGAAGCAACACCACATCGGGGCGCCACTTTGCCACTTCCTCCGCCGCTACAAGGTCGCCGGCACTGCAGTTGAGCGAGACGACGCGCAGGTGTCGCGTTACGTCTTTGGTCACTGGTGGCAAGAGGGCGCGCAAGAGGCTGCGGGGCTCATCGGCGAAGATCAGCAGAAATAGCAGCCACATCGCGCTCACCGAGCGGACTCTGTTTCCCTGTGTGCGATTCCAGCCGAAGGCGGTCAGCAACAGGCCTAGAAAGAACCAGCACCCCACCGGAAAAATCGTAACAGCAGCGAAGGCGTCGGGCCGTAGCCAATAGCAGAGCGACAGGCCAAGACAAAGCAGCGTCGATACGGCCATCACAGCTTTCGACACCCGTTGTGCAGGAGCCTTGAAGACGTCATGGGACTCGCCTCGATTTACCGCGGCGCCTTCAAGAACTTTGGGAACCATGCTCTTTTTCTACAGCCTAGATGGAGCCGTCTCAAGCACTTGGGTGCACACATGAGTGCACATGAGCGTAGTCAGGCTATAAATGGAGAAGGAGTACACAAAGGGAGTCGTTTGTAGATATGAGTCGCCTCAAAGGGGCAGTTGCTTCTATCTCCGTTACGTTGAGGAGCGCATTGTGTGTCATAATGGAGCGTATGGGTTTGCTGGAACTGGCACCACTTGACTTTACTTTCATAATCTCCAGCAGGAACCGTCTGTATGAAACATTTCATCTTGGAATCGCTGCTCTTTTACGGAATAATCGCCTGGATAGCCGCGCTTCCAACCGGAGCAAACGCCGCTCCGGCAACCGCCGAAGGGTTGTCAAAACTGCAACTTCCGCCCGTCGCCAAAAAACCCTGGCGCTTCAAAAAATTCCCCATCATCGCGTGGTGGGGGCCGCCCGGAAACGCTCGAATCGAAGATTTCGAGGCCTATAAAGACGCCGGTTTCACGCTCTACGCCGCCAATCCCGACAGCGGATATGATCGAGCCCTGGATTTTGCGACCCGCACCGGCCTGAGTGTGATGGCTTATCGTAAGCCGCAGGGCTTTGGTTTGCCGCCCCAAGCCGTCGATTTCCCCAAGAACCGCAAAAACATCGTCGGCTGGCTCACCCATGACGAGCCGAGCGGCATCGCGCGTGTCACCGAGTCGATTACCGCCGTCAACAGCTTGATGCGCGAGGATCCGACGCGCTACGCGCTCTTCAACATGCTGCCGCCCGCCGCGCAGCAGAACCCGCCGACGGGGCCGATCATCGAAGCCGCGATTCGCAACGGGATGCCGCTGCTCTCCTACGACTCCTACGTCATCAACGGCGATGGCACCGATAACACCGAGGCCCATTTTCGCTATCTGGAACAGTTTCGCCAGGCCTCCTTGAAATATCAGGTGCCGTTCTGGGCGTTCGCGCTTTCGATCCAGCATGGTCATTACCGTCGCCCCAGCGAAAGCGACGTGCGCTGGATGCAGTTCACCAATCTCGCTTATGGCGCCAAAGGACTGTGGTATTTCACCTACTGGGGCCCCGAGAAGTGGGAGAACTGGGACCAGGTGGCGATTGTCGATCCCAGGACCGGCGCTAAAACCGAGCTTTACGAGCATGTTAAAACCCTCAATCACGCCGTTTTATCGATGGGCAAAACGCTGCTCGACCTCTCCAGCACGGGCGTCGTCCACACCTCGCCGCCACCCGGACAAAGTGCATTTGTGCCGGGCAAAGAGTGGATCTCTGGCATCAAGGCGCGCGACGCGCTCATCGGCTTTTTCAAAGACGGCAAGGGCAGATCCTACGCTTTGCTGGTGAACAAACAGCATGGCATGCGCAAAAGCGCGCGCGAAACCGCCGACGACATCGAGCTTTCATTCGCCCCGCATGTGCGTTCTGTCAAAGCGGTGAACTGGCTCGACGGCAAGCCCGGCCCGCTCCGCATCGCAAACGGCAAAACCGCGTTGCGCGTGTCAGGTGGCACCGGTGTGCTGCTGCGATTGAACGAGTGAGCTGCATACAGGGCGCGAATCAACACCCGCAAAGTGGCGCTGGATAACACGTTTTATGCGCAAAATGGGGCGTCGCGGTTCGCTCGATCCGACCGTGCCGAAGCTCTGGTAGCTTGAATTATGTCGCACAGCGCCCTGTCCTATTGCGGTTGTCAGTCTTCGAGTCCCGAAGGTGTAACTACGAAATGCAGTGATTCGGTTGAGGGCTGAAACAACCGCCAGTATTCAGCATCTTCTGCCGCGACATCTGGAAATACCTCCAAACAAAAGTGGGGAGCCAACTCCAAGCAGAAACCGCCGAAATCGTCCGCGACTACATTTGTAACTACCAGCGAGTTTTCTTGACTTTCCATGAATAAGGCCATTCTCTGGTCACGTTGATTTGCTCCATGCACGTCCCAATCAAAATCATCGCCGACTTCTAATAAATGGTCTGCCCTCATATAGCAATCAGAGGATGCAACCAGAATCTTTTCTGAATCGCGGACACGCCACGCACATGAGATGTGTAACGCCCATGTGCCTACGGTTGTGGTTCCACCATAGCGCTTGGTAACCGTTCGTTGCTCCCCGAATTGGAACCATTCCAAAGCAGCTGCACGTCCTGCGCCCCAAAAGGGAAGGCCGATTAATTGTCCCAGTGCCGTCTCAACTTCATTTTTCATGTGTTTCACTTTCCGTTAAACGACGCGCGACGGCACAACAACGCGATTAGCTTGCAAAAACAACGTCCGATAGCTTGAATTATCAGGGTGTGTCGAAACTGCTCAGGCCAGTGAATTTGGCGAAAGTTTGTCCAGTCTCCTGAGCATAAGGCGGGTCATGGCCAGATAAATCATAGCCTCGCTGCTCTGGGGCAGGAACTCGTAATCTTTGGAGAGGCGTCGGCATCTGCCCAGCCAAGCGAATGTGCGCTCGACCACCCAACGACGCGGCAGCACCTCAATACCACGATCTATCAATACCACGACCCGATTTGAGACCAGCCCACATCTCAACAACGGACGCTCCTGCATCGCGACGCTTGCGCGCTGTTTCCCACAATCGCTCCTTGTGCTCCTTCTCGTCAGTGCGATACACAATCTCGAGGCGCCAGCCCAATTTCTCGGGCAGCCACGTTTCTAACTCACCTCTATATCCCTGGTCAGCCCACACCATGCGCAGGCGCGGGAACTGAGCGCCCAGTGGCTCCAACAGTTGGCGCGCTCCGATACGTTCAGGGCACTGAGCACCAGTGCATCTGACTTTGAGCACCAATCCCTGCGTATCGACTAACAGGTGACGCTTGCGCCCCTTGACCTTCTTGTGAGCGTCGTAGCCAATGCTGGCCTTTCCAGCAGCGCCCCTTTTTCCGTGGTTTTGACGCTCTGGCTGTCGGGGATGGCGCCGCTGGGCGTGGCCTCTCGGCCAGACAACTGCCGCACCTGCTCGCGTAGCTGTGTGAATGCGCTCCCAGGTGCCGTCCCGTCGGAAGCGGCGGTAGTAGCGATGGACTGTTGACCACGGCGGAAACTCGTCAGGCAGCATGCGCCATGCACAGCCACTGCGCACCAGGTAGAAGATGCCGTCGAGGAGGAGACGCAGATCCCACTGGCGCGGGCGTCCGGTTGCTTTAGGCGCGGGCAGCAGCGGTTGCAAAAGCTGCCATTCGGCATCACTCAGGTCGCTCGGATAGGGCATGCCGCCTTAGAAAATCAGCCCTGTTCCGAGTTTCGACACACCGTCTATGTAGGCGTCGAGTTTAGCCCCAGCGCGGGCGCACCCCAGGGCGAGTGTCAAGTCAAAAGGCGATTTTGCGGTCATCTTCCACACTTGAACCTGATATAAACTGCACGCCTCGTTAGCGTCCGCCCATCCCCGTCATCGGTTGTCCCATTCCCATCATCATGGGCTGCGGCCTGCCGAGTTGATTGAGGGCACTGCGAAAGCCCTGCGCCAAAGTCGTGGCTGGGCCGCGCCCGTAGTAATGCAAAAACATCATGCGCGGCTGCTCGCCGATCATGTGATTGTGAACCGCCACAACTTCGATGTTGGCCGTTCGCAGCGCCTTGATCACGGGATTGACTTCGGCTTCCAGCATGGCGAAATCGCCCGCGATGTGCGCCGCCTCGGGCGTGCCCGCAAAAGAGGCCCAGGTGTTGAGCCCGATGCTTTTGGTGATGTGCGCGTTCATCGCCATGACGGTGAGGTCGTCGCGCCCGATAGTGTATTTATAGGTCGGGCCGTTGACGGTGCCAGTGTTGCCGACGATTCTGTCCAACGCAGGCAGATCGAAAATCTCCTTGCCGGTGCGAACGGGCGGTGGCCCCGATAGTGGCTGATTGGCTGGAAACAGCTTGGTGGCGCTGATGGCGCGCGCATAGCGGCGCGCGAGGTCGCCGACTTCGCCCATCCCGTGAACGTGCATATAGAAGATGCGCGGCTCTTCGTAAAAGAAGTGGTTGTGGATGGCGCTGACTTCGAGGCCGTTGGCGTGCGCCGCCGAAATCAGCGGATTGACCTCTTCTTGCAGCAGCACCGTGTCGCTCATCAAGACCGCCGCGCGACCATTGATGGTCTTTTTAACGGAAACCCAGCCGCCAAAACCGAGGGGGATCGGCACCGCTTCGCCTTTGATGCTGACTTTGAGGTCGTTGCGCGGGAGCGGCGTGGTGTAGGTCGCTTCGGCCTGAACCAGATTGCCCTTTTTGCCCAGGGCGGCATCTATCGCCGCCATTTCGTTCGAGGTCAAGGGCGGCGTGGTGACCTTTTGGACTTGGGCCTGCATCCCTTGCATTGTTTGCCTCTGGGCAGCTTCGGCTCGCTCCGTGCCCTTCAATCCGAGCGCGCCCGCTACGCTCACCAGAGCGGTGGAGCGCAGCAATTCGCGGCGGCTCATCGGATTTCCATTCATGATATTTCTCCTGGGGTTATAGGTGGTGAACCCTTTTGCACGGCTTCGATCCCGTAAAAGGCTTAAGGGCCAACAGCCAGACGCACGAAGCTCCTACCGCTCCCTGCTAAATCCCGAGAAGCAAAGACCTCGAAGCTGGCACTTCATACATTGTTGGTGAAAGTTATTGAAAAGAGTCCTTTTCGCAGGCAGATTTCTGCGGTTCGAGCGAGCGCACAGGTAAGCGCACTGCACCTTCTCAAAATCCATTCTCGATTGCCCCGCCTCGATTCGTCGGACTTTTATGAGTTTTGAGAAACAACAAGCCCTAACCTGGGAGGGCTCGCGCGCCACTACTGAGTGGCACCATTGAACTGAGGGCGGGGCGGCGCATGATCAGTTGGGGTGGCCAACCATGCGCCGGGCGAAGGATGAAGTTCCCTTTACCGTATTGAACTTGGGGACACACGGGGCGTTATCGGGGAGGAATGGCCAGGCCGCCTTGGCCTTCTACTGAAATTGAGGAGTGTGTCTTATGACTCAAATACAACTGACCCGTGGAGAACTCGACATGGCCCGTAACCTCTGGCACGCGCTGATGATCGACCACACCCTCGACCGTGAGACGTGGAAAACAGTACCCGAAGATGTGCGTGCGGCAGTCCTGACCGCAGTGGGTGCCGGATATAGCGGGGCGGAAGTGTCGGATCAATTCCCGCGAGCAAAGAACCCCTTTGACCTGAACACTCAATGAACTTCTTGCATTGATTCCCTTTCGTATGACCTCAGCGGAACAGGCGCAGGGCCGCGTTCTGAGCTGTTATTCGAACGGCTTTTGAACGACCTGAGACTTCGGAAAGCCCCGTTTAAAAAAGGCGCCTCGATTGAGGCGCCTTTTTCTCTGTGGAAATACGTCCTGACACGACTCTGACTGAGCGGGCTTTGGGGCCACCATGGCCGGAAAATGCCGAAAATTATCTGAACTATTCGGGTGTTTCTTTCGGTGTGGAAAAGAGTGAGGCGAAACGTTTGGCAATATGAGCCGCCACAGAACGCAGGTGCTGCCAGATGCCGGAGCCACCCTTTACGCTTGTTGGGGCGTGCGTTTCGGCCTCGATTTCCAGCTGAGCTTGGCGCTCGTCCCACTCGCGCTGGTCGGCGCGATAGATGGTGAGGTAGTCGGCGAACGGGACTCCGACGGTTTCGCACCAGACTTCCAGCCACTCAAAGGGCAGGGGCGCGGTGAGGGTCTCGAACTCGTGTGCCAACCTGAATGTGAGGCCGACCTCGTCGGACATATCGGCGATGGAGAGCCCGCGCTCCAAACGGGCGAGGCGCAGGCGCTCGATGAAGCGGCGGTAAGCGGACGAAGGATTGAACTGTGGCCAAACAAACTCTTCGGCAACAACTTGGGCTTTTGGCTCTGAAGCGGGCGAAGTAGTGCGGTTCATCGGGTGCCTCCCAAAGCGAAAGCTACAAGTTGGTGCGCGTAACTGGTGCAAAACAGCAACGCAAAAAGCGTGGCGTGGTGGGGTTGGATCGGTGAGCGCAGGGGGAACATATTGGGTCTTTGGGGGCAGCGCGAAGAACTAAACGCTGCCACCTTTCCGATATGAATGAGGCGAAAATCACTAACGGCGCCGGGTGCTACTCACGGCACAAAACGGCGCGAAAGATCGGCTTCTTTGAATTTTTTTTGTTATATGAGTGGATTCAAAAGAGCTGGGAACACCTGCTAATGGAGTTGCACTTACGCTTCGTGAAGGGGTGCTGGATAAGGCTTTATTGTGCGCGAAATTCCGGTAGATTTTACTTTTTGGTGATGACCGAAACGACAACTCCTGCCCCGACAGCCCCAGTCACTGACACCGTAACCAAGCCAGTGATCTTTTTGGATTTCGACGGGGTGCTGATTCTGCCCAGTGGCGAGTGGTGCCCGGAAGCAATGCTGGAACTCAACCGGCTGTGCTTGGAAACGGGTGCGGCAATTGTGCTGACCACGTCGTTTCGCTACTCGGGAAGCGTCAAGGCGTTGCACAAGGTGATGCTGGCGCACGGCTTCGACAAAGAGATTGCGGTGCTGGGCGAAACGCGCGATCTGAGCGCCTACCGTGCGGCAGAGAAGAAGGGCGACCTGATGTTCCAAGTTGGGTTTGAGAAGTGGAGCAAAGGGCGCGAGATCGCGGCGTGGCTGGACGCGCATCCGGGCGCGACGCGCTACATCGTGATCGACGACCAACCCGGTATCTGCGCGCCTTACCAAAGTCGCACAGTGGTGCCGGTCGGGGCGTTCAGTGCGGGCGACCGCGAGTGGGCGCTGAAGCTGCTCGAAATTCCATAACGACTTCTTTTGAAGATTTCGCCACATTGTTGTTTTTATATGAGTGGCCAAAGAGAGCAGAGAAGAGAGCAGGGCGCGGCTCAAGAAGTAGTTTCGCTTTGGGCACTCGCATCGTGCTCAGCCAACAGCATGTCTATCTGAGCGGTGAAATCGACCCAGGAAATTTCAAGAGCTAGGCACCAAGCCCGCAGTTCAACGAAATTGAGAACGCGGTCGCCCATCTCGCATGAAGAGACGAAGTTGTGGTGCGCGCCCAACCGCCGGTTGAGTTCGCGCTGGCTGATGCCTTTGGTTTCTCTGGCCGCGCGGAGTTGCTGCAGAAAGATCTGGTAATGCGGCGTGAATACGGACTTGGAAATGGGCGTGCCTCTGGAAGAGACAGGCTACGGGCGGGGTATAATTGTCACCAACTTGGTGATGATATTTACTTTTATATGACGCCATCCTACGGCGCGATCTCCACCATGAAACATTCTTCTCTCCCAGCAGCCCGTCGTCTCTCCCTCTTTCCCTTGCGCCGTTCGTTGCGCGCGCTGCCGCTCCTACTCCTCAATGGCGCCATCGTGCAAGTCGCCAACGCCCAAACCACCGGGGCACAGCCTGCGCCAAGCGAGCTCTATTCGCTGGTCTCGACCTTGAGCGTGTTTGCCTTCTTTGCGCTGCTCGTCGGCTTGTTTCGCCCCAAGACGTTCGCGTTTCTGTTCAAGGAGAAGGCGACGCGCGGGCCGGTGTGCGGTGTCTTTGGTGCGGCGTGGCTTTTCCTGGTCGTCTTGAGTGGACCGCTGCGTCCCAAGCCGGTGGCAACCGCTGCCAACCCTGGCGCAGCGAGCGTGGCTGCACCGGGTAAAAACGAGAGTGCGGTGCGGGCCGCAGAAAGCCGGGCCAAATCGGCCGAGGCGCGGGCCGTGCGGGCCGAAAAAGCCGCCGCGTCGGCCAACGCGAATGCCAAAAGCGGCAGTGCTGGCGGGGGTGAGTCTGCGGCGCCAGAACCTAAAGCCGCGCCCAAAGACGAGTCGCTAGCCTCGAATGTGGAAGTTGTGGACATCGAGGGTGTTGGCAAACGTGAGGTGGGAGTGGTCGACGATGTGGTTTATGTCGTGGGCAAAGCCGAAACCGCCAAAACGCTCGGTTCCGATATGTATCGGCGCGAGGCCGACGGCGTGTTCTACGTTTTGCAGGTGGGCGCTGAGAACACCGACAAGAAGACGCACAACGTGACGACCGCCATCATGAAGCTGGTGGATGATCAGGAACGCGAGTTCGACTCTTCGAGCGAAGGCAGCATGGCACTCTCGATGGCGGGCGAGCAGAGCGCCGAGCCCTTCTCGGCGCAGCTGCAGCCGGGCCTGACCAAGCGCTTCACGCTCGTGTTCGATGTGCCAAGCGATGCGAAAGGGCTGAAGTTGAAGATTCCGGCGGGTGGCTTTGGGTTTGGAAAGAGCGCGACGCTCAAGGTGCCGACCGCAAGCGAGTAGGGCCACAAAGGAAAGCGAAAAGCAAGAGCGCCGCCCTCGGGCAACTGGGGCGGCGCTTTCGATTGATAAAGCTCCGACTTGCGCTTCGCTTGACTGTAAAACGTTTCTCCGTGATTAATAAAGTCCCTATTGGCCGGATGTGAGAGTCGGGCGCGCGTTTCGCGGCTGGCGAGAAGTACCGCGCACCGCAAGTCGACATCGCTGCCATAGTCGGGCGCGGCGCAGAAGTGCATCGACACCAGGGCTTTCATCGCTTGCACCGCACGCGGATCGCTGCGCGCGAAACGGCTTGCATAGCCCAAAAGAGTCGCTTCCAAATCACCAGAAATCTCGTCGACCAAGCCCAGACGCAAGGCCTCGGCAGCGGAGAGGGGTTGGTCGACGGTAGCCATCAGACGGGCACGGCTTACCCCGACACGGCGCGCCAAAATCGGAAACACATGGGCTGGAATAAGACCCATCGCGGTTTCTGGCAGCGAAAAAGTGGCTTGAGGTGTGGCCAGCACCACATCGCAAATCGCAGCCAAGCCCACGCCAGCGCCCACCGCCGCGCCGTCCACCAAAGCACGGTGGGTTGAGGGATCTGCCCGATGGCGCGCAGCAGGGAGGCGTAACGCGACAGGCAATCCTCGGCGGGGATGGCGCCCAGAACGTCGTCGTCTCCTTCGCGCTCGCTCCACGCTTTGGAGTCAAAATCTTCGCAAAACTCCCCGCGCGGCCTTCGATGACGACGAACGACGAGGACGCTGCATTGTGGGCGCCTGCCAACGGCGATGACGCCGCCGGTTTACGAGCAGTTCGAGCGGGTGGTGCGCGAGCCGGGGCTGTTGGTCGAGGGTAGATTGGAAGCGTCGCCTGAGGAAAGAAGGGGAGCAAAGACCGGCATTTACCGCAGCGTGTTGATCGACAAGATCTGGTCGCTGGATGCGCTATGCCAAATCCGCTCTGTTCACGGCGCGGCGGGGCATCCTGGACAAAGTCCACGGGCGGCAGCACAAGTGGTGGCCGCGGTCGCATAGGGTTTGCACTCGGAAACGAAATTGAGGCTTAGTTAACCGCTGATTATTACTTATCTGCGTTGAATTTTCGTAACGAATATGTTTGCAGATATGAGTCGACGAAAAAGCCATTTGTAAGTCGTTTACCGCAGCGACGGCTCCATATTTAATGGCCCGCTTTGGAGACCCAAAATAGAAGTGCCGCGTCCCATTCGACCCCAAGACCGAATCTGACTTGCATGCGGCAGTGTCTGAGATGAATCGCTGACGGTGAATTCTGAGATGGTCTTGGCAACCATACAGCAGGGCGAATTCCGAAAACGCTTCGAGATGATTTTGGGCCATGTCGGGGCCACCCAGCTCACCGCGCGCCACGAAAATGCCTTCCGCGGCTCAGAAGCGGCATTCGAAAACGCCATTTAGCATTCGCTAGATTCGGAAAAGAGCGGCAGCAAAAGAGATCTAACTGCTGATGCCAACTCGTCGCTGTTTAGTAAGCCTGAATGCAACTTCGAAAGAGCAACCTTTCCTGTTCTTCTACTGGGATCTCAAATTTCACCGCTTTTCTGGACTTCGTTGTTATAGAACTTGAGCCAGATCGACAAATCGCTTTGCAACAGATCGAGTGACGACATAGAGCAAGCACGTATATCGGCAGTGAAGAATTTGCTCAAAATAGCGTCGCGAAAGCTTTGCGCCCATTCGTTGAAACTAGTGCCGCGCCCTGTCACCGTCAGATGTTCGATCTCCTGGCCATAAAGAAACGTTGTGTATTGGCGCCACCCCACCGCGTCATATGCTTTCTCAGCAAGATCCCATTTCTCGTGTCTTAAAGCCTCACATTTTCTGTCTTGTTCGTTGTTGTCCACGTCAGTTCCGCCATCATACTGCGGTCGCCCTCTTCGCCTCCACTCGATTTCCCTTGTTGCTCGGTAGCGGGAGTAGCCTTGTTTTTGCAGTTCTTCAATGTCCCTCTCAATTTTCTGGTAGGTCGCCGCGTTTTCTGGCCGTTGCTTCCACTCTCGCCGCTCCAAGAGATCTGCCGGCTCGGCAGGAGCGCAAAACAGGCGACTACTCAGAGTTTCGATGGATAGAGGCCGCAAGCCCTGCCGCTGGTAACAGGGCAACACCTCGTCCTTAAGCAGCGCAATTGCAGGCGGCAATGAGTTCGGAGCGCTCTGGGATGGCTATTCATCGAACTGCGATGGCGATGCCAGCGTCGGCGATTTGAAGCTATGCAACAAACTCGCGTATTGGACCGCTAAGGACGCTGTGCGCATCGATCGGCTATTTCGCCAGTCGAAGCGGATGTGCGCCAAATGGGACAAGCGCCATGGCTCGGCGGGCCAAACTTACGGCGAGCTGACCATCGCGAAAGCGATTCTTGGCTGCCATGAGACCTTCGATCCGCGCGCGCCAGAATTTCCAAATCTCTTAGCCGATCAGATTCCGGTCGCCGAAATGGTTGGGGAAAAGGACAGGCCAGCGTATGGCGCATACCAGATCGCCACGCTACTTTACCCAGAATGGGGCGTTGCTGCCCTCGACACAAATATGGCGCACGCTATGAGGTTGAAAAGTTATCTGGGCGACGATTTGCATTACGCGATTGGCATCGGCTGGCTGCACTTCAATGGCAAGTCGTGGACAGCTGACGGGCGCAAATCGATGCGCACCGCGGCCATTGTTGCGAGGCTTTCGCGCCAGGTGCGGGCCGAAGCCCAGCAGCTTTACCACCTCGCGGACGTTTTGGCGCAGGCGAATCGCATGGGCGATGCAAGGGCGATGAGCGCTGCCGCGTCGAAGCACAATTCGCATGCACGCAACGTTGAAAAGCGCGAATTTGTCGTCGATACGTTGCACTTCGCGGCGGGTTTGGACGGAGTAAGCGTCGAAGCTTCGGTGTTCGAACCGCGGCCATGGCTGGTCGGTTTCGAAAATGGCGTATGGGATCATGGTATCTGGCGCCGGCACCAGCGCGATGACTACTTCCTTTACCTTTCGCCGGTAAAGGTCAATCCTGCGCTCAATTCGAGCGAGTGGGATGCGGTCTTGAAGCGGATTACCGGCGGCGATGCGGATCTGGCTCGCACGCTTCAAGAACTGGCGGGCTACATTCTCTCAGGCATCGGCGATATGCGCCTAATTCCGTGGGCATACGGCGGCACCGGCACTGGTAAAGGTACTTTCACAGAATTGCTACTCACCGTACTCGGTAAAAAAGCCACTTCTATTTCACCAGACAAACTCAACCCAAAGGCCGATCGCGGTCGCACCGGCGCCAACCTGTGGAACAAGGGATTGGCGGTGTGTCCCGAGGCGGGCAACAAGCAGATCGAACCCGAACTTCTAAAAACGCTGTCCGGCGGCGATACCATGACCGTGCGTTTGCTTTATAACGAGGTCTTCGACGCTTACCCGCGCCATGTGTTATTTCTGGTTTCCAACGACCCGCCTCGCCTTGACGCCTATGACGACGCGCTTAAGGGACGCATCTTGGTGTTACCTTTCGTTCATCCACTCAACGCCGGCGGTCAGCTCACGCTCACCAGCGGGCCGAGCATTCTCACCACGCGCAAAAACCCCGAGTCGCCGCTGGTTGTGGGCTTCACCAACTGGGCGCTCGAAGGGCTGGCTAAAATGCAAAAGAATCACGATATATTTCGTGCTAAAGTCGTTGAAGGCGCGACCGAACAGTTTTGGAAAGACACCGATCCGCTAACCGATTTCTGGGAAACCATTCCGGTCCATGACCTCGAACTGGGCATTTTTGCCGCGGAACTGCGCCTGCGTTACCATTTTTGGTGCGAAGGCGTCGGTGCTAAGGAGTTCAGCCCGGCTGCCTTCAAACGTGCCTGCGAAAGCATGGGACTAGTGCAAGTCAGACGCACTCAAAAGAATATCCGCACCTGGATCCTGCCCAAAGCTACTCCCATCACGCCCGAGGAAATCGCCGAAGCCAACGCGGTGCGCAAACATCGCGGTTCGATCAGCCGTCCGCTCAAAAAAGGCGTCAATCTCAACATCTTCGGCACACCGGTTGTCACTGGCGACGGATCTGGTCAAGAAACGCCTTTTGCAGTCAATTTTCCGCAGGAAGAATTGATGAAAACCCTCGACGATATGCTCGATGAAGTCACTTCGCCCAAAACCGCTAAGGCGGCCACAAAGCCGGCAAAGGGTGAGGAATCGGGCGAATCCGCGCCAACGCCAACCGCGGCACCAACGCCAACGGAAGCTAAATCTTCCTCGGAAGTGCCAACGTCAACGGAAAGCGATGTTGAAGCACCGCGTGAATAAATCACTGCGGTAAGCGTTCCTAAATGGGCACCATGGCAACATGGTGCCCGTTTTTGCGCCTGAAAACATGAGAATTAGATGCTAAGCCTCGTATTGGGAGCGCGTCACAAGCATTAACCTCGCATATCCATACCACCATCAACCGTGATGGTTGTGCCAGTAATGAAAGCAGACAAATCACTTTGTAAAAAGCAGGTCGCGCCAGCGACATCAGATGGCAGACCAATGCGACCCAGGGGAAAGCGGGACGCAATTTCCTCGCGACCGATTTCGTCGAGGCTGGGGGCCGCCATTTCGGTGTCCGTCCAGGCTGGTGCAATGCAGTTGACGCGGATGCGGTCGGGTGCAAGTTCGAGAGCCATGGAGCGCATAAACATGATTTGCGCTCCCTTGGAGGTGGCATAGGCAGAGTACACCGCCGAACCGCGCTGTCCAGCTGTCGATGCATAAATAACGACGCTGCCGCCTGTTCCCGATTGGCGCAAAAGTGGAACGGCAGCGCGCACGGCCAAGAAGGTGCCACGCACATTGACGCTCATAGTGCGCTCCCAAAACTGAACGGTCATCTCTTCAATCGGCTTGCCTTCGAAAACGCCCGCCGAAACCACAATTCCATGCAAAGGGCCCAATTCCTCTACGGCAGCGCGCATAGCGACATCCAGCGCACCTTCCTCGGCAACATCGGCCTGGAGCACACTGACCTTCCCACCCGCGCTACGAATCTGATCTGCTACTTTTTCCGCTGCCGCTTGACTCTGGTGAAAGTTAATGCTGACGGCAGCGCCCGCTTGAGCGAGCATGCGCGCCGCTTCGGCTCCGATACCCCGACTTCCACCCGCGATGAAGATGTGCTTGCCGCTTAAATCAATCATAGAAATATCCAAATTTTGAGTGAGAGTTGACGCCGTTTTTTCGCAAAAAACACATAGATCGACAGTGGATTTCGTGATTCCGCTTAGAACCTTCGCCGGACTTCCATCAGTCGTAAGCGGTCTTCTTATGGTTTCCGAGTAAACGAAGTTGGCGCGGATTCGCCGCTTCAAGCACTTCGGGATTGAATTGCCAGGTGATGTAGGGCGAGAATTGCTGCGCGATGAAACGATGTGAATAGTGCACCTGCATCAAGTAGCGGGTCTGATCCTGAGTGCGGTTCTGGCTGCCACTGTGCCAGATTTCGCTCCGGAAAAAGAGCACGTCGCCGGCTTTGCAAAGCACGGGTTGGAGTTTTTTGCCGTGCCACTGCGGGTCGGGATCTTTGCCCCATGCCAACGGACGCCCAGATTTGTGGCTACCAGGAATCACATAGGTAGGGCAGAGCTGCTCGGTGATGTCACTGAGGTAGAAATGCGCGGTGCAAAGGTAAATTGGCAGCTTCACCTCGCCGGATAGCAAGAGGTGTTCGGGCACTTCAAAAAAGATGCGATCGGTGTGCGGCTGCCACCCATTATGTCCAGGATGACTACGCCAAGCACTCTGGCCGAGGATGTGGCATTCCTGACCCATGGTCGCTTCCGCCAGATCGATAACGCCCGGTCGGTCGAGAAAAGAGAGCCAGTAAGGTTCACGGTTAAAGACGCACTTGTAGTGGTCGGTCGCGCCCTGACCGTCAAAACCAAAGGGTTTCAGGCCATCGATTTTCTTACGCGCAATTTCTACTTCTTCTGGTGTCAGGACGCCGGGAATGAAAGCAAAGCCATCCTCTTGCAGTGCCTGCGTCATGCCCTCAACATCGTCAGCCATAAATGCCTTCAGGTCATTCAATCGTTTAGAAGTGGTGTTCATAATTTGAAAAGCCGCCGGTGCTGGTTCAATACCTTCGCGTAAATAGCCGATGCATCATAGCGACTCAAAATTGGTGCGTGGTGAGGGCTGTTTACTAAAGGCCCGATGTGCCAGCAATATAATGCGCCCTCCTGTTCGCTTGATCATAGGTGCAGTGATTGCTAACGTTGGCGATTCCAGCGTTTCTGCAAGTCCAATGTTCACCCGATTTAGTGACCCACGCGGTCCAAAACCAGAGTGCACAAACATCAAGCAGGCTTGCTAAACAGAGCCACTTCCCCTTTTTAACCCAGCGCCATTGCCTAAAAAGAGCAGAGGGGAGGGAATCGGCGTGTAAATAGCCCACGCCAAAAACAGAGTGGTGGCCGCCCCCACGCCCCAAAAAACGGCGCGGCTGGGTTTTTTGCGCATGAAGTGAAGATGACGAATCAGCCGAATCCGCGCAACCAACTGGGGCTTTTCCAGGGCCCGAAAGCGACCGAAGCGCGCCGTTTTTGGCCACATCCCGACCACAACACAAACGCAAAGCGCGGTGCGAGACACGTTTAGGGACGCGGCGCGGGAGCCCACTGCGGTAGCTTTGGTAGCTCTCGAGCCCCAATCCACGCTCAAAACGCTACCTGCGCTACCACCACGGACACACTTTGCAAAACCACAGGGGAAAAAGCTGCTGCTGCTGTTGTTTTTGGGAAACGGCTCCGCGGCGGTAGCGCTGGTAGCTCGCGGCCTCAACCAGAACGCGACCGAGGCGCCACATTGTCGGGGCGCTGCTGGACGCTGCGCCGCTGGTGCGCTCCAGAGCGCCTCGCCTCGCCTCGCGCCGCAAAATTCACGAAAAACGCTTGGCAACCACCACGAACACAAAATCAAAAAAGACCACGACAAAAATATTGGGGCAACGATCAAAAGAAAAAGAAGGAAAAACAGAGAACGAAAACCGCAAAAGTAGAAAACGCAAACGCAAAAACGAGAAACACCAAAACCAGAACCGGAAAAGGGCGATATGCAAAACAGCAACGGCAACAACCGAAACCAGACCTGAAAAACGCAGCATCTGAAACCGCGAGAACACAGCAGCGAGAACACACAACCGCGAAAAGAATCTAAACGGACACGGCTTGAGAGAGAGCGATTACCGACATGCAAAAATGCAACGACCAGCAGTTTGGTGTAGTGGCAAATAACCACGAATCACGTGAACCAACCACACGAACCAACTACAACGGTAGCTAAGCGCCGGGAGCACGCTACCACGCTACCGCAACGAAACCGATTCCGAAACCAAATCCCCTGAAGAAATCTTTTTCCCCTGTTTTTTATAGAAGGGCTTCGCGGCGGTAGCTCTGGTAGCTGGGCACAACAGGTGGGAAAGGAAAGGCGACCGAACGTAACGGTCTATGCTCGACCTGACCACATCAAGCGCCACTGGCTGCGATTGGGCAAAAAGCAGAGGCGCCCCAAGATTTGGGGTCGAGCGCGAAACCGTTGGAGTGTGCTGGTAGATATGAGTAACCAGAGAAACGTGCTCCGAACCGTTGGGCATCGGTTAGGGCAAAAACTCATATGCAACTACAGATATGAGTAACCACAGACTGAGCTGTAGATACGAGTCACCAAAAAGAAAAGCGGAAAGATTGGGCTGTAGATATGGGTAACTTCGACGCTAACGGTGGCAAAAAGGGCCAATTTTCAGTCCCATATGAGTAATGACGGGCCAATACACGTAGCTGTAGATATGAGTAGCTTCCACGCTAAATCCGGCAAAAGGCCGACTTGATCTCCCGAAAGAGTCGGCCCCGGTCTTCCATATGAGTAGCCACAAATCGACATAAGCAGCTGTAGATATGGGGAGTTAAATCGCAGATATGAGTAGCTTTCACGCGACTTGCGGCCAAAGGAGCTGATTTTGGTCTTCCATATAAGTAGCCGAAAGACAGAGGTGAGTTAGCGCAGCGGGGCGCGGACCAGCACCGCTCGCGGTCTAAACAAGCGCTTGGAACTACCTGGGAGCGCCGACCATGTGTTGGTCACGAGCGAGTAGGGAGCAGTGGAAACGTCAGATCGCTATATCAAACCGAAGCCCACAAAGCCCAAACCTGGCGCAAAGGCAATTCAGTCACTCAAACCAAACAGCGAGGTGAATGTTTCGAGAGACGGTTCGAAATAACTCTAAGCCACGATATAGCCAGGCAAGTTTGGAAAACGCTCCAAGATACCTCCCCGACGTCAGAAAAGCCATCGTCGTATTTCGCCGTGCCAGGTTCAATGCTGGACAGCGAAACCTCTGTGAAATGCAACCGCGAATGCTTCACTTCTTTTCACGGCGCCCTACGACCGAAAATCAAAGGCCGCAAATCATCGAAAGGCTGCAATGCCGAGGCGACTCGCTAAACGTAGCGAAGAGAAAGGGCGCGAGGTAAACGCACTCTGATGCGATACAATAGCTTCATCACGTTTCGCGTGTGAATTTGGTTGAACGAGGTTGCATCTGCTCATGTCACTTGTCGCTTTCTCCTCTTACTCGCCTTTGCGCCGGTCAACGCGCGCTTTGTGCTTCGGCACAGTCGCATTTGGATTGTTTTCACAGACATCCATTAACTCACACGCTCAACCCCCCGATCCTCCCACTCCGCGTCAGCGCGCCGAGCAGCGGATGCAAAAGATGCGCGAAGAGATGCAAGCCCGGATGCGGGCTCCTCGACCTCCCGAAGTTCAATCGCGAGCGCTCTCCCACGATGGCAAGATCGCCGTTAGCTACAGCTCGACTGGAAGCGTCACACTGTGGGATGCCATCACAGGCAAAGATTTGCGCACCCTCTTGGCTTACGATGCGACGTCGCACTTGCTCTCATCCACTCGAACCACCTTTTCACCCAATAATCAGTTGATCTTCACCCTCGGCCAGATCAAGCAAAAAGTCGAGCCTGGAGCGATAGCCCAGATCTCAAACAGTGGGGTAAACGAAACCATTCAGGGCAAGCTGTGGGATGTGAAGACTGGGCAATTGTTGTGGACATTGCCGGAAATGAACGATGGCGTCAAATGGAGCACGGCAGTCAACACCGCGGCGTTCTCGCCCGATGGCAAATTATTAGCGACCAAAGCCCGCTATGGCCCGATTCACTTGTGGGACACGGGAACCGGCAAACTAATGCGGACTCTGACAGTGCCGTTCATCAACATGGACGCCCTTGCGTTCTCGCCCGATGGAAAAACACTCGCGGGAGGCGGTTATCATTTTCCCTCCTACAGCAGCGAGATCCTACTCTGGGACGTGGCCAGCGGCGAGCTGGAACGCAGTCTGAAGCATCCCGACAATGCGCTGGGCACCCAGATTACAACCATCGCGTTTTCACCCAACGGAAAGCTGCTTGCCACCGGGGGAGGCGTTGGAAAATACGAGAAAATCAACGAGGCATCAGGGCGATTCAACGCTCGATACGGTGCAGCTCAACTCTGGGATGTCAAAAGTGGCGTCCTCCTCACCACCGTGGGGCGACCGGTGCATCGCAATCTGGTGACGGCGCTCACTTTTTCCCCCGATGGAGCGCGCATCGCAACCGGCAGCCTGGATCAAACCGTGGGCCTGTGGGACACCCGAAGAGGAATGTTACAGGGGAGCGCAACGTTTTACGGCAGCAGAACAGAAAATTTAGCCCCTGAAGCCAAAGCCCCGGAGGGCGAGAAAGCTAAGCCGACGGGTATTGGCGTGCAAGATCTGGCGTTTTCGAGCAACGGGCAAGTGCTTAATATTTTGAGCAATAACAAAGCGGCGCGCGCTTGGGATGTTGCATCTCCTTCGCCCCAAAGCGACCCGATCCGCCGTGTCATCCCCGGCAGCAATGCGGCTTACGCTTCCTTCGCGTTTGCTCCCAATGGCCAGGGGTTGGTCAGCGGCGATCACGACAAGAAGGTGCGGTTCTGGAAGATGGACAACCAGGAGGAAACCGAGTCTTTCATTGCTCATAGTGATGCTGTCACACAAGTCGCTCTGGCGCCTTTGGCGCCCGATGAACCCGCTTACTCCCGCAAGCCCCCATTATTGGCGACAGCCAGCAGATTAATGAAATGGACGAAAACGGGCCCAAACTCGGGAGCAGGATATACGACGGGCTTTGAGGTCAAGCTGTGGAACTCTCAAAGCCATGAGTTGCAGCGCACTTTGACTGTTCCAGAATTAACCCTCACATCTCTAGCGATTTCACCGGGAGGGGAATGGGTAGCTGCCGCGGGTGGAAAGGTTGGCCCCCTTCCGCAAGGCTCAGTTACGCAAGGCGCCGTTGCCGGAAACGATGGTGCCGGCGTGGGTGTCGGCGTTTTTATTGGCGGGCCCGCTAACCCCAACGAACCCGCCGACATGAGAGAGGAGGTCACGGGTGTCGTTATGCTGTGGAATGCGACGACCGGCGAACTCAAGCAAAAATTCACGGTTGTAGATGAAATTCCATCGGATATAGCCTTCTCCGCCGATGGTAGTCTGCTGGCGAGCGACGGCAACCGGGCAGGAGTGGCGATCTGGAGAACAGCGACAGGTGAGGCTGTGGCCAGTTTTGATGAAGATCGTTTGCCGCCCCTTAAGCCAGGTCACCGCCGAGTAGTGACCTACGGAACTCCAGTGAGCAAAACGACTCTGGCTTTCACTCCAGACGGCGCCCGACTCGCACGCAGCCGCAAGGGAGACGTCAAACTGTGGGATGTTCAAACCGGCGCTCTAATCAGCACCTTGACCGATCCCGAAGCTCCTCAAAATAGCGAAACTGACCTTATGGCGCTCACCCCTGACGGTAAGACCCTGGCAACTGCAGGTTCATTTCAGCCATTGAAGCTGTGGGATGTTACCAACGGCAAGATACTGTGGAAATCTACCGAGAAGACTCCCGTTTCGATGATCGAGATGGCGCCCAACGGGAAAACCCTGGCCACGGGCGGTGGGGGCGAAATTCGGCTGTGGAACATAACCCAGGCCGCACAAGGTATCGTGAAATGACAGGCTACTTAGTGCAAACACACGGTTTGACGATATGAGTTGCGCTCAAAAGCCGCCTGCGACATCGCAGGCGGCTTTTGACTGAGTGTGGCTCGGATGCAAAGATGGGATCACCGGATGCTGAGGTCAACTGCTTTGGATGCGCCTTGAAATAGCGCTAGCTCACGATATAGCGGCGCGAGTCCGGAAAGCGCTTCGAGATGCCTTCCGTGGCCAAGGAAACACATCGCCGTATGTCACTGCGCCCGGTTAAGCCTGCCGCGTTCAGAACGAGACACGACCACTAAATGGCAATCTTGATCTGTAAATCGCAACCGCAAATGCCTGGCTCCGTTAGCGTGTTCCCAGGCCGAGCTTGAACAGAACTCAAAGTGTGAGTTTGGCTGCGAACGTCGCTCAAGAGCTAAAGGCCAACGTGACTGGCTTGACCTGACTCGCTCGGAATCGATCGAGAGTTCGCGGTGGGCGTCAATGTGCCCGAGGAAATCCCAAAAGCCCAGGAAAATGGCTCGTCGGCGCAAGAAGAGGCACTCCCGCATTGCGACTAACTCCAGGGCCGTAACCATTCGAGCGCTCCACAAGTGGTGGCAGCGTTCGAGAGAGTTCGGAGAGATGGAGTAGGGCGGTGCAAAACAACAGTTCGCTTCACAGACTGCTCGGGTCTTCGGGCATCTCAGTGTGATGCCAACTTCGAATTGAAAGCGGTCATGTTGGAAACGAGATCGAAAGTGTCGAGATCGAAAGTGTCGAGATCGAAACCGAAAGCGTTGGGAGCGAAAGAGCCTTAGATCGCGGCGACTGCTGCGTCCCAGAGGCGGGCGAGGCGGATTCCCAAGAGAGCGTTCAATTGTCAAGGTGCAAGAGATTTCAAATTGGCTGCCGAGGTGGGCGAACCGAAGAGAAATCTCATTGGGTGAGGCGGGTGCGGCGACTGGCGAGAGGACTTCCCGCGAAAGAGAACCTGAAAACCTGAGAAACCGGGGCCAGCATCTCTGCCGCAAAAGAAACTTTTTCAAACTTTCTTTTTAGTTTTTAAACACCCGTGTGCTTTTAAGTTTTCTGGTATCCCCTTCGCGGGAAGGGATTCTTCTTCTACATTCGTAGCAGCAGCATTGTTGGCGTGAGCATTGTCGTCATGAGCATTGCTATTCTCCTGATTATTATTTTCTTCTTTATCGGTTTCTGAATTAAAAGGCCAAGCGTAGAGATCCCCTTCTCTAGCCTCGGATGTGTGGAGTCGGACATCTCCATCAGCGCCCGCGCCAGGGCTGTCCAGTACTGGGGTCCAGAAAATCTGGATGGAAGAGCGCAATCCGGGGGTGTGGCATTTGCCATTTGCCCACATTCCCTCCTTCTCCACCATGTTCCGGCTGTAGCGCTCCGGGGCGGGGATCTCGTCTCTTGGAATCCAATACGAAAAGTGAAACACACGAAAAATTCCGTGAAAATCCCCAGAAATCAGCTTTTTCTTTTGGTTTGGATTCTGGGCCGAAGCCCGCACTCGCGACGGCAACCGCACCGGACAACTCGTTAGTGCCCACAAGCCGAACGCCCACAATCCCCGCCTCACTGGCGCCTCAAAGCGCTACCAAACCCCACACGCCGAAGGTGCAGGAGCTACCGCCACGAGCCGCCGGAGCTACCGCTACAATAGCGTTCGAACACACTCGCAAAACCCCGAAAACGGCTTCCAGACAACACAGAAGGGGCGCAGACGCTACCGCAACGGTAGCGCCACAACCCCGCTTTACGCGTAGAGAGCTACCTAAGCTACCGCCACGAACCCACTTCCGAAACTAACCCCCCAAAAAGACCTCTTTTCCCCTTAATTTTTCCAAAATAATATCGCAACGGTAGCTATGGCACCTCGGCGGTAGCTCCAGGGATCCAGTAGCTGCAGCGCCAAAGAATTCGTGACTCACGCCCAATGTTGCTCTGTGAAATCTCGCCCAGCAAAGCCTCCCCCCTGCTGAAACTCCAGAAATTTTCGACACGTAGGAAAACGTGGATTCTTTCACATGATCAACAACACGCCCGCCCCAACCCCCGCTCCGCACGCTCCCGCTCCAACAAATAGCCGCACGGAGGTAGCACCGCCAACAGCACCGCTTCGCGTCGTCGGTTACGCGCGCGTTTCGACCGACCTGCAGCGCGAGAAAGAAACGATTCGCACCCAGGTCGAACTCATCGAGCAGTTCTGTCAGGAAAAGGGCCACACCCTGGTCGAGACTTACTGCGACGACGGGGTGAGCGGCACCACGCATTTGCAAGACAGGCCCGCCGGTGCGCGTTTGCTTCAAGACGCTCGCGCTGGAAAGTTCGCGGCCATTATCGTCTATAAAGCGGATCGCCTCGGGCGTTCGGCGCTTGTTAACGAGACCATCGTGGACGAAATGCATGGCAAGTTGGGCATCGACTTCATCGGCATCGCGGAGCAGATCGACCTCAGTACACCGATTGGGTCTGCTATGTTCACGTTTCAGAGCGCCATTGGAAAGCTCGAACGCGAGAACACGCTGCAACGCTCGCGCGACGCGACCCTGCGGCTCGCCCGCGAGGGCGCCTGGCTCGGGGGAATTGTGCCTTACGGCTACAGAATTTCGGGCAAAGAGCGCAGCGCCAGGCTCGTGGTGTCGGACGAGCAGATCGCGGGGCTGGGCATGAGCGAAGCCGACGTGGTGCGCATGATTTATGAGGTGTCGGCAGAGCTTGGCGCCACCTGCATCGAGATCGCAAAGCGGCTCAATGACATGGGCGTGCCAACCTCTTACACGCGCGATGAGAGAACGGTTCTGCGGGGCAAGCGCCGCGAGAAGACGGCGGGGCTATGGACATCGGGGCGGGTGAGGAACACGCTCATCGAAAAGACCTACAAGGGCATCCACGTCTGGGGCAAGCGCGGCTCCAAGTGTCGGGTCAAAGGCGCCGCGCACGTAACCATCGAAAGAGCGGTGCCCTCCATTGTGGACGCGGACACCTGGCAGCGGGCGCAAAACACCCTGCGAAACAACTCGCTCTCCAGGCCCGACATCGTCAAAAGGGCGTATCTGCTGCGCGGGCTGATGAAGTGCGGCGAGTGCGCCCGCAGCTTTGTCGGCACCGTCAGCGAGGGGCGAAGAGTGGAGCTGTCGAGTGATGCTGAACTCTCGGGCGCCGAGGTTCGCGGCGATCTGGTTCTCAAGAGCTACTACATCTGCAACGGCAAGAACGCCTCGCAGCGCAGGCTAAAGGAGACCGGCTTAACCAGCGCGAAGTGCCCGTCGGGCTACCTGAGGGCCGTGGATGCCGAGAGCGCGGTGTGGGCGCAGGTGCTGGGCTTCATCACGGCTCCCGATGCGGTGCTCTGCGAACTTGGAGAGAAGCTCGCGAAACGCGGCGGTGATGCGGGTGCCGTCGAGAAGGAGCTGGCGCGCATTGAGGCGGAAGTTGCCGAGCGCGATGCGCAACGGGCGATGCTCTTCAGGCTCTTTCGCAAGGGCAGCATCTCCGAAAGCGATCTTGAGCGCCAACTCGCCGAAACGGTCGAGGAAGAGAAGGCGCTGAACCTGGAAGCCGAACGCCTGCGCGGCGCGGTGAAACTGGCGGGCGGCGCCAAAGAGTCGCTGGAGAGTGTGAAAGGGTTTCTGGAGAAGCTGGCATCCATGCTGGATCCAGAGGGCGCGGCTCAAGTGAGTTGGGAGACCAGGCGGCGTGTCATCGAATCGCTGGTGGAGAAGATCTGCGTGCACTCGCATCTCGACCCGACCGACTCTCGCGGGCGCCGGCGCATTCACACGTTGTGCATCAAATACAACTTCGAGGATCCGCGCCCGAGCGCCGGAAGCGCAAACGGTCTGGTGCTGGAAAAAGAGCTGGTCGTGGGTGGCGAGATGCAAACGCTGCGGCGCGACTCCAACGCGGGTCTGGTGCGCGCCGTGCTGGAAAGCGCGCCCGACCTCACGCTGGGTGCGCTGCGAGCAAAACTTGAGAAAGAGCATGGACTCAAACTCAGCCCTGCCAGCCTCAGCCGGCTTCGGGCCCAGGTGGGCATGGCCCCCGACAACCTCTACACACGGGCCTCACGGGCGCGCAAGAACATCTGGGCAGCGTAAAGGGGGCAGAAAGTAGGTCGGATGTGCTTCGCGATGCTGCCTATTTGGCCCCGGCCCCACCGAGCAAAGTCACGTTCAGGCTGCCACCCTTGAACAGCATTTCTTCGAGCGCTGCGTTCACGTCAGCGACGCTGATTTGCGGGTCATGGCTGTTGCGCTCCAGCCAGAACTGCACCGAACGACGCATGAGTTCCTTCATGAACGAGGCGCTCACGCCTTCGGTCCGCTCGACGATGGCGGCCAGGACGTCTTCCGAAAGCGTCATCTCGCGCCCGTAAATTTGGGCGAGTTTGGCGCGGTTTTGAGCATCGGGGGCCGGGAACTCAATGGCCTGGTCAATGCGTCCCGGTCGCGAAGCGAGGGCGCCTTCAAGAGATTCGGGTCGGTTGGTGGTAAGGATAAACATGACCTGAGCGTCCTCTTTGAGCCCATCCATTTCGTTAAGCAGCTTGTTGAGCATGACCTCCTCGAAGGGGGTATCCATAGAGGTCCGGCTGCGGGCAATGAGGTCGGCGTCCTCAATCACCACGATGCTGGGTTGTAACAGGCGCGCGAGCGTCATATATTCGGGCAACAACGCGACCTGCTCGGCGGTGATGAGCAGGGTCGTGTGCTCCGGAAGCACATCCGCTAAATAGCGGATGGTGAAGGTTTTGCCCGTTCCCGGCGGCCCGTAAAAAAGCACGCCCTTTTTCACCGACTGACCATACTCTTTCATTTGGACGTGCTGTTTGCAAAACCCGATAATGTTGCGCTCTAAGAGTTCGATGGTCTCATCGGGCAAAACCAGATCTTCGCGCTTCACTGGCGCAAGGCGGTGAACAGTGATGCCTCCCGAGTGGCCGTTATAACCACGAGTCAGTTCGAGGGAGAGGACTTTGCCGCGAAACGACTTTGACTGTGCCACCGCCTGTTCCAGGCGACGGTAAAACCGGTCAGCTATCGTCTGGCTCTGCTGGGTACCGCCATGGGCGAGGAAGAACTGAATGCCCGGGGGTTCTCCGCAATGCGGAGAAGTCGGCACCATCAGCAGGGCGTACAGCTCTCCTTCAGTTTTGAGCAACCAAAACCCTGTTTGCAGACAGTTCACTGGTTGATCCTCACCTATATCGACAGGCTCGTATTCCTGCGGCGCAATTTCGGCGGCCTGACCATCTGCCGCAATGAGCGAACCGAAATCCATGCCCATGAAGGCCTGCTCAGATCTGACGCCGCTAAAGTGAACGACCTCGACCCAAGCATCGAAGATTTCCTCTAAGGCCATCTGCAAATCTGGGCGCACGCGGGCCACGAACAGGCGGGTCGTGACCGTAAGAGCAGAGGGGGACGTCGGGCGAAAATGTGTGGCCAGCAGGGAGTAAGGCGTGTTTTTACGGCGCGAACGAAACATAAATAGGAGCCTCCCAAACGGACTTTACCTCAATTGGCTGACTCTTGGATGGGAGTGACGCGGGTGCGGCGCGCCGTTTTGCTTTTGAACTTTCAATTTCCCAAGTTGTTGATTGTATGTATGTCCGTGCGGGTTCCTGCTTGGTGGGAGCGAAAGTTTCGGCAACTCGAACGGGGGCAAGGGCGAGAACAAGCCCTGCACCTGCACCGCACCGCACCGCAGATCAGGCGCTATCTTGCGCGGATAAGCGGGCCGCTCGTTGACCGCATCGACATCCACATCGAGGTGCCAAGGCTGTCTTCCGAGGAGCTAATGAGCAAGCGCGCGGGCGAAAGCTCAGCGGCGGTGCGAGGTCGGGTGTGCGGGGCCAGGCAGAGGCAGATGGAGCGGATGCGAGGCGACGGGTTGACTTCGAACGGGCAGATGAAGGCGAAGCAGCTGCGGGTCTACTGCGACATGGACGCGGGCACCAAAGACTTGCTCAAAGCCGCGATCAACCAGTTTGGTCTATCGGGGCGAGGCTACGACCGGATTCTTAAAGTGAGCCGCACCATCGCCGACCTTGAAGACAGCGAGAAGATCGAGCTCCATCACGTCGCCGAAGCGATCAACTACCACGGACAGACGCTCAGGTTTTGGATGCGCGGGGTGTCTATTTGCGCTTCCACTTCAACTGAAATTCGATTTCTTCCTCGTCACCCTCGCGCTCGTGTTCGATGTTAATCACGGCACTGGCGGGAACGTAAATGCGCTCACCGGCGATTTGGATCTCGAAGGGCCTACCTTGCTCCAACGCATCGGCCAGACGGCGCAGTTTCGCGATAAATTCGCCCCTCGGATACTCTTTTTCAATATCGCGTTCAGTTTTGTCCGTCATGATTATCCTCCGTGTTTTAAGATGATTACCTTGGCGGTTCGGTCGTCCCGCAGATGGAGTGCGCCAGTTGCGACGGAAAGGTTTATGTGACTCGTAGTGGTGACCTTTTGATGGTGCTCCTGCCAGCTTGGTTTGGCAAAGGCTCCAATATTCGGGGTGCTTTGATGTGTAATCGGACGCTCACCACAGATGATGTCGAGTACGATGCCCAATTTGGCGAGACGGCGATCCAGGTTGTTTATCCTATGTGGCTTGGCCCCAATGGCCCCCACGGACCTGCAACAGGGCTCATGTTCTTCGAAAGTCTAGAGCAGAACAGGCGGGGGCAAATCAAACGCTATCAAGTGTTTAATACCCTTGACTAAAGTATGAGATCCCGGCTCCTAACGACTTTGCAATACCTCCAACAGCCTCGACACTTTCGCCATGTCTTGTTCGCGGGTCTGCTTTTGTGTGGCGCATGGTTCGTGGTGAACGTTCTACCCTGGAAGGTGGGGCCGCCTCCACCACCGCCAGCGGTGGCTTTTCAAAAGGCTCTGGGCCAACGGGTGCCCAAGGGCGTTTCCGACCTCGTGGTGGTGAGCCGTCAGTACGTCATCAAAAGTTGGTTTTGGATGCGGTTTCACGCTTCGGATCAGGCACTGGCTTCTCTACTACGCACGGGGAATGCAACTGACATTAAGCGGGTAGAGCATCCGCCTCTTGTGCAAATCGCGCTGCAGGGAACCCTGGGTATCGGTCATCATAAATACGATTCGGTGGATAAGCAAACTGTCGGTTGGCATCGGGTCTTGAAAATCCGCAAGCCGGAGGTTTATAAGCTCTCTTACTTTTCCGAGGCAGATGGCTTTATCTGGTATAGCGATGTGATTGTAGACAGAAAGGGCGGCTGGGTTTACGTCCTAACCCGCAGTGACTAAGACGGCTGTAAGACCGCTGAATGAGGGCACTGTGAGAGTCAAGTTTTTCATTTCGACAAAAGCAGCAAACGTGCCTCAATCCGTGGATACAACTCATGACCAACTTGCGCCGGATCTGGGCTAAACCCATTGCAGCTTTCATTCTGGCTATCTTGCTCTTCTGGACGCTTTGGTTCCTGCTTTGGAAGCTGCTTACTGTTCCAACTGTCAACTCCATTGCCTTTTCGCCAGACGGCAAGCTCCTGGCAGGGGCGGGAGGCTGGCTCACGCCTCATGACGGTGATGAGTTGGGAGGTGCACTGTGGATCTGGGATGTTGAGAGTGGAACCGTCAAACAGAGACTCACTGGGCGCTTTAACCAATTGGGCATACTCAGAGTCGTCGCATTTTCGAGCGATGGCCTCAAAGTGGTGGGCTGGCAGAGCAACGGGAAGGAATTCACGTGGGATGTTCGTACAGGCCAACTCCTTCACGCCCGAGACGTGCCTACTGTGGTGCTTTCAGGGCAAGTAGCAGCCCCCTTGTTCGAGCGAGCTCCGGAATCCTCTACGCGGGCTTTACCGTTTATTTCCTCGCCTATCGGCAACCGTCTTCCTACACCTGTCGATAGGACTCAACGGAAGGCTGCACTCAGTGCAGTAGAGCGGATCCTAGTTAGAAACACAGGCGAGGAATTACTATCGCTCTCTGCCGATGCCACATGGGCCGCGACCCACAAAGCGGAGGATAAGACGCAGAAAACCACCATTCTCGTTCGCCAATTACCCGATGGGAAAGTGCTGCAAGAACTCCCCGAGTCCATTGGCCAAGCGCATCCCGTTAAATTTTCACCGGACAACCAACTTCTGGCGCTGCAACAGCATGGGGGCCACAGTCCAAGTCCCTTGCGCCTCTGGGATTTGCGCCATCGTCGGCTTCGACAGACTTTGAAGAGTGACGTCGTTTTTGTAACTTCTCTTGCCTTTTCGCCCGATAGCCAGAGGGTGGCAGAAGGTGGAGGCTACGGGAGTGTTGAAATATGGGATATAGATACGGGTCAGCTTGTCCATCACTGGGAGGCGGGGTAAAAATGCCATGCCCGCATTTCGAGTGCGAAACCTATGAGCGATTTGAACGGCGACGAACCCGTAGATCTTAAAGAGCGCTCCTGCGGGTCCTGCGCAGGTTGCGTTCTTCTTCCAGTGATTTTCTTGTTGTTGACCTATATACTGGTGATGTTGGAAGACTATTTTTCGCCTGGAACCAATTGGGATGGTGGGTTCGCGCTAGGTTTTATTGGCCTGCCTCTGCTATTGGTGACCGGGGCGATTCTTGGAGCCACCTTTTCCAAGCAACTGGTTGGTCTGCTGAAGGAGATCAAGTGGAGACTCTGGGATTCGTGAACAAACAGCGAGGAACGAACTGTTTCGAGATGCAGCCATTGGCGCGAGCAACTTACTTGGGTGAGCTATTACCGGCTTCGTTTATTGAAAACAGGGCGCGCAGTTCGGGCCGTAAGCGTTGCGGTCGCCGCGTCTGTCGGTTGACGGGAATCCACAGCGTGCGAGCCTGAGCCAAAAGCCGCTCGTCGCCGGCGCGCTCGATGGCGGTGTGGCGTTCGAAGGTCAGACCCTGCGCCGCGCCGACCCAGGTTCGCACCAGCACCTCGTCTCCAAGCATGGCGGGGCTTTTGTAGTCAATCTCGTGGCGCGAGACGACCCAAAGCAGCAGATCCTGGTCTTGCTCTGGTGCTACATCCTGCCAGTGCAGGGTGGCAATTTCTTGCACCCAGCGCAGGTAGACCGTGTTGTTGACGTGCCCCAGCTCGTCGATGTCGCCGGCTTCAACCGCCATGGTTCTCTGGAAAGGCGAAGGGGGTGGTGAAGATGGCATAGGAGAGTTGGTCTCAAGGGCGGTCATCCCCCTCTCCTCAATTTCGGGGCCTGACCGCTTCTGTGCTGATGCGTGGTGAGACGCACTTGCAGGCGAGATCTAAGTGAGCGAAGATGCACCCTAAGAGGTGCCATGATGAAGCGCAACGGATTCACTTTAATAGAAGGTGTGGTTGTCGTGGCCATCATCGGTGTCGTGGTGGCGATCTTGCTTCCGGTTCTGGGGCCTCGTCCGGCTCGTTTCTACGCCGTGGTCATCGCGCCTCAACACTTCCGCCAGACTCCGCTTTCCGTCGTCATGGCTCGCCTCGATCAGGCGCGGCAGACGGCTCGCACCAAAGAGGGAAAGAAGAGTTTTGCCTACCTGAGTTCAGCGCATTGGTCTACCGAGTCGCTCAAGCGCCGCCGGGTGTCGCTCGACACTCAGGAGGAGATGCCGCTCAAAGACGTGCTTGAAAGACTCGAAAAGACGGCTCACATCAGGCTGAACTACGGCGGATGGTGCGGCACGTGCGGTAGCTCGATGGGGCGCCTTCGCATTGAAGACACGCTCGGCAAACTCAGCGCTCAGATGTCAGGGCACGCAAAGTAGGTCACTTATGATTCACCAAGGCCTTCGCGCTCCAGCACTTATGGCAGCAGCCTGCCTCACATTAGGCGGCTGTAACTACGGTGCCCCTTATGTAGATTCGTTTACCGAGGGAACACCAGCCAAAGCAGATTTAGTGGGGACCTATGTTCTGACGGACGAAACGTTGATCCATGACCATGCGCTAATCGATGGCGACCCTTACAAGCGTGGCACCGTTCTGACAGCTCAGAATGGTTCCAAGGCCGCTGTCCACAAATTGATTCTTCGGAGCGACGGCACTTTCTCGGCGGTGAATATACCGCTCTGGACCGACAACCAGACGCAGGTCTGGACCATCAAGAATTTCCAGTCGGGTTCGGGCCAATGGTTTGTGGAAGAAGGAGGGATTTCATTCTCTACTCCCAATCTCAAATTGATTCCAAACGATAACAACACCACGATCCGTTTACTTGGGCAGAAACCACCATATACGATCTTGTTCTACTACGCGAGAGACCCAGACTTTGACGACGCCATGTCATTCGAAAAAGAGAATTGAAGGTTTCGCGCACCATCGCCGATCTCGAAGCGAGTGAGAATCAGTTTGAAAAGTCATTTGACCGTCTGTGTGGCAAGTGGCTTGTGAGTTTGGGAGCGTGACCAACCCAAGCTACGCCACCGACCTCACAGACGATCAGTGGCAGATTATCAAAGATTTGCTGCCTCCACCTAAACGGGGTGGCAGACCCCGCACGGTGTGCCTGCGCGCGGCACTCAACGCCATGATTTACCTTCTCACCACAGGGTGCCAATGGAAGATGCTGCCCCAAAGCTACCCACACTGGCGCACGGTCTACGGCTACTTCCGCGCTTTTAAGAGGATGGCACCTGGCGCCGCTTACACAATCGGCTGCGGCGCTACGCGCGTCGTCTGGCGGGGCGGCGTGCTCGCCCTACAGCCGCAAGCATCGATAGCCAGTGCGTCAAAGCCACCCACATCGCGGGGCCACGCGGCTATGACGCCTTCAAAAACATCAAAGGCCGCAAGCGCCACATCATCGTGGACACCTTGGGGCTGTTGTTAGCTGTTGTGGTCACGCCCGCCAACACCTCCGATACTGCCGGAGCCGTGCCGTTAATCCCTTTGCTGCGCCACAGCGCCCACTCCTTGCGCCTGGTGTGGTGCGATGGGGGCTACTTCAATGGCGCCTTCGAGCAAGCCCAAAAGCACGGCTTGAAGTTGACGCCCGTGTTGCGCCCAGCTCAGCAAAAGGGTTTTACGCCTCTTGCCAAACGCTGGGTGGTCGAGCGCACCTTTGCCTGGCTCTCGCGCTGCAGGCGTTTGGCCCGCGAGTATGAGGTCAGAGTTGAATCCAGCGAAGCCTGGATCTGCTTGGCTATGACCAAACTCATGCTCGCCAGACTTGCACCTCTCTGACTTTTCAAACTGACTCTAAGAGGGCAGTTTAATGCCCGACAACTTTTGGTAAAGGTCGACGGCGGTGCGGTCGGTGAGGCCCGAAATGTAATCCGTCACTACCAACAACCGCTCGTAAGCGGTGAGTTTCTCCAAATACGCTTCGGAGTTCTCGCAGCGTTCTTCCCCAAATCGCAGACTGGAAGCGGGCAGGATGCGGCGCAGCTTGCGTTCTCGCAGTCCCTCACCTTTGCCAACAATCGCAGGGTAAAAGAAATCGAGCAGGCCGCCGATGGTCTGGTAACCCGCGTATTCGACAAGCAGAACGCGCTCGTCAGTGTAAACCTGGGTTTTGGCGGCTGATTTGAGTTGTTTATGTTGTTTATAAGGTTCTGCTTTGTCGCAAGCTTCGATCAGGCTTTGAGTGAAGGTGCCGTTTTCGATGGCTTCCAGAGAATTTCTCCACACCTTCATGCAGGCTTCGGTGAGGCCAGAGATGGCGAAAGAGCGTAGCATGACGATGGCCGTATCATCCTCGAATTTGGCGTCGGGTGGGGAATAGCCCTCGTAACAGAGGAGATCGAACAGATCGCGCAGTTCCGCCGCCGAAAGTAGGCCAAGACGGTAAGCGTCCTCCAAATCGACGACAGCGTAGCAGATGTCGTCGGCGGCTTCCATCAAAAATGCCAATGGATGGCGCGCATAAACCCCTGGGGCGTGTTCAACCATTCCCGTCTCGCGGCAAACCTCGACGGCCAGTTCCATTTCGGCTTGGAAGTAGTTGAATTTCTTGAAAGCGACATCTTTTTGGTGAGCCTGAAAAACTTTGCCCTCGACCCAGGAAGGGCGCGGGTATTTGAGCAGTGCGCCAAGGGTGGCATAGGTCAGGCGCAGGCCGCCGCGCCGTTCACGGCCCTGGAGTTGGGCCAGAATGCGAAAACTCTGTGCATTCCTTGGAAACTGAGAAAGTCCTGGTTTTTGGGCCTGGAAAAGTCTTGGAGCAGGGACTTATCTTTGAATTGGTTCGTCGCCCACTGCTGAATGGCGTCCTCACCCGAATGACCGAACGGCGGGTTGCCCAAGTCGTGCGCCAAACAAGCCGCCGCCACAATGAAACCCACATCCCAGAGTGCCACCTCTTCTGGCAAAAGTCCTTCCTGGATGAGGTAGGCTCCAGCCATTTGACCCATAGAACGACCGACGCACGACACTTCGAGCGAGTGCGTCAGACGTGTGCGGGTGTAGTCTGAAGGCGAAAGGGGGAAAACCTGCGTTTTGTCTTGCAAGTGGCGAAACGGCTCGCTGAAAGCAATGCGGTCGTAATCTCTATCGAACTGCGTCCGTCCTGGCAACAAGGGGCTTTGCGCTGGACTCTGGCCTAAACGAGAGGATGAAAGAAATTTTTGCCAACGCAGAGAGCGATCCGAAGGAGCCATGATGGGTCTGAGTTAATCAAGTTTGCGCCTGGGCCTCCCGTCAGGGGAGAGCATTGAAGCTGAAATTTTGAAAACTTGACCTGCGCATAGGCTCTCGCCTGGCAAGCCTTCGGCGCCGATGCTCGTGAGCTTGCGTGTTGCGCTTCTCGAAACGACATTGAACAGGTGTTCGTCGGCGGGTGATATTCGAAATTCGATCAGATGGGGTGCCCACGCCGCGCCTCTATACACTTGCCGATGGAGCAGGGTCGAAAAGCGGGAAACCACCTCAAAGGCAAGATTTGGGTGGGGAGAAGCAACGATTCGATGTTACTCGATGACGTTTTAGAGAGAGGTGGTCGCTTATATGAGCGACTCCAAAGGGTATATCGGCTCCGTATGCGATGTTGCCCGAGGCGCCGAGCGACCAACCTTCGCGTAAATTCGTGGAGTGGGACAATAACCACGTGCTCAGAGCGCAGGGTAGGCTTAAATGTGGATATCCACGCCCGCCGCTCACAGGTTTCCGCTTCTTTGGAGCCGGTGCCCGTCTCTACCCTGACTGAACGCTTCTACGTCTCTCACACCGTCTCAGTTGGCCTAAAACTGGGGAGTGTAGATTCAGTGGTTTAACATGTGATCCGTTGCTACAAACCGAAAGTGTCATTCCATTGATGCGTCCATTCTTTTCCACTCCCGAATTTTCTCTTCCCAGTGTTCGCGGGACGGCAAGCGCGCTGCGATTTCTCGCAAGGGCGCGGTCTCGCCTTCCCAGGGACGGTTGAGGCCGCGCATAATCTCGCATTTTCGGCTCAAATAAATGGCCGCATCAAACCAGTGTTCGTGAGTTCGAGCAACTTCGACGGCCTCCTCGCACACCGTGAGCGCCTTTTCGTCTTCGCCGCCCGCTTCGTGAAACACGAGCGCGGCGGGAAAGATCGCGTTGCGCGGCGGCGAAAGCGCCGCCTGTTTTTGCTGCGCCAGGCGGTAGAAGCGCCTGGCTTCGCTCTCATTTGCGGCGCAGCGCGCTCCCACAGCGCGCCACATCGTAAAAATGGCGGTCAGGCGCTCGTTTCCATCGCGGCGAGACAGGTCCGCGCCCAATTCCGCAAGTTCCGCAACCTGGCGGCGCGCCTCCGTCGGGTCGAAGCGGTGCAGCGCATTGAGCAAATCCACGAGCGCGTAGATGATGTAGTGCGACGACTCGCTGGCCTGCGTGGCGTGATAGTGACACGCGTGTCCAAAGTGTTGCCAGCCGATTTCCACGGCTTCGGGATTGTCCAAAGCGGTCATGAATCGGGTGCGGAGCTGCCAATAAAGCAAATAAAACGACTCGTAACGATGCCATTCCATCTCGGAATTTTCCAAAGCCGCGCGAATTTGCGGGGCATGACCGATGGGATCGATTTTGGAGTAGGCCGCAATGAAATTCAAATGGATGGCGATCCGTTCGGGAAAAGCGCTGAACTGGGGGCCGCGCGTCTCGACTACGAGCCGAGCCGCAACGCGTAGCGCCGCGGCGGGGTCGTGTTTTTCATAAAGCAAAATCTCGGTCTTCCAAAACCCGAAAAACGCGCTCCACCAGGGTTCAGCTAGTTGCACCGCCAGGGCGTGGCCCCGTTCGCACAGCGCCAGCCGTTCGTCAGGGTTTTCTCGGCTCAGGCTTTCCATTTGTTCGACTAAATCCAACAAAACGAGTTTGTCGAAGCGGTTTTCCGCGAGCGCTTGCCGGCAAAAATCCTCAACCCATTGATACTGGTTATTCATGCGTTTCCCCACCTGCGAGGGCTTCCAATTCGCCGAGTCGTTTTTCCCAGTGTTCTTTCGACCGGAGTTTGGCGGCCACGCGCCGCAGGCGTTTGGCGTCCTGGGAAATATCGCGGCCCAGTTGATGGAGCAGACGACATTTTTTGAGGCGGCAGTCGGCCACAAAAAACGTCAATTTGTGGGCGTGCAAAATGCGGATCTTGGCCTGGCAGATTTGCAGGGCTTTTTCGATGTCGCCGCCTGCGAGGTGAAATTCCATCGCGCCGAAAAGCGCGCTGGCGCGCGGTGGCGGCAAACGGTTTTGCAGCGTCATCGCCTGACGGTAAAAGCGTTTAGCCTCGCTTTCCTGACCGTCCCAGCGCGCCGCGAGAGCGCGCCACATCAAAAAGGACGCTATTCTGCGATTGTGCGCCTCACGCCGCGCACCGGCTTCTCCCGTCGCGGCTAAATCGCGCAGTTGGAGGCGCGCGTTCGTGGGGTCGAATTCAACCAAGGCGGCGCAGAGCAGAGCAAATGCGTCCGAGATGTAATGGTCGTCGCCGCTTTCCTCGGCGGCCTCCAAATAACGATAGCCGGCATCAACGGCGCCTGGATCTTCGATTCTTTCGAGAAAATAGCCCCACAACTGACAGTAGTAAACGCGCCCGTCGCAAAATTGGTCGCAGCCCGCTTCGATATGGGCGAAAAGGGCGCGCAGTTCGGTTTCGTAGCCAATGGGGTCAATGACCGCATAAGCGGAAGCGAGGTTCATCTGCAAGTCGAGGCGCTGGGGAAACGCGGAAAACTCCGGTTTGGAAGTCTCGAAAACCGCGCGCACGGCACGGTCGAGCGCCTGGCGCGGCTGTTGCTTGCCAAAGATCATCACTTCGATGACCCAGTGCTCGTAAAACAGTTCGCACCAGCGCTCGCCGAGTTGGATTGCCAGGGCGCGGGCCGCTTCATAAGCCGCCAGTTGTTCGTCGGGCGAATCGTGGGGGATGCGCTCGGCGATTTCGTAAAAGGTGGCCAGGCGCACGCGCGAAGCGTCGCCCTCCCGCCGCGCCCTGTCCTCGAAATCCCACAGCCACTGCCACGAATCAAGGGCCATGTCAGTGGTGGCTCCGCATCAGTTCGACCGCGCCCGTGACACCCGCAAAAGCGCGCGCCGCATCGCCCGCATTGAGGGTGCGGCCCGAAAAGAGCCGCGCCATCTGCCAGACCAGATCGAACGCTGCATCGCGCGAGGCGCTTTCGCCTTCCCCTGCGAGGGTGCGCGCCAGATCGTTGGAAGCGTTGAGAACGAGCGTTCCGGCCACTTTTTCGTCGTCGGAAGCGTGATTTTGCAAATAATCGACGAGGAGCGCGGCGAGAGGGTCGATAATTTCGCCGCCATCGAGGGCGGCGCGGCCTTCGATGGCAAATTCGGCGTCTTCGGGGTAAAACATCAGCGCCGGAACTTCGGCGGGCGCAAAAGCGCAAACCCGCGCTGCAACGCCGCGCCGCGCGAAAAATTCGAGCGCCTCGCGCCACAACGGGTCTTCGACGGGCCGCAACAGTTCCTGCGACTGTCCATCGAGTCGAACCAGACTGCAATCGCGGGTGCGCGAAGCGTATTTGGCGAGAAACGGCTCGACGCCAAACCAGCTCGCATCAATGACGGGCACGCCATGCGCTTCGGCCAGAAGTCGTTCCTGCAAACTGCCGAGTTCGCGCGCGGTGAAAAAGAAATCGCCGCCGCTCTCTTCCAGATATTGCGGCAAAGAGAGCGGCCCGCGCGAGGTGCGAAAGGTGACGATGTCGCACACCGCATCGAAAAAGGCGTCGTCGCGCGCTGCCCAGCCAGTGATGAGGTCGGTGTGGCCGCGCACGATCTTTTCCCACGTCTCAGGGTCGTTTCGCGCGATAAGTTGCAGGCCCTCCGCGAGCTGAATTTCTATCGCGGCGCGCGCGGCTTCGAAATTGTCGTCCTGGTGCAAATCTTCGCGCGAAGCGGTGGGCTGGAGGTGCGGACAATCAATGACGCCGCGCACGAAGCGCGCCCACGGCGGCAGCAACGCCTTGTCGTCGCGGCAGATAAACATACGGCGAATAAAAACGAGCATATCGCCGTATTCGCGCACGGAAGCCACGCTGCCCGCCGGCACCAGCAAAAACCCCGAAAGCGGCAGGGTGAGCGTGTCGTGGCCAAGCGAAACCTGATGGTCGTGGAGCGGGATAACGGCGAGCGGCGCAGCGCCAAAGGCGCGCTCAATGTAATTTTGGGTAGCGCCCTCGACATCGGCGGCTTCCCAGGGCGGGGTTTGCAAATTGGCGGGTTGCGGGTCGCTGCCGACGAAAATGGGAAGCGGCAGAAAATCGGCGTATTGGCGCACGATTTCGAGCAGTTGGCCTTCGCGCAGCACAAAAGACGCGGCGCCTTTCACGCGCAATTCGACCGTGGTTCCGGCCTGCTCGCGCGTCGCATCCCGAATCTGGTAGTTTTCGCCGCCATCAGAAGTCCACTCAAAGGCCTCGTCTCCGCGAAAACTTCGGGTGACGACACGCACCTCGTCGGCCAGCAAAAATGCCGACAGAAAGCCGAAGCCGAACTGCCCGATAAGTTGGGCCGCCTCATCGGGCGACAAGGCGCTCAGGTTCTGGCGCAGTTCGCGAGTGTAGGAGCGGCCAATGGTCGCTAGATAATCCTCGATTTCGGAGCGCGTGAGGCCAAAGCCATTGTCGATAATGCACAAAACACGGCGCGGCGCATCGATTTCCAAACGGATATGGGGCGTGTAATTCGCCTCGGCGGCTTCGGATTGGCGGCGACGACAACCATCGTGGGCGTTTTGGATGAGTTCGCGCACCGCGACCTGTTTGTTGGAATAGAGATGCTCGGCCAGCACTTTGAGCAGGCCAGGCAGGTGCAATTTAAAGGGTTGACGCGCAGGTTCATTCATAGAGGAAACGGCTCCTTTCAGTATGGCAAACGGTTGGCTGTGTTCACGAAAGAAATTAACAAACTTCCCGAGGTGGTTTGGTATGAGGTGCTTTCCTGCTTTTCGACTGCACACGGGATGTCCGCACCGCCTATTTTGCCTTTGTCAACGGTGGCAGGTCGAAATGCGGGAAGAACCTCGGGTGTTGGATTCGGACGGAAGAAGAACTCTGTTCGAGTGTCTCGAGGGTGTTCTGATAAACCTTTTGTAGATATGAGCGACCTCAAAGGGCATATCGGCTCTGTATCCGATGCTGCCCGAGGCGCTAAGTGAATCCAGAAAGAGCAAGACTGAGTTTCAATGCCAAAGCCCGACCCACATCCAGAGAATGATCCCGAAAAAGTGGGTGCGCCCGACTGCTCGCCCAGCTTTGAGGAGTTGATGATGCTGGTGTTCAGCGGGCCGATGTGCTTCGAGTGCTTGGACGAGAACGAGGGGGAAAGCGAATTGGAGAGTGAAGGGGTAGGAGGGCAAAACAATGAGCAACCAGAATGGACATGAGCCTGGAGGGCGCTCAAATCGTTCAACGGCAAACTGCGCGAGGAGTGCTTGAACCAGGAATGGTTCACTTGCCTCTTGCATAAAGGAATTAGCCTCAATGGAAATCAATACTCACATTTACAACGATTACATCGCTTCCCTCTTCGCGCCGCAGGACGACGCGCTCGCCGAAACCATTGCCGAAATGCAGCGCGAAAACGTTCCAGGCATCAACGTCTCCCCCGTTGAAGGCAAGCTGCTTCATCTCCTGGCGCTCATCGTCGGGGCGAAGCGGATTTTAGAAATTGGCACTCTGGGCGGCTACAGCGCAATCCATCTCGCCCGCGCCTTGCCCGAAGACGGCAAGCTCGTCACCCTGGAACTTGACCCGCATCATGCCGAGGTCGCGCACCGCAATTTTGAACGCGCCGGCGTCGCGCAGAAGGTGGAGGTTCGCGTGGGGCCCGCAGCGCAAACGCTCCAACAACTCGCCGCAGCGAATGAACCGCCTTTTGACCTCATCTTCATCGATGCCGACAAAGATGGCTACACCGAATACCTGCGGCTCTCGCTGCCGCTTTTGCGCGAGGGCGGATTGCTCCTGGGTGACAACACGCTTCAGGGAGTGGAGCGGGGAGATAGTGGCACGATGCGTTATAACTCCGCCGTCGCAGAGTCGCCGGAACTCACGAGCGTCGTGATGCCGATTCTGCGACAGCACGGTCTCGACGGCCTGACGGTATCGATCAAACGCACGCCAGGGGCCGCTTGAAGTCTGAATAAGGCTCTTCCGGCCAGCGTTTCACGAGAGAGGTGTTCACCTATATGAGTGACCACAGACGGCCTATTGGCACAATGCTTTCAATTTCTTCCAATGTCCCCAGATGTTCGACACAGCGCCGAATGTCATCAGTTTGGTGACGTGAGAGAGGGTAAAAGATGCCGGAAGACGTAGAGAAGACATTGAATATCAGCCAGACGCATCGTCGATCAACAGTTCAAGCTGTGCCCGCGCCAGCGTATCGAACTCGCTGCGATTCTCCACAATGAGGTCGGAAAGCGAAAGCACACGCCCGCCGTCGTTAACCCCAACACCCATGGTGCAAAGGGGTAGCAGCAAACGGGTGCGCGAGAGATGCTCGTCCAGCGCCAGCACCCGCTCGACGAGGGCTTGAGGCGTGACTGTAGCCAGGGCTTGGTCTGGAGAACCCTGCAACACATTTAAAACGGTTTGCATATCGGTGGTGGCTTTGTTGAGGTCGCGAGCCAGAGAAGCGATGGTTTCGAGCACTGTGCAGTCAAACAAATCAGTTGCGCCATTCCCCGATCAAGATGAAGGGCGCCCAAGACGCTGGATGAGAGTAAGCCGGAGTTTTCTTGAGAGTCAGCATCGCCGATCGTAGGGCCTCTGACTTCGACTTGTTCCCTTTCAAATTGGAGTAGAACGATTTCATAAAGAGAGCGGTGCTCTGATCCTCCACCGGCCACTGGCTCAAAACCTGTGTCGGCGCTCCCGCAATGAATAAGGCCCAGGCCAGGCCGATGATGCCCTCGCCGCCGTGTTGCTCGCCTTGCGCCGTATCACAGGCAGAGAGCACAATCATGTCGGCATGAAGTGTTAACGTGGAGATTTCTTGCGCTGTGAGGAAGCCATCCTCTGGCGAACCTTGGGGCGGTTTAGCCAGCACTACGTTACTCATCATTGGAAAGGCATCGTTGAATGCACCATGAGTGGCAAAGTGAAGATAACGAAAATCGCTGGCCCTGGTTTTCACCACGGCTTCCTGCGCCCCGCTTCCACTGAGCAGCAGGGCATTGGGGAAGAGAGCCTTCAGTGCGGCGCCTTCAGATTTACTGCCTGGGAGCGGGGAGATGCCTGCGCTGAACTGGGGATCGGCCACAATGAGCATCTTGTCCAGAGCGGAATTCACCCCAGGACTCTGTGGGCGCCGAAATATTTGTGAAACGGGGGGCGACTGCGAAGAAACACCCGAAGACTCCGTAGTTGATAGAGGGCCGATGTCGGATTGGATATCTCTGGGCGTGGAGCGGTCTCTCCTGTGCCTGATCGCCTGGAGAGCACTGGCACTATAGGAGTAGCTAATCTCAAAGTCACCAATGAGAAACCTCGGCTGGTTACCGCTTGTCCCCGTGACAAGTGCCTGGAAAGGCAAACCCCACAGTCCACCGTCGGGGCAGATAAGCAAGTGCTTTTTGCCAGCCAACTGTTCTGCGGCAGGGCCGATGAGTTGGGTGTAAATCTGACGCGCCAAGGCTTGATAATCCCCTCCAACAACCCCTCCTTCTGGGGAGCAGGCCCACTTGAACTCTTCGATTTGTCGCATCAGGCGTGCTGGGTTTTCTGCAACTGTATACGATTTGACCACCGGTTGTCCCTTCTCCTGCGTGATACAAAACAGAACAAGTGGCTTGCGGGGGTTCATTGGGTGATCCAATCGAAGAAACGCGAATTCGAGAAGGGCTGCGTCAGGGGGCAGGAGCCGACCCATATCTGGCAGTGTCGCGGTGGTCGAGACGTTTCGAGTCGCCAGATCAGGATATTTCGATGCAAGCGAGTCATTGAGCTGTTGCAGGTCGTTTTGTCCCTGCGCCAGTTGCTGCTCCACCTCGCTCAGCTTCCGGTGCTGCCTTTCATCAGCCTGCGATGCGATGGCGAGAGTCATCAACTCCTTGTGTATCTGCATCACCCGCCTCTGAAGTTGCGTCTGCTGTGCTTTCTCTGAGGGGGTAATGCCCTTGTTCAGATCCACGTTGCCTCTTTCCATCAGATCCATCAACGAGCGGGCCTTGACTTTTTGAGTCCAGTTGAAGGCTTCGGCCTCGTCCTTTTCGCCGCGCAACAGACTGATATATAAGCCGTAGGCTCTCAGTTGAGACTCCAGATAGCTCACCTTGGACTCTGTCATGTTTCCGATCAAATTGCGTTGTCGTTCAATGATCTCGATGGCAGCGCGGCTGTGCTCCTTGGCAGCGGGCCAACGGTGCAACGCCTCTTCGGTAAAGGCGATGTCCATCAGGGTAACAATCGTGCCCTGGATGTCCTGAACTTCCTGACGGATGGGCAGAGCCTGATTCAGGGCTGTGAGACCGTCTTCAAGTTGCCCCGAAATTATTGACTGCGAAGCCATATTGGCGAGGATGGTTCCTTGCTGGCGTTTGTTCCTGGTCAGCCTGGCCAGGGCGAGCGCTCTCTGGAAAAACTCATGGGCTTTTGCAGGTTGGCGGGTGTCCCAGTAGACCAATGCCATGTTCTGAAGAACCTGAGCCTGACCTATCTGGTCGCCGCTTTTCGTGCGTATGTCCAGGGACTGTTGGAAAAAGTCTAAAGCTTGATCGGCATTGCCCCGCTGGCGATGAATCATGGCTATATTGTTCAGGGAAAACGATTGGCCCCGCACATCGGCAATCTTCTTCTGGATTGCCAGCGCCTGTGTGAAAAAGGAAAGAGCCCTTTGGTATTGGTTCAGGTCAAAATAGATGTAGCCCAGAGTGCCCAGCACTCTGGCTTCGCTTTTCTGATCGCCCACATTGCGGGTCATCTCTAAGGCCATCTGCAGGGTTTGTAAAGCCTTTTGGGTCTGGCCGGTCTGAGCGTAATGCAAACCGATATTGGTTTGCATGCCAGCCTCAGTGAATTTGTCGCCAATTTTTTGCGTAATTGCGAGCGCCTGCTGGTAGAAGGCCAGTGCCTTATCGGGCTGGCCCATAAATCCATAAGAGGCACCGATGTCATTCAGAACATGGGCTTCCCCCACTTTATCCCCGATTTCGCGGGTCTGGGCCAAAAGTGCCTGTAATTTTGGGAAAGCCACCTCGACTTGCCCGCGCTCTAACAGGGCTTCTGCCTCGTCGATGAGGGATGACACGCGCGGATCTGCCAACAAGGGCGGAACCTTCGTGGCGTGCGCCGGTGCGGTATCCGCCTCAACACAGAAAGGCACGACCCATAGTAGGAGGGCGAGAATTAGCAGGAGATGGCGTTTCATTGAAAACAAAGGATAATAGGCTTGGAGAGGAAATAGACCTCACACGGCAGCAGGAGAGCCATCCCCATCCTGAGTTTGGAGATATGAAACAGGGCGGAAGATGCGGAGAGACGCCGGGAAGAGGTCGAATATCAACCTGACGCATCGTCGATCAAGAGTTCAAGCTGTGCCCGCGCCAGCGCATCGAACTCGCTGCGATTCTCCACAATGGGATCGGAAAGCGAAAGCACACGCCCGCCGTCGTTAACTTGCACACCCGTGGTGCACAGCGGCAGAAGCAGGCGGGTGCGCGAGAGCTGCTCGTCCAGCGCGAGCACCCGCTCGACGAGGGCTTGGGGCGTAACTGTAGCTAAGTTTTGGTCTGGAGAACCCTGCAACACGTTTAAAGCGCTTTGGAGCTCGGTGGTGGCAAGATGGAGGTCGTGGGCCAGAGAGGCGAAGGTTTCGAGCGTGTCTTGGGCAATGAAGTCGGGCATAGAAGCAGTTTAGGAAGTCGCGTCGAGGCAGAGGAGAAATTGGAAAAGCACCTCAGTTGCTGAAACTCGGCAGTACACAACCCGGGAAACTGGGCGTGCCCTAACGTTTCGCGAGGTATTTTCAGAGATTGTTGTCACCTTTTCGCCAGCGAGTGGGACTATGTCTGAGAGAGGAACTTCCAAGTGCCAGAGCTAAATCAACTCATTGTCCGCGCCCAGGGCGGCGACGTGGACGCCTATGACGAAGTGGTTCGCGAGTTTCAGGACCGGGCTGTGGCTTACGGTTACTTCCTGCTGGGCGATTTTCATCTCGCTCAGGACGTTGCCCAGGAATCGTTTTGTGAGGCCTTCATTTGCCTTTCGGCTTTGCAGGAACCCCTTGCATTTCCCAGCTGGCTGCGACGCATCGTGTTCAAGCAGTGCGACCGCATCCGACGCAAAAAGCAGGTCGCGACGGTTGGGATCGAGGCCGCAATGGGCGAAATTAGCCCGAATTGCGACCCCCACCTGGCCGCAGAAAAGCGGGAAGTGGCGTGGGAAGTGCGACAGGCTATTGCGACCCTGGCGCCCGCAGAGCGCAGCGTGGTTTTGCTCTTTTATCTGGGAGGACACCCTCAAAATCAAATTGCCGAGTGGCTGGATGTGCCGGTAACGACCGTCAAACGACGGCTTTACACCGCGCGCCACAAGCTCAAGGAGAAGATGATCGAGATGGTCAAGGAAGATTTACAGGAACAGCGTCCGTCGAAAGATGACGAGTTTATGAAGCGGTTCCACACGATAATGAACGCGATAGACAAGGGAGATCAACCCCAGATTCAGGTTCTGCTGGAAGGAGATCCCAATCTGCTCAACGCTAAAGGTATTTACCCCGCCGCGGGTGATGGGGAGGTGTCGCCTCTTGGAGTCGCTGCGTGTTTTAATCGTGGGGACATCGCTCTCTTCCTTTTGAATCAGGGCGCCGATCCCCTGCTGATCGGGCAGGGCGAGGGAGCCTTACAAAGTGCAGCCTTTCATCAAAACTACCCGTTGGCGAGTGCGCTGGTGGAACGGGGCGTAGCGATGAATATCTTCGCGGCAGCGGGTCTGGGCGATGCCGAACAGGTGCGAGCCTTTTTGCGCGACACCCCGGGCTTGGTCCACACCAGAGACATCCGGGGCGCGACTCCACTTCATCAAGCCGGAAGTGCCGCAGCCGCCCAAGTGTTGCTCGAAGCTGGAGCCGACCTCGAAGCGCTCGATGACGAATACCACAACACTCCTGTAGAATACGCCTGCTCGCGCGCCGAGGTAGTGCAGTTTCTGCTCGACCAGGGCGCCAATTTGAGGTTTCCCATGGCGTGCGCCATTGGCGCTGTCGAAGCAGCACGAAAAATGTTGCAAGCCCAGCCGAACCTGCACTGCATCGCAAATGGCGACTCTCGCCCCGAATCCAACACACTGCCTTTAAGCATTGCCACCATATACGGCCAACCGGATATGGTGACTCTCCTTTTGGATTATGGCGCGGATGTGAACGCGCCCAACCAAGCTCGTGGAAACCCAACGGCGCTGCATTTTGCGGCTCGCGGCGGGCACCTGGCGATTGCTGAAGTGCTCCTGCAACGAGGTGCCAACGCCGCTGCTGCCACCACCGCGGGCGAAACTCCTCTCGACTGGGCGTTGCGTGGTCAAAAGGACGGCTGGAGCACTTGGAACGCAAACCACCCTCATCCACCGCTTCATCAGGCCATCATCGACCTGTTGCATCAGCACAGCGAAAGTGTCTCCAAATAATAGGCTCACCCTCCGACCGTGAAGGGCGTTTGCGTTAGAAATTGGCGCCACTGGTATCACCCCGAAAGGCGCCTGCTCCATCGAGCAGGCGCCTTTTGTGAGTTGTGATTGTTTTCCGCGTTTAGTTCCAGAGGTCCATCCACTCTTGCCCGCCCTCAAGCTGGGCGATGATGCGCGGGAACTCGGTTTGGGGCAATTCAGGTGCGAGCGCATCGAGCACGCGCTCCATTTCGCGTGGAGCCAGCGAGCGGAATTTGTGCGGCGCATCGCCCGCAACGAAGAACGGACCGAAGATGTGCGCGCCTGTTGCGGAGACGGAACGATTGAGCGGCATGCTTTCCAACAACGCTTCGTCGTTAGCGACACCAATGGTTCCGTCGATGCCCGTCTCGAACGTGGTGATGAGGCCGCCCACCAGCTCCTGCATCGACTTCAGGTGGTTGGGAATTGTCCTCACTTCCGGCGCTTGACCTATTGGGAAGAACAGCACCTGAATGGTTGGGACTTGGTGCGGGAGCGGCTCCGCGCGGGTGTACTTGTTTAACTCGGGCGCTTCAGTGGCTTCAATTTCGGCATCGAGTTTCGCGCGAAGCTCGTCATCGAGCGTCTGGGTGAGGTGCGTAAAGGGCATCCCAAGCGCGAGGAGCCAGTTGCGAACGTCTATGAACCCGAGCGGCGCCTCGCCACTCTCGAACGCCGTCACCTGCTCGGGAGTAAGCTCGAGTTTGTGGGCGAGCTGCTCTTGGGAGAGGCCCTTGTCCTGGCGGGTGTTAATGAGGCGATTGAGGAAGATGCGGTAGGCGGGGCTGGGTGTGAACGGGGTGAAACCCTGCGGGGTAGGGCGGTGTTTGCTCACTTTGCATCCCCCTCTGGCTCTTGGTCATCAGAAAGCTGCGCGGTGATCGCCGCGTCGAGCCTGAGCATGAAGTCGAGAAACGGGACGCCCAGCGCGATGCACCAGTGGCGGGTCTGGACGAAATCGATCTGGCGCTCGCCGCTCTCGAAAGCCGTCACTCGGGCGGGGGTGAGAGATAAACGGGATGCCAGCTCCTCGATCGAAACACCGCGATCAGTTCGCTCCTGGATGAGCATGTCCAGAAAGAGCGTGTAGCTGGGTGTTGGTTTAAAGCGGCTCACCTTGCGCCTCCAGTGAAAAGACGCGCGTGTAGCGCCGGCTGTGGGGAGAGGTTGTGGGACATTTTCGGGCTCCTGAGGGAATAAAACTTTATCGATATAAAGTAAAATCTACGGGAAAGCCGGCGAAAATCATCTGACTTATTTGGCTGTTCTTCCCAAATGTGTACAAGCGTAAGGTGCAAAGTGATACAAGTCACTTTGCGATATGAGTCCGTTCTGCGAGCCCCTTCAAAGAGTCGGTTTGGGTTCAGCGGCGCGGCTCATCGGGCGCTTTCAAAAGCGATGGCGAAAAGCGTAATCTGGTGGGCGTAGGAGGTGCCGAAAAGCGGCAAAAGAGGGTGGCAAGGCGCGGCGCAGCGGGTGGGCGAGGAGGGGACATTGTGGGCCTTTGGGGCAGCGGGAGGAACGAAAAGCTGCCACTTTTTCGATATGAACGGCCCGGAAATGGTCTGAGGTATTTGGCCTTCGTCGTGGCGCGAGAAAGGCGCGAAGTCAAGGGCGATTGTCGATATGAGTCGTCTTCGTCGGTCCCTTAGATTGTTCATGCCGGGCACGGCTCTTGGTGATGCGCAGCCGACGCAAATTAGAAATAATAAAGACCATGTTCGAGTTCCATGAACCTGGGCCACTGGTCGATGAAGACTTGGAGTTGGTTCTGGCCGAGACATTCCCCGGCGACCCCAGCATCGGCTTTGTGCCCGCGTATAAATTCCAGATGGTGCGAGTAGGGCAGGAAGAGGAGATCGGCGAGATCCATCTTCGAGTTGGCGACACTCATCGTCTCCACCTCTACTTCGGACACATTGGCTACAGAGTCGTTTGCGAGCACAGAGGCCACAGATATGCGTCGAGAAGCATCACACTGCTGTTTCCTCTCATGCGAAGCCATGGCCTAGAGACCCTCTGGATCACTTGCGACCCGTCCAACATCGCATCCCGAAGGACCTGTGAACTGGCGGGCGCGGAGCTAATTGAAGTCGTCGATCTGCCCGAAGACACGGATCTGTATCAGAGGGGCCACAGGCAGGGGTGCCGTTACCGCCTGAGTTTGTGAGGTCTCAACCTCTTTTCAACAGCCCTTGCAAACACTTGTAGAGTCATTACAGTTGCAGCCTTTGAAGTAACTCATCTTTGCTGTACTTTGTTCCAGGCAACTTGGGCCAAGCCTCCAGGTCATCGTTGTCCAATCGAGGAATGAGATGGAAATGGAGATGCGGCACCGATTGCCCAGCCGCCACGCCGCTGGCGTGAAGCAGATTGACGCCCGTTGCACCCAAGACTATTTGGTAATGGAGTGCCACCTTTTGAACGACGCCCAGAGTACAGGCCAGTACTTCCGCTGGCACGCCGAACAAGTCGGTATGGTGGGCTTTAGGTGCGATCACGGTATGGCCGAAGGCTTCGACCTCAAGAGGAAGAAAGCAGATAACGTTTTCGTCTTCATAAACCACCCACGAGCGTAGTTGGTGCTTGGCAAGTTGGCAAATGACGCAGGCTTCCATGGTTCTTGTATGAGCGGATAGAAAGGATAGGCGAAATGAAACCTACCAACGCTGCATGGAACAGTAAAGCTTCTCTTTGCGCGGTAAAATACCAGCCTATGGCACCCATGCTCAAACCAAGGAAGTTAAGGAGCGGCGACAAAGTCGCTGCGGTGACGCTGTCGTGGGCTGGACCTGGTTGCTTTCCACACCGCTACCAGGCTGGTAAACGGCAGTGGCAGGATGAGTTCGGCGTGGAAGTTGTCGAAACTCCGCACGCCTTGCGCGACCGCGAGTGGATCGCCCGCAACCCGCAGGCAAGGGCAGAGGACCTGATGGCAGCTTTTGCCGATCCCAACATAGCGGGCATCATCTCCACCATCGGCGGCGAGGATTCGATTCGGCTGCTGCCCTTTGTCGACTTCGAGGTTATTCGCGCCAATCCCAAGGTGTTCATGGGCTACTCCGACACCACCGTGAGCCACTTCATGTGCCACCAGGCGGGTTTGGTCTCCTTCTACGGGCCCTCGATGATGGCAGGCTTTGGCGAGAACTGCGGGTTAATGCCTTACATGGTGGAGTCGGTTCGTCTCACGCTGTTTAGTTCTGACCCCATCGGTGTCATCGAACCCAGCCGTGAGGGCTGGACGGTTGAGCATCTGGATTGGGCTGATCCCGCAAACCAGACTCGCAGACGCGCGCTGAATCCACCTTTGCCGTGGCGGTGGGTGCAAGGCGAAGGCGTCGCGCAAGGCCGCCTGATCGGTGGGTGTCTGGAAGTGGTGAACTTTCTGCGCGGCACCAGCCTGTGGCCACGCCCCGAAGTGTGGCAGGATGCGATTCTTTTTCTGGAAACGTCGGAAGAGGCGCCGCCACCAGCCATGCTGCGCTACGCCCTGCGCACCTACGCCGCGATGGGAATCTTGAAGAATTTGTCTGGCATTCTATTAGGCAGACCGGGCGGCCAGGTGCCAGTTGTGGACTTCATCGAATACGAGCGCGCTTTGCTTCAGGTCGTGCGCGAGGAAGAAGGGTTGATGCAGTTGCCCATCATAACGCAGATGGATTTCGGACACACCGACCCGATGTTCGTGCTGCCCTTGGGCGTGCTGGCCCAGATTGACTGCAACAGGCAGCAGTTCACGATTCTGGAGAACGCGGTCACGGACTAGCGTGGTTGCTGTCGGTGCGAGAAGGTGCAATCGTGGCTTCACCGTAGTTGTGCGAACGATACTTTCCACATCATGAAATCGATCACTTACGTCCGGGGCGATGCGACCCAGCCGCAGGGAGAAGGACCCAAGATAATCGCCCACGTCTGCAACGACATAGGCAGATGGGGCAAGGGCTTTGTCGTGGCCCTGTCGAAGCGCTCGCGAAAGCCCGAGCAGGCCTTTCACGACTGGTTTGCCGAGCGGAAGAATAATGACTATGGGCTGGGAGCCGTTCAGTTTGTGCCCATTGAGCCTCAACTGTGGGTTGCCAACATGATTGGGCAGCACAAGATCAAGGTCAAAGGCGACGACGGCACCCCGCCGGTCCGTTACGCCGCCATAGAGGCGGCACTCGCCAAGGTTGGTGACAAATCGTTAGAGCTGGGCGCTTCGGTCCACATGCCGCGCATCGGCTGCGGTTTGGCGGGTGGCCAGTGGGAACTCATCGAGCCGCTTATCAGCCAGCAATTGTCACAGCGCGGCATCGAGGTCGTTGTGTATGACTGGGACTGAGGGGCTTATGCTTCAAAGGAGGAGTTACCGCGATGGCCGAAGTAATCAACCACGTGTGCAACCGCTGTTCAGCCTCAATTGAGGCTTGGTCCGACGGCAACCCTTACTACCTCGATGAAAACGGCACTAAAGAATATGCCTATCATCCTGACCACGAGCAGTTGGAAAAGTGCATCGGCAACGATTCTCCCCATCTGTGCCTGGGTTGCGGCGCGGAGTTCATGGTGGATTACGAGGCGCCGAGCGATCAGTGCCCGAAGTGCCATTCGCAAGAGATAGCCGACACTTTCGAGCTGGACGGGCGAAAGTGCCCTTTCTGTAAAGCCGGGACGTTCGTTCGCGACTCTGATTTCTTTGTGGTTTCGTGAGCAACGGGCCGAATGCCACACGGTGTTTGGAAAGCAAACCGCGGGTGGACATTGAAAGCCGACTTAGGGTGCAAAGCTGGGGCGTTTGTAGATATGAGTGGCTCTCGAAGGCCAAGTGGAGGAACTGAGAAACTGGAGATCAAACGAAGCGGATCACAGCCATCGGGAAAAGGCTCGGTCGAGTATTTTACCGGCACGGTGCGCATTGCCCCCTTGTTTCAGGCCGAGGCTACGGCGCGCGTGTTCATCGCCAGTGTCACCTTCGAGCCTGGCGCGCGGACGGCCCGGCACACGCATCCTCTGGGTCAAACGCTCATCGTAACGGCTGCGTGTGGTCTGGCGCAACGTGAGGGCGGCCCAATCGAAGAAATTCGGCCTGGTGACGTTGTTTGGTTTCCGCCAGGGGAAAAACACTGGCACGGCGCTACGGCGAACACTGGGATGACGCACATTGCCATTGTGGAACAGCTTGAGGGTAAAAAGCCGACTGGCTGGAGAAAGTCAGCGACGAACAATATCTGGGCCGATAAAGGGCCTTTCTGTAGATATGATCGAACCGCGAAAGGCCTTGACGGGCAGGGGGGCGGCTCCCTATATGTTCAGACGAAGCCAGCTATCGCTTTCCTGTGAAAATTGGGGCGCAGCGCTTCGCTCGATCTGGCCGCGCTGAGAGGCTGAGGATGGGAATGATGTGGAGGACATTCTTGAGGGGCACCCGCGAGGGGCTGTAAGCCGTTGGGGACAGCGCCTTGTTCCGCTGCGGTTAATCGGCCTTAATCGGATAAATACTCGGTTCCGACTACTCTGCCATTTTTGAAATAGACAGTTAAGGTTTCAGAATTGAATCTGCCGTCAGTAGGGTCAAGAATAATGAAACGATTGAGTTGGGGTGTCAGTAACATCTGCGCCATAACGGGCATCGAAAGGTATACCGACTCCCAAGCTCAATCTTGGCTGGCGAAATCTTCCATCTTTGGGAAAATGCTGGCTGAATAAGTATTGAACCTCTTGAGTTGCCATCCCGTTGCCAATGTCACGATGGAACCGCATGAAAGGTTTGACAGGACTGACGGCCAAAAAGTGGAGAGTGAACAAACCAAAACTGAAACTGAGAAAAGCCACATAGTTTGTTTGCGCTGTGACGACAAGAAACTTGGCAACGTCAAGAGGAGAGCCGAGAATCCCATTGCCAAGTAGAATTGCCAAGACAATGAGACGGCGCTTGCACCATCCAGAACAAGTGCGAACAGAAACAGGGCCGAGAAGAAAATGGCTTCGACAATTAAGAACCCGTTGCGCTTGAGATTTTCCATGTTCATGTCCGTATTTCTCTGACAAACACTTCGGCTGCTATATGTTGCGCGCGACGGCACAACAACGTGATTAAACCGCAAAAAGGACGTTCGATAACAACTATTATGTGAATGCTTGAAGGGGCGTTTTCTTCCAGTTGGCGAAGCCTTTGGGTTTCATCTACCTTCTGGGGATCAGATCCCCTCAGTTCCTCAAACTGACTCCTCCGCCCGTTGGATGGCGGGCAATTTGCCAAAAATGCCGTCCCGCCAATGCTTTGCATCGAGGAGAAACGCGCCATGAATCGATCCTGTCTGGAATATCAACTGACCGACGAGGAACGCGGGCACTTCGAACAGCACGGCTGGCTGCAAGTCGAGAACGTGCTCACGCCGCAGCAAATCGAGAACCTCACGGCCAGAACAGATGCGATCCACGCCGCCAGAGTGGAGGCCGGACACCCTGATTCGCAGGCGCTGTTCTACCCCAACTTCATCCCCGACGACCCCGCCTTTTTAGAACTCGTTGATTACCCGCCGATTCTGCCCAAAGTGTGGGGCATTCTGGGTTGGAACATTTATCTCTATCGCGGCCATCTCATCGTGACGCCGCGATCGGGCCAGGCGCGGCCCGCTACGGGCGAGGAAAAAACCTTCGGCTGGCACCAGGATTCGGGGCGCGTCAATCAGGAAATGGAATCGCATCCGCGCCCGCGCCTGTCGCTTAAAATCGCCTATTTCCTGTCGGACACGAGCGAAGAAGGGCGCGGCAATTTCTGGATCATTCCTGGCAGTCATTTGCACGACGACCTCGAACGACCGCAAAACGGCACCGGCCAGCCTAAAGGCGCATTTCCAGTTTTGGCCAAACCTGGGACAGCGGTGTTTTTTGACCGGCGCTTGTGGCACACGCCGAGTCCCAACTGGTCGGATGTGACGCGCAAAATCCTCTTCTACGGTTACGGCTATCGCTGGAATCGCACCAAAGACGATATGACGGTGCAGGATTTGTGGCCGCAGTGCGACGCCATCCAAAAGCAGCTTTTGGGTTACGGTCTGAATTGCAACGGCCACTATTCGCCCAGCGACGACGATGTGCCGCTGCGCGGCTGGCTGCGGGAATACGCGCCCGAAACCGTCAAGTAAATTTCCCTAACGGAAGGAACATCCTATGAACACAACACTGCCGCAAAATACGCTGGGCCGCACCGGACTGCAAGTGACGAAGCTGGGCTACGGCGCGATGGAAGTGCGCGGGCCGCGCATCTGGGGCGGGCGCCCCGTCCAGGACAGCGAAGCCGAAAGCATTCTCAACGCCGTTTTGGATTCCGGCATCACCTTCATTGATACCGCCAACGATTATGGCCGCAGCGAAGAATACATCGGGCGCTATCTGTCGCATCGGCGCGGTGAATTTTTGCTGGCCACCAAATGCGGCTGCACGGTCGTTCACAAAGACGAAAATACCGACGACACGCCGCACGTGTGGACGCGAGACAACCTCTTTCGCGGCCTGCACGAAAGCCTGGAGCGCATGAAAACCGATTATGTGGACGTGATGCAACTGCATAATCCCACGGTTGAGCAGTGCGAGCAGGGCAATCTCGTGGCGGCATTGCAGGAGATGAAGGCGCAGGGCAAAGTGCGCTGGATCGGCATCTCGTCCACGACGCCGCATTTGGAAACCTACATCACGTGGGGCGTCTTCGATGTATTTCAAATCCCCTATTCGGCTCTGGAACGCTCGCATGAAACCCTGATTCAAAGCGCTGCCGATGCGGGCGCGGGCGTCATCGTGCGCGGCGGCGTGGCGCGCGGCGAACCAGGGTCGGGTCTCGGCAGTAAAGATCGCTGGTCGATTTGGGAAAAGGCGAAGCTCGATGAACTGTTGGAAGAAGGCGAAACCCGCACCGGCTTTTTGCTGCGTTTCACCAACACGCATCCAGGCATGAGCACCAACATCGTCGGCACCAAAAGCCACGAACATTTGCAGCAAAACGTGCAGGCTGCGGCGCGTGGGCCATTGCCACAAAGCACCTACGACGAAGCCAAAAGGCGTTTGAGCGCGGCCAGCGCCGAAGCAGCCAGCACCACAAAGGAATAATCATGCAACTGCGACGCTATGGCCGCACCGACTTGCATCTCAGCCCAATTTGCTTCGGGCCGATGCGCTTTTCTGCCAAGACCCCAGGAGGGGATGACAAATCCAGGCAAGGCGAACGCGCCCTGTCGCGCGCGCTGGAACGCGGCGTCAATTTCCTGCACTCGTCTTATGAATACGGCACGCGTTGGGCGATGGAAGAAACGCTGCGAGCGCACCCGCAGCGCGGCGACATCAAGCACATCATCAAAGTGCCCATCCCAGATTTCAAAGACGCCGAATTTTCCGCTGACAAGTTCCGCGGGCGTATCGAAGAAGCTTTGCGCGACTTGCACACCGACCAAATCCACATCGTGCAATGGCTGCTGCGCGCCGACCCCAATGACGACGCGACGCGCATCCCGCGCATCGCCGAATGTTTGGAGCCGACGCTGGAGATTTTCAACACGCTGCGCGCGACGAAGGCAAAGTCGGCTATCTGGCACCGTTTCCTTACACGCCAGGTTTCGCCAAAGCGAATCTCGAAACCGGCAAAATGGAGGGCCTGGTCGCCTACTACAACCTGCTCGAAATGGAGATGGTTTCCGTTCTTCGATGTTCTCAAAGCGCAGGGTTACGGCTTCATCGGCATCCGCCCGTTTTTGAAGGGATGCTCACCGACGCGCGCATTGACCCCGATAAACGCCCGCAGGCGACCGCGCCCGCGATCCGAACTGGGCGCCGCGTTACGCCCTGCTCGACAAAGTGAAACAGGCGTTGGGCGAGGAGCCGGCCTCGTGGACGAATTTCGCGCTGCATTCTGCCTGGCCGACCCGCGTGTGACCAGTGTCGTCGTCGGATTGAACAGCGAAAAGCAAGTGGATGAAGTGTGCGATGCCGTCGCCGATTCGCTCGTTGGGCCGGATGTGCCGCGTCGCGTTTACGAAGCGATTAAGGCCGACCTGCTGGGCGCTACAAAGCACTTCGTTGGAGTCAGAAACTTGGGGTCTATCATGGCCGAAATGCTGTGTGGACAACATCAGGAAGCGCGCTTCCATCAAACACCGTGCTCCAAAGGACATCATGCAGAACTAGCAACCTCTGAATAGAGTAGAGTAGAAAAGTGATGTTTAATTACCAGAGATGAGTAGCCAACGCTGCGGCCTTTCGCAGCTTCACGGGCTTTTTGTGCGCGAGTTTGAGGCGTTACTGGAAGAGATTCTTCTCGCTTATGAGGTCAGTTACCGCGCCGCTTTGGAGCGTGCTGACCGTCAACGCGCTTTTTGGCAGCGGGCGCTGGCCGCAACTGCCACCGCGCGAGCAGGTGTTGCTGAGTGTGATTTGGCTGCGCCTCTATCCCACTCAGGAAGTGCTGGGCTTTTTGTTTGGGGTGAGCGACACCAATGTCTTGCGGACACTGCGGAGTATCCTGTCCCTTCTCGAAGCCGCCGGACGCGACACACCTTGCGTCCTGCTGCCTCGCGTTCCCGCCAACGGGGTCGTTCTTTGAAGAAATTCTCCAGGAAGTGCCGAGTTGGCCGTCATCATTGACTCCTTCGAGCAAGGTGTCCAACGCCCCAAAGGCACGACCAAAGGCACGACCAAAGACACCAAAGACACCAAAGAGCGCTTCTACAGTGGTAAAAAAGAAGCAGCATACGCTCAAAAGCCAGGTCGCAGTCAATCGTCACAACGGCACCATCGGGGATGTCTCCCCCAGTGTGCCTGGCCCCACTTCGACTTGAGTTTGTTGCGGCAAAGTGCCTTGCTGGACAAGCTGGAACCCGATGTGGGGCGTGGGGCGATTTGGCGTATCTGGGGCTGGACAAAGAGCATCCTCAAAGAGCATCCTCCAGGCTTAGGCGCCACCCCGCGCCGTAAACCGCGTGGAAAAGAGCGGCCCCTGGAGGATAAAGAGTTCAACCACGCCTTTGCCAAACACCGTGTCCAGGTCGAACACACCATCAAACGCCTGAGAAGCTACCAAGCCCTGCGACAAACCGACCGCCACCATCGCCAAAACCACACCCAGCGTGTGGTGGTTGTCGCGGGTTTGGTCAACCGGCAAATCCTCGCCCGCTTCCCAACTCTGGCCTGAACCAAAACTCAAAAAGGCCTGAACTCCACACTTCACTTATTCCGAAGGTTAACTAACGCGAAGTGCAGTTGTAAAACGCCCAAGAACATGGTGAACCAATTGGTGCCAACCGAGGACACCATGAACTTGGACGAGATGATTATAGCGGTGTATTGCACCGTAGACGATGCCGTGAAACAGCTTTTGCCCCAACTGCCCCAAGGCCGCTTGCGCCAGAGCGGGCCACCCCGCTCCTGAGCGAGAGCGAAGTGCTCACCATTGAGGTGATGGGCTTGTTTCTGGGTCATGCACAGGACACAGCCACCTTCGACCTGTTCAGGCGCCAGCACCATACCCTGTTTCCGGTTCTGCCGCAGGTGCATCGCACCACCTACACCCGCCAGAGCGCCAATTTGTGGCGCCTCAAGGAACAGGTGTGGCAACATCTGGTGAATCAATTGCCTCATCATGCCCATCTGCACTTTCTCGACAGCGTGCCTTTGCCGGTGTGCCGCTTTGCCCGCGCCTCCTTCTGCCGCCGCTTTAAGTGCCAAGAGGCTACAGGTCTTCTAAGCCAGCTACGGCTTTGATCATGTCGCTCGCCAGACCTTCTACGGCTTCCGCTTGCACTTGCAGGTGTCCTTCCCTTCAGGCTAGGTGGCGCTTGGTGATAACACCCGCCTCATGTCGCCGATGTGGCCGCAACACCTGACCTGATGCAAGATGTGGAAGGCGTGGTCATTGGTGACCGCAACTACCACTCACCAGCCTTGCAAGAAGAACTTAAAACAGTGGCACCTCATGCTCGCTTACTCACCCCGCCCAAGAAGAAGACGTCCGCAGAGGACAAAAAGGCGCAGCGCCCTCTTGAGCCGCTTGCGCTACCGCATCGAGACGGTCATTAGCCAGTGGTGCGGGCGCTTGCAACTCAAGGCGTGTCACGCCCGCGACACCTGGCACCTGAGCAGCCGACTACTGCGCGCCGTCCTGTGCCACACACTTTGTATCTTCCTGGCGTATCAACACGGCTTCAAGCCTTCCAGTTCGCCAAACTCCTCGACTAACTTGCACATCGCGTTAACTATCAACTACCGCGCGTTTGATCGCAAGCTGTTTGGGTGAAAAGGGAAGGAAAGAAAGTAAGTGAAGCGACTCATATAAGGCTACTCGTGTTTTCTAAGAATCAGTTTGAAAAGTCGGTAGCTGTTGGTAAAGCGGTTTTTGTAGTAGCGCCGCGAGGCGTTTAGATCAACTCTTACGCTTCTAAACGCCTCGCGGCGCTACTACAAACCGCAAAAGGACTTTTCAAACTGATTCTAAAAGCCCTACAAAAAACTTCAACAGAATTTCTTCAGTGCACACTGGATGCACAGCGCCGTTGTAAAGTGGTTATTGGTTGAGCAAAAAGCCCCGATTCAGGCCAGCCACTCCTAATGCCAAAACGCGACCAACTCCGACGTTTAGTGGAAATCGACCGGCGCATTCGGCGGTTGGAGTTCCCCCATCCCGACCAACTGGCTGCCGATCTGAAGTGTCGCGCGGCGCGTCATCTTCAACGACCGCGCCTACCTCCTCAACGTTTTAGGGGCGCCACTGGCTTTTCACAAAGAGCGACGTGGCTGGTATTACACCGAACCCACTTATGCTTTACCCACCGTGAGCATGACGCGACCCGAGCTGCTGGCCTTGGTGCTGGCCGTCGAAGCTGCACAGCGCCAGTGGGGCAAGGTCGTTGAGAAAGAGTTGCTCCTGGCAGTGGAAAAGATCGGGCAAAGCTTGCCCCAGGACACATTTCGGTCGACCTGGACGCCCTGGCGCCATCTGACTTTTGCCCCGCCCCCGAGCGCTCCCATTCGGCCCAGGCCACTTCGAACTCTTTCACGAAGCGGTGGCAAGCGGTAAAGGTGGTGGCGATGAACTACTTCAGTGCTTATCGTGGTCACAGTTCGCATCGCAAGGTCGAGCCGCATCATGTCGTGCACTCCAATGGGGACTGGTATCTCTGGGCCTTCGACCGCGCCAAGGGGAAGGTGCTCACCTTCAACATCGCCCGCGTTGAGAACCCTGAGGTTCTGCCCCAAACCTTCGCTCGCCAAGAGGATTTCTCCCCGAGGACTTTTTGCAAAGTGGCTTTCTGCAACGAATCGGGGCCACAACTTTATGATGTCGCGGTTTGCTTCGACGCGGCGCAGGCCCTTATATTCGCGAGCGAGCGTTTCACAGCACCCAGCGCAACGAAGAGTTGCCGGATGGTCGACTCGTGGTGCACTTTCGCTCCAGCGGCCTGGGCGAACTCACGCGGTGGGTCTTGAACACGGCCCGCGCGCCCAGGTTCTGAGCCCGCCCGAACTCAAAGAAGCCGTGGCGTCGCAGGCGCAAGAACTGGCGCGAATGTATGAAGAAGACACCACGCTCCTTTCCATCCAAGAGGATTAATCGAAAACCATGCGTTTACACTTTTCTCTCCCCCAGCCGTGAACCCGTCACGTTCAACTACAACCACTTCCTGGTGGGCGCTCTGCATCGGTGGCTGGGTCACAACGACCTGCACGACACCCCGAGCCTCTACAGCGTGGGCAGCTTGCAGGGCGGCGGCGCCCGTAACGGCGCGCTCAACTTTCCCACGGCGCGACGTGGTACATCTCGGCGCCTGACACACCTCAGGGCCAGGACTTGCTGCACAGGGTTGCCGAAGCCGCACTGCGCTCCCCCAACGTGTGCTGTGGCATGGAAGTGGTGGAGATTGCGGCTCAAAACACGCCGGAGTTCGGCGAGCGCCGCATCTTTCGCGCCGACAGCCCCGTTTTTATTCGTGGCGACAAAGAAGGCGACAAAGACCCTCACATTCTCTTCAATGACCCTCGCGCGAACGACTACCTGACCCGCACCCTGCGCCACAAGCTCGATAAAGCGGGCCTGTCGCACCTGAGCGAAACCGCGAAAGTTTCGTTCGACCGCACCTATCGCGCCCCTAAAACGCGCCTGATTCACATCAAGGACAACTTCTACAAGAAGGCCAGCGTGTGTCCGTGATCGTGGAAGGCGAGCCGGAAGCGGTGCGCTTTGCGTGGTGCGTGGGGGCTGGCAATTTGACGGGAAGCGGTTTTGGGAGCCTGGTCTGATGGAACTTTCGCTGTTCTTCGGGTATCTTTAGGTGTAAAGGTTCCTGCGACTCGAAGTCTCGCTCCGGCAGTAGTCGGGATGACGATACGTGCTTTTCGAGCGTATGCTGCTTGTCAACAGCCTTCAGCCGAAATAGAGTCGCAGGTCACTCTTCCCCTGTCCCCTTTTCCTCGTTAGCGCTTAAGCAGCACATTTGCTCCGTTGGCCGCGACTTCCTACAGAAACCGTTCCAGGGGCGCATCTTTCAGGGTGCCGTGACTTGGGTGCGAAGCGCGTAAGCCATGACATCCGCCAGTTGAATCAGATCGCTGGTGTGCGACGGACGCAGGCGCGGGTATCTTTTCCAATCGTGTGTGAAAGAGTAATCTGTAGATCATGGTCAGCATCACCTTGTCGTGCCCTCACTGCGGGGAATCGGAGTCGGGTTCGCCGTCATGGCCGCACCCAGCAGGGCAGCGAGCGCTTGTATTGCACCGTGTGCCGTCGGGCCTTCACACCTTCTCCCAAGTCGCGCTCTTTGAGCCAGGAAAAGGCGGAGATGATCGGAAGGGCGCTGTTGGAGAAGACGCCCCTGATCGGCATCTGCCGCATCGTTTAAGGTCTCGCCCAACACTGTGTATAAGCTGCTCAAAAAACGTAGAAGCCTTGCCTGCTTTAGACGAGACGCTTATGCCCCATAAGGGCCATGACGAGGTGATCCTTGATGAGTTGTGGAGCTTCGTGTGGGCCAAGCGCAATGCAGTGTGGATCTGGATCGTGCTGTCGCGGCGCAACTTGCAGGTGCTGGCCTTCTTTGTCGGCAGGCGTGACCTCCAGAGCGCCGAGATGGTGGAAGCAGGTGCCTCTGCCCTGGCGCGATGATCTGGTGTTCACCGATGGCTATCGCGTTTATCAGTCGCTTTTGCAAAAGGCGCCTCTTCAGCACGCTCGCTGCCTCAAGCGTGACCCTGGAGACCTGGGGTGAGACTTCACCCGTCGAAGGCACCAACAACGCCTTGCGCCAGGGCGTGTCCTACCTCCGCTCGCAAATCTCTGGCGTTTGCGCGCTCGCTCCACTGGCTCCAGGCTCGACTCCACTGGTTCATCCATCACTGGAACCTCAGACAAGCCAAAAAATACGCCTAACACTCACTCGGAAAAGATACCCAGGCGCGCCTTAAAGCGTGCATTGGGATGAATGGCTCGATGGCAGCGCTGAAGTTCGGTTTCAAAGGCTTTTTGAGCTGCTTTGCCCTGAATTTCGTTGTCACACCACAAATCGCGCAAAGCGTAGCGCGCAAAGAACGGGTTGAGCAGTTCCAGCGCGGCGGACTCGTAACTCGGCGTTTCGTTTCCCTCTGCCCTGGCGCCTTTGGAAAGAACCAGGGCGCCGATTTTCATCCCCGCCTCGCGCCCCGCCTGCAACAGTTGCAGACGCTGAGCATCATCTTTCATTTCGTGGCCATGAAACTCCGCGTTTTGCGCCATGCGAAGGTTGTGGCGCAACTGCCGGCAGGAGTCAGTCCACGCTTCTCTATCGCTCAAGGCCACAACACAAAAAATGAAAGCCTCGTCCCGCTTATCGGGCTTGCCCGACCAATCACCTCCGGCGTAAGAAAGTTGGGAAAGTGAAATCATGCAATGCAACTTCCTACACATTTTCGGTTACGTGCCTCGCTCGTTTCAATTAGAAGTCGCTTCATCCGTTCTGGCGGGCAAGCCAACTGTTTTGCGCGCCCCGACCGGTTTTGGCAAAACGGCAGCAGCCCAGTTCCCCTTCTTTCACGCTTCATCTCAACAATTAGATTTCCCACGCCAGATGATTTACGCGCTTCCACTGCGTGTCCTGGCAAACAGCTTATTCAAAGATGCAACCGCACACTCACTTAATTCAGGGCAAAATCGGGATGTGCGGCTACAAACAGGAGAATTTCGCGGCGATAATCTCTTCTTGGGTGATTTAACATTCACAACCTATGACCAACTGATCGCTGGTTTCTTGCACACCCCTCTGTCTCAACCTGCCCGACTTGCTAATGTGTTGGCAGGAGCAACGGTGAGTTCTTATCTGGCCTGGGACGAAGTTCATTTGATGGAAATGAGCCGCGCACTCGGAACAAGTGTCGGAATGCTCCAGTGGCTCAAAGGAGTAACGCCGTCTTTGATGATGACAGCCACGCTAACCAACTGCGTTTTGGATTGGCTGTCATCTCAATTGGGAGCGACCATCATTCAGTTGTCCAAACAAGAAATTGAGTCGCTTCCTAAGCCGCGATTGTGGCATCGTGTTTCGCAGACGCTGGATGCTAACGCGATTCTTGAAAAGCACCAAAATAAGCGAACCATCGTTGTTGCTAATACCGTTGACAGCGCACAGAAGATTTATCAAGAACTCCGAGAACTTCTACCACGCGATGTGCCAGTCATTCTGTTGCATTCTCGTTTCTTTCGCGCGCATCGCAAACAGAAAGAAGAACAACTTCTGAAACTATTTGCGCGCGGTGCAAGTGGCCCCGCCGTTTTAGTAGCGACTCAAGTCATTGAAGTGGGCATCAACATCTCCTGCGACAACTTACACAGCGAAATTGCCCCCGCCAACTCCCTGATCCAACGCGCCGGACGTTGTGCACGTTTTGAAAACGAAAGCGGCCATGTTTGGATTTATGATGCCGAAACCGCGTTGCCTTACACCAAAGAACTGGTTGAGAAAACTGACAGAGCGGAAAGTGCGCTGTGGAATTTCAACCACAATGGTGACGCGGAGCCAGTTAGCTACGATGCAGAATTGAACTGGGTAGAAGAAGTTCACGCAGAAAATGATCAAGCGGAGATTGCTCTGGTTGGCAATCGCAAAAAACGAATTTTCGAGGTCATTGCTAAGGGTGAACAAGGCGCATACGAAGAGTTGGTGCGAAAAGTCGATGCACTTTCGGTTGTGATTACGCCAGAGCCAGAATCCTTGCGCACGCCAAACGATTTAGAAGGTTTGAGCTTACGCCCAGGCACTTTGAAAAAGCAGTTGGCGCAAAGCGGCGAATCGAGCAATGTCATGACCGATGATTTGGGTCAATGGTTCGCCAAAATGCCACGCCTTGAAACTCCAGAAGAAGATGAGAAAAGGTCGCAGAATCGTCAACCTCCGCGCTTTGAGTGGTTCCCCATCAGTCAGCCTAAAGAATTTGATTCCGTCTCACTTATCGCGCTGAACCCTCGTTTTGTTTCCTACTCCATTGAAACTGGATTGCGCTTCGTTCCTTCAGGTGAAGATTTGGGCCTGTCTCCGTGTGTCGTGAGGCGTGAACGAGAGAAATTTTCTTATGTGCGCGAGACCTACAGGCAACATATCGAGCAAGTTTGGAAAGCGTGCAATCGCTATTTTTGGAGCAACGACCGTTTGAAATATGCGGCATCTCGACTCGAATCGCGTTGCGAACTGAATCAAGGTGACTTCGAGAAGATTTTACGTTTGGTGGTGGCTTTTCACGATGTCGGAAAGCTCTCGCAAGCGTGGCAAGATGCCGTTTGGGGTTATCAACGTGAGCGATGGGGTGAACTTGCAAGTCATTTTCTCGCGCACACTCGTTATGACCCCGCGAATCGAGCAGATTTTGCTGTGGAAAAACGCTTTCCACGTCCACCTCACGCTGCTGAAAGCGCAGTTTTGACGCGCGATGTGTGGGGCGATTTGGGCTACAATGAGGAAATCGCTGCCGCTGCTTTTTCTGCGATTGCCCGCCATCACGCGCCGTTTATCAAGAGCGTTCAAACGCAGAATTTAGCCAAAGAGAGATTCTCTTCTGGCGATGTGGCCCAAACCATTGTCGGCGCCTCAGTTTTTTGTGGTGCTGTTGAAAGCGACGCTTCGCCTATCACTTCTCAATGCAAGCGCGACGACAAATTGGCGACCAGCGACTGGCTTATTCAGCCCGAAGACGACGAAAACGCTTTTCTCTTTTATTTGCTTTTAGTGCGTGCCCTTCGCATCAGCGACCAATTTTCTTTTGCTGAGGCTTAACCATGTTCCAAGACCGTTATTTTGTTCCCAAATCAACTGACACTTACGCCGATGTTTTGACAGCCTGGGGTTTGGCCACCGTTCTATCAGGCGTGCTGTCGCAAGCGGGCGTCAAAAAATCTAATCAAGTCGTGATTTCTGATTGCGGCGCGGCGTTTTGTGTCGAGTTGCCTGTTGCACTCGAAGAAGCGTGGGTTAATGCGGCACAACGCGAACAACTCACATATTTCATTCTTGATGCAGCGGAGAAGACGCTTGTCAAAAAATTCGAAACAGCAGCGAAGAAGTCGAAAGCACTTGAATCAGCCAACGAAAAGAACAAAGCCGCTAAGAATCGAGAGTATCAGTCGGCGAAGTCTGAAGCTGATCTGTGGGAGCAATTCATCATCAACGCAAGAAATTCTGCTTCCTCTCGCATTGTCGATTTGAATTTAGAAAGAGAGCGCTCCAATAAAAGGAAAGAATGGACAGAACTGAACGACAGTCGCACAAACGACCCACTGTTGCGTGAACAATGGCTCAGTTTGCAGCCTCATAAACACATAGGGTTGCTTTATGCGTTGAGGAGTTTGAATGGAATAAATCCAGCAAACAAAGTTTGGTTTGAATTTGAAAAAAATCCGATTTCCACAACTCTGAGAGAAATCCTAACGATGTTTTCGGAGCAATATGTCGTTGCTCCTGGTGTGAAACATTCAACTGCAACAATTCTAAATCCGAGTCAAGGAGATGGAATTAATAATCTTTCGCCTTCAGGTGCGGAGGGAGGCAAAATCGAAGCCTCTTGGCTATCTGAATGGCTCAAAACCATTGGTTTCTTTGAAGCAGCTTTTTGTGCGAGTTTCATGAGAAAGAAGGGAGGAAGAGATGAGGTGGTTGGAGTTACAGTTGCTGTCCTTACACCACGTCGCATCTCTTTAAGGAATCATCATCCAACTAAAACCGATTTCGCTGCTACTTTCTTCCCAAAATCGCACGCATATGACGCGACTACCTCATCGAAAATGGAGTGTCTGGCAGCGGTTAACTACGCAGACTCTTTTCTGAATTATGCGGCCACAGAAACAGAGAATGAGGACTTGAAAGGGAAGCGAATCGCCAACGCCGTGAGTGGATTTTCCATTGCTCATTTCATGGCGATGGGCGATGTATTCAAGTTGAAGCGCATCACTTTTCTATCGATGCCGCTCTGGATTCGGATTCCTGCCGATGGAAACAGCGAAGCAATGCGCGAGGCCGTCGAGGAACACATCAAGATTCTGCGTCCGCTCGATGATTCGCGTGGCGAAACACGCTCAATTCTTAATGCTTATCTGGCTTGGTCGTCTTCGGGCGATTTGCGCCACTTATGGACTTTTACTGCGCTTTATGGCGCTTACCGAATGGAATGTGCGGGCGATAAAAATCTCCGATTTCAGCCCGCCGCACTTTCCATCACTAATTTGGAGATCATTTTGAGACAGCAAACTTCCAACGATAAACCACTTGCCCCTGTTGTCAGCGACCCGCATTTTCAAGCCGTCGCTCGTGCCATCCGCAAAAGCACTATCAATGCGCTTTACCAGAAAGACAACTTGCCATCGGGCATTGAAGTTCATTACGGGCTTGCCCAAGAATTGCGTCGACTTTCGCCCTACAAAGACAAGTTCGTCGCGCGGTTAATGCAGCATTTACAAACCTACAACGAGGAAAACGCTAAGTCTTCGACACGCACCATCAACGAATCCACCAAGTTTCGCCGCGCCAACATCACCACCCAGGACATCGACCGCCTTGTAGAACTCATCGACACCTTTGGCGCTGAGACCATGTGTGGTCTTCTGCTCGCTTACGGCTACGCCAAAGATGTGCGCGACCCCGACGACAATCAACCCGACTCGAACACCCAGAACGTCCCCACCAATCCATAATTTTCATCATGTCCAACAAACGCACTGTTTACGCGCTGTCCGTCTGCGGACGCCTCATCATGAACTTGCACTCGCTCAACAACGAGGGCACCGAAGGCAACCAGCAAATCACCCGTCAAGTCACCATCGCTGACGAAAGTGGGCAGTTGCACACCGTCAATGCTGTGAGTGGCGATATGCTCAAACATATTCAAGTCGAGCATTTGACGGCATTGGCAATTCAAAAAGGTTTGCCTGTTTGCGAGCCAGCAAAAATGCGCCATCCCAGCCGCATTGCCGCCGTAGACAAGTTCGCCCCCAAACCTGACAAGGACAAGCCCGAAACTTCTGATTCGGCAGTCACAGATAGGATTCTTGCTGCTTGTGCAGTCACAGATTTAACAGGAACTCTTCTCACTCAAGATCGCTCAACTGCACGCAATTCAGTTGTAGAATGGGCTTGGCTCGTTGGTCTGCCTGAAAAAACCACAACGGAAAACTTCATTCACCTCAAGCGAGTTGCCGACGCTGGGGCGATTGAATCAGGCGGTGCTGGAAATCTGGGACAAAACATCTTCCATCGTCCGGCTTCATCTGGAACTTACGCTGCTGTCGTCAATGTTGAAGCTGCTCGGGTTGGTTTCAATGACCTTTCCCGTCAAGTGCCGACTGCTATTCAAGCCAACCGCGACGAGCGTTATCAAGTTCTGTTGCAGAGTTTGCTTTACACCTTTTTGGAGCCAAACGGCGCGCAACGCAACACGCAGAACCCGCACATTATCGGTTTTGAAGGTGTTGTCACGGTGTCTTATGATATTTGTCCTGCGCCAACGGTTTCCCCTATTGGCGACAACTATCGCGTTGAAGTTCAGGGCATCCAAAACACGCTCGCGCAGTTGCTCGGCGACAACAAAATTGAAGTGCGCTCATTTGCGTCGCTGTCGGAGTTCGCTGCTATCATCGGCGATCTAGTTCAAAACACGACGCCTTTTGATGTTAATAAGGCCGTTAAAAAGGAGGCGTAATTATGTGGTTAGTGGCAACCTACGCCCCAACATCTTTGTTTTCATTGCGCTACTCCAACGCAACAACCGCAGGGGCAAAATCACTTTTAATGCCTTCGCCCTACACGATTAAAATGGCACTTTTGGTAGCAGCTATTCGCTTACAGGGGAAAGAGTGGGCGCACGCTAATTTTGTCTGGATTCGCGGCATGGCTCCTATTCAAATCCGGCCTTCAAAGTATGCGGTTGTTAACCGTTGCTTTCTGAAATTCCAATCCAAGAAGAGCGAGAAGGGCACAAAACCTCGACTCGAATCGGGCGAAATTGACCCTAATTACGTCGCACCCATTGGCTATTCGGCTACGGTCGGTTTCCGCGAATACGTTCATCTTCAAGGGCCAATCGAAATCGCGTTTCCCCTTGATGATTTGGCCGCTCCGCAACGGGAACGTCTCAGACAATTGCTGCCGCAAATCAGCACTTTTGGAAAACGCGGTTCCTTATTTCAATTTCTTGGTTTTGAAGAGAGAACAGAATTAAGCGAAGATTTCTCTCAGCACTTCCAAGCGGGTAGAACTATGCCAAATGGGGTTATTCACCCACTGGATGAGATGGCACCATCGTTGACGTTCGAGAAGGTTGACGTAACCAATAAAACCAACGAAGGGAGAATTGATAAGAGAGATCGGCCCTCACAATTAACAATTATCCCGCTAACTCCTCATCAAAATGCCGCAAATTGGGCAAGTTACAGACGCACTGTTTGAGAATGATTCAAGAAGTATTTAAGACAAGCCCATGCTCGAAAAAGACCGTTTCACCGGCACGCAGCTCAACTACCTGGTGGTGTGCCATCGCAAATTGTGGCTGTTTTCCAACGGCATCGAGATGGAGCGCGAAAACGAAGCGGTGCAAATCGGCAAGCAGATCGGCGAGGAAGCTTACGGGCGCGAGAAGAAAGAAATCAACCTCGACAACCAAATCGTTTTGGATTGGGCCGAAAGCAAAGTGGGCGACGACGGGGTTCTCACGGTTCACGAAGTCAAAAAATCCAAGGCCGTGAGCCGCGCGCACCGCTTGCAAATGCTGTTTTATCTCGACTTTCTGCGCGCCAAGGGCGTGGCGGCGCGCGGCGTCATTGATTACCCCGAAATCAAGCAACGCGAGAGCATCGAACTCGACGCGGCGGGCGAACTCGAACTGCAAGACGCCCTCGCCCAGGTCAAAGCGATTCTGGGCAGCGAAGAGGTGCCGCCGCGCCTCGACAACCTCCGTTTTTGCTCCAGGTGCGCCTACTTCGACCTTTGTTACTCCTGATCATGAAACGCCCCTATTACATCTTTTCGAGCGGCCGCTTGCAGCGCCACCAGAACACGCTCTACCTGCGGCCTTTCGAGGATGCGGGCGAGTCGCCTCAAGGCCCCGAACTGGAAGACGCGGCGTTTCACGGCGGCTGCACACTTGAAGACCTGGACGATGCGAGCGAGGAGTGTGCTTTCGACGAGGGGCCTTACCAGCCGCGCCCGACTCTGGCCAAACGGCCCCTGCCCGTCGAAGACATCGAGGCGATCTACCTCTTTGGCGAGTGCGACCTCAACGCCCGCTTCTTCAACTTTCTGGGCCGCTCGCGCGTGCCGATGCACTTCTTCAACTGGTTTGGCTTCTATACCGGAAGCTACTGGCCGCGCCAGGAAGTCGTGTCGGGCAAAACCACCATCGCGCAGGCGCTGCTCTATGCCGACACTTCGAAGCGCGTCGATCTGGCGCGGCGCATCGTGGAAGGCGCGAGTTTCAACATCCTCAAAACCCTGCGCTACTATGGTGCGCCCAGCCGAGGCCGCGACGTTGGCGCCTTCATCGACACCATCGAAGCCACCAGATCACTGCTTAACAGCGCAGGCACGGTGGAAGAGGTCATGGGCTTGGAAGGCACGATGCGCGCGACCTACTACCGCGCCTGGCCCCAGATGTTCGCCGCGCCGTGGGCCGAGTTCGAGAAGCGCGTCAAGCGCCCGCCCGACAACCCCATCAACGCTCTGGTCTCGTTTGGCAACAGCCTGTGTTACACGCTGTGCCTGAGCGAGATCTACCGCACGGCGCTCAATCCCACCATCTCGGTTTTGCACCAACCTGGCGACCGGCGCTTCTCGCTGGCTCTGGATGTGGCCGAAATTTTCAAGCCGGCTCTGGTGGATCGTCTCATCTTCAAGCTGGTCAACAACGGCGAGATCACGCCCAAGCACTTCGATGCGAGCCTCAACTTCTGCTACCTCAAGGAAGAGGGGCGCAAGATTTTCGTGGCGGCCTGGGACGCTAAGCTGCGCGACACCTTCGAGCATCGCACGCTCAAAAAGCGTGTTTCCTACCGTCGTTTAGTGCGCCTGGAGTGCTACAAGTTGCAAAAGCATCTGCTGGGTTTGGAGAGCTACGAACCCTTCAAGTGCTGGTGGTGAGTCGAAGTTTCATTGGATACAGGGAGAATCAGGATGCAGATCATTGTGGTCTACGACATCGATGTCAAGCGGGTGGGAAAGGTGTGCAAGTGCCTGCGCAAATGGCTGAACTGGGTGCAGAACTCGGTCTTCGAGGGCGAGGTGACGGTGGCGACGCTGCGTCAAATTCAGGCGGAGTTGCACGAGATTATCGACCCAAACCACGATAGCGTGCTGTTTTACATCGTGCCTGGCGCAGCCAAACTGACTCGCGAAGTGATGGGCGTGGAGAAACTGGGGACGAGCAACATCATTTAGGTAAAATGAAGTGCAGGGCGAGTTTCAGGTCGTCGGCTCCTCGGACATTTTGCTGCATCGTGACCCGACGCGTGGCAAGTGGGCGCACCTTGAAATTTTGGTGAGCTTTACACGCTCAAACCTATGCAAAAACTGGTGGCGCAGGGTGGCCTTTAATCGAGCTTTGTGGGATTGAAACTTGCCGCCCTCGATGCAAACCGAGCCGCTCGGATCGCCTTTAATCGAGCTTTGTGGGATTGAAACAAGAAGAGATCGCAGCCCTGAAACAGAAGCTGGACGCCTTTAATCGAGCTTTGTGGGATTGAAACAAAGAATGTCTTCGGCTTCGTTTTTGGCGGCGCGCGACCTTTAATCGAGCTTTGTGGGATTGAAACCTACTCATCTAATCCCCTTTACGAGAATTGGGGCCTTTAATCGAGCTTTGTGGGATTGAAACGGCAGTGAAGGACTTGGTGTCATTCGAGCGAAAACTCCTTTAATCGAGCTTTGTGGGATTGAAACAGGGAGAACAATCGACAGGCGGCGGAATCGCCGTGTCCTTTAATCGAGCTTTGTGGGATTGAAACATAACTTTAGCTTGATTGTATCGGCGCGCGATGATCCCTTTAATCGAGCTTTGTGGGATTGAAACTCTGAAAGTTGGTCAGATTGATATTATCGGCCAACCTTTAATCGAGCTTTGTGGGATTGAAACATTCCTTCTCGAACATCGCCTTTGCAGAGCAAATGACCTTTAATCGAGCTTTGTGGGATTGAAACGGGAAGGCGCAGGTTGAAAGTTGATAAATCGCTCTGCCTTTAATCGAGCTTTGTGGGATTGAAACAGAATTTGCTCGCCAAAAGCACGGACAGGGACAGTGCCTTTAATCGAGCTTTGTGGGATTGAAACTCGAGCGCAAGCGGCTGGCACTGCAACGGCACCAGCCCTTTAATCGAGCTTTGTGGGATTGAAACGTATCAGGGCCGGAGCTTTTGGCATGGGTGCCTTGACCTTTAATCGAGCTTTGTGGGATTGAAACCAAGTTTGGCCAATGGCACAACGGCTCATATATCGGCCTTTAATCGAGCTTTGTGGGATTGAAACCACGTCTGCGGGCGGGCGCGGAGGAAGTAAGGAATATCCTTTAATCGAGCTTTGTGGGATTGAAACCGAGAACTTGTCGTAAAGCGTCGGAAGGAACTTGAGCCTTTAATCGAGCTTTGTGGGATTGAAACTCCGCTTTTGGAATTTGAGGCCCGCAAAGCGTATGCGCCCTTTAATCGAGCTTTGTGGGATTGAAACTTTTGCTGTTTGCCAATACCATTATACAGGGAGGTGCCTTTAATCGAGCTTTGTGGGATTGAAACCAAGGGTGTCCCCTTCATCGCTCACGATAACGAGGTACCTTTAATCGAGCTTTGTGGGATTGAAACTACTGGTTAAAGCGGCGAGAAGTTCGGGCAATCCGGCCTTTAATCGAGCTTTGTGGGATTGAAACAAACCCTCAAGGGACACAAAAAAGGATTGTAACACAACCTTTAATCGAGCTTTGTGGGATTGAAACGTGTGATTGCCACCCTCGTGCAAAAGTTGCAACTCGGCCTTTAATCGAGCTTTGTGGGATTGAAACATTCTCAAAGTTGCGGGCAGCGTTATGACGCTGGTCCTTTAATCGAGCTTTGTGGGATTGAAACACTTTTTTCTTGTCGTGATAGATGAACTCCGCGAGCCCTTTAATCGAGCTTTGTGGGATTGAAACTTTAAAAGCGCGTCCAGCTCGTTTTCTGAACTTTGGCCTTTAATCGAGCTTTGTGGGATTGAAACGGGAAATGGCGCCCGCCGTTGAAATTGTGGGGAGCGGCCTTTAATCGAGCTTTGTGGGATTGAAACTTGGGATATTGGGCGAGCTTATGTTGCCCCCAAGCACCTTTAATCGAGCTTTGTGGGATTGAAACTCATAGAGACATTGGAACGCTCCACTAAACCGCGCCCTTTAATCGAGCTTTGTGGGATTGAAACAGAGAATGCTGCTGGGGCAATCTATGCGCTCTTTGAACCTTTAATCGAGCTTTGTGGGATTGAAACCTCCCGTAGTTTTCGCGGGAAACGCGCTCTCACTTCCCTTTAATCGAGCTTTGTGGGATTGAAACCGCGGCCTTCGCGGTTGGAGTGGTGAAGCGGATAGCGCCCTTTAATCGAGCTTTGTGGGATTGAAACACGCTTACGCCGCCCACGCCATGATAGCGCACCCTTTAATCGAGCTTTGTGGGATTGAAACCCAGATCTGCGCGCCGCAGCTCGTGCAGTTCTGCGGCCTTTAATCGAGCTTTGTGGGATTGAAACTCTATCAAGCAGCATGTGACAGGCGAACACCAGGAACCCTTTAATCGAGCTTTGTGGGATTGAAACCTCAATACACAGATGGCGCACCGCTTCCAACTCTTTCCTTTAATCGAGCTTTGTGGGATTGAAACGTTTCAGGTTCCGCGCGGCGCACGACCTCGAAATGATCCCTTTAATCGAGCTTTGTGGGATTGAAACTTGTGTCCGACACCCCCACGCATCAAGCGATGGGTGCCTTTAATCGAGCTTTGTGGGATTGAAACAAAACGACGTGGTTTTGAGCGGTGCGGCGGCGAGCGGCCTTTAATCGAGCTTTGTGGGATTGAAACCGTTTTCGTGGGCGCCAACGCCCCCAAGATCGGCCTGGCCTTTAATCGAGCTTTGTGGGATTGAAACTGCTGCAAAACGCCGCTCGACGAGAGCCGCGTCATTCCTTTAATCGAGCTTTGTGGGATTGAAACTTAGCTGCAATTGATGGTGTTGCCAGGAATGACGCCCCCTTTAATCGAGCTTTGTGGGATTGAAACATGCAGAGAAAGCGTTTAAAGTGAGCCCTTTAATCGAGCTTTGTGGGATTGAAACGGCGGCACGCTCTACCTGACATCATCATTGCGCCCACCTTTAATCGAGCTTTGTGGGATTGAAACGAGCAAGCGGCCCGCGATTGCGGCCACTATCGCGCCCCTTTAATCGAGCTTTGTGGGATTGAAACGGTGCGCTGCCCTCGCTGCGGCTCGCGCCTCTACGCCCCTTTAATCGAGCTTTGTGGGATTGAAACTTGCACTCGAAAACTGGTTGTTTTTTTCGTCGCATGACCTTTAATCGAGCTTTGTGGGATTGAAACAATAGGTGGTTTTATTCTCTTCGGGCAGGTAGCGGGCCTTTAATCGAGCTTTGTGGGATTGAAACACAAAAACAAAGAGGCCCGCGCTGTATCATAGCGCGCCTTTAATCGAGCTTTGTGGGATTGAAACAAACGTGGCCATCTGCTGCGCGAACTCAAATTCAGGGCCTTTAATCGAGCTTTGTGGGATTGAAACCTGTAAGCGCGGCATCTGGCTTGTAAGTGGCGGGCGCCCTTTAATCGAGCTTTGTGGGATTGAAACGAACCCTCGGCACTGCGCGTCGATGTCGTGCGACGAACCTTTAATCGAGCTTTGTGGGATTGAAACAAATCCGGCCAGGCCAGGGCCGCAAAACCAAAGAAGGCCTTTAATCGAGCTTTGTGGGATTGAAACGTAGCTGCGGCTCGCTCGTAGCACGGTGCCACGCGAGCGGGACGAGTGGCGCATCATCGCCCAGCAATGCGCTCCTTTAGGTGGCGAGGATGCCGAAACCGTTGAGAAACTGTGAAGTGAGTCTGGCTAAAACAATCCAGTCGCCTCATGGCGTAGGCATGGCTGTATGTGCTCTCTCGAAAACCAGGCGAGGGTTTGTTACGGCCTTGGGTAGTAACGGCGCCTCAGGCGCCAGAGGGGCAGGCCGACCACCATCAATACAAAGGCCCACGGCAAGACCGCAACTATGAGGAGAACGAGGCCCTTGCCAAAGTCGCGCAGCTCCCCGAACGAGGTGTGGAACGTGCGAGCGATCTGGGAACCGAATGTTGTTGGCTTAGGCGCCACATAACCTTTGACTTCGCGCAAGGTGACGGTGATGGTCGTGAGCGAAGTCATGTTGGCCAGCAAGCGGAGGCGCCCCTGCATCTGCTCGATTTCGCCCCGCACACGGCTAATTTCGCGTTCGACCTGCAAAATCTCGTTGAGCTTGGCCGTGGAGCGCTGGAGGTGAACCAGCAAGCGTTTCTCTTCGACCTGCTTGTTGGAAATGCGGGCTTGGAGATCATAGAATTCCGCCGTGACATCCTGGGAGTCGGTATGGGTGGTTTGGAGTTCTCCGAGCCTGACAACGGCAGCCATGAAAGCCTCGAACTGATTTTCTGGAATGCGGATCTTCCAGGTGCCCTGGCGAGGTGTGCCAGGGGTGCCGCCGATGGTGGTCTCGGCCAGGTAGCCGCCGTGCTTGCGGATCAGGCCTAGCAAGCCGCTCTGGGCGGTGGCAAAGTTGTCCGCGACCAAGTCGACAGTTGCGTTGTAGATGATCTTGCGCGGCACCGCCGAGGCAGACTGAATGAGCTGTGCCGTAGCCGTGTTCGGCGCGCCAGTGGCGTTTTCTTTGCCCGCCGCTTTGGAAACCCCCGCATTATCTACTGCATCAGCCTGCGCGGGGGGAGCAGGAGCTTTGGCAGAAGCACTGCCAGAGCTGGACACGGGTTCTCCTTGTGCGCCGCAACCGCCCAAACTTATTAGTGCCGTCAGGCCCAATGCCCAAAGGCTCTTGGTCAGGCGGTGACCTGTTGCAGCGAAGATCCTTTGGACCCTGGGCTTTGGTTTGGAGAATAGGTTCATGATGTAGATGCCTCAAAACTGTGGATCAAAAGAACGGGCTTTTTGTTCCCTCGACCGAAAAGCCTCGGAGAAGTTTTCGCTCCGCGCAATGTAAGTTTCATCGCTGAGCAGCTTGCGTGTTTGAATAACAACGAGCACGCAAACTTCCCTGCAACCGCAGTAGAAAGAACCGCTCGTGTCTCAGTGATAAGAATAGACCATGTGTTAGTGATACTGCCTGGCTCGGCTTTTGCGTGCTCCCCCTGTTCCAGTAATTATGTCAGCTACATCCACATCAACACCAACGGTTACTTTGTCCTTTAGCCCCAAGGATCTGTCGCAACTTGAAGCCTTTGCCACCCTGCACGGCACCACCCTCGCCTCGTTCATCCAGCGCGCCGCCCTGGAAGCGGCCCGCATCACGCCCTCCACGGTATCCACGAAAAACGCGCAGAGCAACGAAAGCGACCTCGCGGCGTCGTGGTTGAACGAGCCGTTGTCGAACGCGCCCGAAGAAGAGGCGCCCACGCCCGACCGCAGTGAGGAGGCGGCTCCAACTCCCACGAAGCGCCGTGTGGCTGGTGAGCCTTCTCGTTTAGCCAGAGGTGAGGGGCCGGTGTGGGAGATCCGGCGCGCGCTGGGAGCGGAGCGGGTGCACGGCCTGGGTTGGACGCGCGAGCATCTGGCGTTCGTTCTGAGACTGAGTGTTGTGGGTGTGCGCAAGATGGAACACCTGGGCACAACGCCAGTTAAAAGCATGGAAGCCAGGAAGAAGCTGCTGGGGCTGGCCAGGCTCATCAAAGAACCCACTCCAGAGATCGCGGCTTATATCGAAAGGGAAGAAAGAGAGTCGAGTAACTGAAAGAGTTGAGTTTGCAGATCAGAGCTGCTCCCTGCGCGTGACGCGGATGAGCAGAGTTTCCTGTCCCCAAGGTAGTTCTCCCTCCACGTTGTGTGATGCACGAAGGTATTGCACTTGGCCTCGAAGTCGCCGGTAGGCGTTTCATGCTCAAGCCCAATATGCTGTGTTCTGGAGATACCATCGCCGTGGTTTCTCTCTCCTCAGGCGACGCTCACTCCTTTCCCTTGCGCTATGCCAGGGGCAAAGCCCTCTTTGAGGAGGAGTTCGGGGTGCGTGTCGTGGAGATGCCAAACACCCTGCGCGACGAGGAGTGGATCGGCCAAAACCCCCAGGGCCGCGCCGAGGATCTCATGGCCGCTTTCGCCGACGATGCGATTGCTGGCATCATCACCGCCTCAGGGGGCGATGACTCGCTGCGCCTGCTTCCCCACCTCGACTTGGACTTGATCCAGGCTCACCCCAAGGTCTTCCTGGGCCACTCCGACACCACCGTTTCACACTTCGCCTGCCACAAAGCGGGTTTGGTCTCGTTCTACGGCCCCAGCTTGATGACCAGCCTCGCGGAACCTGGTGGTCTGTTCCCTTACATGGTTCAGTCCATGCGCCGCACTCTGTTCGAGGCCGACGCCTTCGGCACGCTGGATCCTAACACGCAGGGATGGACGCGCGAAGAAGTAGATTACGAAGACGAGGAGGCACACCAAAAAAGGCGCATGATTCACGCGAGCGAGCCCTGGTGCTGGCTCCAGGGGGAGGGTGTGACTCAGGGGCGTCTCCTGGGAGGTTGCCTGGAAGTGATGGAGATGATGCGTGGCACGAGCCTGTGGCCTGACCCCCAAGCTTGGCAGGGAGCCATTTTGTTCGTGGAAACTTCCGATGAGAAACCCTCGCCCGATGCCTTGCTGCGAGCGATGCGGGTGTATGCCAAGATGGGTATCCTGGAGCAGCTTTCGGGTATCTTGCTCGGTCGTCCAGGGGGTCTGATGCCGAGTGAAGAGTTCGAGAGTTACGAGCAGGCCGTGCTCAAGGTTGTCACGGGAGAAGAAGGACACTCCAAGTTGCCGGTCGTCTCCCGCATGGATTTCGGGCACACGGACCCGACGCTCACCGTGCCGCTGGGCATTTTGGCCCAGATCGATTGCTCGAATCAGAAGGTGACGATTTTAGAGAGCGCCGTGGAAGCGAAAGTCACGCAGTTTGAGCACGCGATTTGAGCGGGCCGTGGTCGGCATCTGTAGCATTCAGGAAGGGGAAATTGCCCAGCATCGGAACGTAATTGAGCCTGTGTCCACAAAAGCGGCTCATGTTAATGCAATGTTTTGTGGGGCACAGCACTTGGGCGTTTAGGTGGGCCTGCTCGCCTCTATGAGCGACCGCAGAGCCTATCCCTGAGTTTCGTTCAATTTCTGCAAAATTAACATGGCGCGCTTCTATTCAATGCCGAGCCGCCGCAAGGGTTATAAAACCAGAGAAATAAAAAGCCGATGCAAAGGAATGCACCGGCCAGGGGTTACGAATCAACTGACGTGCTCTGGTCAAGCAACGCGTCGATCTTTCGATGGTTGCCAATGAACTGAGGCAGGCAGAGTAAGCAGGACAAGAAGAGTTTCATAGTTGTTCCTCCGGTTCCGAGAAAGGCTGCAAGGTGCGTTCCGGTTCTACCAATCCAAAGATGCGCTGGTGTCGAGCAGAGCATTCAGCCGCCGGTTCTCGCCTAGGCCAGGGATCAAGAAGAGCGGCACGGTGAGTAAGAACAGTAATAACAGCTTCCCAATAATTTCTTGACGCAGAGGCTTTTTCCGCGAGTGACAAGAAACCGCCCCCAGGAGACAAGGAATGCCCATGGCACCCCTTCTCGCTTCTCGATTCCGGTTCCTCGCGCCTCTCGCGCGATGTCGGACATAGCGCGAGCTTTGCACCACCCAATACGCGGCCGGCGTTTCGTGAACCGCTGAGGGCCTATCTGCCCCATATATCTCCATCTCTTCCAAATGCCACAAGATATTCGACCCTGAACCGCATGTCATCAATTTGGTGACGTGAAACAGGGCGGAAGATCGTGGAAACTACCTTTACGTATATCGAATATCGGTTCTGGCAAGGTTCCCGAACACGAAAACGGTCACGAGGTGCAAAGGCAATTTTTTATTTATGAAACCTTGGTCTGCCATATTTCCCCTGTTGTTGGTAGCGCTTTGTAGCGCGCCACAGGTTTTCTCTGAAGCGGCTCCCCGCGCTCCAAGGCGAGAATCCTCCTTACCTGCAATTGCCCGACATCCCAAAACCTCTGCTCAAATCGCGCAGACCAAGGCTATCCTAAGTTCGGCGCGCCGCCATGTGGAAGTTCTGGCAAGTGATCGGGCCAGAGGACGCGGTAGCGCAACAGACGATGAGTTTGCTGCAGCGCGCTACGCTGCCGCTCAATTGAAGCGTTATGGCATTCAACCGGCAGGACAAAACCATACCTATTTTCAACGCATACCACTTGATTCTATGATCAGGCCGCAAAGAGGGCGTGCTTTCTACCGAGGGAAAACCACAACCAATGTCGTGGGCGTGCTTCGAGGCTCGGATCCAAAAGCAAGACACCAAGCCATTTTGTTGACAGCGCACCTCGATCATCTGGGCGTTGGTCCGGCAGTGAATGGCGACACGATCTACAACGGCGCGGATGACGATGCATCGGGCATTGCGGCGGTGCTGGAATTAGCGCGGGTCTTGAGCCTTGGCCCGCGTCCGCGGCGAAGCGTTGTGTTCGCACTCTTTGGCAGCGAAGAAATCGGCGGTTACGGTGCCACTTACTTCCGAAGCCATTCCCCGTTTCCTCTGAGCAGCTTTATCGCCAATCTGCAGTTCGAGATGATTGGGCGTCCAGATGCAGCGGTGGCTCCACGCACGCTGTGGCTTACCGGCTACGAACGCTCCAATCTGGGCTCCACGCTCGCGGCTCACGGTGCGCGGCTGGTAGCCGATCCGCACCCAGAAGAAGATTTCTTCCGCCGTTCCGACAACTACGGTTTTGCCAAGCGTGGCCTCATCGCTCATACGGTTTCAAGTTATAGCTTGCACCAAGATTATCACCGGCCAAGCGATGATGTGGCACACCTCGACTTCGTGCACCTCGCAGGCGCCATCCAATCTCTGATCCAACCTATTCGGTGGCTTTGCAACTCGAACTTCAAGCCACAATGGCACCCTGGACAACGGCCTTGATGGAGCTTGAGGTTAGAGGTTCCGTGTGGAGCGATTATTCAAAGACAAACCAAAGGCGCGGCTTCCACATCGAGGTCGCGCCTTTTGCGTGGAGTGCGCTTGTGGTTTATGTAAGGGCATATTGGGAATTTTACAATAGTGCTTCCAAGAACACCGTGCGCAGCAGGCTGACAGTGTATTATGCCGGACCATTCGGCTTTGTGTTACTGAGAGGCACAAAAGCCGACATTCATGACGAGACAATATCGTTTGAAAGAAATGGAGGTGGGTGATTCTTACTCCACCGCGCCCGCATACGAAAAATGCGTTTCGGACAACATCTCAATCTGATCCAACGCCGCGCCCGTTCCGTTGGCGACGCAGGAAAGCGGGTCGGCGGCGACGTGAACCGTGATGCCGGTTTCGTGATTTAAGAGTTCGTCGAAGCCGCGCAGGAGTGCGCCGCCGCCTGACAGCCAGATGCCGTGATTTGCGATGTCAATCGCCAGTTCCGGCGGCGTTTTTTCCAAGACCGAGCGCACCCGCGCCACGATCTGACCGATGGGTTCGGCGATGGCTTCGCGGATTTCGGGACTATTGACGATGACGGTTTTGGGCATACCGTCGATCATGTCGCGCCCGCGCACTTCCATCGTCAATTCTTCGCCCAGAGGATAGGCCGAGCCGATGGCGATTTTGACTTCTTCGGCGGTGCGTTCGCCGATGATGATGGAGTATTCGCGCTTGATGTAGCGGTGGATCGCTTCGTCGATTTTGTTGCCGCCCACGCGCACGCTTTCGCTGCACACGATGCCGCCCAGCGAAATCACCGCCGCGTCCGAGGTGCCGCCGCCGATATCAACCACCATGCTGCCTTCGGGGTCGCCGATGGGCAGGCCCAGACCCAGCGCCGCCGCCATCGGTTCTTCGAGGGGATGCGCTTCTTTGGCGCCCGCCGAGCGCGCCGCGTCCAAAACCGCGCGCCGCTCGACCGAAGTGACATTCGAAGGCACGCAAATCAAAACGCGCGGCTTCAAAAACGAGGGGCGACCCACGACGCGGCCCATGAAATGGCGCAGCATCGCTTCGGTCGCAGTGAAGTTGGCGATCACGCCGTCGCGGATGGGATGAAACGCCTCAATCGAGCCAGGCGTGCGCCCCAGCATCTGGCGCGCTTCTTCGCCAAAAGCGCGCGGTTCTTTGGTCAGTTTGGCGACGGCGACCACCGCCGGTTCGCGCAGCACGATGCCGCGCCCTTTTTGAAAAATGAGCACGTTGGACGTGCCCAAATCGATGCCTAAATCACGGGAGAGTCCGAACATAAGAGGGGGAGGGGGGAGGAGGGAAGTGGGGAGGAAAAAACCTCCCTCCTCCCTCCTCCCTCCTCCCCCCTGATGCTACGCGACGCTGCGACGAACGATGTGCGCGCCCAGATCGGTCAGTTTGCCGACCAGGTTTTCGTAGCCTCGGTCGATGTAGTGGATTTTGGAGACTTCGGTTTCGCCTTCTGCCGCCAGACCCGCCAACACCAGCGCGGCGCCGGCGCGCAGATCGGTTGACATCACTTCGGCACCCGACAGTTTGGGCACGCCCTGAATCAAGGCGGTCGTGCCGTCGAGGTCGATGTCGGCGCCCATGCGGTCGAGTTCGGGGATGTAATTGAAACGCCCGTCGTAGAGGTTTTCGTGAATCGCGCTGCGGCCATCGGCGCGCAGCATCATGGCGACAAAAGGCGGCTGCAAATCGGTGGCGAAACCAGGAAACGGCGCGGTCGAAACGTCAACGGCGCGCAGGGGGCCGCGCCGCACGGCGCGAATCCAGTCGTGGCCCTGCTGGATGAAAAGTCCGGCTTCGGCGAGTTTGTCGAGAAAAACCGGCAGATGCGACGGCACCAGGCCGCGCACGGTGATGTCGCCGCCGCTCACGCCCGCCGCCGCCAGAAAGGTTCCGGCTTCGATGCGGTCGTTGTAAATCGCGTGCTCGGCGCCGTGCAGTTCCTGCACGCCCTCGATCACGATGGTCGAGGTGCCCGCGCCGGAGATTTTGCCGCCCATTTTGTTGAGAAAATCGGCCAGATTATCGACTTCCGGCTCGCGCGCCGCGTTTTCGATGGTGGTGGTGCCTTCGGCCAGACACGCCGCCATCATGATATTCACCGTGGCGCCGACGCTGGAATTGCGCGGCTCCAGATAGATGTGCGCGCCCTGCCAGGTCGGGGCGTGGGCGATCATGGCGCCGTGATCGACCACGATGTGCGCGCCCATCGCGGTGAAGGCGTCGATGTGATAATTGACCGGACGCGGCCCCAGCACGCAGCCGCCAGGAAGCGGCACTTCGGCCCGTCTCAAGCGCGCGAGCAGGGGAGCGGCGACGTAGAAACTGGCGCGCATGGCGCGCACCAGGCCGCCTGGCGCGATGTGGGTGTTGAGATGGGAAGCGTCGATAACGACCGCTTCGCCCTCGCGCCACACTTTGGCGCCCAGCGATTGAAGCATCTCGCACATCAGTTCCGTGTCGGAAATGCGCGGCACGTTGTGCAAAACGCACTCGCCGCGCGCGGCCAGAAGCGCGGCGGCCAGAATGGGAAGCGAAGAGTTTTTGGAGCCGGAAATATGCACTTCGCCGCGCAGGGGGACTCCCCCGCTGACCACGATGCGTTCGGCGTTTTTGTCGCGTTTTTCGGCGAGAGGAGGCAAGTCGGGGGCAGAAACGGCGGTGGCAATGGAAGTTGGGGTCATGGGAATTCCCTAATGAAACGGTCGTTGGAAGTGGGGTGATGGAGGCTGCGATATGGGCCAGCGCCGCGCGGGGCAGCACGATAAGTGCCACGCGACATCAAGGCGCGCTGAAATCCGCGCTGTGAAATTCGCTTCTATTTTAACCGACGCGACAAGTTTTTTCAGATAATGTGGCGAAAAGTAAAAAATCGCAAACCGGTTTCAAGAGATAACCCAATCTGCCCCACTATTAAGGGAAGCCACAGAGACACAAAGGCACGGAGGAAAAGAGGAGATCGAGAGGTTGAAAAGACGGGCCTCTATCTCCTCTTTTCCTCCATGTCGCTGTGGTTTTCCTGGTGGGGAGCAACTTGGATTGGGAAACACCCCTCAGCGCGAACGGGCGCACAATTTGTCGAGCCGCTCAAAAAAATCGGGAAAAGTCTTGGCGACGCAGCCAGGATCGCGAATCTCGATGCCAGGCGAGACAAGACCAGTGATGGCGAAACTCATCGCCATGCGATGGTCGTCGTAGGTCTTGATGGTGGCGCGCTTGAGTTTTTTGGCGGGAAAAATCGTCATCCCGTCGGCTTTTTCCTCGACTTTGGCGCCCAATCGCGCCAGTTCGCGGCTTAAAGCTGCCAAACGGTCGGTTTCTTTGCCGCGAATGTGCGCCACGTTAAAAATTTCGACCGGCGCATCGGCAAACGGCGCGATGGCGGCGAGGGTCATCACGCAGTCCGAAATCGCGTTCATATCGACGCTCACGCCGCGCAGTTTGCCTTCGCGCGGGCCGAAAACTTCGACGTAATTTTTGGCTTTTTTGACTTCGCAGCCCATTTTTTCCAAAACATCGACAAACGCCAAATCGCCCTGAAGCGCGTCTTTGCCGAGATTTTTAACGCGAACGCGCCCGCCAGTCACCGCCGCCGCCGCGAAGAAATAACTCGCGCTCGAAGCGTCGGGTTCGATGACATAGGTTTGCGCCTTGAAATTCCCCCTGCCAACCAAAAAGCGTTTCATATCCTGATCGATGGTCACGATGCCCCACTGCCTGAGCATTTTGAGCGTCATTTCAACGTAAGGTTTGGAGAAAAGCGGCCCGTCAATCGTAATTTCCAGGACGTCGCGGGTCTTGGGGCCGATGAGAAGCAGCGCTGACAAAAACTGGCTCGAAGCGTCGCCGCGAATCGTGACACTGCCGCCTTGAAGACCTCTGGCGCGAATTTCGAGCGGCACGCAGTCGTTGGGCGCAACGATTTCCGCCCCCAGAGCGCGCAGGGCGCCCAACAAAGCGCCGATGGGACGCTGCCTCATGCGCGGCACACCATCCACGAAATAAGTGCCCTCTCCCAGACACAGCGCGGCGGTTAAAAAGCGCGTCGCGGTTCCGGCGTTACCTAGAAACAGTTCGGCTTCGGCGACGGGAAAAGTGCCGCCGCGCCCTTCGACTTCGTAAACGGCATTTTTTTCATCGCCGCGCACCGGCACACCGAGTTGGTTGAGCGCCGCTTCCATGTAGCGCGTATCGTCGGAAAACAGCGCGCCTTCGAGTCGCGAGGCGCCGTCGGCGAGCGCCGCCAGCAGCAGCGCTCGATTGGTGATGGACTTCGAGCCAGGAACCGAAACGGTGCCGTCGATGGGGTGAGAAACGGGATAAATGGGAAGCGTGGACATTCAGTGTTTTTGGCGTTCCTGCGCGGCGATTTCAAACCACCGGAGCAAAGCCGCTTCGTCGCGGCGTTCCAGGGTGGTTTGCAAATGGGTCAGTTCGCCGATCATTTCGCCGAGCGCCGCGCCAATGGCGTCGCGGTTGGCCAGAGAGATATCTCGCCACATTTCGGGACTGCCCGCCGCGACGCGGGTGCCGTCGCGCCAGCCACCCGCCACCAGTTGCGAAACAAGCGGATTTTCGCTTTTCGATCTCAAAAACGAATGCACCAGCGCTGCCGCCGTGACGTGCGGCAAATGACTGGTGACGGCCAGAAGTTCGTCGTGCGCGTCGGGCGCAAGATGAATCGCTTTCGCGCCCAGCGTTTCGATGAGGGTTTCGAGTTGAGACAGTGCGGCGGCGTCGGTTTGCGGTGTGGGCGTCAAAATCCACGTCGCGCCCTCAAATAAATCGGCGCGCGCGGCCTGGGGGCCTTTTTTTTCGCTGCCCGCCATCGGATGCCCGCCCACAAAACGGGCGCGACCGTCGAAAATCGGCTCGCATTCGCGCACGATTTGCGCTTTGGTCGAACCGGCGTCGGTCACAAGCGCACCGCGCGCCACAACCGGCGCGATAAGCTGGCAAGTCGCTTTCATCTGGCCGACGGGTGGCGCGAGAAACACGAAATCCGCGCCCGTCGCGGCTTCGACAACATCGGAAGTCGCCGCATCGCAGGCGCCAATCGCAAGAGATTCGCGCAATGTCGATTCGCGCCGCGCCACGCCGACGATTTCACGCGCCAGACCCTGTTTTTTGAGCGCGAGGCCGAAACTGCCGCCGATTAAACCGGTGCCGACGATGCAAACGCGATGGAACATTTCGGAGGAGGGAGGAGGGAGGAGGGAAGGTTACGGGGTCTCCTCCCCACTTCCCTCCTCCCTCCTCAGATGGAGCGTCCAACCGCTTCGGCAATCGGTTTCAAATCGCTCATCAACTGCGCGAATTGATTGGTGTCCAGCGTCTGCTGGCCGTCGCTGAGCGCGTCTTCGGGATGGGGATGGACTTCGATAATCAAGCCGTCGGCGCCTGCCGCAATCGCCGCTTTGCTCATCGAGGCCACCATGTCGCGGCGCCCCGTGCCCTGCGACGGGTCGATGATGATGGGCAGATGCGAGGCGCGTTTGATGGCCGGAATCGCGCTCAAATCGAGGGTGAAGCGCGTCGAAGGCTCGAAGGTGCGGATGCCGCGTTCGCAGAACATCACGTTCAAATTGCCGCCCGCGAGCAGATATTCCGCCGCTTTAAGCCACTCTTCGATGGTTGAACTCAGGCCGCGTTTGAGCAGAACCGGCGTCCTCATTTTGCCGACTTCGCGCAGCAAATCGTAGTTCTGCATGTTGCGCGCGCCGATTTGCAAAACGTCGGCGTATTCGCACACCTGTTCGACCAATCCTGGCGTCATCACTTCGGTGATAACCGGCATTCCGGTTTCCTTGCGCGCCTGCGCCAGAATTTGCAGACCTTCGAGGCCCAATCCCTGGAAATCGTAGGGCGAAGTGCGCGGTTTGTAGGCGCCGCCGCGCAGAACCGTGGCGCCGCTTTTCTGGGTTTCGCGCGCGATGAACTGCGTGTTTTCCAGATTTTCGACCGAACACGGCCCCGCCATAATCGCCAGCTTTTTGCCGCCGACGGTCACTTTTTGCGCGTCGGGGCAGGTGCCGATGTCGAAAACCGAGTCGGTGGGATGGCTTTCGCGCGACACCATTTTGTAGGGTTTGGAGACGAACAAAACCCGCTCGACAAATTCCATCGCCTGCAACTGCGGCGCGACGAGTTCTTTTTCCTGAATTGCCGGCGTGCCGATGGCGGCGATAATGACGTCTTCGATGCCCCGCGTCACGTTGGGCGTGTAACCGTGTTCCTTAAGTTTGTTGGAAACCGTGTCGATGTCGGAATCCGTTGCATTGTGCTTTAAAATGATAATCACCGAGAAACCTCTTTGGGTGTAGTTTTGGAAATTGGCCCGTGTCGCCACGCGCCAAAAATCGCCGGAACATCGCGTCCCAGCGATTAGGGAAAAATGAGTTGGGCGCTGCGCGAATGGGGACGGCTTAAAAGGGTATCAAGAATCTAAAACTTCGCGGAGCGCCGAAATAAATCGCTGGTTCATCTCGCGCGTTCCCACCGTGACGCGCAGCCACGAATCGAGGCCAAAAGGCGTTCCGGTTCGCACGATGACGCCGCGCCTGAGCAGTTCGTTGAAACTCGCGGCGGCGTCGCGCCCAATGTTCACCAGAACGAAATTTGCCTGCGAGGGGATGAATTCGAGTCCCATCTCGCCGAATGCTTGTTGCAGTTGCGCGCGGCCCTGGGCGTTGACTTTAACCGAGTTTTGGAGATGATTTTGGTCGCCGAGCGCCGCAATCGCCGCGACCTGCGCGAGCGTATTGACATTGAACGGCCCGCGCACCTGTTGCAAAAACTGCATCAGTTCGGGCCGCGCGATGCCGTAGCCGACGCGCGTTCCCGCCAGACCGTAGGCTTTGGAGAAGGTGTGCAGCGAAACGACGTTGTGATTTTGGATGTAATCGAGCGCGCGCGGATTGTCCTCGGCGGCGACATATTCATCGTAAGCCTCATCCAAAACGACGATGACGTGCGGCGGCAAATCTTCCAGAAACGTCTCGAAAGCGGCGCGAGTTACCGTCGTTCCTGTGGGGTTGTTGGGATTGGCGATGAAAATGAGGCGCGTTTTGTCGCTAATTTGCGATTTCATCGCCGCCAGATCGTGCACCATGTTGGGATCGAGCGGAACGGCGTGAAAAGCGCAGTCGGCGATCATCGCGGCGGCTTTGTATTGCACGAAACTGGGCGCGCCGAAAATCACTTCATCGCCGCGCTCTTTATCAAGAAATGCGAGTGCCAGAAAATGAATGATTTCGTCGGAGCCGTTGCCGATGATGAAATGCTGCGGCGTCAATTTCCAGTGCGCGGCGAGGGCGTTTTTGAGTTCGAAACAGGTGTCATCGGGATAAAGCCAGACATTTTCAGTCGCGGCGCGCATCGCTTCGACAGCGCGCGGTGACGGCCCCAGCACATTTTCGTTGGAGGCGAGTTTGATAATGGAAAAATCGTCGGGCAATCCGAGTTCGCGCTTGACTTCTTCGATGGGCTTGCCAGGAACATAAGGCCGCAGTTTGAGGACGCTTTGGCGCACCAGTTCGGCGTCGGCGGAACACGAAGCGCCGTTTTGGGTTGATTTTTCCAGGGTCGAGGACATGGTTTCGCCCGCGAAAGGGCAACGGGCCAGTTTAACAGCGAGTTTTGGGCGCGGGAAAAATCAGAGCGATTCTGCAAGGCCCTTTTCGATGATACAAAACCAAAAGCGATTTGTGGCTGAAGGTTCGCGCCACCATTTTTCCTCGGCCAAGACGTTTCTGACCTCCCATAACGGCAAAACGCGCGCATGAGAGGGCGTCTTTTCATAAATTGCAATCACGCCTTCCTGCACCTGCATCCACACCGAGCAACGCGCGTGTTCAATGGAATTGAAACAAAGTAAAGCGTAGGATAATGGTTCATCCCCGCCGCACAGCACATCCAGCAACTCCATTTCGGGCAACATCGTTTTAGAACTCTCACAAATCTCAATTCAATTTCAGAGGCAGTGATAACACAAATCACTTTAGTAAAAGCACTTGAGTGCGTGCCGCGACTTGAACTCAGCGCGAAAATTCACGATATGAACCTTCTCCTCAAATATCGAATCCTGCTCACCGGTTTTATGACCGGCCTCGCGCTGTCGGGCCTCACCGCGTTTCCCCTCACCTGGGAGTTGAACCTGCTTGTCGATTGGCTGTCGCCGCACCGCGAAACTTTTCCTTCGCTGTTCGAGTGGATTGTCAGGGTGAGAAACGGTCTGGTCGAAACCGACGCGAAATATCCGTTTCTCGCCTACGGCACCGATTGGCTCGCTTTCGCGCATCTGATGATCGCGGCGGCTTACATCGGCCCCTGGCGCGATCCGGTTCGCAATCGCTTCATCCTCGAATGGGGAATGTTTTGCTGCCTGGCCATCATTCCGCTCGCCTTCATTTGCGGCCCGATTCGCGGCATTCCCTGGGCGTGGACGCTGGTGGACTGCGCCTTTGGAATTGTGGGCATCGGGCCACTGTGGTTGTGCTGGAAATGGTCGAAGCAGATGGAAGAGGCGCTCGATGACCGGTTCCCTCTCCCGCTTGCGGGGGAGGGTTAGGGAGGGGGCAAACGGTGCAAATTTGCGCTCGAAATTTTCGAGCAGTCACTCTTTCGGTTTACCCCCTGCCTAACCCTCCCCCGCAAGCGGGAGAGGGAACCGGTCATCAAGCGCCAACTATCAGGCCGCTTCAAACGGCAGCCGAATCGAAAAAGTAGTCCCGTTTTCGCCCGATTCGACCGCAATATCGCCGCCGTGCCGGCCCACCACGATGCGATGCACGATATCGAGACCCAGACCGGTGCCGCTTCCGACTTCTTTGGTGGTGAAAAACGGCTCGAAAATGCGCGCTTTGACTTCTTCGGGAATGCCGCCGCCATTGTCGGAGATTTCGATGACCGCGCAGTGCCCATCGCGGTAGGTTTTGAGGCCGATGCGCGCGCCTTTCTTAGCGTCGTCGCCGTTTCTGAGCGCGTCGGCGGCGTTGTCGAGCAAATTTGTCCACACCTGGTTGAGTTCGTTGCCGTGCGCCCACAATTCGGGCAAATCGCACTGGAAATCGCGCGTAATTTCGATGCCGCGCAGTTTGTATTTGAGCATTAGCAGCGTGGTTTCCAATCCCTCGTGCAGATCGACCTGCTGCTGCGGCGCTTCATCGAGATGCGAATACGATTTCACCGAGCCGACAAGGGCCGAAATGCTGTCGCTGGAACGCTCGATTTCCGCCGCCAGACCGTCGGCGCGAAGACTGGCTTCGAGCCAGCCCACAACTGATCCCAGCGCCTTGCAATCAATCTGGGCCGACAACTGTTCGAGCCATTCGATTTTCAAATCGGCGGAGACAAAAGTGGGCGCGAGGGCAAAGCCGTTTTCGATGCCGCGCGCTTCGAGCCAGTCGGCGAGTTCGTCTTCCAGATCGGCGCGCGCCATCGCGGAAGTCTTCTCCGGCGCGTGGGTTTTGGCGCGTTCGTAAGCGCCTTCGCGCATCTCTTTGAGCAAATGACACTGCCCCGACTCGAAACCCAGTCCGTGCATCTCGATGGCGCGGTTTTCGACTTCGCGCATCGTTTCGCGCAGAAGGGAGGCGGCGCGTTTGGCCGCCGCCGCCGGATTGTTGAGTTCGTGCGCCAGTCCCGACGCGAGCGTGCCCAGAGAAACCAGTTTTTCGCGGGTCTGGGCGATGGATTCCATGTTCTGCATACGCACCGCCATCGTTTTGGTGATGTCGCGCGCGATGTTGGGACACGCGCTGAACAAATCCCAGAACGCTTCCTCATCCAATTTGAAAGCGTGAACATCGCCCGCCGCCTGGCCGCCCGCGAAGAATTGAGTGCCCAGCATAATCGGAATCTCGCCGAAAAACGCGCCAGGTTTGTGCGTGGCGAGCAGCATTTCGCTGTCGCCGACCACTTTCAAAACCCGCAGCTCGCCGCTCAGCAGCAAATAAAGCGCGGCGTCGTCGCCGGCGTGACAAACCCACTCGCCCGCGTCAAGGCGAATCTCTTCGCCGCGCGCGAGGTGTTCCAAACACGCGGGGCCGGAACTTTGAATCCACGACTCAAAGACGGGCACGGCGCGCAGTGCGTCGATTTTTTGGGGGGAAATTTGAAGAGTTGACATGATTTTTGGGAATACGGGAGACGGAATACGGAATACGGGAGACGGAATTTCGCGCTTAGCTCTCCCGTATTCCGTATTCCGTCTCCCCCCTACCGCACGTTTCGCAGGTATTGATGCACCAACGAAATTGCCGTCGAGCCTTCGCCGACGCCGCTCGCGACGCGCTTCATCGAGCCGTGACGCACATCGCCCGCCACGAAAATGCCTGGCACGCTGGTTTCGAGCGCCATCGGATCGCGCTCCATCATCCAGTTTTTGGGCGGCTTGCCCTCGCGCATCAAATCGACGCCGCTCAGGATGAAGCCTTTGTCATCGCGCAGCACCGCGTCGCCCAGAAAATCGGTGAACGGCTCGGCGCCGATGAAAATGAACAGCCCGCCGGTTTCGACCTCGGTCTTTTCGCCGCTTTCGACGTTTTCGAGCGTCAATTTTTCGAGGTTTTCCTCGCCGTGCGCCTCCGCGATGCGGGTGTGGGGCAAAACTTCGATGTTGGGCGCGGTCAAAATGCGCTCCATCAGATAGTCGCTCATTCCCGCGCCCAGTTCCGCCGCGCGAATCACCATCACGACTTTGGAAGCGAACGAGGCGAAATGCATCGCCGCCTGACCCGCCGAGTTCGCGCCGCCCACGATGTAAACCGTCTCGTCCTTAAACAGCGCGGCTTCCTGCATGGTGGCGCCGTAATATACGCCGCGTCCCTGCAACGGCTCCAATCCTGGCGCGTCGAGTTTGCGCCATCTCACGCCGGTCGAAATCAGCAGCGTGTGGCCGCTTATTTCCGTGCCATCGAGCAGGCGCACGTTACGAAACGGGCCATTGACGTGAACGCCGCACACTTCCTGCGCCAGAATCTCGACGCCGAATTTGAGCGCCTGCGTCACGGCGCGCCTCGATAACTCATCGCCCGAAACCCCGCCAGGGAAACCGAGATAGTTTTCGATGAGCGAACTCGAACCGGCCTGTCCGCCTGGCGAATGGCGCTCGATCATCACGGTTTTAAGGCCCTCCGACGAGCCGTAAACCGCCGCCGCGAGTCCGGCGGGGCCGCCGCCAATGATTATCAGGTCGTAAAATGGCGCCTCGGCGCGGGTTTGGAGGCCGACTTTTTCCGCCAGTTGGAGCGAAGACGGGTTTTCCAGACGTGTGCCATCGGGCAAAACGATAATGGGCAGTCGGGCGTTGGGCGACGATGTGGCAAGCTGCGAGGCTTCGGGATCGGCGCTCAAATCGAGCCACTGAAACGGCACCTGATTGCGGCCCAAAAAATCTTTGATGGCGTGCGAATCGGGCGACCAGCGATGCCCGATCACGCGCACGCCTTCAAACGGCGGGCGATAGCCGATTTTCCATTCTTCGAGAAGCTCGTCCAAAACCGGATAAAGTTTTTGTTCGGGCGGATCCCAGGGCTTGAGCAGGTAGTAATCGAGGCGCGCGGTGTTGATGGCGCGAATCGCGGCTTCAGTGTCGGCGTAGGCGGTCAGAAGCGCGCGTCGCGCTTCGGGGAAAATGGCTTTGGCCTTTTCCAAAAGTTCGACGCCGCCCATGCCTGGCATGCGCTGGTCGCTCAGGATGAGCGCGATGACTTCGCCGCGCTTTTTGATTTCTTCGACGGCCTCGAATGCGGCCTCGCCGCTCTCGGCGCGCACGATGCGATATTTTTCGGCGTATTTGCGGCGCAAATCGGAGGCGATAGCGCTTAAAACCTGCGCGTCGTCATCGACGGCGAGAATGATGGGTTTGGGCATGGCGGACTCCTTGACTCATGGGCAAAGCGCGCGGACGCGCAAAATTTTCGCGCCGCGATTTCGCGAGCAGAGGGCGGCGCAGGGGTGAACCTCGCCTCGCAAACCCCTTGCCTTCACTCCACTTCGGCGCTCAAAAGCGTCAAATCGTCGTGTTGGGGCGCGCCCTGCGCGAACTCGATCACGGCGGCTTGCAACTCGTGCAAATCGTCGCCCCCCGAAGCCGCAAGCGTTTGCGCGATGCGTTCGGGGCCGAACTCTTCGCCGCAAGGGTTCATGGTTTCGGTGAGGCCGTCGCTGAACAGCAAGAGGCGGTCGCCGCTTTCGAGTTGAAGGGTTTGAATTTCGAGCGCGGCGGAAAATTCGCGCGACGGCAGCAGACCGAGCGGAAAACCGGCGGGCGCGAGGGTTTCGATCTCGCCACTCGCGCGGCGCAGCAGAAGCGGCTCATGACCGGCGCGCACGAAGTGGAAACGGCGTTTTTTGAGTTCCAGAATGCCGTAGATGGCGGTCACGAAATTAGCGGTCGGCACCACGCGCAGCAGAAAATCGTTGGCGCGCGCCACGACATCGCGCGCGTCGTGATTGCCCCAGGTCTGGGTTCGAAAAATCGAGCGCAAACGCGCCGCGACCAGAGCCGCCATCGCGCCTTTGCCCGATACGTCGAAAAGGAGCAGCCCGATGCTGTCGCCGCCGCACGAGAGAAAATTGAAATGATCGCCGCCCACCAGAGCGGCGGGCACGCTCACGCCCGCGAAGCGATAACCCTCGACAAGCGGCGGGCGCGTCGGCAGGAGTCGCATCTGGAGTTCGTGGGCGTCCTGCGAGGAAAACTGGCGCGCGAAAATCGGCAGATCGCCCGCTTCTTCAAAGGCGAAAATGCGTTCGGCGCGCACCACGACGTCCGAATCTCCTTCCCAACCACCCGCAGCCGCTAATTTCGACATCACGCCAGCCTCGCTTGCAATAGGAGAAACGCAGTTGAAAATTTGGTCAAGACGGGACTGACGTCCTCTTCCAATCGGTGGCAGTTAACGATTGGAAGAGGACGTCAGTCCCGTCTTGAACGCCCTGCTGTCCAGGATCCAACTGCGTTTCTCCTGTGCAAATTGCAGCCTACCTCAACGCGAGGCGCGCCATTTTAACATCCGGTTAAATTCGTGTTTCACCGCGCGCCCAAATCGCCCAAATCGCCCAAATCGCTCTGCTAAACTGCCCCGCCGTGTCCCTTCCGCAAACCATCCCTTCGCGCGCCGAATTTCTTGAATTGGCGGCGCTCGGCAATCTCGTTCCGCTTCGCGTCGAAGTTTTGGCCGACCTCGAAACGCCGGTTTCGGCGTTTTTGAAACTGCGCGCCGCGTGGGGACAAAGCGACTGTTTTCTGCTCGAAAGCGTCGAAGGCGGCGAAAATGTGGCGCGCTATTCGTTTCTGGGCGCCAGTTCGCGCGGATTTTTCACAACCAAAGGCCGCGAAGCCATTTTGTGTCTCGATGGTGAGGAAAAACGCTTTCAACTCGGCGAAAATCAAGACCCGCTTCACGTTCTGGAAAGCGTGATGGCGGAATTTCAGTTTGTCGATGTGCCCAATCTGCCGCGTTTTTGCGGCGGCGCGGTGGGATTTCTGGGCTGGGAAATGGTGCGCTTTTTCGAGAAACTGCCTCATCCGCCGCCTGACGACCGTGACATCGCCGACTGTCACTTTCTTTTCACCGACACGCTTCTGGTGTTCGATGCCGTGCGCCACACCATCACGATTCTGGGTAATGCCAAAATCGAAAATGACGCGAATGCGGCCTACGATGAAGCGATTGAAAAAATTTCGCAAGTTTTGACGGCGTTGCGCGAGGAAACCGCGACCGGAACGCTCCTGCCGGTTTCCGAGCCGACCGAAGCCGAGCCGAAGAGTAATTTTCCCTCGCGCGCCGCGTTTGAAAGCGCGGTAGCGCGGTGCATCGAATATATTCACGCCGGCGATTGCGTTCAGGTCGTGCCCTCGCAGCGCTTTTCTGTCGAGTTGAACCGTGCCGAGCCGTTCGAGATTTATCGCGCCCTGCGCCACATTTCGCCCGCGCCTTATATGGTGTTTTTGAGTCTGGGTGACACCCAGCTCATCGCCGCCTCGCCAGAAATTTTAGTCACGGAAGACAAAGGTGAGGTTTTGACGCGCCCGCTCGCCGGAACCCGCCGTCGCGGCGCCACTCCCGAAGAAGACGTGGCGTTGGAACGCGAACTTCTCGCCGATCCCAAAGAGCGCGCCGAACACGTCATGCTCGTCGATCTGGCGCGCAACGATCTGGGCCGCGTTTGCGAATACGGCAGCGTGCGCGCGGTTGAAGAGAAGCTGATGCACGTCGAGCGCTTTTCGCACGTTATGCACATTACCAGCGATGTTATCGGCACCTTGCGCGCAGATAAAACGGCCTATGATGTTTTGCGCGCCACGTTTCCGGCGGGCACTTTGAGCGGCGCGCCCAAAGTGCGCGCCATGCAGATTATTGATGAACTCGAACCGACGCGGCGCGGGCCGTATGGCGGCGCGATGGGCTATTTTTCCTTCAACGGCAACATGGACACCTGCATCACGCTGCGAACCATCGTGGTCAAAGACGGGGTCGCTTATGTGCAGGCGGGCGGGGGCGTGGTCGCCGATTCGGTTCCCTCTCTGGAATACGAGGAAACGCGCAACAAAGCGCGCGGCGCGCTGCGCGCGATTCAGTTGGCCGAAGATGCGTGGGGAGAATGAAAATGGTGGAAGAAAATCTTTTCGAGCGCGTTTATCCCGAAATCTGGGTGAATGAAGCGGAGTATTTCCACCGCGAGGAGCACACCTCGCATCGTCACGAATGGGTGAATGGCAGAATGCGTCATTTGCCGCTCGGCGGCTTGGAACACGCCCGCATTTGCGGCCGTTTCCGCGCGGAATTTGGGGAGCGTTTGCCCGATGATTGGTGGATTGCGGGCAGCACTCTGCGCCTCAAAATCGAGGCGACGGGCCTACGCACCTACGCCGATGCCGTTTTAATCACGCCCGAAACCCGTTTCGTGCGCGAAGGCGGTGACAGCGACACGGTTCTCAATCCAACTTTTCTGGGCGAAGTGAGCGACGAAGCGACCGAGGTTTACGACCGGACGCTGAAATTCGACCATTATCGCCAGATTCCCTCGCTGCGCGATTATGTGCGCGTTTGCGCGGGGTGCGTGCGCGTCGAACACTTCGCGCGTTGCGCCGACGAGTGGACGATGCGTGTTTACACGCGGCGCGACCAAAACTTCACGCTTTCTTTTCTCGATGTGGAGCTTTCCCTGTCGCGCATTTACACGGATGTTTCCCTGCCCGCAAACGAAGATTTCTGGTGCCCGATTCCAGAAGGTCTTGAACAATAAACCCCATGCGTAAAAAACAAAACAGCTTGGAACTCATGTTTGAAGGCGCCGATTCCAGCCCCTCGCCGCGCGTCAAAAGCCTCTCCGAAGCCGTGATTTACTGCGACGGCGCCTGTTCGGGCAATCCTGGGCCTGGCGGGTGGGGCACCATCATCGAGCAAAACGGCGCGCGGCGCGAGCTGTCGGGCGGAAGTCCCAAAACCACCAACAATCAAATGGAACTGCTGGGGCTGATTCAGGGCCTCAAAGCGGTTCCGGCGGGCACGCGGGTCAAAATCGTCACCGATTCGGAATACGTCGTCAAAGGCGCCACGACGTGGATCAAAGGCTGGATTCGCAACGGCTGGAAAACGGCGTCGAAACAGCCGGTGAAAAACCAGGAGTTGTGGCAGCAGCTTCACTTGTTGTTGCAGGAGCGCCCGCACACCCTCGAATGGGTCAAGGGCCACGCCGGACACGCCCAAAACGAACGCTGCGACGAACTCGCGCGGCGCGCTATCGAGAATCTCTACGCTTAACTGGGATTACTTTGGGGTGCAGGTCAACCCCTCTACAACGCGAGTGCGACGTCTGATGAAAAGCGCGGGGCTTTGCCCACGCCAAAAGCCTCGAGTGCGTGTCAAAACTACACGCAGCAATCCGCACTTGCCCGTGACTTGCCCGTGGCACCGCATCTTCTCCTGAATGCACCACCCTGCCAGCAGCCCAGAGAACGCTTTTACAGCGACATCACTTATATCCCCACTCACTCCACTCCCTTATATCCCGACTCACGAAGGCTGGCTTTATCTGTCAGCCACTTTGGACGGCTACTCGCGCCGATGTGCTGGATGGAGCGCTGGTGACAACATGGTGACAACATGGTGACGCCGCTGGTGTTGCGCGCTGCCATGCGCGCTCTGGACGGTGCCACTGCCGCACTTCATCACTCCGACCGAGGCAGCCAATGTGCCAGCGAACTCTTCCGCGACTTTTGAGGCCATCATGGTGTGCGTCAAAGCATGAGTCGCAAAGGGAATTGTTATGACAACGCCGCGATGGAAAGTTTTTGGGCCACGCTCAAGACCAAATGCTTCAACAACTTTCGCAATGGCATTCCTGCCACGCGTCAGGAAGCGCGCCAAAACATCTTTCGCTACATTGAACTCTTCGACATCTAAAACGCTTGCATTCGGCTTTGGGCTACTGCTCACCAGCGGAGTTGGAGACAAATTACTTCAAACAAAAGAAGAAATAAAGAGCAGCAACGACGAGCACGGCCGCCAACAGTTACACAAAATTGAGGGCCCGCGTTTCAAGGGTATGTCAGTGGGGAAAACACACCGCTGAGTGGCGCCGCTGCGTGGCGAAAGATGCCAGGTTCAAAAACCGAGCGTTTTTCCTGAGGCCAGAGGTGGATTTCGCTTTCAAAAGTGCGCCACAGTTGTGGCGTCAACTTGAATTTCAACCCTTTGGTGCATCCCGAATCGGCGAAAAAACGCTGCATTCTCCCGTTGACGTGATCATTCAAAAGGAGGAAAACGGTGGCGGTTGTCTGCGCGGTTGCATAGCCGCTGTAGTGCTGGAAGTCGATTCCCGCTTCGGTTTGGAGCCTTTCACGAAAAATTCCGCGCTGGGATTCGGCGTAACCGTTGGCGAACACGTCGTGGGCGAAGGCTTCGAGCCACAACTGCTTTTGGGCCGTTGGGTTGTTGGCGTAAAGGAGGATCTTCGCCAGGCCGACCGTGCTTCCCAGCGCGTTGGAGGCGGTGCCCCAGGCTCCAAACGCGAGGCCGCTGCAGGTTCTGGGCAGACCTTCCGCGTCCCAGGCGCCGTTAAAAATCCTCATGTCCACCAGCGCCGTGCGACTGACGAGGGCTTCATCGTTGCCCCAGTTTTCCCTGATGAATCTGGTATCGAACTCCCGTTGCGCGGCGTCATTGGCCTGGAACGTGTCCTCGTTGCCTTCGGGTCGCCGCGTCATCACCAAAACACGCGCGTGTGCCGGCTGACCGTCGGGCACGATTTCGAGGCCGAGCGTGGCCAGTTTTTCTCGAACCACTTCCTCTGCCGTGCGCTTGCCGTCGTAGTGTTGGCGCGCCTGAGGATTGGAAATCTTCACCGTCACTTTGAGGCTGGGAAGCAAGCGCGCAAAGGCCACGAAGGGCAGTTCATCGGCGCCCCAGGTGAGGTTGTTGGTCAACTCCGCGAGTCCCATTTCGGCTAAAAGGGCGTTTTTCTGTTTTTCCAGCGCCCCTCGCACCGGAAGGGCTTGCTCCGAGATCGAATCGCCCATCGCATAAGACACCAGCAAAATCTTACGGTCGAGAGCCTTGAGCAACCCCAGCGTGTCTCGAAGCGCCTGCAACTCCTTTTGGTGCTGTCTTTCGGCCCAAGCCGGATAATCAGGGCTTGACCCGATGCCCACGAAGCTGCCAAACACCACCGCATACGGTTTTTGGCGCAGCGAAGCGAGATAGGCTTCGGGACGTTGCAGGATGCGGTCGGGCAGCACGAACGAGGTGTTTTGGGCGAGGTGGTCGGGCAACAGCCTGATGGCCTGACGCACCAGCGAATCGGTCTGGCGACGCGGCCCCAGCACGAAACTGGGGTAAATCGGCTCGGAGCGCTGGTCTGCGCCGTCGGAAAATCGCTGGCTTCCTGGGGGCAGAATTCCAAATCCTATGCAGTCCTGGTCTGTCGGGGCATCGTAGGTCTTGGTGTCGGCCTGGAGACGCGAAACGATCTTTTTTACCTCGGTCTCCGCAGGGCGTGGCTGATGAGCGGGCAACTCCTGGAGCGGTGGAAGAGTCATGATGAGAGGATCCCGAAGGGAATTGGCCTGCCTCGCCTCGCGCCTCGCCTCGCGTTGGTTCTGGGCTTTCGAGGGGCGGCACTCGAAAATCATCGCGCAGCAAATGCTGAGGAAAATCAGCGAACCGAGGGATGGGTGTCTCACCCGCTTGCGGGCGGAAGCCTTTTGCAACGGCTTTTGGATGGTGGAAAGAAGAGACATGATTTTTTGACTGAACCCGCTTCAACTCTCAGCGCTACCTGTTAGGATTCGGAATCACACATGATGTGGCACCAGAGATTAAGCCGCAGAAGTTTGTAGTTTTCCCACACATCGGGCAGCAAGCATCCAATCATAACCGGCGCAATTTCAACCAGACACGACGAAGCCAGCCACCAAGAATTGCACGCTCCACTGCGGTAGAATGGAGCGATAACTTGGCGTTAAAAGGATAATTCGTTTATGTGTGTTTAGGTCTCTTCTTTTATGACCCCGAAGACCCCCTGGCCAACAACGGCGGCCAGTTGCTCGAAGCGGTCACCAAAGACCAACTCAACACCGGACTCAATGGCCAGATCCGCTACCGCGTTTCCGAGCAGAATCTTTATGCTTATCTTTTTGGCGTCAAACAGCCATTGGTGCACGTGATGGGCTGCTTCATCTCCGTGCTGCGCGAGCGCATCGCCAATTTCGAGGCTCCCGACCGCCCCGCAGAAAGCGTTGCGCTGGGTTCCCAGCCCTTGGATGCCAGCATCGTGACCGGCGTTTCCATCAACGACCTTCGCAAGAACCTGCGCGATCTCAACGAGCACATGGATGCAACGAGCGGGGCGCATCAAAGAGAATTTTCTCAAAAATGTTTGAAAACTCTTAATTGTGGGTATAATCTACTTTACCGGAGTAGGGAAGTAGATTAACGCGACTCCAAGGAACGTGAACACTGCGATGAAAAGTGAAAGCAGCCAATTGGCGGAGGGCGTTTCCCATCTTGGGGGCGCTGGCAATGGGATCTCTGCAGAAGCCATTGTGCAGGAATTGCGCTCGCAGATCATCGCGGGCACGTTGTCGCCAGGGGCGCAGTTGCCGACGCGGGTGCAGTTGCAGGAGCGTTTTGGCACCACCAACGTAACGGTGCAGCGCGCTCTGGATCGGCTCATCCGCGAAGAGTTCGTTTATGCCAATGGGCGGCGCGGAACTTATGTCGCAGAAGCGCCGCCGCATCTTTCGCGCTACGCCCTGGTGTTTCCGTCGCGGCCCTCGGTTGCGCACGAATGGCGCCGCTTCTGGACGGCTCTGAGCCATGAAGCGATGGCCCTGGAACAGAATGAGGAAGTCGCGCGCCAATTGCCGCTTTATCACGGCATCAACGAACACTTGGAAGGCGAAGACTACGCACGTTTACAGGCTGAGGTTCTCACCCATCGCGTCGCGGGCCTCATTTTCGCCGCTCTGCCGCACCGTTTAATCGACACTCCTCTGCTCCGCGAACCACAAATGCCCCGCGTGGCGATTGTGAGCGGCGAGTTTTCAGGCGTGCCCACGATGCGGCTCGATTTGCGCGCCTTTTGCCGCCGCGCCTGCGAGCATCTCGCCGCACGGGGCTGCCGCCGCGTCGCCCTCATCCTGCCCTCTTCGCTGAGCGCGGACGCACACGAAATCTGGCTCGAAGCCATGGGCGAACACGGTTTGACGACGCGCCCTTACTGGACGCAGCACATTCATCTCGCGGCGCCCGAAGCCGCGAAAAACTGCACTCATTTATTGATGAATCCCGATCAACGGGAGCGTCCCGATGCTTTGATTATTTCCGACGACAACCTGGTGGAGCACGCTATGGCGGGCCTCATCGCTGCCGGCGTGCAGGTGCCGAGACATCTCAGCATCGTAGCCCACTGCAACTTTCCCTGGCCCACCCAGAGCATTTTGCCCGCGACGCGCCTGGGATTCGACGCGCGCCAATTACTGCAAGCGTGTCTCGATTCCATCGACGCGCAGCGCCGAGGCGAAACAGTGGCTTCCCAGACCCTGATCGAACCGGTCTTTGAAAACGAACTGGCGGCGTCGTCCCGCCCCCTCAACCGCAGGGAAATACCCCTGGCCCGCCCCGAAATGGCGGGATTAGCCGCATAATTGAGAGTTTCCAAGGAAAACCATGAAAACCACACGCCTCCACCAAGCCTTCACCCTGATTGAATTGCTCGTTGTTATTGCCATTATAGCAATCCTCGCAGCTATTCTGTTTCCCGTTTTCGGGCGGGCGCGCGAAAACGCTCGTCGCTCGTCGTGCCAAAGCAACCTCAAACAACTGGGATTGGGAATTATGATGTATGTGCAGGATTACGACGAGCGCTATCCTTTTCGCATCTTCGGCACCGGCTCAACCTATAACACGAATGAGCCGGCCTATAGCTGGCGTCAGGCAATACAGCCTTACGTGAAAAGCACTCAGGTTGCGACCTGTCCTTCCAACGTGCGCAATACAATGGTGGCGGATATGGCCAAAACCGCAGGCGTTTCTTACGGCCAGGCCAAACCCGCGATCAACGTGTCTTACGCCGGTAACACCGTCACAGTAGGTGGGACGGTGGGGGTTTTCGTTGCACCCGCTCCGCCGGCACCGGCCACTCCAACGAATGCGCCCACCCATATCTCCGATGTGGCAAGTCCATCCACAGTGATTGCGGTCGCCGAAACACTGCGGCCCAGCTCCGATATTGATATCGGTAACGTTTCCTGGGCGGCTGGCACCTGCAGTTTTACCACTTGGAATTCGACGCCGCCTCAGAACGATATCCCTCCTGTCCCCACAACAAACGGCTGTCACTTCGCTGGCCACCTCACCACCAGCAACTACCTCTTCGCCGACGGCCACGTCAAGGCGATGAAGCCAATCAGCGCTATGAATGGAACCAGCGGGGTCAACACCCCGACTAACCTGTGGTCGCGCAGTAACACGGCCTTCAGTGGTAACCAGTTCACCAGTGCGCGCAACAACTCGATCAACGCTCATGGTGCGAAGTGAGACACTTTTATGGCGTCCAGATTACACAAAGCTTTACCGCACGTTGAGCACGGCTTCACGCTTATCGAATTGCTCGTCGTCGTGGCTATAATTGCAATCCTCGCTGCCATTCTATTCCCAGTTTTCGGGCGGGCGCGCGAAAACGCGCGGCGCACGGCCTGCCTGAGCAACGTGAAGCAAATCGGGCTGGGCTTGATGCAGTATGCACAGGACTACGACGAGACATTTCCGGCGCGCTCTATAAGTGTTGGAGGAAGTGCTGTAAGCTGGCGGCAGGTGATCCAGCCCTACTTAAAGAGCACTCAAGTTGCGGCCTGCCCCTCGAACAAACGCAACGAGATGCAGGCAGATGCCGCTAATGCGAATTATCCGCGCATCAACGCTTCCTACTCTGGCAACGTGCTCCCCACCCCCGATGTGCAGCCCACCTGTTCCAGCGAAGGCTTTTTTTGTAGAGAGAACAGGCGAGGACGGCCCGTTGCAGCCATCGAAACTCCGACTTTGCTCATCTCCGTTGTAGAGAGCACACGCCCCAGCAGTGATTTTGATGTAACTGGCGGCGGTGCCACGGGACAATTCGGGCCTCTCCCCACCAGCAACGGTTGTGCAACTTATCAAGCTGGCGCAAGCTGTCTGTTCGCGGGGCATCTGGGCACCACCAACTTTCTTTTTGCCGACGGTCACGCCAAAGCGATGAAGCCGATCATGACCATCAATGAAGTGAACGCTGCGACTGCCACGCAACGCAATCTATGGGATGTTTTAAACCGGCGTTTCGGCGGCGGCGGTGTTCCAGGCAGCTACACCAGCGTCCGAAATGTCATTGATAACGCGGCAGGAACGAAATAACCCCCCTATGCTCAAGTCACTTCACGCCGTTGCTCTGACCGGCGCGCTCATTTTTGGCAGTCATTTCACCGCCCGCGCCCAGGACGACACTTCCGCCACCATGTCGCTCAACCGCGAAGTGACGGTCGTGCCCGCGCCTGGAAATGTCACCATCGACGGTCAGACCAACGACTGGGACTTGTCGGCGGGCGCGTGGAGCTACAACAACCCGACGCTGGCTGACAAATATTCGGTGTGGACGCACCTGATGCATGACGCCAATGGCGTCTACTTTCTGGCGCGCTTTAGCGACCGCTCGCCGCTCAAAAACTCGACGCAGGGCAAGGATTTTTCTAAATCGTGGCAGGGCGATGCTTATCAGGCGCGCGTGATTTTCGATGACAAAACCCCCGATGAGCATCAGATGCACATCAATTTGTTCTTTTCGACGCCCGAAAACCGGCCCTACATGATCGTCAAGCACGGCGGCTTCGGCAAAAACGACAGCGATGCCACCGGCCCCGACCGGCCCGAATTGGCGGCGCGTTTCGGGCCGACGATGGAGGCTTTCGGCGGCCAGATCGCCATGCGCGCCCGCGACGACGGCCAGGGCTACAACATGGAAGCGTTCTGGCCCTGGAAATATCTGCGTTTGAGCGGGCAGCCCTTGAAAGCAGGCGAAGGCTTCACCTTCGGCTGGGAAGCCATCTGGGGCACCGGCGACGGCACCGGCGGCGTGGTTTCGCGCCTCGCCGACGGCATCAAAAGCGAAAAAGCCAACCGCATCTTCATGTTTCGCGCCCGCAACGACTGGGGACGCGCCGTCATCGCGCCGCGCGGAAGGTTGCTCGTTTCGGCAGAACAGGAAGCGTTGCAGGCGGCGCGGCTCAAGCGGTTCGTCAATTACGACACCGTCGGCTCGATTCCCATCCGCTACTCCTTGCCCGACGACCGCGACGTGACCATCGCCATCGAAAACGCACAGGGCGTGCGGGTTCGCAACCTCTTCGGGCAGTTTCCGCGCAAAGCGGGCCAAAATACCGATTACTGGGACGGTCTGGACGATAACGGCAAGCCGGTGACGGCGGGCCGTTACAGCGCCATCATCGTTGACCACAGGCCGGTCGAATTGAAGTTCGTCAACAGCGTTTACAATTCGGCCACGCCGCCCTGGAAAACCGAAACCGGCGGCGCGTCGTGGGGCAGCAATCATGGCTACCCGACGACCGCCGCCACGCGCGGCGAGGTGACCATCATCGGCTTCACCGGCACTGAAGGCACCACCGGCATCCTGCGCTGCGACCCCAACGGGCGCATTCTGTGGGCCGACCGCAACGAAATTCTCGATGCCGCCATCGGCGAAAAATACGTTTACACGCTGTCGCGCGATGTGTGGGTCAAACAAACCGTGGTGCGGCGCCTGGATGTCAAAACCGGCCAGATTACGCCCTTTGAAGACGAAAAACGCACGCCGACGATTTCGCTCGGTTCGGGCGAAGGCACCGAGGACGCTTCGAGCATCGCTTTAAGCGGCGGCAAACTCTTCGTTTTAGTCGCGGGCGGGGGCACGACGCGCAAACTGCTGCGCCTCGACCCCACCACCGGCGCCACCGAAGCCGAACTGCCCTCCAACGGCCTGCTCGCGCTCACTGACCGCGACGAAACCCTGTTCGGCCTTTTCGCGGACGGTTCAGTTGCCCGCCTGGGACAAAACGGCGCCGCGACGCAAAAACTCTTCACCGCGCGCGGCCTTTTAGCTCCGATGCGTCTCGGCGTCTCGCACGACTCGAAACGCTTTGCGATTTCCGATGTGGGCACCAATCAGGTTTTCCTCTTCGACGCTGAGGGCCAGAAAATCGGAACTCTCGGCGCGCCGTATCAGGCGGTGAACAGCCAACGCCCCGCCGGAAAGTTCATCGAAACCAATTTCATCCGGCCTCTGGGCCTCGATTTCGACGCGCAGAATCGTTTGTGGGTGGCCGAAGCGCAGGGCAACTCCAAGCGCGTCACCAACTGGTCGCCGCAGGGCCAACTGCTTCAAAGTTTCTGGGGCAGCGCCGATTACGGCGGCGTGGATGCCTTTCCCATCACCTTCGATTCGTCGCGTTTCATCGCGCACGGCGTGGAGTTTCAGCTTGACCCCAATCCCGATGTGTGGAAGCGTCCCACGCGCGAAAAACCGCTGGTTTTCCACCCCGAACTCACCGGAACGCGCGGTTTCATCTTCAAATATCAGAATCGCGAATACGCCGTCAACACGCCAGGCACGCTCAAGCCCAAAGGCTTCATGGTGGCGCTGCGCGACCAAAGCGGCGTGTTCGTGCCGCGCGTGCGGGTTTCCTACGCGCAGGGCAACACGCCTGGCAAGGCGTGGACTGACCGCAACCTCAACGGGCGCGAGGACGCGGGCGAAACGGTGACGGGCGTCGCGGGCAAAACCCACTACTGGACGGCGGGCTGGATTCGCCCCGACCTCACCATTGTCACGCCCGACCAGCAGATTTTCGCGCCGCAGGGCTTCACCGCGCACGGCGTGCCGCTCTACGACTTTTTGGCGCCCATAGCGGCCAATGCTTTTGCGCCCAACTTTAGCGCCAGCAATTCGGGCACGATTGTGATGGATGCCGCCGGAAACCTCTCCGACGGCCTGCAATTTCGCACCGTGAGCGGGCGTTCGGGCCAATATCCCAACCGATTCAAGCGTTGGGACGCGCCCGCCGCGCAGCGCGGCCTCATCGTGGCGCCGTTTCGCACCAACGGCGTGGTCGAAGGCGTGCCAGGCGTGGGCAGCGTCACCGCGATTGGCGGCGACCGTGGCGAATGGTTTTTGATGTCGCTTGATGGCCTTTATCTCTCCAGCATCTTGCAGGACACCAAAGGCGATGTCACTTTGGACGAAACCTTCGTCGGACAGGAAAGTTTCGGCGGCTTCCTCTGGCGCGACGAAACCCCAGGCCAAAACGGGCGCATTCTGGTGCAACTCGGCGGCATTTCCTACCGCATCATGGAACTGAAGGGCCTGGAAACCACGCGCCGCAACACGCTCGAACTGCCAGTTTCCGCTCCGCAAATCGAAGAAGGCGCGCGACTCGCCGCCGCCAAAAATCAGGCGGCGCCAACCGAACCCACGCAGCTTCAAATCGCGCGCGTCGCGCAGTTGCCGACCGTTCCGGTTGCGCCCGACATCGCGCCCAATGCGCCGCTCATCGCGGGCGCCCCAGATTTCACCGTCAGCGAAGCCGGCAACCCGACGCGCAACTTCCGCGCGGCCCTCGCGCACGACGGGACGAATCTGGCGGTCATGTTTCGCGTCGCCGACCCCAATCCCTGGAAAAACGCCGAAGGCCGTTTCACCCACGCCTTCACCGGCGGCGACGCGGTGGATTTGAAACTCGATGTGCCAGGACGCGGCCCAATTCGTGTTTTGGCGGCGCCGCTTAACGGCCAGGACAGCGCGATTTTCTGGCAAAAAAGCGCGGCGCGCCCCGACAATCCGCAAACCTACGTCGTGGGCAACAACGTCGGCAACGCTTCGCGTTTCGATGTCGTGCGCCGTTTAACCAGCGCCCGCGTCGTCCACCAGAGCGGCGCCGACGGTTACAGCGTGTTGCTCACCATTCCTCTGGCCGAACTGGGCGTTGCTCCTGGCGAGTTGAAGGGCAGCGTCGGCGTGATTTTCTCCGACCCATCCGGCACCAACCGCGCCGCGCGCCTCTACTGGCACGACAAACAAACCGATTTGGTTTCGGACGTGCCAAGCGAATCGCGCCTCGAAGTCGGGCGTTTTGGACGGATTACGGTCTCACCGTAGGCGCGTTTTCTCCCTTACGCCCGCCGCGAACACCTTTTCGGCGGGCGTCGCTTCCTAAATCAGCAGACGGATTTTCCATGAATACCCGAATTTTGGCTTTTGCTCTGGCTCTGACCGGTCTTTGCGGCCACGCCATGCCCGCTCCGGCGCAAACAGGGCCACTCTCGCCCGTTCAAGGCGGCGCCGACATCGCTTATACGCTGCCGCGCGACGCGCAGGTTTCACTCAACATTCTTGATGCCAAAGGCTGGATTGTGCGTGAACTTCTGCGCGGCGAAGCGCAGAAAAAAGGCCCGCAGCGCGTTCACTGGGATGGTTTGGATGCCCAGGGTGCGCCGCTTCCACCAGGGCAATACGGCTGGAAACTGCTGCATCACGCCGGCGTGCGCGCCGATTATCAGCTTTCGGTGGCCGGTTCGGGGCAGCCCAACCACGTCACCAGAGACGGCAAAGGGCGCTGGGGCGGCGCGCACGGCAACCCGCTTTCGGTGCGCGCCGATGCGGGCGGATTGTATTTGACCTGGCAGTCACAGGAAGGCGGCGAAGCGTTCTCGCGCACCGATTACGACGGCAAAATCCTCTATAAAATCGGCAATTCATTTCCCTTTGGCGGCTCCTACGACGCCGCCGTTGTGGGCGATACGCTTTATCGCGTCGAAGTGGCGCGCGCCAACTACGGGCGCAAAACGGTAGATGCTTATGTGATGAAGTTCAACGCCCGCACCGGCAAAACGGCGGTTTGGGAGGCCAAAGACGCCGCCATTGACCGCCATCGCCTCAACATTACGCCCCGTGACACCGCCACGCCCGCCGATTTCGAGACGATGAACGATTTGTTCCTCGCCGCTAACGCCCAAAACGTCGCCGTATCGTTTCCCAAACTCAATCGCGTCTCGATTTTCGAGGCGAACGGGCGCAAAATCCGCGATATCGAAGTCGCTTCGCCGCAGGGATTGGCGTTTTTGCCTGATGGCCGATTGGCGATTTGCCAGCCCGCCAAAATCGAAGCGACCGCCGTCGCGGGCGGGCCGATGCAGCCGCTTATCCCCCAGAATTTGGACGCTCCGGCGGGCATCACCCTCTCGCCGGACGGCGGGAGTTTGTGGGTGAGCGACCGAGGCCAGTCGCATCAAATCAAGCAGTTCGATTTAACGGGAAAATTGCTGCAAACCTGGGGCAAGAAGGGCGGTTATGCCGCCGAGGGCAAGCTCGACCGCGCCCAGTTCCGCGACCCGCGCGGCATCGCGGTGGGAAGCGACGGCAACATCTACATCACTGAGGACAACGCGCTGCGCCGCGTCGCGCGGCTTTCGCCCCAGGGCAAAGTTTTGCGCGAATGGTTCGGGCCGCTTGGCCCGCAGCGCACCGTCTGGCCCAATTTGAACGATTTCTCCGAGGTCTATTACAACGGCACGGGTGGCACCATCATTCAGTCGAAAGTGGATTACGCGCGCAAAAGTTGGGAGCCAGTGGCGTGGTATAAGGCCAACGGCAGCCGCAATGGGCAGCCGATTGTTTTTGAGCGTGGCGGGCGCAAGTGGATGGAGAACTCGCAGGGCACGATTTCGGTTTACATCGCCGAAAAAGACCGCTGGCAGGCGGCGGTTTCGGTGGTGCCGGAGGATTTCAGTGGCAACAACGAACACAACAAAACGGCTTTCATCTGGACGGATTTGAACGGCAACGGCCAGAAAGAGCCGAATGAAATCGAAAGCCGCAATGGGCCGGAGTTTTACAAGGAAAAAGGCTTCGGGAACAAGCTGCATCACGCGCGCGTTGACCCCAAAACCTGGGTGATGAACGGTGTTTACGGCGATGAGTTGGTTCGCATCACGCCGTCGCGTATCACGCCCGAAGGCTTGCCGGTTTACACGCTCGACAACATCCGGCGCGTCACCAAAACCCGCATGGCGACAGGCGAAGGCGCCTGGGCGCAGCGCAAAAACAACAGCGCGATGGGCAACGTTCCCGCGCCCGATGGCGGCTTTTTTACCGCCTATAACGGCGGGCCGGCGGGCGGGCAAACCGCATGGGACAAGGCCGCCTGGAACCTTCTGGTCAAGTTCGACGCGCAGGGCAACGTGCAATGGCAAACCGGCGTGCATGGCCTCAACAAGAAGGTCGCGCCTGGCGAGATTCGCTACATTTCGCGCGTCAACGGCGTCTCGCACGACATGGTTTTCTTCGCCGATGTCGAACCGGCCAACATCCACGCCTACACCACCGACGGCCTTTTCGTGGCTTCGCTGATGCAGCCCTACGACTACACGCCCAACACCATGAGCGTGGAACAGGTGACGGGCGTTGTCGCCGACGACCCCAAAACCGGCGAGCCATATCTCTTCGCCGGTGACACCCACGATGCGCGCATCTGGAAAATCGAAGGCGCGGGCACGCTGCAACGCTTGAGCGGCACTTTGCAACTCCAAAAAGCCGAACTGCCCGCGACGGCGTCAACCGGCGCCAAAGCGGGACAATACACCATCGCCTACACCAAAACGCCGGAAGTGAAGGAATCGAAAGTCGGGGTTTACAAGGGCATTGCGGTGGACGGCGCCCTCTCCGAAGCGCCCTGGACGACGACCGAAGCGCTGCCGATTCTCGAAGACGGCGCGCTGGTGGGCAAATTCCACCTGCTGCGCGACGACCAAAACCTTTACATCGGCGCGCAGGTGACCGACCCCAGCCCCGCCAGAAACGGCGCGCAAGACCCCGAACAAGCCTTCATCGGCGGCGATGCGGTGGATTTGTATTTCGGCGGTAGCGCCAATCCCGTGCGGGTTTTGCTGGCTCCCAGCTTTCAAAAAGCGATTTTCTTCCGTCCCAAAGTCGAGGGCGGCGGCCAAAAGAAGCCTTACACCTTCGCCTCGCCGGTTTCGCGCTTCACCATGGATTTCGTGGGCCTGGCCGAAGCCGGAAACGTGGTTTTTTCGCCCAACCGCAACGGCGCGGGCTACACCCTCGAAGCCTCGATTCCTTTGTCCGAACTGCCCGAACTCGGCGCGGGAGCAACCGACAAAGAAATCGGCTTCGACGCCGGTCTGATTTTTTCTAACCCAGGCGGCAACGACCGCGAAAGCCGTCTCTACTGGCACCAGCGCAGCATCGAAACCTCGTCGGTGGTGGATATTCCCTCCGAAGCGCGCCTGTTTCCCAGTCTGTGGGGCAAGGCGGTCGTGAAGGGCACGCAATGACTAATCAGGCGAATGAATTCGCAGCCAGAAAAAGCCGTCGGCCTGCGCCGACGAATGCACCGGTTGCACTGTGTCAACGAAGGTTGACACCTTTTTCTGGCTGCGAATTCATTCGCCGCTTCATGCGCCTCGGCCTGCTGATGCTCGCCCTGCATTGGCTCGCCGCCACGCCGTCAGGGGCCGCTGAAATCAATTCGCGCGTCCCGTCGGCGCTGCACAACACGTTCGTCAAGCTGACGCGCGATAAAAAGCTGAAAATCGTGGTGGTTGGCAACTCGGTGACGCATGGCGCACCGGCGGGCGGCGCGCAGAATCGCAGCTTTTACGGGGCGATGGCGCAGTGGTTCCAGGCGCGCTTTCCCGATGCCCAGATTGAGGTGCAGCCGCGCATCATCTTCGCAATCGGGCCGGAAATCCAGCTTTTTCGCATGGACGAAAACGTGGTCACTGCCAAGCCCGATTTAGTGCTGGTCGAGTTCGGCGCGGCCAACGGAGCGTGGGGCGAAGCGGGCCGCCCCATCACCGAACGCGCCACCGAAGGCTACATCCGGCGCCTGCGGTTTCTGCTGCCGCAAGCCGATTGCATCATGCAGATGGGCCTCTTCAAAACCATGATGGATGAGTATCGCAAGGGCCAAACTCCCGCGTCCGTTTCCTTTCAGCGCAGCGTCGCGGCCCATTACGGATGCGCGCTTTCCGATGCTCAGGCCGAACTTGCGCGGCGGATTCTGGCGGGCGAGCCGTGGGAAACCACCATGAAAGACGCAATTCATCCCAGCGCCAGGGGCTATGAAGTGCATTCTCAGACCATCGTCGCGGAACTGGAGCGGCAGTTCGCGCTCTTTGGGGCTACGCCCGCAGCCGAGCGCGGGCTGCGCGACCATCCTTTTCCCGCCGCAACCGTGCATCCCGACCCCTGGCTGTTTCCGCGCCTGGTGCCCGCCTTTTACGCCGAGAATTTAGATGGTTTCCAACTGGGCGAAAGCGGGGCGTTGAAGTTTCTGGCGGCGCAAAAGCCGCTTGCGTCCGGCTCGTTCAGGCCGCCGCGCGGGCGCATTGTCGGCGTGCTGATGCGAAGTCCGCAGCAACGCGGCAATCTCGAAGTGCGCGACGGCGAGCGCTGGATTCGCCTCTCGCAAAAGAACGAGCCGCGCTTCACCGAAGCGAGCGACCCCGCCAATTTTCTCCAGCGCAACTTTTTCGCGGCCTATGGAATGCCGCTTTACAGCGACAAAATCGAGTTCCGCGTCTCGCCCACCCCCGAAGTGTTGGACGCCCACGTGGTGCAAATCGTCGGCTTTCTGGTCATCGAACGCGAGCCGCATATCGCCCTGGCGCGGCCTTGAAAAGGCAAACACAACCATGACGCTCTCCAAAGTTTTCCTCACCATGCTTCCTCTCGCCGCGATGATTTCCCCAGGCGCACCCGCCGCGCCCGAAGTGGCCGATGGGCCGCCGCTTCCGCTCGCCGAGCGCCACTTGCCCGCTGTGTTGACTTTTCAAAACGGCGAAAAAGTGACCTCGCCCGCGCAGTGGCCCGCGCGCCGCGCCGAGATTCTGGGGTTGTTTCGCACCCACGTTTATGGCCGCAATTCCGTCGAGCGGCCCACCGATTTGCGCTTCAAGGTCGAAAAAACCGACCCCAGCGCGATGGGCGGCGCGGCGACGCTCAAACAGGTGGCGATTGAGTTCGCGGGCGGCAAAGGTCGCATCAATCTGGTGCTGTTCGTGCCCAACGGGCGCGCGGGAGCGGCGCCGGTGTTCGTTTTGGCCTCCCATCGCGGCGCGCAGAACATTGACCCGACACGGCAAAACAAAAGCGATTTCTGGCCCGCCGAAGCGATAATCAAACGCGGCTACGCGGCGGCGGCGTTTCTCACCGCCGACCTCGACCCCGACAAAGACGACGATTTTCGTAACGGCGTGCATGGCCTCTTTGACGCGCCGCGAAAAGAAGGCGAAAAACGCGCGCCCGATGCCTGGGGCACTATCGCGGCCTGGGCCTGGGGCGCGAGCCGCGTTTTGGATTATCTGGAAAGTGACCCCGACGTGGATGCCAAACGGGTGGCGATTGTGGGCCATTCGCGCGGCGGGAAAACCGCGCTGTGGGCGGGCGCGAGCGACCCGCGCTTTGCCCTGGTGGTTTCCAACAATTCCGGCTCGACGGGCGCGGCCCTTTCGCGCGGCAAGCGGGGCGAAACCATCGCGCTGCTCAACAAGGAGTTCCCGCACTGGGCCAACGCCAACTACAAGAAATTCGACGGCAAAGAAGCCGAACTGCCGGTTGACCAGCACCAACTCATAGCTTTGATGGCGCCGCGTCCGGTCTACATCGCCAGCGCGATTGCCGACAAATGGGCCGACCCGCAGGGCGAGTTTTTGAGCGGCGTGGCCGCCTCGCCGGTTTACGAGCTTTTGGGCAAGAAAGGCGTGACGGCGACCGCGTTTCCCGCCCTCGAAAAGCCGCTTCACGACGGCTTTATCGGCTATCATGTGCGGCGCGGCGGACACGGGCTTGGCCTTTACGATTGGACGCAGTTCATGGATTTCGCGGATGTGAGAATGCCGAAACCGTGACAATCTCCGCCAACCTCCAATGAAATTTCTCACCCTCGCTTTCTTTTTGGCCCTCGCCCTTCCACTCGCGGCGCAGGAAGGCGTTGCGCCGCACGCCGAGGCGCCCAAAGCGGCGGAAAAAGAGGTTTTTTACGGGCGCCGTCTCGAACCGAGGCGCGGCGTGCTGCACGGCATCGGGCAAAGCGACGACATTTTCGCCGAGTATTACGCCCAAATCGGCGCCACCAAACCGGCGCTTTTAATGACTTACGTGAGCCTGAGCCGCGCCGACAAAACCAAATATTTCGAGAATCTGCGCGCGCAGTTGGCGAAATATGACAGCTTCGTCATCCCGCAAATCGGCGTCGGGCTGGGCAAGGCGCAGGAAGTCGTCGACGGCAAGCACGACGCAGGCATCGAATCGCTGTGCATAGGCTTGAAATCGCTCAATCGACCGGCGTTCGTGCGGATCGGCTACGAGTTCAACGGCGAGTGGAATAACTTGCAGCCCGAACCCTTCAAAGCCGCGTGGATTCGCGTCGTCAAGGCACTTCGCGCGCATGGATTGAACGACGTGGCGACGGTGTGGTGTTACGCGCCCGAAGGGATGCACAAGAACTACATGGACTATTTCCCAGGCGAGGAGTGGGTGGACTGGTGGGCGATTGACCTCTTCAGTCCCGAACATTTCACGGTTGGCGACACCCATTTGTTTCTCAAAGACGCCGCCAAAGGTCGCTTTCCGGTGATGATTGGGGAAAGCACGCCGCGCTGGGTTGGCGTGGACAGGGGCGAAAAATCGTGGCGGACGTGGTTCGCGCGCTATTTCAAATTGATTCGTTCTTACCCGCAAATCAAGTCGTTTTGCTACATCACCTACGACTGGGCCGCCAAGTGGAAGCCTGGCTCGACGCTCGCCGATTGGGGCGACGCGCGGGTGTGGCAAGACCCAATTGTCTGGCAGAAATGGCGGGCCGAAATGCAAAACCCGCTTTACCTTCACGCTTCAACCGAAGCCCAGACGCGCGCGGCACTCGGTTTGAAGCCGCCGGCGCCTCAAAATCCAACGCCATGAAGCGAACCATTTCCGCGCGCGATTACCTGCCGCGTCTCGAAGCCGACTGCCGCCGCGACATCGAAAAGATGGTTATCCGCGACGACGGCGCGCTGCACAAACGCGAACGCATCATCACGCTTTTGCCTGGCCCCCAGGCGTGCGAACTGGCGCTTAAACACGCCGTCGCGTTTCATCTGGGCCAAAACCACGAATACGCCGATTTTGCACGCGCCGCTTTGAAGTGGGCGCAAATTGGTCTGGTCGAATGGCACGGGCAGCAGTTCTGGGCGCAGGAAATCACGCCGAGTCTGTGCAATCACGGGCGCTGGATTCGCCACGTTTTCTACGCCGCGCGCGCCCTGAACGACGACGAAGCGATGAATTGGGCCGCCGAGTTCATGGCGCGCTGGCCTTTTGTCGAGGGCAAAGGCTTCGTCGAGCGCGTTCTGGCGGGGCCGCAACTGCCGACCTCGGTGGGCGGTTTTTCGCACACCTATAATATGCGCGCCGAAGGCGCCGTTGATGCCTGGATGCTCGGCCACGTCACCCGAAACGACACGCTGATGCAACGCGGCGAAGAAGAAATCTGCAACTTCATCCTGCGGGGCCAGCGCGCCGACGGTCACTGGGATTATGGCGCGCGCGCCGAGGGCATGAGCGAGGGCGAGTCGTGCCTGCCCAACGAGTTCAACTATTCGTTTTATCTGACAGTGATTCTGTCCAATCTGCTGGCGTTTCCCCAGTGGAAGGAGCGCATCGCGCCCGCCGTGACACGCTCCTACGACGCTTTGCGCGCCAGTTTCGAGCGACCCGACGGCAGCCTGAGCGCGCCCGTGCATTGGGGCGCGGCCCACATCTTCGAGTCCACGATTTTTAGCGCCATTACCGCCTGGCGGCTGCAAACCCACGCCGGAGAAACCAAATACGCGGGTGTCGCAGCGCGCGCGCTGCATTGGAAGGAACAAACCCCAATTTCCGGCACGCGCCCGCTGTTCTGGGACAGGCATTTATTGGAAATGATGGCCGAAGATTTTGTCGTTGAAGGCGAAGGCGCCGACAAAAGGCAAATAATCGAGACGCTGCGCCAGGTCGAGCGCGAAATCTCCACGCCGCTCGCTTCCCATATGCAGTTCGGGCGCTATTACGGCAACCTGCCAGTCGCGTTGGCGATGCAGCGCTTTATCCAGTTTTCGCAAGAGGACGCCGCGCCGCGCGAGGTCGAAGTGCCGCCGCATCCTACGCCATCGGCCCCTTCGATTTTAGAATGGGAACACGAGACGAACATCCTGAGCGGCAGCGCAATTTGGAGCCACGACGCGCGGTTTCTTCATGCGCGCTTCGAGGTCAAAAACGACGCGCACTGGCAGCCGTATCACGGTTTCGAGTTGTTTCGCGGCGACGGCGTGATTCTGATTTTCGAGGGCGAAAATGAGGTGCGCCTCAGTCTGGCCCTCGCGGAAAACGGCCCCCTGATTTTTCGCTACGACAACGCGCACGGCTTTGGCGCCGTTCGTTCGTGGCTGCCCGCAGGCGCAAAAGAAGGCGAAGTGCTGCCCAAATCGAGTTTGCAAGTCGAAAACGACGGCGCGACGTTGATTTACGACGCGCGTTTGAGTTGGGAAGAACTCGGCGCGTCGCCCGACGAAAACGAAATTGTGCTGAGTTGGACGCTCACCAAGCTGCGCCCGCACGGTTGGCAGCACAACTCGTGGGGCCGCAACCCTTTCGATTCCACCATCGCGCGCGAGGCGGGCGTTTTACGTTTGCAGCAAGGAACAAACGCATGAAAACCGCATTTTTCGGGGCGCTGAGCCTTCTCATGATGACTCCTCTCGCCTTCGCGCAGGCTGTTGACCCGTTCGCGCCGTTTCTGGGCAAAGCGCCGCCCATCGTGCGCGAGTTGGGGACGGAAGAAAGCGATGGCGTCATGGTGCGCCGCGTGGTTTTCTATTCGCGCACGGCGCAAACGCCAAACGGCGTCAAAGATTCGCAGATTTTCGCCGCCATTGCGCGGCCCAAAGCGGCGGGAAAATATCCTGGGCTTCTGGTGCTCCACGGCGGCGGCGGGAGCGCCGAAATCGGGCGCGCCAGAGCGTGGGCGGCGCGCGGTTATATCGTCATCGCGCCCGATTTGCCTGGTGTGGCCAATGCCAGCCCCAAAGAAGACAAGGTGCCCCTTTCATCCGGTGCCTGGAAAGGGCCGTATGGCGCCGATCGTTTTGTGGCGCCGGTCGAAAACAGCACGATTTTCGATGGGGTGTTGAGCGCGCTGCAAAGCCTGTATTTGCTTCGCGCGCAGCCGGATGTGGACACGTCGCGCATCGGCGTGACGGGCATTTCGTGGGGCGGCTACACCGCGACGATGGTCGCGGGACTGGCCGGACGCGATGTCCATGCCGTGTTTTCGGTTTACGGGAGCGGGTTTTACGACAGGGGCAGCACCTTTCAAAAAGCCTCGGAACTGGGCGGCATGAAGCCCGAAGACGCCGCGCAATGGCTGCGCTGGCTCGATGCGGGACGGCGCGCGCCGCACCTTTCGGCGGCTTATTTCGTGGCATCGGCGGCCAATGACAATTGGTTTTATCCATCGGCTGTCATGGCGACTTTGAACGCGGTTTCCGGCCCGCGAGATCATCTTTTCGCGCCCAATGCGAGCCACGCGATTCCGCTTCCTGGCGGCACCAAACAGGGCAGTAACAGCGTGCCCTCGGCGTCCGACGGCCCTGGCTGGCTGGCGATGGAAAACGCGTTTTTCGACTGGCATCTCAAAAACCAGGGCGCGCCGCTGCTGGTCGTGACGCTTGGAAAAAGCGAGAAAACTGAGGCCGCAACGCGCGTTCGATTCCGCGTCCGCAGCGCCGCGCCGGTGCAAAGCGCGCAGGTTTTCTACAGCCTCAGCGACGCCCCCTGGCCCAAACGGAAATGGCTGCCAATCCCCGCCTTATGGCTGGGCGAAGGACGTTACCAGGCGCTGATTCCGCTCCAAAGCGGCGCCGATTGGTTCGCCCTCGTTTCCGACACGCGGCCCGTCACGGTGGCGAGTGACCTTCAAAAATTGGAGTGACTTAATGAACCACAGAGACACAGAGGCACAGAGATTTTTTGAGAAGAGAATCAACTCCATTTTCTCCTTCCCTCTTTTTTCTCTGTGTCTCTGTGGTTCATTCCTCGCGGCGCCCAAACAAACCAGCAATGTTTCGAGAAAACCCCATGAAATCCCTCTTTTTTGCCTTGAATCTGTTATTGGCGTCGCTCGCCGTCGCCGCGCCGCCCGAAGTGGAGGCGCTCAAAACCGTGCCCGTGACGATGGAAACCTCCAAGCGGCTGGAGGCCATCATGGCCAACTCGCAAAAATTGGCCGACGCGGGTGAGTTCCAGTCCGCCGCCGATTTGCGGGCGCAGATGTTGGAGCATTTTCCTGGCACCCTGGCGCCGGTTTTTGATGAGCCTTACAAATCGAAGGCGCTGGGGCAGTTCTGGGGCATCGAGATGGGCGACGCCATCAAAGCGATTCGCACCGGCCCAGGCGAAGGCGCCAATGGCTGGGGCTGGGAAGCGGTTTTAAGCTGGTATCGGCAGGCGGGCGATTATCGCGGCCTCGTCGCGGCCTACGAAAAGCTGCTGCGTGACCCTTATCACATCTTTCGGGACTACGAAATCGCGCGCCACCGCCGCGTCATTGACGACTTGAAAGCGCGATTCGACACGGTTTGGATGGAAAACCTCTCGATTCCCAAAACTTCGCTCATCAATCCGCAGTTGGAAGTGAGTTTCGAGGTCGTCAACGCTTTTTTAACTCCCCAGTCGAGCGGCGCGATTGCGCTCGAAGTGCGCGATGAAACGGGAAAAATCGCCGCGAAAAACACCTTGCCCGCCATCGAACTGCCCGCGCAGTCGCGCCGCAGACTGACGTGGCGACCTAACATCACCCGCGCGGGCCAGTTTTCGCTGGCGGTTGCCCGCGCCGCTTCCGACCCACTCAGAGGCACTTTCGCGTTCGCCGACAAAGCCGCGCCCAAAGTTTTGGCGGCGGGGCGCGCGGTTTTGCAAACCGATGACTCGATCTTGAGCGAGGGCGCGCGAATTGTGGCCGCGCCGTGGAGCGAGGGCAAAAAAGCGATTTCTTTCCCTGGCCGCGCTTCGTTTCCTGTTCGCGTGAGCCGTGACAGCGCCTATTATCTTCAAATTTCCAACCTCATGGAGCGCGCCTACGAGCCGACGCCTTGGGAAATCTGGATTGACGGCCAGAACAACACGCCGTCGGGAATGCACGGCTCCGGCCCGCCGCATTTCGTGCATTTCGATGTGCGTCCCGTCGCGGGCGGCGTCCAAAACCGCACTTTCTGGCGCGTGCCGCTCCATCTCGCCAGGGGCGACCACACCATTGACATCGCGCTCAGTCTGGGCCAGCAGCTCGATTCGGTCACTCTCGTTCCGGCCATTGACGACAAAGTGGTCGTTAAAGCGGTGCGCTGCGCCGCGCCGTTTGCGATGTTCTATCCCAACGAGAAAATCGACCTCACCGTCACTCTCGAAAACCTCTCCGACGCGCCGCTGCAACTGCGCGGCGAAACGCTGTGGGGCGGTTTTCGCCAGCGCGGACTGGGCGGCTGGGTCGGCGTTTCGTCGGCGACTCAGCTTTCTCACGCCAAAACTTACAAGCGCGAACCATTGTCGCTCTCGATTCCGGCGAAAGGCACGCTTGAGATTCCGGTCAATTACAACCCTGGAGAAATGGGGCACATTGACCCCACGTTTTACCTGAGCGATGGGCAGGGCGTTTATCTGGGCATGGGCGCGTCGTTCGCGCGCATTTTTAGGCCGGTGGAAGGGCCGCGTCCCGATTCGATTTTCGGGGCAGATTTGTTTGGCGCCCGCGAAGCCGAGTTCGCGGGGCGATTGGGCCTCAAGCGCGGGCGGCGCGGCAGGGGTGCCGATTTCTACAAAGCGGCGGCGAAATACGGCATCAAAAACGTGATGATTCTGGGCCAGCCCGACAATCTGCCCTTTCAGCCCACCGGCAAGCGCATCGGCGCCGATACGATGCCCAGTCCTGGCTCGCTGCCCAACTACGAAAAGTGGGTTTACGAGCAGGTTTTGCCCTACAAAGACCAAATCGAAGCGGTGATTTTCCAGAACGAACCCTGGGAAGGCAAGACCTACTGGGGCTATTCGGCGCGCGGCGACCATTATCGAGACGTGCTGAAATACCTTTATCGAGGCGTCAAGCGCGCCAATCCCAGCATTAAAGTTCTGGCCGGTGACTCCAATCTCAACCTGCGCTGGAACCTGCTCGCCGAGCCTGGCATGGAGCGGTATTTCGACGGCGCCAGCGTGCATTACGGTGGCGTGGTGCAGGACGACCCCGCCTATTTTCGCGCGCTCGGCGAGGAACCTTGGAACACCGAATTCTGGTTTGGCGAAGGCGCCGACGATTCGCAGGTCGTGGTCGAACACCTGCTGCACCTGATGCACGGCTACAAAATGCTCAACTCGTTCATCCCGTTCTGGGCCGGAGCGGGCAGCGGCAGCGCGCGCCCGCGCACCCGTTTCGAGTCGCGCGAAGGCAAGCTGCGCTACATCGAACTGGGCAAGGAATCGGAAGCCAAAACGCCATACTCACAATACGATGTCGGCTCGATTGTGCCCGTCGAAGCGGCGATGATTCACTTTCTCACCGATGTGGATTACCGCGAAGTCGTGAAGCCGCTCACCGTGCCCTGGGCCTTCACCTTCACCGGAAAACGCGACAAAGCGGGGCAAAACGTCGCGGTTTTGACTTCCAACATCGGCGTCGGAATGCCAGGCGACCAGGCGCGCGAAAAATGGCAGGTTTACGCTTCCACCAAACCCACGCGCGCTTTCGTGCCGCCGCAAAACGTGCCCCAGAGCGGCGAATTCGTCATCCCCGACGCGAATGGGAGTCTGCAAGCCTTCGACATCCTCGGCAACCCGACGGGACGGCGCGATGGCGGCAGTTTGGTGGTTCCGGTCGGCGCCGAAGCGGTTTATCTGACCCATCGCGGCGCCTATGACGAGTTCGCGCAGCTTCTCAAAGGTGGCACGACGCGCAAGCACCGGCCCTTTCAAATCACGCTGCACGACTTCGCCGCGCCGCTCGACGCGAAGCCGGTTTTGCGCGTCAAGTTGCACAACCTTTATCCGCAGGCGCAGGGCGGCACGGTGCGCGTGGTGTCGTCGCCCGATATTCAATTCGGCACGACGCAAAAGCCGATTCCAACCCTCGCGCCTGGCGCGGAAACCTGGGTCGAATTTCCCATCGCGGGCGCCAAAATCAACGCGCGCAACGAGTATTTAGTGACGGTCGAAGCGACTTCCCAGAGCGGCGACAAGGCGGTTTTAAGCGAAACGCTGTCAGTGGCGACCGCCGTTTTTGGAAGTGTCCAAGTGGACGGCGACGTGAGCGAATGGAAGCGCATCGGCGCGGTTCCGCAGTTCATGAGCGACCGTTCCGGCCCCGATTCGACTTTCAAGGCCATTGACCCCTTCGCTGACACGCGAAACATTGGGGCGGGACTTTACGGCGAGTTTGCCACCGCGTGGGACGAGGCCAATTTTTACTTCATGGCGCGCATCCACGACCCCAGTCACGAACTGCAAATCTCCAACTTCCGCGATTTCGACCGCCATCTGTTCTTTCCCTATCCCAACGATTACATCTATCGCACGCGCGGCTGGGCGGGCAATAACTCCATCGCGGTTCACCCCAAGGGCGTTTATTTCAACATCCAGGCCCGCGAGCGCACCAGGGGTTTCAAAGCCAACCCCGAAGACGTCCTTGACCCGACTGACTGGCGCTATCGCATCGGCCAGTTTCGCACCAGCGACTACGATTTCATCGCCTACGAAACCCGCTTCGGGCCGGAACTGATGAAAACCCGCAAAGACGACTTTTATTTCATCCATCCGCTGCCCATCAAGACCGATTTCATGCGTCTCAACTCGCAGGTTCCAGGCAACAAATTGGAAATCAATTTCAACAAAAAGACCGGCATCGTGACCTACGAAGGCGCGATTCCGTGGAGCGAAATGCCAAATTTGAAGCCGGTCGCGGGTCGCCAGTTCAAGCTGGGCTGGTTCTTAGCGGAAGGCGTGCGCGACGGCCTGGAATGGAACATGGGCCGCAGCACCAGTGTTTTGAACTCGGCGGGCTTCGAATTTCAAGGCAAATGGTCAACCGAAACGCCGTGGAGCCTTTACAAAAAATGAAAATCACCCTCACCGGCGCGGCGGGACGTTTGGGCACCCATGTCTGCCGCGCTTTAGTGGAAGCGGGCCACGAAGTGCGCGCCGTCGATCAGGTCGCGCGGGCCGAGTTTCTGGTCAAAATGTTTGATATTTCGCGCATCACTGACGAAACCGGCTGGGAGCCGCGCGACGAATGGTTTTTGGAGCCGAATCCATGAAATGTCTGCTGTTTTTCCTGTTCTTGCTGGCCACCGGCGCCGTCCGCGCGCAAACTTTGGAAAAGCCTTACGTCTGGACGGACGAAAAAGCCGTGCTGCGTTTCGATGCGCCACTCGCGGCGCCCTTGGCCCTCACGGTGAAAACCATCACCCGCGACGGCTGGGGGCCGACGTGGAGCGGCGTGGCGGGCGCCAATGAGAGCCTTTTGGGAATCGCGCCGCTGGTCGAAGGCATCCACATCGTGGAAGTGGCGACGACTCCGCCGCGCGAAATGCGTTTTCTGGCGCTGCGGGCGCCTTCGCCATTGAACGGGAGCGAAAAAACCGCGCTGCGGCGCGCTCTGCCGCGCAATGGGCAAAAGTTGCTGAGCGGGGCGCCGTTCAAAATTCTCGCGCTCGGCGATTCGGTGACGCGAACCGGCGATTATGAAACCCTGCTGGTGATGATGCTGGCGCGCGCGACGGGAAACCCCAATATCTCGTTCGTGGAGCGCGCCCACGCCGGAAAATCGGTGGATGCCAGCGTGCGTTCGTGGCAGGGGGACGCCGCCGTCAAGCCCGATTTGGGGCTGCTGATGTATGGCCTCAACGACCAGGGCGCCAACACCGAACGCGCCGCCTATCTCGAACAAACGCGCTGGCTGGTGAATCGCCTTCACCAAAGCGGCGCCGATGCGGTTTTGCTGCAACCGACGCCCGACATTGATTTTCCGCGCGACGCGGCTTCGACCGTGCCACCCGCCTACGCGCTGCGAACCCTGGGTTTTGGCGCCGCGCTGCGCGAAATCGCGCCCGATGTTCCCGTCGTGGACAGTTTCGACGCGGTATGGGGACGCGGAGCCGACACGTTGCAGGCTTCAATTGAAGCCTTGCGACCCCTTTACCCGCCGATTTACCATCGGCAGATGAACTCGTGGATTGAAGCGGGCAAAGGCGACACCGTGCATCCCAACGCGCTCGGCCATCTGCAAATCGCCCGCGCCGCCTTCCAAACGCTCACCGGCAGCGTGTCGCCGCCGCCGATGCAGTGGCGCGGCTCGTCCCATTGGACGCCAAAGGGCATCGTGAGCCGTTTCGTGGTTCGCAACGTTTCGGACTCGACTCGCAGTGGCCGCATCGAAGTTTTCCCGCCGCCTTACGCCGCGATTTTCCCAACCGGCCCGTTTCCCTACACGCTGCGCGCCGGACAGGAAATGCGCTTCGATGTGGCGTGGCAAGGCGCCCAAACGCCCGCCGATTTGGCGCGCTTTCCCCACGATATTTATCTCGCCTCCGGCCCGCCCTTCGTCGCCGCCCTCGATTTCAGCGCGCAGGGCAGCCGCGCTTATGCCGCCGCCGCGCCGTTCGAGCCGAACGCCGCCTTCGTGCGCGGGCGGCAAGTCGTGACGGAAAAAGCCCTCGTCCAACTCCAAACTAACGGCAAAACGCGCGATTTTGGGGTGAAAATCCCGCGCGATTCGCCGGTGGGCCGCATTCCGCTCGTCCAGCGCGTTGGAAACGGCTGGGCGGTCGCGGAATTGGCCTATGTGCGCTACGGCGCGGCGCGCGAGGGTGAGGCGCAGGTGGACGGCGATTTGAGTGAATGGGAAAACGATGCTTTCGTGCCGGTCGGCGAAGCGGTGCAGGCGCGCTGGACGCGCGGGCCGCAGGATTTTCGCGCTTCTTCCGACGAATGCTTCACGCGCTGGAGTTTCAGAAGCGGAAAAGACGGCGTTTGGGTGGCGGCGCGCGTGACGGGAAAGGTCGAAAACGACACTTTCACGCTCTTTTTCGACCCGCGTTCGCCCGCCGAACTGGGCACGACGGGCACGTTTTACTGGCTGTGGGGCAGCTTCAAAGCCGACGGCGTTTTGAGTCTAAAAGCGGGCGAAACCACCAAAACGGCGTCCAACCTGCGCGGCGCGTGGAAAGCCACGCCCGCAGGCTGCACCCTCGAATTTTTCGTGCCCTACGCGCTGATGAACACGCGCGGCTGGCCGCTTTCCGGCGATTTGGGGCTTTCGATTTGGTGGACGCACCTTGGCGAAGGCGGCCGGAAAACGCACCTGATGTGGTCGGAAAACGGCCATCCCTGGAACCCGCGCTGGTTCGGCGTGGTGCGTCGCCTGGCGCCAGGTGACAAGCGCGAGTTGCCTTTCATGGTGCGCGTGCGGTAGTTTTGCCTGTCGCTGGCGCGATTCAACCCGATTTTCTTGGATGGTCAGGCAGCGAGCGCCTGAAGCTGTCGCAACCCTTTTTTGGAGTTGAAACCTTGAAACCTTTACTTTTGCTGGTCAGTTTGTTCGCCTTGAGCCATGTTTCGCACGCGGCCTCGCCTTCGCCGGATTTTGCCGCCTTTGACCGGCGCGCCAGAGCGGGCGAGCCTCTCAATGTCGTCTTTTTCGGCGCCAGTTTGACCTGGGGCGCCAACGCCAGCGACCCGCTTCGCACTTCCTATCGCGCCGTTGTCGCTCAGAAAATGAAAGCGCGTTATCCCCGCGCGCACTTCGAGTTTTTCGACGCCGCGATTGGCGGCACCGATTCGCGCCTCGGCGTGTTTCGCTTGGGGCGCGATGTGTTGAGTCGCAAACCCGACCTGGTTTTCCTCGATTTTTCGGCCAACGACGGCATCAACGAAGCCGACGAAGATAAATTGTCTTCCTACGAATCTCTGGTGCGACGCATCATCTTGGAAGCGCGCGCGCCCGTGGTGCAGGTGTTTTTCCCGTTCAAAGGCGACGTTTCGCGCGGCAACCTGGAAGGCATGAAGCGGCGCGACGCGCATCTGAAAATATCCCGCGCTTACAACACGGCGGTTGGCGATGCGATTTGGCTGGGGCAAAAGCGCGTCAAAGCGGGCCAGGTAACACTCGCGCAGTTGTGGCCCATTGACGGGGCCCATCCTGGCGATGTGGGTTATGCGATGTTTGCCGATGCCGCTTATGCGGGTTTTCTGGCGGGCGTGGCCGAGAAAAAGGTGTGCCGCGCGCCCCAAACCATGCTTCACGCGCCGACTTACATGAACTGGGCGCGGGTTCGGCTCTCTTCATTGGAGCCGCTGCCTTCAGGCTGGCGCGTCGGGAGGCCCAACCGAGTTTCGGCTTACTTCGATATGTTGATGAGTCGCTGGCTCGATGACGAAGTTATCACCTCGCAAAAGAGCGGCGAAACGACCCCGCGCTTCAAATTGCGTTTTCGAGGCAGCACGGTGCTGCTTTTTGGTGAATCCACGCCCAAATCAGCTAAATATCGCGTTTATCTCAACGGAAAGGCGCTGGAACAAGATGGGAAGATCGCGGAATTCGACGCGGGCCGTCTGGGACGACGCGCGCAGGGCAACGCTCATCACGTTCAACTTCTGGCATCCGGTCTCGATGCCAGCATGGAACACACCCTCGAAATCGAGCCGGTTTGGGGAGAAAACGCCACCGAATTGCGGTTAGAAAGCGTGTGCATCGCGGGCACCTGACCGTGATTTAGACGCGGCCGGCGCTGTGCGTGGGCTTTGAAATCGAACGAATGCTCGTCAACGCTATCGTCAGCGACAGCGGAAGCGCCTTTGTCAGCGCCGATTACGAAGCGTGTTGTGAGCGCCTGAACATCCGCGTGGCACACGCACACATTGAGGCGCGTCAGAGCTGGCAGAACCTGATCGCGACCCGCTTCAACATCCAGCGCCTGATGGTGATCCGCAGTTCGCCAGGTGCCATGATGAAGCTCAGTTGACTCAGGTCCTGCGAGCAAGGATGCTCGCGCTCCCAGGGGGATGCACTCCCACTGAGACACACTTTATGGCGAACGAGCCGCCAGTCGCCGGCGGGTCTTTCTTTGGTTGTGGGATGAAAGGCGCAAAGGTTTTGGCGCTGTTTTTTACGAGGAGCTTGACTGCCTGTTGCATCCCTTCGCGGACGGGTTGACGTGCGCTCCCTTGGCGCCCACAGCTTCGAGTTCGTCGGGATGCAGACGCGTCCGCTCCGTGAGCCACCGCACCGGCTGGACAAACTCATCGCCAAGCGGCGTCAGCGAATATTCGACACGCACCGGAACTTCGGCGAACACCTCGCGCTTGACCACGCCCACCTCTTCCAGGCGGCGCAGCACCAGGGTCAATGTGCGTTTGGGCGTCGTCGGAAACAGACGGTGCAGTTCGTTGGAGCGCCTCACGCCGGTGGGCGCGCCGGCCAGGGTTGCCAGCATTGGGCTGGTCAGCGTGCGGCACAAAAACTCTATCAGGGGGCGCGAGCAGGGGAGAAGCGGTGCGGGTTCGGGGGTTGGGCTGTGAGCCGGCATGGTTGGGTGGGGGAGGCCCCAAGCCTGGCGAACTGGAGAATTGTGCTGTCGCGCGCAGTTCGCACAGCGTCCGGCTGGTGGCGGCTTCCACAACGATAACCACCGGCCAAAGCTGGTTTCGGAAGCGTTGGTGGCACCATCAGAGGTGTCTCGCTGGCATGGACACTCAACCTGCAAACACAACCCGATACTGAGATGGTGTGCTTATGGTGCACTAATTGGCGAAAATTAATGCTCCGAAAAATAAATGTTTAACTTTGGTGCACTCTGGGTATAATAGAAATATTCCATGAAGACGAGTTTCCCCAGTCAGGCGAGCCCGCAGATGTCCGTTGAATCCAGCTTTTTTGAAGAGGCGACGAATGTCGCCGTGGAAGCGAGGCCGCGTGCGCGCGTCGTGGCGTATCTCAAACGGGGCATTGACGGCGGCCAGTGGGGACTTGGACAGCCGCTGCCTTCGATGCGGACGCTCTCGGAAGAGTTGCAGGTGAATCGGCGCACCGTCCGCAGCGCCATTGAACTGTTGAACGACGAGGGCATCATTCGCTCCAACGGCGGCAAAATGCACATCGTGACCGCGCGCACTGGCGCGCCGAGCGGAGTGCAGCCGTCCTTGATGCAGCACACCATCGCGGTGCTAACGCGCAACGTTGACTTTCCCAAGAGCCAGCACCGGCAGACCGGCTGGATCGAGTTCATCGCGCAGGGCGCGGTGGAAGCGGTCAACGGCGCCGGATTGCACGCCATGCTGCTCAACTCGCAGCGCCTGTCGCAGGAGGGCATAGAACTGCTGGCGTCGGCGCCGCCACGCGGCGTGGTGCTGACCGACATCTACACCGTGCCGGAGGAGATCAGCGAGTTGGCGGCCACGCTGCGGCGCAGCGGCATTCCTTTCGTGGCTTACGGCAATGCGCCCAACCTGGACTGCGATCTGGTGCTGTCCGACCACCGCGAGGGCAGCTATCAGCTCACCAAGTGTCTGCTGGCGCGGGGCCGGAAGCGTATTTTCAACACCCATCCCGAAGCTCGGCAGGGCTACTGGTTTCCGCTGCGCCGCCAGGGATACGAACAGGCGATGCGCGAGGCCGGCCTGGAGCCTTTGCCCGATCTGGAAGTGCCGCGTGTCGATTCGACTTTCCAGGAGGACGAGTTCGACCGCACCGCGCGGCGCTGCGTCGGTTTTCTGATCGAGGCGCTTTCGGGCGACGAGGCCTGCGACGCTCTGCTGGCACCGAGCGACGGCTATGTGTTTCCCCTGGCCCGCGCCTGCCGTCTGCTGGGCAAAGAGCCGAACCGCGACGTGGACATCGTGGGCTACGACAACTACTGGCGCGACGTGCAAATGAGCCGTTTTGAAGCCGTCGAACCACTGGCGACGGTGGACAAAAACAACCTGCAGATGGGCCGCGAACTGGTGCAGTTGTTGAGCAGTCGTCTCGCAGGCGAACTGCCGCCAGAGCCGCAGCGCCGCGTCGTGGCGCCGCGGCTGGTCGTGACGCACAGCGAGTGACACAAAATTGCGGGCCGCTTAACCGGTGGCCCGCCCAGGTAATTCAACTGCAAGAGGAAAATTTAATTATGTTACACAACGCAACAAGCACAACAACCAGTCGGCGCGCTAAGGCCCGCCAAGGTTTCACCCTCATCGAACTCTTGGTCGTCATAGCCATTATAGCGATACTCGCGGCCATTCTCTTCCCCGTCTTTGGACGCGCGCGGGAAAACGCACGGCGCGCTTCGTGCCAGAGCAATCTCAAGCAGATTGGCTTGGGCGTCATGCAATACGTGCAGGACTACGACGAGCGTTACCCGCTCAAAGATTATCCGACGGATGTGTCTCCGTGGTTTGGATGGGGCTGGGCGCACTGGATGACAGTGACGCAGCCTTATCTGAAGAGCACGCAATTGTTTCACTGCCCCAGTTCAAGCAACGCAACGGAATGGACTCAGCGTGGCCCCAGCTACCCCACCGGCATCAGGGTCGCCGTATATCGTGGCTATGGCGCCAATCGGGAAATTCTGGGCACCTCCACCTCTGAGGTCGGGGCAACGGCGCTGGTCCCATTTATCATGGACTCCCTCGTGGGTGTGTTCAATCCCCTCGACGGCGACACTATGTGGAGGCGTGTCGTCAACTCTGGTTATTTCAATGGAACCAGTGTCACGAGTCCGCCGTGGGGTGGTGCTTATAGCGCGCCGATGACGCCGCAGCCTGATCTGGCCCGCCACTTCCAGGGCGTGAACATCGCCTTTGCCGATGGACACGTCAAATACATGACTCAAGGCCAGTTATGGAAAGACCCCGCCCGCTCTTTAAGGCCCAGGGCGCAACAGTACTTGGTGCCCTTGTCGCCCGCTGACGACCGCTTGAAGTAGATTGATCTTTCTTTGCCATAACCAAGACTGTAACTATAACGGAACCCCAGCGCGGCGTGAAACAACTCTCTCACGCCGTCTGGCGATCCACCTTTAAAGCAACAAGGAAAATTATGTTACACCTTCTAACAGACGCAACGGCCCCCCAGCGCGGCAGCAAGCGCCAGGGTTTCACGCTCATTGAACTCCTGGTTGTTATTGCTATTATAGCAATACTCGCGGCGATTCTGTTTCCCGTCTTCGGACGCGCGCGGGAAAACGCGCGCCGCTCGTCGTGCCAGAGCAATCTCAAGCAGATCGGCCTCGGCATAATGCAATATGTGCAGGACTATGACGAGAAGTATCCGACCACTAACGGCAGCCCTGGGTTTGGCGGCGGCTTGGCGGGGCAGTTTGGTCGCTGGCGCATGGCGATCTTTCCTTACGTCAAAAGCTCGCAGATTTTCACCTGTCCCTCTTCGCGGGTTGGCGCAGCGAATTCGCTCAACTACAACGGCCCTTCCGGAACGGTTTCGTTGCCGAATGCTTACAACTACGGCACCAACGTGAGGGTCATCGGCGATGCAACGGCGGCAGGCGCGATTTCCATCGCGGCGCTCAAAGCGACCGCGCTGCTTCCGATGGTCGCCGATTCCTCGCCGCTGACGTTCAATTTCGAGTTTTGGCGCGTGATCAACGCCAATCACAACGGCCCTCGGACCGACGGCTTCCTTCCGCCCACCACGGTCGTGGAAAGCGCCGCGCGTCACCTGAACGGCTCTAACATCTGTTTTGCCGATGGGCATGTCAAGTTCTATCCGCAAGGCGCGATGGGGCCGGATGCGGCGCGCAGCGGCCAAGCGTCTGCTTTCGACAGATGGAAGTTGCCACTCCGTCCCGAAGACGACCGCGTGCAATAGAGCCGCCTGGTCATTCTTGACCTCCCCTGGAGATTTGTCGCCATAACGGAGACCGGACGCGGCGTGAAACATCTGTCTCACGCCGCGTCTTCGTCTCTGGGGCCGTTGCCAATGCAGGACGCGACCGAATCGCTTTGCGCGGTCGCCTCGCCAACCTTTCAAACGCCACAACTTATGAATTTCTTGAATCTCTCGTCTCCCCGCCGCAGGTATTGGCCGCGCTTTGTGTTGCCGACCTTCTTGTTTTTGTCGCCTCACTTCGCCTGCGCCGCAGAACCGGAGCGCGCGGCTGCTCCGATGGCTGGCCTCACGGCCAGCGTCGAAACCGGACACCCCGTTCATGTCATCGTGCCAGGCGGTGAAAACAAACTCGCCCTCGTTTTGAAAAACGACACCGCGCAGCCGGTCGCGGCCACGCTGCACCTGCGCGTCGAGTCGTTCGACGGGAGCGCCCAGACCGAAGCCGTGCCGGTGCGGATTCCCGCGCGGGGCACAATGCGCCACGCCTTTTCGAAGAAGCTGCTGGGGTCGCTTGGCATCAAGTGGGTCGAATGGCAGTTGGAGCAAGGCGGGCAAAAGAGCGCGGCGCAAAAGCAGTCATTCGTCTACATGAAGCCGAGCGGCCCGACGCCAGGGCGCTCCGAGGGCTTTTTGTTCGGCATCGCCTACGGCGCCTCGCCCGACAACCGCAGCGAGAAAGCCGCGCTGGCTTCGGCTCTGGCGGGTGTCAAAGTGGTTCGCACCGGCGTCTCGTGGGGCGCGACGCAGCCCAAAGAGGGCGAGTGGAAGTGGGACTTTGGCGACCGCATCTTTGAAGTCCACGAGAAGCAGAACATCGAAGTGCAGTTGATCGTGGGCGGCGGCCCCGCCTGGGCCGTTTCGCGGACGCCAGGACCGGAGGAAAACGCCGGACGCATCCCGCCGCGCCTCGACGCCTGGCGCCCCTGGATTTCGGCGCAGGCCAAACGCTACGGCGACCGCGTGCGCTTCTGGGAAATCTGGAACGAGCCGGACATCGGCTTCTTCCAGGGCACCACCGCCGAATACCTCGCGTTGCAGCGCGCCGCCTTCGAGGAAATCAAGAAGGTCACTCCCCAAACCACAGTGATGACGGGCGGCTTCACCAGCCTCAACCATCACGGGATCAAAAAGGAGATGCTCGAAACCGTGCTGCGCGACGGCCAGGATGCTTTCGAGATGCTGGCCTACCACAAGCACGGCCCGTTTCCCGAATTCGCGCGCGAGATGGACACCCAGTTGCTGCCCTTGATGAGAAAGCACGACGCGCTGGACAAGCCGCTTTACTTCACCGAGACGGCAATGGACACCCGCTACGGCGAGCAGCACCAAGCCGCGACGCTGGTTAAAAAAGTCGCGTTGGCATGGTCGCGCGGCGCCCGCGCTTACACCTGGTTCAATCTGCACGACGACCGGCGCAGCGAGGGCGACCCGCGACGGCCAGGCTACACCTACGGCCTGCTCACGCGCGACGGACAGCCCAAAGCGGTTTACGCCGCCTACAACGCCCTCACCGCCGCGCTGCGCGACAAGAAGTTCGTCAAACAGTTGGCGCTGCCCGCCGGACAGTGGGGCTTTTTGTTCCAGGACGAGGCCGAACAGGTCATCGTGGCCTGGAACGAGGACGCGGCGCAGAGCGGCTCGCATCTGGTGCTGGAAACCGACGCCACAGCAGTCGCGGCGCGCGACATGATGGGCAACGAGGGAAGCAGGGGGCTGGTGGCGAATCGCGCGCTGCTGCAAATCGGCGAGACGCCGCATTATCTGGTGCTGCGCGGCGCGCGGCGCGAGCCGAAACTGGCGGGCGCTTTAGCGGCGCCGTCGGGAACTTTCAACGCCATCCCTGGCCAAACGCTGCAAATCGGGACTGAATTGAGCAATCCGCTGCCAACAGCGCAGAACTTCGCCGTGGCGTGGAGCCTGCCGCAAGCGTTGGGCGGCGGCACGGGGCAGCGCACGGTCGCGGTGGCGCCGCAAAGCCGCGTGCGCGTGCCCATCGCGGTGCCGGTGCCTGCCGCTTTGAAGGCGAAATATGGCGATGTCGAAATGGTGGCGGTGCGCTACGAGGTCGCGGGCACGCCGTGGAACGGCACACTGCGAGTTCCGGTGACCGCCGGTGTGGTGATGATCCCGCGCGGCGACTTCGGACAGTGGACGTTCAGCCTCGAACGCCAGGAGCAGGTCATCAACCTGCGCGAAGCCGATCCCAACTCCGACCACCTGCTGTGGAAGGGCCGCGACGACCTGAATGCCAAAGTGTGGCTGGCCCACGACGGTCAGGCGTTGAAATTAAAAGTCCTCGTCGTTGATGACATCGCTTCAGCAGCGACCGGCGAGAAACCGTGGGAGGGCGACAGCGTGCAGTTCGCGCTGCAAGGCCCAGGACAAACCGGCGCCTGGCAAGTGGCTCTGTCCGATGTGAACGGCCAGCCAAGGGCGCAAGTCGTGGAAACGCCGCAGGGCCTTCAGGCGCAGGCGAAGGACATCGGCCTCAAGATCGAGCGCAAGGACGCCCAGCGCACCTACGAAGTGACGCTGCCCGATGCGAAGTTTGGTCTGACGCCTCAAGTTCTGTCGCAGGGCGTGCGCTTCAACCTGCTGGTCAACGACAACGACGGCGCGGGCCGCAAGGGCTGGCTGCAAATCGCGCCTGGCCTGGGCCGCGAATTTGACCCGACCTCGTTCCCCTTGCTGGTGAGCCAGCCCGCGAAATGAAAAACACCATGAAAATTCTCAACCTCTCCGCTCCAGCCGCGCTGCTGCCGCTCGTGATGGCGGCGACGGGCGGCATCGCCTGCGCGCAAAAAGCGCCCGCGCCCGCCGCGCCAGGTCAAACGCGCGCCGCTTCCGCGCTGGAACAGGTCACGGCCTCAGTCGAAACCGGCGACGAAATCCGTTTCGTGCGCCCCAACGAATTGAACAAAGCCGTGCTGGTCTTGAAAAACACGGGCAAAACGCCGGTGCGCGCCCAACTTTCTTTTGGCCTCAAGGAACGCTCCAACGCTTCGGTGCCGCTCGCGTCGGCGGGCCAGATCGAGATTGCAGCGGGCGGCGAGATGCGTCAGCCGTTGACCGCGCAGCAAATCGGGCCGCGTCTGGGCATCAAATATGTGGACTGGCAACTGTCGCAGGGCGGGCAGAGCGCGAGCGGGCACGCTTCGTTCGCGGTGTTGAATCCCGTCGGCGTTACGCCTGGCGTGCAGGAGGGGCGTTTCATCTTTGGCAACGCGGGTGTGCGCGGCTACTGGCCGTTGGAGTTGAAAGAAAGCCTGATTCGCGCGGCGACGATGGTGGGCGCGGAGTCGCTGCGAACCGGCTCCGACTGGCGCATTTTGCAGCCCGCGCCGAACGAATATAAATGGGCGGGCGAGGACGAGATGGTGGCGCTGACCGCAAAATACGGCGCGCAGGTGCAGTATCTGTTCGCTTACGGCGGCGCGGAGTGGACGAAAAGCCCCGAAACGCTGCTCCGCGTCGCGCAGAACAAGGACGAAAAATCCCAGTGGCGCTACCCGCCGCGTCTGGAACCCTGGCGCAATTGGGCGCGCACGCTGGCCACGCGCTATAAAGGCCAGATTCGCTACTACGAGATCTGGAACGAGCCGGACATCGCGTTCTTTAAGGGCACGGCAGAGCAGTATCTGGAACTGCTCAAGGCAGCCCATCAGGAAATTAAAGCGGTCGATCCAAACGCCATCGTGCTGACCGGCGGCTTCACCAGCGTGAACCACCATAGCTACAAGCGCGACCTTCACGAACTCACGCTCCGCGAAGGCCAGCCCTTCTTCGACCTGCACGCTTACCATCGCCACGGCGCTTTCGCGCAACTCCAGCAGGAAGTGGATGACCAACTCATTCCGCTGCGCCAGAAGTTTGGCGTGAAGGAGCCGCTCTACTTCAACGAGACGGCGATGGGCCGCGAATACGAGCGCGAGTATGAAATGGCCGTCGAAGTGCCCAAGCGACTCGCCTTCGTCTGGTCGCGCGGCGCGGTAGGCTATCACTACTTCACGATCTGGGCGCGGAAGGACGAAGCCTCGTCGGCGACGAACTACCGGATGTTGAACCACGACTTTTCGCCGCGTCCGGCGTGGGTGGCCTACAACGAGATGTCGCGCGTGCTGCGGGGCCGCCAGTTCTCGCACGAGTTGAAGCTGGGCGCGGGACGCTGGGGCTTCGCCTTCGGTGGCAAAGGCGACTTCGCGGGCGATGACGCCAACGACTATGCGCTCGTCGCCTGGACGGAAGACGCCGCTTCAGCCGACGCGCCCACGGTGCTGAACGTAGGGGCGGGCGCGACGGCGCGCGTCGTGGATTTGATGGGCAACAGCACGCCCGTCCCAGTGAGTGCGGGTCGCCTGGTGTTCAACGTGCGGCGCGAACCGCAATATCTGGTGATTGACAACGCCGCGACCAGACCGATGCCGCAGGGCGCGCTGCTCGAAGTGGAGCGGCCTGGAGCCGTGGTGCCAGGCGGCGCGCAGACCTTGCGGGTGCGGCTTCGCAACCCGCTCGACACGCCCCAAAGCGTGCGATTGACGTGGAAGGTGCCCGCACCGCTCTCCTCAAGCGCGCCGCTCACCTGGGAGCAACGCATTCCCGCCAACGGCGAGGCCACCGCGACGCTGCCGATCTCGCTGCCGGTGGGAACGCAAAGCAGCACCGCGCCGCAACAGGTGACGGCGACTTACAGCGTGGGCGACACCGCGCTGAGGGCCGAAGCCGCGATTCCGGTTCTGACGGGCGTTCGCATTCCGGCGGGCGATTTCGGAGCGCGTCCCGCCGACTTTTCGCTGCAAAGCGCGGGCGATGTGGTGAACACCAACGACATCGACCCGCAGACCATGCACCTGACGTGGAAAGGCCCGCAGGATTTGAGCGCGCGAGCGTGGCTGGGACGCGGCCAAAACGCGCTGCGATTGCGCTTTGAAGTGCGCGACGACGCGGCGCGCCAACCTTACGCGGGCAAGGAGATGTGGCAGGGCGACAGCATTCAGATGGCGCTCGCCGTGCCAGGACAGGACGGCTCGTTCGAGATCGGTCTGGCGCGCGGCGACAACGGGCGCTCCGCCGTGCATTCGTGGAGCAGCCCGCGCGGTTTCAAGGGCGGCGAGATCGTCAGCGCCGTCAAGCTGCAAACGCAGCGTCAGGGCGACCTCACCATCTACGAGGCGACGCTGCCTTATGCAGCGCTGGGCCTGAGCGATGAGCAGTTGAAGCAGGGTGTTCGCTTCTCCTTCGTGGTCAACGATCTCGACGACGCGAAAGCGACGGCGCGTGAAGGCTATCTCCGCCTCAGCGACGGCTTGGCGACGCAAAAGGACACGCTGCGCTTCCCGACGGTCGTCCTCGACTGATCCGGCACAGCAACCCGATGTTTCTGCTTGACCACGACGCACTCGACCAGGCTCGCCGGCATCTTCCCGAAGATTCTCCGGCAGTGGAGCGGCTGCGCGCCGACGCGAGAGCCGCGCTGGGGCAGCCGCTCCACAGCGTGCTGGATAAGCCGGTCGTGCCGCCCAGTGGCGACAAGCACGATTATTTCAGCCTGGGACGCTACTGGTGGCCGAATCCCGAAACGGCGGACGGTCTTCCCTACGTCCGGCGCGACGGCCAGACCAATCCCAGCACCGATCAGGGCGACAGCGTGGCGCTGGGCGGGTTCGCCAGGGGTGTCGAAACGCTGACGCTGGCCGCCTTTTTCGAGGGTAACCACGGTTATGCCGAAAACGCGGCGCGGCGCATCCGCACCTGGTTTTTGGCGCCCGAAACCCGCATGAACCCGCATCTGAACTATGCACAGGCCATCCCAGGCATTTGCGAGGGACGCGGCATCGGCATCATCGACACCGTGACGCTGCGGTTCCTGCCGGACATGGCGCATCTGCTCGCGCAGATGGGCGCGTTGTCATCGAGTGAAATTGAGGCTCTGCAACACTGGTTTGCCGCTTACGCGCAGTGGCTGCTCACTTCGGAAAACGGGCTGAACGAGGCAGGACAGCACAACAATCACGGCAGTTGGTTCGACGCTCAAGCGGCGTTGTTCTCGCTGTTCGCCGCACAAAGCGAGACTGCGGCGGCGATTTTAAGCGACGTTCCAGAGCGCCGTTTCAAACCGCAGATCGCGCCCGACGGCTCGCTGCCGTTTGAACTGGCGCGCACCCGCTCCTACTCTTACACGCACTACAATCTGGGCGCCCTCGCGGATTGTGCTGCCTTAGCCCAACGGGTCGGCAAAGACCTGTGGAATTGGGCCGATGAGCAAGGCCGCAGCCTACGCGCCGTTTTTGAATGGTGCCTGCCCTACGGCGGCGGCTACGACCCAGAAATCTGGCCGCATCCCCAAATCACGCCGGACGGCGGGGAGCGGCTGCGGACTCAACTGCGCCGCGCCCAACGGGTTTACGGCGCCGATGGCCTCGATCCCCAACGGTTTGCGGGGCATGAAGACGAGCGCTGGAACCTGCTTTATCCGGTTCCTGCCTCAGTAAGGAACTCACCATGAAAAGGTCTCTCACCACAGCCGAAAGGGGGCCAACAACTTCAATCAATCGCCGCCGTTTTCTGGGCGGGAGCGCCGGTTTCGCCGCAGGATTGATGCTCGGCGGTCTCTCCGCTCGCGGACTGGCTCAAATCAAATCTGATTCGCGTCGGGGTGGACGCCAGCCCAACATCCTGCTCATCACGGCGGACGATCTGGGCATTCAACTTTCGTGCTATGGCTTCGGGCAAATCCAGACGCCGCATCTCGACGCTCTAGCGGCCCAGGGCACACGCTTCGCCAACGCTTACGTGACGCAGCCTTCGTGCAGCCCGTCGCGCTCCTCGATTTTCACCGGACTTTACCCGCACCAGAACGGGCAACTTGGCCTTTCGCATCGCGGCTTTCGGATGCATAAAGGCTTGACCCAGAAGGCGTTTCCCACGCTGCTCAAAGCGGCAGGCTATCGTTCCGGCGTGCTGGGCAAGATTCACGTTGACCGCGACGAGCGTTTCGACTTCGACTGGCGGCCCGACTACAAAAAGATGCTCGAAGGCGAATCGCGCAACGTTCAGGCGATGGCCGCCGAGGGCGGCAAGTGGATGCGCGAAGGCGGCGACCAGCCGTTCCTGCTGATGATGAACTACCTCGACCCGCACGATCCTTTGCTGCCCCAGTTCAACGGGCTGCCCCGCGAGGTGATTCAAGCCAAGGACGTGAAACCGTTGCCCTGGGCCGGTGGCAAGCAGGATGAGAAGTTGAACGAGCGCACCGCCGACTTCTTCAACTGCGTCAAGCGGCTCGACGAGGGCATCGGCCTGTTGATGGCCGAACTGGAAAAGTCCGGTCTGGCGGACAACACCGTCGTGATTTTCCTGGGCGATCACGGCGCGCCGTTCACGCGCGGCAAGCTCGAATGCTATGAGAGCGGGCTTCAGGTGCCGTTTCTGGTGCGGATGCCCCGCGCACCGCGCAATCAGGTGCGCGAAGAGTTCATCTCGACCGTGGACATCGTGCCGACGCTGCTCGACATCGCGGGCGTTCCAGGCAGTGCCATGGCTCAGGGCGTCACCGGACGCTCGCTCGCGCCCATAGTGCGCGGGGAAAAGGTGAGGAATTGGCGCACCCAGGTCTTCGGCGAGATGAATTTTCACGGCCCAAACGTGTTGCGCCCGATGCGTAGCGTGCGCGAAGGCCGCTGGAAGCTCATCCACAACATCGAGCCGACCGACCGCGCGACATGGCTGCTCTTTGATCTGCAAAACGATCCCTACGAACGCACCAACCTCGCCGGCCAACCCCAACACGTCGCAACCTTGAAGCGGCTGCAAAACGCGCTGCTGTCGTGGCGCCAACAGACGGGTGATCCCATTCTCGACCCCAAAATTCTGGCACAGTGGCAGGCCTCGCACCAGAAGTGGAAGGAGAAAAACGTCATCCCGACGGAAGATCAAATCGCATGAAAACTCCTCTCCCCATCCTCAGATAGATTGGCCCGCGATTGGGCATCAAATTATGTGGACTGGCAACTCGCGCAGCGCGGCGTCCAGATAGTGGGCGAGGGCGGGGAATGGCACTGACGCCAAATCTGCACAATCGAAGCAAAATCCCGCTATTGTGCACTTTATTGTGCAAGGTGCGAAAAAATAAGTGCACAAAAAATTCAATGTTTGAATTTTGTGCCTAATGGGTATAATAGAACTACACCATGAGCGCGAGTCTTTCTAATCTGGCCAGCCGAGAAATTCCAGAGGAAGCTAATGCCGTTGGCGGAGCGACGAGCGCCGTTACGGACGCCAGGCCACGGGCGCGCGTCGTGGCGCATCTCAGGCGAGGCATTGACCAGGGCCTTTGGGGGCCAGGACAGCGGTTGCCTTCGATGCAGGCGTTATCGGAAGAGTTGCAGGTGAACCGCCGCACGGTGCGTAGCGCCATCGAACGGTTGAACGAAGAGGGAATCATCCGCTCCAACGGGGGCCGGATGCACATCGTGACTGCGGACACCAATGCGTCGGGTGGCGTGCAGCCGTCGCTGATGCAGCACACCATCGCGGTGCTAACGCGCAACGTTGACTTTCCCAAGAGCCAGCACCGGCAGACCGGCTGGGTCGAGTTCATCGCGCAGGGCGCGGTGGAAGCGGTCAGAGGAACCGGCCTGCACGCCATGCTGCTGCAACCGCAGCGGTTGTTGCAGGAGGGGATGGAACTGCTGGCGTCGGCGCCGCCGCGCGGCGTGGTGCTGACCGACATCTATGCCATGCAGGAGGAGATCGGCGAGTTGGTGGCTACGCTGCGGCGCAGTGGCATTCCTTTCGTGGCTTATGGCAACGCGCCCGATATGGGCTGCGATCTGGTGCTGTCCGACCACCGCGAGGGCAGCTACCAGCTCACCAAGTGGCTGCTGGCGCGAGGGCGGCACCGCATCGTCAACACCCGTCCCCAAGCCACACAGGGTTACTGGTTTCCCCTGCGCCGCCAGGGATACGAACAGGCGATGCGCGAGGCCGGTCTGGAGCCTTTGCCCGATGTGGAAGTGCCACGTGAAGTGCCGCACGAATCGACTATTCAGGAGGACGATTTCGACTACACCGCGCGATGCTGCGTCGGCTTTTTGATCGAGGCGCTTTCGGGCGACGAGGCCTGCGACGCTTTGCTCACGGCAAGCGATGGCTATATGTTTCCCCTGGCACGCGCCTGCCGCTTGCTGGGCCGCGAGCCGAACCGCGACGTGGACATCGTGGGCTACGATAACTACTGGCGCGACGTGCATATGCGCCGCTTTGAAGCCTTCGAGCCTCTCGCAACGGTGGACAAGAACAACCAGCAGATGGGCCGCGAACTGGTGCAGTTATTGAGCGACCGCATCGCCGGCAACCTGCCGCCGGAGCCGCAGCGCCGCGTCGTGGCGCCCCGTTTGGTGGTTACGCAAAGCGACTAACGTCAAGTGGAGCGTGAACACCGCTGCCGTAGCTCCCAACGTCTCGCTGTGAGATATTGAGGGGTCAATTCATTAGCGATCCACCAAAGGTGGTTCCAGCCGAGAAGGAAATTTCTTATGTTACACAACACAACACACCGTCAGCGAGGCACCATCCGCCAGGGCTTTACTCTCATCGAACTTCTTGTCGTCATAGCCATAATAGCGATCCTCGCCGCGATTCTGTTCCCCGTCTTCGGGCGGGCACGCGAGAACGCGCGGCGCTCGTCGTGCCAGAGCAATCTCAAGCAGATCGGCCTGGGCGTCATGCAATACGTGCAGGACTATGATGAGAACTATCCAATCAACGGCGACAATCCCAGACCGCCTGGTTGGGTGGGTAACCAGTTTTCCTTCTGGATTCTGCGCACTCATCCATATATCAAGAGTGTGCAACTCTACGGGTGTCCCAGTTCGCCAAACGAGAACAATTACACCGTGGCCGGTGGGGGAACAACGTTAACGGGGAAATTTGGCACTTATAACTATGGCGCTAATGAAGCAGTTCTTCGCACGTGGAACACGACGGCTGCGACTCCCCCGACTCCCGTTTCTGTAGCCGCCATCGGCGCTACGGCGTTGTTGCCGATGATCGCCGATTGCACCGGTTGGATTACCGGCACCGGCAACCTCTACCGTATCATCAACGCCAGTGATAGGAGTATTGGTTGGGATGCGGCAGGCCATAATGCCACTAAAGTAGGAGAAGACCGTCACCTTGGCGGCTCTAACATCGCCTTCGCTGACGGGCACGTCAAGTTCTATCCGCAAGGCGCGATGGGGCCGGATGCGGCACGCATCGCGGCGAGGAGACCGACCCCTTACTCCTTCAAGCTGCCCATTCGCATCGACGATGACCGTTTGAAATAGAGCCGGTTGGCCAGTCTAAGGCCTTCTCTCGTCGCCAGAGCGGAGATCCAGACGCAGCGTGAAACACCTGTCTCACGCCGCGTCGCCGTCTTTAGGCCGAGGGAGAGCCGCTTCTCGCCTCAGCAACAAGGGGCGTCCAAAACGTCGTTTTGATGCGGGACGCGGCCCATTCACCCCTACAGCACGAATCTCCCATGCTTGAAAATCTCACTGCGTTTAAAACCGGCCTTGTGGCCGCAGTTCTCTCGACGGCTGCGCTGTCCCCTCCGGCGACCGGCGCCGAGGCGTTTTCGCTGCCCGCCCAGGCGCCCATCGGCCCTTCCTGGGCGCGCGGCGCGGTGCTGTATCAACTCAATCCGCACAATTACACGCCCGAAGGCACCCTCGCCGCCGCTCAAAAGCACCTGCCGCGCCTGGCGAAGTTGGGCGTGGATGTGGTGTGGCTGATGCCCGTCCACCCGCGCGGGCAGATGAAGCCGCGCAGCGAGTTTCTGCGCGCCAACGGCGGCGCCTCGCCGGTTCCCATCCCCGAAGCGCAACGCGACACCGAGTTTCGCGGCAACCCCTACTGCCCGCGCGACCACACCCAGATTGACCCGCTCCTGGGCGATTTCGCCGACTTGAAGCGCTTCACCAACGAGGCGCACGCGCTGGGCCTCAAAGTGATGCTCGACTGGGTGCCCAACCACACCAGCTGGGATTCACCATTACTGGCACAGCACCCCGACTGGTATCTGCGCGACACGGAGAACCGCGTGAAGTTCCACGCGCCCTGGGAGCCGATTGCCAGACTCAGCTACGCCAAGCGCGACTCCGGCCTGTGGGAATATATGCTGGCGGCGCGCCGCAAATTCGTGGAAGAAGGCGGTGTGGACGGCTTCCGCGAGGATGTGGCCGGAAAAACGCCGCTCGAACACTGGAACTGGCTGCGGCCCCGCCTCGACCCCGACAACCGGCTGCTGATGCTGGCCGAAGCCGACGAGACGGAACTATTGGGGCCGCTCGATATGGTCTATGACTGGGAGCTACCGGCGGTTTACTGGCGCGTTCTCGACGGCGGCGAACCGGCGACCATCATTGACGATGTGTTGCGCCAGCAACACGCCAAGGCACCGGTAGGCGGCGCCTATCTGCGCTATCTGTTCAACCACGACCAGACCGGCGCGGCGCGCAGCCACTACCACGCGCGCTTCATCATCGAGCGCATCTACGGCGCTCAGGACGGCCCCACCGTGCCGCGCCACCCCGAAAAATTCGGCGTGGCGCTGCCCGCGCTGCACGTGCTGAACGCGACCCTGCCTGGCGGACGCGCACTGGTCTTCATGGGCCAGGAAGTCGGCTTTTACGGTGGGATTCCGCACAATCGCGTTCAGGGCTTCAAGATTCCCTTCGACACGCCGCCCTCGCCCGCACTGCCCGATTTTTACCGCGACGTTGCGGCCTTGTGCGCTCGTGCGGCGATCTACGGCGGGAGTTTTCGCAAGCTCGCCACCGCGCGAGACGACGAGGTTTACGCCTTCGAGCGCGAGTTGGATGGCGAGCGCGTCATCGTGGCGGCCAACCTCTCCAAAACCCAGGCGCAGCCCGTGACGCTGCCCACCGGCACGACGCGCGGTTTGGTGGACGCCACACCGTCACTCGACGGCCAGCCGCGCGACGCCACCGCGCGTGACAATTTCGATTTACCCGCCGGAGATTACCGCGTTTTCGCAACTCCACTTCGTTAAGAATGAAAAATAGGACACCATGAAAATAGTCAACCTTTCCACTCAAGCCGCGCTGCTGCCGCTCGTGATGGCGGCGGCAAGCGGTATGGCCTGCGCGCAAAACGCACCCACCCCCGCCGCGCCAGGTCAAACGCGCGCGCTTTCCGCGTTGGAACAAGTCACGGCTTCAGTCGAAACCGGCGACGAACTGCATTTCGTGCGCCCCAATGAGCTGAACAAAGCCGTGCTGGTCTTGAAAAACGCGGGCAAAACTCCGGTGCGCGCCCAGCTTTCTTTTGGCCTCAAGGAACGCTCCAACGCTTCGGTGCCGCTCGCGTCGGCGGGCCAGATCGAGATTGCAGCGGGCGGCGAGATGCGTCAGCCGTTGACCGCGCAGCAGATTGGCCCGCGTCTGGGCATCAAATATGTGGACTGGCAGCTCGCGCAAGGTGGCCAAAATGCGAGCGGGCACGCTTCGTTCGCCGTCCTCAATCCGGTCGGCGTCACGCCTGGCGTGGCGGGTGGCTTCGTCTTTGGCAACGCGGGGCTGCGCCATAACTGGAATCCCGCCCAGAAAGAGCGTGTGATTCGCGCGGCGACGATGGTGGGAGCCGAATCGGTGCGCGCCGACACCGACTGGAATAACGTGCAGCCCCGCCCCGATCAGTGGAACTGGAAACCGCTCGACGAAACCGTCGCGCTGCTCGATAAATACGGCGCCGAGTGGCAGAACCTGGTCGCTTATGGCGGGCTGGAGTGGACGAAAAGCCCCGAAACAACGCAACTCATCAAAGAGCGCGGCGACGAGAAGCAGCAGTGGCGCTACCCGCCGCGCATGGATGCGTGGCGTCCCTGGGTGCGGGCGCAGGCGCAGCGCTACAAGGGCCGCGTGCGCTTCTACGAAATCTGGAATGAGCCGGATTTCCCGTTCTGGAAGGGCACGCCGGAGCAGTATCTCGAACTGCTCAAAGCCTCCTACCAGGAGATCAAAGCAGTTGACCCCAATGCAATTGTGATGACCGGCGGTTTCGCTTCGATGATTCATCGCCTCAACAATCCCAAGGTGCTGGAACTCACGCTGAGTGAAGGCGAGCCTTACTTCGATATGCTGGCTTACCACAAGCACAGTTCGTTCCGCACCTTGCGCGAGGAAGTCGAGGATCGGCTGCTGCCGATGATGCGGAAATACAACGTGGATAAACCGCTCTACTTCAATGAGACGGCGATGAGCCGCGGTTACGAGCGCGAATACGATCAGGCCGTCGAACTGCCCAAGCGCCTGGCGCTGGTGTGGGCGCGCGGCTCGCGTGGCTACCACTACTTTAACATCTGGAATCGCGCCGACGAGAGCAGCTCGGCGGCGGGCTACAACATGGTGAACCCCGATTTTTCGCCGCGTCCGGTGTGGGTGGCCTTCAACGAGATGTCGCGGGTGTTGCGGGGCCGCGAGTTCTCGCACCAGCTTGATCTGGGAGCGGGCCGCTGGGGTTTTGCCTTCGGTGGCAAGGGCGACTTTGTGGGCGACGACGCCAGGGATTACGCGCTGCTCGCCTGGACGGAAGACGCGGCTCTGGCCGACGCGCCCACGGTGTTCAACGTGGGCAACGGCGCGACGGCGCGCGTGGTTGACCTGATGGGCAACACTTCGCCGCTGCCGGTGAGCGAGGGGCGCCTGCTCTTCACCGTGACGAATGAGCCGCAATATCTGGTGATTGAGAACGCCGCCACCAAACCGGTGGCGCAGGGCGCGCTGCTCGAAGTGGGACGCGCCGGAGCCGTGGTGCCAGGCGGAACGCAGACCTTGAGGGTGCGGCTTCGCAACCCGATGGGCACGCCGCAGACCGCGCGCCTGACGTGGAGCGTGCCCGCCTCGCTGGTAGCACGCTCGCCGCTGACGGTTGAAAAGCAGATTCCCGCCGGTGGCGAAACCGAAGCGACGCTGCAAATCGCGCTGCCAACCGGCCAGACGGACGCCGCGACGCCCGCGCAGCCGGTGACGGCGACACTGCGCCTGGGCGAAACCGGCCTCGCGGGGCAGGCGGCGATTCCCATCAGCGTGGGCGTTCGCATCCCTGCGGGCGACTTCGGGGCACGCGCCGCCGACTTTTCGCTGCAAAGCGCCGCCGACATCATGAACACCAACGACATCGACCCCGCAACCAACCACCTGACGTGGAAAGGGCCACAAGATTTGAGCGCCCGCGCGTGGCTGGGACGCGGCCAAGGTGCGCTGCGCCTGCGCTTCGAGGTGCGCGACGACGTGCAGCGCCAGCCACACGGAGGCAAGGATTTGTGGCAGGGCGACAGCATCCAGATGGCGCTCGCCGTGCCAGGCCAGGACGGCTTCTTTGAAATGGGCCTATCGCGCGGGGACAAGGGACAGCCGCTGGTGCATTCGTGGAGCACGCCGAGCGGCTTCAACGGTGGCGCCCTCGTCAGGGCGGTCAAGCTGCAAACGCAGCGTCAGGGCGACCGCACCATCTACGACGCAACGCTGCCCTACGCGGCGCTGGGCCTGAGCGATGAAGCATTGAAGCAGGGCGTGCGCTTCTCCTTCGTGGTGAACGACCTGGATGTAACCAACGACACGGTGCGCGAAGGCTATCTCAAGCTCAGCGACGGCATTGCGGGCGACAAGGACACCACGCGCTTCCCGACGGTGGTGCTGGATTGAACGAATCAGAAACCATCACGCGCCGTCAGTTCGTGCAAGCCACCGGCGCCGCTTTGCTCGGCGCGACGGCGGCGAGCGCGGCACCGCCTCAAACCAGGCCCATGAACCCAACTCCATCCAACGGGCAACGGCGCCCAAACATTTTGCTCCTCACCGCCGACGACATCGGCTGGCAGACGGTGGGCTGCTACGGCTGCACCACGCCTGGCACCACGCCTCATCTCGACGCCTTCGCTGCCTCGGCCCTGCGTTTCGAGCGGGCGCACGTCACCCAGGCGGTGTGCGTGCCCAGCCGCACCTCGATGCAGACGGGCCGCTACCCGCACCGCTACTGGGGCGAAGTAGATTCCTCCGGCAAGCCAGGCTACGGCGTGCGGCCCGACGTGCCGACTTTGCCCGAAGCGTTGCAACGCGCCGGTTATTTCACGGCGATGCTGGGCAAAGTCACCCATCACGCGCCGTCCGCGAAGTTCCCCTGGGACGTGGCCATCAACCACTGGGATTGGGAGCGGCTGCGCTACGCGCGCGACCCGCAAGCTATCGGGCAACTCACCAGTGAGATCATCGGGCAGGCGAGCGCGGCAAAGCAGCCTTTTTATCTGGTGGTCAACAGCGCCGACCCGCATCGCCCCTTTCCTGGCACCGAAAAGCCGAGAGAAGGTCAGGGCGGGCCGTTTCCCGACCCGTCGCGCACCTACCGACCCGATGAAGTCGCGGTGCCCAACTTTTTGCCCGACCTGCCCGACGTGCGGCGCGAATACGCCCAATATCTGAGCGGCGTGCGCCGCGCCGACGACGCCATCGGTGCCGCGCTGCGCGCGCTGCGCGAATCGGGCCAGGAAGAAAATACCATCGTGATTTTCCTTTCCGATCACGGCAGCCCGTTCCCCTTCGCCAAAGAGAACTGCTACCTTGCCAGCACCAAAACGCCGCTGATGGTGCGCTGGCCCCGCGTGACGCGCGCGGGCGGCGTGGAACGCGAGCATTTCGTCTCTGGGGTTGATCTGCCCGCGACGATTTTGGAAGCGTGTGGTCTGCCGGATTTACCCGAAAGCGACGGATTTTCGTTTGGCCCGCTGCTGCGCGGACAAAAGCAGGCGGGGCGCGAGCAGGTGGTGACGGTGTTTCATCACACGCCAGGGCACGCGGCGATGCCAATGCGCGGCTTGCTGAGCGGGCGCTACGGCTACGTTTACAACGCCTGGGCCAACGGCGAAGAGGGTTACGCTCCTGGAGATCCGTTTGGCGGTCTGACCTGGAACGCGATGCGCGAAGCCGCCAAAACCGACCCGCAAGTGCAACGGCGCGTCGATTTTTGCCTCCGCCGCACGCCCGAAGAGCTTTACGACTACGAGGCCGATCCCAACGCCCTGAACAACCTCATCGCCGCGCCGCAACTGGCCGAAGTCGCGCGGCAGATGCGAAGCGAACTGCTGGGCTGGATGGGGCGCAAGCAAGACCCACTGCTCGCTCAATACGAGCCGCTCTCGCGCTGAGCGAGCCGAAACAGCAAAGGAAAACTCTCGCCATGACCCTACGCACATCTTGCCTCACTTTGACCACGCTTGCCGCGTTGTCACCACTCGCTCAAGCCCAGACCAACCTTCCGGCGGCTCCCGCCACCCTTTCGGCGCGCGCTGCGGCGTCGCCTCGCTACCAAATGAACCTCACCGAACTTCAACGCCAACAACTCGAAAAGTCGCTCGAAAAATCGCACGCGCAATACGATCCGCAGCAGCGATTGCTCGCGCAGCACAAAGGCGGCGGTTACGACTACAACTCGTTTCTCCGCAACCAGACGGTGCATCCCACGCGCGAATCGCTGGGCTACGCGGTCAAGCTGCTCGACACCGGCAACCCGCAGTGGGAAGCGCGCGCCTTCGACATTCTGCGCCGCGTTCTGGAGTTCCAGATCACCGACCCCAAACACGACGGCTACGGCATTTGGGGCAAATTCTCCGAGGAGCCGCTCGACAAAGCGCCTTACATCGACCGCAACTGGGCCGACTTCCTGGGCAAAAACTACCTGCACGTCGCCATGTATCACGGGCACCGGCTGCCGCCCGATCTGCAAGGCGAGGTCAAAACCGGCCTGCTGCGCGCCGCCGAAGCCATCAAGCGCCGCAACGTGGGGCCAGGCTACACCAACATCGCGGTCATGGGCACTTACGTCACCCTTCTCACCGCCGGCCTTTATAACGATGCCGAATTGCGCGCCTACGCCCTGGTGAGGTTGAAGAAGTTCCATGCTTACACGCGCGACCTGGGCGGTTTTGCCGAATACAACAGCCCGACCTACACCGGCGTGGCGCTGAGCGACTTGCAGCGTTTCGTGCGCGACGTGCGCGATCCCGAAGCCAAACCGCTGGTCGAAGACCTGCACCGCGTGGCGTGGGAAGAGATCGCCACCCACTTCCACGCGCCCACGCGCCAGTGGGCGGGGCCGTATTCGCGCAACTACGGCAGTTTGGTGAGCGACTCGCACGCCGCTTTGATCGAGCGTCACACCGGCCCCACCGTCGAATTCGGGCTGGTAAGCGACGCCGAAAAAGCCCAGACCGAGCCGAAGTGCCCACCCGAACTGGAGAAGTATTTCGGGCCGCTGCTGGCGCCGCGCACCGAACAGCGGGTGTTCCAGAAAGAAACGGTGCCGCACGTCGTGGGCACCACGTATCTGCACCCTCAGTTCGCGCTCGGCACGGTCAGCTACAACGATCTGTGGAACCAGAAGCGCAACCTGCTGGCGCACTGGGGCACGCCGCAGCAGCCGTCGTATTTGCACCTGCGCTTTCTGCACGACGGCTTCGATTTCCAGACCATGCGCTTCGCCGCGCAGCAGCAGGAAGGCCGCACTCTGGTGGCGCTGCATCTGGCGACCGACGGCGGCGACAAGCACCCCAGTTTGGACAAGATCAAGGACGCCACCATCGCGGCCAAAGAATGGCGCGTGCGCTGGGAGTTTGGCGGCGACGCCAAGGATGTCGTCATTCAAGCGCCCGCCGACCTGTCGCAGCCCGCGCACATCGTCGCCGACGGCCTGCACTTTCGCATCGCCGCGCCGCACGCGCGCTGGGGCGAACTTCAGGGCCGCTGGGAAGCGGGCAAAAACGACAAAACGGCGTGGCTCGACATCGTTTTCTACGACGGCCCAGAGCGCCAGTGGAAGCTGAACGAGTTGGAACACGTCGCGGCGGGCCTGGCGCTGCAAATCTCGGCTGCGGATGAGCCGATGGCACCGGTGGAAGTGCTGGAGCGCGACGAGCGCCTTTCGCTGCGCTGGAACGGGCTACAACTGTCGGTGACGACGCGGCCCGAAGACGCCAAGACGCTGCGCGAAAAAGTGCGTCTGGGCGCGGCGAACTAAGGTCTTGCGGCCTACAACGGAAACATCGTGAAAAAGCAACACACCAAACTCAATACGCTATCGCGGCGAACATTTTTGGCTGCCGGTGGCGCCGCGCTTTCCACCCTGGCATTGCCGAATCTGGCGTGCGCCCAAACGCCCGCGCGCAATCCGCTCAACATCCTCATCATCACCGCCGATGATCTGGGCACCAACCTCGGCTGCTACGGCGATCCCCTGGCGCGCACGCCCAACCTCGATGCCCTCGCGGCGCGCGGCGTGCAGTTCCAGAACGGCTATATCACCGCGCCCTCGTGCAGCCCATCGCGCTCCTCGATCCTGACCGGACTCTATCCGCACCAGAACGGGCACTGGGGGCTGTCGCACCTCGGCTACCGGATGCGCGACGGCATCCCGACGCTGCCTGGCCTGCTGAAGGGCGCGGGCTACCACAACGCGATTCTCGGCAAGCTGCACGTCGCGCCGGAAAGTGCCTTTCCCTTCGACTTCGCCCAAACCGACGCCCGCAAAACCTGGGACGTGAAGTGGGTGGCGCAGACCGCGCGCGAGCAAATGCAGGCCGCGCAAGCGCAGGGCAAGCCGTTCTTCCTCTACGTCAACTACTTTGATCCGCACACGCCCTTCCACGACCAGTTCCAGGGCGTGCCGGCCAACCCGCAAACTCCGGCACAGATGCGCCCCTTTCCCTTTCATCCTGTTGAGGAATTGAATGCGGGCGTGCGCGAGCAGATGGCGGGCTACTACAACGGCATCGCGCGCCTCGATAACGGCATCGGTTTGCTGATGGCCGAATTGAAAGCCGCCGGACGCGACGGCGACACCCTGGTGCTGTTCGTGGGCGATCACGGCGCGCCGTTTCCGCGCGGCAAGAACGCGGTCTATGAAGCCGGAGTCAAAGTGCCGTTTCTGGCGTTGTGGCCGCGCGCGACGACCGCGCACCGCGACAATCGCCTGGTCTCGACCATTGACTTCGTGCCGACAGTTCTCGATGCGGCGGGCGTGAAGGCGCCCTCGAACCTGCCAGGCGCCTCGCTGCGCCCCTTGATGAGCGGGCGCGAAACGCCGTGGCGCCAGACTTTGGGGACGGAAAACAACGCGCACGGCCCACGCGACTGGTATCCCCAGCGCACCTTGCGCGACGGGCGTTGGAAGCTGATTCACACCCTGCTGCCGAGCGTGCCCAACCCCAAAATTACGCCGAGCGGCGGGCAGCCGTGGATCAACTTAACCAAGTCGCCGCCCCCAGGTTCGCTTGGCGAACAGGTCTTCCAAACCCACCGCAACGCGCCGCAGTGGCAGCTTTACGACCTGCAAAACGATCCCCACGAGTTCCACAACCTCGCCGGTCAGCCGCAGCACGCCGCCGTCGAAAACCGCCTGCGCGCTGCGTTGCTGGAGTGGCGCACCCAGACCAAAGACCCGTTGCTCGACCCGCAACAGTTGGTGGCGCTCACCAGGATGCACGACCAGAGCGACAAGAGCTTTGGTGATGGAGCGCGCACTCAGGCAGGCCAGAAAGCACCGGCAGACGGCGCAGAAAAGCGCAAAAAACAGGACGAGAAGCAGGAGTAACACATGACACCAACCATTTCCCGACGGCGCTTCCTTGAAGCGACCGGCGCAACAGTTGCGGGCGCGGCTCTGGCGGGCGCACTCGGTCAACGCGAGGCGAGCGCCGCACCCTTGCAGCGCCCCAACTTCGTTTTTTTCATCGCCGACGACCTGGGCTGGGGGGATTTGGGCTGCTACGGCCATCCCTACGCGCTCACGCCCAACGCCGACCGACTGGCGAAACAGGGCACGCGCTTCGCCGGATATTACGCCAACCACACCGTCTGCTCGCCGTCGCGCGCGGCCATTATGACGGGGCATTTTCCGGCCCGCCATCGCATCCACGGCGGTTTGCCGGATCGAAACGCCTCGCCTGTCGATTGGCTCGATGCTTCAGTGGTGACCTTGCCGCGACTCTTGCAGCAAGCGGGTTACGCTACGGCGCATTACGGCAAGTGGCACCTCGGCAGCGCCAAAGACGCGCCCCGCGTCACCGATTACGGTTTCGACGATCATCGCGGCACGCTCTCCAACGGGCCAGGATTGTGGGACGACCCCGCCGCCGCCAAAGACCCTTATCAGCGTTCCAAATCGACCGGTCGTATCGTGGATTTAGGGCTGGACTTCATCCGACGGCGCGGCGACAAGCCATTTTATCTGCATTTGGCCTCCTTAGTGCCGCATCACCCGCTCAAACCCACGCCCGAAGAGTTGGCCGTCTACGAAGGCAAGACTTTCGACATCAACGCCTTCGCGCCGCCGACCCGCGAATTCCTGCTCAAACAGGCCGACCCGCAGGCGGCGATGCGAACCTACTACGCCTCTCTCACCGGCTGGGATGCTCATCTGGGCCGCTTGCTCGATGGTTTGGAGGCTCTCGGCCTGGCTCAAAACACGGTTGTTGTCTTGACCAGCGATCACGGCCCCGCGCACGAATCTGCCGTTCATCCCGATCAGGCGGGCAGCACGGGGCCATTTCGCGGGCGCAAGGGCAGTTTGCTGGATGGCGGCGTGCGCGTGCCGTTTATCGCGCGCGGCCCCGCCATTCCCGCAGGGCGCGTGGATGAAACCAACCTGCTCTCCGGCGTGGACTGGCTGCCAACGGCGTGCGAGTTGGCCAGCGTTGCGCCCCCGCAGGGCTACGCTTCGGACGGCGAAAGCCGCGCCGACGTGTTGCGCGGCGCGAATCGCCCGCGCCGCAAGCCGCTGTTCTGGGAGCGCAGCTTCGGCGACGAAAAATCCAACCCGCAACTGGCGATGCGCGCGGGCGATTGGAAGCTCCACATGAGGCAAAACGACGCCAACGCGCAACTCTTCAACATGGCGCAAGACCCGATGCAAAGCCGCGATCTGGCCGCGAAATCGCCCCAGCAGGCGGCGCAGATGAAAGCCGCGCTGCTGGAATGGCGTGGTTCTTTGCCCTGGCGATAAGCCGGAGATAACTAACCCAGGTTGCTACCCAACGACAGTTGTGTCATTCCGAGGAGGCACGACGAGGAATCAGTGGCAATCTGGACTCGATTTAGCCGGAAATCGGTAAAAACTGCGGCTGTTTCCTCGTCGTTCCTCCTCGGAATGACACAACTGTCGTTGGGTAGCAACTTGGGTTATCTATCAAAACATGGACGCGGAGAGTGGAGAGTTATCAACCCACTGAGGTTAGGCATCGAGCGTGAGTAGCCAAACGGAAATTTCCTATGAAAAGACGAGAATTTCTCACAACGGGCGCCGCGCTGGTGGGCGCGAGCAGTCTGCACCTCTCCGACGCGACGGGACAAACCATGAAGACACAACCTGCAAACGGTGCCACTCCCGCGCCGCGCCTCAACCTGCTTCTTATCACCTCCGACGACCTGAACTTCGATTCGATGGGTTTCATGGGCTGTTCGCTCGGTGCCACGCCGCATCTGGACGCTTTCGCCGCGACGAGCTACGTCTTCGCCCACACCCACGCGGCGGCGCCCATCTGCCAGCCGTCGCGCTCGGCATTGTTTAGCGGGCGGGTGCCTCACCGCAACGGTGCCACCGGCTTCAACGATATGTTCGCCGACGTGCCCACGCTGCCCGAAGTGCTGGGCGCGCGCGGCTACTTCAAGGCGGGCATCAACAAGCTCGGCCACATGACGCCCCTCGAAAAGATGGGCTGGGACTTCTCGCTCTTTTACCAGAAGCGCATCCGCGACCCTCAGGCTTATCGCCAGGACACCGACGAAGCGCTCCGCCAGGCCAAAGCGTCGGGCAAGCCGTTCTTCCTCAACGTCAACATCTGCGACCCGCACCGCCCGTTCTACGGCACGCCAGGAGACCTGAAGCGTGAGGGCACCCCCGTCGAGCCGGAATTCCGCGAAGCCGACGTAACCGTGCCGCCGATTTTGCCCGACCTGCCCGACGTGCGCCGCGAAGTCACCCAGTATTGGAACAGCGTGCGCCGCTGCGACCAGGCTTTTGGCGAAGTTATGGGGGCGTTGCACGCTTCGGGCGAAGCCGAGCGCACCGTAATAGCATTCGTGTCGGATCACGGGATGTCGCTGCCCTTCGCCAAAACCACGCTCTACCTCAACGGCACGCGCACGCCGCTCATGATTCGTTATCCTGGGCTGCCTCAAGTCACCATCAACCACCGCGACTTCGTTTCCAACATGGACGCCCTGCCCACGCTGCTCCAAATCCTGGGGGTGCCCACGCCCGAAGGCTTAGATGGCCGTTCGCTGCTGCCGATCATCCAGGGGCAGGCGCCCCAGAACCGCGACCACGTTTTCACCTGGATCAACACCATTCATGGCGGGGTGCCGTTTCCTGGTCGCTGCGTGCGCGGCGCGGGCTTTTCCTATCTGTGGAACGCCTGGTCGGACGGAGAACGCCGCTTTTCCAACGAGGGAATGGCCGACCTCACCTTCAACGCGATGCAGGTCGCCGCCAAAGACGATGCGCCGCTCGCCCAGCGGGTGCAGCACCTGCTGTTTCGCACGCCGGAAGAGTTTTATCTGCTGGAAAACGACCCTCTGGAAAAGTGCAATCTCATTGGCGAGGCGGCGCAGCAGGAGCGAATTGGGGCGATGCGCGCTCTGGTGCTGGCCGAGATGGAGCGCACCGGCGACCCGCTGCTGCCCCAATTTCGCGTCGTGTGCGCGGGCGCCCCTCAAAAGCCAAAGACGCGGGCGTAAGCACCACACGCCCGTCACATTACCAGGCGGTTTGACGACGCGCGCGATGAATAAAACGGGACTGCCGTCAGAAACTTCAACGGTTTCCATGCCATATCCGGTCACGGTCGAGCAAAGGCGCGGCGGGGAAAGGTGAGAACTCAAAAGCGAGAGAACCGAACCTCCATGACGGCGGGGCCGCCCCGTTCCAGCGTGAACCTGGCGAGCGGCTTGCCGCCCGCGCTGACCTGATAATCGCCGTAAAAGCCGGAAAACGAGACGGCGCCCTTTTGAGGGACGGCGCGCACTTTAGTTGTCCAGGTTTCCTTGAGCAGCTTGCGAAGTGCGTGGTATTCGGGTGTGAATTGGCCGTTTTGGTCGATCAGGCCCACGTCCTGGCCGCGCCCGCTGTGGCCGTCCACGACATACCAGCGCGCCAGTTCCGCGACGTAAGGCTTGGAAAACGCCAGCGTGTAAAAATTGACCGCGAACGCCGCCAACTCCTGCCGGCTCAGGCTGTGAGCGGGCCGTCCTGCGGGGCGTCTGCCGCGTGCGTTCTGGTTGGGAAGATAGTAGCCAGGGGAGGAGTATTCGGTGATGTGAACCGGCAAACCCAGGCTCGCCAGCTTGTCGAGGCCCTGGGAAATCGTCGCCATGCGGAAATTCTGCAAATCAGCTTCGGAGCGCGACTTCGGCGTGAAAAAGTGGCCTTGATAGCCCACGCCGTCGAGCGGCGCGCCCAACTCTTTGACCGCCTTGATGTAGCCGTAATAGCGGGCGAAGTTGGGGTTGCGCGCCTCGTCGTGGGGATAAAACTGGTCGAGCAAAATGAGCTTGCCGCGCAGATGTTTGCGCCCCATTTGAAGCATTCGCGCCGCCGTCGCGGGCTGTGTCACGTCGGGCAAAACGCGCAGGCTTTCGCGCCACCGCTGGTGATAGAGCATCTCGTTGTGAAGGTCGTAAACCGCGTATTTGTCGCCCGCGTGCGCGCCGACGGCGCGCAGATGCTCGTCCATCAACTTCCACCACTGCGCTTCCGAGGCGACTTGCGGCGCCCAGCGCGGCGAAATGTGGCCGTCGCGGAAGTAGAAAACAGCGTGATAGCGCGAGTCCATGCCCAGTTTTTGCGCGAGTTGCAGCTTGTAGTCGGCGAACGAGAAATCGTGCGGCCCATCGACGCGCTTTTGCTGCTCGCCCCAGAAGCCGCCGCCTACCATGCGATTGAACAACCCGCCCACCGCCGTCTCGACCTGGGCGCCGAACTTGGAATCTTTGTGACTGCGCCCCGCGTTGACGCCAAAGGGAAAAGCGTGGCGCACCAGCGCGACCTCGACCCCACCCGTCACCGGCGTGCCGTTCGCGTTCAACAGCTTCAAAGTGACGGCCCGTTTGCGCTCGGTTTCGATGCGCGCTCTGGCCTGTGCCATGACGCGCCGGTCGCTTTCATCGAGCGTGCCGTCGAAAAACGCTGCCCCTTGCGCTCCCTGTGCCCATGCGGAGGGCGAAAACACCGGTAGCGACAGCGCGCCCCAAAGGGCCACAACCCGCCGTATTCCATATCTTCTCATCGTTTCCATCTCCCTTGCCGAATTAGTTCGGCAGATGGTTATAATCTAACTGTCGCGGCGCAGCCACGGCAACTGGGAGCGCAACTTGAAGATGAATCCATCCCCGCCCATTGCGGCGCCCAGCGCGGCGCGGCGTTTTCGCAAAGCGACCATCGAGGACGTGGCGCAGCGCGCGGGCGTGTCCAAAACCACGATTTCGGCGTTCGTCAACGGCCACGCGCGCTCTTGCTCGCGGGGCACGGCGCAGCGCATCGAAGAAGCCATCGCCGAGCTGCACTACGTTCCGGCGCGGGGCACGCGCGGGCAGCGCGACCGTGCCACGCGCACTCTGGGCGTGTGTGTCGCGTCGCCCTTCGAGCTTCAGGAGGGCGAACCGGCGGAGTTTTTCGGGGCGCTCTGGCGCGGCTTCAGCGAGGCGGCGGACGAAAGCGGCCATCTGCTGCTGCACTATCCGCGCGAAATTCGGGCGGGAAGTTCGTGTGATGCCTTTCTGGATGGCAGCATTGACGGCCTGTTGTTTCGCGGTCGCCACGACGCGCGAGTCGAGCCGTTGGCCCAGGCAGGCCTGCCTCTGGTGCTGGTGAACACGCGCTCGCCCTTTGAGACGTGCGGAAGTGTCTGCGCCGATGAAAACGAAACTGTTGACCGCGCCCTTTCGCACCTGTGGGAGTTGGGGCACCGGCGCATCGCGCATCTGGCGGGACCGATTGCGCCCCGCGACGACCGGAGCGGGCCGCCGCCCTTTCCGGTGCGGCGCGACCACAGCGCGCTGTGGCGTCACGAGGCGTTCGTGAATTGGATGAGCGCGCGCGGCGCGTTCGATTCCTCGCTGATCGCACACGGCGAGCTATGGCAGCGCAACGAAGAACAGGCCGCGCGCGCCGTGCAGGAGTGGCGGCGTCTGGAGCAGCCGCCGACGGCGGTTTTTTGCGCCAACGACACCCTCGCGCTCAACCTGATGCGCGCCGCAGAGGAAGCGGGTTGGCGCGTGCCGCACGAATTGTCGGTGGTGGGCGTGGGCAACTCGACTTCGGGCGCGACGGCGTCTGCGCCTCTGACCAGCGTGGATATCCCACTGCGCGAAGTGGGCCGCCAGGCCGTGCAAGCTCTGCTGCGCCTGATGAGCGGCGCGAGCGCGACCGAGTGCCAGGTTGTGGTGCCAGTGCCCGATATCGTCGTGCGCGCCAGCACCGCCGCGCCCGCTTTTTGACCGAGGACGAGTCCCAAACCGCATTGGCCAAAGTCCAACTGTGCGGCGTTGAGCAGGAAACGATTTCACCATGAACCCATTCACCCTAAACAAAACTCGCTTGAACGCGCGCCTGGCTTTTCTGGGCTTGTGCGCGCTCGCGGCGGGGCCAGTGGCGAGCGCGGCGCCGGTGCAGGAATATCCGCAGTTGTTGATCCACAATTTCGGCGACAAGCCGCCGATGCCGCCCGCCCAAATCGCGGCGCTGGCGAAACGCGATGTCATCGTCCTGTCGCCGATTTTCCGCGAGGACTACGCCTCCATCGCTGCCATTCGCAAGCTCAACCCGCGCATCCGCATTCTGGCTTACACGCTCTCCTTCCAGGCCGGCTTTGACGCCGCCGCGTGGCTTTCCAACGAGGACGAAGCGGCCCTGTTTCGACCGACTGGCAAGTCGTGGCTGGTGAGCGCGCCCATAGCGAAATTGAGCGCGCCGGTGGCGGCCAGCGACCGCGTTTGGAAGCTGGACGCCGCTAATCTGGCCGCGAAGAGGGAGTTGGACGAAGCGGTGCTTTTGTGCGAGGACGAACTGCTGCGCGTGGTTAAAATCGAGGGCGGGCAGCTCACGGTGCGACGCGGTCACGGCGGGACGGCGGTTCGCGCGCATCCGGCGGGCGCGCCGGTCACGCGCGTGTTGCAGCCTAAGTGGGCGACGCGGGTTTATCGAAAACGAAGCGCAAACGCCGAGATCGTGGACATCAACATCAGCGACATCGCTCCCGCCATCGGCGGCAAACGGCCCTGGGAGCTAAAAGCCGATTACCTCGAAAGCTGCTGGAAGAATCCGCGTTGGCGGCAGGCCTTCGACGGATTCTTCGTGGATGAAGGCCAGGTGGATATTCGCAACGCGCCGGTAGACCTCGACCGCGACGGCGTGGCCGAGGATACCGACGCGGCTCAGGGCGCCTTGCAGCGCGGCCTGCGCGCGCTGCTCCACCGCATCCGCGAGCGCTGCGGCCCCGAAATGCTCCTCGTGCTCAACAACACTCCCGACATCATTCCCGACCTCAATGGCCGGCACCGCGAACACTTCGTGGACATCGGGATCAAGGACGCTTCCCAGGACATCGTCGGACGATGGAACTGGGCGCCGCACACCTGGGCCAATGGCATCGAGCCGTTGAAGGCGTGGGCCGAACTGGGGCACAAGCCGCCATTGCTGATCAACTCCAGCCAGCCAGGAACCTGGGACGATCTGCGCCAGATGCGGCTTGGACTGGCGAGTTCATCGCTTTTCAACAGCATTTTCCAATACCGTGCGCGCTCCGGCGATAATCGCAACTGGCAGCACTGGTTTGATGAATACGCCGTTGATTCGAGCGGCAGCCCGACGAACAGCCCCGCCGGATTGCACTGGCTCGGCAAGCCGCTCGGCCCCGCGCAGCAGCATCTGGTGAGGCTGGCGTCGCCGGATTTGCTCCAGAATGCGGAGTGGCAGTTGGCGCTCGCAAAACCGGCGCTCGCCGAGGCGCAGCTCGCGCAGAAAAACGCGGTGCGGACGGTTTCGATCTCCAAGACCGGCGTCGGCGAGCCGTCGCTGGTGGTTTTGAAAGCGCAAAGCCGGTCGGCATTGCAGCCAGGCCGCGAATACACCTTCACCTTTGAAACGCGCGCCTCGACGCCGCGCCTGATTGATTTCGTCATCCTGAGCGCCGCCGGCAACGCGAATGCCGCCAAGGTTGCGGTGCCGTTGTATGTCCGCGCCGACTGGGAGCGCACGGTGATCACTTGCCTGAACCAAAGCCCGCGCGCGCTTCCCAACTGGTCGCTGGCGCTCGAACTGGGGCGCAATAGCGGCGACGTGGAATTTCGCAACGTCACCTGCCAGGAAGGAACGGGCGAAATCGGCTGGACGCGGGAGTTTGAAGGCGGCCTGGTCGTGGTCAACCCGACGCGACGCCCGCAAACGATTGCGGTGCCGGCAGGCTTCCAGAAGCTCGCGGGCAAACAAGACCCGAAACATAACGACGGCATGCCGGTCAAAGCGCCCTTGCTCGTCCCGCCGACGGATGCCTTTTTGTTGAAGCGGATTTCCGCACCGCCTCGCCGGTAGTTCGACTGCAGCCCTGAGGTGCTTGTCACTGAAGCAGCGAACTGAAGGTGCAAAAGCCCGATTTAAGAAAATTGTCTGGCGTTTTTGAAGAGAACCATCATGAAAAATTCTTTTTTGTCCAGCCCAAAGGGGCAATCCTCCAAGGCATGGCCCGCGCTCGCCGCTCTGACGCTGGCAACATCGTGCGCGCAGGCGCAGAACGCGCCGCCTCAAGCGCCCAGGAAGATGAACGTGCTGTTCATCGCTGTAGACGACCTCAACACCGATCTGGGCGCCTACGGGCGCTCCGATGTCAAATCGCCCCACATCGACGCGCTGGCGGCAAGGGGTTTGTTGTTTAGCCGCGCCTACTGCCAGCAGGCGGTGTGTTCGCCCTCGCGCACCAGTTTGCTGACGGGTCGCTATCCCGACACCACGCGCATTTTCAACCTGACCACGCACTTTCGCGACGTGTTGCCCGATGTCGTGACGTTGCCGCAGCAGTTCAAGCTGCACGGCTACACGACCCAAAGCATCGGCAAAATTTATCACGGCGGACTCGACGACCCGCCTTCCTGGACCATCTCCAGCGGCGGGCAGGGCGGGGGAGGGGCCGAACGGCGGCGCAATCAGCGACGGGGCGGGCGCCGACAGCAGGGCGCGATGAACTTCGCGCCGGCGAACTTCCAGACCATCGCGGGCGAGACGGCGACGGGCGAGACGGATTATACGCGCGTGCCCGCCGACCGCAAAGCGCTCTCCTGGGCGATGCCGGATGTGCCCGATAACGCGCTCTCGGACGGGCAGGAAGCGGAGCGCGCCATCGCCGCGCTGGGACAACTGCAACGCCAGCCGTTCTTTTTGGCGGTCGGGTTTCACAAGCCGCACCTGCCGTTTGTGGCGCCCAAAAAGTATTTCGACTTGTATCCGCTCGCGAGCATCAAGCTGCCAAACAATATGTTTCCACCCAAAGGCGCGCCGCCACTGGCTTTTGCCAACTTCGGCGAATTGCGCGGCTTCAAGGACATTAAGGAAGTGGCCCCCGACGACGCGCCGATTCCCGCCGACAAGGCGCGCGAACTGATTCGCGGCTATCGCGCCGCGACCTCCTACACCGACGCGCAAATCGGGCGCGTGCTGGCCGAACTCGACCGTTTGAAGCTGCGCGACAACACGATTGTGGTTTTGTGGGGCGATCACGGCTACCATCTGGGCCGCAACAGCGAGTGGGTCAAGCACACCAACTTCGAGGCCGCCACTCACGTCCCGCTCATCATCTCGGCGCCTGGCCAGACCACGCGCGGCCAGAAAACCAATGCTTTAGTCGAGTTCGTGGACGTGTATCCCACGCTGTGTGAGCTGGCCGGACTGCCGCTCACGCCTGGGCTGGAAGGCCGGAGTCTGGTGCCGCTCTTGAAGAACCCGCAGGCCAAGTTCAAAGCAGCGGCGCTGAGCCAGTATCCGCGCGGCGGGCCGCGTGGCCGCATCAACCCGCACATGGGCTACACGATGCGAACCGACCGCTACCGCTTCACCCAGTGGATCAAAGCCGACGACAAAAGCGTGACGGCGACTGAGCTTTACGATCATCAAACCGACCCTGGCGAAACCGTCAACGTCGCCGTGCGAAGCGAAAACCAAGCTCTGGTCGCGCAGCTTGCGGCGCAGCTGCGTCAAAGTTTTCCGGCCCTCTCCGCGCCTGGCCCGCTGCCACTGCTGTCGGCTCCCGAACCGCGCCGCCGCAACGCCAACGATTAAAGGACGCCGTTGAGGCTCCCTTCTTCGCAGGGGGCGGCGTGGATGAAATCGGCGCTGTTGGAGTGGCGCGCTTCGCTGCTCTGGCGGTAATATGAAATTGCCGTCAGAAATTCCCACTTCCCCCATGCCATCTTCTTCCGCCAATGCGCGCCGTCCCAACGTCATCTGGGTTTTCGGCGACCAACACCGCGCTCAGGCGCTGGGCTGCGCGGGCGATCCCAACCTGCACACGCCCAACATCGACCGCTTGAGCGCCGAGGGCGTTCATTTCACTCGCGCCGTTGCCGGAACGCCGCTGTGCTGCCCCTGTCGCGGCTCGCTGCTGACGGGGCGCTACCCACACAATTGCGTGCCAGGCCACGAATATCCTCTGCCGGACGGTCAGCCGACACTGGCGCAAGCTTTCCGCGAGGCGGGCTATCACACCGGCTATTTCGGCAAGTGGCATCTCGACGGCTTCAAAGAAAAGGAAGGCCGCGCGGCGTTTCACACCGTGCCGCCCGACCGGCGCGGCGGTTTCGATGCCTGGCTGGGCTACGAGAACAACAACTCGCAGTGGGACTGCCACGTTCACGGCCACGACGCGAGCGGGCAGGAAATCGAGCGTTACCGCTTGCCTGGCTACGAAACCGATGCCCTGACCGATGTGTTCCTGGCGCATTTGAAAGAGTGCGCCCAGGCGCCGGAGCAGCCATTTTTCGCCGCGCTGTCGCTCCAGCCGCCGCACAATCCCTATGTCGCGCCCGAAGCGTGGATGGCGCGTCACACGCCGGCTTTGGTGCAGTTGCGCCCCAACGTGCCCGCCGTGCCGCGCGTGGTGGAGCGGGCGCGGCGCGATCTGGCGGGTTACTACGCCATGATCGAGAACCTCGACTGGAACCTGGGCCGCATCCGCGCCGCGCTGTGGGAAAGCGGGCAGTGGGAGCAAACGCACATCGTCTTCTTTTCCGATCACGGCGATATGCACGGCTCGCAGGGGCAGTTTCTGAAGACTTCGCCGTGGGAAGAGTCCATCCGCGTGCCGTTCATCCTCGGCGGCGGCGTGCCGTTTTACGGCCTCAAGAGCGGGCAGTGCGACGCGCCGCTCAACCATGTCGATGTCGCGCCCACCACGCTGGGGCTGTGCGGCATCGAGGCGCCCGCTTGGATGCAGGGCACCGATTACTCCGGTTATCGCTTGCCCACGCGCCAAGTCCAGGCGCCGGATTCGGCTTTTTTGCAGTTGGTGATTCCCACCGGCCATGGCGACTCGACCGACCGGCCCTGGCGCGGCGTGGTGACGCGCGATGGCTGGAAATACATCGTCCTCGAAGGCCAGCCCTGGCTGCTGTTCAACCTCAACGAAGATCCGTATGAACAGGTGAATCTGGCGCACAACTCTCGCTTCAAAGCCGAGCGCCGTCGCTTGCAAGACCGCTTGAACCTCTGGATGCACGACACCGGCGACAGCTTCGCGCTGGCGGAATTGTGAACAGGACACCTACCAACCCACCCATGAAATTAGGATTTTTGACCGAATACAAACCGGAACGAGCGCAGGCCGCGCGCGCAATGGGCTTCAATTGCCTGGAACTGCGGGTGCCGTCGCTGCAAAGCGAACTGCAACAGGGCCTGAGCAACGCCGAGGCCGCGCGCCGCATCCGTGCCACGATGGAGGAAAACGGCCTGAGCGTGGCGGCGCTGGCCTACTACATCAACCACTTCGAGCCAGGGCAGGAAGAGAGGACACGCCGCAGTCATGCGCGAACTTATCGAAATTGCGCCGCAACTGGGCTGCGATGTGGTGGCGACGCTCAGCGGAGTCACACCCGAAACCCAGCAAAGTGGCAACGCCGAAGCGACGCTGCCCGCCTTCACCGCCACTTTCGCCGAACACGCGCGCGTTGCGGAGGGCAGCGGCGTCAAGATCGCGCTGGAAAACTGGCCTGGCGCGCATCCCTACGGCCTGTCGCGCAACATCGCCTTTTCGCCGCACCTCTGGGAGAGGCTCTTCGACGCCGTGCCTTCGCCCGCGCTGGGGCTGGAATACGATCCCTCGCATCTGGTGCGATTGCAAATCCCGCACGTCGCGGCTATCAAACGCTTTTCCGACCGCATCCACCACGTCCACGCCAAGGACACCACCATCCGGCGCGAGGTGCTGGAAGAAGTCGGCACCACCGGTCAGGGCTGGTGGCGCTACTCGATCCCTGGTCGCGGCGAGGTGGACTGGAACGGCGTTTTCGCCGCGCTGCGCGAGATCGGCTACGACGGCCCCGTGTGCATCGAACACGAAGACGCGGATTTCAAGGCCGAAAAGTTCGATGACGGTCTGCGTCTGGGCCACGAGTTTTTGTCGCGCCTGATGGCGTGACGCAGTTTTTAACCCAAATCGAAGGGACAAATATATATGAGCAAACCATTGAATGTAGGCGTGATCGGCGTCGGCGGCATCGCCAAGATGCATTTTCCAGGCTGGAAAGAGTCGCCTCACGCCCAGGTCACGGCTCTGGCCGACCTCGCCCCTGAAATGCTGCGTCGCACCGGTGCGGCGCAGGGCATCGACCGGCTTTACGAGAACCCGCAAGACCTCATCAACGACCCCGACATCGACATCGTGGACATCTGCACGCCCAACGCCTACCATATGCCGCTCGCGGTAGCCGCGCTCGAAGCGGGCAAGCACGTCATTTGCGAAAAGCCGCTCGCGCCCACGCCGGACGACGTGCGAACCATGATCGCCGCGCGCGACAAAAGCGGCAAGAAATTGATGACGGCGCAGCATTTTCGCTTTCAGGGCACCAGCCAGGCGCTCAAAGCCGAACTGGATCGCGGCGTGTTGGGCGAGGTGTATCACGCCCGCTCTTGGATGCTGCGCCGCAACTGGACGCCGGTTCGCCCCACCTTCATCTACAAAAAGAACTCTGGGGGCGGCCCGTGCATCGACATCGGCGTGCATATTCTCGACCTCACGCTGTGGATGATGGGCCATCCCAAACCAGTGAGCGTGTCGGGCGTGACGCAGGAGAGGCTTTCGCATCAGGAGAGCGCGTTTTCGCGCGCCAACAACATCGCGATTCCACCCGACATGGATGTGGAAGAGTTCGCCGCCGCCTTCGTGCGCTTCGAGAACGGCGCGACGCTGAACCTCGAAGTCTCGTGGCTGCTGCATCACAAAGTGCCCGAAAACAAGACCGAAGATATGCAGATGTGGCTCTACGGTGACAAAGGCGGCGCGCACTGGCCTTCGAGCGAGCTGCTCTCGACTCACAATCCGACGCGCCAGATCTTCGACGCCAAATTGCAAAACATCCCCAACCTGGGCGAAGCGCACGCTCGTGAGTGCATCGAATTCGCGCGCTGCGTCGCTGAGGATTTGCCCTCGCCCGTGCCCGCTGAAGAGTCGCTGGACGTGACGCTGATCCTTGACGGCCTTTACCGCAGCGCCCAGAGCGGGCGCGAAGTGCGCCTTGATGGATGATTTCGAGAACTTCCCTAAATTCCCATGTCCCAAACGAACGACACCCTTTCAAAGCACGCACCCGCCGCGCCTCCGGTAACACGGCGCGACTTTTTGAGAACCGGCGCCGCGTGCGCCGGTGGACTGCTGGGCGCGTCCGCCCTGGGACTGGGCGCTTCGCCCGCCGGCGCGCAACAGGCGCCGCGCGACCGGAGGGACAAACGGCCCAATTTCGTCTTTATCCTCATTGACGATCTGCGCGACGACGTTTTCTCTTTTGCGGGGCATCCCTTCATGAAAACGCCCCACATCGACCGGTTACGGCGAGAAGGCGCGCATCTGAGCAACGCTTTCGTCACGACGGCGCTCTGTTCGCCCTCGCGCGCTTCGTTTCTCACCGGCACCTACGCCCACACGCATGGCGTGCTGAGCAACTCCACCCAATACGATCCCGCCGCAACACCGCCGTATCCTCTGCTGCTCCAGCGCAGCGGATACGCTTCGGCCCACATCGGCAAGTGGCACATGGGGCACGACGACCCTCACCCACGCCCTGGCTTCGACCGTTGGATTTCATTTCCTGGTCAGGGCCAGTATTTCGACCAGACGCTCACCGACGAGAACAACCGCCAGATTCCCACCCAGGGCTACATCACCGACATCCTCACCGATTACGCCGAAGAGTTCATCGCGCGGCAAAGCGCCGATCCCGACAAGCCGTTCAGCCTGATTTTGTCGCACAAAGCGGTTCACGCGCCGTTTCAGCCCGCGCCGCGCCATCAGGACATCTACGCCGAATCTGCCCTCGTCGAGCCGCCCAGCTACCGCCATGACATGGCCGACAAACCGCCGTGGATGCGCGAGGAGAACCCTCTGCAAGAAAGTCCTTTGCTGCGACGGGATCGCCTCAGCGCGAGCGAAGCGGCGGCTTATCGCGTGCCCGCCCAAATCGAGCAGAAGCCGTGGGAGCCGCGCCATGCGGCGCGCCTGAACTACTTCAAGGCGCTGCAAGCGGTGGACGATAGCGTGGGGCGCGTCCTCGCCGCGCTGGAAAAGTCGGGCGTGCTGGATGATACGGTGATCGTTTTCGCCGGCGACAACGGCTATTTCCTGGGCGAGTTCGGGCGCAACGACAAGCGATTGATGTTCGAGCCTTCGATTCGCGTCGCCATGCTGGTGCGCTACCCACCCCTGGCGGCGCCTGGCAGCACCGTGGAGCACATGACGCTCAACATCGACATGGCGCCCACCTTCCTCGAACTGGCGGGCGTGCCGGCTCCCGCCGTGACGCAGGGCCGCTCCTGGACGCCCTTGCTGCGCGGCGAGCAAACGCGATGGCGCACCTCGTTTCTCTACGAATACTTCATGGATTTGTCGCCTGGTATTCCCAACCTCGTCGGCGTCCGCACCCAAAACGCGAAGCTCGTCACCTATCCCGATGTCGGCAAGACCACCCACACCTTTCTTCCGCCGATGGACGAGCTTTACGACCTGCGCCGCGATCCCCACGAAATGACCAACCTCATCGCCAGCCCGCAAAGCGCGGCCCTGAAGCGGGAGTTGGAAACCGAACTGGCTCGTCTCAAGCGCGAAACCGGCTATCGCGACGATCTGCCGTGGCGACTGCGCCACGACGGCGAACTGCTGCTGCTGCACCTCAGCCCCAGCCTCGTGCGCGATGGCAAAATCCTCAATGGCGCCGCCAAAAGTGCGCTCGGCCCGAACGGCAACGTGTCTTTGGGCAGCGCCGCCGTGGTTCAGGACGGCAAGCGCCAGGCGCTGCGTTTTGGCGGCGCCCAGCGCCTCGAGGTGCCGTCCCACGCGGCGCTGCAACCGGTGCGGCGCGACTGGACAATTGAAGCTTGGGTCAAGCCGCAGGCCGACGGCGTGATCCTGGCGCACGGCGGGGAGAGAAGTGGCTACGTCCTGTTTGTGGACGGCGGCAAGCCGCAGTTGAGCGTGCGAACCTTCCGTTGGAAGCGCGTTGCCGACGCGCCGCGTTCGATTTTGGGCGAGCGCACCCATCTTGTCGGCGTGCTGGACAACCACGTCATCCGGCTTTTCGTCAACGGCCAGCAGGTCGCGGCCATTGACCAGGCGTTTGTGATTGATGCGCCGCTCAGCGCTCCCCTCGTCATCGGCGGCGAGTCCGGCTCGCGCGTGGACGACAAAGCGCCCACAGGGGGCTTTGAGGGACTGCTCTACGATCTCAAAATCCACAGCCGCGCGCTCTCGGCCCAGGAAATTTCGGCTTCCTACCGAGCGGGTGGCCAATGAAGCGGCGCCCCAACATCCTCTTTTTGATGAGCGATGAACACCGCGCCGACATAGCCGGTTTCGCGGGCAACGCCATCATCCGCACGCCGGTTTTGGATAGGTTGGCGCAAAGCGGCGTGGTGTTTCGTAGCGCCTACACGCCCAGCCCCATCTGCATTCCAGGGCGCCAGTGCCTCATGGCGGGGCAGCTTCCCAAGACCTGCGGCTGCGAGGGATGGTTCGACCTGCCGCCCAACCACATGACGTGGGCGCGGCGCCTGGCGCAATATGGCTATCAGACCGTCGCCTGCGGCAAATTGCACCACATCGGGCCGGATCAGATGCAGGGCTGGCGGATGCGCGTTGGTATGGACATCCAAATGGACGCGCGCCATCTCGAAGGCCGCGTCGAGGCAGAGTTGGCGCGCTACGCGCCGCCCGTCGCGCACAAGTGGACGCAGGCCAGGGAAGTGCAGCGCGCCGGTGTCGGGCGGGCGCCTCACGTCGGGCGCGACGACTACGCCGTGCAGGGCGCATTGCGCGTCATCGAAGAGCATTTTCTGAATGCCTTCTACGACCGCGCCACGCCCGACACGCCGCTGCTGCTCAAGGTCAGCCTCAACCAGCCGCACTATCCCTACATCACCGATTCGCAGGAGAAGTTTGAACACTACCTCAACCGCGTGCCGCTGACGCGCAACGCCGAGGTGTTCGACCATCCCTTTCTGGGCGGCGATTTCAAGGTGCGCGTTGGGCAGGAAGTCTCCGCGCGCGAGATGCGCCGCGCCATTGCCGCCTACTACGCCATGATCGAAACGCTGGACGCGCAGTTCGGCACAGTTCTCGATGCGTTGCGCCACGCCGGAGAAGATTTGGACGAGTGGATCATCATCTATACCAGCGATCACGGCGAAATGCTCGGCGAACACGGCGTCTTTGAAAAGCAGAAATTCTTCGAGGAAAGCGTGCGCGTGCCGCTTTTTATTCGCTGGCCGCAGCGTTTCGCACCGTGCGTGGTGGAGGAAAACGTCAATTTGTGCGACCTCTTCGCCACGCTCTGCGAAGCGTGCGAAATACCCACTCCTTCCGGCCTGGATTCGCGCTCGCTAACGTCGCTAATGAGGGGCGACGCCGTGAATTGGAACAACGAAAGCGTGTCGCAGTTCGGGCCGCGCAATCTGATGATCAAGCGCGATCACGTGAAATACCAATTCTACGGCCCTGACAGCCCCGAAGTGCTTTTCGACCTGGAGCGCGACGCAGGCGAGACGCGCAACTTCATCAATGAGCCGCAGTATGCCGCCGCCATCGCGTCGTTCCGCGAGCGGTTGGGCGAGTTGGGACACGGCCCAAACGCCGATAGGGATTACCTCCACGCGGGCTATGACGCATCGAAACAGGAACTAAGCTGACCATGACCCCACCTACCACCACACTCCCGACATTCGGCGCAGCGGAAAGCCTTCCCGAATACCGTTACCCCGACACGCCGGAGCGACACGAACTGCTGCACGGCAAAGGCTACTTCGTCGTGCGCGGCGTGCTCGACGCCGAAGACATCCGCGTCATCAAAGAGCGTCTGCGGATGATCTGCGAGAACATCGACTACTACCGCCAGCACATCGGCATCATCCGCGAAGTCAAGGACGAAGCGCTGCGAAACCACCCCGACGCTTTGGTTCGCTTCGACTGGATCAACGAGATCGGCTTCCGCGACGCGGTGCTGTGGCAGCACGCCACCGCGCATCCGCGCCTGGTCGAAGTGGCCTGCCAGGTTGTTGGGCCGAACGTGTATCCGCTCAACGGCGGCGGTTTCTTCATGAAGCCGCCGCGCAGCCCCGCGAATGTGCCGTGGCATCAGGACGGCGGCCCGTTCAACATCGTCACCGCGTCGGGCGAGACGAGGAACCCGCTACTCTTCGACTTCTGGCTCGGCGTGGATGCCGGCACGCGCGCCAACGGCTGCCTCAAACTGGTGCCGAACTCGCAAAAACGTGGTCGCGTCCAGCACGAGAGCAAAGGCGGCATCCTCTCCGAAATCGTGCCTGCCGAGCATGGTTTTAGCGAAGACGACATCGTGGCCATCGAAACCGAACCAGGCGACCTGATCGTGTGGCACCAGGATATGTTTCACGGCTCCGACCGCAACACCACCGACCGGCAGCGCATCGGCAAAGCCAGCGTTTACATGGGCGGGCGCGAAGAACAGGTGGTGCGAAGCTGGTTTTCGGTCAACCAGCCCATGATGGCCACGCACAAATACCGCCCGCCCATCGCCTTGAAGGGCCAGCCGATGCCGCTCGATATGCCACTGCCGCCGCCGGTGGGACAGTAGAGGAAACACGGAATACGCATGAAATCAAACGTTACTCTTTTTGTGCTGGCTGCGTTATGCTTGGGAGTCACGATGACAAATTTGCAGGCCGCGCCACCATCGCTACGCGAGCAGGTGTCGCTCAACGGCGAGTGGCCTCAGGGCGGAAAAGTGCCGGTTTACGACAGTCAGAATTCGGCTTTCAAAACCCGAACCTACGAGCGTCAGGTCACCGTGCCAGCCGCTTGGAAGAACAAGCGCGTGAAACTGGAGTTCGGCGCCGTCAACCACTTCTGCGAGGTGTTCGTGGACGGCCAAAAAGTCGGCCAACACAACGGCGCCTGGATTCCCTTCAGCTTTGACATCACGCCATGGGTGAAACCTGGCCAAACCTTTTCCCTGCGCCTCGGTGTCAGGGGGAAAATGGTGCCGCCAACCGTCGTGGACGGGCAGGTCGTGTGGTGGATCGGACACAACGATCTCGATGATAAACGCTCCGGCATCGTGGACGACGTATGGCTGCGAGCCTACGCGCCGGTGCATATCGAGGACGCTTTCATCCAGACCTCGACGCGCCGCAAGGCTTTGCGCGTCGAATATCAGGTCGTCAACGGCACCGACGCGCCGTGGCGTGGCGAGATTCTGGGGATGGTGCAGCGCGAAAAGGGCGCGGCGACCGAAAAGCAGCTTCGCCAGAGCGTCTTGCTGGCGCCGCGCGAGCGCAAAACGGTTGCGCTCGAAGCCGCGTGGAACGATGCCACGTTGTGGTGGCCGCACGATCCCCAGCTTTACATCTTGAAAAGCCGTCTCAGCGGCGCGGCTGGAGTGGACGAGGAGCAACGGCGCTTCGGTTTCCGCGAGTTCTGGACGCAGGGCACGCAGTTCCGTCTTAACGGCGTGCGCGTCAACCTGCGCGGCGACTGGTGCGCCTACTCGCAGTATTGGGGCGCCATTCCCACTCCCGAAGTGCTGAGGCGCCACTACGAGGGCGTGCTGGCCACCAACTCCAATATCTTGCGCTGGCACAAGCATCCCGCGCCCAAGTTCGCCTACGACATGGCCGACGAAATGGGCCTGATGATCCTGGCCGAATCGCCCGTTTACGCGCGCTCTTACCTCAAAAATATCGATCACGCGGCTTTCATCGCTCGCTGCAACGAGTTGATGCCCCCGATGATCAAGGGGCTGCGTAACCATCCCAGCATCGTGATGTGGTCGGCGTGCAACGAGATGACGTTTAACTTCGCCGGCCCCTACGATCCGCTGCTGCTCAAAACGCTGGGCGATACCATCAACGCGCACGATCCGACGCGCCCCGTCTCTTACGATGGCGACCCCAAAGTGCCTGGCCCCGTCGCCAACTTCCACTATCCCGAAGGCTACGAGAAGAATCCGCAAGGCGACTCTTACACCGCATGGAAGAAGGCGCAGTCTCCCGACCGTCCCACTTACTACGGCGAAATCCTGGCGGTGCGGCCTGGCAAGAACGACAACGGCTGGTGGATCGGCATCTGGCCGCGCGGCCTGCGCTATCAGCAAGTGGCGGGCATCGCGCCGCGCGTCTATTACGCCGGTTCGCGCATCAGCAGGGAACAGGAAGAGTTGCAACGATTGGCGTATCATCCCAACGCGCTTTTCGACATCACCTACGACAAACTGGGCATCGCGCCCTACAAAGACAATGTTCTTCCCGAACTGAAGGCGGGAGAAACCGTGACGCGCCCACTTGCGCTCTTCAACGATGACCTGCGCGATGAACGGGTGCGCGCTCGCGTCACGCTCAAAATTGGCGGGCGCGAATTCGCCAGCGGGCGGCTTGACGTGGCGGTGCCCGTCGGCGAGCACCGCGATCTCACAGCGACTTTCCAGGTGCCCTACGCTGCGGGCGAGACCTTGGAAGTGTTCTACAGCACCGAAAAAGCGGGCGGGCAACGCTTTGAGGAGAAGAAGCTGTTTCGCATTCGGGAAACGGGACAGACCGGCACCAGTGGGCGCGAAGTGCGCCTGGAATTGTCCGCGCCTCAAGAAGTCACATCGGCTCCTGCGCTTCCCGAATAAATCCCAGCAGCGACCAATTCGCCTTGCCCCAACGGAAAAGGAAACTCAAACCACCATGGAATCACGCCCCAACATCTTGTTCATCATGTCCGACGACCACGCGGCGCACGCCATCAGCGCCTACGGCAGCCGCATCAACCAGACGCCGCACCTCGACCGCATCGCGCAGGGCGGGCTGCGCCTCGACAACTGCTTTTGCACCAACTCGATCTGCACGCCCTCGCGCGCCTCGATTCTCACCGGCCAATACGGCCATGTCACCGGCGTCAAGGGCTGGGAGCCGCTCGACAACCGGCGTCCAATTCAACTGCAAAAGCTGCTGCAAGGCGCGGGCTACGCGACGGCGATCTTTGGCAAATGGCATCTGGGTTGCGGCTTGACCGACAGCGTGTGGAAAGACGACAATCGCGCCCCTGGCGCCGTGCCCGCCGACCCCGCCGGTTTCGATGAGTGGTGCGTTTTACCTGGCCAGGGCCTCTATTTCGATCCGCAGTTCCACACCGCGCAGGGCACGGTGCGACACGAAGGCTACGTCAGCGACATTGTCACCGACCTGTCGCTGGATTGGCTTGAACAGAAACGCGACCACGACAAGCCGTTTTTCCTGTGCGTCCACCACAAGGCGCCGCACCGTGAGTGGGAGCCTGGCCCCGCCTATCAGCACCTCTACGAAGACGAAGAAATCCCGCAACCAGAAACCTTCAACGACAATTATACGGGCCGTCCCGCCGCCGCCGCCGCCAAAATGCGGATTCTGGGCGATCTGGAGCGCAAAGACGTGAAAGCCGACCCGCCCGACGGCTTGTCCGAGGCCGAATTAAAAAACTGGTATTACCAGCGTTACATCAAGGATTATCTGCGCTGCGTGGCCTCGGTGGACGCTTCGGTCGGGCGTTTGCTGGGCTATCTCGATCAGAACGGCCTCGCCGAAAATACCATCGTGATTTACACCAGCGACCAGGGCTTTTTTCTGGGCGATCACGGCTGGTATGACAAGCGCTTCATCTACGAGGAATCGCTGCGGATGCCGTTTCTGCTGCGCTACCCGCACGAAATCGCCGCCGGAGGCGTGGGCGAAGCGATGCTCACCAACACCGATTTCGCGCCCACACTGCTCGACTTCGCCGGAATCGAGACGCCGCGCGAGATGCAGGGCACCAGCGCGCGCGCCATGCTGCGCGGCCAGACGCCGCCAGGGTGGCAGAAGGCGCTTTACTACCGCTACTGGAACAACGGCGGGCACGGCGTCGCGGCGCACTATGGAGTGCGAACCCTCACCCACAAGCTGATTTACTTCTACTCCCTGCCGCTCGGCACGCACAACAGTTCCGACTCGCCCGCACTCGAACCGTATTGGGAACTGTTCGATTTAACGCAAGACCCGCAGGAACTCAACAACATCTACGGCGATCCGGCTAATGCGGACTTGGTGCGCGAGTTGAAAAGAGAGTTGGAGCGCCTTCAAACGCAACTCGGCGATGAGCGGATCCACGGCTAAACGTCTGCGGATTTGGCAGGCAATAGGATGAGAAACTTTTAACCGCAGAGGCGCAAAGACGCGGAAAAGATAAGGGAAAAGCCATAAAAAGTTGGAGAGCGTGCGAGTATTTCTGGAGAAACTCGCATCTTCAATTGAGGGCGAGGCTGAGGTTCAAGTGAGTTGGGAGACGAAGCGGCGCGCCATCGAAGCGCTGGTGGAGAAGATCACCGTGCGCTCGCATCTCGACCCGACTGACTCGCGCGGGCGCCGTCGCATCCACACGTTGTGCATCAAATACAACTTCGAGGATCCAAGGCCGAGCGCAGGAAGCGCAGATGGTCTGGTGCTCGAAAAAGAGCAGGTGGTTGGCGGCACCTACCTCACGCTGCAACGCGACTCCCACGCCAACCTGGTGCGTGCCGTGCTGGAGAACGCGCCCGACCTCACGCTGGGCGGGGTGGGCGCGCAGCTTCAGCCAACACGGTTTCTACTTGAACGCCCTGCAAACCCTGGTGCCGGCAATTTACAAATCTGCCAGTGCATCCGCCTCTGCCATTACCCCCGCGCCAGATGCCGGCGCTTTGCTTCGAGCCGCCGGTGGCCTGGACGATTCGTCGCGATTGCTCTTTAGATGATTTCCAAGACCACTTGAGAGAATCTTCGTCTCCAGCAAAATTGCCTTCTGGCTGACCGAAGTGTGGCTCATGCCAGGACTGAAGATTGAATCCACATAAGAATCAGTTTGAAAAGTCGGTAGCTGTTGGTCAAGCGGTTTGTAGGGGTGCCGCGAGGCGCGTTTGGAAAGCGTAAGAGTTGATCCAAACGCGCCTCGCGGCACCCCTACAAACCGCTCTATAAACCGCAAAAGGACTTTTCAAACTGATTCTAAGAGGCATCGGCCTTGGTGCATCGTGTTGCCAATGTGAAAATAACCGACGCCGCAGAGCTACCGGAGTTTGCTGCTGCAATACAACGGTGGCAGCCCTGACCCAGATGCCTTCACGCTGAGCATTTCCGGCAGCGACCAGGCTTTAATGGCCACAAAAAGGCACAAAAAGCACAACAGGGTTTTGTCGAAACAGCAACTTTGAAGGATCGAGCCTTTCTCTCTTTCCTAAAAATAACAGTTTCGACAAAACCCTGTTGTGCTTTTTGTGGCCATTCAAACGTGATTGATTGCGCGGTGCTCTTCGTTGAGTTAAAATTTTCGCGGTTCAATCCCAAGAGAGTCGAAAAGTCATGCCCAATTTACCATCCGCCAAAAAACGTCTGCGCCAGGACGCCAAGAAACGCCTCCGCAATCAGGCCGCCAAGACGCGCATTAAAACCGAAGTCAAAAAAGCGCTCGCCGGAACCGATAACCTCGCCGTCAGCGTGATTGACCGCGCCGCCGCCAAAGGCATCATCCACAAAAACGCCGCCGCGCGCAAAAAAGCCGCCTCGCCAAACGTCTGGCGACCGCAACCGCGTAATTTTTCGCGAAATCCTCCAAACGCTCCGCTTTTGCGGGGCGTTTTTGGTTTGTCGAGAACGCGAAGCGTCAGCGAGTGAGGCCTGACTGCAACTTTCAATTCACAGTCAGGCCTCACTCGCTGACGCTTCGCGTTCTTCACTCTGATGCAACTTATCCGAACCCGCATCGAAGCCGCCTGCGCCCGCGCCGGACGCGACAGTTCGAGCGTGACTCTCATCGGCGCCTCGAAAACCGTTTCCGCCGCGCGGTTGGAAGAATTTTTCGCGGCGGGACTGCGCGATTTCGGCGAAAATTACGTGGCCGAAGGCGTTGAAAAAGTCCGCCACTTTCAAGAGCGCGATTTGAACGCGATCTGGCACTTCATCGGCGCGCTGCAAAGCAACAAAGCGCGTCAGGCCGTCGCGCATTTCGACCTCATTCACTCGCTCGACCGCTTGAGTCTGGCGCGCGAACTCGACAAAGAAGCGCGCAAATTCGGCAAAATTCAGCGCGTTTTGATTCAGGTCAATGTGGGAAACGAAGCCTCGAAAGCCGGAATCGCACCCGCTGCACTTCCCACATTTCTGAATGACATTTCCCGTTTGGAAAACCTGCAAGTCGAAGGTTTGATGTCGCTCCCGCCCTTTCGGAAAAACCCCGAAGATTCGCGCCCCTTTCATCGCTTGCTGCGCGAACTGCGAGCAGCACTCCCGTCTTCCGTATTCCGTCTCCCTGATTTAAGCATGGGAATGTCGAATGATTTTGAGATTGCCATCGAAGAGGGTGCCACGATGGTGCGCGTTGGCACTGCACTTTTTGGCGCGAGAGGTTAAACTGCGCGGCAACGTTTTTCAAACGTTTTCACCGCAGCCGCTTCAATCGCAGCAACAACCGAAAAATTCAACGCAGCACAGGAGACAGCACCAATGAGCGCTTTAAAAAGTGTCACTCAGGGTTTCCGCAACCTCTGGGGAGCCGCAGACGAAGACGAAGAAGACGCGCCCGAAACCTCGCCGGCGCGCGAAGCCTCCACCTCCGAAACCGAAAATCCTTACCGCGCCCGTTCGCAGTCCTCGCGTGCGGGCGAATCGCCACGCGCCGAGAGCTCCGAAGAACGCTCCAGTGACGATGTCAGCGCCCGCCGCAGCGAACGCTACGAACGCATGGCCTCGCGCGAATCGAGCTACGGCTCTGATTCGTCCTACGGCGGGCCAGGCGCGCGGCGTTTGCGCTCGGTCTCGATGCCGCTTCGGGCCACGCGCGAGAAGAATATCTACACGCTCAAACCCAAATCGCTCGACGAGTCGGCGGTGGCGGCGGATTATCTCAAAACCGGCTGCGCCGTGGTCGTCAACCTCGAAGAAATCGAGCAGACCATCGCGATTCGCATCATCGACTTCATGAGCGGCGTGTGCTACGGCCTCGAAAACCAGGGCCACGCCATGAAACTGGGCGAAAAAATCTTCCTCTTCACCCCAGGCGATTTCGAATTGTCCTCCGACGAACTCGACTACGCCGAAAACCGCGACCTGATTTTCAAAGACGTAGTTCCCGAACTCGCACCCCCGCCGCCCCCCGCGCCCGCGCCGACCGACGCCGAACGCCGTTCGTGGGAACGCTGAACTTAGCGGAGGAGCAGAGGAGCGGAGGAGCGGAGGAGTAAGGGGTGTTGGAGCGAACACGACGTCATTTTCGCTCTTATGTTCCTTCTCCTCCGCTCCTCCGCTCCTCTGCTCCTCCGCTTCCCCCTATGCCGACTCTCGCCTTCCTGGGCGCCGGAGCGATGGGCGAAGCGCTCACGCGCGGTTTGCTCGCTGCTAAGGTTTACGCGCCTCACGACATCGTTTTGTTCGATGTCGATGGCCCGCGCGTCGAAAAACTGGCCGCCTCGCTGGGCGTGCGCGCCTCCGATTCGCCCCTCGATGCAACGGCGAATGCTGAAGTGATTTTGCTGGCCGTCAAGCCGCAAATCGTGGAAGCGGCGCTCCAACCACTTCGCGAAACGATAACGCCCGCGCAAACTCTGGTTTCAATTGCGGCGGGCGTTTCGACTTCGCGTTTGGAAGCCTGTTTCGCCCAGAATGTGCCCGTCGTGCGCGTCATGCCCAACACGCCCGCCCTTGTCGGCGCGGCGGCGACGGCGATTTGCGCCGGAAAATACGCGACTGCCGCTCACCTCGCGCGCGCCAGAACGCTGTTTGAAGCGGTGGGAATCGCGGTCGAGGCCGACGAAAAGCTGCTCGATGCCGTTACGGGGCTGTCGGGGAGTGGGCCGGCTTATGTTTTCCTCTTCATCGAAGCCCTCGCCGACGGCGGCGTGCGCGCCGGACTGCCGCGCGATGTCGCGCTTCAACTGGCGGCGCAAACCGTGATGGGCAGCGCGCAGATGGTGCTGGAAACGCGGGAGCATCCTGCGACCTTGAAAGATCGGGTCGCCTCGCCTGGCGGAACCACGATTGCCGGTTTGCACGCGCTCGAAAACGGCGCCTTTCGCGGCGTGGTGATGGACGCGGTGGTGGCGGCGAGCGAGCGTTCTAAAGAATTGGGGTGAGGCTCGAAAGGGGTTGATTCGTCCCACAGGTCATGAAAACACTTCTTTTTCCTGCTCTGGCGGTATTTTCTCTGCTTGCGGCTCCGGTCGGGGCGCAAACGACGACCGAACGGCCCTTTTTCCCCGATGTGCCGCGCGATCACTGGGCTTTCGCCGCCGTGCAGAAGCTGGCGGGAGCGGGCATCGTTGAAGGCTTTTCGCCATCGACCCCAACGGCCTCCAGTCAGGCGGCGAGCGTTGCGCCAAAAATCAAAACCGCGTTGGGAGCCAATGCTGCGCTTCGAGGCGAAAATATCATTGTGGAATTCAACAGCGCGACGAAAAGCGTGACACTGCGCGGGACGGTGCAAAACGCGGCAAGGCGGGAATTGGCGTCGGCCATTGCAAGGAAAAACGTGCCCGACGTTCGCGTTGTGAATGAACTGCGCGTTGTGGCGGCGCGCTAAAAAGTCGGTTGGAAAAGCCTTTTTGCGCGCAACAAACCTCGATTGGAAGAGGGCGCAAGGCGGGGGCTTGCGCCCTCTTCCAATCGGGTGTTTCTCGCCCTTTGGCGGGCGCAGTCGCCAGCCAGGCGTGAACAGGCGGGGCTTGCGCCCTCTTCCAAGAGGCGGTGGCGCTTTCACACCACAGGCGGGGCTTGCGCCCTCTTCCAATCGGGTGTTTCTCGCCCTTTGGCGACCTCAAACAGACTTTCAGGGGCAGTCGCCACCCAGCCGTGGCGCAACTCAATCCATCGAACTTTCCATTCCAAGGTTCAACCATGAAACTGCGTCCCTCTTTCGCTCTTCTTTCCCTGTTTTTGCTTCCATTTGACGCGCGGGCGCAGGGCGCGCGGCCCGAACTGCCGCTCAAAGCCTCGGTGGTGACCGAAGAGCCGACCGGCGTGTTTTTCGACCGCGATACCGTCGTGCCCCAGACGCCGATTCTGTTCACGGCGCGCATCGAAAATCCGGCGCCCGAAGCGCGTCAGGTCAATCTGGCATGGAAAATTTCCGATGATTCGGGCAAAGTGAGTTGGGCGCGCAGTTCCAAATTCAGCGTCGCGGGCGGCGATTCCATCGTGCGCCGCGAACTCTTCGACGCGCCCGCGCGCGGCGGTTATTTGCTTGAAATGGTGGCCTCGAGCAAGCTCAAAGGCCCCGACACGGTGGTGCGGGTGACGCTGCCCTTTGCCATCGCGGTCGCGCCCTCGCCGAGTGCGAGTGGGGCGCGTCCCCAGTCGTTTTTCGTGCTCTCCACGCCCGCGATGCTGTCGGGGAAACAGCTCGATTTTTACGGGCGGCTGGGCGCGCGGGTTTTGCGTTCGCCCCTGCCTCCCGATCCGGCGCAGCCCAACTGGAGTGCGATTGAAACGCAGTTGGGCGAGCGCTGGAAGCGAAATCTGGCCACCATCGCGCTGTTGCCGCTTGGCGAGGCCGGTTCGCGGCGCTCGCAGGCGTTCTGGGCGCGCCAGGTGCCCGCGACTCTGGCGCGTTTCGGCTCGCTTTCGACCTGGGAACTTTCCGGCGATCTGTCGCCTTCCGATCTCGATGCCTGGTCGCAGTTGGTGCGCGCGCGGCGCGGCGACGTGGCGCTGCTGGGGCCGCTGCCTTCCAATTTGCCGCTCGGATTGCCCGCGAATGCTTCGATTCGCGTTGGCGGACTGGCGGGCGCGACGTTCGAATGGCCCGATTTTTCGGCGCATCCCGCCGCGCTGCGCCGTTTGTGGCTCTCGCGCGCCGCCGCGACGCGCCGCGCCGGACTGCCCGCCTTTCATCTGCGCCGCGATGCCGAAGGCGAAGCCGCGCTTTCGCCTCGCAACGCGGCGGGCGAAATGACGGCGGATTATCTTTCGGCGATCATGGCGGGCGCGGCTTCGCTGAGCGAGGAGCTTTCTCCGCCGGCGGGCGGACAAAGCGCGGCGCGGGCGATGGCGCGGGCGGCGGCGTTTTCGATGCTTTCGCGCACCCTCGAAGATGCCGCGTTTCGCGAAGAACTGTTTCCGCGCTCGCCCGCGTTCGAAGGCGCCCTGTTTCGCGCGCCGCGCGGCTCGATTGCCATGCTCTACGCCACCCGTGACATCGGCAAAATGCTGGCGCGCGTCTCTCCGGCGCGCGCCTACGACCTGTTTGGCAACCCGCTCGCCACCGACCGCAACGGCGCCCTCGAAATTCCGCTCGACGGCCAGCCGGTCTACGTTCTGGCGCCCGTGCCGCCCGAAGTTCTGAGTTTCGCGCTGCGCGACGCCCAGATTTCGGGAATTCGCCCTCTCGCCGCGCAGTTTTTGCCGCTGTCGCGCCTGCCAGGAACGGGCGAAGGCAGTCAGGCGATTCGAGTGCGGCTGCAAAACATCGGTTTGGGGCCGCAGAGCGGACAAATCGCGCTCGATGCGCCTCGCGGGTGGAAACTGGCGACTCGGCGCTTCGATTTTCGCCTCGAAGAAGGCGAATCGAAAACCTACGAATTTCGCGCCACCGCCGCGCCCGTCAACCCGAAATGGCCGCGTGGCCGCGTGCCGATGGGCGTTTCGATTAGTGGCAAACATCGGCTGTCGTTCGATGCCGAAGTGCCCGTCGTTTCCGCTTTGGCTTTTGCGAGCGGCGAAGCGCCCCGACTCGACGGCGATCTGGCGGAGTGGGGCGACGCGGTGTGGCAGAGCGCGGGGCCAAATAGCGGCGGCGTGGCAGCGCAGGTCGCGCTCAAATGGGACGAATCGGCGCTTTATATCGCGGCGCAGGTGCGCGAAAACGCCCTCACGGCGCGGCGCCCCGACGAAGAGGCCTACGAGTTCTGGCGCGGCTACGACGCGCTGCAAATCGCCTTTGGGACGAGCGAAGGCCCCGAAACCGTGCCGTCGCGCGCGCCGTTTCGCGATTCCGACCGAGGCTTTTTGCTGTCGCCCTTCGTGCAGAAAGGGCCGAGCCAATACGACGGGCGCGTTTTAAAGCTGTGGGGGCCGGATAAGCCTTATAATTCGGTCGCCGACCGCGTGCGCTGGGCTGGCGCGGTGCCTGGCGCGGCGTGTTTCATCGCGCGCGACGAAAAAAACGGCCTTACCATTTACGAAGCGCGCTTGCCCCTGAGCGCGCTGCCCGACATTTCGCCGTCCCAACTCGCGGCGCGCGACGGCGCGGTTCGTTTCGGCTGGATTCTGCACAACGACGAAGGCGCGCCGCTCGACTGGGCGCGGGGCGCGGGCAGTTTTCCCTGGTGGAACAACACCTCCACTTTTTTGCCCGAAGGCCGCCTCACCAGCCCGCTTCGTTTCACGCTGGGTTTCACGCCCAACGGCGTTTTAGCGCCCGCTTCCATTGTGCCGCGTCCCGCTCCTTTGCCCGTCGCGCCGCCTCCAGTTGCGCCGCCTCCAGTTGCGCCGCCTCCAGTTGCGCCGCCTCCAGTTGCGCCGCCGTTGGCACCCGCTCCCGCGCCGCCGGTGGCCGCGCCCACCCCGAAGCCCCTGCCGAATTTGCCGCCGCCATCGGGCCCGTTGCGGCCTCAATTCGCGCCGGAGCCTGGGGAAATCGCGCCCTACATCATTCCCCCTGCCGAAACTGGGGCCCAGCCGTTGCCGCCTTCGCTGCCGCCGCGCTGAGAGCCAGCAGCAAAACCGCCGAGACGTAAAAGCCTGTCTCGAAGGCATTCAACCTCGGCGGTTGTGTTACTGGGCAGCCAGGCCAGTTCACCTCCCACACACCGGCAGTTGCCCGCGTTTGCGTGAACCCAGCCGCCAATTCAAGAAAAGTCCACTCAATTTTTGAAAAATGTTTGAAAAAACGCGAAAATGGGTATAATCCGTTAGCTAACGACGTTAGCTAACGAGGAAAACGGTTTTTAAGGTGTTCTTGGATGATTACCATGACGGCTCTGGCCGAGAAAGCAGGGGTGTCGCGGGCGACGGTTTCGCACATTTTGCACCAGCGCGACACCAACCTGCGCATCAGCGAGGCGACCAAAAAACGGGTTTTAGAAATTGCGGCGCAGGAAGGCTACCGGCGCAACGAACTGTTTCGCTCGGCGGTGTCGGGCAAAAGCCACATGATCGGGTTTCTGGCTCCCAGCGCGCGGCCCGAACCGGCGGCGCGAATGCTCGATGGCGCTCTGGAAACCGCCGAGAATCTGGGCTACACCGTTAAAATCCTGCGTTTGACCGAGCGCAAATTGAGCCGCGCGATGATGGATCGCTGCATCGAACTGCGCCTGGCTGCCGTCGCCGCGCTTTACCTGGCCCCCGACGATCTGGAAACTCTGCACCGCGAACTCACCGTCTATCAGATTCCTCTCGCCGTTCTGGACACCCACACGCCGCTCGAATGGGGCGTGCGCATCGAAGCCGACGACGCCCAGGCGATGCATCTGGCGGTCGAGCACCTGGCCCAGTTGGGACACCGCCGCATCGGGTTTTTGTCGGGTGTGCGGGGCGAAGTCATGTCGTTGCAGCGCGAGGCGGCGTTTGCGGCGGCGATGAAAACCTTCGGATTGAAGCCTGGGCCGGTCGCGCACGGGTTTTTAAACGGCGAACGTTCTCTGGAAGCCGCGCGCGATCTTTTGCAAAGTCAAGCCCGTCCCACAGCGATGATCGGCCTCACCGACGCGGCGGCGATGACAATTCTGCGCGCTGTGCGGTTATCGGGGTTGGACGTGCCGCGCGATGTTTCGGTTGTGGGCTACGGCGGAATGTCGCTCACCGAGTTTTCCGACCCGCCCCTGACTACCGTGGTGCAGCCCTTTGAAGACATCGGGCGCGCCGGTGTGCGACGGCTTTTAGAGCGCGTTCACGCCGCCGACGGGGCTTTTGAAGACCATCCCCACGAAACGCTTTTGCCGGCGCGCCTCCTGGTGCGCCATTCTACCGGCCCCGTGCCACAAACCAATGAGGAAAAACCATCATGAAATTCTCCCCTTTTAACCCCGCGCGGCGCGGTTTTACGCTTATTGAATTGCTGGTTGTTATAGCCATAATAGCTATTCTCGCCGCGATTCTGTTTCCCGTTTTCGGGCGGGCGCGCGAAAACGCGCGGCGCACCAGTTGTCTTTCCAACATGAAACAGCTCGGCCTGGGCACGCTGCAATACGCGCAGGACTACGACGAGCGCTATCCAGGTTATCGCGTGGGGGCTGGCAGTTCGACCTACATCAGCTGGCCCGATGCGATTTATCCCTACGTGAAGAGTGAGCAGATTTTCAGGTGTCCCAGTGCCACAGGAGGGCAGCACGTTTACAGGTATCCAAGGCCCAGCGGTTCCGACACCTGGGGCAGTTACGCCTGCAACGCGATGACGAACAACACCACCACGTCGATGTGCAACACCGACAACAACACCATTCCTCCGGCAGTGTCGCAGGTGGTGACGCCCGCGACCACGCTCTGGCTGGTCGAGCGAGCCATTGAAGGAGCCAGTGGCAACGCAGACCAAAGGGGCCGCGTCAACTCATCTTTGAGTCGGGCCGTAGTCGCCGATACCAAACCACCGCGTGCCTTGAATACCGATGCTGGAACCGGAGGTGCCAACAGTGTCAACGGTGCAGGAATCGAGGCGCGCCATCTGGAAACGTGTGTCGTGACTTACGCCGATGGCCACTCCAAAGCGCATCGCCTCGAATTCCTGCTCACGCGCAATACGGCCAATAATGCCCTCAAATACTGGTCGCTCGAAGACGATTGATCGCCTGCGCGTTCTGACGCGCTCTGATTTCCTCAACTGGCAGTGTGCTTCGCAGCTCATGTCCCTGCCCGTGCAATGACGGGGTTCTTTCTCCACACCTCCTTCCATGTTCAAACTTCAATCCCTCTTGCTGAGCGTGCTGTTTCTGGCTACATCCGGCGGCGCCGGCTCAATGGCGGTGCCCGCTCAAACACCAACCATCGAAAACATCACCTTCCCCGACGATGCGAACATCATCAATGTCAAAGCCGCGCCGTATCATGCCAAAGGCGACGGCGTGACCGACGACAGCGCCGCCATTCAAGCCGCCTTCAACAACACCGGCCTGATCTATTTCCCCAACGGCACCTACCTGGTTTCGAGTTCGTTCGTGCCGCCCACGCGCCCTGGCAAAGTGCCGTCGCGCCGCATAATGCAGGGGCAAAGCGAAGCGGGCGTTGTCATTAAACTCCAAGACAACACGCCCGCTTTCGCCGATAAAGCGGCGCCGCTCGCACTTTTCACCATTTCGCACAAGCCCGAACAAGCCTTTCGCAACTCGATTCGCAACATGACCTTTGACCTGGGCAAGGGCAACGCGGGCGCGATTGGAATGCGTTTTTACGCTTCCAATCAAGGCGGAATGCACCACGTCACCATCCGTTCGGGCGATGGAAGCGGTCACACCGGCCTCGATCTCGACTATTCCGACGGCAACGGGCCGCTTCTCATCAACGACATCAAGGTGAGCGGTTTCGACCGAGGCATCAACGCCGGCGGCGGGCATCTTTGCACGCTCGAACATATCGAAGTCGAAAACCAGAACGTGGTCGGTCTGGCCGCCAAAAACCCCAGTTTCATCCGCGATTTCAAAAGCACCCAGAAAGGTTCCATTCCCGCCGTCAGAACGACCGGCGGCGCCCTCGTCACCCTGGTGGATGCCAACTGCGCCGGAAGCGGCGAGGCCGCCGTGCAAGCGGGCAGCGCGGGAATGCTGATTCGCAACCTCCAGACGACGGGCTATCAAAACGCCATCGCGGCGGGCAAAAAGGTGGTGGCGGGACCGAAAGTCGCGCTGTGGACGGCGCGCGAGGCGCAAAACCTCTTTGGCGCTCAAACCGTCGCGCCTTTGCCGGTCAAAGACACGCCCCAGGTGCCGTGGGACGACCCCAAAACCTGGGCGAACGTCATGGACTTCGCGCCGAAAACCAAAGTGGTGCAGGGCAAGAACAAACGCGAACTCTTCGACGTAACCGAGGCTTTGCAGCGCGCCATCGATTCGGGCGCCACGACGGTTTACTTTCCACGCCGCAAAGTCACCAAACCCGACGACGCTTATCACCTTCTGGGCACGGTTTTCGTTCGCAAGAACGTGCGGCGCATCATCGGAACCGAAAGCGAAATCCGCGAATCGCCTGGCTCGGTCGCCGACAACGCCGGAAGCGAATTCGACGCGCAAATCGGCAAAGACATCGCTTCCAAGATCGTCATCGAAGACGGTGCCGCGCCCGTCGTTCTCATCGAGCGCTTCGATTCGGCTTACGGCCAGATGGTGATCGAAAACCGCTCGCCGCGCACCCTGGTTTTGAGCAGCCTGACCGTCGTTGGCGCCGCACTCCTGCCGCGCGCGGGCGATTTGTTCATTGAAGACGTGTCGATTTCCTATCTCGACATCAACGGCCAGAACGTGTGGGCGCGCCAGCTCAACATGGAACGCTCTTATGGCCCATCCGAAACCACGCCGCGCCCCAACACGCGCAACAACGGCGGAAAACTGTGGATTCACGGCCTCAAAACCGAGCAGAATCGCACTAAAATCATCACCAAAAACGGCGCGACCGAAGTTTCGGCCTATATCCTGGCCAATCGCGCCGCCAACCCGCTGCCGATGTTTGAAAATATCGATTCCCAGTTTTCGCTTTCCATTGTGGAAAGCGTGCTGCGTAAAGCGCCGTTCGCCGTCAAAGTGCGCGAAACGCGCGGTGACCAAACCAGAGAACTAACTCATGAAATGGCGCCCAAAGCCGGAGAAGGCGCGATGATTTCGCTGTTCGTGGGCGATGGGCGGGTAAAATAGCGAGGGTGAAAAACACTTCTTTGGCCCCATCGGGCTATCAGGGCATCTGGTTCACGCTGGGCCAGTTTTCGGAGTTCGGCGACAAATACTCCGGCGGTCTGGGCACCTATACGGCCAATCACAACCCGATGGCGGTTTATTCGCCTCAGTCGCGCAAAACCTTTTTCACCTACGGCGGCACCATCCCCGAAAAGCGTCATTTGCTCATCATGGCGGGCGTTTTCGACCACCAGACCGGCCTGATTTCGCGCCCGACTTTAGTTCACGACAAGGATGGCGTCGATGACCCGCACGACAACGCCTCGATTGCTGTCGATGCCAGAGGTTATGTGTGGCTTTTCATTTCGGGGCGGGCGCGAACGCGACCAGGCTTTTTATATCGGGGTCACGAGCCGCACAGCATCGAACGCTTTGAATTGATTGACGAGCGCGAAATGACGTATCCCCAGCCCTGGCCCCAAAAAAACGGCGGCTTTTTCCATCTTTTCACCAAATACACGGCGGGCCGCGAACTCTATTTTGAAGTCAGCGCGGAGGGGCGAAAATGGAGCGAAACCCAGAAATTGGCCGGTTTTGGCGGGCATTATCAGGTGAGCGGGCAGGCGAGCGACGGCACGATTGGCACCTTCTGGAACTGGCACCCTGGCGGCAATGTGGACAGGCGCACCAACCTCTATTACGCCCAAACTGGCGACGGCGGGCAAAGCTGGACGAACGGCGCCGGCGAAGCCTTGACATTGCCGCTCGAATCGCCGCACAACGCGGCTTTGGTCGAGAATTACGCGGCGCATGGGATTTTGCAATACACCTGCGACCTGAACTTCGACGCGCAAAATCGCCCGCAACTGCTTTACGTGGCGAGCCGCGACGCGCGTCCTGGCCCGCAAAGCGAGCCGCGCCAATTGCGCCTCACGAAATGGACGGGGCGCGAGTGGAAAACTTCGGTCGTCGCGCCTCAAAATCACAACTACGATATGGGCAGTTTGTGGACGGCTACAAACGAGTGGAAAATCATCGTTCCGCTTGTCGAAAGGTCGCAAAGGTGGCAGGGCGGCGGCGAAATCGGCCTGTGGACGAGCCGCGACGAGGGCCAGAATTGGAAGTTGGAGCGCCAGATCACGCGCGGCAGCGCGTTCAATCACAACTATGTGCGGCGCCCGCACCACGCCGCCGATCCCTTCTGGGCCTTTTGGGCCGATGGCGACCCAACCCAGTTTTCCGCCTCACGCCTTTATTTTTGCGATTCGAGCGGCAAGAATGTTTTCCAGTTGCCCACAGAAATGAAGGGCGATTGGGCGCCGCCGCTTGCCGTGCGCTGAAAGAGATCGCATAACGATTCGCAATCCCGACCGGCAAAAAAAGACTTGACCGTTCACCTGCGAACATCGTTAGCCTGCGCCTCTTTCCTTTCCCGCCGCTTCCAAAGCGCGATAAACCTGCGTCAAGGTTTCGTCGCCGCCGACATTGCCAGGGAAAACGACGTAAATCCCGCCCGCGAACGCGCTTTCGTCTCCCAGTTGCCACAGGGGAACGCCCTGCGCGACGGGGCCAAGCACGTGGGCGCGCCGCGCGCCCAGAGCGCGCGTGGCGATGTCGCTGGAAGTGATGCCGCCTTTGGCGACGATCCACGCCGGTGGCCGCGCCGCGTCGCGCAGGGCGCCGCTCACAATTTCAACCAGAGCCGCCGCGACCTGCGCCGAAGCATCTTGCGACTCGGCGCGGTAATTTCGGGACGAAAAGGTGCCCACGGGCCGCTCTTGTTGCCAATTTTGGGCGATTTCCTGCTGCGCGCGGCGAATTTCGGCGACGGATTGGGCGGGGTTTTGCAGGCGCGCGACATCGACTTCAACCCAAGCCAACTCCGGCGCGTGGGCACGCAGATGTTCGAGCTGGCGCGTGGTTTTGGCGACCCACGAACCGGCCACCATCAAGCCTGGCCCGCATTCCTGGCGCGTCGCGTCGCGCAGTGTTTCGGGTGTTAAAACAGGTGCCGCCGACACACCGGCGAGAACCGGCACCCAGGAAGCGGCGCTGCGAAACCCGAAGCATTTCCCCGCCGCCATCGCGCGCGCCAGAGCGACCACGAAAACCTGTAAATCGCTTTCCTGAGCCGCGTTGACGACGATTTTGCCGAAATCGCGCACCCCCATCAACTGCTCGGAGATGCCCTCCACGTCGCGCGCGCGCAGGGCCTCGAGCGAAATGCTCATCACGGCACTCGCGGCGATGGCACCGCCGCTTTTTTCCTCGATCCACTGCGGCAAATCCGAGGCGCGATAGCCGAATTGCGGGTCGCGCGCGAACTCGGTTTCGCCGGTGGGCACGAATTGGTCGCCCTCGCGCACCCAATGGATGTTGTTTGCGGTGACGCGGCCACCGGCGGCGAAAAAGGGAATGAGGATTTCGCCATCCAGATGCCCTTCGAAGAACACTTCGTGCAAAGTCGCGGTTTCGAGCGGATAATGGCCGCGCAACGTCGAATCGCCGCGCGAAATCATGAGGGGCGTCGGCGCCTGAGCGCCCTCTTGCGCGCGCTTCAGGTTGCGCGCAAGTTCGAGATGTAAATCGCGGCTCGCGTCGGGCGAAAGGGCGCGCGAGTTGGTCAGGATGAAGGCGAGGCGCGCGGGGTGCTGCAGCGCCTGGGTGAGCGCTGCAACGTCCCACGCCGTCCACACCGGCACGCCCGCGACGGTTTGGGTGCCGGTTGGGTCGTCGTCCAACACCAAGATTTTGGGCGCGATGCGCGCGATATCGCGCGCCGCGTGCTGCCACTCGCGCGCGATCTCGGCTGCGGGCACGGCAGGCGGCAAAGCGGCGAAAAACTGCGATGCCGAAATGCTCATCGCGCCTCTTGGAGCATGGCTTTGGCGCCCAGAGCCATCAAACTCAAATCGGAGGCGATGGTGACATATTGGACGCCGCGCGCGTGCCACTCGCGCGCTTCCCTGCCGTTGGAGGCGATGATGCCGCACGCTTTGCCCGCCGCCCGCGTGCTGGCGATGACGTAGGCGATGGCGCGCGTCAAATCGGGGTGGTCGAGCTGGCCGATCACGCCCAGCGACTGTGATAAATCGAAGGGGCCGATGAAAACCACGTCCAGTTCGGTGACCTGAAGAATTTCGTCTAAATTGTCAACGCAAGCGCGCGATTCGCAGTAGCAAACCACCAGAATCTCGTCGTTGGAGCGCTGGATATATTCGGCGGCGGGAATGGTTCCGTAGCCTCCGGCGCGGTGCGAGAGGGCGTAGCCGCGCTCGCCGCGCGGCGCGTATTTGGCGGCCCGCACGACGGCCTGCGCTTCTTCGCGCGTGTTGATGCCTGGCACCTGAACGCCGAGCGCGCCGGCATCGAGAGCGTGCAAAATGTCGATGGCGCGGTTTTCACGCGGGCGCACAATCGGCACGATGCCCAAAAGTTCCGCCGCGCGAATCAGGTCGGTGACGGCGCCGTTATCGAGCGCGACGTGTTCGCGGTCGATAACTGTGAAATCGAAGCCGCACCCTCCCAGAACTTCGATGGCGGACGGATCGGCGATTTTCGTCCACGTCCCGAGGACATTTTCGCCGTTGTGGAGCGCGCGCTTGACGCGGTTGGGTGAAATCATGGTTTTTGATGCGGCTCATTGACCGGCCAGGTCGGGCGCGCGCCGGACAGCACTTCATCCACGCCGCGCGCGGCATCCAGGGCCATGCGAATCGTCGCTTCGCGTGTCAGGGCCGCGTTGTGAGGCGTGAGCAGCACGTTCGACATGGACATGAGCGGATTATCGGGCGCGGGCGGCTCATCCTCGAAAACATCGAGCGCCGCGCCCGCCAGATGCCCGCTTCCCAGTGCCGCGATGAGCGCGCTTTCATCGACGACTTCGCCGCGACAGGCATTGAGCACAAAGGCGCCGCGCTTCATCATCCCCAGTTCGCGCGCTCCGATGACGCCGCGATTGGCCGCGCCGCCTGGCAGATGAAGCGTCAAAAAATCGGCGCGCTGGAACAGTTCGTCGCGCTCGCTTGCCAGTTCCACTTCGACGCCTGGCGGCACTTTGGCGTGGGGATCAAAGGCCAGAACGCGCATTTCCAATCCCAGCGCCGCGCGGCGCGCGACATGGGAGCCGATGCGCCCCAAACCCAAAATTCCCAGGGTTTTGCCCGCCAGATCGCAGCCCAATTCGCGGTTGCGCCTTTCCCAGTCGCCTTCCACAACCGCGCGCTGCGAGGCCACGAACTGCCGCGCCAGAGCGACAAGGGCGCCGATTGTCCACTCCGCGACCGTCGCCGAGTTGGAATGGGGCGCGTTCACCACCCAGATGCCGCGCCGCGTCGCCGCCTCGATGTCAATGTTATCCACGCCCACGCCGTGTTTGGCCACCACGCGCAGACGCGGCGCACGGGCCATCACGTCGTCGGTGATTTCCGCCGTTCGCACCAGCAACGCGTCGCACGAACGCGCAGCTTCGCGCAGACCCAATGCCGAGGTGTCGCAGCCGATTTGCAGTTCGTAACCGCGCTCGCGCAAAAAAGTAAGACCTGCCTCGGCGATGGGATGCGGGATGAGAATGAGGGGTTTCAAAGGGAAGGTGCTCCAGATCAATGCCCTGCTGCCTTCTGGGATCGCGAGGCGATGCAGAGGCTGCAAACCACGCAATGTGTGGGCCGATTGTTAGAAATGCGTTAGGGCTGGGTATAATAGGTTTATCGTGTGCCTGAAAGCGACGGGGCAACGCATCGCCGGTTGTTTTTCGACTGCGAAATCTCCCAAGGAACGAAAATGCACCAAAAAATTAACACATCCATTCTGCTCGCCGCCGCTCTCTCTCTGACACTTGGCGGCGCACTGACGGCTCAGGCCGCGCCCAAAGCCAAGAAGCCCAACGGATCGGGTGCCATACAAAGGGCCGAAAAGGTGGGCGGCAAAAAGTTGACGGCGAGCCAGAAGGCGGCCATCACCAAAGCCGCCAACGCGCGCGATAAGTCGATTGGCGCGGCCAACAAAGCGGCCTGGGATAAGTTCTGGGCCACGGTTTCCTCCACGGCCAAAGTTCCGGTGGCGAAATTGAAACCCGCTCCCAAAAAGAAAGCCTGAAGATCAACGAGCCACAGTGGAGCCGTTTTGAGGACGGTTCACCTCTGTTTCGCTGGCAAATTGCCCTTCGCCCCAACCGGCGAAGGGCTTTTTCGTGCAAATTGTGCCGGAAAAATTCCATCCCGCGCTGACCCCGTTATGACTCCCAACCCACCCAACATCATCGTTCTCATCTGCCACGACCTGGGCCGCCACCTCGGCTGCTACGGCATCCCGACAGTGCAAACGCCGCATCTCGATGGGTTCGCCGCGCAGGGCACCCGTTTCGCGCGCAGTTTTTGCGTGGCGCCGCAGTGCAGTCCTTCGCGCGCCGCGCTGTTTACCGGACGCTACCCGCACTGCAACGGCGTTCTGGGCCTCACCCACGCCCTTTTCGCCTGGGACTTGCACGCGCAGGAAAAGCATCTCGCCACGCTGCTGGGCGAGGCCGGTTATCACGGCGCGCTCATCGGTTTGCAGCATGAAACGGTGCGTCCCGAAGCGATGGGGTTTGCCGAAATCGTGCCCCGCGACGCGCTCGTCGCCGACGCGACGCTGACCGGCTGCGATCAGGTCGCGGCCCAAACCGAAGCGTGGCTGCAAACGCGCCGCGATTCGGCGAGTCCATTTTATCTGCAAATCGGCTTTTTCGAGCCGCACCGCGCGCCGCGAACGCCCCATCAATTCGGCGACATCGCGCCCGATGACGAATTGGGCGTTTTCGTCCCGCCTTATCTGGTGGATGACGAGGGCGCGCGGCGCGAACTGGCGGCCTATCAGGGCGCGATTCGCAAGCTCGACGGCGCCGTCGGACGCATTTTAGAGGCTCTGGAAACTGAAAATCTCGCGGAAAACACTCTTGTGGTGTTCACCACGGATCACGGCATTCCCTTTCCGCGCGCCAAGTGTTCGGTTTACGATCCTGGCCTGGAAACCTGTCTGCTGATGCGCTGGCCGCGCGCCAATTGGCGCCAGGGCCAGGTTGTGGAGCCGATGATTCCCCACATCGACATCCTGCCCACCCTGTTGGAGTTGGCGGGCGTCGAGATTCCGCAAAGTGTGCAGGGCCGCTCCTTCGCGCCGCTTTTGCGCGGGCACCCTTACGCCCCGCGCGCCGAGTTTTTCGGTGAAATGACTTACCACGACTATTACGATCCCGTGCGCTGCATTCGCACCGAAACGCACAAACTCATCGTCGCGTTTTGCTTTAACACCGGTTTTATGGATCCGTCGCAGCAGTGGCAGCCCCAGACCATCACGGTTCATCCCGCCGCGCCCCACCTTTCGCGCCACGACATCGTGGAACTTTACGATCTACGAACCGACCCGCTCGAACACCATAATCTGGCCGCAGCGCCCGAACACGCCGCCGTGCGCGACGATCTGCTGCGCCGCCTTCACACCTGGATGCTCGAAACCAGCGACCCGCTTTTGGAGGGCGTGCCGCCTTCGCCAATGCACCTGATGGCGCTGGCGGCGCTTCAGGGCGAAGAGGTTTCGCAGCGTCCTTGACGAAAATCGGGCACAAAAAAACCGCGCCGAACGCGCGGTTCGACACGGTTAATTCTGTTTAGCCTTCACCGGCGGGCGATTCGGGCAAACCAAAGTTTTGAGTCCAGACGGGGACAACGTTATAAGTCGTTTCGCCGAAACAGCGACGGCACACGATGGGCGCTTTGCGCATTTGGATGGCGCCGTAAGCGGTTTTGACGTTCTGGCCGCACACCGAGCACTTCTGTTGAGTTTTCGTATTCATTTTTCGCACCTCACTTTACACACGCTTCGCGTTAGATGGCACGCAAGACGGAAAGGGTAGGGTGCGGTTCCTGAGTTGTCAAGGGGCAAGAGCGTAAAAGCAAGCCTCGTCTACGGATAAGGCAGCAATTGAAGGCCGGCGATAAAACGAAAATCGCGCCGGTTCTTGGAAATCAACGGCTCATTCAAAACTAACGCGCTTGCCGCGATGAGCAAATCGGCGATGAGAAGGCCGTGGCTGAGACGGTATTGGCGCAGCAAATCGAACGCCTGGTCGGAAATGGCCGCGTCCAGTCTCACGATTTGAAATTGGCGCAGAAACTGTTCGGTGGCGCGCCACTCCGCCTGGTTGCGGCAGCCGACGAGCAGTTCCATCGCGGTGACGTGACTCACGGCGAGAATTGTCGGTCGCAATCTCGTAAGCGCTGTGAGTGCCTCGGCAACGCCGCGTCCGGCGTCAATGAGAATATCGGTGTCAACGAGCGTCACGATTCGCCCCATTCTTTGCTGCGCCGCACCCCGCGCACCCACTGCGCGCTGTCTTCCATTTCAGGACGGTCGCGCCACATTCCGATGAACGGTTCGTCTTCTAATTCCCCCTGCGGTGCCGCTTCCGCCTGCTGGCGCTGACGCAAAAGTGCCACAAAATCCGACACTTGCTTTTGCGCCTCAAGCGGCAATTGGTTGATTTCGGTTAAAAGTTGAACCGTCGCCATAATTTATTGCGCTCCTTCGCCCTCATTTTTCTCACTGCTCCACTGCCGGTTCACGCCCGTCGCCTTGAGTTCGCCGCCGAAATGCTTCTTTTCATACTCGCGCCGAATGCGGCAGGCGCGCTGAAACGCTTCCCATTCGCCGTATTTGGCGACCGAAACTTTGGTGCGGCTCACCTTGCCAGGTTCGGGACTCCAGGTCGCTTCGTAGGCGCCCTGCGGCCCGACATCGATGAACTGCACGCCCAGCACGCCGGTATTCGATTTGACCAGCGCGGCATTAATCACGCGGTCGGTGCGCGGTTTGCCGATGCGTTTTTCGGTTTCGTCGCGCCATTTGACCGCTTCGCGCAGCGCGCTTTCGCGCCCGCCCCACACCGAATCGGAGAAGAATTTGGCGAAGTTTTCGCCCTTGAAGCGCACGCGGACATACCAGCCGTAAGAGTTGCGCTTGACGTAATCGACGCGCGAGATGCCTTTGAAGCCACTGCTTGTTGCCATGCCCTTAGTTTGCCGCCTTGGCGCCGAATTGTTAACTTCTCTTTGCACCTCAGGCGGCATTTATGGCGGATCAAAACCCAGGCGAAAATCTCGAATTAAAGCAGCAGGTCGAATACCTGCGCGGACTGGCGCAAATTGTGGCCGATGAAGGGCTGTCGGAAATCGAAATCAGGGCCGACGGCCTCAAACTCACGCTCAAAGCCGCCAGTTTGAAATTCGCTGCGCCCTCTCCCACCGCGCCGCTCGTTATGAGCGCGACGCCAGCACCACCTTCAAAAGCCGCCAGAAACGAGGAAAGTCTCACTCCGGTTGTGTCGCCGATGGTGGGCGTTTTCTACCGCGCCCCGTCGCCCACCGACCCTAATTTCGTGGAAATCGGCGACCGCGTGGAGCGCGGGCAGACCATCGGCCTGGTCGAAGCGATGAAAGTCTTCAACGAAGTCACGGCGGAAAACGCGGGCGTGGTGGCGCAAATTCCCGTGCAAACCGGACAACTGGTCGAAACCGGACAGCCTCTCTTACTCCTCAAATAGAAGCCACAGAGAACACAGAGAACACAGAGAACACACAGAGAGGCACAGAGTCTTTTATTCTTCTGTGGGTCAATACCCCGCCGCTTGCGGCGATTGGAGCCTCGCGTGCGAGGCGAGTGCGCTGTGTTTGACTTGAGGCATGAGCCGTCTCATCCATAAAAGTCACAATGTGAGCGTGTTGCTTTACCATGCGGTGTTTCCTGCCAAATATCGGCGTGTGGTGATTGACCATGCTGTGGACGAGGCAGTGCGCGAGGTGTGTCTGGACATCGCGCGGCGCTACGAGATCGAATTTTTGGAAATTGGCACCGATGGCGACCATGTGCATTTTCTGGTGCAGTCGGTGCCCACCTACAGCCCCACCAAAATCATCACCATTCTCAAGAGCCTCACGGCGCGCGAAGTGTTCAAGCGGTGTCCTCAGGTCAAGAAGCAGTTGTGGGGCGGCGAGTTCTGGTCGGATGGCTACTTTGTCTCGACGGTGGGGCCCCAGGGCAACGAACACACCATCGCGGATTATGTGCGCGACCAAGGCCAGGAAAAAGGTCAAGATTTGACCTACCAACAACTCTATGCCGCTCACTCCCCCGCGCTCACCTCCTCTGACCAGTTGGCCCTCTTTTGACTGGCAGCTACCACTACGCTGTGCCTTGACAGCCAAAGTTACACTCTCCTTGAAATACCCCGCTGCTCGCGGCGGGGATTCTTTATTGAATTCCTCTGTGCCTCTCTGTGTGTCCTCTGTGTTCTCTGTGGCTAAAAATATATGAATATCAATGTCGGAATTCTTGGTCTTGGCACCGTCGGCGGCGGCGCGTTTCAAATTTTGGAGCGCAACGCCGCGCTCATCGAAAAGCGCGCCGGATGCCCCATCGCCGTGACGCGCATCGCCACGCGCACGCCCTCGCGCGCCGCGCGGTGGGGCGCCGATACCGCTATCGTCTCCGATGATGTCGAGGCGGTTTTGAATGACCCCGACATTCACATCGTCGCCGAAATGATCGGCGGCGTCGAACCGGCGCGCGATTACGTCCTGCGCGCGCTGCAAAACGGCAAATCGGTGGTTTCGGCCAACAAAGAACTGATTGCCAAACATGGCCCGCAGCTTCGCGCCGTCGCCGAACAAAACGGTGTCGATTTACTCTTCGAAGGCAGCGTGGGCGGCGGCATTCCGCTCATCAAACCGCTCCGCGAAAGTCTGGCGGGCAATGAAATCTGCGAGTTGATGGGCATCGTGAATGGCACCACCAACTTCATCCTCTCCAAAATGACCGCCGAAAAGAGCGATTTCGGGGCAGTTTTGAGCGAGGCGCAGCAGTTGGGCTACGCCGAAGCCGACCCCAGCGCCGACGTGGACGGTTTCGACGCCGCCTACAAGCTCGCCATTTTGGCCGGAATCGCCTTCGATACGCCGGTTGATATCGATGATATCGCGCGCGAAGGCATTCGCGGCGTTTCGGCGCGCGACATCGAATACGCGACCGAACTGGGCTTCGTCATCAAACTCATCGCGCTGGGGCGCCTCAGCGACGGCGGTGCACTGCAACTGCGCGTTCACCCCACGCTGTTGCCCAAAAATCATCCTTTGGCGAACGTGAGCGACGCCTTCAACGCCGTTTTCGTGCGCGGCGACGCCGTGGGCGACGTGATGTTTTACGGGCGCGGCGCGGGCGACGGCCCGACCGGAAGCGCGGTTGTCGGCGATATCATCGAGGCGGCGAAAAACAAGTGTCGCGGCGTGCGAAATCTCGATCACGCGCCGCAAAGCAAGCGCGCCATGCACCCTTTCGCCGCGATAGAGACGCGGTTTTGCGTGCGAATGCAGGTCGGCGACAAGCCTGGCACCATCGCGCAAATCGCGGGCGTGTTCGGCGACGCGGGTGTGTCGATTGAATCCATCGTGCAAAAGCACTCCGATGGCGATGTCGCGGAGATTTTCTGGCTCACCCACACCACAACGCAAAGCGCGATGAACGCGGCGATGGCGCAGTTTGAACAACTCGAAGTGGTGCGCGAAGTGTCGAGCGTGTTGCGAGTTGAAGGAGAATGAAAGTCCGCGAAGTCATCGCGCGACAGGGTATCTTTTCCGAGTGAGTGTTAGGCGTATTTTTGGCTTGTCTGAGGTTCCAGTGATGGATGAACCAGTGGAGTCGAGCCTGGAGCCAGTGGAGCGAGCGCGCAAACGCCAGAGATTTGCGAGTGAGGTAGGACACGCCCTGGCGCAAGGCGTTGTTGGTGCCTTCGACGGGTGAAGTCTCACCCCAGGTCTCAGGGTCACGCTTGAGGCAGCGAGCGTGCTGAAGAGGCGCCTTTTGCAAAAGCGACTGATAAACGCGATAGCCATCGGTGAACACCAGATCATCGCGCCAGGGCAGAGGCACCTGCTTCCACACCATCTCGGCGCTCTGGAGGTCACGCCTGCCGACAAAGAAGGCCAGCACCTGCAAGTTGCGCCGCGACAGCACGATCCAGATCCACACTGCATTGCGCTTGGCCCACACGAAGCTCCACAACTCATCAAGGATCACCTCGTCATGGCCCTTATGGGGCATAAGCGTCTCGTCTAAAGCAGGCAAGGCTTCTACGTTTTTTTGAGCAGCTTATACACAGTGTTGGGCGAGACCTTAAACGTGCGGCAGATGCCGATCAGGGGCGTCTTCTCCAACAGCGCCCGCCCGATCATCTCCGCCTTTTCCTGGCTCAAAGAGCGCGACTTGGGAGAAGGTGTGAAGGCCCGACGGCACACGGTGCAATACAAGCGCTCGCTGCCCTGCTGGGTGCGGCCATGACGGCGAACCCGACTCGATTCCCCGCAGTGAGGGCACGACAAGGTGATGCTGACCATGATCTACAGATTACTCTTTCACACACGATTGGAAAAGATACCAACGACTGCAAAGCGACGGCTGGCAAATGGTGAGAACCAAAGGCAGCCATCGTCAATTTCACCATCCGGCCAAGCCTGGAACGGTCACGGTTTCAGGAAATTTAGGCGTCGAGATGCCACCTGGAACTCTCAACAGCGTATGGAAGCAAGCGGGGTTGAAATAAATGGAATACACCATCATTATCGAACGTGGACAAAATAGTTTCGGCGCTTATGTGCCCGATCTGCCTGGCTGCGTGGCGGCGGCCCCAACGCGCGAGGAAGCGCGCGAACTCATCCGTGAGGCCATCGAATTTCATCTCGAAGGCTTGACAGAAGCGGGATTGCCCTTCCCCGAACCTCTGTCGGTTTTCGAGAAAATCAGTGTCGCCGCGTGAAGTTTCGCGGCGACGGCGCACTTTGAGCAGTTGGAAGTGGTGCGCGAAGTGTCGAGCGTGTTGCGGGTCGAGGGCGAATGAAATAATGCGAATAATGCGGCGCACAAGATTTTAGTTTGGTTTTACGCATATGCGAAATTCTTTGACTGAGATCATTCCTCCTACTTCTACTTACCTATTCCAGGTGTTTGTCGCGAGTTGGCGCGGCACATTTTCAGGAGCTGTGCTTCCTGATCTTTTCGTAAATCCGAGACGCGCGCTGCTGCGTTACCGATTAATCAAGGCACGAAGTCCCATAGGGCCGCTTTTTAGAAAAGGGAAGTTTGATAAGGTAGAGGAATTGGCGCAGTTATCTCTGGAATTATCATTAAGAGTTGGTTCTGATTACCTGCGACAGACAACGATATTCTTTTCCCATTACTATTGGGGAGCTTCGCTCTGCATACGCGGTGATATCAAAGCCGCCGCCGCTCACCTGATTGAGTGCGGCAAAATAGAGGGCACACCAGGACTGCGTTTAATGGTTCCTCCTATGTTCCTTGCTCAAGCCATGATTGAGCAAGGTGATAATCAAGCCGCCGTCGCATTTTTGGTCGAGTTGCAGAGATGGTGGGTCTGCGGGGCGCCGCTCAGCGAAGCCGTCTGCAAGGAGCGCAAGCGACTGGTGAAGAAATGGATTGACCAGGCAGAGCGAGGCCGTGTTCCAAAGGGCCTTCCTTGGTATCCAAAGAGGTTTTACCAAAGGAATCGTTAGAAATTAAGCGCCACCTGAAATTTCAGGCGGCGTTAGAGGTTTCCAAACCCGAAAGCGCGTTCAAAACGCGGTTGGCGTCGAAGAGGCTGCGCGCCAGCACATCCTTGGAATCTTGCAGCCGCGAAGCATAATCGGCGCGATTGCGGCGTTTGCGAAGGCTGTCGAGAAGAACGCCGACCTGCTTGTATTCGGCCTCTTGATGCCACTCGAAAAAGTCGATGACGCCGCGATGAATGTCACCCGATTCGGGCAAAGTGACCTGGGGAAAATGTTCGCGCAGCCACGCCGCGCTCAGGCAAAATACGGCGTAGTAGGCGCGGCTAATCGCGGTGCGCCGCAAGGCTTCGCGCTTTTGAGGCTCGGTTTCCGATTCGGCCTGTCGAGCCAACTCGTTTGCCAGTTCGAACAATTGGTGCCAATCGAATTTCACGCGGCCTCGCTTTTCGATGGGGTGAACTCGAAATCAACGGCCATGCGATGATGGATGCCGTGCCCGTTTTGGAAAAACCACTCCCTGTGAAAGCGATCCAAAATCTCCGACGCCGCGCGCCAATTTTCGCTGTGACTCCACATCGCGTGCGCCCATAATTTGGTTTCGTAGCCGGTTTCGGGATCGCGTTCGAGATGCAGACGAAGCGGGCAATCGGGAAAATAACGCGCCAGAACCGGCGCCATTTCACGCAAAAACGGAATCAGATGCCCGTTGTGCGCCAGAAACTCGCCCGCGCTCATTTCGATGTCGTAAAACTGCCCCAACTCTTCGATTTCGGGTGGAATTACCATGCCCATGCCTTTATTTTAACGCGGAAAACCCGCCGTTTCTGCTAAACCCTAAAGGCCATGTTAGAACAAGCCAAAGATTCACTGGGCCGCATCCGCGACGGACTGCGGGCGAAGGGTGAGGGTCTTTAACCTGCCTCAACGCAAACTTCACCTTCAAGATTTAGAAACTCAAGCCGAAGCCCCCGATTTATGGGACGATTCCACCCGCGCGCAGCAAATCATGCGCGAGGCCAGCGCCGCGCGCGCTTTCGTCGAGCCGTTCGACTCGCTCGATAAGCGCGCGGCGGATTTGCTGGAACTCATCGAACTCGCCGAAATGGAGAATGACCAGTCTCTGGGCACTGAAATCGAATCGGAACTGCCGAAATTGGAAGCCGATTACCGCGATTTCGAGCGCACGCTGCTTTTTTCGGGCGAATACGACGGCAACAACGCGATTTTTTCGGTCAACGCGGGCGCGGGCGGAACCGAAGCGCAGGACTGGGCGCAAATGCTGGTGCGCGCCTATCTGCGCTGGGCGCAGCTCAAGAAATTCGATGTCGAAATCATCGAAGAAACCCCTGGCGACGAGGCCGGAATCAAAGGATTTTCGGCGATTATCAAGGGCGTGAACGCTTATGGGCACTGCAAAGCCGAGGCGGGCGTGCATCGTCTGGTGCGGATTTCGCCGTTCAACTCGCAGGGCAAGCGCATGACGAGTTTCGCCTCGGTCGATGTCGTGCCGGAAGTCGCCGATACCGTCGAAATTGAAATCGCTGACAAAGATTTGCGAATCGACAAATACAACGCGTCCAGCGCGGGCGGGCAGAACGTGCAGAAAAACGAGACCGCGATTCGCTTGACGCACCTTCCCACTGGCATCGTGACGCAGTGTCAGAACGAGCGCTCGCAACTGCAAAATATGGAAGTGGCGATGCGGGTTCTCAAATCGAAACTGTTTGAAATGGAGCAGCGCAAGCGGTTGGAGCATATCGCGTCGTTGCGCGGCGAAGTGAAATCGGGCGAGTGGGGCAACCAGATTCGCTCCTACGTTTTTCAGCCTTATCAAATGGTGAAAGACCTGCGAAGCGGGCACGAAACCAGCGATATTTCCGGCGTGATGAACGGGGATTTCGATCCGTTCGTTTACGCTTATCTCGAACATACGATGGGAGCGCAATAAATTTGACCCGCTGCGCGGCCCTCACCCGCCCTCCTGGGGTCGGGCACCCTCTCCCGCAAGCGGGAGAAGGATTAGCAGTTTTCATCCCTCACTTTGATGAACCGCAAAAGTAGGAGTGAGACTGCTAAACCTTCTCCCGCTTGCGGGAGAGGGTGCCCGACCCCAGGAGGGCGGGTGAGGGCCGCGCGAAGCGTGGAACAGCAACACTCCCAAAGGAATCCCAACTATGGCCACAACTTTCCGCTCAGACCGCGCCGCCGAAGCGATTCGGATGTCGGTCGCCAAAGCCCTGCGCGAGGACATCGCCGATCCCGCGTTGCAGGACGTTACCATCACCAAAGTCGAAGTCACCCACGATTTATCGTTCGCGCGCGTCTTTTTTACCGTGATGGGCGACGACCAGAACGCCGCGCGCGTCGCGGCGCAGGCCGGTTTCGACCGCGCCAAGCCGTTTTTGCGAACCCGCGTCGGCGAGGAAGTGCCGCTTCGCGTGGTGCCCGAAATCGGCTTTCGCTACGACAAAGGCACCGAAAACGCGGCGCGACTCGAGGAAATCTTCGCCAATCTGCCCGAACTCAAAAAGGAATAGCGCGAAAGCTCCGCATGACTGTTCCGCCTTTTGAAGCCATCGCCGCCGCGTTCGAGCGCTTCCAGAAATTCTATATCTCGACCCACGTCGGGCCGGACGGCGACGCCATCGGCCCCGCGCTGGCGCTCAAATGGGCGCTCGAAGCGCGCGGTAAAACCGCGATTTACGTTTCGCGCGACGGCGTGCCGCCTTCGAGCCGCTTCCTGCCGCGCCAGAACGAGGTTCTGCGCAGTCCGCCCGAAGGCTTTCGCGCCGACTGCGCCATCGTTCTCGACTGCGACGGCACGCCGGAGCGCGTTTCCTCGCCCTACGAACCCATCAATTCGGCGCCCTTCAAAATCCTCATCGACCACCATCGCACCTCGAAACCCACCTTCGACATCAACTGGATCGACCCCAACCAGCCCGCGACCGCGCTGATGGTTTACGAGCTTCTGAGGGAACTCCGATTCGAGATTACGGAAGATATGGCGCAGTGTCTTCTGGGCGGTTTGTCGTGCGATACCGGCCATTTTCGCTTTTCCAACGCCACGCCGGCGGCCCTGCACGCCGCCGCGCATCTGGTCGAACTGGGCGCGCAACCCGATGTTGTCGCCTTCAAACTCTTCGACGAACGCTCTTTCGCCTCGACGCAGCTTCTGGGTCTGGCGCTCTCGCACCTTCACACCGCCAACGGCGGCCAACTGGTTTACACCACGCTTTCGGGTGACGATTTCGCCTCGATTGGCGCCGGCGATGAAAGCTCGGAAAATATCGTCAATTTTCTGCGTAACATCAAGGGCGTCAAACTGGCGATTGTGTTTCGCGAGCGCCGCGACGATACCGGCCCCGTAACGCGCATCAGCGTGCGCGCCGTGCCCGAACTGCGCGCCGACCTGTTTTGCGACGAATTCGGCGGCGGCGGCCACGCGGCGGCGGCGGGCTGCAAACAGCGCGGCCCCTTCAACGACGCCGTGCGCCGCGTCGTGGAACGCGCCATCGAGTGGCTCGATGAGGAACACGAGCCGGTGGAAGGTTAAACGTTCAATGTTCAAGGTTGGACGTTCAATGTTCAATGTCTTGAAAACTCAACATTGAACATTGGACATTGAACGTTCAACATTGAACAAAATTAAGTTATGTCGCCTTACAATTCTGCGCCGCTCCACACGCCCGACGAGCGTAATTGGGCCGTTGGCTGTCACTTGTCGTCGTTGTCGGGCTACATTGGCGTGCCGTTTGGCCATATTCTCGGCCCGCTCATCATCTGGCTCATCAAAAAAGACTCTTCGCGTTTTTTGGATGAAGTCGGCAAAGAAACGCTCAACTACAACATCAGCATCGTTTTGTGGTTCCTTCTCACCATTCCGCTGATGTTCATCGTCATCGGCTTCTTCCTGTTCGGCGCGCTGGCGATTCTGGATATCGTCGTCACCTTTCTGGCAGCGCAGGCGGCTTCCAAGGGCGAAAACTACCGTTATCCGCTCACCATTCGCTTCCTTTCCTGATAGCGAATAAATTCACTGCTCCCACTATGCAACACGGCGTTCTCAACCTCCTCAAACCGCCTGGCATGACTTCGCACGATGCCGTCGCATTTGTGCGCCGCGTGGTGCAAAACAAGCGCGTCGGCCATACCGGAACCCTCGATCCGGCGGCGGCGGGCGTTTTGCCGATTTGCGTCGGCCAGGCGACGCGCATCGCCGAATATCTCCAGTCCGGAACCAAAGAATACCTCGCCGAAGCGACGTTCGGGCACGAAACCGACACGCTCGATGCGGTTGGAAAGGTCATCCGCGAAGCGCCAGCAGCACAAATCAATTTGGAATCGCTGCGCGCGGCTCTGGACGGTTTTCGCGGCGAAATCGAGCAAACGCCGCCGCTCTATTCGGCGATCAAACAGGACGGCCAAAAACTCTACGAAATCGCGCGCGCGGGCGGCGAAACGGACATCAAAAGCCGTAAAGTCACCATTTCCAAACTCGTGGTGACGCGCTTCATTGGGGGCGAAAAACCGCGCGCGATGATTCATATCGAATGTTCGGGCGGCACTTACGTTCGTTCCCTGGTGCGCGATATTGGCAAGGCTTTGGGCAGCGCGGCGACGATGACGTTTTTGGTGCGAAGTCGAAGCGGCGGGTTTTTTCTCAATGAGGCGGTTTCGTGCGAAGAGTTCGCGGCGCAGCCACAACTTATCTCCTTTGAAGAAGCCTTGAGTTGGTGCACCCATAACGTTTTGTCTGACGATGAAGCGACTTCGGCTTTGTTGCAGGGCAGACTCATCCGAGCGCCTCAATTATCATTCTCCCTCTCCCGCGAAGAATATGAAAAGGATGCGCTGGCGTATAAATGGCTTCAAACCCGCAGGATGCATTTGGAAGCGCGCAAAAACTCCATCGTGATTCATAACGCCGCGAAAACCGTTTTCGCCCTCGCCATTCCCTCGCGCGAAACCGGATTTTATCGCGCCGACAAAGTCTTCGATTTAAGAAACTGACAGCGACTAAAGTCGCTGCAAAGGAAAGCGAAGTCCGCCTGCGCGGACTGATGCATTAACCTGCGAAGGCAGGTTTCGCCTTCCCTTGCGGCGACTTTAGGCGCTGCAATTATGCAAGTCCATCGCGCCCTTCCCACTCGCAAACTCCTCGAATCCTGCGCGCTCACCATCGGCACTTTCGACGGCGTGCATCGCGGCCATCAAAGCCTGGTCGCGCGCCTCAAGCGCGAAGCGAAGTCGCGCCATTTGCCCTGCGCGGCGCTCACTTTCGAGGACATGCCCTACTGCCTCTTCAAGCCCGACGAATGTTCGCCGCTTCTCACCCTGGCCAATGAAAAAATCGCCGCCTTCGCGCGAACGCCGCTCGATCACCTGTTCATCGTGCCTTTCACGCGCGAAATCGCCGACCAGAGCGCGCGCCAGTTCATGGCAATGTGGCGTGAGACCATCAGTTTGAAACTCTTCGTCGGCGGGCCGGATTTCGCCCTCGGACGCGGGCGCGAAGGCGATATGGCCGCGCTGCGTCAAATTGGCGGCGAATTGGGTTTTGAAACGCTGGCTTTAGAAGGAAAACTCCTCGAAAACGGCGCCCCGATTAGTTCAACGCGCGCGCGCGGCATCATCGAAGCCGGACAGGTCGAACTGGCGCGCCAGTTTCTGGGCCGGTCTTACCAAATGGCGGGCGAAGTCGTTTCCGGCGATCAAATCGGGCGCACCATCGGCGTTCCGACCATCAACCTCGCGCCGCACCCGCGAAAATGCGTCCCCAAAAACGGCGTTTACGCGATTCAGGCCCGTTTTGACGGCGAAACTCAAAATCGAAACGGGGTTTTGAACATCGGAATGCGCCCGACGGTGGGCGGACTCAAAAAACAGATCGAATTTCACGTTCTGGACGCCGAAATCGAAACGCCGCCGAAAAATGTCGAAATCGAATTCGTGGCGCGACTGCGTGACGAACGCCGCTTCGATGGATTAGAGGCGTTGGTCGCACAAATGAAACTCGATATGGACGCGGCGCGGGAGATTCTGACGAAGTAGAGAACGCGAAGCGTGAGCGAGTGAGGCTTGACTGCAAAGATAAAGTTCCAGTCAAGCCTCACTCGCTGACGCTTCGCGTTCTCTACTTCACTAACCCCCAATCGAAACCATTTCTTTGCTCGAAAAAAGCGGAATCACATCGTTCATGCGATGCCCCGCCCATTTCAGCCCCGCCGCTTCCAGAAACGCGCCGCGAAGTTCCTCATCGCCTGCGCCGCCGCGAAGAATCGCGCGCGCATCGACTTCGGCGTTTTGGTGCAGACACGGGCGCAGACCGCCCTGCGCCGTGAGTCTCATGCGATTACAACTGTCGCAAAAATGGTCACTCATCGAGGAAATGAAACCAGCCCGCGCGCCGGTTTCGCGGCACACATAGCCGCGCGCCGGATCGCCGTTTTCGGCTTCCGGCACCAGGTCGAACCGCGCAGCCAAAATCGCGCGCATTTCCTGCGCCGTCACCAAGCGATTGCGCTCATCGAAACGCGCCAGGCCCATCGGCATATATTCGATGAAACGAATCTGGGCTTCGTAAGAACGCGCAAAATCGAGTAACGCGGGCAGTTCGTCATCGTTGAGGCCGCGCATCACGACGGTATTGAATTTGAGGCCCAGATTCGCGCGCCGCGCGGCTTCGATTCCGGCCAGAACGCGCTCGAAATAATCGCGCCGCGCAATTTGAAAGGCTTTTTCGCGGTTCAGGGTGTCGAGCGAAATATTGACGCGATCTAAACCCGCCATTTTGAGCGGCGCGGCGAGTTCATCGAGCAGCGCGGCGTTCGTGGTCATGGCGATTTCGCGGATTTCGGGAATGGCGCGCAGCATCCCAATGAGTTGGGGCAAATCGCGCCGCACCGTCGGTTCGCCGCCGGTCAAGCGAATTTTGGACAGCCCCAGCCCCGCGCCAACGCGCACCACGCGCGCGATTTCCTCGAACGACAAAATCTCCGCGCGCGGCGCGAGTTCGACGCCTTCTTCGGGCATGCAGTAGACGCAGCGAAAATTGCACCGGTCGGTCACGCTGATGCGGAGGTAGGAAATGAGGCGGTTGAAGCGGTCTTGGAGCATGAAAAACTCTTGACTTTACAGAGTGTAGGTTGCACGCTTCGTTCCCGCTGTCATGCTTTAATTGATGCCCCTCGATTCCACCACCGAAGAAATCCGCCGCCGCGCCGACATCGTCGAAGTGGCCTCGCAATACGTCTCGCTCGTTCCGGCGGGCAACGGGCGCATGAAAGCCTGCTGCCCCTTCCACGACGAAAAAACGCCCTCGTTTTACGTCTCGCGCGACAAGGGTTTTTATAAATGTTTTGGCTGCGGAGCTTCAGGGGATTGCTTCAAATTCGTGCAGGCGATGGAAAACACCGATTTCGTCGGTGCGCGCAAAATTCTGGCGGCGCGCTACAATGTCGAAATCAAAAGTCGCCGCGAGATGACGCCGGAGCAGAAAGAGGAAATTTCCGAACGCGACAAGCTGCTCAAAGTCACCGCCGCCGCCGCGCATTTTTTCCGCGAACAGTTTTCCGGCAATGCGGGCCTCACGGCGCGCGATTACGCCCGAACACGCGGACTTTCGCGCGAAACGATTGAAAAATTTGGCATCGGCTACGCGCCCGACAACTGGGACGCTTTGCGCGGAACTCTCACTCGAAAATACGGTTTTTCCGACGACGAGGGCATCGCGGCGGGGCTTTTCATCGAGAAAAAATCGCCCGAAGGCGAACTGGGCGGTATGTTCGCCGAGAACGCGACGCGGCGCGTTTACGACCGCTATCGCCATCGCCTCATGTTTCCCATCTGGGACGAATCGGGCCGCGTTATCGCGTTCGGCGGGCGCGCGCTCGAAGGCGGGCAAGCCGGCAATTCCGACGCGAAATATATCAACTCGCCCGAAACGCCGTTGTTTCACAAATCGAATGTGCTGTTCGCGTGGCATCTGGCGCGCGCCGAGGTCTCCAAACGCGATGGCGTGATCATCACCGAGGGCTACATGGACGCCATCGCGCTCCACGAAGGTGGTTTTCCGCAAACCGTCGCCACGCTGGGAACGGCGCTCACCGCGCATCACGTCGCGCTGTTGCGGCGGCTCGCGCCCAAGGCGGTTTATCTGTGTTTCGACGGCGATTCGGCGGGCATGAAAGCGGCGCTGCGAACCGCGCCGCTTTTCGCCGAAAACGAACTCGATGTGCGCGTGGTGCGTTTGCCCGCGCAGGACGACCCCGACACCTACATCCGTGAACATGGCGCGCAGGGGATGGAAACTGCGCTCAAAGAAGCGATTCCTCTCGCGCGCTACCGGCTGGTTTCGATTCTGGATTCGCACGATTTGAATGAAGTCGAAGGCCGTGCCGAAGCGATGCGTCAGGCGGCGGAAATCATCAACGATTTGGGGTCGGAAACCGAGCGAAGCGGCTACGTTTCGTTTCTGGTCGATGAATTATTAAAAATCGAGCGCCCGCAAAGCCGCTTGGAATGGGAGCGGCGGCGCGGCGAATTCGAGCGGCTCGTCAAAAACGAACTGCGCGCCGACGAGGGCCGCGCGGGGAAACGGGAGCGTCTGCGCGACGCCAAAATCGGCGACGGACGCCTCGCGCCGGTGCGCGAAAAGCGTTTCACCTCGCCCAAATGGGAAGCGATTCGCCTCGAAGAAGAAAAAGCCGCGCTCGATTTGCACGAAGCCACGCAGTCTTTAGGCGGCGGGCCGAACGTGGCGTCGGGCGTTTTGAAAGCGGAAAAATGTCTGATTGGCGCGCTGCTGGGCCATGCGGCGTGGCGCGGGCACATTCTGGAAAAGCTGCCGCTTCTCAAATGGACGGACGAAACGCACGGCGAAATCGTGGCGGCGGCGCGCAAATTCGAGGCGGGGGCGGAGATTTCGCCCGTCGAATTCACCGAGAACTTGAGCGAAGACGCGCAAAAAGTGGTCGGCGAAGTGATGCTTTCCGATGAAGCGGCGAGTCTGCCCGACGCCGATGTGATTAACGATTGGATCGCGCGCGTCGAGTGGCATTGGGCGCGCCAGCGCGAAATCGAGATGAGCGAATTGATTAAGGGCAAAATCGAGCGCGGCGAAGCGGTTTCGCAAGCCGAAAGAGCGGCGTTTGCGGCGGCGCTCGAAGCGACGCGGCGCAAAATGCCCGTGCCGGAGAAATAGCTGTAGAACGACCGAATTCACCCGCGCCTGAAAGGGAGTGACGAACGAACGGGCTGTAGGCGGCAAGGTGTGGCACCTTGTTCGCTTGCAGTTGGGGAGTTGTAGTAGAGTGTTATCATACTGGAGCGCCTTGATGAATTTCACGAAAGTTGATTTCGCGCCAGTTGTCAACGATGTGCTTTTGGAGTGTTGCAATACACACAGCAGCGCCGAAGTCCGTAGTGCCCAATATGAATCCTTGTAATTTATGTGCTTCTTCGTCAAGAAAATCGTTACTCAAAGGGTGAGTTACTGCAAATTCACCATGAACAAACTTACTCCGCGCATCGTAGAAATCACGTAACTGTTTACGAATGGGTTTCTTCTTTTCCTCTGGTATTGACAGCACAGCACAAACCCTATCTTGGAGGCTTTTTGTGATGGTTTCTTTTGGAGTGTCATATAGGGCTTCCAAAATGTGAGCCAGCCACACTAAATCTGATGGTTCAGCTCCATCAAGATGGCAAAGATGGAGAAGGGCAAAAAGGCTCCTTTCCATTCTGGAGGCCGCTATTTGGCGAGTGCCTAAATCCAGTGAATCGAACCACTGCACAACTTGCCGAAGAGGAACTCGGTTAATCAAACCCCAGTTTGCTTTTACATCTCTCATCCACAAACCTTCAAACAGCGACGCACTCAATTTCATATCACTTCGTTTGCCTTGGGGTGGGTCAATGTAAGCTGAGAAGAAATCACAAGAACCTGGCGCAGAGAGATTGAGACACAAGAAAAAGTCATACAAGAACAACTCTAAAAAATGGCGTTCGCTTGCTTTTACGGATTCGGGTTTGACGACGGTGCATACAACTGGCACCTGAAAATTCTCTTTAAAAACATCATAGCGACGGTCTTCATTGAAAGTTCCGTCAAGGGATGCAATGGAAACACTTTTGGCTTCATCCCAGTTTGCTGAAACGATGACATCTCCCATCGGGTGACGATAGATTCTCCTACTTAGAACGTCCGTGACTTCACTCCATGTCGAGATGTAGTTCTCTTTGGCTGGATCATCCGTCTCAGACAGAGCATAAGCGTATGAATTGTTATGTAATACAAATTGCTGTTTAGTAACTATCACACTGCACATTATAGCAATTCCTCCTTCTGGCCTTCTATCAAAACGCGCGCTGCAAGAGAACAATGTTATTTACCCGCAAATGTGTCGGCTTAATTACGTTATCCGAGCGTGGATTACCCTATAAAAACCGCAAAGATAGATTTGCGGCGTAACCTTCCTGGATTATGTCATTTTGCCGCAAATGTGGTTTGCGGCCCCGTTTATTTCCTCTCGTTCATTTCAAAAGGTGAGCGACCAGTTCATCCAAATCGCTTTCGCAGTTCATAAAGTGCGCCGAAACTCGAATCCAATTTTCGCTGTCGCGGTCGCTTCGCAGCGAAAGTGCAAAGCGCTCGTCCAACTTCGCATTGAGCGTTTTTATCTCGCCCTTTCGCGGCTGAAACGAGACGATGCCGCTTTGGTTGGTTCCATCCGGCTCCCACCTCAAACGGCAGCCGATTTCGAGCAGTTTGCGCGCGCCGTAATCGCGCAGTTCCCCCACGCGCCGCGACACGGTTTCCATGCCGACATCTTCCAACACCGCGAGCGAGGCTTCCATGCCCACGATGCCCAGATAATTGCGCGCGCCTGGTTCGAAGCGCTCGGCGCTGGCAAACGGCTCCGTTCCATAGGAAAACCAGTTGTCGCGGCCTTCGATGGCGAGCCAGCCCAGAATTTGGGGGCGCATCTGCGGCAAAACCGAACCGCGAAACCAGGCGAACGCGGCGCCGTTTGGCCCCAGCAGCCATTTGTGGGCATCGGCGCACACGAAATCGGCCTCCCTCAAATCCATTTCAATTGCGCCCAGGGCTTGAATCGCATCGACGCAGAGCAGCGCGCCCTTGTCATGGCAAAATTTGCCGAAACTCGAAACGTCAAGCGCGAATCCCGACAGGAAATTGACCGCCGAAATCGTCACCAGACGGGTTTTTTCATCGACGAAGGGCGCCAGATCATCAGTCGTCCAGTCGCGGGCTTCCCGAAACGGCACGACGCGAATCTCCACACCGTGCGTGTGCGCCAGATTTTTCCAGATCACGACATTGGCGGGAAAATCGCCATCGAAAACCACGCAGTTGTCGCCGCTTTTCCAGGGAAACGAAGTCGCCACCAAACCCAGAGCGTGCGAAGTCGAACCGGCGAACGCGATCTCTTCCGCTTTGGCGCCGTTATTCAAAAGCCGCGCCAGGCGTTCTTTGCAACGGCGATAAGCGCCGTCGTGCAGATAATCGAACTGGCCTTCGCGCGCCAGACGATGCGCGTAATCGGCAATCGCGTGCGCCGAGCGCGCGGGCAGGGGCGAGACGCTGGCGTGCGTCAGGCAGATTTTGCGCTCGAAAAATGGGAAGTTCTCACGGCGCCAGGCGAAAAACTGAGCGGAATCGGTGGGAATCTGAGAGTTCATGACAAACAAAGAAGGGGAGTTTTCAGCAGAGGAGCGGGGGAGCAGAGGGGCGGTGGAGAGGGGGAAGTGAGAGCGAATAGGACATCCCGTTCGCTCTTACAAACCCCTCTCCTCCGCTCCTCTGCTCCCCCGCTCCTCTGCTGAAAACTCCCCTTCTTAATTAGACGCGCGGTTCGGTGTGGCTCGTGATGGACGGGGGTTCCGCCGAGCGCACTTCGGTGCGGGTCACGGGAGGCAGTTCGTCTTCGTCTTTGGTCGCTTTTTTGAATTCCTTCATGCCCTCGCCCAGGCCCTTCATCAGTTGGGGCACTTTGGAACCGCCAAACAATACCAGCACGATCACCAGGAGGATGATCATTTCTTGTCCACCTAAAAAGCTCATGATGTTCCTTAAAAGCGCAAAGATTCGCTTTCGCGCCGCGCGTTGGGAAGTATAACGCGCGCTTTGCGCGCTGTTTTTTCGAAATCGAAAAAGTGCAAATGTTTCTCCACGCCCGAAAATGAACGCGCGCTTTTGCTAAAATGGCCTTGAGTTCCCGTGATGGCCCCTTATTCGCGTCCCAACTGGGCGCAAATCGACCTCGCCGCGCTGCGTCACAACGCGCGCCTTGTGGCGCGGCACGTCGCGCCCGCGCGCTTGATAGCGGTCGTGAAAGCCAACGCCTACGGTCACGGCGCGCTCGAAGTCGCGCGCGCTCTGCAAGAAGTGAACGAAGTGGCGATGCTGGCTGTGGCATCGGTCGATGAAGCGGCGCAGTTGCGTCAAAACGGCATCGAAACCCCGATTCTGCTGCTCAGCGCGATTTTGCCCACAGAAGCGCGCGACGTGGTGCGGCTCGGTCTCACGGCGACGGTTTTCGACCTCGAAGTCGCCGCCGCCTTGAATAAGGCCGGCGAAGCGCAAAATCGGCGCGCGTCGGTTCATTTCAAAGTCGATAGCGGCATGAGTCGCCTGGGCGCGCACTGGTGCGACGCGACGCACGTTGTTTCACAAGTTTGCGGCTTTGCCAACCTCGAAATCGCCGCGATTTACACCCATTTCGCGTGCGCCGACGAAGATAGCGACTTCAGCGCGCTTCAACTGCGCCGCTTCCGCGAGTTTTGCGGCGAAAGCGCGCTGCCCCCGACGATTTTGAAGCACGCCGCGAATTCGGCGGGCGCGCTGCGCTTTCGAGAGGCGCATTTCGATCTGGTGCGGCCAGGCATCGCACTTTACGGCGCGCATCCGTGCCGTGATCTGGCGCCCGACTTCGATTTGCGGCCCGTGATGACGTGGCGCGCGCGCGTCACGGCGCTCAAAAACGTGGCGACGGGCCAAAGCGTCTCCTACGGCGCGACCTGGACGGCGCCGCGCGCGTCGCAAATCGCGGTTTTACCCGCCGGTTACGCCGACGGCTACTTGCGCGCGCTTTCCAATCGCGGCGAGGTGCTTGTTAACGGAAAACGCGCTCCGGTTGTGGGGCGCGTCACGATGGATCAAATCATGGTCGATGTGACCGAGATTCCCAGCCGAATTGGCGACGAAGTGACGCTTTTTGGCGAAAACTTGCCCGTCGAAGAAGTCGCCGCGCGCGCCGGAACGATTTCCTACGAACTGATGTGCGCCCTTTCGAGCCGCGTGCCGCGCGTTTTTTCTGGGAAGACGGAAGACGGAAGACGGGAGACGGAAGAGTAGATTCCGTCTTCCGTCTCCTGTATTCCGTCTTCCCAAACTCCTATGTTCCCTGTCGATTTCGCGCTTCATCTGCGCCATTTGCTGCGCCAAATGGATGTGGTGGCTCTGTTCGACATTTTGCTGGTGGCGACGGCGATTTATTACCTGCTTTTGCTCGCCAGTGGCACGCGCGCCATGCAGCTGCTCAAGGGCGTGGCGATTTTGCTGGCGATTATGAAGGGCGCGCAGTGGCTGGGCATGGACACGCTGCAATGGGTCATCGGGCAGGCGCTTTTCGCTTCGGCGCTGGTGCTGGTGATTCTGTTTCAGCCCGAACTGCGCGCGGCGCTCGACCAGTTGGGGCGCGGGCATCTCGATCTGGTGGGCCTGGGGCTTCATCCCGCGCCCAACGCGGCGCAAAATCGCGCGGTCGAGGCCATCACGCGCGCCGTCGAGCGGTTTTCCGAATCGAAAATCGGCGCGCTCATCGTGGTCGAGCGCGAAACCGGACTCCAGGACATCGCCGCGACCGGCACGCCGCTTCGCGCTCAACTTTCCGCCGAACTTCTGGGCGCGATTTTTCAGGACGGCAACCCGCTCCACGATGGCGCCTGCGTCTTGCGCGGCGAAGAAATCGTGGCCGCCGCCTGCATTTTGCCGCTCACCAGCAGCGACGATTTGCCGCGCACCGTCGGCACGCGCCACCGCGCCGCTCTGGGGCTTTCCGAAGCCACCGACGCGATTGTGGTGGTGGTGTCGGAGGAAACCGGCAACGTCTCGATTGCGCGCGAGGGCACCATGAACTCGATTTTGCAGCCGCGCCTACTGGCAGACGAACTGCGCGCCGTGCTGGGCCGCAACACCGGCGCGGCGCGTTTGCGGCCCTTCGCGCGGCAGGTCGGAAATGCGGCGCGCAGTCTTCCCAAAACCACGCTCGGAACGCTGCGCGCCGCGCTGAAAAAAGGCTGAAGAGAGCGCAATGATCGAAAACATCAAAACCATAGAGCCTTACCTCAAGGTTTATCCTCCCGATGACCAGGTATTTGCTGAACCAGTGGAGCGTTACGCGCGCCACATTCTTCCACTTCTCTCGATTGACCTGTCTGTTATCAATTCTTCATGGGAAGGTTGGATTCATTTAGTCAATACCGTTGAGCCGGAAGATGAGATGGTTGGGAAAGCCACTCAGCCTTTTCACAACTACTACTTGCGGGAAAACTGGGTCGGGTTTCACCTCAACGATCAAGGGCGTTATGAGCTGTTGGGCGATTTTCGTTATTTTCAGCTCGAAAATCCCCCTGGCACTCTGCCGGAGCATTATCCAGGTGACCGTCAAGAGATGGAAGAACATTATGCTAAGCAACACGCTGGATTCGCCCAGGCCAGAGAGCGTTTCGCCCAGCACGGCGTTTTTTACTCTCAATGCCGTGTCGGATATAATCCAAACCTCGATTATTGGAGGCAGCAAAGTCCCTCAACTCTGATTACTCAACTGGGTGGAGCGATTGCAGCCGGAGAGTGGGCCTATGGTTTCCCTTTCCCCCTGGACGAGAGCGATGAAGATAATGTGCGGCCCCTGACACCGGAGGGCGTGCCCTTTCACTTCATCGCCAGCGTGAGTGGCTGGGACTACTGCCCGTCCGGTGCGGATCAAATTGTGTTGTTTTATGAACCCAATAGCAGAACCGCTTTAGTGACTTTCGGTTGGAGTTGAACTTCGCCCTCAAAATGACCCGCCTGCTCAATAATTGGACGCTCAAACTCACCTCGCTCGTTCTGGCGGTCGCGCTGTGGGGCCATGTTCGCGGCGAAGTCAATCCGCTCGAAACGGCGTCGTTCACGGTCAAAATTCAGACCCAGGCGCCGGACGGTTTTTCCATCGCCGACACCGAAAAAGTGCCCAAAACCACGCGCGTGACGCTACGCGCGACGCGCAATGTCCTGCGCGAACTCAAAGGCGGTCTGCCCGCCAACCCGCTCGCGCCCCCCGATGAAGCTCCGCCGCTCGGTGCGCCTTATGCGCGCGCTCACCTCGATTTCCCCGTCGCCAAAGCGGGCACCGCGACCGCAACGGTGCGCGTCGATTCGGGCGTGGAAGACGCCGAAATCATTGGCATCAAACCCGCCGACGTTGTGCTGACTCTCGTTCCAGCAGAGGAGCGGAGGAGCAGAGGAGCGGAGGAGAAAGATGAGTGAGAGCGAAAAGGACATCGTTTTGCTCTTATTTCCCCATCTCCTCCGCTCCTCTGCTCCTCCGCTCCTCTGCTGAATTATCATGGACACCGATTTTTCCTCGCAAATGCCGCAAATCACGCCCGAAGGCGCCGCCAAAATGATCGAGGCCAAGCGCCGTCTGCTCCAGCGTTTTCGCGCCGATGAAAGCGGCAAATTCCAGCCCACGACGCTGCAAACCACGTCCGACGAACGCGCTTCGAAACGCCTGCCCGACGGCCAGCACCTCACCAAAGGTTTTCCAATTCTCGATCTCGGCGTGCGGCCCGATTTGAACCCGCAAAACTGGACGCTGCGCGTGTGGGGCGAAGTCGAAAACCCAGTTGAACTGAGTTGGGACGACTTCAAAGCCCTGCCGCGCGCGCGGCAAACGACGGATTTTCACTGCGTCACGACGTGGAGCAAATACGATGTCGATTGGGGCGGCGTGCGCTTTTCCGACCTCGCCGCCCTCGTGATGCCCAAAATGGAAGCGAAATTCGTGATTCAGCACGGCGGCGAAGGCTACACCACCAACACGCCGCTCGAAGAACTCATGGATTCCGACGTTCTCATCGCCGACGAAATGATTCTCGACCTCAACGGCGAACGGTCGGATTGGATGACGATCCCGCGCGAACGCGGCGGGCCGGTGCGCCTCATCGTGCCGAAATTGTATGCCTGGAAAGGCTCGAAATTCCTCATCGGCCTCCATTTTTCGAGTCACGACGAGCCAGGATTCTGGGAAACGAAGGGCTACAACAACCACGCCGACCCCTGGCGCAACGAGCGATATTCTTCGCGTTGATAAAACCGCAAAGGCGCAAAGACGCAAAGAAATTCCAGAAAAATCTTTGCGTCTTTGCGCCTTTGCGGTTCATTCTCTATGCTTTGAAGCGTGACGCCCGAACAAACCCAATCCCATCTGCAAAACCTGCGCGATGAATCCTCATTGCGCCGTTTTTTCGCCGCTCTGGGCTACGCGCCCGAAAACGACGAGTATTTTCTCGACAGCCAAACTCAAAGTGACATCCACGCTCAAAACGCGCTCGCCGGCGATTTGAAAATCATCGCCAAACACGGCGACTTCCCGATTTTCTACGGACGGCTGCGCGAAAAACTCTCCGTTTCCGATGAAAGATTGGTCGTCGAGCGCGTGCTGCAATCCGGCCAGAATTACGGGCTGTTCGTTTTTACCGACGCCAACGAAACGTGTTTTCGCTTTCTCAACGTCAAACTCGACGCCAAAACCGCCGCGCGTCGCCGCCTGTTTCGCCATTGACCCGTCGCAAAATTTAGGACGCACCACGATTGAACGATTGGGCGCGCTCGCGGTCGGCGCGCAGGCTGTGCAGCCGCTCGAAGTGCAAACGCTGCATGAAAAGGCGTTCGATGTCGAGGCGCTCACCGACGCTTTTTATTTCGCCTACTGCCAGGCGTTCGCGCGCGTCGAAGCCGCCACCACAGGCTTTGCCGACACCCCCGAAGGCCGCCCCGAGCGTCGCGCCTGGGCGCAGCGCTTGATGAACCGTTTGATGTTTTTGCGTTTCGTCGAGAAAAAAGGCTGGCTTTCCTTCGACAATTCCACCGATTATCTCGCCGCGCTCTACAAAAAGGGCCGCGACGAAAGCGATTTTTACCAGAATCGCCTCGCCAAACTGTTTTTTCTGGGCCTCAACAATCCCTCCAACATCTCGCTCACCGCCACTTCCAATGGCGTTCTGACGCCTTTTATCGGCAGCGTGCCGTTTCTCAACGGCGGTTTGTTTGAAAAAACCGCACTCGACAGCGACACGGTTTCCATCCCGCCCGCCGTTTTGGGCGAACTGATCGGGCCGGAGGGTTTATTTTACCGTTTCAATTTCACCATCGACGAATCCACGCCCTTCGATGTCGCCGTCGCGGTCGATCCCGAAATGCTCGGCAACGTGTTTGAAAAACTCGTCATTTCCGAGGAGCTGCGCTCGCAGTCCGGCTCCTACTACACGCCCAAAACCATCGTTTCCTTTATGTGCCGCGAAGCGCTCAAACAGTTTCTGGGCGGCTATGAGAAGCTGGTCGATGAACACGACGCCAGCGAACTTCCCAACGCCAAATGCCGCGAATTGCTGCAACAGTTGGAAACGGTGCGCGTGGTCGATCCGGCGTGCGGATCGGGCGCTTATCTGCTCGGAATGCTGCACGAACTGCACGGCATTTTGCGCGCGCTCGATACCAAATCGCGGCCCGTCGGCTCGCGCGAAGATTACGAACTCAAACTGCAAATCATTCAGCGCAACCTCTACGGCGTCGATTTGCAGCCCTTTGCCACCGAAATCGCGCGTTTGCGGTTGTGGCTTTCGCTCGCCGTCGATTCGACTCAGCCGCGCGCTTTGCCCAACCTCAAATTCAAAATCGAAAGTGGCGATTCGCTCGCGGCGCCTTCGCCGACCGGCATCGGCACGCTCTTTTCCGGCGACGCCGAACGCCTCGCCGACGATCTCGCGGCGCGCAAAGAAGAGCATTTCAAAGCGCACGGCGGACGCAAAACTCAACTCGAAAGCGAAATCGAACTTCTGGAAACGAAACTCACTCTCGAACTCTCGCAAAACGCGGCGGCGCTGCCCGAAGGTGCTTTCCACTGGCGGGTGCGTTTTGCCGAAGTTTTCACGCCGCGCCACGAGGCGGTGACGCCGTTCGGGACGCTCAATCTGGGCGTGCAGCTGCCCGCCGACCCGCAAAGCGGCGGTTTCGACATCGTGGTCGCCAATCCGCCGTATGGTTCCAAACAATCGGAGGCGATTCGCAACGCTTTTTTCGTGCCGTCGAGCGGCGAAAGCCAATCCAAAGACGCTTACGGACTGTTCATGGCGCGCGGCCTTCAACTGCTGCGCGCGGGCGGCACGTTTTCCTTTATCGTGTCCGATACCTGGCGCACCATCAAAAGCCACAAACCGCTCCGCAAACGGGTGCTGCGCGAAACCACGCTGCTTCACGTCGTGGATTTGCCGTCGTGGGTGTTCCGCGAACCGACGGTCAATACCGGCATCGTCACGCTGAAGCGCGAAGCGGCGCCCGATGGCCATCATCTGGTGACCGCCGATGTGCGCCCGCTCGCGCCCAACGACTGGGCCACCCTCGACCTCAATTTACGGGTCGTCGCCGCGCACGGCCCTGATGCCCAAACCCTCGACTTCGCCCGCTACACCTACCCGCAATCCCTCGTCGAAACCTATGAAAACGCCAGTGTTTTCATCGCCTCGCCGCAGTTGTATCGCCTGATGAGCGACGCCCGCTTCCAAAAACTGGGCGCGATTGCCGATGTGAAAGTCGGTCTGCAAACCGGAGACAACGAATTCTATTTGCGAAAACGCGCGGCGGCGCGCGGCTCTTACCGGATTTTGGACGAGTCGAAACTGCTTTTCGAAGCGGAAATCGCCGCCCTGAGCGCCGAAGAAAAGCGCGACGGCGTTGACCCCGAAAAATACGGCGGACGCCATTTCGTGCTCTACGATAAAGGCGGCGCGGCGGATATTGAAGGCGGTTGGCTGCCGAATTACTATGTGCCGACCGAGTATTTTATTGATTGGTCAACGACAACAGTTGAAAGGTTGAGAACTGCGACGATTGCTGATGTAAAAACTCGCAAGGGCGAACTTAAGCAAATCAGGGCCAGCGACAAAACAACTCGCGCTGCCGTGATTCGCAATCCACGCCTTTACTAAAGTAAAGGCGTGACCTTTTCTCCGACGGGCATTTACAGCCCTTCCTTTCGCCTCGGCTCCGCGAGCGTATTTGGCAATAAAGGCTCGACTATTTTCTTCAACGACAGCGAGTCTGTCGAAGCTGGAATGGCTTTTTTGACAAGCATTCTGGCGCGTTTCTTCTGGAAAAACTTCTCGTGTCACACGGTAGAAACCGGCGAAGAAGTGCTGACGCAGTTAATTTTGCCCCGCGAGATTCCCGAAGAAATCGCTTCTCAGCTTGAATCTCTGGTTCAATCCATCATCGAAAAGCAAAAACTCAACGCGCGCTACGACTATTGGAATCACGAACAGCGACAAATCGACGCGCTGGTTTACGCGCTTTACGATTTGGACGAAACCGCCATCCGCGAAGTGGAACTGTGGTTTTGTCGCCCCTATGCGCGTCTGGCGAAAAATCAGGGTTTGTGGAGTCGGGTGGAGCGCGCTTACGCTGATTTTCTGGAGTGGGGCGCGCGGATTCTGGCGCGTCCGGCGAGCTACTGGCGTTCGCATCCGGTTTTGCAGCTCATCGGGCGCGGCGAAGGAACCCAACTCGATTTCAAGGAGTGTTTCCACATCAACCGCCTGGGCCAAAGGGGCGGCGGAGCGCTGAAAAACGTGCTCAAAACCGCCGCGTCGTTTGCCAACACGTCGGGCGGCACGGTGCTATTGGGCGTGAGCAACGACGGCGCTTTGCACGGCCTGTCGCGCGACATCGCGGCCTCCTCGCGCGGCGACGTGGATGGGTTGGAACTCAAAATCCGCGACGCCATCGGCGAGAAAATCCCCGTTTTAACGACATCAAGCGCAGTCAAAATCCACTTCGACACGCTGCGCGACGAAAACGAGGATAAAATCGTGGCGCGCCTGGAAGTCGAAGCGGTGAGCGGCATCACCTATTTCGACGGCGACAATCGCGGCGAAGTGTGGGTGCGCGACGGCAATCGGTGCCGCCGATTGGAAGGGCAGAGTTTGGTGGAGTGGTCGAAAACGCGGAGTTGAAGAGGTTATCGCGCTGAATAGCGCGATAACGTGTCTGCCAGCGATTAGAGCGACACAGTGGTGGCTGAATTCGGCCCAAACGAAAAACCGCCGCGAGCCAAGGCTTGCGACGATTTTTCGTTTTTTGTTTGACGTGTCAAAAAAAGAAATCAAATTATTGACTTTTGACTCCGACTGTTTGTATGATTGGTTTGAATTTGTTTGAAAATTCAAAAGGAGATTACCGTGTCAGATTTTCCCTACTCGATGTCAGTGGGCCGAATGCAGCAGTTCGTGAAGGAAATTCCTACTATGACCGTGCCTGATAAAGTCGTCACCAAATTTTTGGAAGCGCGCGGTTACAAAAGCACCAACGACCGGACGATCTTGCCCACTTTACGTTTTCTGAACTTGATTGACGACGCGGGAGCGCCAACGTCGAAGTGGCAACTCTTGCGGGATCGCCAGAATTTCGGGGCTAATTTTGCTTCGATAGTGCGTGAGGCGTATCGAGACCTTTTCAACACTCTGGAGGAAGCGCCCGCTCGCTCGGAAGCCGAACTCGCCAACTACTTTCGAGCTAACACGAAATCGAGTGACCGTATGGTGAGCGCGATGGTCAGCGTTTTTAAAATGCTCTGTTCTTTGGCCGATTTTTCGGATTCTTCATCTCCAGAGCCAGAAGCGCCACAACACTCCGCGTCCCCATCTGCGCCTGGCGGTGAGCGCGTTGTGCCGCTTCCACGCGGTCAAACGAGCATTGAAACCAGGGCGAATAACGAGCCGCTTCTGCCTTCTGGGGGGCCACAGGTCGCGCTCAACGTGCAAATTCATCTGCCCGCCAGTGCGGATGCTTCTTTCATCGACAGTGTATTTCGCAGCCTTGCCCATCACGTTTTGGGGCGCCAGGATTCCGTCAAAAAAGAAGCCAAGCCGCGCGGCGCGGCAAAAGTGGAAGAAGCCGAATCAGAGGAAGCCACGCTTCCTGGGTTTTAGCTGGTAATTATTTTGTTGGCGCTGCAACAGAAGGCAAGCGAGGTGAGAAGCGATGCTGGTGTTTTTCGATGAGTCGGGCGATACGGGTTTCAAAATCGGGCGCGGATCGAGCGATTTGTTCACGGTGACGATGGTGGTGTTCGAGGATCACGACGAAGCGACTGCGGCGGGCGAACGCATCGCTTTGCTGCGGCGCGAACTGGGCAAAAGCGCGGACTACGAGTTTCATTTCACCGCGTGCAGCGACGCGATTCGACGCGCGTTTTTGGCCGCAGTGTCGCGCTACAACTTCTTTTTCTTCTCGTTTGTTTTCGACAAATCGGCGTTCAGCGCGCAGCAATGGAGTTCGTCCGACGAGTTTTATCGCTACGTTTGCGGCCTCATTTTCGAGAGCAGCAAACCTCATCTCGACAACGCAATCGTGAAGTTCGATGCCTGCGGCGGACGCGATTTCCGCGAGAAGTTAGGCACCTATTTGAAGCGGCGCATGAACGATGCACAATCCTCGCGCCGCGCCATTAAAAAAGTGGTGGCCTCCAAATCCAACGGCACCGACTTGATTCAACTGGCCGACATGATTTGTGGAAGTGTAGCCCGCGCCCAAAACGGCAAAAAATCCAACGCGGGCGAGTTTTATGATTTGATCAAACATCGCGGCATCTGGGTGCGCCGCTGGCCCTGAAAAAACAAGAAGCAGGACGATTTCTCGTCCTGCTTCGTTTTTGCGGCCCACTCCTATGCTCTTGCGAGCCACGCACACCCCAAAGGTGACAGTTCGGTTGGCGGGCCAATGACATCTTTATTATACGTTTGGAAACGTGAAAGTTCCAACTTTGGAAGTGCGCCGCCAGCGAATTCAAGGAAAACCTGATGGCTTCTGAAATCATTTTATCTACGCCTCGCACCGCGCTCAATCAACTGCGCGAGATTCTGATTCCAACTCAGGCTTCGCCTAACGCTTCGGTTGCGCTCATCATCACGATGGATGATACCGATCTCAACCTGCGGGAAATGGCTGCGTATCTGGTGGTCATTGATAATGGCCGCCTTTCGCGTCGTGGTTTAGCCAGTTATGTGCGGGTTAGACGTTCTCAACTCCACATTTCGTCAGTTCGCCAGGGTTCTGTGGAACTGGTGATTCAAGAACTCTCTTCTCACTCAACTTCGCTTATCGCTTTGGCCGTGCTGCGCTGTTTCTTGAAATATCTGCCAGGCGGACTTCGGGAAATCGCTGCCGCTTATCGGGATTACGAGGAAGGTTTGATGGTTCGAGCCAGACGCCAGGAACTTCGGCATCAAATCCGTCAAGATGAGGAACTTTCTGCCCTGGATGATAAGCGAAAAAAGGAAATCGCCGCCTTCTTGGACGCGCTTTACTACCAGGAAAGGCGACATCTCCCCGCCGCGAAAAGATTCGCCGAGTTGTATGTGCGAAGGGTTATTTTGCAATTGTCGGATGAAAACGACAGCCAAGAATCGAAGTAGATAAATCGCAGTTTTGTCCTGACCGAAATAAACGCCAATTTCTCAGAGTCACCGCCGCATTTTTTGTTTGACCCTTTCGCCATGCAAACCGAACTGCCGTTTGAAGACAAAAAGGCGCCCGAAGGCGGCGCTAAATCGCGCGCGGCGGGCGCCGAATATCAAAACTGGGAAAACAAGCAGTCGCTGGGGGAATGGCGTCAGGTTGTGGAAAGCGTGGCGGCGTTCGCTTCGGCGAAAGGCGGCACGGTTCGCGTTGGCATCGCGCCCGACGGGGCGCGCGTGGGCGTTCAACTCGGCAAAAACAGCGTCGAAAAACTGGTCAACGACATCAAAACCAACACCGATCCGACCCAGTTCGTCTCGGTTCACATCGAAGGCGAAGAAGAGAGCGCGGTGATTCGGATTGAGGTCGATGAAAGTCCCGTCAAGCCGGTTTCGGCGTTCAACGTGCCGTTGCAGCGCGTCGGGCGCAGCAATCACAAGCTCAATCACGCGCAGGTTCAAAAGCTGGTCGAGGCCACCACCAATCGTTCTTGGGACGCTTTGCCCGCCCCCCATTTCGCGCCGTCCGACGCCGATGCGCGGGCGATGAGCGATTTTTGCGAGCGTTTGGAACAGCCCAGAGGCATCAGTGCCGAAACATTGTGGCAGAATCTGGGGCTGTGGAGCGGCGGAGTTTCGATTCGGGTCGCGGTTTTGCTTTTCGCCGCGCAGCCGACGTTCTACTTTCCCTCCGCCCAGATCAAATGCGCCCGCTTCACCGGCACCGATTCGGTCGATTTTCTAGACGAAAAAACCTTCGAGGGGCCGATTGTCGAGCAGCTTTTCGATGCTCTCTCTTTTGTGCGGCGCAACACGCGCCAGGGCATTCGCATCACCGGCGACCCGCAGCACGAACGGGTGCCCGAATATCCCGAAGAAGCGATTCGAGAAGCCGTCACCAACGCCCTGGTTCACCGCGATTACGCTTCGTCGGCGACGTGCCAGATTCGCATCTACGATGATCGCCTCGAAGTGTGGAATCCTGGAATCTTGCCCGACGCGCTTCGCATCGAAGATCTTTACGGGCCGCACTCTTCGCACCCGCGCAACCGGCGTTTGGTGCCGCTTTTCAATCGCGCTCACCTCATCGAACATTTCGGCACCGGCACGACGCGCATCGTTTCATCGTGCCTCGCGGCGGGAATGCCGAGGCCGGAGTTCGCCGAAACCAGTGGGATGTTCGTGACGCGCTTCTGGAACGCCGCGCCGCCCGCCGAACAAGACAAAACCGAAGTGGGCGACCATCAAGCGCGCATTTTGCGGTTGGCGCGCCAGCAGGGGCGCGTGACTGCCGAAGATGTTGTGCGAATCCTGGGTGTTAGTCGCAGTTCCGCCACCAGAAAATTAAACGCCCTGCGAAAAGCTGAAATTCTTCATCGCGTTGGCGAACGTGGACGCCATGTTTATTACACGCCGTTTTTTCCAGAAAAGTCCACATCTTAAATGCGCCTTCAATGCGTCATTAATGCGCCATCAATGCGTCATTAGGTTCACATCCATGACGCATTGAAACCCATTCCCCCATGACCGAAATCATCGACAACCGCGATGGCCGAACCCTTCTCGCCCAACTCCACACCCAACTAGAGGAAGCCAAAAGCGCGCATTTCGCGTCGGGCTACTTCTTCCTGAGCGGTTTCGAGCCGCTCGCCGCGCCGATTTCCGGTTTGGAGGAGATGCGCCTCCTCATCGGCAATGTTTCCGATGCCAAAACTGTCGAACAACTCGCGGCGGGCTTCGAGCGCCTCGAACTGGCGCAAAAAGCGGCGCAGGAGTTGGAATTCGCGCCGCTTCACCAGCAGCAGGAACAGGCCAAAAGCTGCGCGGCGCAAACGGCGGCGCAGTTGGGAAGCCTCGACCAAACCCAAAGCGGCGAAGCCTTCGCGCAAACGCTCGTTTCGCTGATTGAATCTCAAAAATTGCAGGTGCGCGTTTACACCAAAGGCCGTTTGCACGCCAAAGCGTATATTTTCGACGCCAAAAACCCGCAGTCGAACTCTTACGGCAAAGCGATTGTCGGCAGCTCCAATTTCACGCTGTCGGGCATCCGCGACAACACCGAACTCAATGTTTTGGTTCACGACAACGCTCACACCGGCAAACCCGAATCGGGCAATCATGGCGCGCTCAAAAAGTGGTTTCAGGAGTTGTGGGACGATGCCGTGCCCTTTGAAGCGGCTTTGATGGAAGAAATCAAAAAGTCGTGGACGGGCGATTTGAATTCGCCTTACGAGCAGCTCGAAGCGTTTCTCAGCGATGGTGAGCGCCAGATGTGCCTGCTCACCGCGACGCCGCTCAATTCGCGCGTCTGGGACGTTTATCACCAGCTCAAGCTGTTCCACCGCGCCGAAACCACGCAAATCCCGCTTTCCACGCCCGATTTGAAGGGCTTTTTCGCCAAAGTCGAAAAGGGCGAAGCGCGTCTGGCGGAACTGACGCCGCACGTCATGGAGCGGCGCTTGAGAAAAAATATCATCCGTTCCTACGGCTACTCCGAAAGCGACGGCACGCCGATTCGCCGCCTGGGTGACGACCAGGCGCGCCCCTTCGTGAGCGGCGAAAAACGCGCTTACGTTTTGGTCGGCGGGCGCCACAACTTCTTCCCCAAACGCCAGCTCGAAACCTGGACATATTCCATCGAAGCGACCTACGACGGCCTTTACGCCGCGCTGCGCGACACCATTTCCGCGCCCAAAGATGGCGCGAGCGGCGCGCTGAGTTACGCGCGCTATGGTTTGTTCGGTTATTTGAAAGCCGCGAGGCAAAAGTCGCCGCAATACGCCGATTTGCAGCGCGCCGGCAAATCGCTGCGCGGCTTGATGCGGATTCTGCTTTTCAAGCGCTTCGAATCGAGCGTCCATGCGTTTCGCAAAACCCTGGAGCGGCTGCGCGATTCGCAAAAGCTGTTCGTGAAGTGTCTGGGCGAAGGTTTCGTTCCGGCGGGCGAAGCGGCGCGGCGCTTTCTGAGGCAAAGCCACCGCGTGGATGAAGACGAATTATTGGAATCGCTCGCCGATGTGTCCAAACGCTTCGATATCAACGATTTTCGCGCCGATGACTTGAAAGCCGACATCGAAGCCGATGTTCGGTTGATCGAGCAAATGCTGGAAATTATTGCGCCGATTACGCCCGAAAAAGACGCGAAATTAGCGCTTTTTCTGCAAAAAATCAACGCCGCGCCGTTGGGGGGCAAAAAGCTGCTGATTTTCACGCAGTATTCCGACACGGCGCGTTATCTGGGCGAGCAGTTGGCAAAAAATGGCGTGAAAAATCTCGAAACCATCGATTCCGACCAGAAAGACAAAGCGCGCATCGTGGCGCGCTTCGCGCCGCTCGCCAACAAGGTTCTCGCCGAAAAAACCGGCGAAGCGACGCCGATTCAGGTTTTGGTCGCCACCGATGTGTTGAGCGAAGGCTTGAATATGCAGGACGGTGACACGCTCATTAACTACGATTTGCACTGGAATCCGGTGCGATTGATTCAGCGTTTCGGGCGCATCGACCGCATCGGGTCAACGCACGAGACGATCTACGGCTTTAATTTTCTGCCCGAAGCCGGATTCGAAAAAAACCTCGGCTTGCAGGCGATTTTGCAGGCGCGCATCGGCGAAATCCACGCCGCTCTGGGCGAAGACGCCGCGATTCTCAGCCCCGACGAATCGCTCAATGAAGCCGCGCTTAAAACGATTTATGGCGCGGGGAAAAACGCCGATCTGTTTGAAATCGAGGAAAGCGACGAGTTGGCAACGCTCGCCGAAGCCGAAGCGACTCTGCGCGCGCTGCGCCGCGAAGAACCGCTCGAATGGGCGCGTTTGAACGACCTGCGCGACGGGATTCGCGGCGGCAAAAAATCGCCTGGAAGCATCGGGCACCGCGCGGTGGTGTGCCGCGCGGGGAATTATCGCGGTTTGATGCTTTTGAATCAAAACGGCGAAGTTGAATCGCGCGACGCGACTAAAATTCTGGGATTTATGGCATCTGAACGCGACGAAGCGACGCTGCCTTTGCTGCCAGGCCACAACGAAGCGGTGATGCGCGCGCGACGATTTCTGGCGCGAAGCCAAAATGCGGCGCCAGGCGCAAAAACGCGCGGGCAGGGTATCGCCAGGCCAGGATTATGTGCGCCGCGAACTCGACATCACGTTTTCTAGCAGCGAAAACGGCGATTTCAAAAACCAGATTTTGCTGCTCAAAAAAGTTTTCGAGCGCGAAGGTTTGCCCGCGATGGTGCGCCGCGAACTGAATGGTCTCAAAAAATCGGGCTGTGTCGGCGAGGTTTTAGTGGATGAGTTGGTGCGAATTTATTCTGCCCACGGATTGAAAGACCGGCTCGAAACCAAAACCGAAGACGACGACCATTTTTGGCCGCAAATCGTGTGCAGCCTGTCGTTTTCTTGATGAACCGCAAAGGCGCAAAGAAATCCAGGGAAAATCTCTGCATCTTTGCGCCTTAGCGGTGAATTTTCAAGGCCGTTTTGGGATAAAAACCGCGAGATTCGTCCCATTGAAGCGCTCGCCGCCACTGGGCTTATTGACCAGAAACGGCCCGATTTCCTGGCCACTGGCGTCGCGGTCGCCGTAGAGGTCGAAAACCAGAGTCGAGGAGCCGCCGCCATCGAGATTGATGGCGTTCCAGGCGCCGTATTGCTTTAAAAGTTCGCCCACTTCGGGCGTGGTCATGCCCATCGAGCGCGTCGGCTGGCGGCCATCGACGACGCACAAAAACAGTTTGGTGCCCTCGCGGTTGATGCCGACTACGGTGCGTGGGTGCATCTCCTTCCAAACTGCGACGTTTTTTCCGTCGAGCAGAATCGGTTCGCTGCCCGCGATGGCGCTGTAAATCGACGACGGCGCGACCTCGCCGAGGCGAATGATGCTGGCGCGGTTGTCTTTGGAAATGTTGAGCGCGTATTCGAATTTCTCTTTGACGATCTCGAACGGCGAATAAATGACTCCATCCGAAGCGGCGAGCGAGATGTTGTTCGTCCAGCGCGATTCCCTGCCGTTTTCGAGTCGAAAAAAGCCGCCGTTGATGCCGATTTGCGCCTTCTGCTCCGCGACGAAGCCGCGCGTCGATTGAGTTTTGGTTTCGTCACCGTTGGGGCCGCCCCGCGTGGGCGGCGTGACCAGAAAGCGCAGCCCAGGCGTGGTGAGGTCGATTTCCACGATCTCGATAGCCGTCTGGCGCGGCGTTTCGGGCGCCGCTTTGTCTTTGAGGAGCTTGTCTTTGGCCTCTTTGTCGTCGGGCGCAATGTCGCGGCGCACGATGTGGCGCACGCCTGCAAAGGGTGAAGTGGTGGTTTCGCTGGCGCGAAGCGGAGCGCTGATTAAAAGGAAAGCGCAGAGGGAAGAAAAAAGTGGTTTCATGGCGTTGGAAAGGGGAACCGACTCAGTTTGATGGAGTTTTTGCGCGCCAGTTGTGGCCCATCGGCGGTAATTAGCAGGAATAGCGCCCTCGTTAGCTCGCAGTTCTTCAGCATCAGCCCGATTTTTCAATGTCTTTGAGATAGGACTTTTCCATTATGGCCCAAAACCAAATTCCCCAGAAGTAACCTCCCCCTGACCACAGAATTGCGTGAAAAAGCAGGTTTCCCCAGGAGATAGCCGGCCCGCCCGAAGCCCAGGCAGGAATTTGCCGAGCCATGGAGAACACAAACATGGCGACGCCCCAACAGCCAACTCCGCGTGTCCAGGCGAAGTGGTTTTTTCCTTTGAGGCGCGTTTTCTCCCATTGAGCGCGTTGTTCCGGCGTCCATTGAATGAGGCGAGATAACATCGGAGTGATTATTGTATTTCATGGCTTGGGGCCCGTCATTCACACGCTGGGTTCGTTTTACTGAGTCGCGTGAAAAAAACCATTCTCACCGGCGACCGCCCCACCGGACGCCTTCATCTCGGCCACTACGTCGGCAGCCTCCAAAACCGCGTCGCGCTGCAAAACGATTACGAAACTTTCATCCTGCTCGCCGATGTGCAGGCGCTCACCGACAATTTCGAGACGCCGGAAATGCTGCGCGACAACATTTTCCAGGTCGCGCTCGATTATCTCGCCGTCGGTCTGGAGCCGGAAAAATGCGCGTTTGTGATTCAATCGCAGATTCCCCAGATCGCCGAATTGACGATTTTTTTCATGAATCTGGTCTCGGTTTCGCAGGTCGAGCGCAATCCGACCGTCAAAAGCGAAATCACGCAAAAAGGCTTCGGCGAAACCCTGCCGCTCGGTTTTTTCTGCTATCCGGTTTCGCAGGCGGCGGATATTACCGCGTTCGGCGCTCATCTGGTTCCGGTGGGAACCGATCAGGCGCCGATGATTGAACTGTGCCGCGACATCGTTTTGCGTTTCAACCGGCTCTACGGCGAAACCTTAGTGCTTCCCGAAGCGATGTATGCCGAGTTTGGGCGGCTTCCTGGCACCGACGGGCAGGCCAAAATGAGTAAATCCATCGGCAACACCATTTCCTTGTCCGACGACGAAAAAACGGTGAGTGGGAAAGTGATGTCGATGTTCACCGATCCCAATCGCCTCACCGGAAAAGAGCCAGGCAACGTCGAGGGCAATCCGGTGTTCACTTATCTCGATGCGTTTCACGGCGACAAAGCGCGCGTTGAGGAAATGAAAACGTTATACCGCGCGGGCGGCGAGAACGAAAAGGGCAAGCCGATTCTGGGCGATGTGGCGGTCAAACGCGAACTGGCTGCGGCTTTGAACGGGGTTCTGGGGCCGATTCGGGAACGGCGCGCCGAGTTTGAGAAATCGCCCGATTATGTGTGGGATGTGTTGAAAAGCGGCACGCGGCGCGGTCTGGAGCGCGCCGAAAGCGTGATGGAAGGCGCGCGAAGTGCGATGAAAATCGGCTATTTCGGAAATTAAACACAAAGAACACAAAGGACGGCACAAAGAGGCACAAAGAAATGCAGGAGAAACGCAGTTGAGATTTGGTCGAAGCGGGGCTTGCGCCCAGGGCAAACGCACTACAAATCACGCTCCGGCGAATGAATTCGCAGCCAGAAAAAGGTGTCGGGCCTGCGCCGACACGGGATGTATCTCAGTCGTGTCGGCGCAGGCCGACACCTTTTTCTGGCTGCGAATTCATTCGCCGAACAACTTTAAAAGCACAAGACAAGCTTTTCTGCCTTTTGGAGCCTGATTTGTAGTGCGCGCGTTTGCCCTGGGGTTTGCCCCCTCTTAAATTGTGGGTTTCTTTTTTTGTGATGGGGCCCCAAGCCCCGCTTGGAAAACTTCAGATCTTGAGGTTTTGGCGAATGAGCTGTTCGACTTCGCGCGGGTTTGGAATCGCCAGAAAGCCGGTTTCGACAGTTTTTTCATCCTCGCCCGAGCCTTTGACGACGCGCATCAAGATCAAATCGCCTTCCCCTCCGAAATAATCGCGCCGTTCTATCTGCATTTGCGCTGGAGAAACGCTTTGCACGCTGGCTTTGCGCCCCGTGGTGACAATCAGCGCGCGATTGTCGGTCACAGCGTAAAAAGTGCGCCGCGCGCGGGCCGCTTCGAGCCAGGGGCCGAGCCACAGCAATCCCGCCGGATAGAGCATGAACAGCCCGAACGCGGGAAACGCGACCGAGGTGAAGGGCGGTGTTCGGCCCTTTTGCCACTCGCTTCTCGCGTGCGCGGTGGCGCCCCACAGCCAGAAAAGCATGAACGCCGTCATGAGAAACGCGAAAGGCCACATCCGAAAAGCCCTGTTTCTCCAGCGCGCCGCGTTGGGGCGGCCCGTCCACAACAGGCGCTCGCCGGCGTCGAGTTCGCGCTCGATTTCGGGTGGGCTGGGGGTGTTGGAAAAGGGCGACATCAGTAACCCGCAGTTTTATCAACGACGTGATGCAACGGCTCGTCCTTCAAATAGAGGCGCAGATTATCCAGAAAAATGGCGTCGGCCTCGGCGTTGTATTCGGGATGCGCGCCCGCGTAGTGCGCCGTGATGAAAACGTTGGGCATTTCCCACAACGGGTGATCGGCGGGCAGAGGTTCGGGATCGGTGACATCGAGCAGCGCCGCGCGCAGTTTGCCGCTTTCGAGGGCGCCAAGCAGGGCAGGGGTGTCGATGGTGGCGCCGCGTCCGGCGTTTAGGATGATGGCGCCGTCGGGAAGCGCGTCGAATTCGGCCTCGCCCATGAAACCCCGCGTCGCGTCGGTGAGTGGCAGCACGTTCATCACGATTTGACTTCGGGCGAAGAATTCGAGCCGATTTTCGCTCGTATACATCGTCTCAATTTCGGGATGCCCCGCGCCGCCGCGCCGCAAACCGATGGGTTTCATCTCGAAGGCGCGCCCAACGCGCGCGATTTGCGCCCCAATCGCTCCCACGCCCAGAACGCCCAGAGTTTTGCCGTAAAGCGAGAGTATATTTCCGCCCAACGGCTTCCACTCGCGCCGATTTTGGTGTTCGCGCGCAGTGTGCAGTTCGCGCGTGAGGCTCAAAAGCATTCCAAAGAGATGTTCGGCGATGCAGCGCGCGTGAATGCCGCTCACGGTGGTGATTTGCACTTCGCGCGCGAAAAGTTCGGAAAGCGGCAGGCCGTTGACGCCGGCGCCGCCGTTTTGAAACCATTTCAGGGCCGTCGCGCGCGAGATTTGGTCGCGGTTCAGCCCGCCGTAGGCGATTTCGATTTGTTCCAGCCGTTCGGGATGGTCTTTGAGTTGGGCGCGCGACACAATTTCGATTTGAGGCGCGACTTCCGCGATTTTTTGGCGCAGTTCGGCGTCGTCACGAGAGAGAAAAAGGGTGGTTTGGGCGTTCATCGCGGCGCGAGAGGGCGTTTTGCCTGCCACATCGAGCGATATGAAACACTAAACCCGATGAAATTTACGGTGTTGAAAACCAGAGGCGCGGCGCGCGCCGGAACTTTGGAGCTGCCGCACGGAACAATCGAAACGCCGGTTTTTATGCCCGTCGGCACGCTCGCAACCGTCAAAGCGATGCTGCCTCACGAAATCGAAGAGTCGGGCGCGCAAATCATCCTCAATAACGCCTTTCACCTTCATTTGCGCCCTGGCGCCGAAGTGGTGCGGCAGGCGGGCGGACTGCACAATTTCCAAAACTGGCACCGGCCCATTTTGACCGATTCGGGCGGATTTCAGGTCTTTTCGCTCGCCAAAATTCGCAAGATTACCGACGAGGGCGTGCATTTTCAGAGTCCGGTCGATGGCTCGAAACACTTTTTTACGCCGGAATCGGTGATTGAACTCGAAGAGACTTTGGGGCCGGACATCGGCATGATTTTGGACGACGTCATCGCGCTTCCCGCGACTTACGACGACACCGCCAGAGCGATGCGGCGCAGCGTGGCGTGGGCGAAACGGGCGGCGAATCATCGCAAGCGCGAAGACCAGAGCATTTTCGGCATCGTGCAGGGCGGAACTTTCGAGGAACTGCGAAAAGAAAGCGCACAGGCGACGCAGGACATCGGTTTCGACGGCTACGCCATTGGCGGCCTGGCCGTCGGCGAAACCAGCGCAGAAATGGATGCGATGGTCGAAATTACGGCGGCGCAACTGCCCGAAAACCAGCCGCGCTACCTGATGGGCGTTGGCACGCCGCGCGATTTAAAAGCCGGAGTCGAGCGCGGCGTCGATATGTTCGACTGCGTGTTGCCGACTCGTCTGGCGCGTCACAATGTCGGCATTACCGAAAGCGAAAACATCAATTTTCTCAAGGCGAAACACAAATTCGATTTCTCGCCGCTCGATGAAAATTGCGGTTGTCCGACGTGCCGCAACTACACGCGGGCTTATTTGCATCATCTGTGCAAGTGCGGCGAAATTTCCGGCGCGCGGCTGCTCACGATGCATAATTTGTGGTTTTATCAGCAGTGGATGCGGAAACTGCGAAACTGGATAATGGAGGCTTGATATGAGCGCACAATGGCAACTTGAAGAGGAATTGGTCAGTGAAGCGGAGTATTTCGACTTGCTGGAAAAAAGCGATGTCAGACTCGAATGGGTGGACGGCCATATTCGCGCGATGGCGGGCGGAAGTTCGAATCACGCCACACTTTTTCAGCGTTTTGCGACCGCCATCAACCGGCGGCTGGGCGACGACGCCTCGTGTGAGGCGCGCACCGCCGATATAAAAGTTCGCGTGGAAGCGACCAACGCCAATTACCTTCCTGATGTCGTGTTTTACTGCGATGACGCGACTTTCGACGAGTCGCGCCCCGACTGGCTCTTGACCCCGCTTTTAATCGTCGAAACGCTTTCGCCCTCGACCGAAAAAATTGACGAAAACGAAAAAATTGCCGCTTATTTTCAGATTCCCTCGCTTCTCCACTATCTCATCGTTTCACAGCGCCGCGTGTTTATCAAGCACTATCGCCGCAACACGCAGGGCGAATGGGTTTTGCAGCTCTACCAGTGGCGCAATCAGGAAATTCCACTTGATTTTTTGAATATCTCCCTTCCCGTCGCCGAAATCTATCGCCGCCTCGACGTGCCCGAAGGCTTCGTTCTAATTGGCGAGGAAGACGAAGCCTGAAAATTAACCACAGAGACACGGAGACACGGAGAAAAAAGAGAGAATTTCTTTGCAACCTCTTTTTCTCTGTGTCTCCGTGTCTCTGTGGTTAAATTTTTCGAAATCTATAGCTCAAATGGAACCCCTCCAATTCGACGCCGCCGCGCGCGCCCAAATCATCTCCGAAGCCCTGCCTTCGATTCAAAAACTGCACGGCCAGACCGTAGTCGTCAAATACGGCGGCGCCGCGATGCTCGACGACGATCTCAAAGCCGCCGTGATGGGCGATATCGCGCTCCTGCATTATGTAGGCATTCGTCCGGTTGTGGTGCATGGCGGTGGGCCGGAAATTTCGGCGCTGTGCCAAAAGCTCGGCATCGAACCGAATTTCGTGGCCGGAATGCGCGTGACGGACGCGCAGACCATGCGCGTCACGGAAATGGTGCTGGGGCAAATCGGCAAGGGCATCGCGCATTTTCTGGGTGACAAAGGCGCTCCGGCGGTGTCGATTTCCGGCAAAGATGGCCATTTGATGCGCGCCAGAAAGTTTGTCGGCGAGGCGGATTGGGGCTTTGTCGGCGAAATTGAGCGCGTCGATAAAACCCTGATTAGCGCGCTGCAAAACGGCGGTTTCGTGCCCGTGATTCAACCGATTGCGCCCGACGACGGGGGGCAGACTTACAACATCAACGCCGATTTAGCCGCCGCCGCCATCGCGCGCGAACTGGGCGCGGCCAAACTGCTGCTTCTCACCGATGTCGCGGGCGTTTACCGCGATTTCAGCGACAAAACTTCTTTAATCGCCGAAATGAGCGTGGCGCAGAGCGAGGAACTGATGGCATCGGGCGCGCTGGCCAAAGGCATGATTCCCAAAGTGCGCTGCGCCGTCGAAGCGGTGCGGGGCGGCGTCGCGCGCGCGCACATCGTCGATGGGCGGGCGCCGCATTCGCTGCTCATCGAACTGTTCACGGATGCGGGAAGCGGCACGATGATTTATTGAAATGGTTGACCAGGTTGCCACCCACTGCGCGCTGTCATTCCGAGGAGGCACAACGAGGAATCAGTAACAGACTGGACTCGTTTTAGCCGCAAAGAGGTGGAAACTGCCACTGATTCCTCGTCGTGCCTCCTCGGAATGACAATCCTGCTTCTGGGTGGCAATTTAGCTTGATGGCGAAACCGGCGCGCCAATTACCTGGTCAGCGCAAGCGCCGCTCGCATCGCGTCTGCCGCGTCGTCGCCAACGAAGGCGATTTTGCCGTCGCGTCCAATGACCACGAACCGCGCGCCCTGGTAAAACGCCGCACTTTGTCCGGTGACCCAGAGAAACTCGCCCGCTTTTGGAAGCGGCGCATCGAGCGCCAGGGGATAGGCGATGTCGCTCGCCTCCTGGTAATTTTGCAATTCCGCCAGGGTCTTGGCGCGTTGTTTCCCGATCCGACGTGGGCTTTGCACGCCCACGACCTGCACGCCGCGCGAGGCGAAAGAACGCGCGAAATCGTTGAGCGATTCCGATGCAGGAATGAATGAACTGAAACTTAACAGCGTGACTTTTCCGCGCAGCGAAACCGGCTGTCCAATCCAACCGCTCACCCGCAATGGCGGCGCCTCGCGGCCCACGAGGTTTTTTCGCTCGCTGCGGGCACGCTGCCAAGGAGCGGAGCTGCGGGCTGGGCTGCGTAGTGCGTCGGTCAAGCGAAAAACTACGTCAGTGCGTCCGCCGCGCGTCCAGACCGGCCCCCAGGACTCGCCTCTGTTGGGCGCGATGACGTAAAGCCGGAATTTTTCATCCAAAACGCGCGGCATCAGAAAGGTGCCGTCGTTTTTGGTCGAAACCCCCTTTCCATCGTCCAATAAAACCTGAAAACCGCGCGCCGGAGTGCCGTCGGCGCGCACGACGCGACCGCTCAAAGAAGCGCGAAGCGGGGGCATCAAAATCGTGGGCCGTTGCGTCTGGCCCCTGCGGAGCGGCGCGGGCGCGATGTCAACCGGCTGGTAGCCGTCGAGACGGGCTTGCAGATAATAAGCGCGAAAAGGGCGCAGCTTTGGGAAGGAAAACTTTCCGCCCGCATCGGAGCGCGTCATCGTCCCCGAGGAAAACCTGCCGTTCTCCAGAGTGCCCTTCGCCGGCTCTATCGAATAGATGCCGCCGATATCAACGAAGCGCAAATATATCCGCGCGCCTTCGAGGGGTTTGCGAGTTTTCTGATCCAGAATTTGCCCTTCGAAACCCGCCAGAGCGTCGCGTTCGAGGCGCAGCGTCACCTCGTCGCCGCTCTGGACGACCGTGCCGTGAAGCGTCACCATGTCGGGCGTCTGGGCAAACAAGCGAGCCGGTTGCGACACCTGCTTCGCGGCAATTGAAAAGCGCCCGTTTTGATCGCTTCGCATCCTTGTGTGCGTCCCGAAATCGCGCATTCCGCCCAGACCTTCCACCGAAACCAGCGCGCCCGCGACGGGATTGCCGTCCGGCCCTACAACCGTTCCGGTCACCGGTTTGATAACCGGCTTAAGTGGCATTTCAATGCGAAAATCGCGCTTCTCGCCGTTTTTGATGGAAAAATCGAACTCGGATTTGGCGGGCAAAGCCAGGCCAGGCTGCGGCGAGTTGCTGCCGTTGGCATGAACCCACAAATGCTGCGTGCCGCCCAACGCGCGAAAGCGGAAGAATCCGCGCGCGTCGGTGATGGTGTATTGGTGGTTGTTGCCCTGCGCCCCGTGCAGGCCCATCGTTTGGCCCCTGACCGGCTCTTTGGTGTTCTGCGCCAGCACGACGCCTTGAATGATGGCGCCGCGCGAGAGGGCGAAATTCTGCACGTAGACGCCGGATGCGAAGGTTTTTTGAACGATGGGGCCGACCCAGTCGCGCGTCAGGCGCTTTTCGGGATAAATCCACACCCAGTATTGGCCAGGACGCAGCCCGTATAAAACGTATAGCCCGCGCGCGTTGGAGCGCGTTTGCGCGATGAGTTGCTCGCGTTCGTGGGTTCTGCCCGCCGCTTCCGCCGCGTTGATGCGCCGCGCCAAAACGAGCACGTTGCCCGCGCCGCGCCCATCGGGAAGCGACACGCGGCCTACGAGGTGAACCGGCGACAGCAGGCGAATCGTTTTGCGGGTTTCGGGCGCTTCCAGAGTCACCGCGTCTTCGCTCGAAAGCGGCGCGAATCGCTTGCCGCGCCGGTCGCCCGAACCGTAGCGCGTGGGCACGTCGCGCTCGTCGTCCACGACGAACTGCGCCAGCATTTTGGCGGGAAGCGGCGGGAAAATCGCCACGCCGCGCGCATCGGTAGTGGCTCGCATGGTTTGCAAAATGGGTCTGGGCAGCGCCAGCCACGAATTGGCCGACGGGACGAGACGCCACAAACGCAAGGTCAAACCGGCGGCGGGCCGACCGCGCGGGTCGAAAACCTGCAAGCGCGTCCGCGCGCCTGGAGACACCTTGAGAACGAGCGACGATTTGCGCCGCGACCCCAGAAAGGTGTAATGGCGCGCCAGGCCGCGCGCGCCCGCATCGGCGAAAATATCGAGCGCGAAGGGCGCCGTCGCCTGGAACGAAAAGCGAAACCTGCCATTGGCGTCCGAAACCGTCGTTTCGAGCGGCTTCCCGCCATTGTCTCTCGATCTCATGGCGTAAACCGTCGCGCCCGCGACCGGTTTTCCCCCTTCATCGACCACCGTTCCGCCAACCGCCTTTTGCAGAGGCGACACTGGTGTTTCAGTTTGCGCCCGTGCTACAAATCGAAGCGGAACCAGCGCCCCAAACGCCAGACAAAGCGCCGCCGCGAACGCAACTCGAACCGCGCGATGCGGGCGTATGGGCGTTCGATTCAAGCGAACGAGGCGCGTTTTGAGCGCGAAAAAGCCGTCGGCGACGCCCGCCGTGAGAGGTGTGTGTTCCGTTTTCATCGTGTTTAGCAGCAGCGCGCCATAAGACTGCGGCGTGATGCAAGTCGAACCTAAAACTATTTCGTCGCAGGCGCTTTCGGTTTCCAGAGCCAGAAAACGCCGCGCCGCCCAGATGAGCGGGTGAAACCAAAACGCGCTCTGAATGAGCCACAACAGGGCGTTCCAGGCCAGATCGCGGCGCTTCAAATGCGCCAGTTCGTGACAGAGAACCGCTTCCAGATCATCGTTTTGTGACAACAGCGCGCGCGGTAGAACGATCACAGGACGGAATACGCCGGTCAAAAACGGCGCGCCGTTTTCGCTCTGGAGCAGTCGAGGCAGGGGCGCAACGCGCATTCGCCGCGCGATTTCGCCCACTTGAATCTTAATCGCGGCGTTTTCGAGCGGTGTGCAAGCGCGCAGCATTTGCCGCACGCGCCGAAAAGAGCGCGCCAGGGCGACGAGTTGAAATCCTAATCCCAGCGCGTAGAAACCGAGAAGAAAAGGCCGCCAATTCATGGGCTGCCCAGAGCCAATCGCTTCAACGCGCGGCGTGGGCGCTATCGCTTCGAGCCTTGAAGAGGCGGGCGGGGAAGCGGGCGCGGTGTGGGGCGACGGCGAAGAACGCCGCGCGGGAAGAGGCAGCGACTGAGGCCGCTCATTCTCGATGGGGCGCGGCGCGGCGAGACTTTTCCCTTCCGCAACCGGCGTGGCAACTGGCGGACGCGGCGGCAGAACCGCGAGGCGAAGCGGCGCCAGTGGAACCAACGCCAGCGCGGTTTGAAGCATCGCCGCGCGCCAAATCCACACTCGCCACGAAGCGGGAACGCGGCCGTTGAGCGCCACTTGCGCGCTCAGAGCCACCACGAGCGCCACCAAACCAAAGACACTCGCGCGCTCGAAGGCGAGAAAAACGGCATTCATCGCGTCTCCTCGTCGTTTTTGGGTTCGGAATCGAGCTTTTCTACCAGAGCGCGCAACTGCGTTTTCTGCTCTTCGCTGAGATTCGCGTCGCTCAAATAGGCCACGAAGGGATCGAGCGAACCGCCCAGAGTTCGCTCCACAAAGCGCCCCACCACGCCGCGCAACTGGGTTTGGTGTTCGTCCTGCGGCGCGTAAACGAAAGACGCCCCCGCTTTTTCGCGCGTTAGATAACCTTTGGCGCGCAGTCGCTCCAGCATCGTGGTGACCGTAGTTCGAGCCAATCCATTCGCCTCGCCCCAGCCCGCCACGATTTGCGCCGCGCTTGCCGGAGCGTGAGCCGCGACCCACGCCAGCAGCGCGCTTTCCTGTTCGCCCAATTTGAGTTTCGACATCGTTGACGACTCCTGTCGTCAACTTATTTTAAATCATGCCTACATTTGTCGTCAAGAGGCAGTCAATGAATTTAGGAGGAACGCAGTTGGAAACTTTGGTCGAGGCGGGGCTTGCGCCCTCTTCCAATCGGGAGAACTGAGGATTGGAAGAGGGCGCAAGCCCCGCTTGAACGCAGTGGCTGTGAATAGTCCAACTGTGTAACTCTTAAATTATTGCAAGGCGCGATGAGATTGATCGCTTCGCAAACCTCCTGCAAATACTTCGGCATGGGGACTTCGGGATAGGTCATGTTGGAATAGTTGTAGGGCGCGCCGAAACTGGCGGTGAGGCGCGCGTGCAGTCGCTCATCCCAGATCGTTTGGGTGAGGATGGAGCGCAGCAACTCCTCCGCATCTGGAACAAACCGCTCAACAAAGATAACCTCTGGCTGTAGATTCATACTTTTAACTTATATCCATACCGCTCCCAGACCTCTCAAAATGACACCCGAAACCCTTGAAATCGCCCCCGCGCTCGACGCCGCAACTCCCGCCGATTTGGAGCAATCCGAACCCGACGCCGCGCATCATCTGCACTCGAAAAATTCGGTGTTAGATGACCTCGCCGCCGCCGACGCGCAGTTTGGCCTTCAGAACTACGGGCAGCGCTTGCCGGTCGCGTTTTCGCATGGCAAAGGCATGGAACTTTGGGATTTCGCCGGAAAACGCTATCTCGATTTTCTGGCCGGCATCTCGGTGACGCAGGTCGGCCACGCGCATCCCCACGTCGTTGAAGCCATTGCCAGTCAAGCGGCGCGCGTGATGCACGTTACCAATTACTACTACATCGCGCCGCAGGTCGAACTGGCGCGGCGGCTTTCCAATCTGTCCTACGGCTTTCGCGCTTTTTTCTGCAATTCGGGCGCGGAAGCCAACGAAGCGGCGCTCAAACTCGCGCGCAAATGGCATCACGATGCGGGAAATGACGGCAAAATCGAAGTGGTTTCGGTGTGGAAAAGTTTTCATGGCCGCACCCTCGGCGTTCTGGGCGCGACGGGGAACGCGGCTTATCACAAGGGTTTCGCGCCGCTTCCGCCTGGCCACGTTTTAATCGAATTGAACGACCTCGCGGCGCTGGAAAATGCGATTGGGGAGAAAACCGCCGCGTTTTTGCTGGAGCCGATTCTGGGCGAAAGCGGCATTTTGCTGCCCTCACCCGAATTCGTCCAGAAAGCGCGCGAATTGTGCGACCAATTCGGCGCGCTGCTGATTTTCGACGAAGTGCAGGCCGGAAATGGGCGCACGGGGAAATGGTGGGCGCACGAATGGCTTGGCGTGCGCCCCGACATCATCACGACGGCCAAAGGCCTGGCGAACGGTGTCCCGATTGGCGCGATGCTGGCGCGCGAAGACGTTGCGGCGGCCCTGACGCCTGGCAGTCACGGCACGACGTTTGGCGGCAATTTCCTGGCGTGCGCGGCGGCGAATGCGACGCTCGATGTCATCGAAAACGAGAATCTGATGGAGAACGCCGCGACGGTGGGCGCTTATTTCGCGGGGAAACTGCGCGATTGGGGCGAAAAATCGGGCGCGGTGACCGAAATTCGCGGGCGCGGTTTGATGATCGGCGTCGAACTCCATGTTCCCAGAGCGCGCGAGTTGATGAAAAAATCGCTGGAAAACGGCTTGATTTTCAACGCGGTGGGCGATTCGATTTTGCGCTTTTTGCCGCCGCTTGTGGTTTCGCAAAAGCAAGTGGATGAGGCGATGACGATTTTGGGTCGCAGTTGGGAGGAAATACAATGACTTTGGTTTTGGAATTACCGCGAGAAATTGAGGAAAAGCTGGACGAGTTGGCGCGCGAAAAATCGGTGACGCGCGAGGAAATCGCGCTTGAGTGTTTGCGCGCGATTCCTGCTCAAAAACCTCGGCGGCAGTTAAAATCGTGGGGCATTGCGGCCCACGTCAAGGGCTTCTCCAGTGAAAACATCCACCGAGCGCGGCGCGAAGAAGTCGCGCGCGAATTGGGAGAAGGGGAGTGAGCCGATATGTTTTGGATGCGGGGCCAATTATTGACCTGTTGCGGGGGCAGCCCGAAGGAAAATTTGTCGCAGATTTGCTGACTCAAACTGGAGATTTGGTTTATGTCCATGCGTTGAACTGGATGGAGATTTTCTACGATGCGTCACGCGAATCAGACGTTTTGCAGGCGCGGACTTTCCTCGCCGCGTTGGAGGAAGATGGCTTGATCCGCTCAGAGCTTTTGGACAATCAGTTTTGCGAGGATGCCGCCCAACTCAAAGCCGATTGGAAGCGCGTTTCTCTCGCCGATTGCTGCGGAGTCGCCCTGGCACGGCGTTTGGGTGGGCAGTTCGTGACGACTGACCGCCATGAACTCGAACCGTTGAGCGCGGCGAAGGTCGCCGACATCTTTTTTACGCGGTGAAATGATGAAAAAATTGCTTTTGTTTGGGCTTTTAGGTTTGATCATCGCGCCCAGTGCGCCACTTGAAGCCGCGCCGAAACGGCGCGTTGTCGCGGCCCTCAAATGGCCGACGTTTCGCCAGAGTGCGACGAAAAAATCGTCGCCCGAAGTGACGGCGATTCAATATCTGCTGCGCTCGCGCGGTTTTTACAAAGCGCCCATTGATGGCGTTTTCGGAATGCAAACTGCGGCGGCGGTGCGCGCTTTTCAACGCAAAAACGGCTTGAAAGCGGATGGGATTGTCGCGTCGCAAACGTTTCCTCAATTGATTGTGCCGCTCAAACGCGGCTCGAAAGGCGATGCGGTGCGCGCGTTTCAAACTTTGTTGAAAAGTGCGGTATCGCCTCATGATGGGCCAGGGGCCTACGCGGATTTGAAAGTTGATGGCAATTTCGGCTTTGAGACGGAATCTAATCTACGCGGTTATCAATCTGACGTGCGCGATATTCGAGAATTACCATTTGTTAAAGTGGACGGCGTGGTTGGAGCCTTGATGTGGTGCGATCTTTTCGGCGGCGCAATTTAATGAATCATCTTCTTTCGATCAACGACCTTTCGCGCGACGACGCGCAGTATCTTCTCGCCGAGGCCGCGCGGCTCAAAGCCGAAATCAAATTCAATCCCGCCGCGCAAATGGACATCCTGCGCGGCAAAACCCTGGCGATGGTGTTTGAGAAGCCGTCGCTGCGCACGCGGGTGTCCTTCGATGTGGGGATGTTTCAGCTTGGCGGGCACGCCATCACGCTCGCGCCCCAGGAAATCGGGCTGGGAAAGCGCGAATCGGTCGCCGATGTCGCGCGGGTTCTGGGCGGGATGTGCGACGGCATCATGGCGCGCGTTTTCAAAAATGAAACCGCCGTGGAACTGGCGCAGTGGGCGGGCGTGCCGGTGATCAATGGCTTGTGCGACATCGAACATCCCTGTCAGGCGCTGGCCGATTTGCTGACGCTGCGCGAGGAAAAACGTCTCGAAGGGCGCAAAATCGCTTATCTGGGCGACGGCAACAACGTCTGTCACTCGCTGATGCTGCTGTGCGCTAAGGTCGGCGTGAACTTCGCCGCCGCGACACCCGAAGGCTTTGAACCTGACACGAAATTCGTCGAATGGGCCAAAGCTGATGGAAAGGTCGAGATTTTTCGCGACCCGCAAGAAGCCGTTCAAGGTGCGGATGCGGTTTATACCGACGTGTGGACTTCGATGGGGCAGGAAGAAGAGTCGGCGCGGCGCCTGGGGGTGTTTCCGCCTTATCAAATCAACGCGGAACTGATGGCGCGCGCCAAAGCCGACGCGATTATTTTGCATTGTCTGCCCGCGCATCGCGGCGAAGAAATTTCCGCCGAAATGATGGAATCGGGGCAGTCGCGCGTTTTTCAGCAGGCGGAAAACCGGTTACACGCGCAAAAGGCGGTGCTGTCGTGGTTATTGAGCGGTTTGCTGACTGGTTCGCGCGGCCAGAAAGCGCCAGTTTTGGGAGAGGGGTAGGGATCTCGTAGGGACATGGCTTGCCGTGTCCTTCGTTGGCTCTTACGCTTTCCAAGGACATGGCAAGCCATGTCCCTACGAGCGTTCCCTGCGCCCAAAAACCACTTCAATCCACGCTTCGGCCCAAAGCGCTGGCGATGGTGATGGCGAGTTCGGCGGGTTCCACCGGTTTGGCGAGATGGTTTTGAAAGCCCGCGGCGAGCGCTTTAAAACGGTCTTCCATGCGCGCGTAAGCCGTTAACGCGATGGCGGGGGTTTTTCCGCCCCCGTCTTCGGGCAAGGCGCGCACCTCGCGAATCAGCGTGTAACCGTCTTCGTGAGGCATTCCGATGTCGGACACCAAAATATCGGGTCGCCATCCCTGAAGAAGCACAAATCCCTCGGCAACGCTGGCGGCTTCGCAGACCTGCGCGCCGTAGTCGCGCAACACGGTGACGATCAGTTCGCGCGAATCGGATTCGTCTTCCACCACCAGAACTTTCAGGCCCGCCAAGATCTGGCGCGAAGTCTGGGTGTTGATGGCGTGGATGAACTCCATATTATCGGAGGAAACGTGGTTGATCGAAGGGCCGGATATGGTCGGGGTTTCAACCGCCAGAACCGGCAGACGCACCACGAACGCGGCGCCCAGGCCTTCGCCCGCGCTTTCGACTCGCACCGTCCCGCCGTGCATTTCGACCATGTGGCGCACGATGGAAAGGCCCAGTCCCAGACCGCCGTGCGGCCTTGTGGGGGTGGAGTCGAGCTGTTTGAAGCGGTCGAAGACGTAGGGCAGAAACGAGGTCGGAATGCCCTGGCCGGTGTCGCGCACTTCGATTTGCAGAGAGGAATCGAGGCGTGACAAAATCACTTCGACCAGCCCGCCGCGCGGCGTGAATTTGATGGCGTTGGAGAGCAAATTCCACATCACCTGTTGCAGCCGGTCGGGATCGCCGTTGATTTTGCCGGCGCGCCGGTCGAGCTGGGCGCGCATTTCGATGCCTTTGGCATCGGCGGCGGGCTGGGCGCTTTCGAGGGCCGATTCGACCACCGAATGCAGTTCGACGGGCCGCACTTCGAGCCGCATTTTGCCCGTCACGATGCGCGACACGTCCAATAAGTCGTTGATGAGCTGCGACTGCGCCCGCACGTTGCGTTCGATCACATCGAGGGCGCGCTGCGCCGTTCCGTCGCTCAAAGCGGGAACGGTCTGCGCCAGGGATTGCAGAATGCTCACCCAGCCCAGAATTGGGGTGAGCGGTGTTTTGAGTTCGTGCGAGACAATGGCGAGAAATTCGTCGCGCGCGCGCATCGCTTCGTTGGCGCTGACCAGCGCCCCCTGCGATTCGCGGTAGAGCCGCGCGTTGTGAACCGCTTCGGCGGCGCGGCGCCCCAGTTCCTGCGCCAAAACGAGGTCTTCCTCGCTAAAAAGCCGCTCGGCGTGTTCCGAAATCATCGTCAACACGCCGATGGTTTTGCCGCGCGCGCTCAGAGGCACGAACATCGCCGATTTAAGGCCCAACTGCCGCAGCGCTTCGATAAGTTCCTTGTCCTGAGCCGCGTCAATCAGGGTTTGGTCGGAAATTTCCCTGATGAGCTGCGACTGCCCCGTTTTCATCACATAACCCCCCGCCACGTGGTCGGGCAGGGGCAGGGGCAGGCGCTCGAACAGGTCGAAGGCGAGCTGGACTTTTTGCGGGTCTTGATGCGCCACCGCCAGCCGGTGCAAAGCGCCGTTCTCTTCGACATCGACCATGCACCAGTCGCACAGCGTGGGCACCGCGAGCCGAACCAGGCTGTTGAGAATTTGCTGGTATTCGAGCGAAGACCCCAGAACTGCACCGGCATCGGCCAGAAACTGCACGGCCCCCTGCGAACGCTTCTGGTCGTCGATGTCGGTGCAGGTGCCGAACCATTTGATGATTTGTCCGTTTTCGTCGCGCAGGGGCACGCCGCGCCCCAGGTGCCAGCGATAACTGCCATCGGAGGCGCGGCGCAGGCGGTATTCTATGTCGTAGGTTTCGCCGGTTTTTACCGAATATCCCCAGCGCTCCAAAGTGAGGGGCAGGTCGTCGGGATGGATAATGGTCTGCCAGCCCCATTCGTGCCCCTGTTGGGGCTGTTGTCCGGTATATTGGTTCCAGCGCTGGTTGAAATAGGAAACCGAGCCGCCGGCGTTGGCGACCCACACGATCTGGGGAATCGATTCGGCCAGGAACTGATAATCCTGCTCGTTGGCGCGCGCGACAGCGCGTTCCTGCTGCACCATCTCGAACAAACGCGCGTTGTCCATCGCCACGGCGGCCTGCGTCGCCAGATGTTCGACCAGACGCGCCTGTTCGGGCGTGAAAACTCCGGCTTTCTCGTGTCCGAAAATCAGGCCGCCCAGCACCTCGCCCGAACGCGACACCACCGAAACCGCCAGATAGCTCACCACCGGCAGATGACCGGCGGGCATTCCGAAATACGGCTCGTTGTGGCCGAAACGCGGGTCTTCTCGCACGTCGTCGATGCGCATCGTGCCCTCGCCGCGAAAGGTGGGGCCGAACATTTGCGTCGGGCCTGGCATGGGAAACTTCTCAAATGCCTCGCGCGGCGCGCCCGAAAGCGTGTAGAGCGTGTAATTTTTGCCTTTGTCATCGGAGACATTGTAGAAAAAGGCGCCGAACTGCGCGCCACTCAGTTCGCGGGCCGCATCGGTGACCGACTGCACGATGCGCTGCAAATCGAGTTCGGCCACCAAGACCTGCCCGATGGCCATGACTCGTTCCAGGGACGCGGTTTGCTCGCGCAGGCGACTCTCGGTTTCCCTGGATTGGGTTACGTCTTCGGCCATTCCCACGATGCGGCGGACTTTTCCCTGGGCATCAAAAATCGGCGAAGAGCGGTCGATAATCCAGCGAACTGCGCCGTCGGGCTGCACGACGCGATATTCGACTTCGGTGGCCTGCCCCCGCTTCTGGCACGCGAGCGAGTCCATGACGCACTCGCGGTCGTCGGCATGGATCGCCTCGACAAAGGAGATATGGTTTTGATACAAACTCTCGCGCGAGCGTCCCCACACGGCTTCGTAGGCCGGATTGACGTAAACCACCTTAGACGGCTCGACATCCGTGATATAAAGCACCTGGTTAATGCCCTCGGCCAGTTGCTGAAACATAAGATGAGGCTCTAACTCATCCAGACGGAAATCGTTCATATTATCGGCTCTCTCCTCAAGAGGCTAACTCATCCATGAAAATTTTACTTTTAATCGTCATTTTGTTCTTCGCGGTCGGCCTGGCGATGGCGCTGCTGGCGCGACTGACGCGCACCCAGCAAAAAATCGCCGATTTGCACCAGGATTTGCGCCGTAATGACCAAGAAATGGCGCGCCAACGCCGTGAATTAGAACGATTGGCGGCACAGCAGGAAGCGGAAACTCTAAACCGTGATATAAAATCGTAGCGTTCGCGTTAATGGGCCGCCAACTTCGTTCGCTACCTTCGGACGCAACGCCTGCGGCGAACACGACTTCTTTCCAAAAAAGTAGCGAAAAAGTAGCGTCCGAAGGTAGCGAACGAAGTTGGCGGCCCATTAACAGGAGAAAATTAACAAATCATGCCCGAAAAAGTTGTTTTAGCGTATTCCGGCGGCCTCGATACTTCGGTCGCCATCAAGTGGATCAAAGAAAATTACGGCTACGATGTCGTAGCCCTCACCATCGACCTCGGCTCCGAGCGCAACCTGCCCGAAATTCGCCAGCGCGCGCTCGATGTGGGCGCCGTTGACGCCAAAATCTCCGATGGCCGCGACCTCTTTCTCAAATATTTCGCCTTTCCCGCCCTCCAGGCCGGCGCGATTTACGAAAAAGAATATCCTCTCGCCACCGCGATTGGACGGCCCCTCATCGCCAAATTATTGGTCGATGTCGCCCACCAAGTCGGTGCCCGCGCCGTCGCGCACGGCTGCACCGGCAAGGGCAACGATCAAGTGCGCCTCGATGTTTCGGTCACCGCGCTCGACCCCGCCTTGCAAATCATCGCGCCGGTGCGCGAGTGGAAACTGTCGCGTCCCGCCGAAATCGAATACGCGCGCCAAAACAATATCCCCATTCCCGCCTCGGTCAACAGTCCGTATTCGACCGATGTCAACCTGTGGGGCCGCTCTATCGAAGCCGGCATTCTGGAAGACCCCTGGATCGAGCCGCCCGCCGAAGTCTGGCTGTGGACGAAAAACCCCGAAGATGCGCCCAACAAGCCGGAATACATCGAAATCGATTTTGAGAACGGCATTCCCCACGCCCTCAACGGCGAGGAAATGGACGGCGTGACGCTCGTGCAGCGTTTGAACGACATCGCGGGCGAGCATGGCATCGGGCGCATCGATCACGTCGAAAACCGTCTGGTGGGCATCAAATCGCGCGAGATTTACGAATCGCCCGCCGCCGTCGTGCTGCATCAGGCGCATCAGGCTTTGGAAGACATGACGCTTTCGCGCGATCAGGCGCGTTTCAAGGCGCAGGTTTCGCTGCAAATCGCTGAGATGATTTACAACGGCCTGTGGTTTTCGGCCTTGCATCAGGATTTGCGCGCTTTTGTCGAATCGTCGCAGAAAAACGTGGTCGGGACGGTGCGCCTCAAGTTCTACAAGGGCGCGTCGATGATCGTGGGCCGCAAATCGCCCAAATCGCTCTACCAATACGAACTGGCGACCTACGACGAAGCCGACACCTTCGATTCCGACGCCGCGCTGGGCTTCATCAAACTCTACGGCCTGCCGCTTCAAACCCAGACCAAATATCAATTGAGCGGCGGCGCGACGGACTTGCCCAAACTCACCGGCGGCGAATAGGTGCAAGTTAAAATGAAAAACGGCGGCTGAGAACTCAGCCGCCGTTTTTGAGATTTATGAACTACGACTCCATCAAAACTCATCTCGAAGCGGCGCACCGCATCCTCATTCGCATCGGCGAAGAGCTGGATTTGCAGAATCTGGCGGTTTACAGCGCGGCGCTGGGGCGCAAAGACTGGCGCACCGCGATTAGCGCGCTCGAAGAAACCGGCGCCTCCGCCGACTGCGACGGCGAGTTCTGGGTTGAACTGCTCAAGGCCGCGCGCGAGTTGGAACTGCCGCGCTATGTCGCGCGCATCGAGAAATGGGTGAAAAACCATGAACAACACGCCACCGACACTGCTTCTCCCGCCGCGATAGTTTGAAGTTCCTTCAGCAATTGAGGCACTTGTCGAGGTTTGAAAATGATAAAGAAGAAATTCAAAAACGTCGCCGTTGTTGCTTTGGGGATTTCTCTGTCCCTTTGTTTACTGGCTCCATTCTGGCGAGAAGGGCAGTTTCCTTACACCGGCACCTGGGCTTTCAAAAGAGGAAATGGCAAGGTGGTCGAACTACTTATCTCTTTCAAAGCATCAGGATCGTGTTCTATGAACTACGCGACGGGTAATAGAGGATATGTGCAAAAAAACGTTCCTTGCCCTTATGAAATGGTAGGGAAAAGTGCTGTGATGCACTATAAATATAAAAGATTATACGACGACAGAAATGCTTCAAGCCAAATCGTGCTTACGGAGTATAAGGCCAGGGTAACACCTGAAAACGAAGGGAGAACACTAAGGTTAGATCTTTTGGAAGCCACAATGACCTCTCGCAGACAAGAAAAAACCTGGCAAACGAAAATTACTCAATTCGGGACGCCGACCGTCCGTCTCAAAAAACAGTGAAGACTGCCGCCATTCCGATGGGGGAAGAGTGTTGGAAATCGACTCATGGAAACCACGTTTCGCCTCGATTTAGACGATTGGAACGCCTTTCTCAAAGCCGTCAAAGCGCGCGGCGCGCAAATCTGGATCGTGGCGCCGATGCTTTTTATAGTTATGGCGCTGCAAATTGCCTCTGACCGCCGTTTGCGCCTTCGTTTTCAATTCGGCGGCATTGAAGCGGTCTGGCCGCATCTTGCCTCGTATTTGCTGCCGCTTGTCCTTGTCTCCGTGTTTTTTGTGGCGATTTCTTATTTTCAGAAACACCAACTCAAAAAACAGCCTATGTTCGCGGGGCCAATCACCATAAAAGCCGACGACGAAGGCGTGAGTGGCACGTCCATTTCGGGCCGCGACACTTTTTTCTGGCCCGCGATTCACAAAATCATCGAAACCGACGCCCATTTTTTCGTGCTCAACGCGCCCCAGGCCGGACTTATCGTTCCCAAGCGCGCCTTTGCATCGGGCGAAGAGGCGGCGCGTTTTGGCGCGTTTCTCAACGACAAATGGGCGTCGCACCAGCCCGAGGTTGCTCCCATCGCGCCGCCGCAGTGAAGACAAACGCAAAAAGGACGCGGATTTCTCCGCGTCCTTTTCTTATGCCTTATAAAAGTGCAATCAGCCGGCGACTTTGACGTTGGCGGCGCGCAGGCCTTTGGCGTCCTGGTTGATTTCGAATTCAACTTTGGAGCCTTCCTGCAAAGAGCGGTAGCCCTGCGACTGGATGGTGCTGTGGTGGACGAAAACGTCTTCTCCGCCATCTTCCTGTTCGATAAAGCCGAAGCCTTTGGTGTCATTGAACCATTTAACGGTGCCTTTAGCCATAATACTGTTTCTCCTTGAAATGCCGCGAGTTGGACGCACTTTGATGGCTCACCGAAATGTTCCGTTGTGTGACGTAAAACGACGACAGGTTTGAAATTGCGGGATTTTCTCCCTCTCACGGAGCGAGATTCGCTTCGTGCCGCGAATAATATAACAGCATTAGCCAGCAACTTCGCAAGAATTTTTATTTTTGGCGCCGATTTCGCCATTAAAGCTGCTCATGAACACCCTTTCCGGCCTCCATCACGTCACCGCCATCTGCTCCGACGCCCAGAAAAACCTCGATTTCTACTGCGGCACCCTGGGTTTGCGCCTGGTCAAACTCACCGTCAATTTCGACGATCCCTTTGCCTATCATCTTTATTACGGCGACGAAATGGGACGTCCTGGCACGGTTCTCACGTTTTTCGCGTGGAGCGGCGGCGCGCCCGCGCAACACGGCAACCGCGTCGTGGCCGCGACCGCTTTCGCGGTTCCCCTCGGCGCTCTGGATTGGTGGAAAAGCTATCTGGCCTCGAAAAACATCGAATGGACGAGTCCGCCCGCGCGCTGGGGCGAGGAAGTGATTCAATTCCATGATTTCGACGGCCTGGTTTTGGAACTCATCGCGTCGCCGCGCGCCGAGGCCGGTTTCGCGTGGGAAAACGGCGCCGTTCCAATGCAATACGCCATTCGCGGCTTTCACTCCGTCACCATCGCCGCCGAAGGTTATGAACACACCGCGCAGCTTCTCACCGGCGCGATGGGCTTCAAAAATGTCGAAACGCCCTCGCTTTTGGAGCCGAATCGTTTTCGTTTTGAAGTGGGGCAGGGGATTGGTGGCGTTGTCGATGTGGCGTGTCTGCCCGATGCGCCGCGCGCCACGACGGGCGCGGGCGGCGTGCATCACGTCGCGTTTCGCGTCGCCGACGAGGCCGCGCAGACTCGGTTTCGCGTCGAACTGGTGCGCGCCGGTTTCAACGCCTCGCCAGTGATGGATAGAAGTTATTTCGAGTCCATCTACTTCCGCGAACCAGGCGGCGTTTTGTTTGAAATCGCCACCGATTCACCAGGTTTCGCGGTCGATGAAAGCGTCGAACGGCTCGGCTCGATGCTGCAACTGCCGCCGCAGCTCGAAACTTATCGCGCGCAAATTGAGGCGCGATTGGCGCCGCTTCAACTGCCTTCTACCGGAAGCTGAAGCATCCGGTGCATCTGATGACCCACTTCATCCATCAATTCGTGCGTGGCACAAGCGCGACAACGGTTCTGGCGCTGCACGGCACCGGCGGGGTCGAAACCGATCTCATTCCGCTCGCCCAAAGCCTTTTCCCTAATGCGAGGGTTTTGGCGCCGCGCGGCAACATCTCGGAAAACGGCGCGGCGCGCTTTTTTCGCCGTTTCGCCGAAGGCGTTTTCGATTTGGAAAATCTGCGCGAAGAAACCGCGAAACTGGCGGATTTCGTGGCCGCTTCGGGTCAAAAATACGGTTTCGAGGCTCAAAAAGTGGTCGCGCTGGGTTATTCCAACGGCGCCAACATCGCGGCGAGTTTGCTCTTGTCGCGGCCCGAAACTTTGGCGGGCGCGGTTCTGCTGCGTGGCATGACGCCATTTGAGCCGCAAAACCGGCCCGATTTAGATGGCAAAGCAATTTTTCTGGCGTCGGGCCGCTTCGATCCCATCGTGCCAACCCAAAGCGTCGAAAACCTGGCGCAAATTTTTCAGCGCGCGGGCGCCGATGTGGAATTGCGCTGGGAAAACGCTTCGCACGGCCTGACCAGCGCCGATATCGAAGCGGCGCGCGAGTTCGTGGCCCAAAAATTCGCATGAACTTCGATTTGACAACGCTCGCGCCGCGCGAGGCTTACAAACTGCTCACCGGCGTCGTGGTGCCGCGCCCGATTGCCCTGGTAACCTCGCGGAGCGAAAATGGGATGCTGAACGCGGCGCCGTTTTCGTTTTTCAATCTCGTGGGGAGCAATCCGCCGCTCGTGGTGCTGGGCGTGGGCAATAAAAGCGAAGCAACGCCCAAAGACACCGCCGCCAACATCCGCAGCGCGCGCGAATTCGTGGTGAATATGGTGTCGCAGGAGTTAGTCGAAGCGATGAACATCTGCGCCGTCGATTTTCCCGCCGAAATCTCGGAAATCGAGGCCGCCGAACTCGAAGTCGCGCCGTCGAGCCGCATCGAAACGCCGCGTCTGGCCCGAACGCCCGCCGCGCTCGAATGCCGCGAACATTCCACGTTGCTCATCGGTCAAAATCGTTTGATCATCGGCGAAGTCGTGGCGCTTTATATCCGCGAGGAATTCGTGGACGCCGCGAAAAATTACGTCCAAAGCGCGGAGTTGAAACTCGTCGGGCGCATGGGTGGCGCGGGCGGCTACACCGACACTTCGGGCACTTTTGAACTGGCGCGCATTTCGTTTGAAGAATGGAAAAACGAACTGGGATTGGATTAACCACCCTACACGGAGAAGGAGAAAAAGAGGGTTTTAAACTCAAAAAAATCTCTGTGTCTCCGTGTCTCTGTGGTTAATCAATTTTCGCCATACTGTCAGTCACAAGGAAAAATATGAAAATTCGCACTTTGACCCTCCTCGCTGCCGTCGTTTTGACGGGCGCCGCCATCCAAACCGCGCGCTCCGCCGTAACCAAAAGCGATTCCAAAACCCCCGCACCCAAAGCGAGCGCGCCCACCAAACCCATGTCCGTTTACAATTTCAAACTGAAAAACCTCGCCGGAACCGAAGTCGATTTGTCCAAATACAAGGGCAAAACCTTGCTCATCGTCAATACGGCGTCCAAGTGCGGCTTCACCAAGCAATACGCCGGCCTGCAAAAGCTGCACGAAAAATACGGCAAGGACGGCCTGGCGATTCTGGGTTTTCCGGCCAATAATTTCGGCTCGCAGGAGCCTGGCAGCGACGCCGAAATCGGCGAGTTCTGCCAGAAGAATTACGGCGTGGGCTTCGATATGTTTTCCAAAGTCTCCGTCAAGGGCGAGGGCAAAGCGCCCTTTTTCCAGTTTCTCACCGAGCAGGCCAATCCCGATCTCAAGGGCGAAATCGGCTGGAATTTCGAGAAGTTTCTGGTGACGCGCGAGGGCAAACTCATCGCGCGCTTCAAGTCGAACGTCGCGCCCGATGCGGCGCCCCTGGTGAGCGCCATTGAAGGGGAATTGGCCAAGAAGTAGCGGTAGGGCGCGTCCATGCTCGCATCCCAATTTTTAGTTCCTCAACTCGAAGCCGAATTGAGCGATTTGCGCTCTCAAAGCGAGCGGCTCGCGCGCGAGTTGCAGCGCGCGCGCGACCAGTTTCAGGCCCTTCTGGATGCCGTTCCTGGCGGGGTGTCGTGGATTAACGCCGACCTGGAATATCTGGGCATCAATACGCGCCTCGCGGCCACTTTCGGACTCAAACCCGAAGATTTCGTCGGCAAAAAAGTCGGATTTTTGAACTCCAGCCCCGAATTCTGCAGTTTCGTCGTGGAATTTGTGCGCTCGCGCCAGCAAAGCGCGTCCCGCGAAGTCCCGATGACCATCGACGGCGCGCGGCGCGTTTATCTTTTGATGGCGCAAAAGTATACGCTGGGCCAGTCGTCGGTTTTCGTGGGCATCGATATCACCGACCGCAAAGAAGCCGAAGAACGGCTCTTTCGCGACGCCTTTTTCGACCGTCTGACCGGACTGCCCAATCGCGCCCTGCTCATGGAGCGCATGGAGCGCGCGCTGATGTATTCCAAGCGGCGCGACGGCTATCTGTTCGCGGTTTTGTTTCTCGACTGCGACGGTTTCAAGCACATCAACGATTCGCTGGGCCACACCGTGGGCGACCGCTTGCTGGGCGCCGTCGCGCGGCGCCTGGAAACCCTGGTGCGAAGCGCCGACACCGTGGCGCGTCTGGGCGGCGACGAGTTCGTGCTGCTGCTGGACGATATCGAAGACCTGTCGCACGCCACGCACATCGCGGAGCGGATTCAGCGCTCGATGACCACGCCGTTTCCCCTCGAAGGCCAGGAAGTTTTCGTCACCGCCTCGATTGGCATCACGCTCAACACCGCGACCTACACCAAAACCGAGGAACTGCTACGCGACGCCGATACCGCGATGTATCGCGCCAAAACGGCGGGGCGCAATCGCTACGAGATTTTCGACCGCCATATGCACGCCGCCGCGATGCAGCGCCTCGAACTTGAATCCGATCTGCACCGCTCGCTCGATGCACAGGATTTCATCCTCCATTTCCAGCCCATTCTCGATTTTCCCAGCGAAAAACTGCACTCCTTCGAAGCCCTGGTGCGCTGGAACCGCCCACTTCGCGGCTGGACGCGGCCAGGCGATTTCATCGCGCTGGCCGAAGAAACCGGCCTGATTTTGCGCCTCGACCGCTGGGTTTTGCGCGCCGCCTGCGAACAGATGCGCGCCTGGATGGACGAATTCGGCGAGCGGGCGCCGCACTCGATCAGCGTGAATCTCTCGTCGCGCCAGTTCGCGCAGAACGATCTGGTGACCTGCGTGGCCGACATTCTCCTCGAAACCCGCCTGCCCGCCGCCAATCTCAAACTCGAAATTACCGAAAGCGCCATCATGGGCAATCTCGAATTCGTCGCGGTGCAGCTTCAGGGCCTGTGCGACCTCGGTCTGCACCTCTCCATCGACGATTTCGGCACCGGTTATTCCTCGCTTTCCTATCTGCACCGTTTGCCGCTCCATACCCTCAAAGTTGATCGCTCGTTCGCGCAGGAAGTCTCCGACGGCGGGCAAAATCTGGAAATCGTGCGCGCGATTGTCATGCTGGCGCACGCGCTGGAAATGGATGTCGTGGCCGAAGGCATCGAAACCATCGAGCAACGCGATTTGTTTCGCGATCTGGGCTGCGAGTTCGCCCAGGGCTTTTATTTTTCGCGCGGCCTGGATGTTTTCGAGGCGCGTGCGCTGATTGAAAACGGGGTTTGGCCTGGGGTTTAGTGTGGGTTAGGTGGTTCGCGACCCCGCCTTCTTTGCAGTTTCCCACACCCAAAACTCGACGGGCCGCCTCGCGCGTGTCAAATTGAGGCGGGTATGGCCCCAATTATCGAACCCAAAATCACGCGACGCGCTTTTTTGAGTCGCGGCGCGCGTCTGGGTTTGGGCGCGCTGGGGCTGAGCGCGGGATCACTGGGCTGGGGGCGCTATTTTGAACCCGATTGGATCGAAATCATGCGTCTTGATCTTCGCCTGCCGCGCTTACCGCGCGTCTTCGACGGTTTTCGCATCGCGCAAATTTCCGATATTCACATCGAGGGCGGCGAAATGCGCCGCCATTTTCCCGCCATCGCCGATTTAGTCAGCGCGCAGGGCGCCGACGCGATTGTTTTGACCGGCGATTACATTTCCGGCCCTGGCGATTGGCAGGGCGAGGCGCTGTTTCAGGGTTTCCGGCGTTTGCGGACGCGCGAAGGGGTTTTCGCCGTGCTGGGCAATCACGATCACTATGGGTGGTCGGAGCAGCCGAGGCGCGCGTTCGAGCGCGCCAACGTGCATCTCCTGCAAAACACGACTGCCAAAATCGAGCGCGGAGGTGACGCGCTGTGGCTGGCCGGTCTCGACGACTGGCTCCTCGCCAGGGCCGATTTAGCGGCGCTGCTGGCCGCTCTCCCGCGCCAGGGCACCGCCATACTGCTGGGCCACGAACCCGACTTCGCCGACGAAGTTGCGGCGTTGGGGCGCTTCGACCTCATGCTTTCCGGCCATTCGCACGGCGGACAGATCGCCCTGCCGTTTTTGGGGCCGGTTTATGTGCCCAGGGGCGCCCGAAAATACCCGCGCGGCCTCTACCGCGTCGGTGACATGGCGCTTTACACCAATCGCGGTCTGGGCACCATCGGCGTGCCGATCCGCTTTTGCGCGCGGCCCGAAATCACCGTTTTTACTCTCAAATCCGCCTGAATCGCCCTTGACTTGTGCAGTGAGGAAGTGTTACGATTTTATCGTTTCGTAACACGGCATTTCTCACTGCCGCGTTGCGACGCGATTTCAAACCGAATTTGGAGGAAACGCCATGACGATTGCGATTTTAGGCGCGGGCGCGGTGGGCGGGACGCTGGGCAAACGGTTCGCGCAAGTGGGACACGAGGTTTATTTCGGCGTGCCGCATCCCCAGGGCGAAAAAAGTCAGACACTGCTGCGCGAAATTGGCGCCAAAGCGCGGGCCGGAACCGTCGCGGAGGCGGCGCGCGAGGCGGAGCTCATTTTACTGGCCGTGCCTTACGACGCCGTAGCCGATGCGCTGCGCGAGTGCGACGATTTGGGCGGCAAGATTGTGATCGATGCGACCAACCCGCTTCAGTTTGCCGACGGAAAACTGAGTTTGTCCGCCGGATTCGACACTTCGGGCGCCGAAAAAATCGCTCAAATGGCGAACGGTGCCAGAGTCGTCAAATGCTTCAACCAGACGGGCTTCGACAACATGCGCGAACCGCAATACGCGGCGGGCAAAAACGTGATGTTCGTTTGCGGCGACGACGCCCAGGCCGTCGAAACGGTGCGGGAACTGGCGGATTCGATTGGCTTTGAAGCGGTGAGCGCCGGCGATTTGAAAATCTCGCGCCTGCTGGAGCCGTTGGCGATGCTGTGGATCCATCTTTCCTTTTCGACCGATTTAGGACGCGATTTCGCCTTCGCTCTGGTGCGGAGGCCCTGACTTATGGCGACAAAACCCGCCGAAACCGCGCCCGAAAATGGGCCTTCGAGCGAAGGCGTGGCACGATTCAGCGTGTCACTTCCAACCGAACTGGCGCGTGAACTCGACGCGATGGCGCTCGAAAAAGGCTATTCCAACCGCTCTCTGGCCGTCGCCGACATGGTGCGCGCCGCTCTGGTGGAACATCGCAGCGAGTGGGCTGAGGAAATCGCCGGCACCATCACGCTTTTGTTCGACCATCACAAACCGCGTCTGTCGGGTCTGCTCACCGAATTGCAGCACGACCACACCGACCTGATTATTTCCACGCTCCACGTTCATCTCGACCACGACAACTGTCTCGAAGTCATCGCGGTGCGCGGCGATGCCGTGCAGGTTCGCGCTCTGGCCAATGGCCTCATCGCGGCCAAAGGCGTCAAGCATGGCCGTCTCATCGTGACGGCGACCGGCCAGGATTTGCCGTCGCACTCTCATTCCCATGAATAAAACTTTGCTCGTAGGCGCTCTCGCGCTCCCCGCCGTCGCGCCCCTTGCGGCGCACGCGAAAGGCAAACGAGTCGTGGTTGACCGGCCCGCCGAAAATCCGCTCGTCCTCGCGCAAAATGTTCCCGACGCGCCGGTTGCGCCCGACGCACAATCCGCTCCCACTCCCGAAACGGCGCCAACTCCCGCCCCGACTCCCGAACCCGCCGAAACCGTGATTTCGGTGGTCGAAGAGCGTTCCACCTCGCAAATCGGGCGCGCCGATGCCGCGTCCGAAGGCGTCGTCGGCCCGCAGCAGCTCGAACGGCGCCCGATTCTGCGGCCAGGCGAACTTTTAGAAACTGTGCCAGGCGTCATCATCACGCAGCATTCAGGAAGCGGCAAGGCAAACCAGTATTTTTTGCGCGGTTTCAACCTCGATCACGGAACCGATCTGGCGGTTTCGCTCGATGGAATGCCGCTCAATATGCCCACGCACGGTCACGGGCAGGGCTATATCGACCTTAATCTGCTTTTTCCCGAACTGGTGTCGGGCCTGCGCTATCGCAAGGGCGCCTACGAAGCCGATCAGGGCGATTTTTCCTCGGCGGGCAGCGTCGATATTTCCTACCCGATGCGTCTGGGGCTAAACGGCGGAGTGGCGCAGACCCAAAGTCTCGATGGCGGCAGCTTCGGACGCCGCCGCTTGCTCTCGACGGGCCAGATGGGGCAAAACTTGATGTATGGCGTCGAGGCGATGCACTACGACGGCCCCTGGGTTTTGCCGGAAGATTTTCGCAAATTGAACGGCCTGCTTCGCTACGCGCGCGGCGACGAAAAGCGCGGTTTCACGCTCACTGGCATGGGCTACGACGGCCAGTGGAACTCGACCGACCAAATTCCGCAGCGCGCCATCGACGCGGGTTTAATCGACCGTTTCGGCAACATCGACCCCACCGACGGCGGCGAATCGAGCCGCTACTCCATCTCCGGCAACGCCTGGAGCGGCGACACGCGGTTTTCGGCCTACGCGATTGATTATCGCCTCAATTTGTGGTCGAATTTCACCTATTTTCTCGATGATCCCGTTCGGGGCGACCAGTTCGAGCAGGCCGATAAGCGCCGCGTTTACGGTTTCCAGGCGCGCCGCGATTTCAGGGGCCAGTTGGGAACTCGCGCCATGACCAACAGCGTCGGTTTGCAGGCGCGGCGCGACCACATCGGCAACGTCGCGCTTTATCTGACGCAGGCGCGCGAGCGCTTCGACACCACGCGCGAAGATCGGGTCGTCGAAACCTCCATCGCGCCCTATTTTGAGAACCGGATTCAGTGGAGCGAGCGCTTTCGCACCGTCGCGGGTTTACGCTACGACGCCTATCGCTTCCGCGTCGATTCCAGCATCGCGGAAAACGGCGGGCGCACTTCCGATTCGATTTTGAATCCCAAACTCGCCCTCGCCTATCGCGCCTCGCCCTCGATTGAACTTTACGCCTCGGCGGGGCAGGGTTTTCACTCCAACGACGCGCGCGGCACCACGATTTCAATCGACCCGCGAAGCCGCGAAGCCGCCGAGCGCGTCACGCCTTTAGTGCGCTCCAATTTCGGGGAAATCGGCGCGCGGCGCGTGAGGGGTAATTTGCAGTCAACGATTGCGCTTTTTGGACTCAATTCCGCCTCGGAACTGCTTTTCGTGGGCGACGCGGGCACCACCGAAGCCTCGCGGCCCTCGCAGCGCGTGGGAATTGAAGTCACCAACTACTGGACGCCGCGCCCTGGCCTGATTTTCGACGCCGATTTCGCTTTTGCGCGCGCCCGTTTCCGCGATGATGCGCCCGAAGGCAATCGCATTCCTGGCGCCATCGAAGGCGTGGCGGCCATCGGCGCGAGCTACGAACCGCCGCGTGGTCTGGGCGCCGCGATTCGACTGCGCTATTTCGGCCCGCGCCCGCTCATCGAGGACAACAGCGTGCGGTCGAGTTCCTCGACACTCGTCAATGGCCGCATCGGTTACCGCTTGAAAAATGGATTGCGAATCAGCCTCGAATCGTTCAACCTGTTCAACGCTAAAGTCAGCGACATCGACTACTTTTACACTTCCCAACTGCCAGGCGAACCCGAAGGTGTCGAAGACATTCACACTCATCCGGCGGAAAAAAGGAGTTTCCGACTGGGGATTACGCGGCAGTTTTAAGGTGGAAACCTGGCCCGCTTGCGCGGCCCTCACCCGTCGCTTCGCGCCACCCTCTCCCGCAAGCGGGAGAAGGAGAGACTGCCACCCTCGTGTTTTCACTGTGACTCGCTGCTCGGTTGTAGGTGTGCGCGTTGTCCTTCTCCCGCTTTGCGGGAGAGGGTGGCGCGAAGCGACGGGTGAGGGCCGCGCAAGCGGGTGAGCGCCGCCTCGCTAAACTTTCCTTCGTGAATCGTTTCTTCCTCGCTTCCGTTGTGGCGCTTTCCGGTTGCGCGCCCCAAGCCCAAACCACGCCGCCGGTCGCGCCGGTTTCACAAGCCGCCGCGCCGCGCAACGAAGTTCGCCAACTGAGTTGGAGCATCGCGCGCGCTTTTCCTCACGACGCTTCGGCTTTCACCCAGGGGCTTTTGTGGAAAGATGGAAAGCTGTTTGAATCGACCGGACTCGAAGGGAAGTCCGAAATGCGCGAAGTCGATGCGGCGACGGGACAGGTGGTGCGGCGTTTCAAACTGCCCGCGCCCTTTTTCGGCGAAGGTCTGGCGTTTTTGGGCGGCAAATTTTATTATCTGACCTGGCAAAGCAAAACCGGCTTCGTTTTCGACGCCAATTTCAAGCCGCTCGCGCGCTTTTCCTACGCAAATGAGGGCTGGGGCCTGACAAGCGATGGCAAGCGTTTGCTGCAAAGTGATGGCAGTGATGTGTTGACGTGGCGCGATCCCAAAAACTTCGCCTCTCTCGGCCAGGTTCGAGTGACACGCAACGGTGCGCCGCAACGCAATCTCAACGAGCTGGAATGGATTCGCGGCTACATCTGGGCCAATGTCTGGCAGACCGACGAGATTGTCGTCATCGACCCCAAAACCGGCCAAGTGGTCGCGCAACTCGATTTAGGCGGGCTTTTGAAGTCCCATGAGCGAACGGGCCGCGAGGATGTTTTGAACGGCATCGCCTACGACGCGCAAAACGGGCGCGTTTTCGTGACGGGCAAGAACTGGCCGAAGCTGTTCTGGCTGCGCGTGGAAAATATGCCTGTGAAATGAGATCTTGGAGCCTGAACCACTCTACACGGAGACACAAAGAAAATCAGGAGAAACGCGTTCAAGCGGGGCTTGCGCCCTCTTCCAATCAATATTACAGAAGAATTGGAAAGGGCGGACACCCCCCCGCCACCAAACGATCAACAGGCTTAAAAACCAAAAAAAAAAAAAACCAGTATCAGTGGCTCAATGATTTATA
>JAUJNG010000002.1:0-436727 GCA_030448265.1 Abditibacterium sp.
GTGTTGCTCGTTGTTGTTGTGTGTTTCCGAACCATATTCCTTTATAACAAGAACTCATGGGGGGTGTCTTCTCTTATAACTACACCAATACTAAACAACCCCATTGTTTTTTATATTTTTTTTGTTTTCCTCGCGGGGGTGCTCCCACATTCAAAATCTTAGATAGGCCACGCCCTGGCCCGGGCCCCCCCCCCCCCGCCTCTCGTTCATTTCAGGCTTTGACGACCAGCTTGCCTCGCACCATGTTCATACCGCAGTGAAAAGTGAATTCGCCCGCTTTGTCGGGCGTGAACTCGACCGGCACGTTCTGGCCTTGCGGCAGCATTTTCGAGATGCCGAAATCTCCCAGAATGACCTGTTCGGTGCAAGCCGTGCTTTCTTCGCGGCGGAAGTTGAGACGCACCCTTTGGCCGCGCTTCACTTCGATGCGGTCGGGCGAATAGCCACCTTTGACGACAACCGTGATTTCCTGCGCGCCGCCCGCGCCCACTGCCGCTCTTTCCCCCGCGCGCGGCCCGAAGAAAAACCACAAAGTGAAGACGATAAGCGCGATTCCGCCGCTTAAAACACCGATTTGGGCTGTGTCCATCAGCCTTGCCCCCTTTCAATTTTAAAGCGGCGCAGCCGCAGCGCGTTGGTCACGACCGAAACACTGGAAAGCGCCATCGCGCCGCTCGCCACAATCGGCGAAAGCAGCCATCCGGTGAAGGGATAAAGCAAGCCCGCCGCAATGGGAATGCCCAGCACGTTGTAGATAAAGGCGAAAAAGAGGTTTTGCCGGATGTTTTGCACCGTCGCCCACGAAAGCGCGATGCTCGCGGCCACGCCGCGCAAATCGCCCCGCATCAGCGTGATATCGGCGGCTTCAAGCGCCACATCGGTGCCGCTTCCCATCGCAATTCCGACATCGGCCTGCGCCAGTGCGGGCGCGTCGTTGATGCCGTCGCCCACCATCGCCACGACTTTGCCCTCGCTTTGCAAGGCGCGGATGATTTCGGCTTTGCCATCGGGCAAAACTTCGGCGAAAACGCGCTCGATGCCGACTTGCCCCGCGATGGCCCGCGCGGTTCGGACGTTGTCGCCGGACAGCATCACGACTTCCAAGCCCAGTTTTTTCAGTTCCCCGATGGCCTCGGCTGAACCAGGCTTAATCGGATCGGCCACCACAAGTGCCCCTACAAATTCCCCATCGACGGCGACGCCGACCACAGAACCAACGGGCCAATCTGCGGCATCGTCCTCAAATTCGTCTTTGAGTTCATCGCTCATTGGCTCGCAGTGCAAAAAATCGAGCCATTTGGTTTCATCGAAGACGACGCCTTCTTCACGCAGCCAGCGCAAACTACCCACTTGCACCCCCCGATTTTCCACCTGAGCCGAAACGCCGCGTCCGACATGAGATTGAAACCCCGTAGCCGTTCCAATTTCGACTCCGGTTTCCTCGGCAAATCGAACAATAGCCGCCGCCAGAGGATGCTCGCTGAGTTTTTCAACGGCGCCCACGACAGCCAGGAAATCGACGTTTTTCCAGCCGGAATGGGGACAAGCGCGCGTCACGCTCGGTTTTCCCTGGGTGATCGTCCCCGTTTTATCGAAAACCACCGTCGTCAGGGCGTGCGCTTTTTCCAGCGCTTCGCCGCCTTTGATAAGAATTCCGGCCTGCGCGCCGCGTCCGGTTCCGACCATAATTGCCGTTGGCGTCGCCAATCCCAGCGCGCACGGACAGGCGATCACCAGAACCGAAACCGAAGTGAGAAGCGCGAAGGTGAGGCGATTTTCGCTCGGCGCGAAGAGAAACCAGGCCACGAAAGTCGCAATCGCCAGGCAAATCACAATCGGCACGAAAACGCCCGAAATCTGGTCGGCCAGCTTTTGAATCGGCGCCTTGGAGCCTTGCGCCTGTTGCACCAAACGCACGATGCCCGCCAGCACGGTTTCACTCCCAATTTTAGTGGCGCGAAAGCGAAAACTGCCCGCCGTGTTGAGCGTGGCGCCAATCACGCCATCGCCCGCGACTTTTTTGACCGGCATCGCTTCGCCCGTCAGCATCGATTCATCCACGCTCGATTCGCCCCAAACCACCACGCCATCGACGGGAATTTTTTCGCCAGGCCGCACTAAAACCAGGTCGCCAACGCGCACTTCTTCGATGGGAACGTCGCTTTCCTGCCCGTCGCGTTCAATGCGCGCGGTTTTGGCCCCAAGTCCCATCAGGGCGCGAATCGCGCTTCCGGTTTGCGCGCGGGCGCGCGCTTCGAGCAGACGGCCCATCAAAATCAGCGTGATCACAATCGCCGCGACTTCAAAATAAACGCCCGCGTGCGCGCCATGTCCCTGCCCCGCGACGGCGAAAAAATGGGGCGCAAACGTCGCGGCGACGCTGTATTGGTAGGCGGCGAGGGTTCCAATGGCCACCAGGGTGTTCATGTCGGCGGCGCGGTGGCGCGCGGCGCTCCAGGCGCCGGTGAAGAACTCGCGGCCCGCCCAGAACAAAACCGGCGTCGTCAAAAGCAGTTCGAGATGGGCGCGGCCAGGGAAATTAAAAAATCGCTCCAGGGAGGGAAAAAGATGCCCGCCCATCGCCAAAACCGCAACTGGAATCGTCAAAATCAGCGCGACGAGGAATTTGCGTTTTTGCTCGTTATACTCGGCCTCGCGCGCCGCGATTTCGGCGTCGTGCAGCGACTGGCCCGCTTCGTCGGCGCCGGTTTCGGGCGGCGCGACGATGGCGTCGTAACCAGCTTTTTGCACCACAGCGCGCAGGGTTTCTAAATCGGTTCGCTCCGCGTCGAAGGCGACGCTGGCGCGCGTGGTGGCGAAATTCACGTTCGCGCTTTCCACGCCTTCCGCCCTGGAAAGCGCCTTTTCGATGCGATTCGCGCACGCCGAACAGTGCATTCCCAAAAGCGGCAAATCGGCGGTTTGTTTCATGATTTTGAATAACCACAGAAACACGGAGACACAGAGAAAAAAAGAGGTTTAAATCTCACCTTCTCTCTATGTCTCCGTGTCTCTGTGGTTGAAATTTTCTTACTCGACCTTGGCGCCGTAGCCTTCTTCCTCGACAGCTTCGATGAGGCGCGCGGTGTCCAAATTCTCACCCTGCACGCTCGCTTTTCCCGCTTCTAAATCGACGCTCGCGCTTTGCACGCCCGCCGCACCTTGCAGCGCCTGAGTGACGTGATTCTGGCACGCGCCGCACATCATGCCCGAAATCGAAAGTTGAATGGTTTGCATTTTTTATACCTCTTGGGGGTATAATAGAACGGCGGCGGCGCGACAAGTTCCTCCGCGCGCGATTATTTCAAAAAGCGGCGCAGCGAGGTTCGCACTTCCTCCAAAAGTTCGTCCTGGGTGCGCGGCTGGGCGCATTCGTGCTGGTTTTCGTCGCCGCCGGAGATGACGCAGCTTTCGAGGTGGCTGGTGAGCAGTTCCACGCCCAGGGCGTCGAGCGCCGAGCGGGTGGCGGAGATTTGGTCGAGGATTTCGAGGCAGTAGCGGTCGTCGTCGATCATTTTGCCGACGCCGCCGATTTGTCCGGCGATGCGATTGACGCGCGCTTTGATTTTTTTGCGGGAAGAATCGTTCATTTGAAAGTCTGTGCCCTCACGGGGTATCTTCTCATTTCATACGCGCGCCGTCTTTTCGCGTTCGCGGTGCAGGAAAATCGCCCTGCCAACGCGCCAAAAGAGGGGAGCGCCCATACCGCCATAGCGTATAATTTGGTTGGTTGTTGAGAAGACGAGATATTGTCTCCCACCTCAAATTCCGCATGAAAAAAGCGATACCAGGCATCGCGCGCCCGCGCCGACCGAGGGGAAATTTTCTCGCGGATTTCGGCGCGCTGTGCCGCGACCGCCGCAGGGCGTCGCTGCCGCTTTTGCTGGGCGTTTTGCTGTTTTTGCTGCAACCTCTGTCGGCGCAGTCGTTTTGCGCGCCGCACAATGCGGGCCTCGAACCCGCGCACTCTTCCCATTCTCACGCGGCTCACACGCACGAATCGGGCGCGGATGACACGGCACATTCTCACGACGCGCATTCTCACGCCAGCGCTGCGACGACACACGCCCCCGCGCCCGATATGTGTTGCAGCCAGCAACCGTCGCCGCAGGACGCGGTTTTAGGCGCCGTCGCTCCCGCGTCCAACTCCGGCAGCCCCAAAGCCGCGTTCGGCGAGATTTTTCCCGCTCTGGCGACCTCGGTTTTTCGCTTCTATACGGTAACGGGCCGCTTTGGTCGCGCGGGGCCGTCGCCGCCGCTTTCACGCCCCGTTTCGCCTTTTCATCCCGCTCTGGCGGGCCGCGCGCCTCCCGTTTCGCTGTAATCGCGCCGCATTGACTGCGGTCGTGTCGTTTGTCGGCTCCAATGCTTCTGATTTTCGAGGCTTGCGAGCCGTTGACAGCAGAACGAGGAGGTCATTCGTGTTTATCGTCCCCCCACGCCGGACGAGCCGCGCGGCTTTGATAGCCGCGCTGGCGCTTTTTCCATCGGGAATTCAAGCCCAGAGTCCCGCGCCGCCACCGGTGCCGGCCCTTTCCAATTCAAATCCAAATAGCACGGGAGAGCCGGAATTTTCGGTTGAAGCGCTGGTGGAGCGCGCGCTGCGATTCAATCCGCAACTTCCGGTCGCGCGCGAAAATCTCGAAGCGGCGCGTTTGCGCGCGGGCGCGGCGCGCGCCAGGCAGAGTCCGACTGTGGAAATCGCGCCGCGCATCGTGGGCAGTCGGGAGGCGGCGGAAGAGGAAATCATCGTGTCGCAGCCGCTCGATGTGTTCGGCGCGCGGCGCGCGCAGGCCGAAGTTTTAAGCGCCGAAATGCGCCGCGCGCAAAGCGAAGTCGCGCTGGCGCAACGCGGTTTGCGAGTCCAGGTCAAAGAGGCCGCCGCGCAGTTGTTCGCGGCGCAGGAAGCCGAAAATCTGGGAGCGGTGCAGGTCGAAGTCGCGCAGCTCTTTCGCGACGCCGCCGCGCGCCGCGCCCAGCTCGGCGATGTGCCCGTCGTGCAAGTGCAGCGCGCCGACCTCGAACTGTTGCGCGCCCGCAACGAGCTGGCAGGCGCGCGTGCCGAACGGCTGGTGCGCCGCGCGCAGGTCAATGCCCTCCTCGGACAAGATCCGCAAACGCCCCTGCGCGTGACGCTGCCGCTCGCCTCCGATTTCGCCGCCGCTCTGCGCGCGCCGCTTTCCTCTTCGGCAAATTCGAGTGTGCAGACCGAAAACGCGCCGTCTGGGGGCGCGCCGTCGCCAAGCGGTGCCGACTTGGTAGCCGCGCGCGCGGATTTTGCTTCTCAAATCGCGGCGCGGCCCGATATCCTGGGCGCGCAGGCGACGCTCGAAGCGCGCCAGGCGCAGGCGCGCGCGATTGGTAAGGGGCGTTTGCCGCAAATCGCATTGCAGGTGCGGCGCGATGCGGTTTTCGGATCGGGCGCAACGGCGCTGCGCGCCGTCATTACGGCGCCGATTTTCGATTTCGGGGCCATCGGACGCGAGAAAAAAGCGGCTCAGGCCGAGGTGCGCGCCCAGCAAGCCCAAATCAATGCTCTGCGCGCTCAGGCGGCGGTGCAGGTCGAACAGGCGCTGACTCGTCTCGCAGGAACGCGCCAGACCGTCGAGATTTTTCGCACCGGCATTGTGCCGCAAACCCTCGATTTGCTGCGTAAAACCCAGATCGGCTACGCGCAGGGCGCCTCGACTTACCTCGAAGTTTTGGAAGCGCAGCGCACGCTGCGCCAGGTGCAAACCGAATATCTCCAGGCGCTCGTGGGCACGCGCACCGGTGAAGCGGCGCTCGAAAGCGCTCTGGGCGCCGCGCCCGCTGATTTGACCGGCACCCTCAACAATCCTGACGGTGCGGCGGCTCCCGACGGCGTGGCGCCCCTGGGAACGGTTCCGTCCGGCACGATTCAACCCGTCGAAACCGCGCCACTCAACCCGCCTTCCGCCGGAGACCGCTAAGCGGAGAAATCATGCAAAAAATCTTTCCTACTTTTCTTTTGCTCGCGGCTCTATTTTTCACCGCGCCGCGCGCGTGGGCGGGCGGCGACCCTTCCGACGGCCATTCGCACGGCCCCGCCGAAAGTGCCCCCGCGATGACGGAGAGCGCCACGCAAACTCAAATCACGCTGCGCCTTTCGGATCTGGCGCAAAGCGGCGCCGGAACCGAAGCCGCGCTGGCGGGCGCCCAGATCAATGGCGTGCTCAAAAACGCGGCGAGCGGCGAGAAACTGGCGCCCGTGACCGCGAAGGAAGAGGGCACGACCGGCATCTATCGGGTGCAATTCAACGGCGAAGAGGAAGCGATGGCGTTCCCTGGGGCCGGACGCTACGAACTCGATTTGCGAATCACGCCTCGAAACGGCCAGCCGGTTGACGCCCTTGTGCCTTTTGAACTCAAATTAGGCACGGGCGCGACGCCTGCTGCCGCGACGACCCCATTCTGGCGGCGCGCGCTGCCTTTCGGGGCAGGAATTGGAGTTTTGGGACTTCTCGCGGCGTTTTGGCTCAAGCGGCGGCGCCGGCGCGGTTCGGGCACGCCGACTTCGGGCACTCCAACTGGCGGCGGTTCCAATCAGGAAACGGTTTCGCTTCACAAGCCCGCCGAAACCGCGACGGCGGCGCTGCTGCTTCTCACGCTGGGCGCAAGTTTGTGGAGCGCGCTGCCGGTTCGCGCGCACGGCGACGAAGACCACAGTCAGGAACCGGCGCCCAGCGCGCCGTCTGCGGCCCCAAACGCGGCCTCCAACCTCGCGCTGGGGGAAGTCACCAGCCGCGTCGATGCCGGTTCGATTCGCATCGTGCTGAACGCCACGACGCGCGCTGTGGAATCGACGGCGCTGCGGCCTGGACAGGTGCGTTTGCCGCGCGAAACCGCGCAGTTTTTGAACATTGCGACCGCGCCGGTGCGGGTCGAGCAGTTGGCGAGCGGGATCGCGGTGAGCGGCACCATTGCGCCCAATCCTAATGGGGTCGCGCGGGTCTCGTCGCTCGTTCCTGGGCGCGTCACACGGCTGAACGTGCAGCAGGGCCAGCGCGTTGCGCGAGGGCAGGTCGTGGCGATTGTGGAAAGCCGCGCCATTGGCGAAGCGCAGTCGGCGTTTCGTCAGGCCGTCGCGCGACTGCAAAACGCGCGCTCCAACCTGCGCGTCGTCGAGGCGCAGGCGCGGGCCGGAGTGTTTTCGCGCGCGCCTCTCGAAGCGGCGCGGCGCGCTCAGGCCGAGGCGCAGGGCGAAGTGCGCGTGCAGGAAGCCGCCGTCGCGGCGGCGCGCGTGGCTCAAAACGCCGTCGCGGGCACGGCGCGCGCTGGAGGCTACGGCGCGCCCTCGCTCGAAGCGGCGCGCGCGCAGGCGGCGAGCGCGACGCAGGCATTGCGAAGCGCACAGGCGGCGCTTTCCAACGCGCAGTCGTCGGTGGGGAGCGCGGGTGCCGAACTGCGGCGGCGACGCCAGCTCGCGGCGGCGGGCGCTTACGGCGCGCGTCCGGTTGAAGAGGCGCGGCGCGCTCTGGTCGCGGCGCAGGCGGCGCGCGCGGCGGCGGCGAGTGAAGTCGCCACCACGCGCGCCAATCTGGCGCGGGCGCGAACTCTGGTGGCGGAAGGTTTGGTGTCGCGGCGCGATTTCGAGGTCGCCGAACAAGCCTTCGAGACGGCGCAGGCGCGGCAACGCACCGCGCAGGGCGACGAAACGGCGGCCTCGCAGGAAGTGGCGCGTCAGAATCGCGTGGCATCGAGCGGCGTCAACGGCGCGGCGGAAGTCGCGGCAGCGCAGAGCGCGCTCGCGGGCGCGCAGGCCGATGTCGCGGCGCGGGAAGCCGAAGTCGCGCGCAGTCGGAGCGGAGTGGCTCTGGCGAACGCGGCGCTGGCGCGCGAACGGGCGATTTTCGGCGCGAACATTGCCAATCGCCGCGAAATCGGCACGGCGCGCGCGGGGTTGCAAAGCGCGCAGGCCAATCTTTTCAAGGCGCGGCGCGCTCTGGAAGAGGCCAATTCGGTTCTGGCGCGCGAGCAGACCGTGTTTCGCCGCAATCTCAACAACACGGCGCAAATTCAGGCCGCGCGCGCGCAGTTGGTGGGGGCGCAGGCCGACGCCGACGCCGCGCGCAGTGCCCTGAAGCTGCTGCAAAGTTCTCCTGGCGGCAGCGTCGCGGTGCCGATTCGCGCACCGCTCGCGGGCATCGTGCAAAACCGTGAGGTCGCGCTGGGCGAGCTGGTGCAGGCCGATGCGCCTCTGCTCTCGATTGTCAATCTCGATACCGTCGCGCTCGAAACCGCGCTGTTCGAGGCCGACGCCGCTCAGGTTCGCATCGGTTCGCCCGTCACGGTCACGACCGATGCGGCCCCAGGGCGCCGCTTTCGCGGGCGGATTTCGTTTATCGGCTCGGCGGTCAATCCCCAGACCCGCGCTTTGACGGCGCGCGCCCTCATCGCCAACCCTGGCGCGCTGCGTCTGGGCGTGTCCGTGCGCGGCCAGATCCAGACCGGCGAAGGCCCGTTGTCCCTCGTCGTTCCCGCCTCGGCGATTCTGGAAGACGGCGCCGCCAAAATCGTTTTCGTCGCCAAAAACGGCGTTTACGAGCGCCGCGAAGTCGCGGTCGGCGCCCAGAGCGGCGGATTGGCCGAAATTCGGCGCGGCGTGGAGCAAGGCGAACAGGTCGTCACCCAGGGCGCGGCGGCACTGCGCGCGGAGGCGGCGCGCGGCGCTTAGAAAGTGTTGACCGGTTCCCTCTCCGCTTGCGCGGAGGGTTAGGGGGGTGGGCCGAAAGAGTGTCTGTTCCTGAATCGGGCGCTCACTTGCACCACTCACCCCTCCCTAACCCTCCCCGCAAGTCGGGTGCCCTCTGGGCGTGGGAACCGGTCAAACACGAACTCAACCGGCTCTTCATCGAGCCAGAAAACTAAAGGAATCCAAACCAAACATCCCATGAACATCTCATTCAAACATCCGCATCTTCGCGGCGCGAACTTGTTGGCGGGCGCGGCGCTCGCCGCCCTTCTCGCGGGCTGCAATTCGGCCAATGCGCCGTCAACAACGGCTTCCAGCGCCAACACTTCCGTTTCGCAAAACGAGGCGGCGCCGCAGGGCAGCAGCGCGGCCCAGTCCGCCGCCAAAACCGGCGACGATCACGGCCACGCCAGCGATGCCGAGGCGCTCGAAGCGCATCCGCATTCGACCAAACTGCTTTTCGCCTCCAAACCCACCGCGATTCCCGCCGGCAAGACCACGACGTGGACGCTGCAAATCAACGATGCCAAAAGCGGCGAGCCGGTCAAAGAATTTGATGTCGTTCACGACAAATTGATGCATCTCATCGTGGTTTCGCGCGATTTGACATGGTTCAATCACATTCACCCCACCTACAAAGGCAACGGCACCTTCACCATGACCACGACGTTGCCGCGCGCGGGCACTTACAAGCTCTACGCCGACTACACGCCCAAGGGGAAGGAACAGGAAGTCGCGCCGCACGAATTTTCAACCGCCGGAGCTTCCCCGACGACAAATGTTTCGCTTTCGCCCGACAAGATGAACGGCGTGTGGATGACCAAAAAAGTGACGGCTCATCCCGAAGGTGAACCGAACGCCAAAGGCGGGCCGACCTACGAAGTCGCGCTCATGCCGATGCCGTTTCCCGCCAAAGCGGGCGCCGATACCATGCTGCATTTCCAGGTGCGCGACGCCAAAGGCGTTCCCGTCAAGGATTTGCAGCCCTATCTGGGCGCGATGGGCCACGCTGTGGTTTTGTCGAGCGATTCCAAACAGTATCTCCATTCGCATCCGATGGAAGGCGGCATGGACGGCAAGCCCCACGACATGAGCAAAATGGGCGAAATGAAACACTCGGCGCCGCCCAAAAGCGGCGGGCCGGACGTGATGTTTCACACCAAACTGCCTTCGACGGGACTTTATAAAGCGTGGGGCCAGTTCATGCACAAGGGCCAAATCATCACGGCGGCGTTCGTGCTGAACGCCGAGCCAGGCGCCGCCAGCGCGACTGCCACGACGAACGCGCCTCACGAACACAAGCCAGGCGATCCGCCGCACGCTCATTGATTGATATCCCGCCTCTGCGCGCTTTCCCGTGCCCTTCGCGCAAGATGGACGTTGACCGGTTCCCTCTCCCTTCGGGAGAGGGTTAGGGTGAGGGAGAAAGTAAGGGTTTCTGGTTATTAGCTGCCGAGTTGGTGAAATAGCGACTTTTCTCCTTCACCCTAACCCTCTCCCGAAGGGAGAGGGAACCGATCAACACCTGCCTCCACGCCATTAAGCCGTCTCATGCTCAACAAAATCATCGCCTGGTCGCTGGCGCACCGGCCCATCGTGGTCGCTTTGTCCGTCATTCTTCTGGTTTACGGCGGCATCGTCGCGCGCGGGCTGCCGGTCGATGTTTTTCCCGATTTGAACCGGCCCGTCGTCACCATCATGACCGAGGCCGAGGGTCTGGCGCCCGAAGAAGTTGAAACCCTCGTGACTTTACCCATCGAAACCGCGATGAACGGCGCGACCGGCGTGGAGCGCGTGCGCTCGTCGAGCGCGCCTGGGCTTTCGATTGTTTACGTTGAATTCGGCTGGGGGACGGATATTTACCTCGACCGCCAGATCGTCAACGAAAAACTGGCCCAGACCGCCGCGCAGATGCCCGCCGGCGTGACGCCGCAACTGGCGCCGATTTCCTCGATTATGGGCGAAATCATGCTCATTTCGCTGTCGTCGAAAAGCGGCCAGACTTCGCCGCTCGAACTGCGCTCGCTCGCCGACTGGGTGATTCGACCCCGACTCTTGAGCGTCGCGGGCGTGTCGCAGGTAGTGGCGATTGGCGGCGGGCGCAAGCAGGTTCAAGTCCTCATCGACCCGCAAAAATTGCGGCAGTTCGGCGTTTCGCTGGAGGAAGTGACCGCCGCCGTTGAAGGCAGCAACGTCAACACCACGGGCGGTTTTTTGAATCGGGGCGGAAAAGAATATCTGATTCGCAATCTGGGCCGCGCCCAGACGCCCCAGGACATCGCCCAGACCGCCATCGAAAGCAATAATGGCGTGCCCATTACCGTCGGACAGGTCGCCAGAGTCGTGGAAGGCGCGCAAATCAAGCGCGGCGACGGCTCCGCCGACGGCAAGCCTGCCGTCATTTTGAGCATTCAAAAGCAGCCGCGCGCCAACACGCTCGCGCTCACCGCGCAAATCGATGGAGCCATCGCGGAAATTCGCCGCACCCTGCCCGCCGATGTCGTGGTCAACGAGCATCAGTTCCGGCAGGCGAATTTCATCGAGGCCTCGATTGACAACGTGTTCCACGCGCTGCGCGACGCCGCGATTCTGGTCGCCATCGTCCTGTTTCTGTTTTTGCTCAATTTCCGCACCACCATCATCACCCTCACCGCGATTCCGCTTTCCTTTCTGGTGTGCGCCCTTGTATTCAAGCAGTTCGATATCGGCGTCAACACCATGACGCTGGGCGGCCTCGCCGTCGCGATTGGCGAACTGGTGGACGATGCGATTGTGGACATCGAAAACGTGTTCCGCCGTCTGCGCGAAAACGTGAAATTGCCGCGTCCCAGGCCGGCGTTGCAGGTGATTTACGAAGCGTCGCGCGAAGTCCGCAATTCGATTGTTTTCGCCACCATCATCGTGGCGCTGGTTTTCGTGCCGCTTTTCGCGCTGTCGGGCATGGAAGGCCGTCTGTTCGCGCCGCTCGGCATCGCTTATATCGTGGCGCTGTTCGCCTCGCTCCTCGTTTCGCTGACCGTCACGCCGGTGATGGCCTCCTACCTTTTGCCCCGCTCCAAAGCGATTCTCCATGCCGAGCGAGAAAGCGCGCTGGTGCGCTGGCTCAAAAAAATCGACACCAGAGTGCTGCATTGGACGCTGCGCCGTCCGACGCCGATTTTGCTGGCGACGGGCGTTTTGTTCGCCCTAACGATGGCCACGACACCGTTTCTGGGCCGCGAATTTCTGCCGCCTTTCAACGAAGGTTCGATGGTAATCAACCTGCTGGCGCCGCCAGGCACCAGCCTCGAAGAAAGCAACCGCGTCGGCACGGCGGCGGAACGGCTATTGATGCAGGTGCCCGAAGTGACGCAGGTGGGCCGCCGCACCGGACGCGCCGAACTCGACGAACACGCCGAGGGCGTTCACTATTCCGAAATCGACGCACAGCTCAAAGAAGGCCGCCCCAAAGCCGAAGTTCTGGCCGCGATGCGCCAGAAACTGGCGGCGCTTCCTGGCGTGTCGGTGAGCCTGGGTCAGCCGATTTCGCACCGCCTCGATCATCTGTTGTCGGGCGTGCGCGCCCAACTCGCGGTCAAGGTGTTCGGAAGCGATTTGCCCACGCTGCGCGCCAAAGCCGAGGAAATTCGCGCCGTGATGGCCGGAGTGGAGGGCACCGTCGATGTCAATGTCGAAAAGCTGGTCGAGATTCCCCAGGTGCAGATTCGCCTCAACCGCGAGGCTCTGGCGCGCTACGGCGTGGCGGCGGGCGCGGTTTCGCAGGCGCTCGAAACCGCGATGCTCGGCAAAAATGTCGGCACTGTTCTGGAAGGCCAGCGCTCCTACGACCTCATCGTGCGCTTCAACGATGCTTCGCGCAACGATGTGGAAGCGATTGGGAACACTTTAATCGACGTTCCAGGGCAAAACGGCGCCGAGACCACCAAAATCCCGCTTTCGAGCGTGGCGACGATTTCCACCGGCTTTGGCCCCAATGCCATCGCGCGCGAAAACGTGCAGCGCCGCATCGTGGTGAGCGCCAACGTCGCGGGGCGCGATTTAGGCTCCGTCGTGGCGGAAATTCAGCGCAAAGTAGCTTCCGAGGTGTCGCTTCCCGCCGGATATTTCGTGGAATACGGCGGCCAGTTCGAGGCGCAGCAGGCGGCGAGCCGCCTGATTTTGACGCTTTCGCTGGGGTCTCTGGTGGCGATTTATCTGACGCTGCAAATGGCGCTGGGCCATCCCATCGCGGCGATTCAGGTCATGGTCAACATTCCGCTCGCCCTCATCGGCGGCGTCATCGCGGTGTTTGTGACCGGCGGCGTGCTGTCGGTCGCCTCGCTCATCGGCTTCATTTCCCTTTTCGGCATCACCTCGCGCAACGGAATCATGATGATTTCGCACTACATCCATCTCATGAAGGAAGAAGGCGAAGAGTGGTCGGAATCCATGATTATCCGAGGTTCGCTCGAACGCCTGGTGCCGGTGATGATGACCGCTCTCACGGCTGGTCTGGCCCTCGTTCCGCTCACGCTGGCCGCCGGAGAGCCAGGCAAAGAGATTTTGCAGCCTCTGGCCGTCGTGGTGCTGGGCGGGCTGATCACTTCGACCCTGCTCGATCAAATCGTGACACCGGCGCTGTTCTGGAAATTCGGCAAGCCGGTGGGCGACAAAGCCATCGCCGAGCGCGAATCGCACCGCCGCGCGACCCAAAACGGCGTTTTACCCGCCGATCCCGACGCGCATTTGTTCGATGCGGAGCGGTTCGAAGTTGGCGATGGGGACGCGACTCTGGTGCAAAACAACGCTAACGGGGTAGCGGTGCCGATGGTGGATGAGCAGCGTTAAAGCGTGTCTCAATGTGGTGCTCCCTCATAGGGGCATAGCGTGCTACGTCCCTACGATTCGCTGTTTTGTCCATCATTTTCCGTCGAAGCGAAACAAAGGCGCAAAACCAAAAAGGACGCGAGAATTTCTCACGTCCTTTTCATGTATGGGATTGCAAAACGGTTTGTTTCACTACCCACTCGTTCGGGCTTGAAGACTGCTCGATGCGGCCGCCTATTTTGTTGAAAACGCCTTGCCATCTTTCAAGCTCCCATTTGTCCCAAATGGGGATTATCACTCGTGTCTGGGGTGATAACACAGACAAAGACAACATTGTTTTTGCAATGGTTCTCCGATCAAATGGTGATATGTCTAAAGTTACCGTCCTTTCAGGAATGACAAATCTGAAGTGCTGTATAATGTCAGCGTAACTGTCTTTATCTATTTCATCCGCTTGATGCCACAAGCACAAAAAAATGAATTCGCTAAAGCCAGCATCAAATCCACCGATACTATCATAGCGAGCTCTGTCCAAATTTTCATACCTGACTTCTTTTCTTTTTCTGCCATCATAAAAGACAATTTTTTCTACATCCAATACTATTCTGGTTTGGAGTAACCTCATCAGCACATAAGCAACTGGAAGAATAAAAAACGGCAGAAAAATTAAAGCAGGCCACACTCTTGGTTCATCCCTAACTGAGTATTCTGCGGCGGCGAAGGCAAACCAGAACAGAGCGACAAGACCAAACAGTGTGGCGATCAAACAGCCCATGTTTTCCAGGGATGGTCTAAATATCTTCTGGGAGCGTTTCATGGCAGGTTTCGCGGAATGCAGCCGCTTTTACACGTTGGAATTAATTTTCAGTCTCTCCACGTCCAAAGCCGAATCTCTGGCCAGAGGTCACCAACAGGAAACGTCCGCGATGATAAGACGAAAAGGACGCGAGAAATTCTCGCGTCCTTTTCGGGTTTCATCTCGATTTATTTGACTAACTCGCCGGCACGAAGCGCTTTGTCCAGAACATGGTCGATCATGCCGTAATCTTTGGCTTCTTCGGCGCCCATCCATTTGTCGCGTTCGGAATCGGCCAGAACGCGCTCCAGAGGCTGGCCGGTGTGCGAAGCAATGATCTGGGCAAGCGTGTTCTTGAGCGTGAGCATTTCGCGCAGGTTGATTTCGGCATCGGTCGCCTGGCCCTCGAAACCGCCTGAAGGCTGGTGAATCATGACGCGCGCGTGGGGCGTGCAGTAGCGCTTGCCTGGCGCGCCCGCGCACAAAAGCAGCGCGCCGTAGGAGGCCGCCATGCCGGTGCAAATCGTGGCGACGGGGCAGGAGATGGTCTGGATGGTGTCGTAAATCGCGTTGCCAGCGTAAACCGAGCCGCCTGGCGAGTTGATGTAGATGTCAATGTCGCGTTCGGGGTCTTCTTTTTCCAGAAAAAGAAGCTGGGCCTGAATCACGGTCGCCAGCGCGTCGGTTACTGGCTCGTGGATGAACACGATGCGCTCTTTGAGCAGGCGCGAGAAAATGTCGTAGCCGCGTTCGCCGCGCGGCGTGTCTTCGACGATGTAGGGAACCAGAGGCATAATTTTTTCCTGAAATTTCACAGAAAAAGCCGCAGGAAGATGGTCAACCTGCGGCTTTTCTCTTATTTCTTACGCTCAGAGCGCGGGAGCGGTTCCGGCAGAGGCCTGTGGGGCTTCGTCACCCGCAGAAGCATCGTTTTCCGCCTCATCGAGAAATTCAGTATCGACGCCCATCGCTTCGGCTTCCAATTCCGCCAGCGCTTCGGCATCGACCTCGCCGAGCGCTTCGTCGGCTTCGTCTTCCATCGCGGCGACGTCCATCGAGACCGGATTGCCCTGCTCGTCGGTGATGGTGGATTTTTTGACCAGCAAATCAATGGCTTTGCGCTGCAAAATCGAAGTCCGCACGTTGGCGACGGGCACGTTTTGCACCAGCTGTTCGACCGGCTGCTCCATGACCTGCGCCATCAGCAGATAATGCTGCTCGACTTCTTCCATCGAAACCGGAATTTGCTGCTGGGCGGCGATTTCGTCCAAAACCAGTTCGGTTTTGAGTTCGTTCCCCAGTTCCTCGCGCAAATCGGCTTCGAGCTGCTCCTGCGTCGAGTTGATAGATTCCAGGTATTGCTCGGTCGTGGCGCCGTTTTGCGCCAGTTCCTGCTGGATGCCCTGCAAACGCTCGCCCAGACGAATATCGATGAGCGCCGTCGGCACTTCGAGGCTGGAGGTGTCCACGACGGCTTTGACGAGTTGTTCGCGGGTTTCGCGGCGCGCTTCGCGCTCGCCGACGGCGCCCAGATAATCGCCCAGTTTGACGCGCAGATCCTCGACGTTTTCCGCGCCCGAAATCTGCGCGAATTCATCGCTCAGTTCCGGCACGACGCGATTTTTGATCGCCGTCACTTTCACTTCGAATTCGGCTTCTCTGTTCGCCAGTTCCGGATCCTGGAAATCTTCGGGATAGGTGACGGGGAATTTTTTGGTCTCATCAAGGGTCATGCCGATGAGGTGCTCATCGATGGGCGGCACGAAACCGCTCTGCCCCAGGACGAAACCGCGCAGTTTGGCGGGTTCCTCGGCGCGCGGCGCGCCGTCGATATAAACCTGCACGTCGGCGAACAACACGTCGCCCTCTTCGGCTCCGCGTTCGGGCGCATTCACCAGATAAGCGCGCTCTTCGCGCATCCGCAGCAGCGCCTGTTCGACATCTTCCTCAGTGATGACGATGGTGCGTTTGGTGGCGCTCAGCCCTTCGGTCGAGCCGACGCTGATTTCGGGCCGCACGATGACGCGCGCCACGAAGGTGAGCGGCTGTTCGCCGTTGAAAGCGTCGAAGGAGACATCATCGACTTCGGCGCGTTCGAGCGGCTGCACCTTTTCCTGTTCGATGGCGGCCTGATAAGCGGCGGGCACGAGTTGCTCGGAGACTTCCTGCGCGATGGCTTCATCGCCCACGTTGCGCCTCACGATGCCGGCGGGAATGGAGCCAGGACGAAAACCAGGCACTTTGAGCCGCTTGGAGAACTCTTTGATGACGCGCTCGCGCGCGGTTTGGACGCTCTGGGGCGCGACTTCGACGGTGAGGGAAACGAGGCCACCTTCGCCCTTTTCGACGGAAACTGAATTGAGTTGAATGCCGTTGGATTGCACGGTGTTGGGTTCCTTGCTCGAATTGATTCGAGATGTGTTGTCAAAACGGCCCGAAACCCCGAAATGGCGCTAAAAATTGCGCTCAATCGCAAAAACGCCCCGCTCACGTTAGAAGTGCGCGGGGCGGGAAATCGGTTTCGGACGGGTTTTGAAAAGCGGAAGACGAGACTCGAACTCGCGACCCTCACCATGGCAAGGTGATGCTCTACCAACTGAGCTACTTCCGCAAACGCTCATTCCATTCTAAACGATTTTCGCCGCCTTTGGCAAGGGGAAGCGCGACTTTTTTGGATTTGGGATTGCAGCGAATAAATTCGCCGCAAGGCAACGAAGTCCGCCTGCGCGGACTAATGCCCCAACCTGCGAAGGCAGGTTTCGTTGTTTTGCGGCGAATTTGTTCGCTGCCTCTACGCCGCTTTGCATTTTAAAATGGGCTGTGACAATGTAATCTATAAAGAACCAACGGCGCGCTCATTTTTCATGTCTCACGTAGAATCCGAACTCCAACCCCTTTCCGCCGCGCGCCTGGCCGACGAGATTCTGGCGCATGAGCCGCTCCCCGACCCCGCCACGCCCACCGAAGCGGCACTGCGTGCCGTTTTGCAGCACCGCGAACGGCAAATCGAGGCCATGAGCCGGCTCTCGGCGGCGATGTTCGCCCATCGCTCGGTCGATGCGCTGATCCGCGAAACCCTCACCATCGCCGTCGAAACCGTTGGAGCCGACGCCGGTTCGCTGCAAATGCACGACGCCGTGCGCGACCAGCTCGTGTTTCGCTACGCGGTCGGCCCCGCCGCCGAGCGCATTCTGGGTTTCACCACGCCCGCGTCGCAGGGTATTTCGGGACGGGTTTTTCGCTCCGGCGAGCCCGACATCATCTCCGACGTGCGCCAAATCCCCGATTTTGACCGCGCCGTCGATAAACACACCGGATATGTCACCCAGAGCCTGGCGACGGTGCCCATCAAGCGCCCTGGCGCCTCACCCATCGGCGTGATGCAAATCCTCAATTTCGCCGAAAGCTACGATAATTACGATCTCGAAGTGTTGGAAGTGATCGCGGGCCAAGCCGCCATCGCCATCGAAAACGCGCGCCTCGAACAGCAGAGCCGCCAGGCCGCGATGGTCAACCTCATCGGCGACATTTCGCACGACATCAAAAACATGCTCACGCCGATTCAAACCGGCGTGTGGACGCTCGATCCTATGCTGCGCGAAATGTTCGAGCGCGTGGACGCCGCCTGCGCCCAGCTAAGCGAGGCCGACCGCGCCAAAATTCAGAACGCGACATCGCTGGCGCGCGAAGATTACGACTGGATTTTGCAAAACGCGCTCGATGCCGCCGAACGGGTGCAGATTCGCACCAAGGAAATCGCCGACGCCGTGAAAGGCGTCTCCACGCCGCCGCGCTTTGTCGAGGCCAATTTCAACGAAGTCGTCGAAGAAGTCGTGCTGGCGCTGCGACTGGTGGCCTACGACGCGCAGGTCGAACTGATTTCTGACCTCGATCCGGCGCTTCCACCCGTCGAATTCGACCACAAATTGATTTACAACGCGCTCTACAACCTGGCGAGCAACGCTATTCCCGAAACGCCCGAAGGCGGTCGCGTCGTGCTGCGCACCCGCGCTCTGGGGGCAGAGGAATCCAATTTCCTGGTTGAAGTGACCGACAACGGGCGCGGCATGGCGCCTGAAGTGAGCCAGCGCCTCTTCACCGACGAAGCCATCTCCACCAAACCTGGCGGCACCGGCCTTGGCACGCGCATCGTCGCCGACGTGGTGCGGCGCCATCACGGCCACATCGCCGTGCAAAGCGAATTAGGCGCCGGCACGACGTTTACGCTGCTGTTGCCGCTCAGACAAAAGTAGGGGAGGAGGGAAGTGGGGAGGTTAAATTGGTATTCCTCCCCACTTCCCTCCTCCCTGCCAGCCCACTTCCCTCCTCCCCCTCCCTCCTCAACCCATGACCATCCAAGACCAATTCCGCGCCCGTTTCGGCGCCCAGCCCGCTTTTCTGGTGCGCTCGCCAGGGCGCGTCAATCTCATCGGCGAACACGTCGATTACAACGACGGCTTCGTGCTTCCCATGGCCATCCCGCTCCAGACCGAAATGGCGCTGCGGCTCCGCGACGACGACAAAATCGTGCTCCATTCGCCGCTTTTCGAGGACGAACGGCAGTTTTCGCTGGGTTCGCTTCACAAACAGGACACCTGGATTGATTACGCGCAGGGCGTCGCGTCGGAACTGGGACAAAGCGGCGTGCCGTTGCGCGGTTTCGAGGGCATCGTCAATTCCAACATCCCGATTGCTTCGGGTTTGTCGTCGTCGGCGAGTTTTGAAGTCGCCGCCGCGCTCGCGTTTTTGCAGTTCGCGGGCATCGAAAAATCGCGTGCCGAAATCGCGCTGCTCTGCCAGCGCGCCGAAAACCGTTTTGTGGGCGTCAACTGCGGCATCATGGATCAAATGGCGGTCGCCGCGTGCGTCGCCGACCACGCGCTTTTGCTCGATTGCCGCTCGCTCGAAATGGAGCAGGTGCCGTTTCAGTTGCAAAACCACGCGGTTGTGGTCACCGATTCCGCCGCGCCGCGCGAACTGGCATCGTCGGCCTACAACGAGCGCCGCGCGCAGTGCGAAGCAGGTCTGGCCATTTTGCAGCGCTTCGAGATGGATGCCCGCTCGCTGCGCGATATTTCGCCGCTCCAACTCTCGGCGCACTCGCATGAACTGCCCGAACCGACCTTGAAGCGCGTGCGCCACGTCGTCGAGGAAATCGCGCGCACCCAACTCGCCGTGAAACAGCTGCGCGAGGGCAATCTGGTCGAATTTGGGCAGCGCATGAACGAATCGCACGATTCGCTGCGCCATTTCTACGAAGTTTCAAGCGAAGAACTCGATTTTCTTACCGATTTCGCGCGCGCGCAGGAAGGCGTTTTGGGCAGTCGCATGACCGGCGCCGGTTTTGGCGGCTGCACCGTGACGCTGATTGAAAAAGCGCGCGCCGAAGGCTTTATCGCGGCTCAGATCGCGGCCTACAAAGAAACGACGGGGCGCGAAGCGCGCGGCTGGGTTTGCGAAGCGGCGGCGGGCGCGCAGGTTTTGGTTTGACATCACCCGCTTCGCGGCCCTCACCCGTCGCTTCGCGCCACCCACGCCCAGAGGGCACCCGCGCAAGCGGAGAAGGACATAGCGCGCCACTTGAACCGAGCAGTGAAATCACGAAAGTGACAGTTTCTCCTTCTCCCGCTTGCGCGGGTGCCCTCTGGGCGTGGGTGGCGCGAAGCGACGGGTGAGGGCCGCAAAGCGGGTCAGCCCCAATAATTCAATACCCATGCCCGATATTTCCGCCCTCCTCCACCAACATTTCGATTTCCGCGAATTCCGCCCTGGCCAGCGCGAAGTCATCGACGAACTGCTCACTCAGGGCCGCGCCCTCGCGGTTTTCCCGACCGGCGGCGGCAAATCGCTGTGCTATCAACTGCCCGCGCTCGCCCTCGAAGGCACAACCCTCGTGGTTTCGCCGCTCATCGCGCTGATGAAAGACCAGATCGACTTTCTGCGAAGTCGCGGCATCATGGCGGCGCGCCTCGATTCTTCGCTCGATGCGGGGGAAACCCGCGAGGTCAACGACAGCCTGCGAAACGGCACGCTCAAACTGCTCTACGTCGCGCCGGAACGCTTCAACAACGAGCGATTTCTCGATAATTTGAAGCGCGCTAACATCTCGCTCTTCGCCGTTGATGAAGCGCACTGCATCTCGGAATGGGGCCACAACTTCCGACCCGACTACCTCAAACTCGCCCAGTTCGCGCGCGATTTGAACGTGCCGCGCATTCTGGCCCTCACCGCGACGGCCACGCCGCAAGTCGCGCAAAGCATCTGCGACGGCTTTGAAATTCCTCCCCAGGCGTCGGTGAACACCGGTTTTTACCGGCCCAACCTCAAATTCTGCCTCACGCCCGCGCGCGGCAACAAACGGCGCGATTTACTGCTTTCGCGCCTGCAAAAACGCGCCGCCGGAAGCGGTATCGTCTATGTCACGCTGCAAAAAACGGCGGAGAAACTCGCCGCTTTTCTGGAAGCGAATGGCATCGAAGCGCGCGCCTATCACGCGGGACTCGAAGCCGAAAACCGCCATGAAATCCAGAACTGGTGGATGGAAAGCGATGCGCGCATCGTCGTGGCGACGATTGCGTTTGGCATGGGCATCGACAAAAGCGACGTGCGCTACGTCTATCACTTCAATCTGCCCAAAGGTCTGGAAAGCTACTCTCAGGAGATCGGGCGCGCGGGGCGCGATGGCGCCTCTTCGACCGTCGAACTTCTGGCCTGCCCCGACGACGTGCCGACGCTCGAAAACTTCGTCTACGGCGACACGCCCACGCGCGAAAGTTTGACCGCTTTGGTCGAGCATATCTTGAGTTTGGGCGAGGAGTTCGCCGTCAACGCCTACGCGATGTCGCAGCAGTTCGACGTGCGCCAACTGGTTCTCAAAACCACGCTGACCTATCTCGAACTGACGGGCGTTTTGCGCCAGGGCACGCCGTTTTACGCGGCCTACGAAGTGCGTCCCATTCCCAATTTGCCGGCGATGTATAGCGCGTTTTCCGAAAAAGCCGCCATTTTTCTGCGCGAAGTGATGGCTACGGCAAGTGTTGGTCGCATCTGGCACAAAATCGATCCCGAAATCGCCGTCGAAAAGCTGGGCACCAAACGCGAACACATCGTGCGCGCCATGGAATTGCTCGAAGAAAAGAGCGTCGCCGAAGTGCGCGCCGCCGACGCGCGTTCGCGCTATCATCGTTTAAATGCCGAAGAAGATGCCCAGGCGATTGTCGATGATCTGGTCGAACGTTTTTCGCGCCGCGAAAGCGCCGAAATCGCGCGCATTCAGGACGTTTTAAATTTAGTCGAACACGCGGGCTGCCAGACCAATGCGCTCGTCGGCTACTTCGGCGAAATTCGGGAGCAGCCGTGCGGCCACTGCTCGTTTTGCGCGACCGGAAAAGTCGCTAAACTGCCGCCGCAGCGCACCCTGCCGCCGCTCGAATCGAGCATCGACGCCGATGAAGTCGGGGAACTGCGCGCGCAATACAACGCGGCGCTGGGACAGCCGAGGCAACTGGCGCGCTTTTTGTGCGGCATTTCGAGTCCGGCGCAATCCAAAGCGCGCATCGGGCGCCACGCGCTGTTCGGGAAGCTGGAGCCGTATCGTTTCGGCGAGGTTTTGGCGTGGTGCGAAGGGATTTAAGGCGCAGTCTTCATGAGTCTCACGTCATTTCTCAAAAGTCCTGGCATCGAAGCGCAATTCGCCGCCTTTTTTCCGTTTCGAGAGACAAGATTCAACTGGCCCGTGCTGGCGCCGCGCCTCTCCGCAAATCCTCAGCTTATTGGCACCGCTTTCGATTATGTAGTGCGCTTTCACCTGCAAAAGTGGAGCGCGCCGCAACGGTTTGACGACGCCTGGGTCGCTGCCAATGGATTGTCTCTGCTGCGCGGTTCGCCGCTTTATCCCAACGCGAAAAAACGGTTTCAAATCGCTCGCGAACGCTTTCGCCGCTTCCAAGAGGGCGCTCCCTGCGACGATGATTTGCTGGCCTCAACCCTTCATCTGGCGCAGTTGGACTGGGTGTTCCGCGAGGCCAAGCGTGGCGCTGCCTTTTCGTTTGAAGAAGCCGTTGCAGACCTTGATTTAGAGGATTTGCGCGGCTGCACGGCGCTGCTTTCTCCGGCGCTTTTCAAATTGGAGGAAGCGGCGCAAAGCGGTTTTCCTCTGCTTCTCAACCCGACTTTTGGCCCCGCATCCGGCTTGGTTGGCGGCGCAGACGCCGATTTTTGCGCGGAGCACACGCTTTTCGAGATCAAAACCGTGCGCGACGCGATAATAACGCCCAGAATGCATTATCAACTGCTTGGCTACTGCGCCTTGCACGAATTGGGCGCTATCGGCAACAGCAAAGAAGAGCCGCGCCGCGAACTGCGTGAAGTCGCGGTTTACTTTTCGCGTCATGGGAAAATCGCGCGTTTTCGAGTGCAGCAATTGATAGAAAGCGCGGCTTTCGATGAGTTTTTGCACTGGTTGGCGCCTCGCGCCGCCAAACAATTCGACACCCACATCTTCCTGACCGATTTGCGACGTCTTAACATTAAGCCTTCCTTAAGCTGCTAAACCTTGCATCATGGCTGACATTGCACAAGACGCACAAATTTCTCCTGATGAGAGCGCCGTTTCTGGCGCATCCAAACTGTTTTTCCACTTGTGGAACGCCGCGTGGCAGCACGGCGAAGGCACCGCGAGCGGCGACGCCGACGCTTTGCATGATATGCGCGTCGATTTGCGCCGCCTCCGCACTGCGATGAGCAACTTCGAAGGCCCTAAAACCGCGCCGCTCCTTTCCAAAGCGCTGCGATTGGAAATTCGCGGCGCGCGCGCCGAAATCGGCAAAATGGGCGATAAATTAGGCGCGGTGCGCGACTTCGACGTGCTGGAAGACTACGTGCGCGGCTACGCCAAAAAACAGCTTCAAACGCCGGTCGAGGAAGTGCCAGGCTTGCTTTCGCTCTTGCACAGCCTGCAAGAGGAGCGCGCCGACGCTTTCAAGCTGATGGTCAAGGCGCTCAAACGTGCCCAAAAAGAAGATGGCCTGCGCGAAGAGTTCGGGCGCTGGGCGCTGGGCCTTCCCGCCGCCAAAGTCGAGCCGATGGCCTACCGCGACGCCGCCAAAATCATCCTGCCGCGCCGACTGGACGAAGTGTTTTCGCACGAAGGTTCGCTCCACGAAGAAGCGCACCCCGAAGAAAAGCACGAACTGCGAAAAAGCTTGCGCCGCGTGCGCTACACGCTCGAAACCATGTCGGTGTGCTTTCCAAAACCCATCAAGCCGATGGTAAAAAAGCTGGTCGAAATGCAGGACGTTTTGGGCGAAATCCAAGACCGCGAAGTGTTGAAAGCGACTACGACGCGGCTTTTCGGCTCCAAAATGCCCGCCGATGTCGCCGAGTTCAACGCGCACGGCACGCGCCGTGAGGAAGAACTGCTCGGCGAAGTGCGCGGGCTGTGGAAAAAAGCCGAAGCGGGACGGTTGTGGCTGGATTTGCGGGCTTTTTAGGCATTTGAGGCAATAGGGAACAGGCAACAGGCAACAGTGAAAACGAGCGACTTTGCGCCCCACTTCACTATTGCCTGTTCCTTATTGCCTCGAATACCTCACTGCGGCAGCAAGGCGTGGCTCATACGGCCCTGCCAGCCGTCGATGGCGAGCCAGAAGAGCATCATCGCCACGTCGCCAAAGGCCAGGCCCAGAAAGGCGGGCGTCATGCGGCGGTAGCTCTGCGCGCCGCCGAAGCGCATGATGAGGGTTTTGGCGAGCCAGCCCAGAAAGATCGAGAACCAGAACTGCGTGCCAGGATAGGTCTGGGCCACCATGAAGCCGATGGGATGAAAGGGAAACCAGGCGAAACGCGCGCGCATCGCCATCATGCCCCACGTCAGCAGACCGCCAAACGTCAGGCCCGCCCAGTTCCAGAGCGGCTGGTTGTCGGTCGTGGTGGCCATTGAGTTCACGAAGTTCGCGGGCCACAGACTGCCAGTCGTCGCCCACCATTTGTGAGTGAGGGTGAGTCCGCCGTTGTCGTAGCCGATTTTGACCGCCATCCACAAACTCATCGAAAACGAAATCGCAATCACGACCGCAAGGAGCAAAAGCAGTGGTTTAGGCGAAATTCTGCGGTCGTGGGCCAATTTGAAGGCGTGGAGAAAGCTCGGCATGGCGAAACCGCGCATATGAACCGCAAAACTGCCCTGCGCGAAGGCGGCGGGCACCACGCCGTTGGCACTCGAAAGCCAGTTGCCTGGCGTCGAAAAGAGCAAACGCCCCACGATGCCAAGCGGCGCGCTGTCGTTGAGAAGCGAGAGCATTCCACCTTCGACTGCAATGCGCGAGAGGCCAATCGCGTAAATCAAATACACGCCCCACAGCGCCAGAGCGATGTCGAGGCGCACGCCCGCAAGATACATCCAGCCCATGATGAAAGCGAAGGCGCCGGTAAAGCCCCAAAACGCGGCGGGATAACTCATCACTTCGTCTTTTTCTTCGGGACGCGCTTTCTCGCGGCCAAAGGCGCGCCGCGCGACATATTTGAGATGCTCGCGCGCCGTCCACATCAAGAGCGCCACGAAAACGAGATAGCAGCCGATCTGCTCGAAGCCCAGAAAGTTGCCCCACGGCACCGCATAGGACGCTTTGGCGAGCGTGCTGGAAGGGTAGCCGAACGAATAAAGCGCGATGTATTGCATCCGCGCGAACCAGAAGAAAAACCACAGGGAAAACGAGATTTCGCTTGTCAGCAAATAAGCGATGCCTACCGCGAGGGGAAACGTTTTCAGTGGGATGCCGCCCATCTGGTTCCAGGGCGCGTCGCGGAAATAGGGGCCAAGTTCCAGTTCGAGCGGAAAGGTGGGCACATCGGGAAAATAGAGGTTGAGTCCGCGCATCAACTGCACGAACACCGCGACGCCAAAACCGATCCACATAATCGGATTGCGAAAAAAGCGCTCCTGGCCTGGCTTGGCTTCCATGTCTTCGGTGAGCTGCAACGGCAGGCGCAGAAGCGGAAAGGAAAGCGCCTCGTTTTGCGCCCACTGCTTGCGAAGAATCGCCGACAGGCACGCCAGCATGGTGTAAACCGCAATCGCCAGGCTGCCCCACAGCAAAAGCGGGCCGATCCAGGCGCTCCAGGGAATCTCGCCGCCCAGATACCAGCCGTCGAGCAAGGCTTTATTGACGGTTCCATCGGCGCCAACGGCGGGCGTGAGGCCCTGAGGCAGACCAGGAAGCAAATAATCGAGCCATTTATTCTCCGGTTTGGCGAAGTAAAACGAGGCGATGAGGTTGGGCACCAGAAAATTCTCGGCGCCGTGTCCTGGAATGAGGCTGGAGAACAGACAGGTAATGTAAACCGTGAGGGTTTCGTTGCGGGAGAACTGGAGCTTTTTCGAGACCACTCCCAGCAGCGGATTGACCACCAAAACCAGAATCAGCAGCGCGCCGATGGCTCCTGGCGGCAGATGAGTGCCGTCCAGAAAGGTGTTCATGTATTTGTAGTCGATGACCGGAATGATGTAGCCCAGCACAACGGCGATAAGCAGCGAAAACGCAACTGCGCGCGGCGTCACGCCTCGGTCGAATTTTTCGGTTGGGGTCTGGGTGGCAGATTGGGGAGATTCGGCGACCATAGCAGGAAGAATACGGACAGTGGCACGCAGTTTAAATTGATGATGCGAGGGCGCACAATCAAAACGGGTCTGGCGCCGGAAAATAAAATTCTGCGGCCCGTTTAGACGAAATTGGGCGCCCCATGCGTCTTAATGAGGTGAAGGAGAAAAACCATCGTTAGCTCTGCCGCTTTTCCTTGGCGCGGCTTGCGCCCCGATATTTGCGCTACTGCCACCGAAAACCCCGCGCCGCTTCCCTTGCCGGTGTGGGACGACGAGCAGTTGGTGCAGCGCCTCGCGGCGGGAGAAAACGATGCGCTGCCGCTCATTTACGACCGTTACGCGGCCTCGCTGTATCGGGTTTTGAACGCGATCTTGAACTCCCCCGCCGATGCCGAAGACGCGCTACAGGAAACCTTCGTCGCCCTCGCCACGAGCCGCGCGGGGAAAATCCGCGATTTGAAATCATATTTGCTGGTCGCGGCGCGCCATCAGGCTTTTACCATTTTGCGCCGCCGCAAACGCGAAAGGAATTTTGAAGATGTCGCGGAGTTGGAAATCGGCGCTCCCGAAGCCGTTTCGACTCCGCACGACTTTGCCCACCTTCTGGCGCGATTGCCGTTGGAGCAGCGCGAAGTCATCGCGCTCAAGGTGTGGGAAGAGCTGACTTTTGCCGAAATCGCCCAGGTCGTGCGCGCTTCGCCCAACACGGTGATGAGCCGCTATCGCTACGGCATCGAGCGCCTGCGGAAATGGTGCGAGGAGGAAAACCGTGACTGAACCTCAGTTTCCACCTGAAATTGAAGCGGCGTTGCGCCAAAGTGCGCCGGTTTTGCCGCCCGCGCTCAAAAGCCGAACTTTGGCGAACTGCGCCGCGCGCGCCGAAGGGCAGCGAAAGCGCCAGCAGCGTTTGAATCGGCAGATGACCTGGGCCGTCGCGGGGGTTTTAGCGCTGCAATTGCTGACTTTAGGGCAGTTGGACGCGCAAAACGCGCGGCTGCTCGCCGGAAACGGCGCGGCGCCGGTTTTCGCGCCCCTTTCGATGGCGCAGGTCACCGAGTTGTTGCAGGAAAGGTCGCGCCAGTTGGCGCTGTTGATGGAGCCGTCGAAAACGAGTTGAGCTTTTCCAAACTTCGTAGGGACATGGCCTGCCATGTCCGCTGCTTCTCCCGAAGCGGATTCCTCTTCAGCCACGCAATCCAAGGACATGGCAGGCCATGTCCCTACGAACTCCTGTGAAGTGCCATCAGGTCACATCCCCATGTTTTTCCAATCCAAAACCCCCGAACAAATCGAAAAACGCCGCCGCTTCTGGCGAAAAGCGCGGCGACGTTTGGGCTGGACGCTCGCCGCGCTTTTCGTGGCGCATTCGGGCCTCAATATCTACGCTTCGGTTCTGCTCAACCGCGAACTCGCCGCCATCCGGCAAAAGGGCCAGCCTCTGCTACTCGCGGAGATGGCGCCGCCCGCCGTGCCCGACGCGCAAAATGCGGCGCCAATTTATAAACAGGCGGCGGATTCGCTGCGTTTTTCAACCACAGAAAAGGGGGCTTTTAGAACCCGTCCCCACAACCGGACGCCGCAAATGAATCGAGATATTGAAGCGGCGGTTCGTAAAAACCAAACAGCCGTTAATTTGACGCGCCGCGCGGCGGCGACGCCGCAGTGTCGATTTCCTATCGACTGGGATACGGACAACCCCTCCGAAATCACTTTTCCCCATTACACCGAACTGCGCGAATTGGCTCAACTGTTGGCGGCACAGGCGGTTCTCAATGCCAAAAACGGCGACAGCGACGCCGCCCTGCGCGATGTGCGCGCCCTTTTCGGCATGAGCCGCCATCTTGCGGGCGAACCGGTTCTCATCGGTTTTTTGGTGGCTCAATCGATTGACAGCACGGCTCACCAGGCACTGGCGCAAGTTTTGGAAACTGTGCCTTTAACCCTCGCCGAGGCCCCCGCTTTTCAAAACTCTCTTCCCACGCACGACTGGAATCGCGTTTTCATCCACTCCTTGCACGGCGAGCGAACCTGGACGATCTTTGTTTTCGAGAGAATACGCCAGCCTACCCTGACAAATTTCGTGTCCGAAGTGCTGGGGGAGAACACGCCGTTGTGGGCGCACTTCCCGTTGATTCTGGTCTGGCATCCCTTCTTGAAACTGGACGAAGTGCATTCGCTGCGCTTATGGAGACAACTGCTTGATGCGGCCTCCACTCGTCCATTTGGCCATTCCCCCAATGCTGCGGATAAGGTCTTCGAAACAACCCCACGCTACGCCCTGCTGACGCGCACTCTGTTTCCGGTTTTCGGCAGAGTCAGCGATTACCGCGATCAGGTCGAGGTAAAGAGGCGTCAGCGCGAAGTCGCTCTGGCCCTGACTTCCTATCGCACCGCGCGGGGCAGTTATCCAGCACAACTTCAAGAGGTTGCTTCGCTGTGGGGGAAAACGTTGCCTCTCGATCCCTTCAGCAACAAACCTTTCGTTTATCGCCGCGAGGGAAATAGTTTTCTGCTTTACAGCGTCGGCGCCAATCGAACGGATGATGCCGGTAGAAACTACCAAGATAAACCCCCTTCACGCAGTTGGAATTCTTATGATGACATTCGGTGGGGCAACTCCCCCAGGGAAACTTTTCGAATCTACAGTCCATAGAGCCTCTGCCGCGCCAATAGCGAGGGGAACGCGGTTTGCCGCCCAGAGGTCTTGACGATATGGCAAAAAACCGCAATCGCCGCGACGAATTCGACGCCGACGATCAATCCAACCCCTCCAACTCCCAGTCCAACGTCAATTTTGGCGACGATTGGGCTTTTCCCGAAACCCAACTGCGCTCGACCGCCCTTCTGGACGAAATTCTCGAAAAATATCCGCCCGAAAACTATCGCGCGCGCCAGACTATGCTGCTTTTGCGGCACCAATTAGAAACCGACGAGCGCCAGATGGCCGAAGCCGCCGAATTGGTCGCGCAATATGAAGAGGCGTATAACAAGCTGACTCAGCCCGCCAATCGCCTGGGCGTGTATCTCGGCAAACCGCCCGAAGAGCGCACTACCAAAAAGAACAAACCCGAAAACGACGACGTTATCGCGCTCATTGCCGTCGGCGAGCAGGAATTCGTGGTTCAAATCGACCCCAACATCGAAAACCCCGATTTCGAGGTTGGCACGCGCGTCAAAGTCAACGAAGGCTATGCCATCGTCGGCGATTTGGGGCCGGCGACCAACGGCCCCATCGCCAAAATCGCCGAAGTTCTGGAAGAAGACCGTTTGCGCGTGTCCAGCGACCCGCAGGGTATGCAAAGCCGCATCGTGTTGCGCGGCGACAAGCTGCGCGAAGCGGTTTTGAAGCAGGGCGACGAAGTGCGGATGGAGCCGAATTTCAAAGTCGCGCTCGAAAGTTTCGGCGGCAACGAATCGCGCGATTATTTTCTCGACGAAGTGCCCGAACTGCCCTGGGAAAAGGTCGGCGGCCAGGAAGAAGCGATTCAGGTCATCAAAGACGCCATCGAACTGCCCCTGCTCTACCCCGAACTCTTCGAGCGCTTCGGGAAAAAAGCGCTCAAGGGCATTTTGCTTTACGGCCCGCCAGGATGCGGCAAAACCCTCATCGGCAAAGCGACGGCCTACAACCTCACCAAAGCCTACAACGAGCGCACCGGCCAAAACTTGAAAGAGTATTTTATGCTCATCAACGGGCCGCAGATTCTCAATATGTGGCTGGGCGAAAGTGAGCGTCAGGTGCGCGAAATCTTCGCCGCCGCGCGCGAAAAATCCAAAGAAGGCCATCTGGTTTTCATCTTCATGGACGAAGCCGAAGCGCTGCTTCGCACCCGTTCGAGCGGACGCATCGGCAACATCAACAACACGCTCGTGCCCCAGTTCGCGGCGGAAATGGACGGCCTGGTGGCGATGGAAAACGTCGTGGTGATGCTGACATCGAATCGCCCCGACTACATCGACCCCGCGATTTTGCGTCCTGGCCGCATCGACCGCAAAGTCAAAGTGCGCCGCCCCGACAAACCCTCGGCGCGTCAGATTTTCGGGATTTACCTGCGCGAAGATTTGCCCTACGACCCCGATTTGGTCAAAGAACACGGCGCCAAAGCCCGCGAGACTCTGGCCGAGGCCATCACCAACTACGTTTATCGCAAAACCCCCGATACAGAGTTTTTGGAGGTCTACACCCGCGCGGGCGGCGTCGAAACGCTGCATTACAAGGATTTGGTGTCGGGCGCCCTCATCGAAAGCATCGTGGAGCGCGCCAAAGATTTCGTCATCAAGCGCAGCATTGACGTGAAATCGAGTTTGGAAGGTTTGTCGCTCGCCGACTTGAAAGAAGCCGTCGATGCCGAGTTCAAGGAAAACGAGATTTTCCCCAAGACCGACAACGTGGAAGACTGGCTCAAGCTGCTCGACTACGAACCCGAAAACGTGGTGACGCTCAAACCGGTTCGCCCTGGCTCGCGCGACCGCGCCAACAGCGTGCGCGGCGTGATTTAAAGTGGGAAAAGGGCGAGGCTTTCGAGCCTCGCCTTTTTGCACCCCATTTTTGGAGTAGATATGACCGACAACAGTCAGAAGATTTCGCTTTTCGAAGACCCGATTATTGAGGATTTGCTTGGCTGGGACATTCTTGGTTTGGTGTCACTTACTCTTTGCATTTATTTGGCATTCGTGTGGGCAACTCACGGCCAAAGTAGTAAAAGCGGCGAAGAGTAGCATTTTGCAGATGAAGTTTAAGAAAGCAACACCTGCGCGACGTGATTTGATGCGACATAATAAAAAGTGAGACGCAAGGGCGTCTCGCTTTTTTGTTTTCGGGAGAATCGCATGAAAAAGTCGTTGCTGTTTGGCTTGAGCGCCCTCTTCGCCTTGTCGCCCATCGTTTTCGCGCAAAACGCGCCCTCGATCATCGCACCTTCGACCGAAACCGTCACCGATACGGTTTTGCAGCCGGTGGCCGGAAAATCAGGCGTCTGGACGCTCGGCGCGGGAAACTACAATTTCCGAAAATTGTTGACCCTGCTGACGGCCAAAACCGGCGGCCAGGCGTATTTCGACACTCTGCTCGGCCCGTCCTCTTTCGTCGTTGTGCCGCAACCGCTTCAGGGCACGGTTCCCGAACTCATTGGTCAACTGATTAAGAAGGTCGGCCAACCTGACGACAAAATGCAGCCCTCCGCACGCACAGGCGAGAAACCGTCCCCGCGTTTGGACAGCTTTGAGGTTGTCCAAGTCGGCACCGATTGGCTTTTTCTGCGCGTCAAACCCAAATCGCCGGTCACGCTTACAGTCACCTCGCCGCCGCCCGATCCCATCGGGTTTCGCTTCAACATCAACCGCTCTCCCCGCCCCGTGAATCCCAAAAATCTGCCGCCCGATGCCGTTCCACTCGAGTTCAACGGCGAGCGCGTTTATTATGTGCCGCTCCCCGCGAAGGGAAAGTAAAACCAAAGGAAGTGAAATTTCGCTTCCTTTTTTTGTGGCCCAGCAACACGAAAATTCACTTTGGCCGCGCCCCAAGGCGCAACGGCGCGCCCCATTGGGGCGTTTGGCTAAACTGAGCGGGCTTTTCAAAGGTCGCAATTTTTTATCATGGCAGGACATTCCAAATGGAAAAACATCCGCTTGCACAAAGGCAAGGCGGATGTCGAGCGCGCCAAGTTGTTCGGGAAACTCTCGCGCGAACTCACCATCGCCGCCAAACAGGGCGGCGGCAGCCCCGATTCCAATCCGCGCCTGCGCCTGGCCATCGAAAAGGCCAAAGCCGGCTCGATGCCCGCCGACAACATCAAGCGCGCCGTTCAAAAAGGCACCGGCGAACTCGCCTCCGACAACTTCGATGAAGTGGTTTACGAAGGCTACGGGCCCAACGGTGTCGCGGTGATGGTGGAGGCCGCGACCGACAATCGCAACCGCACCGTCGCCGATATTCGCGCCATTTTCAATAAAAACGGCGGGTCAATGGGCGAAAGCGGAAGCGTCGCGTGGCAGTTCGAGCGGCGGAGCCAGATCAGTGTCGCGGTGGCGGGCGCCGATGAAGACGCGCTTCTGGAAGCCGCGCTCGAAGCGGGCGCGAGCGACATGGAGCGCGAAGACGACACTTTTATCATCGAAGCGGCGCCCGAAAGCGTGCTGGCGGTGCAAACGGCGCTTGAAAACGCGGGCTTTACGGTGTCGGATGTCGAAGTGACGCTCGTTCCCAGCACCACGATTGAACTCGAAGGCGACGCCGCGCGCAAAATGCTCAAACTGCTCGACGCGCTCGAAGATTATGGCGACGTGCAAAACGTTTCGGCCAATTTCGAGATGTCGGACGAGGTTTTAGCGCAGTCATAACTCAGGAGGGAGGGGGAAGTGGGGAGGAGGGAGGAAATTGAAAACCTCCCTTCTCCCACCTCCCTCCTTCCCTACTTTTTTCGGAGAACTTTTTCAATGCAAATATTCAAACCTAAAGGCGCCGCGCTCGCGGGCCTGACCTGTGCCCTTTTGGGCGCGAGCCTGGCGGGCTGCAACAGCGGCAACAATGGCGGAAGCGGAGCAGCTATTGGCGGCGCGGCTGTGGGCAACAGCAGCGACACGCTCGCGACTGTGGGCAGCACCAAAGTCACGCGCGCCGATCTGGGCGCGTTTCTCGAAGCTCAGAGCGGCGAACAGGCGTTGCCTCAACTCATCGACACCCAGCTGATTTTCGAGAATTTGAAAACCAAAGGTCTGGACGTGTCCGATGCCGAAGTCGATGCCGAACTTGCGCGGCTTCAAGCCGCCAATCCCACACTGGCGCCCATCGTTACGGCGGGCGGCGTGCGACTGGCCGTTTTAAAAAACCAGCTTCGGCGCCGTCTGGCGGAGCAAAAACTGCTGTCTCACGGCATCACCGCCACCGACGCGCAAATCAAAAGTTTCTTCGAGAAAAATCGCCGTTATTACGACCAGCCCGCCAAAACCAAGGTCGGAATGCTGTTCTCCTCGACCAAAGCGCGCGCCGATTTAATGGCCAAACAGCTCAAAGCCAAAACCAAAACTCTTAGTCAGCTCGTGGCCGAACAGAAGAGTGCCAACGATCCGGTCGCGGCCAACAGTGCCGAAGACGCCTCGCAGCTCCCGATTTGGCCGCAGCTGGCGCCCAGCATCACGCCCATCACCGACAAACTGCCCAAAGGCGGCATCTCACCGGTGCGCCAGCTCGCGCCGCAGGCCTACGCCATTCTGGTCGTCACCGACAGAACCGCTTCCGTCAAAGCCGACTTCGCCAAAATTCGCGCTCAGGTCGAACGCGATTACAAAGCCGCCGAAGTCGCCAAAAAGACCGTCGCGCAAAACCCGCAGAACCCGCCCTTCGACGAAACGATCAAACGCACCTATGAAGCACTGAGCGCGCAAAGCCCCACCCTCACCCTGAGCGACGTTCTGGGCTATATCAACCAGACCGCGAGCAACAACTTGATCGCCTCGCTTCGCACGGCAGGCAACGTGCAAATCGACGACGCCTCCTACGCCACCGTCGCTCAGCAGTATCAAGCGGCGGGAGCGCCATCGGGCACGCCTGGAGCCACCGAAGGCGCCGCGAACAACAGCGCACCTGCCGCCAACAGCGCACCTGCCGCCAACAGCGCACCCGCCGCCAACTCCGCGCCCGCGACCAACGCGGCGCCGTAATAAAGGCTAAAGGCTGAAGGATGAAGGCTAAATCAGCAGGACACGCGAAACCGGAAGTGACTCATCCTTTAGCCTTTAGCCTTTAGCCTTTTTCAATGGATTCTTTTTCGCGTCTGATTGAAATCACCGCGCAATTGCGCGCGCCCGACGGCTGTCCCTGGGATCGGGAGCAGACCCATCACACCCTGCGCGCTTCGCTCATCGAAGAAAGCGCCGAAGTGCTGGAAGCCATCGAAAGCGGCGACGATGCCCATTTGTGCGAAGAACTCGGCGATTTGCTGTTGCAGAGCGTTTTTCACGCTCAAATCGCGGCGGAAGAAGGTCGTTTTACGCTCGATGATGTGGTGAATGGCATCTGCGACAAACTGATTCGCCGCCATCCCCACGTTTTCGGCGACGCGAGGGCCGAAAACTCCGCGCAGGTCATCCAAAACTGGGAAGCCATCAAACGCGACGAAAAAGCGGCGCGCGGCGAGGTTTCGACTTCGACCCTGGCGGGAATTCCGCCCGAACTGCCCGCGCTCGCGCAGGCGCTCAAAATTTCCAAGAAAGCCGCGAAAGCCGGTTTTGAATGGCCCGACGAGGCCGGAGTGATGGACAAACTGCGCGAGGAAGTCGGCGAAATTGAAGAAGCGCTGCGAGGCGAATCGAACGAGCGCGTGGCCGAGGAAATCGGCGATTTGCTCTTTACCGCCGTCAACATCGCGCGCTGGCGCGGGCTGCATCCCGAACTGGCGTTGCGCGATGTCAATCGCAAGTTCATCGCTCGGTTTGAGACGATGGAACGTGAGGCCAAAGCGCACGGATTGAAGTTGGGGGAGTTGTCGGCGCAGGAGTGGGATGAGTTGTGGAATCTCGCTAAGTTGGAGGGTTGACCCCCGCCTTCGGCGGCCCTCACCCGCCGCTTCGCGGCACCCACGCCCAGAGGGCACCCGCGCAAGCGGGAGAAGGACAGACTCCTACTTTCGTGATTTTACTGCTCCGTTGAACTGGCGCGCGTTCTCCTTCTCCCGCTTGCGCGGGTGCCCCTCTGGCGTGGGTGCCGCGAAGCGGCGGGTGAGGGCCAAAGCGAAGCTTTGGGAAAAGCGTGAGCGAACCTCCAAAAACCATGCGCTACCTCCGCCTCTACCGCGCCTTTTTGGTCAACTGCCTCGCGCGCACCATGGAATTTCGCGCTCAGTTCTTCGCGGGCATCATCGGCTACGCGATTTGGACGGCGATTTCCCTGGTTTTCATCGGCGCCGTTTTTGGCAACGTGGGCGCGGTGCGCGGCTGGAGCCGCGACCAGATGTGGGTGCTTTACGGCACGTTCGTGATTCTCGAATCGCTCTGCTACGGCGTTTTGGGCCCGAATATGTGGCGCTTTTCCGGCGGCGTGCGCGACGGCAGTCTCGATCTCGCGCTCACCAAGCCGGTCAACGTGCAATTCTTCGTTTCGACGCGCTATCTCGACCTCAACGGCTGTCTCAACGCGCTCGTCGGCTTCGCGCTGATGTTCGTGGGATTTTCGCGCCTGGGGCGCTTTCCTTCTCTTCTCGAATGGGGCGCGTGGCTATTTCTGCTGGTCTGCGGCTTCGTGATGGCCTACGCCATCTGGTTCGCCTGCGTCACGATTGCGGTCTGGGCGGTGAAACTCGAAGGCATCGCCGTGGTGTTCGATCCCATGATGCAAATGGCGCGTTTTCCGGTTCAAATCTACCCGCAGCGCGTGCTGACGTTTCTCACCATCGGCCTTCCGGTCGCGTTTTTGACCACGTTTCCGACTCAAGCACTGCTGGGGCAAACCGATTTCGCGGTTTTGGGCGCGGCTCTGGCATTGGCGGCGATTTTTCTGTGGGGGTCGAACCGCTTTTTCAGCTTCGCGCTGCGGTTTTACGGCTCAGCGAGTTCCTGAGTCACCTGTAAGGACAGCGCTTGTCGCTCACTGTGTGACTTTTTAAAGCACTGCAAAAGTGAGCGTAGGGGCGTAGCGTGCTACGCCCTGAGCCTTGGGGCAAATCCAGGTCAAGGACGCTGGAACGTTTTGGGCGTAGCACGCTACGCCCCTACGCTCACTTCCAAAACACGATCAAACAAGACACACAGTAAGCGGCAAGCCATGTCCCTACGAACGCACCTTCTCCCCTTCGATTTTCACCGTTTCGGTCGCATTGGGCTTCAATAACCGCCGCCGCAGCGCCTCCAGAACGTCCCTGATTTCCTCGTCGCGCAGTTTTTGGCCTTCACCTTCTCCCTCGTCGGCGCGGCGCGTGACGTAAAACGCATCTTCGGCCTGTCCGCCCCAGGTGGTGACTTTGGCGGTGTGAATATCGAGGCCCAGACCCGCCATCGCGCGCGTGACGTGATAGAGCAGGCCAGGCACGTTGTCCGACATCACCGTGATGACGGTGTGTTCATCGCTCAGATCGTTGCGCGCCGAGATGCGCTGCGGCACCACGCTTTGCGCCACCCGCTTGCCCGACGCCTTAATCGCGTCCTCCACGCTTTGCCCGCCGAGCAGAACTTCGCGCATCAGGGCCGCTAATTTGGCGGTTTGCGAAGCCGTCAGAGCGCGCCCGCTCGCCACCAGTTGCAGACGGTCGAGCACCACGTCGCGGCCATAAGCGGGCGCGGAATACATCCATTTCGAGTTCAGTTCCGGCCCGCGCAGCGTGTAAACGTGCGCCGTCAAAATATCGGCGCCCGCCGCGTGAACCACGCCGCAAATTTTCGATAACAGCCCTGGCTCGGCGTCGTCGTAGGCGACAATTGTCATTTCGGCGAAGTGGCGGCCTTCGAGCGGATAAAAATCCACAATCAGCTTCTCTTCGGGCAGTTGATCGAGGAATTTGAGGTGCGTCGCCATCGTCGGGAGCGGCGTGTTGAGGACGTAGGCCGCCGGAAGCGTGTCGGAGAGGCGCTGCAGCGTCGAATCGTCGAGTTCGAGGTGGCGCAGATTGCGGCGCATCCGTTCGCGCTCCTGCTGCACCAACTGCTCGCGTTTTTCGGTATCGGACAGCACCTGCGCGGTTTCGGCGCGCGTCATGGCGAGCAGACAGCGTTCGTAAAGCTCGCGCATCGCCTGCAAATCGAGGTTGGAATAGCTTTTTTCGCCCACCGCGCAGGTATCGGCGAGCGAGAGCAGATAAAGCATCTTCAAATTCGGCACGGTGCGAACCGTGTTCACCACGCGCCGAATCGTGGCGGGCGCGGCCAGATCGCGCAGTCGCGCCTGGCGCGGCATCAGCAAATGACGCAGCACCAGCAAACGCAGCGTTTCGTTTCGCGCGCTCGAAAGTCCCAGTCGCTCGCCGATTTTTGCGGCCAATCGTTCGCCCGAAACCGCGTGGTCGGTGTTGGGTTCGATTTTGCCGACATCGTGCAAAAGCGTGGCTAAAACCAGCAGTTCGTGGTCATCGACGCCGCTCCACAGCGCGCGCATTTCGTCGTCGCTGGCGCGCTGCCACCACAACTCATCCAGCCGCCGCACCGCGTAAATCGAGTGTTCGCCGACGCTCAGTTCGTGCGAGGGATCGGGCGGCGCCAGGCGCAGCATCGAGGTGAATTCGGGAATAAACGCCTGCAACAGCCCGCGCGAGCGCAGTTCGGTGAGCGCCGCCGCCGCGTTGCCGATGTCGCCGATGAGTTGAAAAAAAGCGCCCCGCGCGGCGGGATGCTTGCGCGTATCGTCATCGACGTGGGCCATCACTTCGTCGATGGCGCGATCTAAATTGGGGTCGCGCGTGAAACCGTATTTGCGCGACAGGGCGAAGGGCACGAGCAGCAGTTCGGGATGGTTTGGGAGGGTGTAGGGATGCGCGGCGTAGAGGCGCTGGCGCGAGGCGGCGAAATGGCCGTCGAAAGAAAGCGGGCCTTCGAGCAAACGGCCCAGAGCGCGGTCGCAAAAGCGCGCCGCGTTTTCGGCGTGGACGTAATAATCGGCGAGCAGATTCTGCGCGGCGACGCCGCCCGCGCCGGTGTAGGAAAAAGCGCGCGCGGCGCGGTCTTGATATTCGAGGCGCAGCACATCGGTTTTGCGCCCGCTTTGCAGATGGAGCCAGACGCGCAGTTTGAGGAAGAATTCGCGCGAATTGACGACATTTTCCGCATCGCTCGCCGTCACGACGCCGCGCGACACCAGTTCTTCGAGCGGCTTATCGGTTTTGAGCAGCGCCGCCGCGCTCCAGAACGCGAAATGGATGTCGCGCAGCGCGCCCGCGCCGTCTTTGAGGTTCGGCTCGACCGCATACATCGAGAGCGCCACTTTCGCGCCGCGCCCGCGCCGCTCGTCGGCCTTTTCGAGCAGAAACTCCACCGCGTCCCAAGAGCGATACACCTCTTCGCGCACCTGCTCCACCAAGCGCTCGCTGCCCGCGATGCAGCGCGCTTCGAGCAGGGCGGCTTTGGATTGGTGATCGAGGCGTTCGATATCGGAAATGGGCCGGTAAGCGTAGCCGACATCTAATTTGGCGCCGTCAATCAAAACTTCGACGATGAGTTTGAAAGCCTCTTTGATGACGGCATCGAGAAGCGGATTTTCTTCTTCCGAGGGCACAAAAGCGATGTCGATATCGGAAAACGGGCACAGTTCGGAGCGCCCGTAGCCGCCGATGGCGATCAGAACCAGACCGGCATCGGGTTCGGGCGGGCCGTTGTGCGCGGCGCGCGCGCTTTCCCAGGCCGCGTGGTAGATGCGCGTCAGGGTTTGGTCGAGCAATTGGGAATGTTCGTCGAGCCAGGGCCGAATCGGGGCGCGCCACGAGTGGCGTTTCCACAGTCTGGCGCGCCCTGCTTCGAGAAATTCGCGCAGTTCGAGAACAAGAGGAGATGGGGACATGATGGAGAGGTTAGTGGTTAGAGGCAAACAAAAACGCCCCATTCGCGCAATGCGACGGGGGCGTCTGGGGAGCAGGGCGAAGTGGGAGTTTGACCCCCTCTCCCTTCGGGAGAGGGACGGGGTGAGGGAAAAAGCCCCAGTTTCCTCAACTTTTTAAGAATGTTGAGAGCAATCCAGTTTCTCCCTCACCCCGTCCCTCCCCCAAAGGGAGAGGGCGTCAAACTCTCACTTCGTTCTGCTACCGCACTACAATGCAGGGCGCTTTAGCGCCCATAACCGGCGTTGCGATAGTCGGCGCCCTCGTCTGGAGCGCCCTGCTCGCCGCTTCCATATCCCAGTTCGGCGCGGCGGCGGCGAAACTCGCCCAGCACTTCGGCATAGTCTGGGTCGCCGAGGAAGCAGACACGTTCGCAAGGGTCGCGCCTGAGATCGAAAAGCACTTCGGGCATCGCGGGGCCGTAGCTCTGATATTTGAGATGATCCCACTTGATCATCAGGTTATGCGCGCCGAATTGACTGATGGTTTCGTTGCGCCATTTGCGGCGCCACTCGCGCGAATCGCCCTGCATCAACGGCACCAGGGAGCGGCTGTCGAGGCCGCGCGGGGTTTCGGGCAGGGGAATTTCGGCCAGATCGCACAGCGTGGCGAAGAGGTCACACAGGTTGACGTTCTCTTCCACGACGCGCGGCGCGAAACGGCGCGGCCAGCGAATGATGAGCGGCACGCGCGCCGAAGCCTCGAAAAACTTCTGCTTTTCCCACACGCCGTGCTCGCCCAGCATCTCGCCGTGATCGCTGGTGTAGATGATGATCCAATCGTCCAAATCCTGCCCGACGGCGCGCAGCGCGTCCAAAACCGTGCCGCAATGCGTGTCGAGATGGTCGATCATGCCGTAATAAGCGGCGGTGGCGCGGCGGATTTCGCGCGGCGTCGTGCCCCCGCCCACTTCCACCTGGCGCTGGCCCAGAAACGGGTGATCGAAGACCGGCTCGCTCTCGAAAGGCTGCACGCGGTTGAAGTAGAAGTTCAAACGGTCGCGGGTGGAAACGTAGGGATAATGCGGCTGGAGATAACTCGCTTTGAGCAGCACGGGCCGCTGCGGAGTGGCGCGGTCGTAGGTGAAATCCACGAAAAAGTCTTCGATGAAATCGCACGCGGCCTGGGTGACGCGATTGTCGAAGCGTTGATTGCGGCTGTCATCGTCGGGTCGGGCACGGTGAATTTCCATATCGTCGGGCCACTTCCAACGCGGATTGTCGAGGCGGTAACGCGCAAATTCCGCTTCGTTGCGATGGGGAATGAACGCCTCGTTGACGAACATATCGGCGGCGAAGCGCTGCGTCCAGCCCTGCATCTGGTCGCGTCCGACGTGATGCAATTTGCCACAGCACACCGTGGCATATGCCCACTGACTAAAGCGCTGGGCGAAAGTCGGGTGATGGGGCGGCAAATCCTGCCCGAAGTGACGGCAGCCGCAGGTTTTGGGCAACTGCCCCGCCATCATCGCCTGGCGACCAGGGATGCAGATCGGCGAAGGCGTGTAAGCGTTGCGAAACACGACGCCGGTGCGGGCCAGTTCATCCAAAACCGGAGTGCGAATCACGGTGTTGCCCTCATATCCGGTCACATCGGGGCGGTGCTCGTCGCTCATCAAAAAAAGGATGTTGGGGCGTGTGATCATGGCAGGACGCGGTGGGCGTTTGACCCCCTCTCCCGAAGGGAGAGTCGGGTGCCCTCTGGGCGACGGGGGAGGGAAAAAGTCGGAGTTTCGTCAACTCTTTGTGAATGATGGGAGCGGTTAATTTTCTCCCTCACCCGTCGCCCAGAGGGCACCCGACTCTCCCTTCGGGAGAGGGGGTCAAACTCCGGTTGCGTCCTGCTACCTCACCACTATCGAGCCTTTCATGTGGTTCATGCCGCACGCAAACGTGAGCGGGCCGCTCTTCTTGGGCGTGTAAACGACGGTCGCGCGCTCGCCGACTTTGAGGGTTTTCTTCCATTTCGCGGCGGGCACCATGACTTCGTTGCCACAACCCGCGTTGCTTTGGAGGAAAAAAGTGAGCGCGACCGGTTTTCCGGCCTGAACAACCCGTTTCGAAGCGCTGTAGCCTTGCGGCAGCGTCACGGTGATTTTTTGCGCGTTGGCGGGGATTTTGGGAGCGGCCATCGAAGCGGCGCCGAAAAGGGCGCTCGCAGCGAGCGCGGAGAGAATTGGGGAAGTGGTTTTCATAGTTTTATGGGCAGCGAATAAATTCGCCGCAAAGGAAAGCGAAGTCCGCCTGCGCGGACTAATGCGGGTTCCTCAACATGCGAAGGCAGGTTTCGTTTCCTTGCGGCGAATTTATTCGCTGCCAAAGCGAAAACGGAGCAGTCGCAGCGCGTTGAGACACACCAGAATCGTCGAGCCTTCGTGAAAGGCAACCGCCACGCCGAGGCGGGCGAAACCGAACAGTGTCGAGGGCACCAAGACGGCGATGACGCCCAGAGAGAGCCACAAATTTTGCCGCACGATAGCGCGCGACTGCCGCGACAGCGCGACGGCGAAGGGCAAACGGCTCAGGTCGTCGCCCATGAGGGCGACATCGGCGGTTTCGAGCGCGACATCACTTCCACCCGCGCCCATCGCAATCCCCACTGTTGCCGCCGCGAGCGCGGGCGCGTCGTTCACACCATCGCCCACCATCGCGACGGCGCCGTTTTGTTCCATCAACTCGCGCACGGTCGCGACTTTGTGTTCGGGCAGCAAATCGGCGCGAAAATCCGACACACCCGCACTTTCCGCCATTTTCGCGGCGACGCGCGTGTTGTCGCCGGTGAGCATCACCAGATTTTTCGCTCCCAGTTCGCGCAGTTGGCGCAGCGCGGCGGGCGTTTGCTCGCGCATCGGGTCGGCGAGCGCGATGACACCCAGAATCTGCGAATCGACGCCCACAATCATCGTCGGCTGGCCCATTTCGCTCGCTCTATCGATTTCTTCCGCAATGGCGGCGGGAATTTCGATTCCCGCGTCTTCAAAGAGCCGCGCGTTGCCCCCTCGCACGATTTGGCCCCCGATTTCGCCGCTCACGCCGCGCCCAGGCCAGTTTTGTTCGTTGGAGGCGGGACAAAACGCGATGTGGAGTTCCTGCGCGCGCCGCGTCATGGCGTTGGCGAGCGGGTGCGACGAATGCGCTTCCAGACTCGCGGCGAGGCGCAAAATTTCGTTTTCGTCGCCGGAAAGCGCGAAAATGGAAGCGATTTCGGGCCGTCCGCGCGTGAGCGTGCCGGTTTTATCGAAGGCGAAGGCGCGCACGTTCCCCAGATTTTCGAGGTGAACGCCGCCTTTAATCAAAACCCCGCCGCGCGCCGCGCGCGCGATGCCCGCCAGCACCGCCGCCGGAGTCGCCAGAGCCAGAGCGCACGGCGAGGCGGCCACAAGAGTTGAAATGGCGCGCAAAAACGCGACTTCCCAGCTTAAAATTCCCAGCATCGGCGGCACAATCGCCGCCAGAACCACAATGCCCAGCACGGTGGGCACAAAAATCCGTTCAAAACGTTCGGCGAAGGTTTGCGAGGCCGCTTTCTGACTCTGGGCTTCCTCGACCATCTGAACCACACGCGCTAATGTCGTGTCATGCGAAAGCCGCGTCACTTCGACTTCGAGCGCGCCCTGCCCGTTGAGCGAACCGGCGAAAACGCCTTCGCCCACCGTTTTTTCGACCGGCACGCTTTCGCCCGTAATATTGCTTTGATCGAGCGATGACGCGCCGCTTCGGATGAGGCCGTCAACCGCCACGCGGTCGCCGCTTCGCACGATAGCCAGGTCGCCAACGCGCAATTCTTCGACGGGAATTTCAATTTCTCCCCCGTCGCGCCGCACCCGCGCGATTTTGGGCGAGAGATTTCCCAGCGCGGCGATGGCGCCGCGCGCGCGGTCGAGCGCGTAGCCCTCGAGCGCATGGCCCAGCGAAAACAGAAAGAGCAGAAAAGCGCCTTCGGCCCAGTTGCCCAGAATCGCCGCGCCAACCGCGCCCGCCAGCATCAAAAATTCGACATCGAAACGGCCCGAAAGAATGGTTGGAATGGCATGGCGCGCCAGGTCGTAGCCGCCCGCAACGTAAGCCAGAAGATAAAACGCCAGAGCAACTGAAGATGGCAGGCCGAAAAACTGCTCGCCGAAAAACCCCAGCGCCAGAAACGTGCCCGACGAAAGCGAAATCGCCAGTTGGAGATGGCTCGCAAGCCAGTTTTTTCCTTTGTGCGCGGCGTGCGAATGAGCGTGAGAATGCGGGTGTTCCTCTTCCAGAGGCACGCGATAGCCCAATCGTGTCACGGCGTGGGCGATGGCGGCAGGCGTGGTCTGGCTCGAATCGAATTCGACCTTCATTTTGGCGCTCGTGTAGTTGACCGCGACGTGAGTCACGCCCGCAACTTTGCCCACCACGTGTTCGACCGACGCGGCGCACGAGGCGCAGTCCATGCCGCGCACCGGCAGCGTTTGGTGATGGAAACGCCGCGTGATCTGGGCGCCTTCCTCGCGCGCCAGGCGCTCCAACTTTTCGAGCGGCACCAGATTGGGATCGTAATGCAGACACAAAAGCGGTTTCGCGCCACTCTGGTCGAGATGGGCGCCCGCGATGCCGTTTTGGGCGCGCAGTCGCTCTTCGAGGCGCCCGATGCAGCCGTCGTCGGGCGAATCGACGCCTGGCAGAACAAGGGGAATTTCGAGTTGGAGAGTTTTCTGACCGCGCGCGACCAAATGAGTGGACATGAGCCAAAAGGGACGCTGAACAGACGCGGCGAATCCCAAAAAACAAAACCGGCTTTTTACCGAAATGCCGCAAAAGTGGGAGGATAGCGAGGATTTGGTGCAAACTATTCGCGACTCCGTTTCAGAAAGTGAAACTGGCGCGCGCTGTCGAATCGCACCGCAATTGAATTTTAAAACCCCAGGTTCGCGTTTGAAACCGCCAATCGAGAAATCTCATGAAAACAACAGCTCAATTAAGCCGCGAAAACCGCGAATTCGAAGTCTGCGTCATCGGCGGCGGCATGGCGGGACTGTGCGCGGCCATCGCCAGCGCACGGCGCGGCGCGCAGACCGTTTTGGTTCACGACCGGCCCGTTCTGGGCGGCAACGCCTCGTCCGAGGTGCGGATGTGGATTTGCGGCGCGGGCGGCAAACACAACAAAGAAACCGGCATTCTGGAAGAAATTCAACTCGAAAACGGCTGGCGCAACGCGAGTCTCAACTATTCGATGTGGGACAGCGTGTTGTGGGGCAAAGCCGCGTTTCAGCCCAATTTGACGCTGGTTTTGGGCGCCGCCGTGTTGGACGCCGAAAGCGACGGCAACCGCATCGTGAGCGTGACGGCCTATCAAAGCGCCTCGCAAACCTTTCACACTCTGGCGGCCAAAACCTTCGTTGATTGTTCGGGCGATTCGATTTTAGCGGCGCTCACGCCCGCCAGATGGCGTCAGGGCCGCGAAGCGCGGGGCGAGTTCGATGAGGATATTCAGCCTGCAACTTCCGACCACAAAACGATGGGCAACACGCTGCTCATCCAGATGCGCCTCACCGACGAAGCGCAGCCCTACACGCCGCCGGAATGGGCCTACAAATTCACCAAACCCGAAGATTTGCCGCACCGGATGCACGGCGTCAAGGCCCACAATTTCTGGTGGATCGAAGTCGGCGGCTTCCAGGACACCATCGCCGACGCCGAAAGCATCCGCGACGAACTGATGAAAATTACTTACGGCGTGTGGGATTACATCAAAAACTACGCGCCGGAGAAGAAAGACGCCGAAAACTGGGCCATCGAGTGGATCGGGAGTCTGCCAGGCAAGCGCGAAAATCGGCGCTACGAGGGCGACCACATTCTGAATCAAAACGACGTGCGCGACGGCGGCAAATTCGACGACATCATCGCCTACGGCGGCTGGAGCATGGACGACCACCATCCGGCGGGCCTTTATTACCCAGGAAAACCGACGATTTATCATCCCGCGCCGTCGCCCTATGGGATTCCCTATCGCTCGCTCTATTCGCAGAACATGGAGAATTTGCTCTTCGCGGGCCGCAATATCTCGGTCACGCACGCCGCGCTCTCTTCGACGCGCGTGATGGCGACCTGCGCGATTTTGGGTCAGGCCGCCGGAACCGCCGCCGCGCTTTGCACCCAACACAACTGCGCCCCGCGCGCGCTTTCGAGCGGCGACAGGCTGCGCGGGTTGCAAAACGCGCTCATGGACGACGACTGCTGGCTGCCAGGGCTGTCGCGCCCCATTTCCGACTTCGCCCAGAGCGCCCAACTCTGCGGCGCGGGCGATGCGGGCGCGTTAATCGACGGCCTCGACCGCGACCGCGCAAATGAAAATCACGCCTGGGAAGCGCCGCTCGGCAGCGCGGTCGAATACCGGTGGAACGAGCCGGTCAACATCGCGGGCGCGCGTCTGGTCTTCGATTCCAACCTTTCCAACTCCAAAGTGATGCCCTGCTCTTATCCGCAAAAAGGCGGCGCGCACCGCGTTCCGGCTTCGCTGGTGAAGGCTTTCCGCCTCGAAACCTGCGACAAAAACGGCGTGTGGAGCCTGGCGTTTCGCGCCGAGGGCAATCGCCAGCGCCTGGTGAAAGTGCCGCTTCAAAATGCGGTGTGCGGCTTGCGTTTGGTGCCCGAAGCGACGTGGGGAGCGCAGGGCGCGCGCGTTTTCGCTTTCGAGCCGGTGCCCGAACTGCGCGCCGCGATTCCCGCCGCGCCGCAAGGCCCGCATTGGAGTGAAGTGGTGGCGCGCCTGGATCAGAACGAGCTGGCGGCGCCGGAAAACGGCAAGGAAACTGGCGTCGAACCGATTTTCGCGGCGTGAAGAGCTATCAGGACAACGGTTAAACTCCTCCCCGACCCTCCCCACCAGTGGAGAGGGTCGGGGAGGGGCCAACCGTCGTCGAAACAGCTTTCAACCTTCACTTTTCACCCCAACTTCTCAAAGCGCAACCACAAATAGCGCAGTTTTTCGGAAATTTCGACCTTTAAATCCCCATCTCGCAGCGTCGCCGTGCCCTCGCCGCCCAAAATTTCGAGTTGGCCGCTCACTTTGCCCAATAGCGGCAGGCGAATTTCGTAGTTCGCCGCCTCGTTGAGTTCGCGAAAAAGCAAGGCGTAGCCGCTTCGACGGTCGGCGGCCACCGAAATGAAGCCCGTCCAGGCATTGCCGTCGGGGGCCTCTCCTACCGGCAGAATCGTGCCGTTTTGCATCGCCTCGCGCTCGTTTTTCCACTTCGCAATGAGAGGCGCGGCCTCTTGGAAGTAGGATGCGGGCAGATTTTGATTTTCAAACCAGCCGAGCGGCGAACACATCATCACACTCGCAAACAGGGCATCGGGCCGGTATTGTGACGGAGCCAATGGGTCGTCCGCGTATTTTTCCCCGTTGCGCGCATGGTTGAGCCATTCGAGGCGCAGGCGCACCGGATCGATCCAGTGCGCGAGTTGCCAGGCCACACGCAGCGTGTGGTGGGGCCAGTAGTTATGCCAGTCGGTGTAGCGATTTTCGACGAATAGCGCGCCAGGTTCGATGAGGCCGAAGTAGCCGAAACGCCGCTCTGCGGTGATGTCTAAATCGAAGGAAACCGCGCCCTTCGAGCCGTCGCGGACGCGGGCGAAGAGCAATTTCAAATTGGCTTCGCTCTGAGGCGAGGTGATTTTGAGAGCGTCGATCTTGAAAAAATCGACGCCCAGTTCGCGGTGGTGGCGCAGCAGCAGTTCCGCATCGCGTTCCCAATTCGCGGCCTCATTGGAGCAGTCGGGCGCGAACCACAAACCGACGCGAAGGTTGCGTTCGCGAGCCAACTGAAACAGAGGTTGCAGGCCATCGGGAAAGCGTTCTCGATTGACATCCCAGAAATGCGCGTCGCTTTCCCAGAACCCGCTCCACTGGCCGCCGCCGCGCGCCTGGGCCGAATTGGAAGTCATGCCGTGCTGCCAGCCGTCGTCGATTTGCACGATGTCGGCGCCCAGACGGGCCGCACTTTCGATTTCACGCGCCATAAAAGCGGGGTTAAGGTGGGCGTCGCGACTGCGGTCGCCCCAGGTGTTGGTGAGCAGAAGTCCGTCGCGCGCGGGATGGTAAGGCCGGATTTCGCGCTGAATTGCGTGGAGCGCCGCGATGCGCCCCCATTTTCCGCCCTCGTAAGTGAGAACACGCCACTCATACCCGTCGCTTCGATTCAATTCCAGCGCGCCGTCTCGTCCCAGGCAAATGTCCCATTCGCTGGGAGTGGCGCGCGACGCGGGCAGGGGCGCCAGTTTGACGAAAACCGTGCCGCTTCCATCCAGCACACTTTCCACCACGAAAAGGTTGCCGGCGAGCCGGATTTCACGGTTGGAAGGGTGCAAAAGCCATTCTCGCTCGTGGACAAGTTCGGCGCAGGCGTCGGTCTGGTCGCGCAGCAGCACCTGAATCAGACGAAACCTTCCTGGCGCAAAAGACAACAGCGCGGGGGAAACCGTGGCGGGAACGGACGAATCGAGTTCGACGCCCGATGGAGCCGCGCTATGGGGCGAAATAGGTTCTGGGGAGTTATTCACAAGGGGGAATATATCTCTCCCATCTATCGCCGACAGAAAGCAGGAGAAGCCGCCAAAGCGAGAACGAAAAGCAAAATTTCACTCTGTCGCGTAACGGTAGTTGAAGCGGCGCGGCGGCGCGCAGTCGCCGTCGGTGAACCAGCTTGTTAAGTCGTTGGGATCGGCGTTATCGACCCATTTGAAATCGAAACCGACCTGACCCGCGCTCTGGCCGATGCTCGAAAGTGGCACGGCGATTTGCAGTTCGCTGCCCCTCGCCGTGAAACTTGCCCGCGCGCTGCGTTTCCAGCCGCCGTTTTCCCAGCGCGAGATGGTGATTTCGCGCCCGTTCAAAACCGTGCCGCTGACCAGAAAATCGTAGCCGTTCCAGCCGGTTGCCGAATTTTGGTCGGAGTTGAGGAAAAGCATCATCCAGCGCGGATCGGTCGAAGGCGAAAGCGGCTGCGCGGTGCGGGCGTAAAAATAAACGTTTCTGGCATCGCGCGCCACTTTACAACTCACGATGTCATTGCGGCCCGAAGTGTTTTTATAGTGCAAATCGCCCCAACCGGTGTGATCGCGGTGCAGGGTATCGCCCACCGTGTCGCGAAATTCGGGCGTCACGCTCTGCCACTGCGAGGCATCGCGGTGGATGTCGATGGACTGCGCTTTTCCGGCGACCGAAACGGGCCGCGCGCCTTTGTATTTACGGATATTGGCGACGAGTTGCAGATAATAGTTGTCGGTGTAGCCGCCCTTCATCGGATCGGCATCGCGCGAAAACTCGGCGTTGTAAACATCGACGAAAAAGGTGTCGCCTTGCCTGATCGGGCGGCCCACGAGGTTGAGATCGCCCAGGTCACCGGCGCCGCCGATCTGACGCTGCGCCACCCATTCGTTCCAGCCGGTCACGAAAACCAGCGGCGGGTCGATCTCCAGCGCCCGCTTCCACTGCTCCTCGAACTGGATGCCCTGGTCGTAGGTCGCCGTCATGTCGAATTGGTCGATCTTGACCGGAGTGCCGTTGGCGTAGGAGCGCCCGATATTGTGAAAAACGGGGTGCGAGGCGACGCCCACCGCGACTTGTTCGACCTCACCCATTGGACTTAAACCAGGTTTTTGCGGCGTTTTGTCGCGCCACGGCCATTTACCCTTCCCGTCGCCAAACCAGCCGTTGGGGTCGGTCTCGAACCACGACTTGCGCCAGGTGAAAAACGCTTTTACCTCGTCGGGAATCGCTTCGCCTTTCTCGGTTTTGGCCTCGATGTCGGCCAGAATGAGCGGTTTTCCCTCCCAGCGAAACCACAGTTCCTCGTAGAGTCTCGGTTTATACCATTCGTTCCACAGCCGGTTCAGGGTGGGAACGGTGTGGGCGTTGAGGACAAAGGCGATTTGCGGCGTCGGGTTGCCCTGCGCGCGCATCTGGCGCGCGGTTTCAAACAGCACTTTCATCTCGGCGGGATAGGTAAAAGCGTTGGTCACATCGACGAAGAGGCAATCCACGCCCGCGACGGCCAGCATCGAGAGGTTGCGCCGCGCCACCCAGGGATCGGTCGCGCGGTAATAGCCCACTTCCGGCTCGCCCCACCAGTGAAAAACATCCTTGGCGGCCCACTGCGGGTTTCGGGGATTGGCGGCAATCAGTTTCGTTATATCGTGCGGCCCAGGCGTGCCGTGATGGCCCTGCCACACGAAATAAAAAATACCGACGAACTTATCTTTCTGCGGAGGCCGCACTTCGCCGCCCAGGGGCAGGGCGCGTCCCAGTGCATCGGTGGCGATCCAGGTATCAAAAAAGAGGTCGCGCAGGGGCGCGGCGGGTTGAGGAGTTGAAGCCATCGGAGTTTGAGCGCCGCACGGCGCGCCAATCAGGGCCAAAAGCGGCAGCAGTTGAAGCGGTTTCATCATTTCCTCAGAACCTCTTTGGACAGCCTCTTAGTTTCAGTCTTCACTGCCAAAATGCCTCGAAAACCCGCAACTGCGCCGCGCCGATGGAAAACGCTGTCGCATCGAGCCGCGCATCGTCGGGCACAATTTGAAAGACCATCTTTTGACCCGCCGCCGTGACATAGCGGGTCACATCAACCATTGCTTGGGCAGATTGCGGCTGCAACACCACCTGTCCCAGTAAATCGGCCTGCGCGACATCGCCAGTGCCGCCATAAACGCGCACGCGAAGCGGAGTTTTGTGCGCGGTGGCTTGAAGCGCGAGCATGACCCGCCCCTTCATCGCCCTCGGTTTCAGAGCGCGCAACGTGCCCTGCTCGACTGCGACGGGAACAACCGCGCGGGGCGTGCCGCTCAGTGTGGGCCGCACCGTGACCAAAGCGATGGAATGAGCCGCCATCGTCAGAGTCATCTTTCCCGCAAGCGGCAGTCCCAGCACCATTCTCACGTCGCCGTGATGCGTTGCACTGACTTCTTCCACCGTCGTGAGCGCGCCCTGCGGCAGTTTCCAGGCGGAAAGATCGAGACTCACATTGCGCGCCGCGCCCAGATTGGTGACCATCAAGGTGCTGGTGCCATTGGCTTCGTCGCGCGCGCCGGCGGTGTGAAGGTCCTTTCCTGTTACGGTCGGCTCCGCCATCCTCGCCCGCGCGCCTTTGAAGCCGCGCATGAACAGCCGCACCGCTTCGGCGCCCCTGGTGCTGGAAGTGATGTTTTTGAGTGGATCGCGGTTGTCGATAATGTGGGTGCCGTTTTTCTTGACCTGGCCGTTGCCGAGGTTGTCGGTCTGGGTGAGTCGAAAAACGTAAACCTCATCGATGCCGGCGTTGACGTAAGCGGCGGCGATGGCGCCGAAAGCGTCGTAATATCCGGCGCTGTCGAGGGTTTCGGGCTTTTTGGAAAAGTCTCCCGCCGTGCTGACGTTCATTTCCGAGACGATGAGTGGCAGCGCGACGCCGCCGTTGGCGCCGGCCACGAGTTGGCGCAATTTGGGCAAATCTTTGGAAATGCGCGCCGGAGAGCGACCGTAGCTTTGAAAGGCGTAAACCTGAAATAATTCGGGGTTGGCGGCGCTGCTCCCCGAAAAATTCTCCCTGCGATGGCGCATTGCCAGTTCGCCCCAGCCGGTTTTGGCATCGCGCGTATCGGGGCGGCCCTGGCGCGGGCCAAAAACGATCATTCCGGCTGACACCGGCGCCGAGATTTGCGCTCGCAGCGATTTACCGTCGATGCGATTGACATCATTGATGGCGGCCTGCACCGCATCGGAGCCGATTTGCAGGCGGCGCAAGTAGTCGCTCTGTTCGATATGGATGTGGGCGGGATGATCCGGCTCGTTGAAAAGCTGAAAACGCTGCACATCGTAAGTGCGCGCCAGATAAAAAGCGTTGAGATAAACGCCGCGCCAGTAAGTCCAACGTCCGAACCAGTCGGGTGCGCCGTCTGCGGTGTTGAAAGGATGCTTCGGAGTCGAGCGCGAAAGCATCACCAGCACCTCCACGCCCATTTTACGCAGCTCCGACAACGAAAAAACGCTGCCGATAGTGCCCGCCGGTATGCCCTTGAAGTGTTGACCGACCTTGGCTTCGTAGGCTTTCCAGTCGAGGCCCGCCATAGGATTGGCGCCCAACTGCGCGCGCTGCGCCTCGAATTGGGCCAATCCCCCGTTCCAGCGCGGTGGGTCGTCGGGCCACACCGGTTGGGGCCACCAGAAGCGTGCGCCGTTCATTTCGCTGTAGCGCAGCCAGTTCGACACGTTGCTACCAGGGAAGTTGTCGCCCATGTTGTAGCCGATGAGCGCCGGTGTGCGCCCCACGATTTGCGACGAAACCGTGACTGTCGCGGACTGCGGGTTGGGCGCGTTTTGCGCTTTCGCGGAGACCAAGAGCGACAGCGCGGCGGCGACGAGAAAAATCGCTTTTTTCATCTTAATGTTCCACTTGAATGCCCGCAGGCGCCTCAATGTGAGAAACGACTTCGCCGCGCTCGTTTTTCTCATGGCGGACGTGGATGGGGCCAAGGGGCGTGGGAAAATCGCCCTCCGCCCACTCCAGATCGCCCAGATCCGGCGCGATCTTCACCCGTTTACCGCCCGCCTCTAAAAATTGCACGCCCAGCACATGGTCGGACAGAAACGCAGTCGGCCCCGCCGCCCAGCCGTGACACAGCGAATGGCGCAGGCCCACATAGCAATACTCGCCGCAGTCGCGGTGAACATCGCGCTTCCCTTCATCCGGCAGTTCGTCGATGCGGCCCGCACCATCGGCCCAGGACAGCTCAAAATGCTCCCAGAAAGTGGTGGCGCCCAGATCGAGCATCGCGCCCCAGTAGGCGCGAATCACATCGAGAGCGCCGTTCATATCGCCCGCGAGGGCACGCGCCTGCAGGGTGTAAAATCCGTAAAACGTGGAGAGGCTTTCGAGCGGCGACTGCGACAGAACCTGCGCGTTGGCGGTTTGGGCGTCGGCCATCTGTGCCAGAACCAGAAGCGCGGCGGCCTGCTTGCTTCCGGCGCGATTCGCCTCCCCGCCTGGCGGCAGCGCGGGCGCATTGCGACGCAAAACCGCGACGCTTTGACGGCATTGCTGCGCCAGTTCATCTTCGCCCAGCGCCTCGCAAAGCTGCGCGCCGCACTCCAAAGTCCAGCTCAACAGCGCGTGCAGACCCGCCGCCACCGCGTCCTGATTCGAACTCGATGGCCAGTCCAGAAACGTCCAGCCGCGCCACGAAATCACGCTTTCTTCGCCGATTTGCGCCCTCAAAAGCGGCAAAAGCCCGCGCAAATAAGGGCGCTGCTCTTCCAGATAAACCCTATCGCCGGTTTGCAGCCACCAGTCGCGCTGCAAAATCACCCACCACATCGAATAGGAGCCGATGCCGTTCATCCACTGCGGAAGCGGCGTGTGGTCGCGCACCCAGTCGAGACTTTGCGGCACAATTTCCAGGGCGCCGTAGCAGCGCAAAACCACGGCGATTTCGGGATGCAAATCGCCCATCCACACGATGCGGTCGCGCTTGATGCCGTCCCAGATGAAATCCTGTAAACAGAGCCGCACCGTTTCGCGCCCCACGCGCCAGATTTGATTGAGGCGTTCGTCCGAGCAGGAAAAAGAGCCGATTTCCACCGGTTCCTGCTCCAGAGCGACGGCGCGCGCCGCGACGAGCGGAACCGAGGCATCTTCAAGCAAATCGAGGCGCGCGAAGCGAAACCCGCTCTGCCCGAACTCCTGCGAACTCATCGGCGCCAGCAGAATCTCGAAATCGTGATTGGCGTGGTTGTTGTTGGGATCGCCCATCGCTTCGGAGGCGCTTTCGCCCAATCGCAGCCGCGCGCGCACCGAGGCGTTGCCTTCAATTGGGCCGGCCACGAGTTGAACTCCGCCGTGCAGTTCGCGCCCGAAATCGAGTAAAACGCCCGCGTTGGGGCCGCGCAGTTGGCACGACGGCGCGGGCTGCGCCAGGGCCTGACCCCAATTATTTTCGAGCAAAACGGAGGTGTTTTCGGCGTTTTGTGTCCACAGCACGCGCGTCGGCGCGAGAAAACGGCGGGTTCGGGGGTCGATGGGAGAAGCGTTCATAGGGTAGCGAGAGAATGTAAGAGGACATCAGTCTCGCCTCTTTCTTCGACAGGCACTCAGACTGATTTTCAGGGCAAAAAGGTGTGTCCGGCGCGACCCTGCCAGAAGTCGATGAGCAGCCAGAACACGAAAGCGCAGGACTCGCCCAGAATCACGCCGAGCGCGATGGGAACGCATTGCCTGTAGGCATCGTGGCCGCCAAAACGGGTGATGGTGGCTTTGAGGAGCCAGCCCAGGAAAAACGAGAACCAGGCGCGCTGCGTCGGCGCCGTGAGCGCGAGCAGATAGCCGAGCGGATGAAGCGGAAACCACGCGAAACGCGAGCGCGCCGTGACCATCAGCGCGGTAAGACCGCCGCCTACGCCGAGCCAGAACCAGTTGTTGAGATCGCCGCCCTCGACGCCGCGCAGCAGAGTTTGCGCGTTTTGCGCCGGATATTGCGGCGCTATAATCGAAAACCAGGCATGAAGCGTGAGTCCGCCCGCGACGTAGCCCATGCGGACTTTGGCCCACAATCCCACGCCCATCGCCACGAAAATCGTCGCCGCGATGAGAACCGCCAGCCGCCGCGCCGCGATATTGCGGTCGTGCGCGAGCTTAAACGAGTGCAAAAAGCTCGGCATGATGAAGGCGCGCATATCCTGGAAAAACGAGACCTGCAAAAACGTCCCAGGCACAATCGAGGCGGCGTTCATCCATTGCCCCGCCGTGCCCGCGCCAAAAAGCTGCGCCAGACTCCCAAGCGGCACCCACCCCTGATTGATGAACATCACGCCGCCTTCGATAACCGCGCGCGAGAGGACAATGGCCGTCACCAGATACAAAATCCACAGCGCAATCGCCACATCGATCCGCATTCCGGCCAGACAGCTCCAGCCGATGATAAAAGCGAACGACCCCACAAAACCCCAGAACGCGAGCGGATAAGGGAGCGCTTCGCGGCCTTCGGTTTCGCCCGCCTTCGCTTTGCCGAATGCGCGTTTAAAAATGTGACCCAGATGGCCGCGCGCCGTCCACAATAGCAACCCCGAATACGCCAGATAGCCGCCGACCTGCTGAAACGCGGTAAAGGTGCGCGCCACGCCGTCGCCGCTATGCCCCAGCGCGGGCGGCAGATTGCCGTAGGGAAAACCCAGAAAATAGGCGGCGACATATTGAAACTGCACCAGCCACAGCCCCGCCCACAGCGAAAACGACATTTCCGTGGTCAGCAAAAAGGTGATGGCGACGAAAATCGGCCACACCTGCATCGCCATGGGTGCCATCTGGTTCCAGGGCGCTTCGGTGAACAAGCGTCCGAGCGGAAAACCGAGCGGAATCACCGGCACATCGGGAAAGTAGAAGTTCAGCCCGTTGACGAAATTCAGGAGAAAAACGCCGCTAAAACCGGCCCACATCAAGCGATTGGAGAAAAAGCGCCGCACCAGAGGCCGTCCGTGCGCGTCGGCGTCGGCCACGAGTTCCTGCGGCACGCGCAGAAGGGGAAAGGAAAGCGCCTCGTATTGGCCCCACTGTGCCCGCAGCATCACGGAAAGGCAGCCCAGCATCGCATAGGACGCCAGAACCAGGCTGCTCCACGCCGCCATCGGCACCAGCCAGGCGCCCCAGGGAATGTTTTGCCCACCGGTTCCCAGATACCAGTCGCTAATCGCGGCTTTGGAACCCTCGCTGTAGCTGCCCGATTCCCATATCGCCGCTGAAAACCAGGGCTTCAAATACGGTTCGAGAAACGAAAGCCATTTATTTTCCGGCGTCGCGTAGTAGAACGAGCCAATCGAGTGCGCCACGTAAAAGCTTTCGCTGCCCATGCCTGGCAGCAGAGTCGAAAACAGGCACGAAATGTAAACCACCAGCACTTCGTTGCGGGTGAGAGCCAGACGCGCCGAAGCCAGTTTGAGAAGCGGATTGACGACCAGCAGCAAAAAAAGCAGAACGGCGATGGCGCCGATGGGCAGATGGCCCGCGCCCAGTTTGGTGTTGCGAACTTGCAGGTCGATGACCGGCACGAGATAGCCAAACCATGCCGCCAGCCCCAGCGAGAGCAGCACCGCGCGCGGCGTGACGCCGATTTCAAGTTTCGCCTTGGGCGCCGGTGCAATGGTTTCGGGTGAGGATGCGGATTCAGGAAGGTTTTCGACGGCCATAGGGTTATTTTGGCGTTATTCAGTCGAGACGGCACCGGCCCCTTGCAAAGCCACAATTACGTCCGATACTTCAACCCGCAAACCGGTATTTGAAGCGCGCATTGGGTGCGGTGTCGCCGTTGCGATACAAATTCAGCACGTCGCTCTGGGCGCCGACATTGTCCATCCACTTGAAATCGAGCGCGACGGGGCGGTTTTGGAGGCCCAACAGCGCGCGCGAGACCGCGATTTCCATTTCACGGCCCCGCACCCGATAAGGGGCCGCTCCAACTGTTTTCCACGCTCCGCCCACCCACTTTTCGACACTCGCCTGCCCGTTCCTTACTGGTGCGGCGTTCAAACGAAATTCGAAGCCCATCCAGCCGGTTGCGGCGTTCTGGTCGGTGTCGAGCAGCAAAATCATCCACTCCTGGCCGCGCGCCGTGATCGCCTCGCGGGTGCGGGCGTAAGCGAACACCGATCTGGCGTCGCGCGCCAGGTGGAGCGCCTCGAAATCGTTGCGGCCCGTGGTATTGCGGTAGCGGCTGTTGATAGCCCAGCCTTCTTCGTCGCGCGGCGTGGTGTCGAAACGGTCGTCCAGAAACGACGGCGAAACGCTCTTCCAGTCGTCAAATCTGCCGTCGATGGCGATGGTTTTGGGCGCGCCCGCTTGTGCGGGCGCCCGCGCGCCTTTGAAGCGGCGCACGTTGGCGATGAGCTGGTAATAAGCGGCGTCGCCGTGCGCGCCTTTGACCGGTTCAATATCGCGCGAGAACTCCGCGTTGAACAAATCGACGAACGAGACCGGCCCCATGCCCTCAAACACCGATTCGGCCCTGAACTCTTTGCGCCCCGCGACCCATTCGTTCCAGCCGGTGACGAAGACGAACTGCGGATCGACTTCAAAAACGCGTTTCCACTGCTCGGTGAAATTGCGGCCCGTGAAATCGGATTTTTCCGGCTCCCTGCCGTTGTGGAACGAACGTCCGTGCGAGCGCGGATTGCTCAAAACGCCCAACTTCCCATCGACGGCATTATGCGCGATGCCGACCGACATTTGCTCGTTTTCGCCCGCCGCGTTCTTGTAAACGTGCTGCGGCGTGACTTCGAGCCAGCTCCACATATCCGGCTTGGTGGGGCCGATGAAATAGCTGGGCTGAGGGTCACGGAAGGTGAAAAAATCTCTCATTTCCCGCGCCGCCTGTTCGCGCTGCGCGGGCGTGGTGATGGGAGCCAACTCCAGAGCCGTGGGTTTTTCGTCGCCCTGGTAAATCACCGAAATCGCACGGTGCGCGTTCATGGGCTGCCCGTTAACGAAAGCGCGGCCCCCTCCTGTTTTCAGGGCGGCGATTCCCGTGGGAAGAATGGGACTGCCGGATGTCCACCATCCGACGGGGCCTTTCGCCTCCGACTGTTCGAGATAATAATCGCCCGCCGGAAGCGGAGTCGGAAATTGCAGGCTCGTAGTCGCGTTGTTGACCACATTTTCAAACCTCTGGCGCGCCAGAAGTTTTCCACCCGCGCGGTCGTAAAGCGAAAGCGTCACGCTGCTGTCTTTGAGGCTCCAGGTCGGAAACGAGCCGCCGACCGAAGTAAAAGGCCGCTCGGCGCGAAAACTCTGGCCCAGCGTTTCGCCAGCCGCCAGAGCGACGGGCTGGCGTGACGGATTCGACAGCGCCTCGGGCGTGACGGTGTTCGGATCGGCTAAAATCAGCGGTTTTCCCTTCCAGTGAAACCACAAATCGCGCGCGATGCCAGGCTGGTAGAAATCAGAGTAGAGAGTCTTGACGGCGTTGACGCGCTCGCCAAAAAAGGGCGTTAGAAACGCGATTTGCGGCGTTTGGTTGCCTTCGCGCCGCATCTGCGACCAGACGCGGCACAGCGCCAGATAAGCGCGCGGATAGGTGAGCTGATTGCTGGCATCGAAAATCACCACATCGACATCGGCATCGCTGAGCATCTGGGCGTGGCGGCGCAAAACCCACTCGTCTTTGGAGAGGTAATAGCCAAACGCCGATTCGCCCCAGTGATGCGGCGCGTTGACCGGACCCCACAGCGGCGAATCGGGTTTTTGCATCGCGTCGGGGTCGCGCCGCAGAATTTCGGTGTTGTCGAAGGGACCGAGGCGCCCGTGTTCGCCCAGCCAGAGAAAATAAAACATCCCCACGAACTTTTTCGGGCGCGGCGCCGGAACAGGGCCTACATTGGGCGCGCCCGCGATGCGCCCGCCCTGAAGCGGAACGGCGCGGCCCAGGGCATCGGTGGCGACCCAGGTATCGGGGCGCGTGTCGCGCGGCGCCGTTTGGGCTTCCACAGATTGAAGCGATGTGCCCGCAAGTGCGAGGGCGCCGGAGAGAAAAATCGTCGATTTCATGGAATTTCGATGGAATTTAAACTGAATTGCCATGGTCTTTATTAGAGTAGTTAGCCCACGGCAAAGCCTGCTTTAAGGGTGGGGGTCAGCGTGCAACCTTTAAAAATGACTTTTGCAAGTGGTCTACTGACCACTTGCAAAAGCTGGCTTATTTGAGAAATCGAAGTAAGAATCACAGTGCGGACGGTGAAATATGCTCCGTCATGGGCTTAATCACGCTTGGTTGGTTCATTGCCTGTCGAGACAACTTCACTTAAACCAGGATGGTAATCCAAACCAATCCAAGCCGGTGAACTAAGGGTGTTTGGGCTGAATCTGCTCTGGGGAATATCTCCCTCATTGCCGGTTCCAGCAGCTAAATTGAAACCCAACGGCCCAGTTACCGATGGGCTTTTGAGCCACTTCACATGACCATCAACGAAAGCATAATTGCAACCTTCCATGTGGCGATCAGCATAAATAATTGCCCCGCGATCTCCGTCTTCACTGTTTGGACCTGTGAGTCGGCGGGCTTGCATCTTTCTACTGCCCCCAGTTGCGCCGTCAAGTAAGAACGTGGGAGCGCCTGCCGAAGGTATGTTATTTTCGATGCCAACACCGCCGACTTCAATGAACGCCGGCGTCTGTGCTGGCAAGAAAATGGACGCAACAGCGTTCGAGTTCGGAAGGGCAGGGGGAGCCGAGTCCCAACCCACATAATAGTTGTAGCCATACGAAACGTTTTTCTTCGAATTGCTGGGACATACCAAAATCTGCGTGCTTTTCAGGTAAGGCTGAATCACGACTGGCCAAAAATGATAGCTGTTGGGCCCACCGCCGCCGCTTTTGCGTGTGATCATCATCCGCTCGTCGTAATCCTGGGCATATTGCAAAAAGCCCAGTCCGATCTGCTTCATGTTGCTTGAACAACTGCTGCGGCGCGCATTTTCGCGCGCTCTGCCGAAAACGGGAAAGAGAATGGCAGCGAGGATCGCTATAATGGCAATAACGACCAAGAGTTCGATGAGGGTAAAGCCGTTGGCTTTGCGCGATTGGGGCGAGCTGAGAACAGCGCGCGGGGAATAGGATTTCATGTAACTCCTTTTGATCAATATATTGATATTATCGATCCGTCTTTTAGTTATACCCATAATGGGCTTTTTTCAAACAGGGATTCGCATCTTTGGGTTTAAGAAGGGCCACTGGAAAATCTGGTAAAAAATTTCGGAACACTCTGGGTTATGAGTCAACCTCCTCGGTGCCACGACCAATGGGTTACGCTTGAGTGGAAAGTCAACTGCGGCGCTATCGGACAACTCACCCTCCGCAGGGCCATCCAGGGTTATTTAGACGCCGACAAACACGCCTCCAGAAGTGTTTTAGCGCGCAAAACATCCTGTTTTTGCTCGTCGCCGCTAATTTCGCGCTCGATGGTGAGCGGGCCGCGATAGCCCACCCCCAGCAGCTTCTCGATCCAGCGCGGCACGTCCACATCGCCCTGCCCCAGTGGCATCTCGCGGCCTAATTTGTCCGGCTCGGTCGGCGCCTTGCCGTCTTTGCAATGCACTCCGTCCACCCAGGGCGCGAGCAGATCCAGCGCGGGAATCGGCTCGCCGTTGCCATAGAGAATCATGTTCGCCGGATCAAAGTTGACGCGCAAATTGGCACGGTTCACGTCGCCGATGAAGCGCAGCAGGGTCGGCGCGGTTTCCTGTCCGGTTTCGAGCGCGAAAAATTGCCCGCGAGTTGCTAATTCGTCGCACACCTCGCGCACCGTCTCGACAAGTGCCGGATAACGCGCGTCGCTCGCGTCTTCGGGAATGTAGCCGATGTGCGTCGTGAGGCGCGGGACATTCAGTTGAGCCGCAAAACGCGAAGCGGCCTTCAGTCGTTCCAGACGCTCGCCGCGCGTCGCTTCGGGCACCAGTCCCACGGTTTCGCGCACGGTGGGAACATCTTTGTAATTGTCGCCGACATAACTGACGGCCAGACTGGTAATCTCGATGCCCGTGTCCCGCACCGCCTGCCGGATGGCCGCGATGCCTTCGGATGAATCCCACTGCGGATCGTAGGAAATTTGCACCGTCGGAATGCCCATCTCCTGCACCGCGCGCAGTTTTTGAGACGGAGAAGGTTGCAGGCTGCACACCAGACCCAGAGGATTCGCCATAATCGACCCTTGTTTCATCCCCTCTCAGGTGGTTCCCAATCGAGTTGATTAGGTTCGTAGGGACATGGCCTGCCATGTCCTTCGTTGGTCTCATACGCTTTCCAAGGACATGGCAGGCCATGTCCCTACGAACCTATCATTCCATTCGAGAACCGCTCAGAGTTGCGAGCAAGAATGCTCGCGCTCCCGTCTCTCTGGGCTTTCGATTTTACGCTACGAGTTCCGCTTCGCTTGCGCTAAAAATGGGAGTGAACCCTTCGCCGCTGGAAGCGACCGTGTGGCCATCCATGTAGCAGACGCTAAAGGCGCGGCGCGACTGCGCCGAGTGGTTTTTGTCGGAGCGATGCAAAAGCCAGTTGTGCATCAAAACGACTTCGCCTGGCGCCATTTCCAGAAACTGCGTGCCGTTCTCAATTCTTGCTTTTTCGCCCTGCTCCGGCGTCACGAAGCCCGAAGGATGGTCGGGGTTCAAAAGGCCCCATTTGTGGCTGCCGACCACGACTTCGACGCAGCCGTTTTCAATGGTGGCAGGGTCAAGCGCCGTCCAGGTCGTGATGAGCGGGTCGCGGTCGAGGTTGTTCCACCGGTCTTGATGCCAGGGCAAAAGCGTTCCGGCACTGGCGGGTTTGTTCATGAACATCGCGCGATAGGCGGTGATCGGCTTTTCAGGCCCGTAAACGCGGGCGCAGATTTCGCGGAAGATCGGCTTTTTCATGAATTCCATGAACAGTTCGTCGTGTTCCAGATCCTGAATTTTGCGGTAACCCAGCGTGGCGCCTTTGTGGCCCCGCGACTGCACGCCCACGTTTTCATATTTGCCGTCGGTCGAATCGAGCTGCATCAGGATGCGGCTGTAATCGAGATCGGCGCGTCCCATCATGATGTCGTCGATGCGATTTTGCAGCGCTTCGAGTTCCTCTTGGCCCAAAACCGCGCCGAGTTTCAAGAAACCGTCGCGCTCATACTGTGCCCACTGGTCTTCGCTGATAAAACTCATATTGCAAACTCCTAATTACACTTCTTGTGCTGGATATAATATATTTTGGGGTTTCCATCCGGCGGCAGAAATATCTTTTGCGGCCCGTTTTTTATACTTTGCGGCATGAGAGAAGAGTTGGTTTTACTGGTGGCGGCGGGCAACCCCGACAATCGCGGCATCGTGGACAAGCAGCTGCACGGCTACGCCACGATTCAGTTCGTGCAAAACATTCGCGGCGGCTTTTACCTGTCGTATGACGAGGACAAATACGATCTGCAGAGCGGCAGCTGGTTTTTTCCGGCTCATCCTGGCCCCCACCTGCGTTTTCACGCCCAGAAAGCGGGAGGCTGCTGGCATCATCGCTACATCGCCTTTACCGGCCCTTTGGTCGAAAAATGGCGCGGCGCGGGAATCTGGCCCGAAAAACCACAGCAGGTGAGCGAAGCAGAATCCTACGCGGCGCAAATGGATGCACTGATCGAACTGGTGCGGGCCGGAGACAGGCTCTCGCGCTGGCGGGCTGTCAACGGACTTGAAGGCCTGCTCTTGCAACTCGCCGTCGCGCGGGCGCAGACGGCGGGCGAAAACGAGTGGCTCGACGCGGTTCTGGAACGCCTCGAAGACCAGAGTCCGCCCAATTTCGCGCGCCTGGCGCTCGACCTGGGCCTCAGCGACACCGCGCTGCGCCGCCGCTTCAAAGCCGCGACCGGCCAGACCATGCAGGAATGGGTGTTGAATCGCAGAATCAGCGCGGCGCGCGCCCTGCTCAGCGATTCGGAAGCGCCGCTCCGCGTGATTGCAGCGCAGCTTGGCTATCGCAACGAGTATTTTTTCTCGCGCCAGTTCAAAGCGATGGTCGGAGTCGCGCCAGGCGCCTTTCGCCGCAGTCGATTGCGGACGTAGAAAGGCACGCCGTCCGCGCGTCTCGGTTCAGGCGAGGTGAAACACTTCTTCCAGTTCCAGCGCAACGGGGCTGTTATCGGGATTGGCTTCCATGATGTCGGCCATATGCGCCCACCAACGCCGGCACACTTCGGTTTGGGCGACTGCCGCCCAGTGCGCTTCGTCCTCGATTTCAACAAAAGCGAAAAGCCGGTTGCTCGCTTCATCCAGGAAAATCGAGTAGTTGTGCGCGCCGTGCGCTTTCAAAACGGCTTCCAGTTCGGGCCAAATTGGAGAATGGCGCCGCTGATATTCGTCTTTGTGGCCTGGTTTCAGCGTCATCAGAAAAGCTTTGCGAATCATGAGAGTTCCTTTGGGGGTTGATCAAGTTGCTACGGTTTCAATTTTAAATCCACAAGCGGCAGCGACGCCCAAAAGACGCCTGATGGCCACATCCCCAGAAAAATTAAATGTTTGAAAAATGAGTGGACTGGGTATAATCAATTCACCGCTTGCCTAAACGTATAACCACTATGCTCGAAGTCTCCCCCTCGATTGAGGAAAAAGTGCCGTCGATGGGGGCGGGGCACAAGCCGACCACGGCGCGCGATGTGGCGCGGGTCGTGGGCGTGAGCCAGGTGACAGTGTCCCATGTGCTCAACGGCAAGGGCCGCGTCTCGCCCGCGATGCGCCTGCGGGTGCAGGAAGCGGCGCGCGAACTGGGTTACGAGCCGAATCCGCACGCGCAGAGGCTGGTCAATGGCGGGTATGACGACACCATCGGCCTGTTTTCGCTCAGTCTGGACACCGGCGCGGGCACGCGCATCATCCACGCGATCCAGCGCCTGCTGCACGAGCGGGGCTACAGCGCGCCGATTCACGCTTACGACCGCATGGTGGCTTTTCGCAAACCGGATCGGGCCAGTCTGCTGGCCGATTTGCGCCGCCAGAAGCCGCGCGCCATCGTGTGTCACACCTACGGCCTCACCTCCGAAGCCCTCGACGAACTGCGGCGTTATCAGAATTGCGGCGGCATTGTCATCGGCTACGATGTGCCGTGCCGGCTGGAATTCGACCAGGTGATATTTGATTTGGGCGAGAGCCTGGTTCAAGCCGCGCGCCACCTGATGGAACTGGGGCATCGCAAAATAGGATTTTGCTCGCATGTGCCGCGCAGATCGGGCACGGCCTGGCTCGACGGTTTCCGGCAGACACTGGAAGAGGGCGGCGCTCAAACGCACGAGGACTGGGTGCTGTTTCGCAACAACGATAGCGCCCAGGTCGGATCGGAAGGAGCCGAGGCTGTCGGGGCGCAAGCCGCGCAGTGCCTGCTGAAGTTGAAGCCCGCGGCCCGCCCCACCGCCATCTGCGTGACCAGCGACAGCGCTGCATTCGCCCTGATCGCCGAACTCAGTCGCGGCGGAGTGCGCGTGCCGCACGACATCAGCGTGACAGGCCACGACGACCTCGCTCTGGCCGGATACTGCGCCCCCACGCTGACGACAGTGACACGGCCCCACGAAACCATCGCGGCCCATCTGGTGGAGCTTTTGTGCCAGCGTCTCCACAACAATCACGGCCCGCCGCGCTGTGAAGTGGTGCGGGGAGAACTTCGCAGGCGCCAAAGCTCGGCCCCGCCTCCCCGTTGAAGCGTGACAACCCCAAAGCGAAACATCATTCTGTGCCGGATGTTTCTTGGTTAACATCGGAAGCGGCAACCGATTACCGAGACAAAATGTTAAAATTCAGCAACCAACCTCACAAAACGTCGAACAGACACACCAACGCGAAAACCTGTGGCTTTGCACCGCCAACTACGAAGTGGGCATCAGCGAAGCCGCTCTGCTCAGTTCCTCACTTACCGTGATGATGGGCGACCTGACGGACATTTCCACCTTCGTCATGAACTCAACGGCCCGCATTCGTTCCAACGGCTGCGCCTTCAACGGCGCGGCAGCCAACCTGGCCGGCCCCTCGGCGTCGTGCCCCGCCGGCATTGCTGAAGCGCAGGGCTTAGTCAATGGGCACGCTAAGCATCTGGACGGCATCAACATGGCGTTCGCCGATGGCCACGTCAAGTGGTATAAAGGCGTGGCCGGCGCGACCGGCGGCGCGGCCGCCGCGACCCAGGTGCGCAACGTCAACACGCCCTTTTCCGTGTCGGGGAACAGCCCGACCTTCAACGCGACGAGGCAATAAAGGCCAAGCGGTCAAGGGACGGGGCATCCACCTGTGCCGGATCCCTGTTCCTTGACCGGCAAGAACAACCGGTGCCGACAAACCGCCCAAGGAACATTTCGTGACAGCAAGCAATCGCCACACTGCCACCAAACCGCGCCGCCAATCCTGGAAGCAGGGGATGGCATTGGCGGGAGCGCTCGGCGTTTTAAGCTTGGCGGCGATGAACGCCCTCGGCCAATCGAACGCGCCGCGTGCGAAAACGCTCAGGGCAAGGCGCGCAACAAGCGCCAGGCGCCCTGTAATCAACCTCAACAAGCCCGCGAAGACAAAACGCCCGCAGCCGATGCCGCTGCATCGCCGAATGTCAATCCTGGTTTCAACCCTCCAGTCACCATCCGCGTGCCCGACACCAGTTACCCCATCCCTGCCGGTGCGGTTTTCGCCGCGCCCGACGGCGTTGCGGCTGTCTCCGGTGCTTCGCGCGAGGCGCCCACCACGCTGCAAAACGCGCTGCAAAACGCGCCGCAAGGCGGCACAATCGTGCTGCGCGGCGGGGTTTATCGCACCGGCATCACGCTTGCCAAACGCCTGACGCTCCAGGCCGCGCCTGGCGAGCAGGTGTGGCTCAAAGGCAGCGACATCGTGACCGGCTGGGTCAAGGACGGCGCCCTGTGGCGGCGCGACGCGTGGAGCTACGGCTTTCCGCCCCGCGTCGATCCGCGCGACATCGACCCCAAATTCCCGATGGGCGTTCACGGCGACATGGTTTTTGTCGAGGGCGCGGCGCTTCGCCAGGCGAGAGACAAAGCGGCGGTCGGGCCAGGCGAGTTCGCCGTCGATTACGAGGGCAAAACGCTTTATCTGGGCGACGATCCCACCGGCAAAACAGTGGAGGCGGCGACGCGGCTGCAGGGCGTTTTCGTGGGCAAGAATCAAGCGGTGGGCACGAGTGCCGAGGGCAGCGTGATTCGCGGTCTGGGCTTCACCCACTTCGCGGGACAGGGCATCATGCTGCGCGCGCCGCGCGTCACGCTGGAACGCAACGCCATCATCTGGAACGGCATCAGGGGCGTGAGCCTGCCGTTTGCTTTGCCCAACTCGCATCCTGGTTCGGGCACAAAGGACGAGGGCGATCAGGCCGAAAACTGCGTGTTGCGCGGCAACACCGTCTCCTTCAACGGGCAGATGGGCGTTTTTGGCAACGGCGTCAACGGCCTGATGCTCGAAGGCAACACCATCGCGCGCAACAACATCGAGAACTTTTCCAAAAGCTGGAGCGCGGCGGGCGCCAAAATCATCCGCACCAGCGATTTAGTCGCGCGCGACAACATTTTCGAGGACAACTACGCGAGCGGATTGTGGATGGACATCTCGATTTACAAGGCGAAGGTGACGCGCAACCTCGTGCGGCGCAACGCCTGGATGGGCCTGTGGTTCGAGATTTCGCACGACGCCGTGATCGCCTTCAACACACTGCACGACAACAGCGTCGGGCTTTACATCTCCGAATCGAGCCAGGCGCAGGTTTGGAACAACACTTTTGTCGATAACGACACCGCGATTCGCATCAACGAGGCGCTCGACCGCCGCAACAAGAACGCCAAACAAATCGCGCAGGGCATCACCTGGCAGGCGCGCGACAACGTGTTTGCGAACAACCTCTACGCCTTCGACGCGAATCGCAAGCCGCGCGCGCGGTTCTACAAGGCCGATAACTGTCGGGTGAAAAAGCCGGCCAGCCTGATGATCGCGGTCAACGATTTTAACGCGTTTGTGCGTTCGGGCACGCCAGGCCCCAAAACGCCGCCGCCGATAAGCTGGTCGCTCAGCGCCCAGGCGTGCGACGAATCGTTCTCGACGCTGGCCGCGCTGCAAGCCGCCACCGGACGCGAAACCCACAGCCTCGCGCTGAACGATGCCGCGTTCGTGGATGCCGCCAGAGGCGATTTTCGCCTCGCGCCGAGCAGTCCGGCGCTGAGCAGGGGCACGGCTCTGCCCGAAGCGGTTGTTCGAGCTGTCGGACTTGATGCGGGCGCCAAAACCAACATCGGCGCGTTTTGAGCCGGCACTGTCGTCGAGGCGGGGCTTGCGCCCTCTTCCAATCGAAAGAACCCAGGATTGGAAGAGGGCGCAACCCGCCTGAAGCAGAGACTCAACTGCGTTTCTCCTAATATCCATTCCTGAACCGCAACGAGAGTTATAACGCACGCTCACACTTATTCATGAACCGCACCACTTACCACTCCTTACTTCTCGGTGTCGCTGCCGGCTGCCTGTTGCAGGCTCCGTCCCTGGCGCAGCCCGACGCGCCGCGCGAACCGGTCGGGCCGCCCAAACCCAACGTGCTTTTCATCGCCGTCGATGATTTGAACACCGATCTGGGCGTCTACGGCCATCCCGTCGTCAAAACGCCTCATCTCGATAAGCTGGCGGCGCGCGGGGTTCGCTTCGACCGCGCGTTTGCTCAATCGCCGCTCTGCAATCCGAGCCGCCACTCGTTTTTGAGCGGTCTGCGGCCCGAAACCGTGGGCATTTTCGACAACGCCACGCCCATTCGCGTCAAGCATCCCGATGTCGTGACGATGCCGCAGTGGTTCCGCACGCAGGGCTATTTTTCGGCGCGCGCCGGCAAGATTTTTCACGACGAGCTTTACAAAATCAGCGTTCAGGTCGATGACCCGCGCGCCTGGGACGCCACCTACAGCCCGCGCGGCACGCCCCGCCACCTGCGCGACGTGACGCCGCCAGCCACCGATGCAAAACGGTTTTTCTTCAAGCCGGTGATGGCGCAGGGCGACGACGCGGATCAGCCCGACGGCCAGGCGGCCCGCGAAATCGTGCGCCTGATGGAACAGCGCGCCGCGCAATCCAATCCCAACCCGTTTTTTCTGGCGCTGGGGCTTCGCAAGCCGCACAATCCTTACGTCGCGCCCAAAAAGTATTTCGACCTCTACTCGCTCGACCAGTGCGCGCCCAATCTTGGCCCGCCCGATGACAAAAACGACATCCCGCCCGCCGCTTTTCCCATCGAACCAGCCCAACTCACCGACGCGCAGGCGCGCGAGTTTATTCGCGGCTACTACGCCTGCAACTCGTTCATGGACGCGCAAGTCGGCACTGTCCTCAACGCTCTCGACCGCTTGAAACTGCGCGACAACACCGTCGTGGTCTTCTTTTCCGATCACGGTCTGCATCTGGGCGAACACGGGTGGTGGAGCAAACTCACGCTGTTCGAGCGCAGCGCGCGCGTGCCGCTCATCATCGCGGGGCCAGGAATCGGGCGCGGCGTGTCCCCGCGCACCGTGGAACTGGTCGATTTGTATCCCACCCTCCTCGAACTGTGCAAAATGGCGCCTCCGCCCGCGCCCGAAGGCATGGCGCTTGGGGGCAAAAGTCTGGCGCCTCTGCTGCGCGCGCCCAACGGGGCGTGGGACAAACCGGCCCTCACCGTCACGCGGCATCGCGGCAAAATGGGCCGCAGCATCCGCACCGAGCGCTTTCGCTACACCGAATGGAATCGCGGTGAAGAGGGAACCGAGCTTTACGACCACCAGAGCGATCCCAACGAGTGGCGCAATCTGGCGCAAGATCCCGCCCACGCCGCGACAGCCGCGCAGCTCAAAGCGATGCTGCCCGCCGCGCCCCTCGAAGTCGCAAACCAGCAAGGGCCAAAGCCGAAGGAAGTCGAATAAGCGTCGAAGCCAAGATTCCGCAGCCCAATCCGCATTATCTGGCGCCGGTTGGTGTCAAAGAAGGCATTTCATCATGAACCGAAGAACCTTTTTACGCGGCATGACCGCGAGCGGCGCTCTTTTGGCCGCACCGTCACTGGGCGGACTGGAACGCGCTTTCGCGCAGCAGACTGGCAGTCGGCGCAAGCCCAACATCATTTTCATCCTCGGCGACGACTGGGGCTGGGGCGATCTGGGCTGCTACGGCCATCGCGCGCTCAGAACGCCTCATCTCGACAAAATGGCGGCGCAGGGCACGCTGTGGACGAACTTTTATTGCAACGGCTCGGTCTGCTCGCCCTCGCGCGCCGCCTTCATGACGGGACGCTTTCCCGCCGACATGGGCATCCACCACATCATGGGGCCAGGCAATAAGCCGTTCGGCGTGCCCGAATTTCTTGACCCGCAAATTCCCAACGTGGCGCGGCTGCTCAAGGGCGCGGGCTACGCGACGGCTCATTTCGGCAAGTGGCATCTGGGAGCGACCGGCGACGCGCCGCCGGTCACCGCCTACGGCTTCAATGAGGCCATCGGCTTCGTTTCCAAAGACGCTTCCGCCCTGGAAAAACTGGGCAAAAAGAACCGTCCCAACGCCTCCACGCGCATCGTGGACGAAGCGATTCGCTTTCTGGGCGCGCACCGCGAGCAGCCGGTTTATCTCAACCTGTGGCTGCTAGACACCCACACCAAACTTGAGCCAACCGCCGAGCAGATGGAGGCTTACAAAGGTCTGCCCGAAGGCGGGGCACGGCGCATTTACTACTCCGCCGCCACCGATTCCGACCGCCAGATCGGGCGTTTGCTCGATTATCTGGATCAAAATAACCTCTCGCAAAACACTCTGGTAGTGTTTTCGAGCGACAATGGGCCGGAAGAAACTTCGCTCACCGATGTGTCGGTGGGCAGCGCGGGGCCGTTTCGCGGGCGCAAACGCAGCCTCTACGAAGGCGGGATTCGCGTGCCCTTCATCGCGCGCTGGCCTGGCGCGGTTCCCGCCGGTCGCATCGACAATGGAAGCGTGCTGTCGGGCGTCGATTTCCTGCCCACGTTCTGCGCTTTGGCGGGCGTGGCGGTTCCGCAAGGCGCCAACCTGCGCGGGCAGGACATGAGCGCGGCGCTGCGCGGGCAGACGGTGCGGCGCCAAAATCCGTTGTTCTGGGAGTGGCGCTTTCACATTCACGGCCCCAACCTCAACCGCAGCCCACAACTGGCGATGCGTCAGGACAACTGGAAGCTGCTGATGAACCCCGACCGCTCGCGCGTGGAACTTTACGACCTGACGCGCGATGCGGGCGAAGTCGATAACCTCGCCGTGCAGAATCCGCAGGTCGTGGCGGCGATGTCGGCGCGACTGATGGCGTGGAAAGCAAGCGTGCCCGCCGGAAAGGGCGACGCCGACGCGGGCAGCAACACTTATGCGTGGCCTGGAACCGTCAAAACCACAGCCCTCGCCGCGCCTGCCGCCGATTGACCTTAGGATGCCCTCATGATGAAAAACCCACTTTTCCGCAACACTCTCGCATTCGGCGCCGCCTTGAGCGTCGCCGGCGCGGTTTCGCCTTCGCCCGCCACAGCGCAAATGGCCAAAGCGCAGACCCCCAAAAAGATGAACGTGCTGTTCATCGCCGTCGATGACCTCGCCACCACGATTGGCAGCTACGGCCATCCGGTCGCCAAAACGCCCAATATCGACCGCCTCGCCTCGTGGGGCGTGCGCTTCGACCGCGCCTACTGCCAGATGCCGTGGTGCAATCCCTCGCGCGCTTCCCTTTTGTCGGGGATGCGGCCCGATACGACGCGCATTTTCGAATTGGGCACCACGCCGCCAACCCACATTCCTGGCGCGACTCTGCTGCCGCAGCATTTCAAAAATAATGGCTACTTTTCGGCGCGCGTCGGCAAGATTTACCACGAATCGGGCAACGCCGCGATCAGGGCGTTCGCCGATGATCCGGCCTCGTGGGATATGTCGGCTCAGGGTTATGGCACGCTGACTCCAGAGGAACTGAAACAGCGCGAAGTTGTTCGCGATTTTGCCAATGTGCGCGGCAGTTCGCGCGTGGGTCGGGGTCTGGAATGGGCCTCGCTCGACGTGCGCGACGAGGAACTCGGCGACGGCCAAATCGCGCGCCAGATCGCCGCGCTGATGGAGCCGTCGGCGCGCGGAGCGGTGGGAAAAGACGCCAATGGGCAGGACAAACCCTGGTTTCTGGCGGCGGGCTTTCGCAAACCGCATCTGGTCTGGGAAGCGCCCAAAAAGTATTTCGACCTCTATGATGTGAACAAAATCCCCTTGCCCCAGGAACCGCCGCTTGAGGGGCAAAACATTCCGTTGCGGGCGCGCGGCTACAACCTGAGCAAGCCGCCTATCACCGACGCCCAGTGGCGCGAAGCTCTGCGCGGCTACTACGCCGCCACCTCGTTCATGGACGCGCAGGTCGGTGTGCTGCTCGACGCGCTGGAAAGGCTCAAACTGCGCGACAACACCGTCATCGTCTTCTTCAGCGATCACGGCTTCGCGCTGGGCGAACACGGCGGGCAGTGGGAAAAAGTCAAACTTTTCGACAAAGTGACCCGCGTGCCGCTCCTCATCGCCGCGCCAGGAATGACCCAGGGCAAAGCGTCGCCGCGCACCGTCGAACTGCTCGATATTTACCCGACTCTGGTCGAACTGTGCGGCCTGCCCGATCCTGGGCAGGTTTCGCCGTGGAAGCTGCAGGGCGCCAGCCTCGCGCCCCTGCTGCGCGACCCGAACGCGGCGTGGCATCGGCCCGCTTTTTCGGTTTTGGGCGACGGCAAAACCAGAGAAATCACCGCGCGCTCAGTGCGAACCGAGCGCTGGCACTACATGGAATACGGCCCCGACGCCCGCCTGCTCTACGACCACGCGAGCGACCCCAACGAACTCCGCAATTTAGCAAGCGACCCCAAATTCGCTCCCATCGCCGCGCAGATGCAGGCGCTGCTGCGCCAGGCCGCGCAAAATCACCGGCAGGTGCCGCCGCGTCTGCAAACGATGGCGACGCGCTAAACTGCCGCGAATTGAGAAAGGAAGATCATGAAAAGACGAGAACTTTTGACCGGTCTGGCGAGCGGCGCGGCGGCGCTCGCCCTCGCCTCGCGCCTGGGAGCGCAGAACGCCACGAGTGGCGCGCGCCCCAACATCCTCTGGCTCACCATCGAGGACACCAGCGCGCACGAGTTCGGATGCTACGGCAACCCGCACGCCAAAACGCCGGTTTTGGACGCATGAGCGGCGCGCGGCGTGCTCTTCGAGCGCGCCTGGGCGGCGGGGCCGCAGTGCAGCCCGTCGCGCTCCTCGATTATCACTGGCTCCAATGCCACGACTTATGCCAGCGAATGGCATCGCCGCAACACCACGATTCCCGACGACCATTTCTTTCCGCTTGCGCTGCGCGAGGCGGGTTACTTTTGCACCAACAACCCTAAAACCGATTACAACGCGACCACCAACCCCGCCGCCATCTGGGATGAAAACGGCCCCCAGGCCACCTATAATTCGCCCAGGCGCAAGGCGGGACAGCCGTTTTTCGCCGTTTTCAACTCCAACGCCACTCACATGGGCCGCGTGCGCTCCTTCGACTTGCAGGGACGGCGCGACTTCGCCGCGCAGAGCCTCGATCCCGCCAAACTTCAGCTTCCGGCTCATCTGCCCGACCTGCCCGCAGTGCGCTCCGATACCGCTTTTCACCTCGAAGGCATCCAGGACATCGACGGCTGGGTGGATATCTTCCTGCGCGACCTCAAGGCCAAAGGGCTGGACGAAGACACCATCGTTTTCTTCTATTCCGATCACGGCGGCATTTCGCCGCGCGGCAAAGGCTTCGTTTATGAGACCGGCGTGCGCGTGCCGCTCATCGTGTATGTGCCGCCCAAATTCCGCCATCTGAGCCGCTTCGCGCCTGGCACGCGCTCCGATCGCCTGGTTGGGCTGGTGGACATGGGGCCGACAGTTTTGAGCCTCGCGGGAGTTGCACCGCCGGCGCGGATGCAGGGCCGCGCCATCATGGGGCGTCACGAGGGCGCGCGACGCGATTATTTGTTCGCGTTTTCGGCGAACCAGGTGCATCATTTTCAGCCCGCGCGCGCCGTCACCGATGGCCGCTTCAAACTGTTTCGCGCCTACACGCCGCACAAACCGCTTTCGCTTCGCAACGGCTACCAGTGGGGAATGCCCGCCAACCTCGCCTGGGACGACTACGCCCTCAACGCTCGCGCCCCAAAAAAGGAATGGCTCCAGCCGTTTCGGCCCTCCAACAGCCGAGCGTCTCTTCGATTTGCAGGCCGACCCCTGGGAACTCAACGACCTCAGCGCCGACCCCAAACACCGCCAGACTTTGGACAGATTGAGCCGCGCGATGGACAATCATATGCGCGAAACCGCCGATCTGGGCCTGTTTCCCCTGGCGCAGCGAGACCGCAAAGAAGGGCTTTATGCCTGGACGCGCGCCACGAATTATCCGCTCGCCGAACTGCACCAGGCCGCCAAAGTTGCCTCGCAGGGCGACGCCAGAAACATCGAAAAACTCACCGGCTACCTGCGAAGCGAGAGACCGGAAATCCGTTTCTGGGGCGCGTCCGGCTTCGCCACGCTGGGCGGCGCGCCAAGCGGCACGCAGCGCTGGACGCCGCCTGTGGAACTCGTGAATGCGGTGAAAGATGCTGACGCGGGCGTCGCCGCCGAAGCCGCGCACGCGCTGTGCTACGCGGGCCGCGCCGAGGTCGGGATGCCCGCTTTGCTCGATGCTTTTGCCAGAGGCTCGAAAACCGCTCAGTCGGCGCTTGAAACTCTGGCCTTAACGCCGGCGGGAGCCGCCGCGCTGCGGTCTCATCTGCCGCGCTTGCGCCAACTGGCCACCGGCGCGCCCGCAGCCGCAAGCACCGGCGAAGACGCCGAGGGCGGCGACGTGAGTTCGCAGGCGCGCTCGATTTTGATTAATCTGCGCGAAATGCCGGTCAACCGGCTTTACGGCGCGCCGGAACAGGCCAAGGGCCGCCAGGTCAACGCGGAGCGAAGGCCGCTGGTGCCGGTGCCCTGACGGACTGGAACCTCGCTCGCCGCTTTTCAATATGACTCACACCATCACCCTACTCGTCAACGAGATGTGCCAAACGGGCGAAAATCCCTATTTCGTTGGGGAGGAAAACGCGGTTTACTGGATCGATATTCCGCCTGGCACGCTCTTCCGGCCCGACCTCGACATTCCGCGCGGCAAACTATTTCGCCTCGATTTGGAAAGCGGGCGCCACACCTTGATTTATCACGACGTGGCCATTGGCGGCTTCACACGGCAGGAGAACGGCGATTTGCTGCTTTTTCGCGTCCACGACATCGCGCGCCTTGCGCCCAATGGAAGGGTCGAATCACTCGTGCCGTTCCACGACCAGGGCGCCAAACGCTTCAACGATGTCATCGCCGATCCGCAGGGCCGAGTTTTCGCGGGCACCATCGGGCAAAACAACCAAAGTAGCGGTTTGTATCGCGTCGAACGCGACGGGACGATGGAATTGTTGTTTCGCGGCACCGGAGTTTCGAACGGCATGGGATTCTCGCCCGATTTGAGCCAATTTTACTGGACGGATTACACCAATAGCCGCATTTTTCGCTTCAATTACGAGCGCGAAAGCGGCGAACTGTCGAATCGCGAACTCTGGTATCAGGCCGCGCCCGAAAATGGGCAGCCCGATGGCCTCACCGTCGATACGCAGGGCCGCATCTGGTCGGCGCATCTGGGCGCGGGCGTGTTGATGTGTTTGTCCCCCGAAGGCCGCGAAGTAGGGCGCGTTTCGATGCCGGTGCGCCGCTTGACTTCCTGCACTTTCGGTGGGCGCGAAATGGACACGCTTTTTGTCACCACGGGCCGCCAGAAAGGTTCGTCCACGCCCGACGGCAAATCCGATGGTTCCCAGGACGGCGCACTTTTCGCCGTGCGCGTCGAAGCCAGGGGCCGCGCGGAGTTCGCGTCGCGCATTTTGAGCGGGTGAGAGGGTTTTTATGGTTTCTTCGCCGCCGAACATTCTCGTTCTTTTCGCCGACCAACTGCGGCGCAGCGCGCTGGGCGTTTATGGCGACCCCAACGTTTCGACGCCGCACATCAATGCCCTGGCCCAAAAGGGCGTGCGCTTTCAAAACGCCTGCTCGACTTATCCGATTTGCGTGCCGTTTCGCTTTTCGCTGATGACCGGCGAATACGCCCATTCGCGCTTCGTCCCCGCCATCGAGTGGCGGATGTCGCCCGCCGAGCGCACTCTGGCCGACGAGTTCAACGACAACGGCTACCACACCATCTACGCCGGAAAGTGGCACCTCTACGGCGGTCATGGCGTGCTGCCAGGCGGTTCCGCGCTCAAAGCGAATCGCACGCCGGTGCCGCGCGCGCATCAGGGGCGCTGGCAGAAGTGGTTTGGCTTCGAGTTGCGTAACGATCCCTTCGACACCTGCACCTTCGAGGACGACGACCCCACGCCGCGCCCGTTGGGAAAGTATCAAACCGACGGCCTCTTCGACCTCACCATCGATTACCTGCAAAACGGGCGGCCCGACAATCGTCCCTTTTGCTGTGTGGTGTCGGTCGAGCCGCCCCATTTTCCCCTGCGCGCGCCCGAAGAACTCGAAAAACGCTGGGCGAATCGCCCGCTTCAACTGCCGCCGAATTTCGGGTTCGCGGACGAAAAACCTGCGCCAGGCCCGAAACTGGGCGAGGCCGACCGCGCCAAAGCCCTCAATGACCTGCGCCGTTATTACGCGATGATCGAGAACCTCGACGACAACGTGGGGCGCATGATGGCGTATTTGGAATCGAGCGGACTGGCGCAAAACACGGTTGTAATTCTGTTTTCCGATCACGGGCAGATGGACGGCGCGCACGGCGAGCGCTCCATCCGCAAAGACGACCCCTACGAAGAATCAGTGGGCGTTCCCCTGGTGGTTTTCGACCCGCGACGGCGCGAGCGAGCCGGAACCGTCATCGAAGCGCCGACTTGCACCGAAGACCTGTTTCCCACCCTTCTGGGCCTGGCCGGATGCCGCCCGCGCGATGCCAAATTGGGTCTGGACTTGGCGCCGCTCATTCGCGGTGAAGCGGAGCATCTGCCGCGCGAGGGCGTGCTGTTGGAGTTCGTCCATGACCTGAGAGACAATCCGGTGTGGGGGCCGTATCATGCGAAGTATTGGCGCGCTTTTCGCGGCCAGCGCTTCAAATACAGCGTGCTGGGCGATGTTCAAGGCGGTCATCCCTGGCAGTTTTTCGATTTGCAAAACGATCCCTACGAGATGAACAACCTCGTTGACGCTCCAGAGTGGCAGGAGCGCGTCGCCCATTTTCACCGCCTGCTGCGCGAGCGCCTGGTGGAAACCGGCGATCATTACGTCCTCCCGCCGGCTTACGGCCAGCCAGGGCTGAATCAGACGATGCCGCCAACCGCAAAAATCAACGGATTGCCGTGAAAGCACGCTTTTGCTCTCGCGCCCGCAACTCCACATGACACCGCTCCACTCGGCCTCCACACCGTCCGTCTCAATCGACACCGCGCGAGTGGAAGACGGCTCCCAGGCTTCGGCGCGCCGCGGCATAACGCTTCGCACCGTATTATTGTGCCTCTCTCTGGCCCTCCTGTTCGGTTTTCTCAGCCCGATTATCGACCACAAGCTCTTCAACACCTTTCTGGGCGCGACTCACCTGCCCCCAGGCGCTATCGCCGCGCTTTTATTTTTGCTGCTGGTCGTCAATCCGCTTCTGGGCCTCGCTTCGCGCCGTCTCCAGTTTTCGCAGGACGAATCGCTCACGGTTTATATCACCTGTCTCTTTTCCTGCCTGGTGCCAGGACACGGCGCCGAAAACCTCTTCGTTTCCAACCTGCTGGCGCCTTTTTACTACGCCACGCGCGAAAACAAGTGGCTCGACACCCTGCTCCCCAATCTGCCCGAGTGGATAACGCCCGCGCTGTCCAACGGCGGTGGCTACGACGAGGCTAGCAAAGCAGTTGTGGACGGCTGGTATAACGGCCTGCCCGCCGGCGAAGCGATTCCCTGGGGCGCCTGGCTCGTCCCGCTCGCGGCGTGGAGCGCGCTCATTTTCGCGTCCTACCTCATGCTGGCGTGTCTGGGCGTCATCCTGCGCGCGCAGTGGGCGCAGCGCGAGGCGCTTTCCTTTCCCCTTTTGCGCCTGCCCATCGAGATGACGCAAGACCTCGATATCGGCGGGCGTTCGCCCCGCGCGGCGTTTTTTCGAAGTCCCATGATGTGGAGCGGCTTCGCGGTCGCCGTAGCGATTCAGATCTTCAACGGCCTCAATTTTTACTTCCCCGACGTGCCCGCCATTCCGCTCGGCATCGACACCACAGCCCTGCTCACCGAGGCGCCCTGGAACCAGATCGGCAAGGTTGATCTGCGGGTGTGGCCGATGGCGGTGGGCATCACCTATTTGCTGACGGCGGAAGTCTCGTTTTCGCTGTGGTTCTTTTACTGGCTGCTCAAGTTGCAGTTCATCGTGGCGTATTCGCTGGGCTATGTGCCGGCGATTTTGCCCTCGCCGATTGGCTGGATCGGGCCGGCGACGCGCACTTTCGCGTCGTCGCAGCAGGTTGGCGCCTTTTTGACTTTCGCGCTTATCCTGCTGTGGACGGGACGCGAACATTTCCGCCACGTCGCGCGCCGCGCCTTCGGTCTGGCGCGACCAACGGACATCGAAAAGAGCGAGGCGATGTCGTATCCGCTCGCGTTCTGGGGCTTCGCGGCGTCGTTTGCCTTCCTCATCGCATGGAGCGTGGCGGCGGGCGTGCGGCTCGACATCGCGCTGGGCATCTGGCTCTCTTATCTCGCGGTGGCGATTGTCCTCACGCGCATGGTCGTCGAGGCCGGACTGCTCTTTGTGCAGCCTGGGTGGACGCCGCTCGGTTCTCTGGCGCAGGTGGTGGGAACCGGCGCCTATCTTTCGCCTTCGAGCGTGGTGCCTGGCGCGTTGCTGCAAGGCTCGCTGATGACCGATCTGCGCGCCTTTTTGCTGCCCTCGTTCGTGCAAAGCTTCAAACTCGCCCACGACCGCAAGCTGCCCGCGCGACCGCTTCTGGCGCTGATTTTCGTCTGCATCGTCCTCACTTTTGGCCTGAGCGTGTGGCAGCACATTCGCCTGGGCTACCAGGGCGGCGGCGGGCTCAGCTTCGCCCACACCTGGTGGATTACCAAAGGCGCGACCAACTCGGTCGTCGCGGCGCGCGAGCTGACGCGCGAAGCGATGCCGGCGTCGGCGACAAATGCACTGTGGGTGATGGTGGGCGGCGGCCTGACGTGGGCGCTGATGCTGGCGCGCTCGCGTCTGGCGTGGTTCCCGCTTCATCCAGTGGGCTACCTGGTGGGACTGACGGGGCCGATCAACACGTTTTGGTTTTCGATTTTTGTGGGCTGGCTTTGCAAGGTGACCATCACCCGCTTTGGCGGCACCGAAACCTATCGCAAAACCACGCCGCTTTTTCTGGGCCTCGCGCTGGGCGATGTCGCCATGATGGTGTTGTGGCTTGCCATCGACGGCTGGCAGGGCCGCACCAAGCATCCGCTTATGCCAGGATAGACGAGCAAGGGAAGGCGTCCCATCCGGCGTGGTTTGGGGCCTTTTGTAGCGATATTGAATGGCAACGCGACTTTTCTATCGGGCGATTGGAACTACTTTGCTTTCAAGGCTTTTTGGTTTGAACCGTCATCTGAATCGCCGCTGTCCATATAGGCTCCGTATTGACGATAACCGTAGTAGTTGTATGCGTAATAACCCTCGGTGCCGGTCGAAACTTTGGTGAGAACAACCCCCAGCACTTCTCCCCCGCCCTGCATCAGCAGATCGACGGCGTGTCCCACTTCACGCTTGGCCGCGTCGCGGGCCGAAACCGTCAGGAGGGTGCCGTCAACCCAGGTGGCGATCAGGCGCGCATCGGCCATGCCCAGCATTGGAGGCGTATCAATCACGATCAGATCAACGTCTTTCGCCAGTTCATCAATGATGGCACGTGCACTCTGCGAGTTGAGCAATCGAAAAGGGTTGGGCGGCACGGGGCCAGCAGTTAGGACGCGCAGACCGGCCACAGAGGTATCCTGCAAAGCCTCATCCAGCGAGCAGCGGCTGGCAGCCACGCTGGAAAAACCCACTTTGTTGGAGAGCCCACACAGCGAGTGGATGGTGGGGCGGCGCAAATCCAGATCGACGAGGATCACTCGCTCCCCATCGATGGCGGCAGCGACGGCGAGGTTGAACGCCGTGTTCGACTTGCCTTCATGGGGCACGCTCGATGTCACCACCAGAGAGCGAATCGGCTTGTCCACCGCAGAAAAGGCGATGCTGGCGCGCAGCATCCGAAAACTTTCCAGAAGCGGCGAAGTCTTGCCGATTTTTTGCCCCTCGCTTGGCATCAGACTTAACTCTTCGCTGTGACGGGCAAAGGGAACATGCGCCAAAACCGGCAGTCCGGTGACGCGCAGCGCTTCCTCATCCGAATAGATGCGATTATCGAGCATATCCAGAATCAGCGCCATCCCCAAAGCTCCCAGCAGACCTAAAACCGTCGCGTAAAGCATCAGTTTCTTTTTGTTTGGAGCGATGGGGGCCGTCGGCACATCGGCAGCGAAAACGAGGCGAGCATCGGCGACTTTGGCCTGTTCACCGATTTTGAGACCCTGCAAACGCTGATTGAGGCTTTGATAGGCGTCCTGCAGAACCTGGGTTTCGGTCACAAGCTGGGTGTAAAGGAGCTCTTTTTCCGGCAGTTGGGCCAGGGCTCTGCGCGCGGCTTCCGCCTGCTGCCGCAGTGCCGCGTTTCTGGCGTCCAGCGACCACAACTGTGTCTGGGTCGCTGCCGCCTCGCTCGCCAGAGGAGCGCGCTTGGGATCGGGCTGCCAGCCGCTCACCAGAGTTTTGGCTTCGCGCGCCAGACGGTCTTCGAGCGCCCTGATCTGAGAATCGATACCGGTAACTTTGTAACTCGTCTCTTTGTAGTCTCGCACTGTGGCAGTGCGCTCCAGTTGAAGTCGAGTCAGTTGGTCCTGCAAACCCGCCACCACCGGATTGCGCTGGATGCCCGTGGGCACCACCCGATTGGCGGGCAGGCGCGACAGCAAAGTTTGCAAACCCTTCAGCCTGGCATCCGTTGCGGCGCGCTCGGACTGAGTTTCGGCCACTGCTTCTTGAATTCGCGCTACCTTGGTGCCAAGGGCTGTAGCTTCGTCGGAAATGCTGACGATCTGGTATTTCTGTTTGAATTCTTTTAACTCGGTTTGAGCTTCCAGAGAACGCTTGCGAACCGACTCCAACTGGTTTTCGACATATTTGACGGCGCCTCTGCTGTTGGAGCGGTTTTTCTCCAGGCTGGCGGCGATATATTCGTTGCAAATCGCGTTGGAAAGGGCGGCAGCCGCCTTGGGATCATAGCTTTGCACCCCGACCGCAACCAAGTTGGTGGTGCTGACCTGCGCCACGCCAACGGGCGCGAAATCGCGCAACGCCGCTTGAACCTCAGGTTTGAGCGTTTTTATCGCGCGGTTGTGAAACGCCCCACTGCGCAAAGTCTCGATTTGCGTGTCGATGGAAACCGACTGCTTGGAATTTAAAAAAGTTTCCATTCCAGGGATCTCGGCGGCGGCGTCATTGCGCTGGGCCGCAGTCAATTCCACTGTCGCCATGGCCTGATAGATGGGCTTGGTGAAAAAAATCGTCGCCAGGCCCATCAAAATCGCGCTGAACAGCACGGCAAGCATAGCCGGCCACCGGCGCAAAACGATACCGATCAAACGATGGATATCGAAGCCTTCGGTTTCAGATGGCGGGTAAGACGACGCACTGGGATAGCCCCTGGCCCCAGAGCCCGAAGGCGCCGTTTCCAGTTCTTTGCGGCCATCGACAACACTTAAGCTGGTTTCGGGCGCCGCTCCGTTGGAAGCGTTGCCCGCAGGCCGGTTGTGGTGCGGATCGGGAAGGGAAGAATAATTCAAGGTGAACTCCGTGAATGGTTTTGAAATCTGGAAGGGTTCAGTTTTTAAAAACCGAAAATTGATCTCCCCGCCTGGAGAAGGCTCAAACCGCTCAAAACCGAACTCAGTTTCGACTGTTGAACCTTGCCCTGAGGCACATAAACCACATCGCCATTGCTGAGAGGCTCGTCGATGGTAAATTGGCCTTCCGCAATCCGATTCACCGGAATAATGCGTTTATTGACCCCGCCATCACTCGTGCGGCGCAAAATCGCCACTTCCTGCAGTTTCGCGCCGCTAACGGCGCCGCCCGCCATCAGCAGGGCGTCTCCCACCGTGAGGGTGCCGTTTTCCGGAATCGGGTAATAACCAGGAGTGGCGACCGCATTCATCACCAGCACCCGATTGGGATTGCGCGGCACGATGACCAGATCGCCCTCTTGAAGGTCAACCGGAACGCGCACGCCTTCAATTTTCTCGGCCTGTGCCAGATCGGTTTTGAGAGCGCGAGAGACATCCACGACAACCGAAGTGCCGTCGCGCCGCACCACGTTCACCTGTTTGAGAGCCGCCGTGCGGTTGGGGCCGCCGGCGCGCAGCAAAACTTCGACAATGCCGTCTTCCTCTCTCATCTGGTATTCGCCTGGCTTTTCGACTTCGCCCGAAACAAACACGGCGCTGGCCGCTTGAGGGTTGGCCATCACCAGATCGCCATCCTGGAGGCTCACGTTCTGGCCCAGATCGCGCAGCCCAATCAGCGCCACGGGGTCGATGTTGAGAACCACTTGCCGTCCGTTGCTCTGGCGCAGGATATTGAGACGGGTTTCATCCGGTTTGGAGGTCAGCCCGCCCGCCTTGAAGATGGCATCGAGCAAAGTGGCCTCTTTTTTGAGGTTGACCTCGCCAGGACGCGCGAAAGTGCCCGCGATTTTCACTTTGGGGCCTTCCAGGGGGCTGACGAGCAAAATATCGCCGTTTTGCAGCTCTAAATCGGACGCCGGATCGTAGGTCGCTTTTTCGATGTTGACAGGGATTTCTTCGGCTCCGCGACGAATCGAAACCACGACCTGATCCGGCGGAGCGGTCAAGCCGCCCGCCGCCAAAAGCGCGCGCAAAGTGCCAGTTTTCCCTTCCAGGGTGTGACTGCCCTGCCCTTTCACCAGGTCGTGAAAGGAAACCACCGAAATCATGGTGCGAATCGCTTTGACGTTGAGTAGGTCGCCGTTTTTGAGTTCGACGTTGCTTTTTTCGTTGGGATTATTGAAGGCATCTGCGGCGGAGATGGGAATTCTCTGGCTACCGCGCACCAAAGTGATTTCGGTGGTTTCCGGCTTCTGCGGCAGCCCGCCCGCCGCAAGAATGGCGTTGAGCAAACGGGGCTGGCGACGCAGCATCACCAGTCCAGGCGTTTTGACATCGCCCATCACGGTAATCAAGCGGCTTGGAAACGGCTTGAGGCTGATGGTGTCGCCTTTTTGAAGCCTGAAGTTCGCCGCGCTCTGGGATGAGGCGACGATTTTGGCCAGTTCCAGCTTCTGCGGCGCGCCCTGGCGGCGCTTGAACGTCGCAACGATGTCTTCGACGGGCACAGTCAAGCCGCCCGCCGCGTCGATGGCATCCCCGATGCGCCAGCCATTGACCAGATCGAGCGGCCCAGGTTTGGTCACAGCGCCGATCAGGGTGACCTGGCGCGGCTTGGAGCGAACCAGAGTCACGCTCACCTGCGGCTGGCGCAGTTGGGTGGCATAAGCCGCAGTGATGAGTTTTTGCGCCTGCGCCATTGATTTACCCGACACCAGAACATTGCCCACGACCGGCAGGGTGATTTTTCCGGCTTCATTGATGGTCAGAGCCGCCCCATTCATCTCCGGATGATTGGCGACCGCAACGGCCAGCACATCTCCTGGCTCCAAGGGGAAATCGAACGAGGATTGTGTCGCGGATTGTGCCCGCGCCCCACCGGTTTGAGGCGGAGCTGGCGCGATTTGGGCTTGAACCGCGGGGACTATTGCCACGAAAGCGGCCACAACGCAGCTGGAAAAGGAGCGGCGCGCTTGGAACGAGAATTGTTTTTGAACGGCTTGCATAGGGAACAGACAGCAGGTTTTGGATTCAAATCGAAAATGAGGTGGCCAAGAATGGACTGAGAACTCAAGTGATCTGCAATCCGCAGTGTGCCACAATCCAACTTAGCGGGCTCTTGACAGTGAAAAACCGACTTGGTTCACATTTCGACATTTCTTCACTCCTGTAGTTCCCTGCGCCGTGAGTTTCCACTTAAAGCGATTCTGGTTTGAGCGGATCCACGCTTGTTGGTAGGGACATGGCCTGCCATGTCCTTCGACAGCGTAAGAAGCACCACAAGGACATGGCCTGCCACTTAATATGTGACTTGTTTTTGGTCTTTTGCGCCTGTCATTCTCATTCCGAGGGAGCCTCAGCGACCGAGGAATCAGCCGCAATTTCCACTCATTTGTGCCGAAATGGGTGGAGGCTGAGACCGATTCCTCGTCGTGCCTCCTCGGAATGACAGACTCTCACGCTCCACAACAAGTCACACATTAGGTGGCAGGCCATGTCCCTACAAACCTGTCATTTCATTGGAGAACCGTTTTAGCGCCTCGCTGCGGAGGCCTGAGCTTGTTTTAAATGCGCCGCGATGATCTGGTTTCGAGGCGAAAGCTGCGCCGCCCGTTGCAAATAACTCAAGGCCTCGCGACGATAACCGATGCGGTAGCAAACCCAGCCCAGAGTATCGAGAATCGAACCGTTCTGGGGGTTGCGCGCTGCGGCGCGGCGCGCCATTTCCAGGGCGCGGTGAAGGTCGCGGCCCTCATCGGCATACAACTGCGCCAGGTTGTTGAGCGCGATGGGATGTTCGGGGTCGTCCGCCAGCACCCTCTGGTAAAGCGGGACGGCCTGAGCCGTTTTTCCACTCACCTGAGCGATCTGGGCCGCTCCCAGCAACGCCGCTATCGAGCGCGGTTCGACTTGCAAAGCCCTGCGGAACTGCGCCCGTGCGCCCGCCGGATTGCGAAGCGCCATCTGGGCCTGGGCCGCTCCCAGAAACGGCGCGCTTGATGTGGGCTGCAAACGCGCGGCGGCAGTGAAGGCCCGCAGCGCGTCCCGAAACTGCCGCTTTTCGAGCAGAGCCTGGCCCAGGGATAGATAAGCCGCGCCATCTCGCGGTTTGGCTCCCACCGCCTGGCGCGCTTCCTGGAACGTTGGCTGCTTGAGATAAACCACGTTGCGCGCGCCGGCGGCGGTGACTTTTTGGTAGTCGGGAAGATTCAGGCCGATTTGGTAGACCTGCTGCCACTGGCGAGGCATCGGCTGGTTGGCGCCGCTTTGACCGGACAGATAAATCGCGCCGATTTTTGGGGTCGTGGCGATGGTGGGAAGCGCATTGACCCGTTCGGGCAAGGGCATCACTTTGCGGTCGTTATACCAGGCGACCAACTGGGGCACATCGGTCATGATGGCCCGCTCGGGCGGAACCAACTGAGACAGCGGCTCCAACAGGGCGCGGAAGTCGGTTTTGGCCGGCTGGGGCTGAAAGAAAATCAGTGGCAGCGCCAGAATGAGTCCCAGCAAAGCGAACGCTTGAGCCTGCTGCACCTTGCGGCGCGCCCAGCGGCCTCCGTCCAGCGCGGGCCGGCCAGTTTCCTTCTCGACCTGAGCCTGATACGACTGTCGCGCCAGAATTTCGGCCTTCAGGATACGCAGATTAAAAACGGTCAAAAAGCCGAGCAGCAGAGTTTTTCCCACTCCCTGGGAGTTGATGCCGCTCTGGGTTCGGTGGGTAATCGCGTCGCTCACGATTTGCTTGAAGGTCGTCAAAGCCACCAGAGTGAGCAGAGGCGCCAGGGGCACCAGCGCGGTGGCTTCGCCGCGCCCCAGGAGGCTTAAGGCCAGAACAGTCAATACGAGGGTCACTAAAGTCGCCGATTTGAAGCGGGACAGCGCGGGGGTGAGCGGATTCATCCACGCTGCCACCACGATAAACGGCATCAAGTAAAGATGGGGGATGCTGGCGACGCCGTAAAAAAATCCGCCGATGCCGCGCCTGACATTTGCGGCCAAGGCTCTCAGTCCAAAGCCCTGTCCGCCGAAAGCGAGCCATTGCTCCGAATAGAGGGGGTTGCCGGTCAATCGCAAATTGCGAATCCACCAGGGCGTCGCAAACAGCACGAATCCCAGCAAAAACGCGAGCGCGTTGGGCCGCTTCCACCCGTCGTCTCCGCGTCCCCACAACAAACAGAGCGGCACCAGAAAAATCAGCGCCAGAGGGTCGCTCAGGTAGCAAAGCGCCGCCATCAGTCCGGCGACGAAATAGTTTTTGGGAGAAAGCGCTGGCGCTGGGGCCGCGTTCTCGTCGAGATTTTCCTCGGTTTCGGGCAGGGCCTCGTCTGCGGGGGCATCGGTTGCGAGGGCAGCGTCTGCGGGCGAATCATCTGCGGGGGCATCATCTGCGGGGGCATCATCTGCGGGCGAATCGTCTGCGGCGGCATCGAAATTTTCCGCGCCGGAATCATCGTCTTCGAGATAGACATCGTCGCGCTGCTCTTCTTCGGTGGCCGCTTCGATTTTGGGTGTCAGAGCTAAAAGCGCCAGCAGCAAAAAACAGCCGCTTAAAGCCTGGGGCTGCCCCGAATCGGCCAGGCTGAGAACGGGAATCGAAAGCGCGAAGGCCGCAACCGCCGCCGCCGCCAGAGCCAGATGAGCCGTTAAACGCCACGCCAGCACGAAAAGCAGGGCGGCGCTCACCAGGTAAAGCCCGATGGTAAAAGCGGCCATGACCCCATCGCGTTCGCCCGCGACAGCAAAAATCCCGCCTAAAAACAACGGGAATAACGGCGCGTGGCGCAGATCGGGATTAAAGCCACGCGCCCCCGCGCTGCGCGTTGGCGCTTCGGTAGGGAGTAAGTTGGTGGAGAAGCCCTCGCCGCGAAAGATGTTGCGGGCGAGTTGGGCGCTGTCCAGAGCCTCATTGCTCAGGCCGCGAAAGCTGCGGTCGTGAAAATAGAGCGCGGTCGCGGCGGCAAACAGCAGCACCAGCGCGAAAGTCAGATAGAAGCCGCTGCGTTTTAAAATCGGGGTTGGCATACGTCGAGCGCGAATTTCAGGCTTTGTTTTGCGCGGCGAGTTGAGTTCGCACCGTCTGCGCCGTCTGGAGCATGAGAGCTTTGAATTGGGGCGTGAAATCGCCGTTGGGGAGCAGCGAGTTGCGGTCGAAGGCGAACTGCATTTCGACCGCGCCGATGCGGCGGCGCACGAAACGAGCCGCCATCATTTTGGCGAAAGTCGCGACGCGTCCCGAAACCGCTTCGCCCGCGTCGGTGAAGCAGTAGGCGAGCTGGGTGCGCCGGTTGCGCTGTTCTCCAGTCAACACATCGACGGTGAGAACTTCGCCGCCAGACCTGACTTCGCGCCGTTCCTGATTGCTGATCGTCCAGCCCTGCGCCCGCATGCACGTCACCGGCGAATGCAAACCTTTGGGATCGCGGCTGTAAACCACCAGAACTTCCACGTCGGCCCTGGAATTGGCCGTCTTGTAGCGTTTTTGCAGCACGGCGTCGGGTTGCAGCACTTCATAGACGACCGGATCGACTTTGACATCTTTTCCGGCCCACGCCCCGATGCGCGATGGCAGCGAAAGAGAAACATCTTTGCCGCCCGTTTCGCCGACTTCTTCGGGAATCGCGTAGGCGGCGCAGCGAGCCGCGACGATGAGAAACAGCACGATCAACTGCTTTTTGAACAGAAAGCGCGCGCCCGAACGGTTCGCGCGAGTTGAAACAGGGGGAACTGCGACGGGTTCGGTCATGCGGCGACTCCCTGTCGGGGTTTGAGTTTGTGGGTTGAGGCCGGTTTTTTTACGGGGCGGGTTTTGCCGAAGTAGGTGCCGACGCAGAGCAGCGATCCCAGGGCAATGACAAACATGAAAAGCCCCGACCAGGAATGTAAAAAGCCTTCCGCCGCTTCGGTTCCAAACTCGTTGCCGATGGTCACGATGGCCATCACGCGCAGAGTGTTGGCCAGCAGCGCGAGGGGAATGCTCAAAAAACACAGAAAAACGCGTTGCGCCTGCGACAAATCGGGCAGAATATGGGCGATGAGAACTCCCATGGTGAAAAGCGTGATGCCGGTTTTGAGTCCGCTGCACGGCACCGCGACCACGAAATGGTAGAGCGGCGTGTAAAGATTGACGCCCACGCGGTCGATTTGCATTCCCAACAGCCCCAGAAACATCGCCGACCAACTGGCGGCGTAGTTTTGCAGCGGCACGGTGAGGGTTTCGACCATCGGGCCGGAAAGCGGCACCGCCAGCCATAAAATCAAAAGGGGAAAACGCAGTTCGCGCTCGAAACTGCGGCCCCCCAGGGTGCGGGCGAGGCCCAGCAGCAAAATCGCGATGGAGAACACCTGCAGGGCGCGCACGATGTTCATATCGACCAGAGTGCCCAGCAACTGCATCACCAGAGCCGCGACCACAAGGCCGGAGGGAGCCACGCCCTGCACCGGCCTCTGACGCCACAACTCGGCTAAACGCGCGCGCTTTTGCCAGATCAGAAAAGCGCTGACGAAGGGCAGAAAAGGCCCGTGAGCATAATACTCGTCGCCCTGCCAGCCCTGCCAGAGCCAGCCCAAAATCGGGGTATAAAGCCAGGCACAGGCGGCCAGAATCGCCAGCGAGCCGGCCAGCAGCAGAGGAATTTCGTTTCTGGCGTCGAAATCGGGCCGCACGACGCCTTCAGTCGCCGGAACGGGAGATGTGGACTTGAGGGGAGGAGCCGCAGATTGCATCGTGATAAAACAGGGTTTAAAGCGGTTCTCCAATGAAATGACAGGTTCGTAGGGACGTGGCTTGCCATGTCTTTGGGGTGCTCAAACGAGAACCGCTTTAAGGTTAGCACAGCGTATGGGAGAACTTCGGCTCTCCAATAGCAAAATGTGATGGCAGCTTGCGCTGCCATCACAAAAACTCGCTTCACTGAGGCAGAGCCGATTCAGCAGGGGCGAAAACCCGAACCGCCCATCCCCGCCGCGTAGGCCGTCGCACCTTCCGCCGCTTTCTTGCGGCGAAGCGCGAAAGCGATTCCGCCCAACCCAATCGCGAACAGAGCATAGGTTGAAGGTTCGGGCACGGCAGCAACTGAAGCATTGTTAACGAAGAAATCATCGACGGCCAAACCGTCGTCGCTGCCGCCGATGTCATTACCCACAAACCTGAAAAAGAATGTCTGATTTTCCATGATATTCAGGTTAGTAAGACTGGAATTAAACGTCATAATGCCAACTGGTGCAGCGTTCGTAGAAGGTGTAGCTGTTCCTGAAGCGACTGGGGAGAAAAAATCAAAAGCGTCTGCTTCAATAAACGTAGCACCCGAATCATTGACGCTGGTAGCTCCAACAGAATATTGAAAGTTCAAAAAGTCCCGTGTTCCAGCTGGTCGGTTGAGGCTATTGCCGCCAAAACGCCACTGCTCGCCTGTATAACCAAGATTGAGGTCGGTAATTACACCGCCTGTCGCATTAGTGAACCCGAATCCGAAAATGTTAACTGGGGCGCCTGCACTTCCAAGTTCACCCAATGCACGCTCTGTCGAATTCGTTGCACCGTAACTCTGAACACCACCCGCATTAGAGCCGCCATTCTCGATTCGATACGTCTGATCAATGTTTGAATTTGCCGTGTTGTCAGCGTTACGCTCAACGAACTCGACACCTGGGGGCACGACGTTGCTTGCCCCATCCTCTGGTGTAAAGGTCAAAGTATTTGTAGGCGAATCATTATTGAAGTTCTGCGTGTAGCTGCCCGTAAAAGGAATCGGGGCTGCATACGCGGCACTCGTCGGAGCCCCAGCCAAAGCAAGGCTCAGCAAAATCTTTTTCATAGCAATTTCTCCCTGGTAAAATCGTGACGCGGGCAAAGCGCGCTCTGGCGCCGCATCTGCTTGCCTCAGAGGATGGGCACTTTTTGTTAAGGCCATGTCGCACTTTGATTAAATTTTGATTAATCCGAGGAGCTTTCCGTCAAAACGTGGCATGGGGCGCGAATGATTCGAGGGAAATCCCTTTGCAGCCAGGTCATCGCTGCCATTCAAGTTAGAATCGGCGCGTCCGTGTTCCACAGCATTTCAGATGGGGTTAAGGGGCAACTGACCACGACCCAATTTCTGAGCCAACAATGCGACAACTTGAAGACTTCAACAAGAACCCTCTATCGTTGGAGCAACTGAGAGTAGATTCCCTCGATTTTGCCGGCTGTTTTTTGAATTGAAAAGTGTTCTAAAGCCCTCGCACGTCCGGCCTGGCCCATCTGCCGGCCTATTTCGGGGTTTTCTATCAACCAGATGATGGCTGCCGCCATTGATTGGGCATCGTTCATGGGCACCAATAGACCGGTTTGGCCCTCTTGAACGATCTCAGGCACCCCGCCGCCGTTGGTGGCAACTACGGGTTTGCCCGCCAGCATCGCCTCGACAATCACTTGACCGAACGGTTCGCCCGTTGTGGAAGCGTGCACAAAGATCTCCATCTGGTGCAGGAGCTGGTCGATGTCGCTGCGAAAACCTGTCCATTCGAGAACGTTCTCCAACCCCAATTGCACTGCTTGAGCGCGAATTTGCTTTTCATACTCTTCTTCGCCAAACAAGGTGGAGCCAATGATTTGAAAGTGGTAGTGGGGGAATCGCTGATGCACCCTCGCGGCAGCTTCAATGAAAATATGCTGGCCCTTCCAGAGACTAATGCGGCCCACCATCCCAATCGTAGCCGTTGTTTCTCCCCCCAAAACCTCGGGACTGCTTAGTCCATCATGCACCACAACGCCATTAACGCCATTGTAGAACGCTTTCTTGAACCGTGATGGCTCCGTGGTTTGAGGAAAATGCAGTGTTTTGCCAACGGCATTGGAAACCGCGATCACCGTGACACCCAACAGCCTGGCCGCCCAGCGAAAACCAAAAACGACGGGGCGCGGCAGGTAATCATCAGCGATGCGGTCACGAACGTGCCAGATCACCGGAAGGCGCGCCATTTTGCCCGCGATGCCTCCCAGGATGTCGGCTTTCAGCGAATTGCAGTGAACTACCGCCGCTTTTTCGCGCCGCATCAGGCGCGCGAGACGGGAGCAGAAACGACAGATAACCCTTAATTCTCTGAGCCGAACCGCACTCTTTGCCCCCAGAGCGTCTTTTCGCTTTTTGGAAACGCGCGGGTCGAGAAGCAGCAATTTCGTGTCGATGCCCGCCTCTATCAGTTTGGTGCGAAGAGGCCCGTCTTCAAAAAGCACGACGAGGGGTTTCCACTTTTCCTGGTTCAGATGTGTCACCAGATTAAAAAGCGCAATTTCGCCTCCGCTCCACTGTGCGGAGTGATCGAGAAACAAAATTGTGGGACGGGTTTCGGGCACCTGCGCGGCAATGCCTCTTTTCATTGGGCAACCTCGCGATAGATTTGTGCCATCTGCTGTGCCACCTGTTGCCAGGTGAACTTTTGCTGCGCGCGTTCACGCCCAATTTCGCCCATGCGACGGCGAAGCTCAGGCTGGCAGCGCAGCGTTTCAACGGCCTGGGCCAGAGCCTGCACATCGCCTTCCCTGAATGTCAAACCCGCCTCGCCCACCACTTCGGGAATCGCCCCCGAATCGCTGCCGATCACCGCAACCCCGCAGGCGCCCGCCTCGATCAGAACCCGCCCGAACTGCTCTTTCCAGGAAGCGGTGGTGCGCGACGGCAAAACCAGAACATCAAGGGCGTTCATCAGGGGCGGCAACTCTTCCAAAGGGCGCGCGCCCAGAAATTTCACCCGATGCGCGACGCCAAGCTCATTGGCCCGAAGCTGCAGTTCATCGCGCTGCGGGCCCTCGCCAATAAAAGCGAGCATCACATCGTCGGGCAGGAGCGGCAGCGCTTCGATCATATCGCTCAGGCCCTTCTCCGGCACCAGCCGGCCCACATATCCGGCCACGAAACCGGCGAATTGCAACGCCCCGCGCGTCGCCTCGCGCTGCTGCGGCGACTGGGGCCGGAAAAGTTCGGCATCGACGGCATTGGGAACCACGCGCGCCGGCCCGTTGTAGCCTTTGGCGCGCAGGTGTTCGATGGATTCGTGGTTGCGTCCCACCACGAAATCGGCGCGGCGGAGGGTATAGGAGCGAAAAGTTTCAAACGGCGGCGGCAAATTTTTGGCGATGTTCTGCTCGGTTTCGGAGATGATTTTCGCGTTGGGAAGCAGCCTGTCGCGCAAAAAACAGGTCTGGGCGCTCACCAGGCTCCAGGGTTCTTCCCATAAATCGATGACATCGGGCCGAAAACGGCGCAGCAGAGCGGGTAAGGCCGGATACCAGTGCAAATACCACTGCGCCGGCCCTGTCCAGGGCCACACCACTTTGCCGGTGCGATGTTGAAAAGAAGGCTGCGACGGCTTTTGCGCCCCACGCATTGTCCCGTAATGATTCCAGCGGTCGGGCACCAGGACGCAGAGTTCCACGCCCTCGATTTCGCCCAGAAACTGCGCTTTGGGCAAGCCTTCGGTGAGCGACTGGCAGGTGTGCGAGATGAGCAGAACTTTCATGCGGATGGGGAGCGGGAGTCGGAGTGGGAACGCACCTTGGCAATGCGAGCGGGAATTCCCACCGCGAGGCCGTGAGGCGGCACATCGACACGAATGAGATGAAGGAATACAGGGGTGGAGAAGCCCGAAGCGCTGGATGTGGCGGAAGAATCACGATTTGGCGACACGTCGATAGACCTCCAGAGTCGCGGCGGCCATGCGCTGGGCCGTGAAATGTTGCTCAAAGCGCCGCAAAGCGTTTTCCCCCAGACATTTTCGTCTCTTGGCATCGGAAAGCAGGGCAGCTATTGCCGAAGCCAAATCTGGCGCATCGGCGGGATTGACCAACTGGCCCGACACGCCATCTTCAATGATTTCCACAGGCCCTCCGCAGCGCGTGGCAACCACGGCGACGCCTTGCGCCATCGCCTCGATAAGCACTAATCCAAACGGTTCCGCCGGACTGGGAAGCACGAAGAGGTCGGCTGCGCCCATAATGCGCGTTGCATCGGAACGAAAACCCAGAAAGTGGAGGTTCGATTGCAAGCCCAACTGCGATGCCTGTCGCTCCAACTCATCTCGCAAACTTCCCTCTCCTGCAATAACCACCTGAGTCGTGGGATGGGCCAAAAGAACGGTGGGCATCGCCTCAATCAGGTAGCGCAAACCTTTTTCTTCGGTCAAACGGGCCACGCAAACCACCAAAAGTGAGTCGTTTTCCACGCCCATCTCTCGCCGCAGGTCGTCTCTTTCCGCCCCATCGAGTCTTTGTATAGGCTCGGTTCCATTGGGCACGACGGTGATGTGGGAGGGATCAACGCCTTCTCTCTCGATCATGGCGTCGCGCGCGCCGTGTGAAATGGCGATGAAGTGAGCGAAACGCCGGTTGATTTGACGATGAGCCTGGTTTGCGAGCCGTTTCTTCAGGCCGCGATAAGTCGCCGACTGAGGAGCAATGAAATGCTGCGTGGCGACGGCGGCCAGCCGCGAATTCGCGGCGGCGGCAGCTAAAATCATGGTGCGGCCATTATGGGCATGCACGAGGTCGTAACTTTTGCGGGCGACTTTTCGCACCGCCGCCAGTTGCTCCAAACGTCCGCCCGTCAACAGGGGCACGACCGGCAAAGCCGCCTCCTGCGCGGCTCGATGCAGGCGGCTCTCTCTCTGGCAGGCGATATCCGCCTCCACTCCGCTTTGTCTAAGAGCTTTCACCAGAGCCATCAAATGTATCTCGGTTCCGGCAAAGCCATCGGTGTCAAGTAAATGTAGAACTCGCAAGAAATCACTCCAGAGATGAGGAACCGGCGCTGCGGGTTTGGTCGATGAAATTGACGGCTCGACTGCCTCTCCCGAAGGGAGAAGGGAGAGGCAGTCAAACTCCCACTTTCACGTTTTTCTGCACTGCCAGTTAAACCCTTTGCCTTTTTCGCAATGGCTGCCTCTTCCTCGACCTCATGTTCTCCACGGGCACAGCCATTGGAGAAGCGGCGGCAGGGGCACGAGCCGACAGGAGGATTTGCACGGCTAAACCAACGCAGGCCCATCCCAAAAAGCCGACGCCGCGCCGCCAGTAAACATCCATGCAGCCATGCACCAGCGAGAGAAGAAGAACAGATGCCCCAATGAAGACGATTTGTTTGTTGGGCAAGTCGTTCTTCGTCTTTTTAGCGGCCAGGAACAAGGTGTAAAAACCTCCGGCAAACATCCCAATGAAACCGGCGAGACCAACAAGCCCCGATTCTCCCAGCGTCAAAATCAAAACATTGTGGGGATCAGCCTCTTTTCTGATCCCGATACCGACTCCCATTAACGGGCTGGAACGAAAAGCCTCCAGAACCTCATTAATGGTTTGAAGTCGCGTTTTAATGGTGTAGGATGAGGACGAGACGTCCGTAGCATACTCGGCAGTCTCCTGAGGCAGCATCTGCCACAGAATTGCGACCAGGGGCACCATCACCAACAGCGAACCCCAAAAAGCCCGCTTGTTTTTCACCATCACCAACAGCAACAAAAAGGCGACCGCAGTGGCAACCCAGGCGCCCCGCGAAAGCGATAAGAAAATCCCTATCGTGCTCAGCCCCAGACTTAAGAAGAGAAAAGTTTTTCTGCGCCCCTGAGCCCGTTCCGTGAGCAGATAGCCCAGGCAGGTTATGATGCCACAGCCGAAAGTTGGCCCCAACGCATTTTTGTTGATGCCCAGGGTATACATACTGGCCTCAATGCCGCCCTGAGCAAAAGCGGCCATAGTGAACAGGGCCAGCACATTGAGCGCCATAAGAAAAACCAAAAAGCCGCGATGGGCCAGACGCAGCGCCGTCGAGAAATTAGCGAAGATGAGAATGGCAACCAGAGTCGCCATAACCATGCGCGCGAGCGAAACGGCTGTGGTGAAGCCTTCCCAGTTCGCCAGCGACGAGGCGCACGAAATTCCCAGATAAAGCAGCAGTGGCGCGGCGATAGGCCCCATCCTCAAGGAGTTGCGCCCTGGCAGAGAAGACAGCAAAACGATGAAAAGCAGAGCCGCCAGAATATCGACCAGGCTGACATTGACCGCGCCCTCCCCGCCCAGCGACTGTTGAAACGGCATGGCCGCGAAAATGGCGAGCAAAAAAAACGGCAGCTTGCCCACCAGCGCGCACACGGTGAGAAGTTGGAGCGCCGCCGCCAGTGCGGGCGAAACGAAAAACAGCGCGAACGACGCGAGCAGAGGCACCACCGCCAGCACATAACTGCCCCCGCGCCCGCCATGCAGTGCGGTTTTGAAATTGAAATCAGATTTCGAGGTGGAAGTGACTGCTTGCACGAAACTGTTGACCATCCTTCGTTTGAGAGCGAATCGTGATAGCTCCGCGATATGAGGAGCAATGATTGTTGGAGAGCTTACCCCAAGAGGCGACCTGAGCGAGACTGACCTCCTCTTCCAATCTTTACTCTCCGGATTGGAAGAGGACGTCAGTCCCGCTTAGGCCGCCTCTTGGGATGGTTTTCAAAGCGGTTCTCCAATGAAATGACAGGTTGGTAGGGACATGGCCTCATGTCCTTGGACAGCGTAAGAAGCACCCCAAGGGCATGGCAGGCCATGTCTCTACCAACGCGCGCGGGTCAACTCAAACCAGAACCGCTCTAAGCCGTTTCCTGAAGTCCTGGCCCACGTTTTCCCAGACTCCACAACAAAATGCGTTTCCACTGGCCGATTTGCCTCCAATAATGGCGTCGCTGACGCACTCGGCACAGGGCCGCAACCAGAAACAGAACCATCCGCAGACAAGCGCCGAAGATCGTCGTGACGCGATAGACCATCAACCCCCTCCTGCCATAATGCTTGCACATAAACCGCTCCTGCGCTCTCTGAAACTCATTAAACACCCTATCCGCCTGAGTCTGGCCACTGCCGCCGCCCAGATGCACGACTTCTGCGGCAGGCGTAAACAAAACCGACCAGCCGGCGGCCCAGAAGCGTTTGGCCCAGTCGGTTTCCTCCCCGTAAAGAAAGAACTCTTCGTCGAAAAGACCGACTTCTTCGGCGGCTTCCCGACGCACCAGCCAGCAGGCGCCGATCACGAAATCGACCTCGCGTTCCTTGTCGTGAGCCCAGTTGCGAAAGTCGCCGAAAACCGGATGATCGGGCAGCGCCGCCGCCAGCAAACAATTTTCCCAGACGGATTTTAGAGGACTGGGAAAGCGGTAGCAGGAAAGCTGCAACGACTCATCTCCGTTCAACAAGCGCGGCGCCACAACGGCGGCACGCGGATGAGCAGACGCACTTTCGAGCAGCCGCTCAATCGCCTGCGGGCGCGGAAAAGCATCCGAATTGAGCAGCAAAAAAAACTCGCCGCGCGCCAGGCGCAATGCCTGATTATTGGCCGCGCCGAATCCCTTGTTGCGCTCGTTGACCAGCAATTTCACATCGGGAAACTCGCTCTTAATCGCTTCGACGCTGCCATCGTTCGATGCGTTATCGACCACGAATATCTCCGCCGATAACCCCTCCAATTCCCGCGACAGAGTGCGGAGGCAGCGCAGCGTCATGTCGCGGGTGTTGTAGGAAACGATGACAACAGAAAGAGTGGAAGTAGACATATTTCGTCGTTGAAGGCCAAACCACAGCCACTCAGTCTCTCGAAATTTGGGCCATTACGTCTTCGATTTGATCGACGCGAGTGTCCCAGCTATTCTCTTTGGCTGCCAGTAAGCGCGCCGATTGCGCCGATTTATCCTCCAATACTGCCATTTCGCAGGCCTCGACAAACGCCTCGGCCCCCGAAGCGATGCGGCACAGCGACGAGAAATCGCGGAATCCGGCGACATTGGTGCTGACGACGGGCTTGCCGGTGGCCAGATACTCCCACAGCTTAATCGGATTGAGGCTTTCGGTGAACTCCGATTCGAGATGGGGCACCAGGCACACATCGAACGCCGCCAGAAAATGGGGCACCCGTTGATAGGAAACGGGGCCGGTCAAAACGACATTCTTCAACATCGAAAGCCGGCGCAGTTGTCCCTCATCCAACAGGTTGGGGCCGACCAGGGCGATGGTTCCCTGGGGAAAAGCCTGAGCGACAATTTCAATTAATGCCACGTCAACCCGTTCGGGATGAACCGTTCCGACATAGCCCAGAACGGGACGATTCCATTGCTCGGTTGATGCATCGACGACGCCCGTGCCGTCCGCGACGGCGACATAATGCTGGAGATCGACGCCGTTGGGCACTAAAAACAGGCGGCGAGTGAGCGGCAGTTTCATCTCGAACAATCGCTGCGAGCAAACAATGGTCGCATCGGCGTGGCGACACAAAAAACCGTCTTGCTCGATAACGAGAGATCGAAGCGAGGGAGCATGATTAAAAGAAATCCAATCATCGGTCACGTCGTAAACCACGCCGCGCTCGCCCATCTTTCCCACCAGGTGCGCCGCCGAATGCGCGTTGATCCACAACAACGGCCTGGTGAATCCCAGGCGGCGAGATGCGGTTCGAACCTGACGGCGAAAAGCGAGTTCATTAGCCCTTCGCCCCGCCCTGAGAGTGTTGGGCCACCACTTCACGGGGCGAAAGAAAAAGATGTTGGAAAATTCGGGGAGAGATTGGGGCGCATCGGCGCGCACTTGAGAAAAGCGTCCCCGCCGCAGCGAATGGGAAACGTCGTGGGGCAAACCAACGAAGAGAACTTTGCGGTCGGGGTGGCGGCGGGAGAGTTCGGCGCAAATAAATTGATTGCGCCGCCAGATGTCGTCCCAGTTTTCGAGGGAGACGAAAATTAAATCGTGCATTCTCATCAAGTCTCCCTTGGAAGCACTGCCCTTTGATTCATCGGACAAAAACTTCGACTGTGTTATTACCAGGTGATTGCGTTTGGAAGATATGAACTCGTTGAAAACCTGAGCTTTCCAAAACAGAAACTACTTCCTGATAATCAATTAACGTCGGATGGAACTCTATAACTATTGCTTGAACACGCTCCAACCAAGAAAGATTCCCCGACAATAATTCCTGTTCGCCCCCTTCAATGTCAATTTTGACAAGGCCGACCAGTTCATCCGCCGATAGGGAACTCATTATAGATTCCATACTGAGAACACGAACTGCCGACTGCGAAGAAGAAATATTTGAAGACTCATTCTTTTGGGACTCAGGGCCGTCAACTAAGCGTCCCGTCGTTGAACCTGGCCCTTTATCAAAAACAGCAAAACCATCTGTAGAGCCCGCCGCAGCCTCAAAGATCTCGGCTTGCAAGCCGTTGCCCAGGAGATTTGCTCGTAAAACTCGCGTATTTTCGGGAGAGGGTTCAACCGCGATGAATTTGCAGTTTTTATCATGCCTCGCATACCACAAAGAAGTCAGACCGATATTCGCACCAATATCTATAATGACCGGATGCCGTATTTCAATGGGAAGTTGATATTCTTCTTCAATCCAAACCTCGTAGATAGTAAAAATATCCGCGCGATTGAGTCGATAATGAATTTTTAATCCGCCAGTGACATTGATTACCCGATGGCGATCAAGCGAATTTACTCCAAGAAAACGCATGACTTTAGAGAGCAAAAAGTCTAAAAGTAAGTGTTGAAATGAACTCTTATCTGCTGCCAAACGATTGGCCCCAAGGAGTTGTTTGTATAAGTCGTTGATTTGTCTTTGGAGCTGTTGCATGGTTCTATTTCTCGCGGGGCGAACTAATGTAAATCTTCTCACAGTTTGTTTTCACTTGATTTTGTAAAGGCCAGTGGGATGGTGAAGGCTATGGCTTGATCCGGTTGAAGAAACGATGCCCGAACCACGTGGCGTTCGCCCATCTTCCCTAACATGTGCGCTGCCGAATGAGCGTTGATCTACAACAATACTATAGTTAATCGCAAAGGGCGAGCTACCGCTTGAACTTCCACCGAAGAGACAAATGAATTGATTGCGCCGCCAGATGTCGTCCCAGTTTTCGAGGGAGACGAAATCAAAGAATTCATGAGAAACTAAGCTGCATCCCGCGCGGCTATATCGTTCCTGGAAGCGGAGGGGGCGGAATCTGGACTCAAAAGCAAACCACGATAAATTTGCAGATATTTTTCGGCTAGCACATCCCAATCGAAACCTAAAGCGCGTGCTCGCCCCGCCGCGCCGAGGCGGTTTCTCAACTCGGTATCAGAGGCTAATTTTGTCAAAAGCGAGGCCAGCGCAGTAACATCCTCACAGGGAAACAGCAAACCTGTCCCCCCATCTAACACGATTTCAGGCACGCCGCCGACGTTAGCGGCGACGACAGCTTTGCCCGCGCACATCGCCTCTAAATTGACAATGCCCTGCGGCTCGCGGCGCGAAGGCAAGACGAAAAAATCGCAGCCTTTGAACAAGCTCACTGCCTGAGCGCGGTTGGCCCGTCCGAAGAAATGCACGCGCTTTTCAATGTCTAATTCGCGCGTCAGAGATTGCAGGGCATCCAATTCGGGGCCGTCGCCCGCGAGTAATAGATCGTGCTGGGGGCACTGGCTTAGGGCGAAAGCTCGTAGTAGCAAATCGAAGCCTTTTTGCGGCACCATCCGGCCAATGCCGAAAATATAAGGGCGCGGGTGAGAATAAGGCTCCACGCCTTCAAAATCGGCGACGCGGATGCCATTATAAATCACCTGGGCGCGACTGCCGAACGGCTGGCCAAAAAAGGTTTCGACATCCACTAATGTGTCGCGCGAACAAGCGGTGATATGGTTGGCCTGCGCCAAACAATCGCGCATCACGTTTTGGAACCAGGCGCTGCGTTGAAAAATTTGGCTCGCGTCCATGGTGCGTTCACCTTGAGTCGTTACGACAAGCGGCAAACCCAATTGACGGCAGGCCTGCGCCGCATAAAAACCGTTGGAGCTAACGCACTGCACATGAACTAATTGCGTTTGGGTTTCTTTTAATATCCGATTGACTTGGCGCTGAATGGAAGCCGACGACAGGGTGAAAGTCGCTCGTGATTTCGCATCGTCCCCAGGAGAACGAAGGGCCAGGCGATGAAGGGGTATGCCTTCAAATTCTTCAAACGCGGGAAGGTTGCGCGGCCAGCGATTGGTGATCACAATCGCTTCGTGCCCCGCGCGCCTGTAAGCGTGTGTTAACTGTCGCACCAACTCCTCGACTCCGCCGGTATGAGGATGAAAAGCACTGGCGAAAATAGCTATTTTCATAATGAGATGAGAATTTGACACACAGAATTTGAAAAGGAACTACCTCGGTAAAGTGCTTCATGCTGGGCGCAGACGCGTTGCCATGAAAAATTCTGCGGACGCCATCGCTTCAATCTAGTGAAGGCCGAACCCTTCTTAACTGCTCGGTAAACAAAACACCTAGGCGCACCGGTAGACGCCAGCCAGGGTTTCAAAAGGAACGTGCTCAAATCAGTGCACGCCCTCAGCCCTGTTCCCACACACCGCCCAAAACTCGCAGTCGAGAACTGGCGACATTGTAGAGTGAATCTTCGGACGCACCACACAGACTAAATACTGTCACTTGATGCCCACGCCCAACCGTTTCATTGGCGGAGTAATACACAATATACCCTCTCCAATTTTGCTGCCACTGACCAAATAAAAGGAAATAGTGACAACATCTATAAGAAATGCTTAACTCTTACGTCTAACACTTTTAGCCACTTTTAAAAACACTGAACTTAACACATGATGGGGAGAATGTTGAACAGCAAAAGAAAAATGATTTAGGAAATCATGGTATTTCGATTGACGCAAGCTTTCTCTACTCTGGTCATAGGCTTGGCTGGCAAATGTCCCTTTAATTCCCTTCAAACCTTTGCGGGCCGCTACAACAGACTCCAAATCACCCTTGTTTTTCGCCATTAACAAATGCTTTCCTATGATGTTAAAGATACAATCATACGTTCTTCTATAAGCAATAGTTTGATTGAAGCTGTGCTTCCTATAGGAAGCTTCACAAGAAGGCACAAAAATCATTTTCTCACTATACATTAGTCTCAACCAGACATCGTAATCTTCAGCCGGCTGTGAAAAGAAATCGAATAAACCCATTTTCTGAAGGGCTGCACGCCGCACCATTACTGTGCTGGCGCCACATATCCCTGAGCCTTCCAAAAGATCATGATAAGTCTGATGTCGCCCAAATCCCTGACCTTTATAATCACCACTTTCATCGATGAAATCGAACTGTGTGTGGCAAAGAGCCGCCTCTTCGTCTCCTTGCATGGCTTCTACTTGTCTTTCCAGTTTAGTGGGTTTCCATAAATCATCCTGATCTAAAAATGCGACATATTCGCCTGTCGAATTCGCTATGCCGGCGTTCCTGGCGATAGATTGTCCCCCATTTTTTTGATGCACAAGACGAACTCTGGGATCCAAGCTGTCGATATAGGAAATGTCTTCTGGTGAACCATCATCAACGACAATCAGTTCCCAGTCTTGAAAATTTTGTTCTATAACTGATTGCACAGCGAGCTGAAGGTATGGGCCTGGATTATAAGCAGGAATGATGACGCTAAGAGTCTGTGCTCAAATAGTGTTATTCACGCGATTCGTCATTCTGAGGGGAGCCGTGCGACCCGAAGAATCTCGCCTTGCAGGGGCATTTTACTGCGCGAGTTGAGATTCTTCGGGTCGCACGGCTCCCCTCAGAATGACGAATTCGACGATTTCGCCTCAAATAACTGCATTCGAGCACAGACTCTAACGGATGGCATTGCTTACTCCCTAATACTAATCAATATTTTGACATTGATGCTCGATCTGATGGGGCTTCCACGCGTGATTGAATCTGAGGCTTATGCCTCACAACACAAGCAAATTGCAGATATTTAGTGTCATCTAAAGAGCGGGGGAAAAGCCGCCATAATACACGCACTCCGAAAGCAGAAATGCCTTTTTGGGGTTGGCCTTTGTTGATTCCTCTGAGGATTTCCACTTCATAACCAGCCTCCGTAAACATTCGCCTGATGCTTTTGGCCGTAAAAAAGCGCATATGAGTCGAACCGAAGATGCCCCAATCCACATATTTAAAATCGCCTTCGAGCAGAATGTGCTTCAAAGCGCGGTAAAAGCGGATGTTAGGGATTGAAGCAATATTACGGCCTTCGGGCGTTAAAAGGCGTTTAACCGCTAGTAGAATGCTGTCAGGGTCAACTAAATGTTCCAAAACGTCATTGAAGGCGATGCAATCGAAGGATGCATCTGGCAACCCAGCCAAATGTTTGTTTACGTCACCCTCTAACACAACATCGATCTTGGTGCGAGCTTGGTTGGCAGCGTCGGAAAAGAGTTCGATTCCGGTGACGTGGGCGTCTCTTTCGGTCTTGACGAGCTTGCCAAACTCGCCAACGCCACAACCGACATCCAACAGACGTTTGACGTCTTTGGGAACAAAAGGCAACATCTCCCTACGGGGCAACAAATAGTAAAATTCGGCGTCTTTGCTCATAGAAAATTCCTAAAATGGTTGGATTGTGACATCGGTTGGCTCACTGCACAGTTCGTCACCCATTGAGTAATGGTTTGGTCTTTGATCAGTTTTGTAAAGTTTATGTTTAGCTATGATTTCGGCCAAAGATTAGTGTAAATTTGAAGTCATAGCGTTTCCGATCCGAATGAAGTGACTCGCTTAGAAGCGTAGGCATCGTGTCTACTTATGCTTCACAGGAGCAGACACGATGCCTACGCTTCTAAACCACTCCTACTTGAGGTCAATGACAATACGAGCCACTTCATTCCGAACCGCTATAATATTAACACATAACCTAAGTTGCCACCTTTGGAAAAAACCACAGAGACACGGAGAAGAAAAAGAGAGAAAGGCCCCGCTTTTGGACTTTGTCCCTCCGGCCTCTTGGTTATTGCTCTGTGTCTCTGTGGTTTTTCCCATGGGTGGCAACTTGGGTCAGCACATATACGTTGGCGTCGCGGGCGTTATTCTTAAGAGGCTGTTTAGTAAATGGAAAAGTGCCACGGTTCTCGTCAAGCTGAGCCTGCGAAGCATCTGGCGTGACTGCCATGTGAGCGTGATGCCAGATACTTCGCAGGCTCAGCTTGACGAGAACTGTGGCACTTTGCAACAAAAGTCTCATTTGCTAAACAGCCTGTAAAGCGGCTTCATGGTAAAGAGGCTCAATTCACGAGAGTTCCGATTGGTAAAGCCCCAAAACGGTGCGGGCGTGCTGCGGCCAAGAGAAGAGTTTCGCGCGCTCCGGTCCCGCCAGGCGAAGGCGCGCTTCGAGATCGGGATCACAAATCAACTGTTCGATCGCGTGGGCCAGAGCTTCGGGAGTGCCGTCCTCCGCCAAAACACCCGCATCACCCACCACTTCTGGAACCGCGCCGCCCGCGCGCGAGGCCACGACGGGCACGCCCATCGCCATCGCTTCCTGCGGCGGCATTCCGAACCCTTCGTAAATCGAGGGAAACACCAACGCGCGCGCCGCTCGCATCACCGAGGGCAGGAGGTTTCGATCCACATAGCCTGGCGCGACGGCGTGCGGCGCGCCGTGGGTTTCGACCAAAGTTTTAAGTCCCTGCGGCCCCGCCAAAACCAACGTTAATTCGGGATGGCGCGGCGCCACGATTTTCCACGCTTCAAGTAGAGCGGGAATGTTTTTGCGCTGCGAATGACCACCTGCATAAATCAAAAATGAGCCGCTAATGCCCAGTTGAGTGAGCGTGGCGGCATCGGCGACGGGCACGTCTTGGTTGAAACGGTCGTGCTCCAAACCGTAGGGCACCACCTCGATCTTGGCGGGGTCGGCGTCCAGCAAATCGACGACTTCGCGTTTGCCGAAGTGCGAAGGCGTTATGATGAGCTGGGCATCGCGCACCGCCTGTTTGCTCCATTTGGGAAGTTTGCCTTCGTCGCTAAAACGCGCCGGTGGCAGGTCATGAATGGTATAGACCGCCGGATGTCCGCTTGGTGTAGGAAAGCTGAGCGCGAGCGAGTGAAAAAGATCGGGCGCGGGCTTGGCTGCGCGCCCGATCAGGCGGCGATTCATTACCGCGCAGACGAGCGGCCAGGGCCAATTGGCGAGCCGCACCGTCGCAAAGCCCAACCCGTTCACCGAGGCGAAATCAGGGTGCATCGACGGGTCGGCACGAATCGCTTCGGATGGCACCCGCCCGTCGCAGGTGAAGTCGAACTGCCATTCCTCGCGCGAAGATTCGGCCATCAAGTGGTGAATAAGGAGACGCTCGTAGTGGCCCATGCCCATGCGTGGGCCAGGACGATTTTGAGAGAGAAAATGCACGCGCCGCGCCGCGCCGGAAGAATTGGGAGATTTCATGAATTCGGGAAATGGTGGTGAGGCGAGGTGGCTTGAGTCGTTACGACAAGCGGCAAACCCAATTGACGGCAGGCCTGCGCCGCATAAAAACCGTTGGAGCTAACGCACTGCACATGAACTAATTGCGTTTGGGTTTCTTTTAATATCCGATTGACTTGGCGCTGAATGGAAGCCGACGACAGGGTGAAAGTCGCTCGTGATTTCGCATCGTCCCCAGGAGAACGAAGGGCCAGGCGATGAAGGGGTATGCCTTCAAATTCTTCAAACGCGGGAAGGTTGCGCGGCCAGCGATTGGTGATCACAACTGCGTCGTGGCCAGCGCGCCGGTAAGCTTGGGCCAACTGTCGCACCAACTCCTCGACACCACCAGTATGAGGATGGAAAGCGCTGGCAAAAATTGCTGTTTTCATGTGCTCACAATAGGATTAAAGTTACCGCTCAAGGATTTGCTGATAAATGTTCAGCACCGAATAAGCATGCTGATGCCAGGAAAAAATTTGGGCACGTTGGGGGCCTTTCACTGTTAAGCGGTGGGCCAACTGTGAATCACTGAGAATTGTTTGTATACCTTTCGCTAAACTCTCCGGTGAGCCATCGGGAACTAATAAAGCAGATTCGGCTACGACTTCAGGTATAGCGCCCGCTTGCACGGCAACAACAGGGACGCCTAGAGCCATCGCTTCTAAAGGAGGTAGACCGAACCCTTCATAGATGGACGGAAAAACAAGAGCTCTTGCACGGCGCATAAGAGTCTGTGCTCGAATAGAATGATAATTCAGATTTGGGGATGAAGGGTGTGGAGCATTTTGTCGGTCATGGCCCAGAGCATCCAAGCGCGGCTGAGGTGAGTATGGCCTTCATAATCCTTGCTCAAGCGCCGGTAGTAATTCATCCAGCCAAAGGAACGCTCCACAATCCAGCGTTTGGGCAGCACTTCAAACCCCTCCATGCTATCACAACGCTTGACCACCTCAATCACAAAACCAAATCGCTCCTCTATCTTTTGCTGCCACTCCTGGCCCTCTCATCTAAATCTTGTAAAAAGACTGGACGGCATAGTTTATTGGCTTCCTCTACCGCAAGTGAGTTCAATTCTATACCCATTATGTCTAACTGCTTTCTTTTACATATCCAGTCAAGAAAATCACCCTTTCCACAACCAATCTCAAGAATGTGTGAACCAGGAATAATATCTGCATCAGCTCTTTCATATTCCCATTTGTGAGGTGGGTAATAAAAGTCCAATGCCTGGAGCTGAATATATAAATTTTCTGAGCCCGCTAAATGTGGCGGAAAAAATCGCAAATCACATTCTAAACAGCAATGTAAATCAAAGCTTTTTTCTTCTCCAAATTCCGAAGTAATATCTATGCCAAAAGTCGTCTGCCATTCTTGTATGATCTCTTGCACAGAATAGGATTTAAGTAGCCAAGTTTTGCTTGAAGAACACAATAAACACTGCATCATTCTATTCCCCCTTGCTTAAACTCCCAATCTGGCTCGAGAAAGACCACACCCATGTAGTGAAATGGCAAACGCCCACTACCATAAACGTCAGCTTCTTCAATTTCAAAGTTCAAATAGCCCATGAGAGCATCTACTTCTGCAGAACCATCTCCTATCCAGATATCGGCTGTATAGCGCCCCTGCAAGAAGGGGAAACGATCAAATTTGCATCGTAATATCCCACACTTATAGCTCTGAATCTCGAGTTGTTTCCAGGGCAGTTTCATAGCAAAGAGGCTAATTGATTGGTAAATTCCCAAAACGGCGTGGGCGTGTTGCGGCCAAGAGAAGAGTTGCATATGCTTCGGCCTCGCTATTGGAGGGCCATCAAAGAGCGAGGATAGTTTTCGGCCCTCGTTGGTCTTATAAAACCATCTGATAGCCTTTAAGCGTAGCGCGGGCAGTGTGCCTCCAAGTATAACTGTCGAGAATGCGCTCGCGCAGGGGCGCTTGAAACGGCGCCTGCCACGCTTTCTTGACCGCCAAGCGGATGGTTTCGGGTTGTGCCGGATCGCAATACCAAGCCAAATCTTGGAAATACTCGCGGGAGAAACCTCGGTCGGTCGTGACAATATTGCAGCCGCACAGCGCCGCTTCGAGGGAAACCAAGCCTGTAGTTTCATACCAGCTCGGCAAAACGTGAATTTTGGCGCCCTGGTAGAGCGTGGGCAACTCGTCGTGCAGCACGCCAGGCAAAATTTCGATGTTTTTGGCTCGCGCTTCCTTCTGGCATTTGGCGTAGTAGGCGGGGTGGTGCGGATGAGCTTGGCCCACGATTTTGAGTAGCGGCAAATCGCCGTTCCAGGCGCGAATCAATCCCAGTTGGTTTTTGTGCGGCTCCAAACGTCCTGCGAAGAGCGCGTAAGGGCGCTTGATTTCCCCATCGGGTAGGGTAAAACGCGCGGCATCAACTGCGTTGGGCACGACATGACAGGGCGTGGTGACACCCAGATCGGCAATGATGATCTGGGCCTCCAACTGAGAGTTGGGCAGCAGCAGGTCGGACATTTCGTAGGTGATGCGGCAATACGTTAGGCGCTTGTTCTTTTCCTCGCAGGCATAACTGGCGCGGCCCCGCACCGTTTCGCGCCATAAACTGGCGCCATAGCGCATTCGTCCCATCAGGCTACGCGCCGCTTCAACCTTGGTAGTGTGGGTTCGATCCTCTCCCTCTGTGTAAGAGCGCGCCCAGTAGATGGGCGACACCACAACCGGCACTCTGGCCTGGCGGCAACGCCGGAGCCGCTGCGGCGGCAAACCAAAACTATGAACGATGTCGAAATTTTCGACTGGCATTTCGCCTTGGTAAGAAACCTCGGCCTCGACGCCCAATTCGCACAGAAAGCGCGCGGTCTGTTCGAGTTGCACCCGATGGCCGCCAGGAATTGTGTCGCCGTCTATCATCCACAGAAGAACACGCATAAGAAAAATGTCCACTATTTGAATTTGTTTGGCATCAAGTCACCGCGTCTGTAGCTGAGGCGGCGCCTGAATTCGCCGCAAAACGCGCATTGCTCCAGTTGAACGCGAATTTTACCAATCGTCTATCGCGCTTCTCAGCACATGCGAAAGATCCCACGTTCTATCGGTTTGAAGCCTGAAAATAGCCCCATTGCATTGGGCAGGGCCGGTTTTCTGAAAGTGCGGCCTCGCGGTTTGCGATGGGCACGTCTTCAAGATAGCCATAGCGCGTCACATCGCGCGGTTGGGTGTCGATAATCTGGATCGAATGAGTGTCTGCAAAGCGTTGTTGCAGCGTTTGCGATATATCTGGAACGATGAAGTCGTGAAACTCGATGAGAAAATCGCACCTTTTCAGCATAGCAACGGAAGCGGAATCGAAGAGTTCGGCTTCAAAGCCTTCACAATCACAAAAAATAAAGACGGGCTGAGCCGTCATTTGCTCCAGAACTTGTGTGTTGAAGAGGCCACGAATTTGATTTTGATTTTCTATCCCATTAAGTTTGGCGAGCTCCAGACAATATTCCCGCGCATCTGCATCGATATCGAAGGCGTAAACTTGGGCGGAAGGCAAGCGTTTGGCAAGACCAACCGCATAATAACCTTCGGCGCAACCGACGTCTATCACAACGGAAGGATTTTTAGCGACTATTTTTTCAATGGTGGGATGAAGTTCTTCTTCATACGATCCAACTAATTTGTCAACATAAGAGCTTCCGGTGGAGTTGTCCCCATAAATCATACCTTGAAATGGTCCTGCTATGATTTTTTTGCCATAGCGCGCCACATTTACCTGCTTCGCACGGAAGTCGCTGCCGCCGTTTAGAAGACGAAAATTGCGTTTCCTTTTTGAGGAGTTTGAGCAACTTAAAGAACTTAGGAGTTTTTTCTTGAGAAATTGTTTAAGCATTTTTGAAGCGTCTTTTTAGTTCTTCCCCTACTGCTCGAACATAAAACTTATCTATGTAATAAAATTTCTTGTGTCCGTGTCGTTCAGGGTGTTGTAATTCTTCGCACCAATTGATCAGGCGATGCCACAGAATATCGGGAGCAAACCAATCTTGGTAAGTTTGATATGCTGCTGAGGACAATGCAGCGAAATCGTCCTCATACGCTTCGAGTAAAGAGATGAGCGAGGCGACACCGGATTCCGGCACTTTCAGCGAACAATTTTCCCAGTTTGGCCCCTCTGGTGCAACCCACTCGTCGCTGATGATGACGGGCACGCGCCCGAAGGAGAGCGTTTCGAACAGCCGGAACGAGGATGGGCCGTGACCGCGTGGGCAGAGCACAAATTTCGAGCGTCCAAGCGTTTGGGCATAATGTTTTTTCTGCGCTTGCTTTGCGTCTTCACCCTCGGAATCTTCAAAAAAGTTAAAATTTGAAGTGTTTTCAATCAAGGCGCGTGGATGGCGCAACGCTAAGACTGACTCGCGACAGCGATGGGTCAGCGCCCCCTGAAAGGAAAATAATAGATCGGGTTCAACGTTTTGCGGTTCTTGAAGCGAATTATGGAGCCGGATGTAAGGACAAGAGCGTTGGCGGCGCGGATCGAAGGCCGAGCATCTGGCACTCGTGTAGAGACCTGGGAAGGTGGCCCAAGGTCGGTCGCGCTCATCGTAAACGAAAACCTTGCGTCCATAGCGGCGCACGAGTGGATGCTGGTAGAGTAATGGCAGCAAATAGCCACCAGGATGTTGATGTAAATCGACGAATAAGATGATGTCGGCGGCGGCGGCGTCCCAGGTCAGGGTATGACAACCCAATTTGTCACGCTGTGCCAGCGCAACAAATTCATCCACAATAGGTTGGCTCCAAGCAAATGAACCCGCCGTAGCAATATAAACCTGCATAAGATAGTAACCAATTCAACGTGCAAGACAGCACATCTTTAAAATCATGGCTTCCACAAAAAATTCTCTCGTAATGGGCGTAGCTTCACGCTACCCGTCCAATTTGATTATGCCCTTTCTCAAGTCGTTGCGCGCAACCTCCTATCAGGGCCGCGTCTGTCTGCTCGTGGGCGATATGAGCGCCAAGACTCAAAATGAGCTACGCACAGTCGCTGATGATGTTGTAGATCTCGATGGCCTCTACGGTAAAGAACTCGCTCGGTATCATGTGAGAGGTTTGGCAAATCGCCTGGCCAAACTGCGTGACATGCGTGGCGGGCGGCGCCTCTACGCCCCCCTGTTTCAGCTTCTTCTAAAACGGGCCGCGCCTGCACGGCGCGACGCCTTGCGCCGCGACCTCGAAAAACGGATAGAGGGCTTCCAGTCGTTACGATATACGCATTATCTCAATTATATCCAGCAACTCACACCGCCAGTGGATTATGTGATGCTTTCCGATGTGCGTGACGTGATCTTCCAAAGAGATCCCTTTGATCATCACTTTGATAACGACCTGGAAGTTTTTCTCGAATCCCCTTCTATCACGATTGGTAACGAGCCGTTCAACAGAGGCTGGATAAAAAACCTGTATGGAGAAAAAACTCTGCATGAACTCAGCTCAAATACGGTTTGCTGTTCCGGCACTACCATGGGCACAAGAGCAGGCATGGAGCGATACCTTCGTTTAATGATCGCTGAATTGGAGCGACATGACAGGCCCTTAGGAAGTCACGACCAGGGTGTCCATAATTTCCTGCTGCGCACGAATCAATTTCAACCTGTGACTATCTATCACAACGGTGAATCTCCTGTTTTAACTATGGGGATGGAGGCGGCACGGATGTTATCACAAAATGAAGAACAAGAAATCTTGAATCTCAACGGGCAAGTTGCTCCTGTCGTTCACCAATATGATCGTTACCCTGAGTTATACGAACAAGTTAAGAAAAAATATAGTTAGTTCTTCTCCTACAGTTTTGTGTGGCGTGCAGGTAAATCAATGAGTTTTTTCGGTTAGTGGAAGTGACCTTCACCCCAAGAACTGACCTTCATGTGTGAGAGGAAGGCCGTCCTGAATAATGCCGTTGTAAATAACTCGCGCGAGGTGCTCCGTGGGCAACCTCAGCGTTTCCAGAGTGGCTGCTGAGTTGACGACGACATAATTGGGCAGAATGCGGCATAAAACGCGAAAACCCGCGTGGCTTTAGCGGGCAAATAATCGTCGTCAATACGGTCGCGCACGTGCCAGATGATGGGCACATTGCTCAGGCGACCGGCCAGGGCGCCGATCACGTCGGCTTTGAGCGAGTTGGTGAGCAGAATATGCGCGCCGCGTCCCCGCGTGAACGCCCCCAGGCGCCATATATACCCAAAATGCCCCCGACCTCGCGCCACGGCACAGATTTCAGGCCCGTCAGCGAATCCTTGCGCACGCGCGTCACTTCGTCGGGCAGTGGCAAAACATGGGTTTCAACGCCCGCTTCATCCAGTTTTTCCCGCAAAGGCCCATCGCCGGCCAGCACCACAACCGGCTCGAAGCGTCTGCGATCGAGATTGGTGGCGAGGTTGAGAAGGGAGATCTCGCCACCACCCATTTTCGCAGTGTGGTCGAAGAAAATAACGGTGGTGGGCGGAGAATAATGCATAATCGAGGCAAACCAGCGAGTTTCTACGAAAAATAAGCCGCGTTTTTCAGGAACGATTGGATAGAGATATTTGCATCGTGCTTGACACAACACCCGCCCTCATTATCGAAAGCCAATGTCCCCTCAGGTTGGGCTTGTCCTATGCCGTCTGGCAGCATGGCGCATCGCCAAGGCACCGTCCCAAAAACGCCTGGCAGTCCGATCACGCGGCGACTCAGGCGGCTCCTCTCGACTCAAGGCTATCGCATCACAATAAGCCTGATAATAGCCTTCAGCCATAGTGGTGCTATTGTATTTCCGCGCGATGGCCTCGTGTGCGCCACTTACCAACTTCTTCCTTAAACTCTCATTCTGTAGTTGTTTTAAACACTCAAGAATGCCTTTGAGCGCTTCATGCCGTTCGTAAATTAAGCCGATGCCATCATTTTCAATCCATTCCAATCCCGTTGCTCGCGGCGCGATGAGAGGGCACCCACAAGCCGCTGCCTCTGCCATGACAAACTGAAACCCCTCGAAAGTGGACGTCGAGAGCATCGCTCCACCCGAAGCCGCCACTTCACTATAAACGGTAACGAGTTGGTCGAAACTGAGGTTGGAAGCATAGCGCAATCGTTCGCCGAACCAGTCTTTGAGACGCAACGCCTCGTAATCGTTACCTCCATCAACCAGGAGGAAATCGTAGTTGGATTCGAGAAGACTGGCGGCCAGATAGAGGAAGCCGTGCGTGTCTTTTTGCTTGAAATCCAGGGCGCGGCCAACCCACAAAATGATTGGACGAGGCGGTTTGGAAACAGGAACAGGCCGAAATTTTTCTACGTCAACACCATTGTAGATGACCCGAATGGGTCGCGCAATCGTGCGGGCCATCACGTCGCGGCTTCCTTCAGAGCACGCCACGAAAACGTGCGCTTTCTGGTCGGGCAGCAGTTCTTGAATGGCATTTTGTGACATGCACACGATGCCGCCCCGAAATCGCGCGCGCTGCAACCAGAGATTCACGTTGTAGGGACGAGGGCAGGCGGTGTCAACCAGATGCACGACATCAAAGTGCTCGCGCACCAGGAGCTCAGTCAGTTTGATTTGTGAATCACTGTATAAACGGTCACAAAACTGCGCCCATCGTGTATTGATGTGCCAACCATGAAAGCCAAAAGCGCAATAGCTGACGCCGCGCGCGCGCAGCGGCGCGGCGATGTTGCCGATGGCCGTTGCCACTCCACCGCCGTCCCAAGAACTGACAACAAGAACTCGCATATCGAAGGAAATTTGGAATAAATTAGGTCGCTGACACCTCAATACCGTTGGGCAATGGCATTGTGATGGCGCGTATTATTCAAATGAAACAAAACCTATTTGCCTGCCAGAGGAGTCATGAAATACCAGCTCATTTTATCTCCCCTCGACTCCTCTGCCAACTTGAGAAACCAGGAGCGCACAAAGCCGGAGCGGAGAAACTTTGAACGGAGCGGAATATCACCCATTCTCCTCTTGCGTTGCAAAATGGTTTCTATGTGGTGCGACGCCTCGAATCTTTGTCGTAAACGCCCGCTGATGCCTGGCTGATAGTATTCGTGCAATTCTACCAAAATGAAACAGGCCTCAAGATTGGGAATGGCCTTGGGATCAAGCAACCACTCTTCGGCCCCTTCCACATCCATAATAACGAGGCTTTCCGGCAGCGCGGCCTGACGCAACTCGGCTATTTCACAGTGGCCATGAATGATAACTCTCTGCTCGACACAGTTGAGTCGGGCCATTTCGACAAGCAACTCTTGTCCTTTGGCCTGCGCCTCGAAAGCTTCGACGACGGCACTGGGACAGCGCATCGCCATCCCCACGGCATAATAACCTTCAGCTGCTCCCACGTCAACAATAGACTGAAATTGTCGGCGGCAGATTTTTTCGATCAGAGTATGTAATTCTTTTTCGTAAGTGCCCATTATTTTAGGAAAATAGGAACTTCCGACGCTTTCCCCCACATAGTGCATTCCCTTGAAGGGGCCATGCATCACCTTATCACCGGAAAGTGCCTGAACTTTCTTTCCTGCAAGCACAACAGGGCGCAGATGGAGAGGACAAACACGGTTAAATAGATCGCGCAGTAAATTCATCATGGTATGCACTGTTAATTAGGCAGTGATTGAGATTTGAAAATGAAATCGGATTTGGTAAGGGAAAAGTGAGATGTCACGATTTTCCTCGTGCTAAAGAGTGTCCGCTGGGTTTGCGAGATCGAACCCTGACCGCGTCGGGGAAGTGTAGCCCGCAATCTGATTGCCCGTCTAAAGCAGTAAAAAGTGAGCATCTTGATTTTAGCGGAGAATTCTACGAATAGTTAGGAGTGTTTATGGGGGGCAGGTCAGAGTTGATTTCTTTCGACCTCTTACAACCTCACGGAGTTCGGGCGATAACGAACGCAAGCTGGGTTTACCTCGCCAGAATCGCCATAAATAGACAGGAACTCGTGCGAATGAGAGCATCGCTTCTTTGTAGTTCCCTTCTCTAATCATACGCTGCATGGTTTCAATGCGTTCTTTAATGGACTCAATTTGATAGGAACGCCAGCCGTTACGCGCTAATTGGCGCTGTGCGGGAGTGTTGCGAGGAGAATAAAAGTTCTTGCAGAACACAGCATAAGCCACTAAAGGCGTAGTGGCTGCCGCCCCCAAATTACTCTCGTGCCGCCGATAAAGCAGAATGATACGGTCAATAAAACGCAACTCCCCTTGGCGACTCAGGTTTACTAAAGCGTCCCAATCTTCGGAACCCTTAATCCGTGTGTCAAATCCGCCTGACTGAGCATAGGCGTTCCTACGCGCTAACCATAGCCCAGGAGGAAATAACACGTTGTAGGTGCATAAACCGGCAAAAGTTGTGGGTTCATAAGGTTGAAGCCATACGAGTTGCCGCCCTCGCACTTCGCGCCGTTTACGTCCATGAGCCGCGAAATGACCTGGCGAAAGAGGTTTGCCTTCAGAATCAATGAAATCTGCCAAACCATGAGCACCAGCTGCTTGCGGGTATCGAGCGAGTTCATCGTGTAGCAATTGCAGAGCCTCAGGAATCCACACGTCATCGCTATCCATAAATGTAACGAAAAGCGAAGTGGGATCAGAATGCGAATATCCATAATTCCGAGCCACTGATGGCCCAGAATTAGGTTGTTGTATGAGCCGAAATCGGTTATCCCTCTCCACATATTGCAGTGCTACAGCCACAGTATCATCGGTAGAACCATCGTCTACAAGAATGCATTCCCAATCTTCAAATTGTTGGTTTATTATGCTGTCGAGCGTAAACGATAGATATTCACCCACATTATATGTGGGTATGACAATACTGATAATAGGCATTTTGGTAGTGGCTAAGTAGCCGAACAAAATTAATTTAAACCACAGATGAACACCGATACAAACAGATGAAGAAGGCGTTCAAAGGAGCTGCAAGCACTTGGCTCGAACATTCAATGCCCACAATCATCTGTGTTCATCTGTGGTTTAAATTAATTTTTTCACTACTTAAGTCTTCTCACCTAACACTGCAATCCGCAGCAAGCTGCGGGGTATCAGACCCAAACGGGATAAACGTCAGCACTTCCCTACATTGAATAAATACCTGAAATCAAACTGCTGCTTTAACAGCGCTGAGTGCATTTGCAGTGCAAACCGAGTATAAGATTTTTTAGAAGGTCTCGTCAACACCAATTGAACTGACCATCGTAAAATTTGTAAAAGGCACTCAATGATAATGGCCAAGCGGGAGAAAGTCATACCTACTATTCCATAATGTTTTGCAATAAAAAGATCTTGGCCTTTATAACCATTTAAAATGTCTTGTATATCCTGGCCTTTCCCACTGCCTCCTCCCCAATGTGTTACTTCAGATGTATCTGTAAAACCAACTTGCCAGCCTTTGTTGCACATACGCTTTTGCCAATCGGCCTCTTCATAGTAGAAGAAAAACCTTTCGTCAAAACCGCCAATATCCTTATAAACAGCACGACGCAATAGAAGGCAAGCACCTACAACATAATTCTGCGAAAAATTCATGTTGCCATGCAAGGACTCGACCGTGATTGATAATTGCCTGCGCAGAAAAGTAGAAAGGAGAAAATTCTTCCAAACAATCTCCGGAGATGGAAACCGGCGTATAGACGCCTGTATCGACTCGTCCTTATTCAGTAATCGTGGCCCAATAACTCCCAATAGCGGGTGTTGCACCAAGTAATCAATGAGGATCCTAAGCGATCCAGGCTTGGGAAAAGCATCGGAGTTTAAAAGTAGAAAAAAATCGCCGCCTGCCTGCGCCATTGCTTGATTGTTAGCTACTCCGAACCCTTTATTAACTTCGTTCACTACTAAATTTATATTTGGAAAATTCTTCCTTATGGATGCGACACTGTCATCATCAGACGCGTTATCAACCACCCAGATCTCACTCGAGTCCGTCATACCCGACCTCTGCAATTCTTGTTCTATTATTTGCAAGCACTCTAAGGTCATGTCGCAGGTATTATAGGAAACTATGATGACCGAAAGTGTGGGCGATTTCTTGTCCATGAATATGATTGTGGATTGGCATGTAGACGTAAGAAATGATGTCTTCTGAGTCAGTAATGTTTGTGGAAAAATAGATTATAGAGTTTCCAGCGCACAAAAAATATAATTTTATATTGAGATAATAATAGAAGCAGTCAATGCCATCAAAATTACTTCGGAGAACTAACGACGGCGATAAAATACCAGGGTGTCTCGTCATTAATTCGCCGTGGACGAATAGCGTAAGGATTGAATAAAGCAGACAAAGTTTTGTCCCGTTCCAGAATAGTCTCAATGGGTTTGTTTCGAAATTTATCCATGTTGCGATCTTTCAGATGGCTGCAGAATATAGATCGCATACCTCTTGTGATGCGACCTCCACCACGAAAATTATCCATAAACCAGTGGTCCGCTGCCAATCCACGAGGACTCCACCATACGGCATCTCGAGGTCGTTGGGAAAAAAGGGTGCAAATTTCAAAGCGAGATTTTAGTAAATCTAAAAACTCGTTCTCTTTCATTTCGGAACAATGAAATGGATTACTCCCAGTGCCTTCAAAATAAACGCTTGCATTGGGTGTGGAAATAACGGCAATGCCGTTTTTCTTTAGGACCCGAACACACTCATCCAAAAAGCGCGCCGGATCGGGCACATGCTCAATGGTCTCAAACGAGATAACCACATCCACACTTTTGTCAGCTAAAGGGATCTTCATTGCATCGCCAACGCGAGCATCAACCCCATACTTACGACGCGCATGAGAGCATGTTTCTTCGGATATGTCCACTCCGATAATGTTGGATGCACCGGCGCGTTGCAGAGCAGCCGTCCCATAGCCTTCGCCACAGGCTATATCTATCACACTCTTTTTGTTGACGAATTGAGTGGCAAAGCGATAGCGGTGGATATGTTCCCAGAAAGTCGCATTGTCTGCTTTTTCCGGAACCATTCTTTCACCGGTGTGATCAAGGGTCGTTTTTTGTGATTTCATTAAGAACCTGACTTAAAAATCTGTCGAAAAAATTATGTTGTCTGAAGTTAATCGTCAATCTATATTTACTATTTAATAACACATATATTTAAATGTTAATTTATCTGGTTCGTTGAGTGACAAAAGTAACCAAAGATGGATTTTCATTATCTCGCACTAAATCAACTGTAAAGCCCACTTTTTGACATTGTTCCACGAAATCGGCTCCAAATTCATAGAACACCAGGAAATCAGGCTTCTCTCCTTGCGGAGACCCATGATAGCTAGGAGATAGATGATGCACTAACTGGCCTTCCTGTATAGATGCTCGCCGTCTCGTTAACGACTTGTCCCATACAACAGGGACCGTAAATATATGCATTCCACCAGGCTTTAATACCCTATAGATTTCTTTAAGCGCTAACTCCACGTCAGGGACATGCTCGAGAGTTTCTGAAGTTAACACCAAATCAAATGTGGAATCTACATAAGACAAACTTGTTAAGTCTTCTGAAGGCACTTCAGGGAATTCGCTGCCAAATTCTGAGTAATACAATTCGGGCATATCTCTCAAGAACTGATGTAAGTTGCCAACAGAATTAATTTCAGCAATCATCAGTTTTCGAGCAATTGGAGCAACACAAAGCTTGTTCAAAGAAGAAAAATTGGTGCCTTCTTTAGTGTTAATTGCATTAATTATCGTCTCTGCAAGTTGACGATCTCGTAAACTTGAACAACAATATTCACATTTGCTCCCTTCCCGTTTATCAAACCAATCAGCCCATATAGGAGACAAACCCCATTCATTGATTAACTCCGGCCAAAGCACAGAAGTATGAATCAACTTCGCTCGTAAACCACATGCGGGGCATGGATCAATCCCTTTGCCAAAACTGTATATTTGAATCCTAATTTTACGTCCTAAACGTTTTACATTCCTAAAAACTGCCAATAAATATGTGCGAAAGTTATTCATATCAGGCACATTCACAAGTTATACTCTATTGAATTTACAGTCCAGTCTAACATAGGACGCATTACTCCTGGCCATGATGAGGCGACATCACCTCTCACACCCAGACTTTCAGCCTGATCTACAACTATAAAAGCTACAGCGTCATTTTCAATGGCATGCACTGTATCAGGATTATAGCTGCACACTGCTACAAGCACTGATAATCTCCCTTCAGCAAGAAAATTACCAGGAATATAACAAGTGGATTTTATAATTCCTTTCTTTCGGCTGGCTTCTTTCCAATCCCGATTATTGAAGTCCGCACTCGCGAATAACACAGTTCCAGTTTCATTTATAATGTGAAACGCTGCATTTGTTTTGACATCGCCACCTAAGTATTCATATTCAATCTCAATGGACATTGGTTGATGAATATCTATTTTTTCTGTTGCTTGACCTATATGATTTAAAACTCGTGCAGATCGTAAACGGGCCACCGAATCACCTGGAGCTTCCTTTGATATTTTCCAAACGCGCTCACAGGACGTAGTATGCTCTGTCCCTAATGTTAGATAAGCTCTAGTTACTTCTTCAGCTGTTCCCATACGAATCACTTCGCCGCGGCCAAGCAACAGCACGTTTTTACAAAGCCGAGTGATAGTGGACATACTATGGCTGACAAATAGAACCGTGCGGCCTTCACTTGCCACATCTTCCATTTTGCCGAGACACTTTTTTTGAAAGGTGGCATCTCCAACAGCCAATACTTCATCAACAATCAAAATTTCTGGATTCAAATGCGCGGCCACCGCAAATGCCAGCCGCACATACATTCCGCTGCTATAACGTTTGACAGGCGTGTCGAGAAACTTTTCGACTTCAGCGAAATTCACAATCGCGTCGAATTGTCGCTCGATTTCTGACTTCCTCATCCCTAAAATCGCGCCGTTGAGAAAAATGTTCTCGCGCCCCGTAAGTTCAGGATGAAAACCGGTGCCCACTTCCAGCAAACTGCCAACGCGCCCATAAAGCCGGATTTCCCCCTTCGTGGGTTCGGTGATCTGGCTCAGAACTTTAAGCAGCGTGCTTTTGCCCGCTCCGTTGCGCCCGATAATGCCAACAACATCGCCTTTCTTGATGTCGAAGTCGAGGTCTTTGAGCGCCCAGAAGGTTTCTTTGTCAGGGCGTTGCATCGGGTTTTTAAAGCGATGCAGCATCGCTTCGCGTATAGTGGTGTGCTTCTCGGCGTTGTGGGCGATGGTATACGCCTTGGAAACTCCGCGCACCGAAACCGCAATGTCTTTAGATGACATCGGCGAACCTCCTTTCCATCTTCTTGAACGAGAACGCGCCGCCAATGAAGACGAGAATCGCAAAGATGGCGGAGTAGGCGACATACCCCCAGTTCAACTCGCCGCGCCCAATCATCGACCAGCGAAAGGCTTCGAGCAAGCCCGAAAGCGGATTCAAGAAATAGTAAGCGCGCAAATTCTCCGGCACGGCGGAAACCGCGTAGGCAATCGGGCTGGCGTAGAGCAGCATCTGCGTCACGACCGGCAGCACATATTGAACATCGCGGTAGCTCACCATCAGTGCCGAAGTATAGAGGCCAAAGCCTACCGCGATCATCAAAATCAGTGCGAGCCAGAGCGGAACGAGCAAAATGCCGATTCCTGGCACGATGCCATAAATCACCATCAGCACCGCCATCATGCCTAGTGCGACGCCGAAGTCGATGAGGGTCGAGGGCACCGTCGAAAGCGGCAGCACCAAACGAGGGAAATACACTTTGGAAATGAGACCGGAGTTTGCCACCAACACACTGCTGGCTCTGGTGAGCGTGCTGTTGAAGGCGTTCCAGGCCAGAAGACCGGCGTAAGAAAACACGATGTAGGGCACACCCTCACTGGGCAGTTTGGCCACTTTTCCGAAAACAAAGGAGAAAATGCCCGCCGCCATCAGAGGCTGCAAAATCACCCAGATGATACCCAGAGCCGTCTGGCGGTAGCGCAGTTTCACATCGCGGCTTGCGAGGGTCATCAACAAATCGCGGTAAAGCCAGATCTGTTTTAAATCGAGCGCGGCCCATCCCGATGACGGGCGAATCACCAGATGAGGCGCTTCCGTTTCGTGGATGGGTTCTGGATCCGTGGGGATTTTGGCGTCTGCCAAAGGCTGGCTTTCAATCATGAGATACGGCTTTTTTCACTCGTTTACAAAAAGGTTACCGAGTATTGGCCCGTCAACAGGAAACAATGCTCACCTGTTTATCAGAGAGCAAAGTCCACTTCAACAAGAGGATTTATTTTCTCCACCCGTCATGCCATTTGGTAATTTTATCTCGTTTTACCTGATTCTCGATCAGAGCATTGTTGATGACATACTGAATTTTGTTTTTGAAACGCTCGGTATCAAAGGTTTCCGCATGGGCACGAATGACCTGCGGGTCGAAATCAATGGTATCGGCGCATTGCAGGGCTCTCATCAGCGATTCGACGGTCGGGTCGGGGAATAAAACCCCCGTTACGCCATCAATTTGAGAGTCTAAGGCACCGCCCGCAGCATAGGCAATCACGGGGCGGCCACTGGCGTTGGCTTCGACCGGTGCGATGCCGAAATCTTCTTCGCCTGGCATGATATAGCCGCGCGCGCGCGCCAGCAGGTCGGGCAAGTCGGCATCGCTCACCCGCCCCAGAAATTCGACTTTGGGGCCGGCCAATTTTTTCAGTTCCTTTCCATAACGCCCCCCGCCGACGATTTTCAGGGGCCGGTCGAGCCGCGTGCAGGCTTCGACCGCCAGATCAAGGCGTTTGTAGGGCGCCAGGCGCGTCACCATGATGTAGTAATCCTCAATTTGCGGCGCAATGTGAAAGCGGTGAGTGTCCACCGGCGGATGCACCACATCGCAGTCGCGGCGGTAAAACTTGCCGATGCGCTCGGCCACCGCGCGCGAGTTGGCCACATAGTGATCGACTCGCATCGCGGCCAGAGCGTCCCAGGTGCGCAGGTAGTGAAATCCAGGCCCCAGAAGCGTGCGCGCCATCATCGAAACCCTTTCTTCCCTCATATAAGAAGTGGGAGTCCAGGCGAAGCGCATCGGGGCGTGGGTATAGCAGATATGCACAGTGTGAGGCTGGGTAATGATGCCTTTGGCAAACGAGGAAGAAGAGGAAATCACCAGGTCGTAGGCGCTCAGGTCGAACGATTCGAAAGCGGTGGGATAGAGCAGCAGAGCAGCGCGGTGAGATTTTCTTTTGAAGGGCAGCCGCTGTAAAAACGTGGTGTGGATATCCCATTCGCGATAGGAATCGGGCATGGCATCGCGGTCGTAGGCCGAGGTATAAACCGGTGCCTCCGGAAACAGCGAGTGCAAGACCTCGACGACTTTTTCAGCGCCGCCCATCTGCATCAGATAATCGTGGACGATGGCAACTTTCATAGTGGGGAGCCTTTCTACGCCCTTAACGCTTCAGGTTAATTGCTTGTTCAAGAGAAAACAACTGTCAATTCCTTAACAATGCATGGTGAAGCTGCCATCAGAATCTGGATTCAAGCATAAATCTGGCCATCTCGATCCCCACTTCTCAAACGCGGTCGTTGCAAATCAGGCGATTTAAATAACTGCCGTATTCGGTTTTTTCGAGTTCTTTGGCGCGCTGGAGAACCGCGTCGGCGTCGATGTAGCCCATCTGATAGGCGATTTCTTCGAGGCACGCCACTTTGAGGCCCTGGCGTTTTTCGATGGTCTGGATGAAGTTGGAGGCTTCGAGCAGCGATTCGTGCGTGCCCGTATCGAGCCACGCCGCGCCGCGCCCCAGCTTTTTGGCGTGCAATTGGTTCTGGCGCAGATAGAGATTGTTGACTTCGGTAATTTCCAACTCGCCGCGCCACGAGGGTTTGACCTGAGCGGCGATGTCGGTGATCTGCGCGTCGTAAAAATACAGCCCCACCACGGCGTAGTTCGATTTGGGCTGGGTCGGCTTTTCTTCGATGCTCACAACGCGATTGTCGCCGCCGTATTCGATCACCCCATAACGCTGCGGGTCGGCGACCCAGTAGCCGAAAACCGTCGCTCCTTCTTCGGTTTGCGCGGCATCGTGGAGCATTTCGCTCAGGCCGTAGGAATAGAAGATGTTGTCGCCCAGAATGAGACACGCGGACTCGCCGTCGAGAAACTCCCTGCCGATGATAAACGCCTGCGCCAGGCCGTCGGGCGAGGGCTGCGCGGCGTATTGGAGGTTAATGCCCCACTGCGAACCGTCGCCCAGCAAGCGCTCGAAAAGCGGCAGGTCGTGCGGCGTGGAAATGAGCAGAATATCGCGCATTCCCGCCAAAAGCAGCGTGGAAAGCGGATAGTAGATCATCGGTTTGTCGAAAACCGGCAAAAGCTGCTTGGAAACGGCCTGGGTGAGGGGATGGAGGCGCGTGCCGCTGCCTCCGGCGAGAACAATGCCTTTCATAATGGGGTTTTTAGCTCGTTTTTGCGGCGCTGGCGGCGCGGTCTTAAGCGTTTTGCAGCCGCTTGTCGTATTGACGCCGGTAGAAATCCTGATAATCAGCGCCGTCTCGAATCGGGCGCCACCAGTCCTGGCGCTCCTGGAACCAGGCGACGGTTTCGCGCAGTGCGTCCTCAAAACTGTGGCGCGGCGCGTAGCCCAGACCTTTGATTTTGTCGAAATTGAGGGCGTAGCGCCGGTCGTGTCCGGCGCGGTCTTCGACGTGCTTAATCAGCGAATCGGGCTTGTCCAGCAGACGCAATATCTGCGCGACGATCTCTTTGTTGAAGCGCTCGTTGCCCCCGCCGACATTATAGGCTTCGCCAGGTGTTCCCCGTTCGCCGGCGAGCAGAATTCCCAGCGCGTGATCGAGCGCGAAAATCCAGTCGCGGCGCTGCATTCCGTCGCCGTAGAGCGGCAATGCTTTATCGTCGATGGCGTTGGTAGCCATGAGCGGAATCAGTTTTTCGGGAAATTGATAGGGCCCAAAAGTATTCGAGCCGCGCGTGGTGATGACGGGCAAACCGTGCGAAATGAAGTAGGAGCGCGCGATCAGTTCGCCGCCCGCTTTGCTGGCCGCGTAAGGGCTGCGCGGCTCCAACGGGTCGGTTTCGAGCGAATAGCCGCTTTCGACATCGCCGTAAACCTCGTCGGTCGAAACCTGGATAAAACGCTCCACGCCGCGCTTTTTGGCTTCTTCGCAAAGGACGTAAACGCCGTAAACATCGGTTTGCACGAAAGCGCCGGCCAGTTCGGGATCGCCCATCAGCGAGCGGTCAACGTGCGATTCGGCGGCGAAATTGAACACCATCTCGCAGCCTTCCATGGCGCGCGAAACCGCTTTTGGGTCGCAGATATCGCCTTCGACGAACTCACACTCCAGATTTTCGAGGTTGTCCAGGCGCCCCGCGTAAGTGAGTTTGTCCAGCACCACGACATCGGTATCGGGCCGCTCCGACGCCAGCAGACGCACGAAATTGGAGCCGATAAATCCCGCCCCGCCGGTGACTAAAATTTTCATAATTTGCTCGCGATTGAAAAACGGGGTTGACAAGCGTGATCGAAATCGACGCAGGCCTTCCCTTTTTGCGCCTGAAGTGTAACGTCTGGCTCCACGATGCCAAGCCCCCTCCCAATAGGGTGACGTTTGGTGAGATAGGTTCTATGAGTTTGTTTGGAAAGTCCCTTGAAGAGTGCAACAAGCGGGGCTTGCGCCCTCTTCCAATCGGGTGTTTCTCATCGCAAGGGATTTTTTCAAACAAACTTTAAGCCCTTACGAAGACTTTTCGCCCGCTCTTCAGGCCAAGGCGCGCACGCCGGAGTGGCGCCCCAGATCGGCGACGGCGGCGGCGAGTTTGCTGGGTTCGACGGGCTTGGCGAGGTGCACCGCGAAACCCGCCGACAGCGCTTGCAAACGATCCTGTTCTCCCGCGTAGGCCGTCAGCGCCAGCGCGGGCAGGCGGCAATTGTGTTCGGTGGCCCAGGCTTGGACGCGGCGCATCAACGCGTAGCCGTCTTCGCCTGGCATGGCGATATCCGACACCAGCACGTCGGGCGCGTTTTGGGTCAGGGCGTCCATCGCCGCCTGCGCCGAGGCCGCCGTCGTCACCTGCGCGCCAAACATCCGCAGTGCGGTGGCGAGAAGTTCGCGGGCGTCATCGCCGTCTTCGACCAGTAAAACCTTCAGACCATCGAGCGAAACGGCGTTGGCGCCTGCGCCGTTGGAGCGCGCGGCGGAGAGAGATTGGGCGGTATTGGGCGCTTTGGAAGGCGGCAGCTGCGGCAGACGAACCGAAAAAGTCGCGCCGTGCCCGATGCCTTCGCTGCAAGCCTGCACAGTGCCGCCGTGCATTTCGGCGAGGTGACGCACAATCGAAAGCCCCAATCCCAGGCCACCGTGACGCCGCGTGCTGGTGCTGTCGGCCTGGCGGAAACGGTCGAACAAAAAGGGCATGAACTCGGGCGAAATGCCCTCGCCGCTGTCTTTGACCTCCAAAACGAACTGGGGGCCTTCGGCTTCCAGCGTTACCTCGATGCAGCCTCGTGGCGGCGTGAATTTAATGGCGTTGGAAATCAAATTCCACACGATTTGCTGCAGGCGCGGCTCGTCTCCCAGCATCCGATCCGAGGTCACACGGTTGGAAAAGCCCACTGCGACGCCCTTGGTCTCCCACACCGGAGCCAGCGAATGGACGCCGTTTTGAACCACCTGGGCGAGCGCGACCGGCGCCATTTGGAGCTTCAAGCGTCCGGTGATGATGCTCGACACTTCGAGCAAATCTTCGATGAGCCTGGCCTGCGTCGCCGCGTTGCGCTCGATGACGCTGAGGCCGTGCGCGAGCGTTTCCCTGTCCATTTCGTCGCCCTGGATGATCTGCGACCAGCCCAGAATCGCGGTGAGGGGCGAGCGCAACTCGTGGGACAAAACCGCCAGAAATTCGTCGCGCGCCTTGAGCGCTTCGAGAGTTTTGCGGTGCAGCCGCGCGTTTTCCACCGCCATCGCACAGCGACGCGCCAGATCTTCGGCAAGTGAGAGGTCTAAGGGCGAAAAGTTGCGCTGCGGCGTGGCGGAAACCAAGCTCATCACGCCCAGGGTGCGCCCGTCGGCCAAAAGCGGCACGATCATCGCCGAGCAAACGCCCAACTGCTGCAAAATCTGCAAATGCCGCTCATCGCGCGCGATTTCTTTCAAAAAAGCATCGGAAACTTCGATCAACAGCTGCGAACGAGCGGACTTCATCACTTCCCAGAGCGGGTGCTGCCAGCCTGGAACCGGCCCGTATTGCAACAACTGCTGCACCAGCGGTTCCTGCTCGGCATCGGCGTGGGCGACAGCGACGCGCTCGATGTCGCCATTTTCGGCCACCACGTCGATCAGGCAGTAATCCGCGAAGTGCGGGACCGCCAAACGCGCGGCGCGCGCGAGTGTGGTGGCATAATCGAGCGAAGACAGCACCAGACTCGCTTCGGCCAGGATTTGCAGCGTGGTTTCGATGCGCCGCCGCTCGTCGCGCTCTTTGGCCTCGCGCAGCGCGCGCTTCACCGAAGGCAGGAGGCGCTCCAGACGGCTTTTGAGAACGTAATCGGTCGCGCCGCGCTTGAGGGTGTCTATCGCCAACTCTTCGCCCAAATGCCCCGAAACAAAAATAAAGGGCCAGTGGGGACGCTCCTGCTGCGCGATTTCGAGCGCTTCGATGCCGTCGAAGTTAGGCAGCGAATAGTCGGCCAGAATTAGGTCGAAGCAGCCGTCGCGCAACGCCGCGAGGTAATCCTCGCGGGTTTGCACGCGGTGAACCTGACAATCCAAGCCGTCGCTGTTCAGCCAATCGACGATCAAATCCGCGTCGAGCGGGCTGTCTTCGAGCAAAAGAACGTGAAGTAATGCGATGGGAATCACCTTGGAGCGGCTTGCCACCGCACCTGAAAATTTGTTTGCATCAAAAGAGCCTTAGAAGGAGTTTTGGGAAGTGCCTGTAGGGGCGTAGCGTGCTACGCCCAAAACCTCCAGCGCGCGTCATACGAAGGCTTCTCCAGCGCCCTGGGCGTAGCACGCTACGCCCCTACAGGCACTTCCAAAACTCCTTCTAAGAGAGTATCCAAAGAGGCGGGATTTACGTCCTCCTCCAATCTGGACAGTTGACGATTGGAAGAGGACGTAAGTCCCGCCTCTCTTGCCTGTTGAGAGTAGGCCCTTAGCCCTTTTGGGAGCGCGCCGTGCCAGGCGGCGGCTCGTTGATGACGGCCCAGAACAGGCCCAGTTCTTTGAGCGCGGCCACGAAATCGCCGAAATCGACCGGTTTGACGACGTAGGCGTTGACGCCCAGGTTGTAGGAGTGCACCAGATCCTGCTCTTCGCGCGAGGAAGTGAGCATCACGACCGGCACCGAGCGCAGTTCGGGGTCGCATTTGACCTGTTTGAGCACTTCCAGACCGTCGATTTTGGGCAGTTTGAGATCGAGCAGCACCACGGCGGGATGGCCTGGCGAGCGCATTTTGAAAACGCCGCGCCGGTAGAGGTAGTCGAGCGCTTCGGCGCCGTCGCGCACCACGATGACCTCGTTGGCGAGGTTGTTCTCTTCCATCGCGGCGAGCGTAAGTTCGACGTCGTTGGGTGTGTCTTCGACCAGCAAAATGCGCTTAAAATTGCTCATAGAATCAAGAAGTTTCTCCACTTTGTTTTTGCAGCGGTGTTTTGGGAAGCGAAAACCCGAACGTCGCGCCCTGCCCGACGACGCCCTGCGCCCAGGTGCGCCCGCCGTGACGCGCCACGATGCGGCGCGTGTTGGCCAGGCCAATGCCCGTGCCCTCGAACTCTTCGGCGCGGTGCAGACGCTGAAACACGCCGAACAGCTTGTCGACATAGTTCATATCGAAGCCCACGCCGTTATCGGAGACGGTGAAAACCCATTCGCGCGCTTCTTCCTGGCACCGCACCTCGATAATCGCCGGTTCGCGTCCGCGCGAGTATTTGAGCGCGTTGGAAAGCAGATTTTGCGCCACCAGACGCAGCATCGCCAGGTCGCCGCGCACCGTGGGCAATGGCTCGATGCGCCATTCCACGCTTCGCCCCGCGCACTCGGCCCCCAGCCCGACGCGCATTTCCTCGAAAAGCTGCGCCATATCGATGGTGCCCAACCTCATTTCCGAGCGCCCCATACGCGAAAACGCCAGCAGATTGTCCACTAAGGTGCCCGCATAATGCGCCGATTCGGTGATGGTGCCCAGATAACGCCGGCTGGTGTCGTCAAGCGACGATTCGGCCCGTTTTTCGAGCATTTTGGCGAAGCCGATGATGTGGCGAAACGGCGCGCGCAAATCGTGCGAAACCGAATAGGAAAACGCTTCCAACTCCTGATTGGAGCGCAAAAGCTGGGTCGAAAGCTGGGCGCGCTCCTCGGCCTGGCGCAGCACGATGCCCACAATCGCGGCGCGCAGCGCGCTCGCCGCCTCGATTTCCGAGGTCTGCCACGCCGGCGCGCGCGCGCGCACCACCTCTTTCCAGATCTCGAACGATTGGCGCGGATGCAGCCTTCCCGTCCCGACTTCGACCGGTTTATGGGGGTTTCCGGCCCAATTCACCGTCTGCACCACTTCGGGGCGAAACCAGATGATGAAATTGCGATGCACTTCCGATGTCGAAATCGCCAGCACTCCGCACGCCTTGTCCGCAAAACTCTCGGCGCGCGCCAGTTCGAGCGGCAGGGCGTCGGTCGCCGTCACTTCGCGTCCCTGCGCTTCGAGCCATTCCACGATGGATTTCACCTCGCTTTCCGAGGGCGTTTGGCCGCGCAAAACGCACTTTTCCTCGCTGTAAAGCGCCACGCCCGCCGCGCCAACCAATTCCAGCAGTTCCAATTCGCGCGCGGCCAGAGCCTGGACGAAATCGTCGGCGCGCGCCATGTGTTCGAGCAGTTGCGCGTTTTGCTCGGCGCGCCCCAAACGCTCGTCGCGCTCGGCGGCTTTTTCGCGCGCGTCCAGTTGCAGCGCCAAGACCTGCCCCAAAAACTCGCAGGCGGTGCGAACCTCATACGACAAAAACTTCGGCCCGCGATGATGACAGGCGATCAGTCCCGCCAACTTCCCGTCGCGCACAATCGAGACCGACATCGAAGCGCCCACGCCCATGTTTTGCAGATATTCGATGTGAATCGGCGACACGCTCCGCAAAGCCGAATAACTCAGGTCGAGCGAACGATTCGTCACCGGATTGGGGGTTGGAATGATGGGCACCGGCGTCGAATGCACGTCGCAAATCAGGCGCACTTTGTTTCGCAAATAAAGGTCGCGCGCCTGGCGCGGAATATCCGACGCCGGAAAACGCAGCCCCAGATAGGCATCCATGTCGGGCGCTTTATCTTCGGCGACGACAAGGCCGTTCCACGTCTCGTCGAAAAGGTAAATCATCACCTTGTCGAGACCGGCCAGTTCGCGCACCTCGCTCGCCGCGAGGTGGCACAGTTCGGCGGCAGTGGGCGCGATTTCCAGACGCGCGAGCGCGCCGCCGACCAGAGCATAAGCGGCAGTGGGCGCGATTTCCAGACGCGCGAGCGCGCCGCCGACCAGAGCATAAAGGTTTTGAAACGAAGCCGCGCCCTGGGAAACCGCGCGCTCCAGTTCCACAAGGAGCAAACCGTCGTGGCGATGCACCAGAACATGAAATCGGTCTTCTCCCAGCGTCACGCTGCCAACGTGGAGCGGCTGCGCGCCGATCTGCCCGCCTTCGATGGCGGATAAAAGCGGCTGCCAGCAGGTCGCGTCTAAAACGCTCGAAAACGGCGCGCCCAGAAGTTCGCTGGCATTGCGGCCCAGATGCGCCAGGGTGTTGTCGCTCGCCTGCACGATGAGCAGTTCCGGTTCGCGCACGGCGAAGAGCATTCCATGCGGCTGAATAAAGCCAGGAATGTGAATCGGCTCCTGGTCGCAGTTGGAAATATCAACCGGCGGATTGGCGGGGGGAGTGGGTTCGACCGTCATGAGTTGGCATCCAGTTTTGCCAGCGAATCCATTCGCCGCAAGATTACAAAACGGGCCTTCGCAGGTTAATGCATCCGTCCGCGCCGGCGGACTTCGTTGTCTTGCGGCGAATGGATTCGCTGTCAGGCCTACAAAATGTCGCCGAGCCAATCATCGAGCGCCGCAAAAGTCGCGCGGGCGCTTTCCACAAGCGCGCTCTGCTCGTCGACGCTGACCGGAAAAGTGTCCAATAATGCGACGAACTCGCGCCACATCGGGCCGACGAGCGCGCCGTAGGAAGCGAAAAAAGCGCCGCCCTGTTCCGGCTCGATCCCGATTTCGCGGCGCAGATGGCGGGTGATGACCTGCCCGCCCAGCGTCGCGCCTTCCAAAACGTAGGCGCAGCCCAGCAGGGAAGGAAAGCTCGATAACGGCGGCGCATTTTCGGGGCGCGGCAAAGCCTCGATTTGCCCCGCCTCCAGCCCCAGATGCCCTAAATCGCGGCGCAGCAACTCGGTTTTGCGCCTCGGCTCGATATCGAAGCCCAACTGCTGCCATTCGGGGCGCCCGAAAAGCGGCGGCTCGACAACGCTGTAGAACCCGTAAAACTTTTGCAGCAGCAAGCGGTAAAAAGACAGCGACCACCCTCGGCCCAGCAAGTCGATGCGCGCTTCGAGTTGTTCATGTTCACGCCGCGTCGCGTCGCGCAACAGGTGGAGGATCATAAAAATGGGCCGCTGGAAGCGCCGGTGATGGCGGCAACAGCTTGAGTATGCCAAGCCCTCAAATCACTTTACGGCCCCCCAAATCACTTTTTCGCTCCTCAAAGCGTTCGGCGGCTCCTCAAAACGCTTTTTCGCTCTTCTTTTACGATTGTAAAGCCGGATGCGGCGGCGTCACGACGCAAAAGCCCATCCTGGGCGATAGGTGATGGCTGGCCTCAAATCAAACCAGTCGAACTTGCAGCCGCGCGACGCCAGGCGTCACACCACTTCGAGATAATTGGCGTCGGGCAAGGCGGGAAACGGCGCCGTCGGCAGGATTGACGCACACCGCCAGCGAAACCAACGGCGCATATTGGCCCCAGCCGCAGGCGAAGAAATCGCCGAGCGGACATTCCACGCTGGGCTGCTCCTGATCGTCCCAGTAAACCCGCAAAATGGCGTTGCGCCACTTGCCCGCCGGCGTCATCCAGATTTGCTGAATCGCGCCCATGCCTTCGATGTCGCACAGCGTGAAAGTTTGGCCGCCTCAATTGTCACCGAGGGCGAAATCTTCCATCCCCGTCCCAGATCACGGCCTGGCCCCGCGCCGGTGCCCTCGACGGCCATGCCGCCACTGCCTTGTGGTAAAGGCCAGAAGCGGCCAAATACCGGCGCCGTCACGAGTTTCGACCAGCCCATCAAAAACAGGCCGACCAAAAACTGGAGTGCAAATTGTCCCCTAAACCGGCGAGATGGGCCTTCACGCCCTGCTCCCATCGCGGCTGGAATTGTTGTCGCTGGAATTGTTGTTGCTGGAACTGTTGTTGCTGGAACTGTTGTTGCTGGAACGGTCGCGGCCAGCATCTTTGGCGGCGCCGAAAACTTCTGCGGATGATGGCGCCATACGCTCCACTGCCAGACCGAGGCGCGCCGCAGACGGCACTTCGCCCCTTTGGTCGTGGAAGAGGATCTGTTGGGTCGGAAACGGCAGGTCGATGCCGTTTTGAGTCAGCGTGTTCTTGATGGCAAAAAGCACTGCGTCGCGCACCTGGAGTTCGTCGGCGCGGCGCGGCGGCTTGACCCACCAGCGCGCGCGGATGTTGACGGTGCTGCCCGCCAGTTCAAAAACCAACACGTCGGGCGCCGGTTCACGCAGCACATCGGGCACGCTGTGGATGGCTTCGAGAATCAGTGCGCGGGCACGCTCCACGTCGTCGCCGTAGCCCACGCCGACATCGTAGTCGAAGCGCCGCGCTTCATACGCGGTGTTGACGATCACCGATTGGTTGAACAGATTGCCGTTGGGAATCACGATGCGCCGCCCGTCGTAGGTTTTGATGAAGGTGGCGCGGGTCTGAATATCCTCGACGGTGCCCTCGAACTCGCCGACGCGAATCTGGTCGCCGATGCGAAACGGTTCGGTGAGCAAAATCAAAATGCCGGCCAAAAAGTTTTGCAGGATGTCTTTAAAGGCAAAACCAATCGCCACACTCGAAATGCCCAGCAGTTGGATGAGCTGGGCGGGCTGAAAGCCAGGCAGCGCGATGACGAGCGCGATGAGCAGCCCGATAAACACGATGAGGCCGTGAGCCAGGCGGCCCATGACCAGGCCGAGGCTGAGGTGCTTACGCCGTTTTTCGGCGAAATGGCGCATGGTGGAGCGCACCAGGCGGCCTATCATCCAAAAAACCGCGAAGACGATGAGCGCGATGACGATATAGGGCAGCCGTTCGATGAAGCCCTGTGCCATCGCGCGCACCGATTGCAGCGCGTCAGACATATCCAATTTCATATTGTTTCAGTTAACACAATAGTCCGTGCCGCCCGAAAAAAATGAACCACAGAGACACGGAGACACAAAGAAAACAGGGGCAAAGTAGAAGGTGTGAAAGGCGTTTTCTCATCCAAAAACTCTGTGTCTCCGTGCCTCTGTGGTTGGTTTTTGTCGGCTCAAGCGTTGTCCACCAGGCTCCTTTCTCAGGCCCGATGGGAAAACCGAATCAGGTTTGGGTGCCCCTATCGGGCGCCGTTTTCGACTTCAGCATCCGTTCGACGCGCTGGTCGATGCGCTCGTCCGGCGGCTGGCGCGCCAGATAAAACTCTTCGTAAAACGCCTTCAAAATGCCCGCGACCGGCGCGGCAATAAGGGCGCCCAGCACGCCGAAAATCGCGCCCATTGCCAGCACGGAAAAAAACAGCGAAACCGGATGCAGATGCATCCGCGTCGAGCGCACGAGCGGCGCGACGACGTTGGCGGCGAGTTGCAGCATCACGAAGTAGAACACCGCGACCCACAGCGCCAGAATCGGATCGATGACCAGGGCCACCACAACCGGCGGAATCGTCATCAGATACGGCCCCAAAAGCGGCACCAGCGCCGCGAAAAAGGTGAACGCCGCCCACACCAGGGCGCCAGGCACGCCCAGCAGCGACAGCACAATCGCGGCGGTGGCGGCTTCGAGCGCGCCCAGAATCACGTTCGACCACAGCCATCCGCTCACGGCCTGCGAGCTTTTGATAAACGCTCGCTCGGCGGCGTCGCGCCGGTGCGGAGGCATCAGGTTCAGATAGCTTTTCAAGAGCGGCTGCGGGCGCGCCAGACTGTAAACCACGATGCAGCCCATCAGCAACGCGAACGCCACGCCGAACAAGAGCGACAGCGAGTAAACCCCGATGCGCGCCACCACGGTTTGCACCGACAAAAAGCGCCGCACCAAGCCTTCATCGAAGCTCAAACGCTCCTGCAATTCGGGATAGGCCGCGATCCAGCGCGCGGCGCGTTTTTGCAGCAACTGCGAGTATTCGGGTAGCTGCGCCACCAGCGAGGCGACTTCATCGGCGATGCGCGGCACCACGATCCAGCCCAGCGCGCCCGTGATGACCACGATGGCCCCACAGACCAGCAGAGTCGCCGCCACGCGCGGCACTTTGCGGCTTTCGAGCCACATCACCGGCGGGTTGAGCGCGACGGCGAAAATGAAAGCGGTGGCAAACAGCAGAACCACCACCACCACGGCATCAAGGAACCACAGCGTCAGAAAAATGCCCGTCGCCAGAGCGATGGCGCGCTGGAGGGCGCGAAACAGCGTGTCGGGCGGCGGGCGGTGGGAATCGGTCATAGGATGCGACCGGCTCGCAACCAGGATGCTGCCGGCTTCTTTCTCTTTCCACCGAGAAACTCCCTGATGCGATTGCCCAGGTTGAAAGGGGATTCTCGCTCCATCGGAACATTTCCTATCCTCAACTCAGAGCGGCGCGGCGATGCACCAGAAGCTGCTTGAGGCCAAGCACCAGGGCGCCCGCGACCAGCACCGAGCCAGCTTCCACCGCCCAGCGCATCAGGCCCCGCCCCGCCAGTGGAAAATCGCCCGTCACTGCTGCCATTGCGACGATGCTCATTGATGGAATCAAGGCTAATGCAATCATCACGCCCGCCGTAAGCACGGAGCGTTGCGCGGTGACCACGACCGCACCGGCGGCGCCCGCGATTAGGGAAAGGACAACGCCGCTTCCGGTCACGCTCGACCAGTATCGAACCCAGGAGCGGGTCTCCAGGTCGGTGGAAGTGCCTGGATCGACAAGGCGCAGCACCAGCAGTGTGATGGCCGCTCCTACGGCGAGGGATCCATAACCGGCGAGCGTTGAAGTCAGCCCGCGAGAAGCCAGCACGCGCGGCCCAGCGACCAAACCGAAGGGAATACGCAGCAGCGGCTCAAAGCCAGGTGCGATCACCATGGCCCCAATCACGATGTGAAGCGTGTTCGTCCATAATCCGACTGCCGCGACGCCGCCGGACAGAGCCATCAACAACAGATAGTTGGCCGCAAGATTGGTGTCGAGCCGGAGAAGAAACGCCATCTCCTCCCAGATCGTTTCGTTCGACTCACGGTCGATGCCGTTTTGATACTGGGGAGAAATCAGGCTGCGGGGCTGGCTGGTTTGGATCGAGCCGCCCTCGGTGACCCGCATCTCGACGAGGAGATCGAGAACGTTGCGGGTGCCGTCATTGGTGGCATGGATGGTCACGACATCCCCCTGGGGATCCAGGGAGGCGCCGCGCTGCAAGCCAAGACCGACAACACCATCTAAATCGCGAAGCTGCTCTATCAGGGCGTCAGTTTTTTGGGGGGATACCGCGACTTCTATTACTCGTGGCACTAAAATCTCCTTCATCGGGGGCTAAGAGAATCGGAGTCGCCGTCTTCAGTGCGCGAAGCAATCATGATGCCGTGCCTGCGGGATGAAAGGGTTCATAACCTCGACTACCAACCCGTAGTAAGCACCTAAAGCGAGTCCGGAAAGCGTTGTCCAGATTCGTAGCGCCACGATTTATCGTGGCGAGTGGAAAGAATGGCTGCTTTATCCAGTCGCCACGATAAATCGTGGCGCTACGAATGAGACTACGCCAATCGGACTTGTTATATCCGAGCAGGCAGCGAATAAATTGGCGCCTGTTCGGATAGGTTCTTAACGGCTATATCACGCACTGTCACCTTTCGCGCAACGGCCTGCACAACTTGGAAGCGACAAAGAAGACGGGGATATAGAATCTCCGTCTTCTCTGATTTTTACTGAGCGACTTTGAAACCCAAGTTGCTACTTATGGACAGTTGTGTCATTCCGAGGAGGCACGACGAGGAATCAGTAACAGCTTCGACTCATTTGAGCCGCAAATCGGTAAAAACTGCGGCCGATTCCTCGTCGTGCCTCCTCGGAATGACAATTCTGCTCATAGGTGGCAACTTGGCTTTTAAAATCTCAGGGCTTCGTGGCCGCGTTGTTCGTGGCCGCATTCGCGTCCGTAACCGCGTTTGAAACCGCGTTCGCGTCCGTGACGGCGTTGGCGTCCGTCATCGCGTCGGCGCCCGCGTTGGTGGGGGCGTTTCCGCCCGCATCTTCGGCGCGGATCAGCGTGGGGACGAATTTATCTTCGGCAAAACGCAATTTGGGCCGTCCGCCGGCATCCTGATAGACGATCACCGAATAGACCTTGCCGTCTTCGAGATTGAGCGGCTGCGTGAGGGTGATGAGGTTGTTGGCCCGAACCGCAATCGGTGGCGGCGGCGAAATGCCTGGTTTGCGGTCGATGTCTAAAATGCCGACCATGGTTTTGTCATACATCACTTTCAGGGTGTGCGCGCCTGGCGCCAGCTCTTTGTAGCCGGTGAGTTCGCCGTAGCCGATGTCGCCCGCCCACATTTTGCCGTCTACTGAGACGGCGACTTCGGGGAGAGCTTTGTCGGCGTGCATCACGGCGATTTTGGCACCGGTGCGGCTGGGGCCGCGATTGGTGTGTTCAAAGGGCGTGAGCGTGATTTTGCCAGGAGCGCCGCCGATGACCACCGTTATGTCCTCGCCGCGCTCCAGATCGAGCATGAGCGGGCTGCCGAGGGTTTTTCCATTCGCGTCCACGACGGTGAGGCGATGCGGCTCCGTCGAGTGAACCTTGAGTTTTTGGCCATGCAGGCCGACGAAATCCGAAGCCGCGCCAAACGCGAGGTTGTCGGTGATTTTCACGCCGTCCACCGCCAGCGCGACCGGCCCCGCGCCGCGCACGGTATGCACGGCGCGCAGATAGCCGCGCACCGGCTCGTTGGGCTGCGAAACCTCAGCCGGAGCATCGGTGACGCGGTTGATGCCGGCGGCGTTGTCGGCGATGGGCCCCGTCGCTCCGGTGCCGCCCTGATTGCAGCCGGCAACTGCCAGAAGCAGGCTCGGCACGATCCACAGTGTGTTGATGTTGGTTTTCATGGTGTTCACTTTCAATTTCTTGGTTGAATACCGCGCCTTGGAGAAAGCACGATAGGCATAAAAAGCCGATTAAACGGCTAAAGTAAAGTTTTTGGAAGAGTGTCTCGATGAGAAATGAACCACAGAGGCACGGAGACACAGAGAAAACAAGAGCGAAGCAGAGAGTGTGATTGGCTCCTCCAATGCAAAACTGGGTGCCTCTGTGGTTCATTGATCGCCACGCTTTAAGCGTTGGTTTGCAGCCTTTGCCGCAAGACTTCGATGTTCACGGCGCGCGCGTCGTGCAGCACGGCTCTGATTTGCGGCACGGCCTCTTCGTGAACCTGCACCGCCAGCAAAATGCCGCCCTGCCTGACGCCTTCGGCATAGAGGCGCGCTTCATCCTCGGACAACTCCCATCCCACCAGGGCACCGGCCAGACCTCCGGTGAGCATTCCCACTCCGGTGCCCACCGCGCCGCCGGTGAGGGCCGCCGCGAGGGTTCCGGCGGCCAGAACCGGCCCGATGCCAGGAATGGCGAGTGCGCCCGCCCCGATCAGAAACCCGCCCAGTCCGCCCAGCGCCGCGCCGCCGGTGACGCCCAGCGTCATGGCTTTTTCCACCGGCGCGGCGGGCGCAGAGACCGAGCGAGGCGGCACCGCGCGCTCATGCGCTATCACGCTGATCTGGTTTTTGTCGATGCCGCGAAAATTCAACTCTTCGATTACGGCATCGGCGTCTTCGGGATGGTCGAAAAATGCGGCGATGGTTTTCATCATTTCTTCTCCTTTTTAGGAAGCGGTTCAGGTGACTGTAGGTTTGTAGTAGCGCCGCGAGGCGCGTTTCGTGGGCAAGACGCTTTCTGAACGCGCCTCGCGGCGCTACTACAAACCTACAGTCACCTGACCGATACCGATTTTTAAATTGAGGCGGGGCTTGCGCCCGCTTCAATCTGCCTTCGGCTGCGACGCACACCCGATTGGAAGCGGGCGCAAGCCCCGCTCGAAACAAGTGGTGCGACACAACGGCGAGCATTCGGTCGGACAGGCCGTGACCGAGGCGGCAGAGACGGCCCGCTAAGTCGGGAAAAACGCGGCGCCGTCGTCGCGCCACCGCTTTGACGACGGCGCGCGCCACTTTTTCGGGCGCCGCACCAACGCGCGGCGTGAACTGCGCGTAGTATTTGGCGTGATGCGCGGTTTTCATTGGGCCAGGATAAACCCGCGTCACCGAAATCCGCTCGCTGTGAAGATAAGGCTCCAGCGCGCCCGCGAAGCCGTCGAGCGCCGCTTTGCTCGCGGCGTAGGCGAGCGCGACGGGAAAGGGCAGATAAACCGACGCCGAAAGCACGAAAACCAGTCGCGCGCCGAGCTGGATGTGGCCCAGGACATTGACCTCGAAAACCTCCCGTTCCGCCGCGCTGCTGATGCGGCGAAAATCGCCGCTCACACTGATTCCGGCATTGCAAATCACGATGTCGAAGCCTTCGCCCCACCGCTCCACCTCGCTTTGGGTAAAGTCCGCGAGATCGAAGGGCACGAACGCGATGCGGTCGTTTTGCGCGGCGAGAGCTTCGCCGCGCGCCGCGTCCACGTCGAGAACGGTCACGCTCTGGCCCTGCCCCGCATAGGCCAGCGCCAGAGCGCGCCCCAGACCGTCGGCGCCGCCGGTGATTAACACGTTGTCGAAATGTTGCTTTGCCGACATAAAATCTCCCACTCCAGTTGCGACCTCTGTCTGCCTGGAGGCTTCAGCCTCCAGGCAGACGCAACTTGGGTCTCTAATGCGACTGCCTCGCTAAAATCTCCCACAGTTGCTCGCGCGCGGCTGGATCTCGGTAGGGGCACGCCCTTTCACGCCGCCCCACCCAGAACCGCCCCGACTGCCCCTGCGCCTCGTCGCTGGCCGCCAGCCAGAGCGGGGTGTCCGCGCCCCGCTGCGGGGCTTGGCCGCAGCGTTGGAAAAAGGCTCTGACCACTTTTCCGCGCCATCCAGCGACATCGCGCGCGATGTCGCTGCGGGTGAAGCCTGGATGAGCCGCGCTCACCGTCACGCCGCCCGCTTCCAACCGCTCCGCCCACGTCCAACTCAGCATTCGCAGCGCCTGTTTGCTCTGCCGGTAGGCCGCGATGCCGTTGTAGCGGCGGCGGCGAAACTCCACGTCACCCAGGTCTAAACCTCCCGCAAAACGCGACGCCACGTTGACGATGCGCGCGTCCTGGCCCTTTCGCAGCGCGTCGCCGAGCCATTCCGTGAGCAGATGCGGCCCCAGCACGTTGACCGCCCAGGTCAGTTCGATGCCGTCGGCACCCAGACAGCGTTGCGTCTGCCACACGGCGGCGTTGTTGACCAGCACTTCCACACGCCCGAATCGCTCGATAATCTCCTCCGCGAAGCCGCGAATCGAATTCTGGCTCGCCAGATCAAGAAGCGCGGCCTCGACCGCCCCATTGCCGGTGTCGCGCGCGATTTCGGCTGCGGCGATTTCGGTTCGAGAGCGACTCCGCCCCGCGATTACCACCGTCGCGCCCAGCGCCGCCAACTGGCGCGCGATTTCTTTTCCCACGCCCGCCGTCGCGCCCGTCACGATGCAGACGCGACCGCCTAAATCGGCCTGAATTGGTTCCGTCGCGGCGCGCGATTTCAGGTGCTTCATAACGCGAGCAGCAGCGCGGCATACCCGCCCGCGCCAACGGCGAAGGCCCAGAAACGGCTCTGGCGTTCTTCGGGCAATTCTTCTTTGAGGACGTTTAGCATGACGCCGCCCGCCAGAAACGCGAACAGCACGCCGACCGCCGCTTCGGGGATGCGCGTGGTGCGCCCGACCAGCCAGCCCAGAAAAATCGCCGCCGCCAGAATCCAGCGACCGGTGCGGCGGTAGGCGTCCTTGTGATGCTCGTGCAGTGCGAAATCACTGATCACGAAATGCAGCGCCATCGCCAGCGTGAACACCAGCAGCGAGCGCAGCTCCTCGCGCTCCAGCAGCAGGTAGCCGATCAGCGCGTTGTAAAGCGCGAACGAGCCGATGTGCAGCCAGAACACGCCTGCGCTGGTGACATCTTCGCCGCCGTCCTGCCGGTTGCTGCGGCGCGACTCCCTGGCGGCCCGCTCCAGCCCGTAAAACGCCGCTAAACCCAGCAGCGCGACCAGATAAACGTGATGCTCCACGAAGCCCAGCCCCGCGCCGACGGCGCTTTGCACCGCTTCCTGCGCTTCGCTGAGGTCGGGCAGGACGTGGACGAAGATGTAGGCCACCGACACGCCGCCCGCGAAGGAGAGCCACACGCTGCGCGGCGTGCTTTCGAGAAAGCGCAGCCGCCCCGCGCAGAGATGCACCCCGCACAGCGCCAGAACCGCCAAAAGCGCCGCCCAGGAAGGCGACGGAGCAGCCTCATCCATCAGGCGGCGGCTCCTGACATCGCGCGGCACGACTCGGCGCATTTGCGGCACGCCTGCACGCACTCGCCCATGTCGCCGATGCGCTCGCAATCATCGGCGCAGCGCCCGCAAACCTCGGCGCAGACGCCGCAGGTGAGGGTGTGCAGTTCGGAGCCGCTCAACATGAAATGGGCGCTGGTGCGGCAGATTTCGGCGCAGCACATCATGAGCCGGAAGTGAGGCGGTTCGGTGTGCTGGCCGCCGGTTTCGAGACAGTGATTCATCGCCATTTGCAGGCAGGTCTTGTGGCAGTCGAGGCAGTTTTGGATGCATTGCTGCATTTCTGAAGTCATTTGTGTCATGGTTTCTTCTCCTTTTTCAGTAATGGCATTTCGTGTGAGTTGCAGGGTTAGACCCCTCCCTAACCCTGCAACTCACGCGTTAAAGTGCCATTACCTCGTCCCCTGCGGAGACAGTGAACATCTTCGTGGCAAAGCGCCGTTACCCCTTTTTCCCAGAGCGGAGCTACCGCTCACTTCTCGTCATGCGACTGGCTGAGTTCGCTGGTGGCGGGGAACAGCACCACGTCCTCGTTGAGTCCCAGTTTCTGCTGCTGCGCGGGCGACGAATCCGCCGGTGGATGGCCGACTCGCATCCGCATATCGCGCCATTTCAGCTTCACGTCCTGCCACAGATGCGCGGGCGGCTCGTAGTCGTAGGCGCGATATTTCCCTGGCTCGACCTGTCCCTTGGCCGCGACGAAGCCCGCGAACTCCGCCACCCACTTATCGAAATGCGCGAAAACATCGGTTTCCAGCGCCATGTTTTCCGCCTGATTCTCGCTGTAGGGCTTGCCGTGCCCGAATTCGTGGTAGCGCCACAGTTCGTCGGGCACTTCGATGCCGCCGTAGCGACACTGCCACACCAGGGCGCGTAAGCGTCGCGCTCGTTCTCGAACGGTTCGGCGGCGGGATCGAAATAGGCAGGGTGGCGCAGGATTTTGGGGCGGCCCGATGGGTCGAGTTCATCGCCGCCGCCGTCGCCGTAGCAGAAAAAGCCCGCCGTGCGACCTTCGAGATGGTTGCGGGTCAGTTCCTCCCACTGCGGCGATTTTTCGAGCCGCATCGCCATTTCGGGGTTTTTGTGTTCGATGAGGGTTTCATCGGGATTGCCGCCGTTCATGCACACCAGGCGGTCGAACATCGCCTTGAGATTGCTGGTGGGGCCATACCAGTTGATGGGGCCGATAATCGCCCACGCATCGGCCAAATCGAGGCGCGAATACAAATCCAGATTCCACATCAAATCCGGCTCGTAATGGTTGTTTTGGGAGTAGCAGTTGCAGGGCCAGCAGCACAGCGCCATCGAAGTCGAAACGCAGGCGTTGCAGGGCTGAATGCGCTCGCGCCCGAAGACGTTGCCCAGGTCTTCCATGTCGATTTCCCAGTCGGGCGGCAGGAGTTCGGCCATGCGGAGCATGAGGGTGCGCGACTTGGAATCGACGCCAGGGCAGTTGTATTGGCGGCGCTGCGAGCCGGAAAGCAGCAGAACGCGAAAGGGGCGCTCGTGGGGCGGCAGTTGGCCGTTTTTGTCGTTGGGTTGCATGAGATTTTCTCGAAATGTCGTTCGTTGCCGACGCTTTTAAATACTGCGCCGCTCTGTTGAAGCGGCTCCCTGGCGCTTTGTCATTCCGAAGGAGCCTCGGCGACTGAGGAATCAGCGCCAGTGTCCACCGCTTTACAGCCATTGAGACGAAGCTGCGGCTGATTCCTCAGTCGCCGAGGCTCCTTCGGAATGACAAAGGGAACTTCTTCACCTCTATTTCAAAATCCGCAGACTTCCGGCGCGCATCGTTGCGGCGGCCCAGCCGCCCGCAGCGCGCACCGTATCGCCCACGCTCAAGCCGCCTGGCACTCCCGTCACGATCACCACCGGATATTCGATGCCATTGCTCGCCCGCAGCCTCAAACGGGCGCCGTCCAGCGCGGTGACGACGCCGCTTAAGGTGCGCGGGCCAAAATTCGCCCGTAAGGACGCGGCAGCGCGGCGATTTTGGCGCGGCCCGTGCCCGCGCTGCTGTTCCGGCTGCGGCGCAGCACGCGCAGGTTGCTGGCGTGCAGGGTGCCGTCTTCGAGATAGCCGTAGGCGCGCACGCGGTCACCGGCGCTCAGAGCGGCAGGCTCACCCCAGAGGGCGACGGCATCGTAAACGCGGCCATTGCGGGCGCGCATTTGGAAGCGATTGCCGCTTGAATCGAAAGTCACGACCCCGCTCACGATGCGGCGCGGGCGATACTCCGACTCGTTGGAGATGAGATTGCCTTCATACACCACATCGACGCGCGTGGCGTGCAAAACGCCGTTGCGCTCGACGCCGTAGGCGCGCACCGTGTCGCTGTAGCTGAGGCTTTTCGGCTCGCCGCGCAAAGCCAGAACGCGATACAGCGAGCCGTTGCGCGCGCGCACCCGAAACTCTTCGCCAGGCAAATCGCGCGCGACGGCTCCGGTGATGGAGCGCGTCGGCGCGGCGCTCGCATTGGCGCGGCTCAAAACGCGCAGGCTGCGCGTCTGCAAAACCCCGTTTTGCCAGTCGCCGTAGGCGCGCACGCGGTCGCCGACGCGAAGCGTCGTGCCGCGCGGCGCCCACACCCGATGCGTCAGGTCGTAGGCGCGCAGCAGAAACACCTCGTTGCCCAGCGCGCCCGTCACGATGCCGCTCAGGGTGAGGGAGTTCTGCGCCATGACGGGCGCGCTGGGCAGCGAGACGGCTGTTACCGCGCCTATTGCAGCGAAGACGCGGGGCGTTGTCCAGTTTGGAGAGATGGGTGCCGGTTTCATGGAGAACCTCAGGTTAAAAGCGACATGAAGTCGCAGCCAACGAAGTCGTCGGCCTTCGCCGACAAAAGTCGCAGTTCCACCGTCGGCGAAGGCCGACGACTTCGTTGGCTGCGACTTCATGTCGCTTTCAAACTTCACAAATAAAGGGGATAGCCAGGATAAACGTAGCCCGCTCCCCAATACGGCGCGTAGCCGTAGTAGCCGTAGACGTTGGTAAAGTAGCTGTCGTCTTGCAGATCGGGATCGTAGCGCGGCGCACCGGCGACGCGCTCGCGGGTCTGGTCGATGTGAACGTGGTCGAGGTCGATGCGGCGAATCGCATCGACGGGAATGAGGAATTTGGTTTCGCCCAATCCCAGGAAGCCGCCCGACGCGACCTGCAAAAAACGCACTTTGTTTTCCGCCTCGTCAATGAGCAGATCATCGACATGGCCGATTTCTTCGCCCGACGCATCCAGGACTTTGCGGCCCCTGATGTCTTCCTCGGTGGCGGCGACGGTTAGCGTGGAGTCGCCCAATTTCAACAGTTTGGTCGTGGCATTGGTTTCCATTGAATTTCCTCCTCAGTGTTCGCTCGACTGAAGTCGGCGCTGACCCAGAGGGTGCCCCGCCTTCGGCCAACTTTGCGCCTGCGCGCAAAACACAGCAAGCGACGTGAACGGCTCTACTATCTCGTCGGCCAGGCTCTGTTCCCGCGAAGGCGGGAAGTTAGCCGAAGGCGGGGCACCCTCTGGGTCAGCGCCGACTTCAGTCGAGCGAACACTCACGACGAAACGCGCGAAGTGGTGGCGTCCACATCGATTTCGCGGCGCGTGCCCGTCATGCCGCCAAAAGCGGCGGCGCCCAGGCCGATGAGCATTCCGATCAGCGCGCCCCACGCGGCGGTGCGCGCCGCGCTCGCGGCCTGAGCCGCTTCCGAAGCGCCGACTTCGCCGCCCACCGCCTGACGCGCCTGTTGCGCGGCGTCTTGCAGCGTGTTTTGAATCTGGCCTGGCTCGACATTCAGGCCACCGGCGAAGCTGCCCAACGTGCCCATCAAAGCGCCCAGTCCCAGACTGGCGAGCCACAGCGTGACCGGAACCGCCAGCAAAAAGACCATCGCGCCGTTGAGCGCGCCCGCGCCGCGACTAAACACCGCCGCCGTCTTGCCCGCCACACAGCCGCCCATGAAAAAGGCGATGGCGGCGGACACGGCGGCCCAGATCGCGGCATATTGTCCGGCGTTGGCGGGCACGTTGTTTTGCCGCGCTGCCGCCGCGACATTGGCGCTCGTCAAGCCCAGCGCCACGCCGAGCAGATTGAGCAGCAGCATGGTGGTCAGCGCGGTCACCAGACCGGCAATCACCGGCCCCCAGCGAATCTGGTCGCGGGTGAAGTTGAGTGCGGCGGGAATCTCAATCTCGCCGCTCAGGGGCGTTGTCATGACCTGGTTGCCGTTGGCGACAACCGAATTTTGTTTTGTAGCCATTGTGTTTCTCCTTTGATTGAACGCTTAGTGCGCTAATCCCTGGTTGTGAACTTCCTGCTTGGCAGCGTCGGTGGCGGCGTGCGCGGCTTCTGACGCCACGTGTCCCACCTTCTCTGCCGCATCGTGCGCGACTTCGCCGACGTGGCCCAGCATTTTGTCGCGCGCCTCGCCCATCAGTTGGTTTTCGCGGCGCGTTTCGGGCAGCGCGAATCCGATGGCGGCTCCCACCGCAAGGGCCACGGCACCGGCGACAATGGGACTCTCTTCCAGCACTTCCTGCGACTGTCCGGCGAGACTGGTGGCTTTGTGGTGGACGCTGCCCGCGATGTCCGAGGCTTTATCGTGGACGGTGCCGGCAATGTCACCGGCCTTGTTGCCTATCTCATACTTGGCCGACGAAGCCTGGTGTTTGATAGAGGTTTTGCTGGAGCTGTTCATGCACAGCCAGCCCAGGCCGATGCCGACCATCGCCGCCGCGACCGGATTGTCTTTGATGCGCTCCATCACGGAATGTCCTGCTTGTGAGGCGGTTTCGCCCGCGTTGCTTGCCATGTGTTCGGCCCTCCCAATAGTGGCTTCTCGAACCGAATCTTTCACCTGTTCCTTGATGTGCTGCGGACTGAGCTTCTCTTGAAGTTCATCAATCGTCTGGCTCATCTCGGCGCGAGTGTGTTCGATTTCGTCCCGAATTTCTTCGGTTTTCACCGTCGTTTCGTCGTCGGTGGTGGCGTGTGCGCTGCGATAGACATAGGGATCGCGTCCCGTCATTTCATCTGTTGTTGTGCCCATTCTTTGTCCTCCTTGAGGGTTTCGATAGTCTGCTGCGGTGCCAGACTGGTTTTCTTGAGATCGCTCAGGCCCTTGGTCACCAGAACGAAGCCGATGCCGCATACCACCGCTCCCACCAGCAGAAACGCCAGCCAGAGAGCCATCACGGTCGCCAGCCCAAAGGCGATTGCCATCAGCAGGAGCAGCATTCCGGCATAGGCCACCGCGCCTCCGACGGCCAGAGCCGCGATGTCCTTGGCGATTTTGGTTGCTTTGTCGGAGAGTTCGGTTTGGGCGAGTTTGAGTTCCTGGCGCAGCAGAGTAGTCGTCTCACGGGTGAGATCGCCCAAAAGCTCGCCCAGCGAACGCTCCTCACTCGAATTTGGGGCGGCCATCACAGCACCTCCACGCCCGATCGATACGATGTCGCTGCCCCCGCACGATAAGCGGAATCGTCCGTTTCCATTGTCGGCGTTGTCGGCGGCGGCGCGGGCCTCGTTGCGGGCGTGGGCACCGTGGGCACCGGCGTCACCGTTTCGGGCAGCGCCAGAGCCTCAGGAGACACCCTTTGGGAAGAACGGCTTCCAAGCGGCCCCTGCTTCGAGCTTTTGAGGAAACGCGCGCCCAGCACGCCGAGGGCGAAGGCTCCGGCCAGGAACAGGGTGGGTTCGCGGCGCGCAAAATCTTCGACTTCGCCCACCAGTTGGGGCACGCTGCTGCCGCGAAGGTGAGAGGAGATCTGCTCCAGTTTGTCGGCGGCCTGGGCGGTGTATTCGCCCGCCGCTTTTTGATCGCCCTGCTGCAACTGCGCGCCGGTTTTGTGAAGCGCCTGTGCCACGCTGTCCAATTGACCGGCAGCCTGTTCTTTGCCCTGTTCCAGCTTCGATTTGGCTTTTTGCTGCGCCCCATCCAGGACGGGCGCGGCTTTTTCCTGGGCCTGGCCCAGAACCTCGCCCGCTTTGTGTTGGGCCTGTCCCAGCACTTCACCGGCTTTGTGCTTGGCGTCGCCCATGACGCCTCCTGTTGCCGGTTTGGAAGTGCCGGAACTGGTGTTTGATGTGTCCATAAAAGTTTCTCCTTTCAAATTGGTTTGCGGCGCCCGATGGAGCGGCCCGCGAAGTTACGTCTTTTCTGGTTCGTTCAGGCGGCGACGGCGCCCACGCCCAGCACGATCATCACGAACAGCACCAGGGCGATGAGCAAAAAGACGCCGAACAGAATTTTGGCGATTTGGGCCGCGCCCGCCGCCACGCCGCTAAAGCCCAGGCCTGCCGCGACGACGGAAATCACTAAAGCGGTCATGGCCCACGATAACATTCCCATAACGGCCTCCTTTCAGGCCGCTCGCACCAACATAGTCACGGCGACGAGCGGTTTTCGTTTTTGAAGGCGGGATTGCGCGCCAGGGTGAACACCAGACTGGGCGGCACCAAAACCTGGTCGATGGCGTGAATCACGCCGTTTTCGGCGCGCATATCGGTCTGGACGACGCGGGCGCGCTCCGAAACGAAGGGGTCGAGGGCCACGCCGCCGCTTTTCCGCACGGCGAAATTCTCGCCGTTCAGCGTCGAAACGTTGGTGCCGCTCGGCAGCCGCATGATGGCGCGCGAGGAATAGCGGCGCGGCAGAATGTGATAGCGCAAAATGCTGGCTAACATCGCCCTGCGCGACGGCTTGAGCAGCTCTTCGAGCGTTCCTGGCGGCAATTTGGCGAAAGCGGCGTCGGTGGGAGCGAAGAGGGTGAAACTGCCGCGCCCATCGAGCGCGCCTTCGAGTCCCGCCGCTCGAATGGCGCGCGTCAGGGTCTCGAACTGCGGCGACTGGGCCGCTTTTTCGACGACGGTATCGGCGCCCGCGCCCGTCGCGCAGAGCGCGAGGGCTGCGGTGAGGATGGGCGCGAATTTTTTGGTTGGGTTTTTCATGAGTCTTCCTTTAGGGAGAGGGTTGTCGTAACTGTGACTTCCAAAACCTCCCCCGCCGTCGCCCAGAGGGCACCCGACTTCGTAAGGAGGAGACCACATTGCGACTTCCTCGTGTTTCCAGTTGAGAACGGGAGACTGCGGGTGTGGTCTCCCCTCCTTACGAAGTCGGGTGCCCTCTGGGCGACGGCGGGGGTGGTTTTGGAACGCTATCGAACGCCCCCATGCGCTTCGGTTTGGCCCGCGCCCTGCGCGTTCAAAATAGCGCGCGCTTCGGCCACCGAGCTTTCCTGCACGTTGACGCCGACCAGAATGCGGCCTTCGCGCAGTCCGGTTTCATAGTGCGCGGCCTCTTCTTCGGGGATGCCCATGCCGACCAGCGCGCCGACCAGAGTTCCGGCCAGACCGCCCGCGCCCGCTCCGGCCAGGCCCGCCAGTAGCGGCCCCGCCGCCAAAAGGCCCACGCCTGGCAAAAACAGGTTGCCCGCCGTGAGCGCCAGCATCCCGCCGATGGCGCCCAGCGTGCCGCCCACCGCCGCGCCCACTCCGGCGCCTTCGCCGGCTTTGTTGCCCATGCCCTCGGCGGAGTCGTTGGGGAAATACTGGCTGCGCGCCTGCTCGTTGACGACAATCGAGATGTCGTCGCGCTGGGCGCCTCTGGCCAGCAAAGCATCCACAGCATGTTCCGCATCCATGCGGTTATCGAACATTCCAGTGACAAGTGTTGACATGATTTTTCTCTCCATTTTTTGTAGATTCGGGGGTTCGAATCCGGTTTGTCAGGCGCCGGATGCGAAAATCCGGCGCGGTTCGCTCATTCTACGCTCATTCCCGAATCAGCCTTGATCCAGCACGCGCACGTTGCTGGCGTGCAGCATTCCTTCTTTCCAATCGCCGTAAGCGCGCACGCGGTCGCCCACGCTCAGGCCCGACGGCTCGCCCCACGCAGCCAGCACGCGATAAGTCGTGCCGTTGCGGGCGCGCACCACGAAGCGGTCGCCGTCGAGGTTCTCCGTCACCTGGCCCAACAAAACGTGGTCATTGTAATTTTCGGGATTGGGACGCTGACGCAGCATTCGCACGTTGCTCGCCGCGATGAGGCCGCCCTGCCACGCGCCGTAAACCCGCACGCGGTCGCCAGCCGTCAGTCCGGCAGGTTCGCCCGACAGAGCGCGCACCGCGTAGGTGTTGCCGTTGGTGCCGCGCATGGTGAAGCGATCCCCTGAAGGATTGGTGGTGACGGTGCCGGTCAGAGTGCGCTTGTCGCGGGGAGACCTGTTGGTGTTGGAAATCCCATTGGCGTTGGAGTCGGAATTATTGGCGATACGGACATTGCTCGCTTCCAAAACGCCCTGGCTCAATTTGCCGAAAACGCGCACGCGGTCGCCGACATTCAGTTCGGGAATCCAGCCATACAAAGAGCGCACGCGATAAGTCGTGCCGCCCGCATCGCGCAGCGTGAAAAAGGGGCCGACGGGATTGGCGATGACGGTTCCATCGCGCGTGATCTGCGGCACGATGAGTTCCTCGCCGACGGCCACGTCCCTCACAGCGACGGCGACATCACTGTCGCCCAGATTCGTGACGCGGACTTTCTTGATCGCGTCGTCGTAGTCGAAGCGAATGTTGTTGGCATAGAGCATCCCGTCCGTCCAGGCGCCGTAGACGCGCACGCGGTCGCCCGCGCTGAGCGTTGTGGGTTCGCCGTAAATGGCGCGCACCGGATACGTCCAGCCGTTGCGGGCGCGCACCACGAACTCATCGCCGGCGTGGTTGGCGACCACGGTTCCCATCATGGAGCGGTTGGCGCGAATGGGCGAAACCACAGCGTCGGAGTCGCCGTGCCGCAAAATCCGCACGTTTCCGGCGTGCAGCACGCCGTTTTTCCAGTCGCCGTAAGCGCGCACGCGGTCGCCGACGCTTAGGCCGACCGGTTTGAAAAAGCGCGTGTCCACCCGATACGTCCAGCCGTTGCCGGCGCGAATCACGAAGGTGCCCGCAACCGGATTGCGGGTCACAGTTCCGATCAGCGTCATGTTTTCTTTCGCCATCCCGTTGCGACGGTAGGAATCGCTGGGATCGAAGTCCTGCGCCAGCGCCGTCGCGCTCAAAAACGGGACGGCGAGAGCCAGAGTGAGGGTTTTTGTGGTTTTCATGGCAATGTTTTGCCTCCTAAAATGCGTCGTTCCGCGCCGCGCCGCCGCTCGGAGGCGCGGCGCTCCGGCACATCGTGGCGCTGCGATTCGCGCCGTCTTTCGCTGCGGCGGTCGAAACCTTCGCGGCGTTCGCCGATGCGCTGCTGCGCCGCGCCACTTCCCCAACTCGAAAGCGCTTCTTCGCGCGTCTGGCGGTAGAGCGCTTCCGATTGGGAGCGCATGAAGTCATCCAGATTCCATGAGCCGCGCTCAAATTCTTCGGATTGCGGGTGTTCTCTTGGCATCTTTGGCTCCTGTGGGGCGTTGCTAAAGGAAATTCAACCGCACGGGGCGTTGAAATTGGGTTGCGGATTTGTATAATTTGCGTTTCCCTGACCTAAAGAAACGTTGGGACGGTGTAAAATTGAAGAAAAGGTGCCCCCAATGACGCAAACCCTGACGCGAGTGCTGGTGGTGGACGACGATGAGCCGCTGCGCGAAATGGTGGCGGAATATCTCGCCGAGCGCGATTTCGCCATCGATGTCGAAGGCGACGGCCTGCGCGGTTTGGAGCGCGCGGGCGAGGGCGATTACGCGCTTCTGGTGCTCGATGTGCGCCTGCCAGGACTGGACGGCTTTGAAGTGCTGCGCCGCCTGCGTGCGGCTTCCGGCACGGCGCGGCTGCCGGTTTTGATGCTGACCGCGCACGGCGACGAAATCGACCGCATCGTGGGCCTGGAACTGGGCGCCGATGATTATCTCGCCAAACCCTTCAATCCGCGCGAACTGCTGGCGCGCATTCGCGCCATTTTGCGCCGCGTCGCGCCCGAAGAAATTGTTGCCGAAAAAACGCCGGTCGAAGAGAGGAAACCCGCGACCAGCGCTTCAGTTCTCCAAGTGGGCGATGTGGAACTCGATGTGGACGCGCGCATCGCGCGGCGCGGCGGACAAATCGTGGATTTGTGCGCCGCCGAGTTCGATTTGCTCAAAACTTTGCTGTCCCAGGCGGGTCACGTCGTCAAGCGCGAAGAGTTGGCGCGCGAGGCGCTGGGGCGCAAGCTGATGCCGCTCGACCGCAGCCTCGACATTCACATCTGCAAGCTGCGCCACAAACTGTGGCCCGACGCGAACGGGCTGGAGCGCATCCGCACCGTGCGCGGCGTCGGCTATGTGCTGACGCGGGATGCGAGCGAAAAATGAAGCGCCCGCGCTCCATTGCCAGTTTGGCTTTGCCCCGCTTGGCCAGCAGCCTTTTCGTCAAAATTTTCCTCTGGTTTTGGCTGTCGATGACGCTTACCGGCATCGTTTTGCTGGCGATGGAAGCCTCGCGCACCCAGGAACTAAGCCGTCGCTGGCGCAGCGTCACCTCCGATGCGTTCGCCGCCTACGCCATCACTTCAACGCAATCTCTGGAAAAAGCGCCCCCAGGAAAAGGCGGGCAGAAATTAGAGGAATTTCTCCAAGAACTGGAAGAGCGTGCCCGCATTCGCGCCCGTCTGCTGGACGAAAAAGACCGCGAAATCACCGCGACGGGCCGCGCGGTGCCGCTCGCCCAACCACCCTGGCTTGCCGAACGAATACGCGGACTGACGGCGCAGGCGCGCCGCAGTGGAAAAACCGAGTTCGCGCCGCAGGGCAGCACCACTTTAGTGGCGCGTCTGGCGGTTTCGCCGTCGGGACGGCGCTATATTCTGCTCGGCGAACTGCCCGCCGCGCAATACGGCCCCTGGATTCTCGATCCGCGTGTGCAGGCGCTGCGGCTTTTAGCGGTCTTGGTGACGGCGGGCGCGGTGTGCTGGGGTCTGGGCCGTTATTTGACGGCGCCCATCGAATCGCTGCGCGACGCGACGCGGCGCCTGTCCGAAGGCGATTTAGCGGCGCGCGCCACGAGTGGCGTGGGCGGGCGCCGTGATGAACTGGCGGAACTGGCGCGCGATTTCGACCAGATGGCGTCGCGCATCCAAACCCTGATTCGGGAAAAGGAAGACTTGCTGGCCGAGCAAAAGCAGTTGATGGGCGCGCAGCGCCGTCTGCTGGGCGATGTGTCGCACGAACTGCGCTCGCCCCTGGCGCGCGTCAGCGTGGCCCTCGAAATGGCGCGCGACCGCGCCGACACGATGCAAGAGGGCGAAACCGTGGTGCGGGGCCGCCGCAGCACTCTGGAAGACGCCCACAACCGCATCGAGCGTGAAGCCGAGCATCTGGGCGCGCTCATCGACCGCCTGCTTACGCTGTCGCGCCTCGAAAGCGGCGTGCAGCCGCCCGCCTCGCAGCCCGTTGATTTAGGAGAACTGGTGCGCGCCGTCGCCGCCGACGCCGATTTCGAAGCCCGCCCGCAGCGCCGCGTGGTCAGCGTTATCGCCTGCGACGACTGCCAGGCGCAGGGCAGTCCCGATTTGCTGCGAAGTGCGGTGGAAAACGTGGTTCGCAACGCCGCCCATTACACCGCCGAAGACACGACAGTGGAAATCTCCCTGGTGCGTGCTGGCGATGAAGCGGCGAGTGGGAATGGCGATGCTTCGCCCGCAGCCGCCGTTATCACGGTGCGCGATCACGGCCCAGGCGTGCCGGAAGAAGAATTGCGGGAGGTGTTTCGGCCTTTTTATCGCGCTACTCAAGCCCGCGACCGGCAGCGCGGCGGCGCCGGTCTGGGACTGGCGATTACAGCGCGCGCCGTCGAACTGCACGGCGGAGAGGTGCGCGCTTTCAACGCGGCGGAGGGCGGGCTGGTTGTGGAAATTCGACTGCCGCTCGGTTCAACCGGCAAATAAGGCAATCGAGATTGCCGATACGTCCTTCTGAAGCGAAATTCGCTCACCGAAACGAAAGCCGTCGCTGTTGAACGATGTTTAACGGGCGGCAATGGTTTGTCCTGGCGCGTTTTGTGGGATGGCCGCGTCCAAAATGGCTGGGCACCTCCAGCTTTTCGAGAGACTGTTTGGAAAGTCCGAAAAGTGCTATTGTGTCAAGGCTTAATGCTGCGTGGCGTGGCTCGTCGGCCTGGTTTTTGTGCCCTCAGCAGACGCCCCATCTATCGCTCTTGGCCCGTAAGGTCTCTTGAAACAAAGCTGTCTCATGGACTTTTCAAGCGGTCTCTCAGAGTCTGTCTTTATAACTTTTAGGACTTACGCACGGGCTGTGTTCGCTCGACTGAAGTCGGCGCTGACCCAGAGGGTGCCCCGCGGCTCCGCCGCTCACTTTCGGCCTGCGCCGAAAAAAGCAAGGGGTTGTTTTCCCGCGCAGGCGGGAAGTTAGCACCGCAGGTGCCCATAGCGCCGACTTCAGTCGAGCGAACACTCGTGCGTAAGTCCTAACTTTCTGTAACGAAAAGGCATCTGTTCATTTGGGGTTGGTTTGAGTGGTGTGATCCAGCGATGAAGGGAGGCCACTGGCAAGGTGGCGCGACTCGAAAAACAGGCCGAAAACCGAATCGCGCGGCGTGGTGCGGTGCCACGCTTGAAGTAGAGGTGATCGTGGGCCGATTTCGCCCAGTTTTCGCAGCAGGGGCGTCATGGTCAGCCCCTGCAAACGACCGAAAATGCCGCCGCGATAGCAGCACTTCGATGCGTTCAATGCTGAGTTCATGATTTTAAGAGGGATGGCCGCGAACGTTGGAAAGAGCCGAATCGCCCTCCGACGAGGCGGGAATGACGTTGAAACTGCCGTCAGTTTCTAAAACCACGGCCTCGACTGCTTCGAGAGCGCCAATCCCCTGGCCGCGCACGGCGGCGCGCACTTCGTTTTCGGTGACGCGCTCGCGCTTCATGGCGGCGTGCAGAAACTCGCCTCGATGCAGCAAAAGCGCGGGTTCCGATTTGACGAGGCGGCTCACCGCCTGGAAGCGCATCGACAGCCACGCCACGACGAACTGCAAACCGATGAGAACGACCATCGCCGTCACGCCTTCGGCCAGAGCGACATCTTTGGACAGCAGAATCGTCGCCAGAATCGAACCCAGCGCGACGGTGACTACCAGATCGAACGCGTTCATCTTGGAAAGGGTGCGCTTGCCCGAAACCCGCAGCGACACCACCAGCGCGGCATACGCCAGCACGCCGATGAGCGCCACGCGGGCCACTCCCGCCCATCCCTGAAACAAGGCTTCGTCGAGATTCATTCCAACTCCGTTTTCATGTTTGACTTCTGCCGCGAAGGAAGCGGCAGGCGAATTTCGATGACCAGACCGCCACCCGCCGCGTTGGAGGCGCCGATGTGTCCGCCGTGCAGTTCGACGGCGCGCGCGGCGATGGTGAGGCCCAGTCCCGCGCCGCCACTGGCGCGGTCGCGCGCGCCCGAAGTGCGGTGAAAAGGACGAAAAATAGCCTCCAGTTCGGTTTCGGGCACGCCGCCGCCTCGATCCGCGACGCGAATGAGGGCCGTTTCGTCGGGCGCGCAGCGCAGCGAGATTTCGACTTCGGTGTTTTCGGGCGTGTAGCGCACGGCATTGCGAACCACGTTTTCGAGCGCGCTACGCAGCAAATCCGGCGTGCCCAGCAGGGTGCAAGGCTCGCACAGCGTCATGTGCACGGCGCGCCGGTGGGAACGCGCTTCGTAATCGGCGTCGGCGGCGACGGCCTGTAAAAGCGCCGCGAGATCAACAGGGGCGTCGCCGCGCTTTTGCAAGCCGCTTTCTAGACGCGAAAGCGTGAGCAACCGGTCGATGAGTTCGCCCTGGCGCGCGGTTTCGCGCTCGATGCGATTCAAGGTGGCGGCGACGGCCTCTTTATCGTCGGATTCGAGATGGTCGCGCGCCAGTTCGATGGCCACGCCTAATCGGGCCAGGGGCGAACGCAGTTCGTGTGACACGTCGCCAAGCAGGCGGCGCTGTGCCCGCGCCATGTTGTTTTGTTCGTCGATCAGGCCTTCGATTCGCGCGGCCATACGGTCGAAATCGCGCGATAAATCGGCTAATTCGTCGTGGCGACGGCCCAGCGAGTCGCCGGCGCGCGCCTTTAAATCACCCGCCGCCAAACGCTGCGTCGCGGCGTGCAGTGCCACGATGGGCCGCGTCAGATAACGGCCCAAACCCCAGCAAACCGCGCTCGCGGTGAGAAAAACCGCCAGCAAACGCGTGATTTGAATCTGCGGCTCGGCGGCGAGCGCACCAAAGCGCGCGGTCGGCAGCTCGCCCACCAGGACGTAGCGTTTGCCCTCGATGGGCTGCGCGGCGTGCGCGGCCAGCGTGACGCTGCCAAGGGGTTCAAATTCGGTGTTTTGACTTTCGCGGGCGCGTTTGGCGAGACGTCGGATGCGCCGTGAAGCGTCCGGCGCATGCGCGGTTCGTTCGCGCGGTTTGTAACCCGAAACCTCGCGGCCACCGTCGTCGAAAAGCCAGGCGCGGATGCCGGTTTGCTGTTCCAGATCGGCCAGATATTCCCTCAATTCCCATTTCTGGTCGTCTTCGTGGGCATCGGCGGCGGAGTTGGCGTAGACACCCAGGGCGTCGGCGGTCATGCGCTGCCAGCGCGCCCGCTTTTGCTCGACGTTGCTCGATTCGCTGGCCACAAGCGCAATTCCAACCAGCATGATGGCGACCCAGAACCACAGAAATATCCTGGTAAACAGGCTGTGGAACGGCAATCGCCAGCCTCCATCGCGCGGGCGCGCGACCATTTTCATGGCATTGCCTGCGCCGTCAGGATGAAGCCCACGCCGCGCACGGTCTTGATGCGTTCGCCGCCATCGGCGCTCGGCCCCAGTTTGCGGCGCAGTTTGGAAACGTGCATATCGAGGCTGCGGTCGAACGCCAGCAGTTTGCGCCCCAGAACGTCCTGCGCCAGCGCTTCGCGCGTCACCACCTGTCCCGCCGCGTTCAACAGCGCGGCCAGAAGGTCGAATTCCATCGCGGTCAGTTCTATCGTCTCGCCCGCGCAGCGCAGGGTGCGCGCGCCGCAGTCCATTTCCACATCGCCCACGCGCAGGCATTTCGCCGCGTCGGGGCGCGTCTCTTCGTCCGTTTCGCCTTTTTCCAATTCCACGCGGCGCAGAATCGCCTGAATGCGCGCCAGCAGTTCGCGCGGATTGAAAGGTTTGGGCAAATAGTCGTCGGCGCCCAGTTCCAGACCCACGATGCGATCCACTTCGTCGCCGTGCGCGGTGAGCATCACGACCGGAACGCGCGCCGAAGCCTCTTTTCCCGCGCGCAGACGGCGCAGAATCTCGAAGCCGTCCAATCCTGGCAGCATCACATCAAGAATCAAGAGCGCGGGATTTTCCGCTTGCACGCGCTGCAATCCGCGCTCGCCGTCGCCCTCGCAATCGCACGAGAAACCGCGCTTGCCGAGATATTCGCCCACCATCGCGCACAATTCGCTGTCGTCGTCCACGATGAGAACGCGCGCGCCGTTTTCCGCTTCAGTTTTGATCACGCGCCCAGTTTACATTCGCAGTGACGTTTTTTTACATTGCGGCGACATTGCGGAGAGAGGATGTTGACGCACGCCGCGCGGCGCGCTCTGTCCCTTGAAAACGACACCCCAATTCAAGGAGACACCATGAAACACAACAACATCTTCAAAGCGGCCCTGGCGGTCGCGGCCCTCGCCGCAACCACGAGCGCGGCGCGCGCCGATTTAACCATTAGCGGCGCAGTCGGTCTGCCGCTCAACCCGACGGCCCAGATTCCCGAACGCGGCGGCCCGCGCGCTCAGGTCAACTTTTCCGATCTGGGAAGCGGTCGCGGCATCACCGGCGGCGGCGACCTCAACATCGGCGGCATCTACGCGGCGACTCGCGCCGGCAACCGCCTGGAAATCAACGGCGGATTGGAGCGCCTCAACGGCGACCAGTTTTTGAATCCGCTCGACGAAACCAACATCGCCATCGGCGCCAAATATCTGCTCACGCGCCAGACCGAAGGCGCCGGACAAGCGTTGGGCGGCACGCGCGTCGCGGTGGGCGCCGGTTACAGCCGCGCGCTGCTTCGCAACACCTACGGCTACGTCGTGGCGAGCAAGGATTTCGGCAGGCTGAGTCCTGCGGGACGGCCCAACGGCGTGGCGCATCTGGGCCTGCGCTACGACGATTTCAACGCGAGCGGACTTTTGCCAGGGCGCGATGCGGGCAAAGCCTCGGTGTATGGCGGCGTTGAAGTGCCCTTGGACGCGCGCGGACGTTTCACCGCCGTGGGCGAACTGCAAAGCAAAAACAACAGTTTCGGCACCTCGGAATTCCCTTATTCGGCGTCGGTGCGCTATCGCACGCCGCGCGGTTTTTCCGGCAGTCTGGGCGTGCTGCGCGAAGGCATCACCGGCAACGCGGGGCCGTTCGCGCAAATCGGCAAGACGTTTTAAGAGGCTGTGTGAAAAGTCTGAGCAAGCCGGAAAAGTCGCCGTTGTTCGATTGGAAAGGGCGTCACCCCCGCCCTCGCCACCTTTTCAGGCGGAGATGACGCCCTCTTCCAATCTAAATTGCCGCTTTTGCAACAGCTTCTCAGAAGCAAAAAACCACTATGAAACGCGGCCTCTTCGATAGCGACGCCCTCAAGCGCGACACACTTCAGCGCTTCCTCGGCGTGAGCGTCTTGAGCGTGTGTCTGGCGTTCGTGCTTCTGGCGGCGGGCTGGCTGGTTTCGGTTTCGCGACTCCACGACATGAAGGAGCAGTTGTTCGCCGACGCGCAAAGCCGAGGCGTCAGCTATCAACTCGAACTCGCGGTGCGCGAAGCGCAGGCGCCGCAGGGCCTGGGCGCCGCATTACCCAGGGATGAAGCCAGGCGCGTTCTCGCCGAAATGCCGCGTTTTTCGACTTCGCGCGAGGAAAATGAACTGCTTCAAACTCTCACGGCCCGTTTTGGCGCCTGGGAACGCGGCGGCGCACTTGAGCCGCTTTTGCAAAGTATCGACGAACATCGCGCGCTCAACGAAGCGCAGATGCGCGACTCGATGACTCAAAGCGCGGCTCTGGAAAGCGCGTTGCGTTGGACGGTGCCGCTCCTGCTTTTGGGCGCGCTGGGGGCGCTGGGATGGGGCGTTTGGCGCGGCTGGTCGCGGGTTTTTGAACCGACGCTGAAATTGTCGCACGCGGCGGAAGAGTTCGGCAAAGGCGCGATGTGGTCGCGCGCTCCCATCCGGCGCGACGACGAAATGGGCGCGCTGTGCCGCACCTTCAACACCATGGCCGACGCCATTCGCGACCGCGAAGGCGAACGCCTGCGCTTTGTCGCCACCGTCGCCCACGACCTCAAAAACCCGCTCATGGTGGTGGGCATGGCGGCGAGCCTGATGCGTAAAAAAGAGCTGCCGCCCGACCAAAACGAGGCGTGGCTGGAGTGCATCGGGCGCAACACGCGGCAAATGGAATGCATCGTGGCCGACCTCACCGACGGCGTCCAGGCGCAAACCGGACAACTGGAATTGCAGCGCGAACCCCTCGATCTGGCGCAGTTGGCCGCCGATGTGGTGCACGATCAACGCGAGGCGCTGGGATGCCTGGCGCGCCAGAGAGGACGCGATCCCCACGCGCCCACCCACACGCTGCGCTTCGAGGGCGACGAGTCGTGCCCGATTCTGGGCGACCGCCAGCGCTTGGAGCGAGTTCTGATCAATTTGATTTCCAACGCCGTGAAATACAGCCCGCCGGAGCGCGAAGTGCGTGTCGCGGTGTGGCGGCGCGGGACGGGCGTTCGCCTCACCGTTGAAGATGAGGGCCAGGGCATCGCGCTCGAAGATCTGGGGCGTTTGTTTCAGCCCTTCGCGCGACTCGAAGGCACGCGCCACATGGCGAGCGGAACCGGCCTCGGCCTGGTTTCGGTGCAAAAAATCATTCACGCGCACGGCGGCGAAATTCGCGTTTCCAGTGAGAGTGGGCGCGGCACCACCGTCGAAATCTGCCTCCATCTGAGGCCGCAAAACACCAAGGAACCATTATGAACCGCAAAGAACTTCAACAATTGCAGCAAATGCGCGACTATCCGTCGCTGTCGATCCTCGCGCCGACGCACCGCACCGCGCCCGACAACCAGCAAGACCCGATTCGCCTCAAAAACCTCGTCACCGAAGCGACTTCGCGCCTGCTCGACGAGTTTTCCAAGCGCGAAGTCGAACCTTTGCTGGAACGGCTCGATTTTCTCATCGAAGAGATCGATTGGCGTTACACGCAGAGCGGTCTGGCGCTGTTTGCCAACAAAGACTTCGCGGCGCGCTTCGATCTGCCGTTTTCGCCGACCGAGCGCGTCGCCATCGACGAAACCTTCGCCACCCGCGATCTGGTTTTCGCCCAGAATCGCAGCCCGCGCTACTACGTTTTGGTGCTCAGCGAGCAGCCGACGCGCCTCTTTGAAGCCACTCACGACAAATTAGAGGAAGTGCGGACGGGCAATTTCCCGCTCGAACACACGGGGCCAGGCGGCGCGACGGCGATGCCAGGCGGTCACGGCGTGCAGCAGAGCGCCTACCGCGACGAATACGACCGCCAATTCTTCCGCAAAGTCGATGAGGAACTTTCCAAAGTTCTCGCCGACGACCCGCTTCCGATTGTAGTGACGGGCGCGACGCGCAATCTGGCGTTCTGGGACGAACTTTCGACCCATAAAAGTCACATCGCGGGCACGCTCGAAGGCTCTCACGACAGCACCAATCATCACGAACTGGGGCAGTTGGTGTGGCCGATAATGCAGGAATACATGGCCGCGCAGCGCGGCGAAGTGCTGGACTCGTTGGGCGCGGCCATCGGCGCCAAAAAATACGCGGCGGGTATCGGCGAGTGCTGGCAAATGGCGCAGGAAGGGCGCGGCGAAGTGCTAATCGTCGAGGAAGATTTCCACTACCCAGGCCAGTTGCATCTGAGCGGCCTGCTCATGCCCGCCGAAAGCGACATCGCCGACGCCGATTTCATGGGCGACGCCGTGGACGACCTCATCGAGTGCGTTCTGGACAAAGGCGGGCGCGTGGTTTTCGTAGATAACGGCAGTCTGGAAACGCATGGCCGCATCGCCATGATTACGCGGTATTGAACAGTTAAGAGCGAAGAGGCAGCGAATAAATTCGCCGCAACAACAGCGCGAAGTCCGCCTGCGCGGACTGGGTGTTCTCCAACCTGCGAAGGCAGGTTTTGCCTTCCTTTGCGGCGAATTTATTCGCTGCCGCTTCGTAAAGCGAAAGTTACGGTTCTTTACCTCGCAAAGACACGGGGAAACGCAAAGCTGACGCTCGCCGCGTGCCGCGAAATGTCCTGACTCCTGCAACCCAATTTCGTTGACAGGAGATAACATCATGGCCACCAAGCCCGAAGAGCAGACCCCCGCAGAAATCGTCAAAAAGCACAAGGCGATCCAGCAGCAGGACAAAGATGTGAGCAACAAGCAGCCGCCACCGGCGCAGGTTCCGGCGGGCAATCCCAGAGAGCATCCCAGCCGCCAGACGAGGTAAGCGGCCCCGACCCACGAACACGAGCAGAAAAAGAGGCCCGACACCAATCATTCCTCTTTTTCCGTCTCGACAACCTTTCCCAAAACAGGAGAAAAACCATGAACGATCACAACATTTCGCCGCAAACGAGCGGTATTCAGGAACGGGCCAACGGAGCCGTCAGCGCTCCAATCTACGAAGCGCGGCGCGCGGGTGGCGAACTCGAAATCCCCGCCGCGACCAACTATGCGCGCGATCAGGTGCGCTAGGGGTCAATCGTGGCCGGTCTCGTCACCGCGCTGACCACGATGCTGCTGCTCAATCTGCTCGGCATCGCGCTGGGGCTTTCGACCATTGATGCGGCGGGCGCGGCTCAGCGCGGCGCGCCTCCCGAAGGTGCGGGCGCGATGGCGGGCATCTGGGCGGGCGTTTCCGCGATTATCGGCTTCTTTCTGGGCGGCTGGGTCGCGGGCAAAACCTCGGCGGTCTTTTCGCGCGGATCGGGCGCCTTCAACGGCGCGATGGTCTTTTTGCTCGCCGTTCCGGTGACATTATGGCTGGCCAGCGCCGGAGTGGGCGCGCTGCTGGGTTCGCTCGGCTCGTTCGCGGGCGCGCTCAACATCGATCCGGCGCAGGTGCAGAACGCCGCGCAAAGCGCGCTGGGCCAGGCGCAGCAGGCGGCGGGCGAGTTTTCGCGCTTCGAAGTGGTGGGCGCCGCGCAAAGCGCCAAAGCTGCGGCGCAGTCGGGCGCCTGGGGCGCTCTTATCGCTTCGCTGCTGGGTCTGGGCGCCGCGGCGCTGGGCGGCTCGATGGGCACCCGCCGTCACATGGACGTGAATGACGTTTAGTGTTCGCTCGACTGAAGTCGGCGCTGACCCAGAGGGTGCCCCGCGGCTGCGCCGCTAACTTTTGGCCTGCGCCGAAACCAAACGCCTTGGTTCCCGCGAAGGCGAGAGGTGAGCGGCGCAGCCGCGGGGCACCCTCTGGGTCAGCGCCGACTTCAGTCGAGCGAACTTCGCAACGGAGGAGAAATCGTGACCAAAAAACCCAAATTTGGCGCCGTGCTGGTCGTGCTGTTTCTGCTGGGCGCGGGCGTGGTGGCGGCGCGAAATCTCTACTCTCGCACCCTGCTGCGAACCGGCGATCCGGTCGCCATTTCCGCCCAACTGGGGCCGCAGATCGACCGCGCGCTGCGCGAGGCGATGGCGCCTCACCAACTGGAATCTCAGAACATTTCCACCAAAATCGTGCCGCTTTTGTCGGTGGAGAACCGCGCACCGATTGGCCTGGTGCAGGTCTCCGGCTCGAAAGACGCCGTTGACAAGACCAAAGCCGTCGTGCAAATCGGCACCCGTGTGCCGCCTCTGAGCGCTTCGCAGGCGCGGGTTCTGGTTCCCATCGACTCGGCGGACGCAACCCATTTTAAGCGCGTGTCTGGTGTCGGCGTTTGCGCCCTCATCGACATAAAGCTTTAACCCAGCTCAAGGAGAAAGAAGATGAAACTCAACACTCGCTGCACAACCCTGGGCGAACGCCTTTATTGACCGCCGCGCCCAAATCCGGCCCGCGAGCTAAACCGTGAAACTGCCCGCAGTGCCCTCGTTTGCACTGCGGGCAGTTTCGTCTCCAAACTCTCACTTGCTTTCCGCTTCAGGAGTTGAAAACAGCAAGGCGGCGGAGTTGGCAAGGAATTTTTTATGGGATGGTCAATCAAACTGGGGCGCATCGCCGGCATTCCGGTGCAGATGCACCTCACGTTTTTGCTGCTGCTGGTCTGGGTCGGCCTCAGTCACTGGCTGCGAAGCGGCACTTCGCTGGCCGTAATTATGGGCATCGTCTTTATTCTGGCGCTGTTCGGCTGCGTTTTGCTCCACGAACTGGGGCACGCGCTGATGGCGCGCAAATACGGCATCCAAACCAAAGACATCACGCTTTTACCAATTGGCGGTCTGGCGCGCCTGGAAAAAATGCCCGACGATCCCAAACAGGAACTCTGGGTCGCTCTCGCCGGCCCCGCCGTCAACGTGGTGATCGCGGCGCTGCTTTTCGTTTGGCTGCAAATCTCCGGCGGCTGGGAGCCGCTTTCGCGTCTCAGCGTGAGCGAAGGCTCTTTCGTCGAGCGGTTGCTGATCGTGAACCTGTTTCTGGTCGGTTTCAATCTCCTGCCCGCGTTCCCGATGGACGGCGGCCGCATCCTGCGCGCAACCCTGGCGATGAAAATGGATTACGCGCGCGCCACGCAAATTGCCGCGCAGGTCGGGCAGATGATGGCGTTCGTTTTCGGTTTTCTGGGCTTGTTCGGCAATCCGTTTTTGCTTTTCATCGCGTTTTTCGTGTGGATTGGCGCGGCGCAGGAGGCGAGTCACATTCAGGTCAAGTCGGCGCTCGACGGCGTGACGGTCGAACGCGCCATGCAGACCAATTTCCAGACGCTTTCTTCGTCCGATACGCTTTCGCGCGTGACCGAACTGCTGCTGGCGGGCGCGCAGCAGGATTTTCCCGTGATGTGGGGCAGCGAAGTCATCGGAATCATTACCCGCGCCGATTTGATGAAGGCTCTGGCGCAAAGCGGCACCGAAACCCGCGTCGCCGACGTGATGCGCCGCGAGTTTCGCGTCGCCCAGGCCGGTGAAATGCTGGAGCCGATTCTGACGCAGTTGGCAACCGAAGAACTCCGCACCGTGCCGGTGATGCGAGACGGCCAGTTGGCGGGATTGCTGACTCTGGATAACGTGGGCGAATTCGTGATGATTCAAGCCGCGCTGCGCGGTCAACAGCCGCAAAACCCCGAAACGAAAGTTTGAGGCCCTAAACTCGCCAGGGGTATTTGGCGGCGGGGGTTTTGATCGGGCCTTTCACGCCTGGGTTCGTGGCTAATCGCGAGCAGATCGCGGCCCTATCCAAAGTCGGCGCGCTTCTTCTGATGTTCGCGCTCGGCATGGCATTTTCGCTCAAAGAACTGGCGCGCATTACAGAACACGCCCTCAACCCGCGCGCAGACACCGACACGGCTCCGACGCGGCAGCAGCTGATTTCGGGATAAGCCGAGCATCCATTCGCCGAAACCAGACGAAGCCCACCCACACACGGATGAATTAACCTGTGTTGGCAAGTTTCGTTGTCTTGGGGCCAATGAATTCGCTGCAACAGAAAAAAATGATGTTGACTTCCCTCGTTTTATGCGGCCTCGTTCTGGCCCTCGCCGCGCCCGCGATTCACCGTGTCGCGCGCGGAGCGGCGGGCTATGTTCTGGCGCTTTATCCGTTTGTGGCGGCGATTGTTCTGGCCGTCGCGGGCCAAAAAGTCGTCGCGGGCCAGGCGATGCGCGAAGCGCTGCCCTGGGCGAGCGAACTGGGCCTTTCGCTGTCGTTTTCGCTCGATGGACTCAGCCTGCTTTTCGGCTTGATGATCAGCGGCATCGGCGTGTTGGTGCTGATTTATGCGGGCGGCTATCTCAAAGGCCATCCGCAACTGGGCCGTTTTTACGCTTATCTGCTGCTTTTCATGGCCTCGATGCTGGGGCTGGTGCTGGCCGACAACCTTCTGGCGCTGTTCGTGTTCTGGGAAGGCACCAGCATCAGTTCGTATTTGCTAATTGGCTTCAATCACCGCAGCGAAACCGCGCGCAAAGCGGCGCTTCAGGCGCTTTTAGTGACCGGCGGCGGCGGATTGGCGCTGCTCGGCGGGCTGATTTTGCTGGGCATAGTCGGCGGCCATTGGGAAATCAGTGCGCTTACCGCGCAGGGCGACGTTATTCGCGCCCACGCGCTTTACGACCCGATTTTAGTTCTGGTTTTGGTGGGCGCGTTTACCAAATCGGCGCAGTTTCCCTTTCATTTCTGGCTGCCCAACGCGATGGAAGCGCCCACGCCAGTGAGCGCCTATCTGCACTCGGCGACGATGGTCAAAGCCGGAATTTATCTGCTGGCGCGCCTCAGTCCGACTTTGGGCGGCACCGAAATGTGGACGGGCGCGCTCACGCTTTTCGGCGGGGCGACGATGATAGTGGGCGGCGTTCTGGCGCTGTTGCAGACCGACATCAAGCGTTTGCTGGCCTATTCGACCATCAGCGCGCTCGGCACTCTGACATTGCTGCTGGGCATCGGCACGACGGCGGCAATTCAGGCTTTCGCGGTGTTTTTGCTGGCCCACGCGCTTTATAAAGGCGCTCTCTTCATGGTGGCGGGCACGCTCGATCACGAAACCGGCACCCGCGACCTCGAAAAAATGGGCGGACTGCGCCGCGTCATGCCCATCACGGCGGCGATGGCGATTTTAGCCGCCGTTTCGCTCGCGGGCGTCGGGCCGTTGTTTTCCTTTATCGGCAAAGAACTGCTCTTTGAAGCCGTATTGCATAGCGAAAATTCGCGCACTTTGCTGGTTGCCACCGCGCTGCTTTCGGGCGCGTTTTTCGTGGCGGCGGCGACAATTGTCGCGGTGAAACCGTTTTTCGGCGCACTCAAAGCCACGCCCAAAGCCGCGCACGAAGCGCCGCCGAGTTTGTGGCTGGGGCCGGTGGTTTTGGCACCACTCGGCTTGATACTGGGCATTTTTCCAGGTTTTGTCACCTATTCGCTGCTCTCGCCCGCCATCGCTGCAATTTTGGGCCGCGCCGAGCCGCTCAAACTCTCGCTATGGCACGGTTTCAATCCCGCACTCGCGCTCAGTGGCGCTTCGCTCGCGCTGGGACTTCTGGCGTATGCGAGTTGGCCCGCGCTACGCCGCACACAGAGGGGCCGCGAGGCTTTGCTGGGTTTTGGCCCCGCGCGCTGGTATGAAGTGGGATTATTCGCCTTGAACCGTGTGGCGAGCCTGCAAACCCGCCTGCTGCAAAACGGTTATTTGCGCGCTTATGTGATGACGATTATCGTCACCACCACCGCTCTGGCCGGATATACCCTGATAACGCGCGAAGGTCTGCCCGCGCTTTTGACCAGGCCGCTTCAGGAGTGGGACGTGCGTTTCTACGAGGCGGCATTGGCGGCGTTGATCGTTCTGGCGGCTTACGCGGCGGTGCGCGCCGATTCGCGTCTCGCGGCGCTGGCGGCTCTGGGGGTTGTCGGCTATGGCGTGTCGCTGATTTACCTGTTTTTCGGCGCGCCCGATCTGGCGATGACGCAGGTTCTGGTCGATACGCTGACGGTGATTCTCTTCGTTCTGGTCTTCTACCATCTGCCCAAATTTGCGTCCCTGAGCGGAAAATTCGCCCGCGTGCGCGACGCCGCCATCGCCGTCTGTGGCGGCGCGCTGATGACGACGCTGGTTCTGGTCACTAACACCGTAACGCTGACCGAGCCGATTTCGGGTTATTTTCTCGAAAACAGCCTGCCCAAAGGCTATGGCCGCAACATCGTCAACGTGATTCTGGTCGATTTTCGCGCCCTCGACACGCTGGGCGAAATCACGGTTTTGTCGCTGGCGGGCATCGGCGTTTTCGCGCTGTTAAAACTGCGGCCGCAGGGGGAGAAAGCGTGACATCGCTGATTTTGGGCACCGCGACGCGGCTTTTAATGCCGCTTTTGCTGTTATTTTCGATTTTTCTGCTGCTGCGCGGACACAACGAGCCAGGCGGGGGCTTCGCCGGAGGTTTGGTGGCGGCGGCGGCGTTCGTGCTCTATTCCATCGCCGCCGACGTGTCCACCACGCGGCGCGCCCTGCGCTTCGAGCCGCAAAATTTCATCGGCGTCGGCCTGCTGTGCGCGATTATTAGTGGGCTGCCCGCGCTGCTTTTCGACAAACCGTATCTATCGTCCTGGTGGGGCCAGATCAAAGTATCAGGCTTCATCGACATCAAACTGGGCACGCCTTTTTTCTTCGATGTGGGCGTTTATCTGGTCGTGCTGGGCGTGGCGCTCAAAATTCTGCTGCCTCTGGAGGAACAGGCCGAATTACAAAGTGAGGATGCACGCGATTTTTCCGTTGAAGAACAGGGGAGTTCTGGAAGAAATCTCGAACCAAGCTAATCTCTTATGGAAACCGTTTTAGCCTTTGCCATCGGCGGCCTTTACGCGCTGGGGCTGTATCTGATGATGCGGCGCAGCATCGTCAAACTGATTATCGGGCTGGCAATTCTCGCCAACGCCGCCAATCTGCTGATTTTTACTTCGGCGGGCCTCACGCGCGGTCGCACTCCGATGATCGGCGCGCAGGAAACCGCCGTGCGCGGCCCCGTCGCCGATCCGTTGCCGCAGGCGCTGGTTTTGACGGCGATTGTCATCGGTTTCGCGGTGTTAGCCTTTACCGCCGTGCTGCTTAAGCGCGCTTACCAGACCGTTGGCGCCGACGATCTCGACGAAATGAAGGCCACCGACACATGAAATTTCTGCTCGTTCTGCCCCTGCTGATTCCCCTCACCACTGCGGCGCTTTGTCTGCTCGCGTGGCGTCGCGCGCGTGTGCAACTGTGGCTGTGCGTGGCGGGCGCGGCGGCGCTGCTCGTCACGGCGGCGGCGCTGCTGATGGCGGTGTGGCAAAACGGAATTCTCGCCACGCAGCCAGGCAACTGGCCCGCGCCGTTCGGCATCACCCTCGTCGCCGATTTACTGAGCGCCATTTTGGTCGTTCTGGCGGCGCTGATGGGAGTTTTGGTGACGATTTATTCGGGCGCGACCATTGATTCAAGGCGCATCGCGTTCGGTTATTACCCGATTTTACAGATTTTGCTGATGGGCGTGTGCGGCGCCTTTCTCACCGGCGATATTTTCAACCTTTACGTCTGGTTCGAAGTGATGCTGATGGCCTCCTTCGTGCTTCTGGCGCTGGGCGGCGAACGCGCGCAGCTCGAAGGCGCCATCAAATACGTCACGCTCAATCTGCTGGCCTCCACGCTGTTTCTGAGCGCGTCGGGACTGCTTTATGCGCTCGTTGGCACGCTCAATATGGCCGATCTCGCGGTAAAATTGCAGGGCGCGCCCCATTCCGGCCTCATCACCACGCTTTCGATGCTGTTTCTGGTGTCGTTCGGCATCAAGGCGGGCCTGTTTCCGCTCTTTTTCTGGCTGCCCGCCTCGTATCACACGCCGCCATTCGCCGTCTCGGCGATTTTCGCCGGACTTTTGACCAAAGTCGGCGTTTATTCGCTGATTCGCGTGTTTACCCTCATTTTCGTGGGCGATACCGAATATTCCCACACCATCATCCTCGTTCTGTCCGCCCTGACCATGCTTAGCGGCGTTTTGGGCGCCCTCGCGCAAAACGAAGTGCGGCGCATTTTGTCGTTTCTCATCATTAGCGGCGTGGGTTTCTCGGTGATGGGATTGGGACTTTTGACCGAAGCGGGTCTGGCCGCGTCGGTTTTCTACATCATCCACAGCATCATCGTGACGACGGCGCTGTTTCTCATAAGCGGCGTGATGCGTCGCTGTGGCGGGGGCGAAGAACTGCGAAAACTGGGCGGACTCTACGCGGCTTATCCCCTACTCGCGCTGCTTTTCCTCCTTCCGGCGCTTTCGATGGCCGGAATCCCGCCCTTCTCCGGCTTCATCGGCAAACTCGCTCTGCTGCGCGCCGCGCTCGAAAGCGGGCAATACACCATCGCCGCCGTCGCTCTGGTGGTGAGCGTGCTGACCTTACTCGCGCTCACCCGCATCTGGTCGGAAGCGTTCTGGAAAGAGGCGCCGGAAATCGATGAGTCCAAACTGGCTTTTCAGCCCCAGACCCTGTTTCCGATTGCGACCCTGGCGGCGCTCACCGTGCTGATTGGCCTCGGCGCGGGGCCGGTGTGGACGCTTTCGCAGCGCGCCGGAGAACAGTTGTCGAACCCCTCGCAATACGTGCGCGCCGTGCTGGGCGATGGCAAAGCCGAGCCAAAAGTCGCGGCGACGGTCGCCGGAGGACAAACGCCATGAATTTTTTGATGTGGAATATCTTTCTGGCGCTGGCGTGGGCGGCGCTGAGCGGCGGATTCAGCCTGCTCAACCTGCTGCTCGGTTTTGCGATGGGCTTTGCGATTCTGTTTTTCGTCGGCCCCGCGCTGGGAAGTTCCAATTACTTCGATAAAGTCGCAAAGGCGCTGGGTTTCGTGCTGTTTTTCGTAAAGGAACTGGTCGCGGCCAATCTGCGCGTCGCTTATGACGTGATCACGCCGCGCTACAACATGAAGCCTGGCATCGTGGCGGTGCCGCTCGATGCCAAAACCGACGCCGAAATTACCATTCTCGCCAACTTAATCACGCTCACGCCTGGCACGCTGAGCCTGGATTTGTCCGACGACCGCCGCGTGCTTTACGTCCACGCCATGTATCTGGGCGACCCCGAAGCGTTGCGGCGAGAAATCAAAGACGGCTTTGAACGCCGCGTGCTGGAGCTGTTGCGATGACGCCCGAAACTCTCAGTCCTGGGAATTTCAACCCCTTAAACTTCGCCGCCAGCCTGGTGATGGCGATGCTTTGCGTCGCGCTGTTTCTGTCGTTCTGGCGCCTTTTGCGCGGCCCCAGCCTGCCCGACCGCGTGGTGGCACTCGATCTCATCGCGCTGCTTTCCGTCGGCTTCATCGCCATCTACGACATCGTGACCAACGACACGGTTTTTCTCGATGTGGCGATTGTGCTGGGCCTGGTCGCGTTTCTGGGCACGGTGGCTTTTGCGCGCTATGTGGAAAGAGGAGCAACACGATGAAAGAATGGATTACCGCGCTTTTGATGCTTTCGGGCGCCAGTTTCATGCTGCTCGCCGCGATTGGATTAATGCGAATGCCCGATATGTATACGCGGATGCAGCCCGCCACCAAAGCCGCGACCCTGGGCGCTGGCTGTATGCTGCTCGCGGTCGCGGTGCATTTCGGCAGTGTGGGCGTCACCATGCGCGCACTGGCGGGCATCATTTTTCTGATTTTGACCGCGCCCGTCGCCGCGCACATGATTGGCCGCGCCGCCTACGTTTTGGGCGTGCCGCAGTGGGAAGGCACTCATCTCGACGAACTCAAAGGCCGCTACGACGCGCAAACGCACCGCTTATCGAGCGGGGCGGAAGACGAAGAGGCGGAATTTTGAGGCGGAGAGGCGTGAGTTTCGTCGCCAGACGGTTCTTCGGCGACGAGGACGAAATTACAACTCCCATATTCAACCTTCCTTCGTCGTTTCGCTCGCGGCTTCAACCTTCGCCTTCTTGACGGATGGTGCGGGTTTGATACGGCACCATCAATCCAGCCTTTAAATCGCGGAAATTCCCTTCATTTTTGTGGAATCAGAATTGAATTCCACAAAAAATGAGGGGAATTCGTTTGCTTTCTAATGCGATTTGGGGCCGGAATGACGCTGCAGCGCGCACAAACAATTTCAACTAAAATTTCCATAGCCCATGAGTTCTCGCCCTTCCAAAACGGGCGTGGCGCAGCCGCCGATTCAATGGGTGCAGCAGCCGCATCTACGTCCCATTTTGCATTTCATCCAGTCGTCCTCGGCGGGCAGCATCATGTTGATGATGTGCGCGGTTGTGGAGCTGGTCTGGGCCAACGGCGGCCTTTGCCCTATGCCGTGCTGGGCATCGCGCTGTGGGTGGCGGTGTTGAAGTCGGGCGTTCACGCCACCATTGCGGGCGTGGTTTTGGCGATGACGATTCCCGCGACCGCGCGCCTCGATCTGCAAGGCTTCATCGCGCGCGCCCAAGGCATTTTGGACGAAATGCGCGAGCCGGTCGAAGCCGATGATTTGCCCGAAGAACACACCGTTTCCGCGCACGAATTGGAACAGCTTTGCGAGCGCGTCGAGTCGCCTTTGCAGCGCCTCGAACATATGTTGCAGCCCTGGGTGGCGTTTTTCATCATGCCGATTTTCGCGCTCGCCAACGCGGGCGTGGCTTTAGGCGGAAGCGGCGCGGGCGCGCTGTTGAATCCCGTGGCGCTGGGCGTGGCACTTGGACTGGTGGGCGGCAAGTTGGTGGGCGTTTTGGGCTTTAGTTGGCTGGCAGTGAAAACGGGCGTGGCGCAGTTGCCGTCGGGGGTGACGTGGCGGCATATCTTTGGCGCGTCGTGGCTGTGCGGCATCGGGTTCACCATGTCGCTTTTCATCGCCAATCTCGCCTTCGACGCCGCGCTTTTGGATACGGCGAAAATCGGCATTCTGGCCGCATCGCTGGTCGCGGGCATCGTCGGCTTCGCCGTTTTGCGTGCCTTGCCGCCCTCACCAACCGTTCCCGAAGGGAACTCGTGACTTGGAAAGGAGAAAACTAATGGAATTCCTGAAAATTGAAAACAACACCGTGCTGAACCTGCCGGACGATGCTGGCCCCAACGCGCTAATTCTGGAGTGCGCCACGCGCGAGGAATTTGAGGTTTGGTGTCAGGAAGGCGAGGCGATGGCGTGCCGATTTGAGGAGCAGGTTTACGTCAAAGCGCCGCAGAATCTGGATGAAAACGGCGAATTTTCGCTCGATTACGACTGCGTTCCCATCGACGAAGCCAATGCGCGCATCAAGGAGTGGAACGCGCACGACCAAGGAGCGATATAAGCGATACCAACTCGCCATCGCCGCCACAAAACGGCGCCAAAAAGTGGATCATCGGCGCGACGCTCGCCCTGGTTTTGGGCGTTGGAGCTTTCGCGCTGATTCTGTTCGCCATCAGCGACAAAAACCGCGTTCGTCGCGGATGCTTTTGAAAGTAGTGAAGATTCTCAGATCGGCTCTCATTAGCACTAGACCTCTTGCAAAAGTGTCGATTCAAAATGGGCAGCGACTGAAGTCACCGCAACAACAACGCGAAGTCCGCCGGCTCGGACTGGATGCTCCCCAACCTGCGAAGGCCCGTTTCGCGTCGTTGTTGCGGTGACTTCAGTCGCTGCCCATTTTGAATCGGCACTTTTGCAAGAGATCTATTTAAGAGCCTATCCGAATAGGACGCTAACTCCGTTCGCCACCTTCGGACGCAATGCCTACGGCCCAGCCACTTTTAAAATACAAAGTTGTGTTGCGCGAAGCGGTCGCGTCCGAAGGTGGCGAACGGAGTTAGCGTCCTCTTCAGAGAGGCGCTAAGTGGGATTACTCTGGAGTAGAGGTCGAGGGATTACATCGCCAAAATATTTTAATTGCATCACCTTTATTTATAATTTCTTTGTGTTATCCTGCCAAAACAGGAGGAGAGACATGGCCATCTGGAAAGTAAAAACCGACGGTCTGAACCTGCGTAGCGCCCCTCGCGTTGCGGACGGCAACATCGTGGGATCGATGCCTGTGGCGCACACGGTGGACGTGCTGGACAATAGCAGGCCAACGTGGTGGGAAGTGGAAACCGTCCTGGCTGGCGCCCCTGTGCGAGGCTTCGTGAACTCCAGCTTTTTGCGCCAGCCTACCAACGAACTGCGCGAACTTCTAATCTCTGGTGCGGTTGGGGAGTGGCTGCGCTTTGGGCGCGGCGACGGACAGGAGGAGCTTTCGCCCTACTATCGCTACATCGGCGAATACTGGCAGGCTCTGGGTTCCTCGCTGGATGGACGCGACAGGGACACGCCCTGGTCGGCGGCTTTTATCTCGTTCATCGTGCGCCGCGCCAGTTACGGCAACACGTTTTCCTATAACCCCTCGCATTCGGCCTACATCAACGATTCCATTGAGAAGCGATTGAGCAACCGGCCCTCGGCCTTCTGGGGCTACCGCCTCGATGAACACACGCCTCAACTGGGCGATCTGGTGTGCCAGTGGCGCGAAACGCCCGTCACATTCGACACCCGTCCCTCCGGCGGCTACAAAAGCCACTGCGATGTCATCGTGGAAATCCGCTCCAACCAGGTGCTCGCTCTGGGCGGCAACGTGGACAACCAGGATTACGCCGAGAACCTCGACTCATTCGACGTGAGCCAGCTCACAGCGCCAGTGATTTCAAGGGCGTATGGACTCTAAAGAAAGGAGATTGATCATGGACGAAGATAAAGTGATTTCCCTCAAAGATTTGCTGTCAGGCGGCAAGGTCCTAGACAAGTTACTGGGGATATTGCCCGATATTTTGTCGAAACAGAAGCAAAAAAAGCTGTTGGAGCAGCTGGCTCAGGGCAAGCCCGTCATCGAATTTCACACCAAGGCGGGCCGAAGAAACGAACCGCCAAACGATTTCGAGGTGCGCGACTGTATAGCCGGCCACATGACGCTTCCCACCACTGGCGAATGGACCTGTTACGCGATTTGGTCTGGCGGCGGCACCCCGTCTCAAGGTCTTTTTCGCCTGAAAATCGACCCCCAACCCCGAAAAAACCGTGTTGTCGCTGCAAATTTCCACACCGCCAGGCACGACAGCCTCGACTTTCACTCCCATCGACCTTTATTTCAAAATCGACACCGACGGCCACCTCCCCGAAGTCACCATTGCGGGAGAACTGGGAGTGACTTACCGCGATAAAAAAGACCAAATCCGCACCATCAAGTTCACCACCGAAAAAAACAAAGTGGCAGGACTTTGAGATTCCCCAGAGGAGACCGCCATGTCAAAATTCCCGTATGATCCGCTAAACCATTGTGTTTACCTGCGCGATGGACAATTCGATGGCCCTAACGGTCTGCCCCAAATCATGGCCGCGTTTCGGGCTTCGGGCGACAAGACCTTGGTCGTCCATTTTCACGGTGGCCTCGTGGATCGCGCCGCCGGACAAAAGGCCGCTGATGAACTCTTCGCCCTCAGCTACAGCGAGTCCGCTTTTCCCGTCTTTTTCATCTGGGAATCGGGACTGCGCGAAATGCTGCGCCAGACGCTTCCGGAAATCGTGAAAAACACGCTTTTCCAGGTGCTTTTGGAGCAGATCAGCCGCTTCGCGGTCGGCAAAATCGAGCAGGTCGAACGAGCCGGCGCGCTGGGCGGCGTGGCGCGCGGCCCCGTGGGGCCGTTGGTGCCCAGAGAACTGCTCGAGGTGAAACGGGAGCTGCGCGACGCCCAGCGTGCCGCAACGCCCGCTTTTAACGGCAAAAATCCCGATGTTCTGGCCCCGACGGATGGGTTGACCAAAGAAGAAGAAGCCGCTTTCACCAAGGCATTGACTGACGACGGACGGTTTGTGGACGAGGCGACAGCCATTACAACGAGTCTGGCTCCGCCACGTCTGGCGACAGCTTTGCGCGGTGGTGCGGCGCCCATCGAGAGCAACACGCCGCAACTGCTCGCCCCCGACCTCAAGCAAGAACTGGAGCGCCAGTTAGCGCCCGTCTCGGCCACCGACAGTGCAGCGCGCGCGGGAATTTCGCTTTCGGTTTTGCTGACGCTGGCCGGTCGAGGCTTGAAGATTTTGAAAAACGTGGTCGCGCGTTTTGCCAACAAGACCCATCACGGAGTGCAGGCGACGATCATCGAAGAAATTTTGCGCGACGTGTTTCTGGGCAAAGCGGGGCGCATGATCTGGAAGGAAATGAAGGACGACACGCTGGACGCTTTTGGCTCCGACGCGGCTCGATTCGGTGGCACGGCGTTTTTGCAGGAACTCAAAAAACTGGAGGCGTCAGGCGCCGCGCCGCAACAAATCGTTCTGGTGGGCCACAGCACCGGCGCGGTTTATATCTGCCATTTTCTCAAAGCGGCCAGCGCCCAGGTGCCTGGGATGAAGTTCAGGGTGATTTTCCTCGCGCCCGCGTGCGATTTCGCCCTGCTGCGCGACACCTTGCAAAACTACGGCGCCCAGATCGAAAATTTGCGGGTTTTTGGGATGCAGGACAGCGTGGAGACTGCCGAATTTTTGCTGGAAATCGACGAACTGAAATCGCTGCCCCTGCTGCAAAAGTTGTATCCAGGTTCGCTGCTTTATTTTGTGTCGGGCGTTTTGGAAGACAAGCCCGACTGGCCTCTCGTGGGAATGGAGCGTTATTACAGTGGCGCGGCGCCTTACGACACGCCCGAAGTTCTGGCGGTTCGGCAACGTCTCACGGCAACGCCCAACTCCTTTGTGTGGAGCGTGGCTGGCGGCGGAAACGGCCTTTCCAGTGGCTCGAAAAAACATGGCGACTTCGACAATGACCCCGCGACACTGCAAAGCCTGGCGCATTTGCTCAAAAACGGTTTTTGAGGTGGAAACTTATGGCTCAGGATGATTTCGCCATCGTAGTGGGCATTTCGCGTTACACCCGCCCTCGCATGCTTCCCCTGCAAGGCCCCGAAAACGACGTCAAGGATTTCTACACATGGCTGGTCGATTCCACTAAAGGCGACGTGCCTGCGGCCCATATCATCAAAGTGCTGTCGTCTGACCGCGCCTACAAAGGCGACCAGCCCACGATGGAACAGATCGTGGACAAGTTTGCCGAGCTTTACGAAAAAGCCCAGGCTTTTGCCAACGATCCTGAAAACCTCAAAAAACCCCGACGCTTGTATATCTTTCTGGCCGGACATGGTTTGTCGTGGGATGTCAATTCCGCCGCTCTTCTCACCGCCAACGCCAACTACGATATGCTCTGGCGCGGGCGCCATGTTTCGGGGCGATGGTTCGCCGAATGGTTCCGCGACAACGCCACGTTTGAGGAAATCGTCCTCTTGATGGATTGTTGCCGCGACACTTACGCCGACACCGAAGAACACAAGCCCTGGCCGCGCGATCCCAGTCCCGCCGCCGCCGATGTGAAGATTTTCTACGGCCTGGCCACCAAAGGCGGCGCTCAATCGCGCGAACAAATTCTTCCTGAAGGCGGCAAAAACTGGCGGGGTTTATTTACCTACGCTTTGCTGGACGGCCTGGAAAACGCCGAACGCGATGCTCAGGGCCGTTTGTTGGGTGAAGCGCTGCGGGTTTATATCGTCAAACGCCTCAAGGAAATTTCTGCGCCTGGCATAGAGCAGGATCCGCGTATTGAGGTGCAGCCGCCCGATGGCATCGAATGGGTTCGCCGAGCCGAGCCAACCCTCAACGAGGTGCGAATCACGGTTCTCCCGCCGCAAAACGCCTTAATCGAAGTCGAAGACCCCGATTTGGACAAAATCCTCGCCACTTTTCCCGCCGACCAGCCTTTCGACCTCCCCAATCTCGAAGGCGGAATCTACAATTTGCGCTGGCCCGACCAGAGCGAAATCGGTTTTGAGATCGTCGGCTCGAATCAAAAAATCCGCGTCACGGTTCTTCCCGATGCCGCGCCAGGCAAACAGGTGCATTATGACCGGTAAATCTTCTCGCGTGCGCCTGGTCGCTCATGCCTACGACAGCGCCACGGAAATCGAGCTTTACGACAGCCGTTTGAAGTTTCTGGAACACGCGGTGGGCCACCTGGAAACCGAGGTGGCTCCAGGAATGGTCAAAATTCGCTTTAAAACCGGCTCGACGGTCAGTGAGGTGTGCCGAGCGGTGCGGAGCGGCGAGGAGAGAGTGGTAGTCGAATCCAAACCCTTGAAGTTCGAGTCCGCCGCACCTCTGGCCACAAGTTCGACGACTCACGAATACCATCGGGCACACGCGGAGCGTGCCAGCAGGCAACTTTCTGGGCCGCGTGTGATTCGCGGGGAAGGCGGCTTTCTTTTCGTGTTTGCGCGCGATTTTTTGCCGCGCGACGAAGAAACTCACAAACCCCTGGTAGCGTGGCGATGGCGCGGCGAACCTGTGACAGGTCTTACACTGCACGCTCTCGACGGCGCGCTGCTGGTCGATTTCAAACGCGAAAGCGAGGGTTCTTCGGGTGGCGGGGATCGCTGGAACGCCTGCATGGTGGAGTTGAATCCTGGTTCTTACCGCCTGCGTGTCACGGCGGGTGCCTGGGGCGTCGCGGAACAAATCGTGGCCGTGTGCCGCAACTGGCAAACCCAGGTGTTTTTGCTGCGCCACCGCTTTGAAGAAGGGGGCAAGGTTTTTCAACGCGCCGATTTGTCCCGTGCCTCCATCATGATGACGGACCTCGACGCGGTTTATAGCAACAACGCCGAATTCTACAAGCCGGATTCCCGTGTCGCGCGCCTCACCGAATTGGCCCGTCAGGGTTTGGGCGAAGGCCGCGATGTTATTTCCAGTGCAGTGGTGCTTGCGGCGGCGGGAGATCGCAGCGTCGGCGCTCAAGATGCGTCGTGGGATGCGGTTTCTGAGCCGGTTTTGCGAGAAATGCTCAACGCCAAATTCGGCAATCCGATGCTGGGACTTTTGGGCGCGCACTTGTTGCGTCTGCGCCCCACGTCCGATGAAAATCTTCTGCGAATCGTCGTCCAAAACTTGAAAAGGTTAGTGCCCGACCACCCCGACGTGCGGATTTTGCAACATACGATTCTGGGAGAGCCTCTGGGGCCGCAAACTGCTCCGCCGATGCTGCGCGCCAGTTGGAAAATGCTCCTGGAAGCCAGCGCGCAAAAAGGTGATGCAAACCTGATCCCTCCGCAGTCGCTGGCTTCGCAGGTCGCGCCTCATATCTGGGGTGCGGGCGCCTGGCTTTCGTGGCGCGGCGACAAACCGTTGCCGGCTCAGGCGCCCACCGCACCGGCGTGGGTAGTGGCCAACGCGCCCACCGCACCGGCGTGGGTAATGGCCAGCGCGCTTGTCGCACTGCCGTCTGCAATAGGCGCTGGCGTGGTTGGATCTATAGGTGCCGCCATTAATGATGCGAATCGCGAAGTCCAGGAAGTCACGCAGTTTTTCGCCGGTGTGCGGCAGGCCTCTGAGAAGCCGGAGACACGCGGCAACAGGGAAGCAAGCGTTATGGGATCTCAGAAAACAGCGGATTGGATTCCGCAACTTGCGAAATTATTACACCAAAAAAAATCCGTCGAGGGCGCAATAAAAGAATTTGCCGCACAACACCGGCTCACTGACAATGAAGCCGAATTGTGCGCTTATCTTGTGGCAAAGGCATTGACTCCCGCCAAAGAGCCAACGCGATTGTCGAGTTTGCTGAAGCAGCCGACACAGCGAACCGTCGAAATTCTCCGCAGTGGCCTGAGCCGCGTCGCCGGTGATGATGAAAAATCGCCGCTTTCTCTTCCCTCCCTGGTGCGCGCCTTCGCCTTGCCTCCCAGCATCCTGATAGAAACCCTTCTTGGTCTCAGGGCAAAATTAGAAGACCTGGCCTGACTGATCTTTCCCTGATTATGCGGACACGCAAAGCGAAAGGTGCTGCTCCTTTTGGTTGAAGTAATTTTTCTCGAACTCCATCGGTGAGCAATAGCCCAGAGCCGAGTGCAAGCGTTTGGGATTGTAGAAGAGTTCGATGTAGCGAAAGATGCTTTGACGCGCTTCCTGGCGCGTGGCGGGAACGCCGCTTCGGAAGTTATCGAAGCAGTCGGTCTTGAGCGTGGCCCAAAGCTCTCCATGGCAGCGTTGTCGTGGCAGTTGCCGCGGCGACTCATGCTTTGAACCACATCGTGATGCGCTAAAAAGTCGCGGAAGAGTTCGCTGGCGTCCTGGCTGCCCCGATCCGAGTGGTGAAGTGCGGCAGTGGCGCCGTCCAATGCGCGCATGGCGGCGCGCAGCACTAATGGCGTTTCCATGTTGTCTGCCACGCTCCATCCCGCACACCGGCGTGAGTAGCCATCCAGGGTAGCCGCCAGATAAAGCCAGCCTTCCTGAGTCGGGATGTAAGTGATGTCGCTGCAAAAGCGTTCTGCGGGCTGCCGGCATGCTGGCGCGTCGAGGAGAAGGTGCGGGGCCACGGGCAAGTGCGGATTGCTGCGTGTGGTTTTGAGGCGCACCCGCCGCCTTTGCACTGGGCAAAGTCCCGCACTTTTCATCAGACGCCGCACTCGCGTTTTAGAGGTGTGCAGCCCCAGCTTGTGCAGAGCACGCACCAAGCGTAGGCTGCCATAAGTGGCCCCGCTGTCTTGGAAGACTTGATGCCTCGCCTGAGATAACACCTGATCCTCACGGCGGCGCAAGCTTCGTTTGCCTGGATCTTATAGCAAGTCTGAAAGGAGTTGCGGAGAGTTCATCGGAATGAATTGTGTTGCCGTTGAGCGTGCTACAATCCCAGTCCGTTTTTCGCCCCTGCGAAGGGACGATGGCCCACGACGCAACTCATTTCAGATCAGCTATAGCTTGCAAAACTTCCGGTGGCACGGGTGCCAGAAGCCACAGTGTGCTGATGCCGAAGAGGGTGTGAGTTGGCCACGTCATGAGCGTCCTATTCTATGGAGGTGGAGGAAGTCGCAAATAGTGGATCGGCATTCAGCGGGGAAGTGAAAGAGATTTCACTGTGTAAAGATCGGATGACGGCTGTTTCTAAAAGGGGAAAACCGTTAGGAGCGTAATGAAGCTCAAGAATGGAGGAGGGAGAAGGTTCAAAACCAGCCACAACAGGTGTTATGGCTGGTTCGAGACTTTTATGTGACCCACCTGGCCGCGCCCACGCACTTTCGAACCGCTCATTTACCGCCTCGTTTTGAGCGCAAGCAAGGTGGTTCAGGTTCTGAGCGCGAGCGTGAGATTAGTCCGTAAATGAAAGTCCAATCGTTTATGACCTGGCCTGTTTTGTCTCTTCCACGCTTTGTTTTTGCGCCGTCTGCCTGCGAAGTGTTCTACCATGAAGCCTGACTATTCCTCGAAGACATGACCCGATTTATATCTGAATCCATAATTTCGGCAGCATTTGCCGTTCTGCACCCTCGCAGAGAAAAGGAGGTGATGTGACATGGCCTACTCACGCCCTACTCGGCATCAACTCGCTCTGGCTGCTGACTCCCCTGCCGCCAGAACTGCTTGGCTATGACTTGGGAACGTTAGCCGCTTGTGCTGTTTTAGGAGCTTTGCTACCCGACTTGGACGCCTCAGAATCCAAGATCAAGCACTTGAAGATTCCTGGCACCCAGTTCAAGCCCTTTTTGCTTCCGGCTCAAGTTGTGCATCGCACCAATCAGCATCGCGGTTTATTGCACTCACTGTGGGGGTTGGGTATGGTCACCATTATCACCGCTCCCTTCGTATTCTGGACGGGGTGGGCACCCGTTGCAGCCCTCTTGCTGGGTTATGCCAGCCACTTGTTGGGCGACGCGGCCACAAAAAGCGGGATTCGATTGCTTTATCCCTCGAAAACTCGATTTCATCTCTTGCCACCCAGAGGGAGATTCACGACCGGCTCGTTTGCGGAGAATGCAGTTGTGCCTCTGCTGGCAATGAGTGTTGTTTTGCTGCTCCTGACTCATCTCCCCTGGAGTTAGAAGGAGCGTGTTCCTGATGAGATGTCGCCACCAAACTTCGGTAGTGGTCAAGTATGGATGGGCGTGTGGGTTCGTAGTAGCGCCGCAAGGCGCGTCCCGTCGCACGGGCACACTTTCCAAAGACGCCTTACGCTTTCTCCGAACGCGCCTCGCGGCGCTACTACAAACCACTCACACTTGACCACGACCCAAACTTCCAGGCATCGAGTGCGTTTCCCTTCTTGCGGCGGGCGCAATTGATCGTCCCATCGCTGCGCGGTTTGGCTGCGGGTCTTGATAGAGTTAAAGGCTGGAAGCTATCGAGAAAACTCAAGTCAGTGGAACCCAAGAATATGAAATCGAAACCGCAAGCCGCGTTTGAAAAGCAGATTTATTTGCGACAGATTGAAATTTTGCAGGATTTATCGCCTCAAGAACTCGAGGCGATGGACAAGATGATGCCCGCCAGAGAGGTGGAGGCGGGCAATGTTTTCTACAGCCCCACACAACCCGCCGAGGTTCTTTTTCTGCTCAAAAAAGGGCGTGTCAGCCTTTATCATCTCTCCGCCGAAGGCACCCCATTCATCACAGCGACATTAGAGGAAGGCACCCTTTTCGGTGAAATGGTGCTGCTGGGCCAAAGTCTCTACGGCAGCTACGCCGAAGCCGTCACGTCGTGTCTGCTTTGCGTCATGAGCCGCGACGACGTAAGAATGACGATGCTGAACGACTTACGCATTGCCACCCGTTTGGTGGAAAGGCTGGGGCGGAGACTGCTGGAAACCGAACAGCGACTAGTCGATTTTGCCCTGAAGGATGTCGCGGGGCGTGTCGCCGCGCTGCTACTCCAACTGGCGCAGTCCCAATTGGTGCGCGAAGGGCGCGCCAATGTGCCGGTTGTCGGCGCGGCCGAGGTCACTTGCACGCACGAAGAACTGGCGCGCGGTGTGGGAGCCTATCGGGAAACCATCACTAAAATCCTCAACGAGTGGCGCGGGCAGGGATGGGTCGAACTGCATCGCGGGCGCATCGTGCTGCTGGACATGGAAAGTCTGCGCCATCTGGCGGTGAGTTGAAGAGCGCGAAAATTTTCCTTCGCAGTGTAAGCCAGATTACAGACGCCGCCCTGTGCTGTCGGGATACTCACCGCAGTTTGCCGGCGCGATGGGAAAGATGTAAAACGCGCCACTGCGAGAAGCGCACGATGTTTCTCATGGCGTGGCGTGGTCGCGCCACGATGCGTTTTTGCTTCGGACAACGAGAAGACAACCATGAACCCAACAAACCTTGAAGGGCGCAGCCGCGATGAAGGCATCGGCACCTACCGGCTGAAGGGTGAAGCGGGAATAACCTTTCCCCCGCAGCGCACAGCTTTGCTGGTGATTGATCCGGTCAACGATTTCCTTTCCGAGGGCGGAGCCGGTTGGGAAATGACCAAGAGCACGGTGCAGATGAAAGACGTGGTGCCCAATCTCCAACGCGCCATCGAGGGCGCACGCGAACGAGGCATTCCGGTTCTCTTCGCGCCCATGGCCTACACCGAAGAGGATTACGCGAATCAGGAGTTGCAGCGTCGCAGCGGCATCAATCGCATCATGTTCGAGAAAAAGATGTTTCTCGCCGGCAGTTGGGGCGCCGACTTCCATCCCGACCTGCGACCGCGCGAGGACGAAATCGTGCTGCTTCCCCACAAAAGCTGCGATGTCTTCACGACCGATCTTCCCGACCAGTTGCAACGGCTGGGAACGACTCACATGGTCATCGCTGGCATGACCGCCAACCTGTGCTGCGAGTCCACCGGACGGCACGCGATGGAAGCCGGTTACGACGTGACCTTTCTCGGCAATGCCATCGGTGCCGAAAGCATTCCCGCCTATGAAGCCTCGGTGCTGTTGAATTACCCGCTGATCGCCAACGCCGTGATGAACGTGGATGAGTTTCTGGCCGCCGTAGACACCCTGGCAGAGGATGACTCGGCACCAACCACGAGTGCGGCCCAGAGGGGAGACACGGTGTTTGGCTCCGATCATCTGGAAGTCGGCACCGTTGAACAAGTCGTGGCGGCGACGGAGGACACCGATGCCTATCTACTGGTGCCGCGCGGCCTTATTTTCAAGACGGAGACCTACATCCCGCTGAACGCGGTAGTCAAGCGCGCGGGCACGGAAGTTTTCATCAACGTGCCCAAAGTGGTCGTCGGCAGCATGCCCTGGGACAAGCCGCCGACGCATTTGGAGCAGCAGGCCAAGCAAGGCCCGCGCGCTGGGGATGTGGCCAAGCTCTACGGCTCCCGCTCGCCTTCCCTCCACGAGCAGTCGTCCCAGAGCAGCGCTTAAAAAAACGGGTCGGCGCCGTTAACCACAATTGGCAACAGGAATGAACGGTTCGTGGAGATCCGATTGCTGGCCCGATGTTTAAGAAATTACCCAGAGGAGTGTAGATGGTGATAAATCGCATGATAAGCGGATCCGTCTCCGCTCAGAGTCCGAGCCGCAATACGATGTCCCCCATGAAGGTGTCCCGCCGTATACCGGAGGAGTCTGGAAGGTCACGCGCCGTTGACAACAGGGCCAAGACACGAAGATTTCGGGAGTCTTCCGGCGATTGAACAAGAAAACTCCCGAAATTTTCGTCGGCGCGATTCGCGCCGCAGTAATCTTCTCGGATGGAGATAGGCGGCGGAATTGCTGACAGAGTGACCGTAGCTTTGGCTGGAAGGCTTGAAGCGATTTTAAGCGAAGGAATCCATTGATATGACCCAGGATAATCAGCCCGAACGGGGCCCCCTCTCTTCTGCCCTCGCTGGCGCGATAAGCGTCGGCGCCAACATGATGAAAGAAAAAACCGAGGAGATCAAGCACCGGCTCGCCAGCGCACGCTTGAAGCCTTCGGACAACTTTCCCATGATCCAGCTTCCCGAAGGCTATGAAATTGAGAAGGTGGCGGATGGACTCACTTTCCCTACATCCGTAGCCTGGGATGACCAAGGGCGGATGTATGTGGCTGAAGCCGGTGGGACGTTTCTTGATGAGGAGGGTGCTTCGGCACGGATTCTCCGCGTGGAAGAGAATGGCCAGACAACGGAAGTCGTCAATCTGGACGGCAGGATCTATCCCGCCATCTCCGGCATGACCTGGCACAATGGCGCTTTCTACATCACCCATCGAGAGATGGATCTTTGCGGCGCCGTCTCACGCGTTACCCTCGACGGCGAGATCACCCAGATCCTCGGCGGCATCGTGGACAGCAAATCAGACCATCAACCCAACGATATTCGTGTTGGACGCGATGGAAGAATGTATGTCTGTGTCGGTATTGCAGGCAATTCCGGCTTCATGGATCAAAACATGATTCCGTTTGTGCGTAAGCAACCCGATGGACATCCCACGACAGCCAAAGACATCGTGTTAACAGGCGTTAATATCGAGTTGCCTGATTTCCGAGACGGCTCTTCCGGCCCTGTATTAACAGGTGCTTTTGTGCCTTTCGGGACTGAGACGGCACCTGGGCAAGTCATCAAAGGCCGTAAAAAATGCGGCGGATCTATTCTCGTTTTCGATGCGGATAACGCCGAAGCGACAGTCGAGCCTTACGCCTGGGGCTTTCGGAACACGATTGGTATCGCCTGGAATAAGCAAAGCGAAATGTTTGTCGCCATCAATGGTTATGACAATGCCCCAGGACGGCCCATTCCCGATATGCACGACGGGACGTATCGTGTCAGGGAAGGAGCCTGGTATGGCTGGCCTGATTTCACGGCGAGCTTCGACCCCGTGACCAGTCCCAAATACAAGGCGACCAGTTCGACGGTTGCACCAATTTATATCAACGGAGAAAGGCAACCGAGAGAGATCTGCTTTTTGATCGATCATGAGGCCAGTGGCCTGCAACAGCCGGACACGTCACTTATTTTAGGCTTGCATGAGGTGAATTCCTCGCCTTCCAAACCCGATGTCGCGCCGGAATCGTGGGGAGATTACGCGGACTACCTGATGGTTCCCGAATACGGAGATTTCGCATGGATCACCAATCCGCTGAGAGATAAATACGCAGGCTGCCGAGTCGTCGGACTCAGCACTGATGGCAGCGGACAGCAGACCGTGACACCTTTCGTTCAGAACGAGAAGCCAGGGCCGGCCTCCGAACAGGGAAGGCATGGCGAAGGGATCGAGAGACCATACGATGTGAAGTTCGGGCCTGACGGGGCCATGTATATCGTTGACTTCAGTTCGCATCGGGTCAATCTACATCGCATAGCGGAAGGACATTTCCCCATGGAATTCGACCGCAAGACCGGAATGATCTGGCGTGTGACGCGCACCCAGCAGGGCGAGTGAGCCGGACAGTGAAGGGACGCTGTTCACAGCGGTGGAAATAGAACGTTTCTGCTCCCAGTGTTGGAACACCCATCTGAGCTGGCAGAACTCCATGAGGCCGTATAATCCCGTCGAGGCCCCGCCCGCCCGCTCATCGGAACAAATGGCCGCTTCCACAGGCGCATCAATATCCGCTCCGCCGCGAAGCAGTCTCCGCGCCTATGGGGAGTTGATGCGTCCCGCGAACGTAGTCACGGCGGTCGCCGACATTCTCGCCGGTTTTGCTGCCGTCGGAGCGACACATTTCGCGGCGCTGCCCTGGCTCCTGCTGGCCACAGCCGGACTTTATGGCGGCGGTGTTGTCCTTAACGATGTTTTCGACGCGAAACTCGATGCGAGGGAGCGGCCCGAACGCCCGATTCCCAGTGGGCGGGCGACTCTGCGCGGCGCGGCTCTGCTGGGCTTTGTCCTCCTGGTGCTGGGCATTGGCGCGGCCTTTATGTCCTCGCGCCTCAGTGGGGCGCTCGCCATTGTGATCGCTGCTTGCGTCATCGTTTACAACGCCTGGGGCAAACACCAACCGCTAATTGGCCCCGCCAACATGGGGCTATGTCGCGGTTTGAACCTGCTGCTGGGGGTGAGCGCTGCTCCAACTCTGCTCGCTGACCGGTGGTATCTGGCGCTGCTTCCCATTATCTACATCGCGGCTATCACTCTTGTCAGTCGGGGTGAAGTGAGCGGCGGCAGTTCCGGCACCGGCTTGCTCGCACTGGGGCTGCTGGGCACCATTCTGCTTGGACTGCTGGCGCTTGGTTTCACTTCGGCTTTCAGCGTGCTTGCGGCGCTGCCGTTCGGAGTTCTTTTCGCCTGGCGTGTGCTGCCCGCCTTCTGGCGCGCTTATCGGGAGCCGAATCCAAGCGTCATTCGTGTTGCCGTCAAAGCGGGCGTGCTGTCGTTGATTGTTTTCGATGCGACCATCGCCGCCGGCTACGCAGGGGTGGTCTTTGGCCTTGCCGTTTTAAGTTTGCTGCTTGTGGCCGCAGGGCTGGCGCGAGCCTTCGCCGTGACTTGAGAAAGAGAATTATGCAGCCGATTCAAGCCGAGATTAAGATCAGTTTTCATTACGCGGTGCATTTCACGACCGGCCTCTTCGCACCGCACAACAGGTTGCTGCGCGATGTTGCGCAGAGCGGTGAGCGGTGTGATGGTCACCCTGCACGGCTGCTCTTCGTAGTTGATGAAAGCCTCTGCGCGCATTATCCCCTGGCGCAGTGGGCCGCTGAGTATTGCCAAAGCCACTCCGACGCAGTGAGGCTCGCGGGCACGCCGGTGGTGCTGCCGAGTGGCGAGGCGGTCAAGAACGATCCTCGCCACGTCGCCGCTCTCCACGAAGCTATCCATAACGCTGGCCTCGACCGACATTCGTTCGTGGTAGCGGTGGGTGGAGGCGCGTTGCTTGATGTGGCGGGCTACGCCGCCGCGACCGCGCATCGCGGCGTGCGCCTGATTCGCGTGCCGACGACGACGCTTTCGCAGAACGATTCCGGCGTCGGTGTCAAGAACGGCATCAACGCTTTTGGCAAGAAGAACTTTCTGGGCAGCTTTGCGCCGCCCTGGGCGGTGTTAAACGATGCGGATTTCCTGGCCACGCTTTCGGCGCGCGACTGGCGTGCCGGTATCGCCGAAGCGGTCAAGGTGGCGCTTATCCGCGACCCCGCATTTTTTGAGGTTCTGGAAGAAAGTGTTCCAGCCTTGCGCGGGCGCGACATGGCGGCCATGCAGCGCCTGATCCACCGTTGCGCGGAGCTGCATCTGCGGCACATCTGCGGGGGCGGCGACCCGTTTGAGATGGGTTCTTCCCGTCCGCTCGATTTCGGTCACTGGGCGGCCCACAAATTGGAGCAACTGACCGATTACCGGCTGCGGCACGGGGAGGCGGTCGCCATCGGCATCGCGCTCGATGCCACTTACTCCCATTTAGCCGGCTTTTTGCCGGAAGAGGAGTGGAGGCGCGTGCTGGAACTGCTGTCCGGCGTCGGCTTTGCGCTCTACACGTTGGAGATGGAGCGACACCTGGATCACGCGGAACACCCGCGCTGCCTCTTCCGAGGTTTGCACGAGTTCCGCGAGCATCTGGGCGGCCGGCTCACCATCACGCTGCTGAAGCGCATCGGCCAGGGCTTCGAGGTGCATGAGGTAGACGAAGCCACCATGACGCAGAGCATCCAACTTCTCAGGCGCGTGGATGAGCGCGTTTTCACCCGCCGTTCCAACGGCACATCCCCAACAACGCCAAACGGCAAAGGAGAACAGAAATGGAGCGACACTCCGGCACTTGTCCGCTGACACGGCGCCAGATCGTGGACGAGTATTTCATCGAGAGCCGCAACCGGCTGCTGGAAATCGCGGCGTTTCTGGATCGCCTGGAGCGCGCCGCCCCCGAAAGCGCCGAGCGCGACTTCCGCGTGCAGGCGTTCGAGGCCGCCCTGCGCCTGCTCTGCGACGACGAACCGGCGCGCGTGCAGCGCGTTCAGATGCTGCTCAGCGACCCCAGCACCCAGCTCAAGGCGAAACTGGATCAGAAAAGCGCGACGGGCGCCCATGACCACTGGTGCGGAGAGGAGCTTTGATGCGCTACATCGATCACCACGCCCACATGGTTTCGCGCACCACCGACGATTACCATCAAATGGCGCTCACCGGCTGCGTCGCGGTGACGGAACCCGCTTTTTGGCCTGGCTGGGATCGGCTTTCGGCGGAGGGGTTTGAAGATTACTTCCGCCACATCACCGACTTCGAGCCAAAGCGCGCCGCCAAATACGGCATTGGGCACTACTGCTGGCTGTGCCTCAACCCCAAGGAAGGCGAAGACCGCGAACTGGCGCGGCAGGTGCTGGGGCGCATCCCGCACTATTTGGAGTGCCCGACGGTGCTGGGCATCGGCGAAATCGGCGTCAACCGCGTGACGCGCAACGAAGTCGAAACCTTCAACGATCACGTCGCGCTGGCGCTGGAACATCGCCAGTTAATCCTGATTCATACCCCGCATCTCGAAGACAAGTGGAAGGGCACGCGCGTCATCATCGAGGCGCTGGGGCAGAGGCCGGAAATGGAGCCAGGGCGCGTTTTAATCGACCACGCCGAGGAGCACACCATCGAGATGATCCTGGAAAACGGCTTCTGGACGGGCCTCACGCTCTACCCGCAGACCAAAGTCTCGCTGTCGCGCGCCGCCGACATGATCGAGATCTATGGCCCAGAGCGGATTTGCGTGGCCTCGGCCTGCGACTGGGGCGCCAGCCTGCCGCTCGCGGTGCCGGAGTTCGTGTTGGAGATGCGGCGGCGCGGCCACAGCGAAGCCTTGATTGATAAGGTCGTCTACCAGAACCCAGTCGAGTTCCTCGGTCAGTCACCAAACTTCCGGTTACAGAATTGAACTCATCCCATGCAACTTCCCGACAGCGGCTTGCACCTGACCTACTGCACCAACATCCATCCTGGCGAGGGTTGGGATGAAGTCTTCGCCCATTTGCGACGGTTCGCGCCGGCCCTGAAAGAGCGGCTCGCGCCGCAGTCGCCTTTCGGCATCGGCCTGCGCCTTTCGTCGCGCGAAAGCGAGGAGCTGCTGGGCGAGAACCGCCTGCGCGAGTTCGGCGACTGGCTGCGGGAAAACGGGCTTTACGTGGCGCTCATCAACGGCTTTCCGTTCGGCTCGTTTCACCGGCGCGTCATCAAGGAAGACGTGTTCGCCCCCGACTGGCGCGACGAAGAGCGCGTGCTTTACACGCTGCGCCTCGTCCGCATCCTGGGCGAACTGCTGCCCGACGATGTGGATGGCGGCATCTCGACTTCGCCGCTTTCCTACAAGCGATGGCTCGCGGACGGCGATGACGCAGCCTGGGAAACCATGACGCGCAACATCGCGCGCATCGCGGCGGCGATGGTGCAGGTGCGGCTGGAAAGCGGGAAGCTGATTCATCTTGACATCGAGCCGGAGCCGGACGGCCTCATCGAAAACAGCAAGGAGACCATCGCGTTCTTCGAGGAGTGGCTGCTGCCTCAGGGCGCGCCCCTGCTGGCGGAGTGGCTCGACGTGCCGGTCGAAGCAGCGCAGCGTCATCTGCTGGAACACGTTCAAATCTGTTTCGACACCTGCCACTTCGCCGTCGAATACGAAAACCCCGTCACGGCGCTGGAGCGTTTCGCGGCTTGCGGCATCCAAATCGGGCGCGTGCAGGTCAGCTCGGCTTTGAAGATTCCTCTGCCCGATAATTCGCAGGAAAGGACGGAACTGTCGCGGCAGCTCGCGCCCTTCGCCGAATCCACCTATTTGCATCAGGTCATCGAACAGCACAGCGACGGCTCGCTGCACCATCACCGCGACCTGGGCGAGGCGCTGCCCTTCATTGAGGATACGGTGGCCAAGCAGTGGCGCGTCCACTTTCACGTCCCCCTCTTCGTCGCCGATTACGGCCTATTCGGCTCGACGCGCGAAGACATCGGGGCGAGCTTCGAGAGGCTGCGCGGCGCGGCTTTTACCCGCCATTTAGAGATCGAAACCTACACCTGGGACGTGCTGCCACCGGTGCTCAAGCAAGACCTGCTCGAATCCATTCACCGCGAGTATCGCTGGGTGCTGGACGAAATTGGCACCGCAAGCGCGCAACCAGCGGAGACAAACATGACAAAAAATGAAGGCACCTCGCCATCGCTGCTCGCAGAAGTGCAGCAAGCGCTGCAAAACGACGGCGCGACCGAAGCCGCACTGCCGGTGATTCTGGATCGGATTCTGAGCCGCTTCGGATGCGTGGTCGGCACGATTCACAGCTTCGCCCCGCAGTCGGAAATCTTGACGCTGCGGGCGCAGCGCGGCATTCCCGATTCGATTTTGAATCAGGTGCGGGCGATTCCCATCGGCAAGGGCATGGCGGGGCTGGCGGCGCAGCGACGCGAGCCGGTTCAAGTCTGCAACCTGCAAACCGACGATTCGGGCGTGGCCAGGGCGGGAGCCAGAGACACGCGCATGGAAGGCGCAATCTCGGTTCCTCTGTTGGTGGATGGCGAACTGCGCGGCACCCTCGGCATCTCCAAGCCGCAGGCTTACGAGTTCACCCCAACTGAAATCGAGGAGTTGCAGCACATCGGCGCGCTTCTCGGCCAGCATCTGGAAGCCTGATGGCACTGCGAAAAACTGTTGTAATCAACGTCGTCGGGCTGACGGCGGATTTGCTGGGGCCGTCTACGCCGCGTCTCTGCGCTTGGGCGCAGCGTGGAAAAACGGCGGCGATTCGGGCCGTCACGCCCGCCGTGACGTGTAGCGCGCAGGCGACTTACCTGACCGGCGCTTACCCCGACGGGCACGGCATCGTGGGCAACGGCTGGTATTTCCGCGACGAGTGCGAGGTCAGGTTTTGGCGGCAATCCAATCATCTGGTGCAGGCGCCCAAAGTGTGGGAAATGGCGCGCCAACTCGACCCGTCCTTCACCTGCGCCAACCTGTTCTGGTGGTTCAACATGTATTCGTCGGCGGACTACGCTGTGACGCCGCGTCCGATGTATCCCGCCGATGGCCGCAAAATCCCCGACATCTACACCCAGCCCGCCGCCCTGCGCGGCGAGCTTCAAAGCGAGTTGGGCACCTTCCCGCTCTTCGATTTCTGGGGGCCAAAGGCGTCGATTCGCTCCAGTCGCTGGATCGCCGACGCGGCGATGCGGGTCGAAGCGAAGCATCAGCCGACGCTGACCTTAATCTACCTGCCGCACCTCGACTACAACTTGCAGCGTCTGGGGCCGCACCATCCGACCATCGCCGGCGATTTGCGGGCCATTGATGCCGTCTGCGGCGACCTCATTGATTTCTACGAGGCGCGCGACGCGCAGGTCATCGTGCTTTCGGAATACGGCATCGCCGAGGTTTCCAAGCCAATCCACATCAACCGCCTGCTGCGCGAGCAGGGCCTGCTCGCAGTGCGCGAGGAGTTGGGGCTGGAGCTGCTCGACGCCGGCGCGAGCGCCGCTTTTGCCGTCGCCGATCATCAGGTGGCCCATGTTTATCTCAACGATGCGAACAAGACGCAACAGGTGCGGCAACTGCTGGAAACCACGCCTGGCGTCGAAGCGGTTCTGGACGAAGCCGGAAAAGCGAAGCATCGCCTCAATCATCCTCGCGCCGGAGATTTGGTTGCCATCGCGGAAGCGGACGCCTGGTTCACTTACTATTACTGGCTCGATGAGCGACGGGCGCCGGATTTCGCGCGCACCGTGGACATTCATCGCAAGCCAGGCTACGATCCGGTGGAACTGCTGCTCGATCCGGCATTGAAGTTTCCGCCGCTCAAAGTCGGCGCGACGCTGCTCAAAAAGCAGCTTGGCTTCCGTTATCTGATGGACGTGATCCCCTTGGATGCCACGCTGGTGAAAGGCTCGCATGGCCGCCCCACCGATGCGCCCGCCGCCGGCCCGCTGTTCATCACGCGGCGCGGCGATGTGCTGCAATCCGATGCGCTGGACGCGGCGCAGGTGTGCGGCTCCATCCTCCAGCATCTTTACGATGGCCCCATCACCAGTGCGCCATCTGAAAACATCCAGCGAGGTGAAGCAAGATGAAAAACAGCAAAACCCGCTGGCTCTCACCAACGAGTTTTGTGTTCGGTATCCTGCCAGCGGCGCTGCTGTTTCGAACCAACATATTTCGGGTTGTTCTGGGCAGCGTGTCTCTCGTGGGAAGCCAGTACTGCACGGTGTGTTCGCCCGACCTTCGCCACACGATGCGGCGCACGATCAGACGCATCAGGCGCCGCACTTCCTGCGGTTGCGCGGCTTCAGCCAGTTGTAGGAAATCCGACAGCACATCTTGAATCTCGCTGGCATCAACCCGCTGGGAGAGGGGCGCAATGGCTTCACTTAGCTGCCGTTGTTCCGCGTGCAACCGTTCCCGCTCAGCCTTGACCTCGCCAGCCTTCTCTTTGAGTAGTTCCATCAAAGCGCCGTCAGTCTGGAGAGCGGCAGCCACCAACTCCTCGATTTTCCGCTGATTCTCTTCCAAAGACCTGTTGCACAGCGCCAAAGCGTCTTTGGCCGGTTGCAGGGAGTCATCGGTTTTGGCCCATCCGATCTCCAACGCCCGCGCCAGAACGCCATCCAGCTTCACCAGTTGGCTTATCTGGTCGATGATCCAAGCTTCCGGCACGCGGGCCAGTATCCGGTTGGTGTGGTCGATATTGCGGTATCTCACGCGTTGCGTGCAGACATAGTGGTAGATGAACGAAGCATTTTGCCGGCCTGCCTGGGGGTTTGGCTTGTGGTAGACGTAGTGCGGCGTCATGGAGCACTCGCAATCGCCGCAGACCATGATGCCCTGTAAGGGATAGATGCGGTGGCACTGGTTCTTGGTATTGCCTTTCCCCTTGCCTTGACCGTAGCCCTTCCCGCCCCGATTGGGCGATTGCAACGCCCGCTCCTGACGAATCGCCAGCGCCATCTCAAAGAGTTCGCGCGATACGAGGGGCTCATGTGGAGCCGGAACAACCTGATACGCCTCGGATTCGGGCAGATCGACTATTCCTTTGTTCTTGGCGTTGATTTCGATTTCCGCGATATAGCGGCGATTCTTGAGCAGATCACGGATGCTGGAAACGTTCCATTCGCTTCTCCCCGAATGGGCCGGTATGCCGTGGGCTTTGAGCCAGTCGCGCACCGCAAAATCGGTGCGCTCCTCGACGTAAATTTCGAACATCCGCTGCAAAGTCGGCTTTAGGGCTTCATCCACCAGAATGGCCTGCGTCTGCGGATCACGCCTGAACCCAAACGGCACCAACCCGCCGTTCCACAACCCCTTCTCGGTCCGCATCCGCATCTTGGTGCGCACTTTTTCCGCTGTCTGCTCCCGTTCATAGGTTTTGGCGGCGACCAGCATCGTTTCCAGGAAGCGGCCCGATGCCGTATTACGGTCGGTTGGGTCATGGAGGGTAAGAAATTCGACGTTATGCGCCTTGAACTCCTTATCGAGGACGTAGAAGTCACGGCTGCGCGTCATGCGGTCATACCAGGTACAAACCACGGCGTCGATCTGCTCGGTCTCCACCAGCCAGCGCACCTGCGACAATCCCTGCCGATGCAGAGAGCCAGCGCTCACCCCTTCGTCTTTCACGGAATCGAAGATTTCCCAGCCGTTGGCCGCGCAAAACCCCGTCAGCTCCTCGATCTGCGACTGGCAACTGGGGTATTTGCCGCGCGTCTGCTCCTGGGTGGAAACCCGCGCATAGAGAACAACGCGCTTTCTGGTCGGAGTGGCGTTAGCGTGATGAGGAGTATTCTTGCTCATGGCGTTGGCGAATTATCCGTAGGGCAATGGTGCTCAGGATCTCAGCGATAGCGTCGGTGCGCTGCTGAGCGGTCAGGCAGTCTTCTTCAATGGAATGAGGTTGGACAAGCCCTGAGTTTGCGCTCATTGTTACGCCTTAGTGATGGATGCCTTCATTATAGTTAAAGGTTTATATTTGTCAAGTATAATATGCTATGGTTTAGGCGTAGCCGATGGAATTTGCTATGGTGGAAGCAGCGAACCATGAAGCCAAATCTACTCACCGTTCCCGAAGTCGCCGCCCTGAAAGGCGTGACTCGCGCCGCTGTCTATGCCGCCATCTCTGAAGGGCGTCTGCCCCATCAGAAGGTTCTGGGCCGCCTGGCGCTGCGTGAAGCCGATATTTTGGCGTGGACCCCAATCTATCATGCCGGACGACGCAAGGGCACCAAACTGAGCCCCGAATCCAAAGCCAAAATCTCCGCCAAACAAAAAGAAGCCTGGGTGGCCCGCAGACGAGACTAATCTCCGGCTAAATATCGGGATCCGCAGCGGTAATCCTCTGCGCTGAAGTAAATCATGAGGATCACGGCGCTGTTGGTATCTCATTGAAGCACGCCCATAGCCAAGAGCACGAATGGCTCGTCGTTCACTGACACGAAAGCCGACGCGGAGGAATAGCACCAACTGTCTCCTCTGCGCCGGCTTGACAACTTTTTTGAGATCACCTCTTGCAGCATCGCCTTGTCAAGCGAGAGATTAGCCACCAGCTGCTTGAGCTTGCGATTCTCCTCTTCGAGTTGGCGCAGCTTGCGGAACTCCGCTACACCCATCCCGGCAAACTTTTTCTTCTACCGTTAGAAGGTTTGTTCGCTGATCCCGGCTTTGCGGATGAGTTCCGCCACCGGTGTTCCTGCCTCGGCTTGGCGAAGCACATGAGCGATCTGCCCTTCGGTGAATTGGCTCTTCTTCATGGGTCTCCTTAGCCGGTTCTTGCGGACCTCTGAGATCTTTTTATTGCCTTGTCCTGGCCATCTCAGCACTCCTGAATCTTGACAAAAACAAGATCGACATTACGAAATTACGAACCTTTCAACTGGACCATTCCGGGGGCTATGTCAGTAAATGCACGAACTTTGAACTCTGCAGCTTTGAATGGTTAATATCCAATGCTGAACGGAGCAGAAATCTGGTATAGCATTATGGAGGCAATTAATATGGACCCAATATCACTTATAGTAACGGCGCTGGTGACGGGGGCGGTCGCGGGCATTAAGCCCACAGCAGAGCAAGCCATTAAAGATGCTTATGAGGGACTCAAAAACCTTATCCAGACCCGCTTTTCCGGCGTGGACGTAAAGCCTCTGGAAAAGAACCCTGAATCTCCAGCCAAGCAAGCTTCGATAGCGGAAGATCTCACGAGCGAAAAAGTTGATCAAGACGTTGACGTACTCAGCTCGGCGCAGGAACTCATCAAACTGATTGAAAGCCATGCGCCGGAGACGGCAGTTGCCGCTGGGATCACTATCGAGCAACTCAAATCGATGGGTTCCGTCAGTATCAAGGATCTTTTAGCTGCTGGTGCAGTGCAGATCCGGCAAATCGATGCTCAGGAAGACATCATCGTCTCTGGCATCACGGCGGGCCAAACAAGCGGGCCTTCTACGTTAACGCAACAGCAAGGCGACAGCCCAAAAGCGTAAGGGCAGAACCAAGCCATTCTCCGACGGGGGATGCCCTTATTCAACAGGAGAACCTCCACTCCGGTCGGGACACCATCACGGTCGGTTCGGGCTCAATCTTCACTGGCGATATTTTCTTTCAGCTGCTGAGCGAGTCATCTCAGGTGCTGGCCCAGCATTTACGCGTCGAGCAGTTCCGTAGTCTGGTCAAGGAGCGCACCCAAGATTTCGTGGGGCGGGAATTCGTCTTCAAAGCCATCCAAGATTTTCTGGAAGGTTCCTCGAACTCTGATTTTAAATCGGGTTACGTGGTGATTCGTGGAGAGCCCGGCATCGGAAAGACGGCGCTTGCGAGCCAGCTTGTGAAGCGCTACGGATATCTCCACCACTTTAACATAGTCACACAGAATATCCGGTCACCCCGCGACTTTCTAGCTGATATTTGCGCGCAGCTCGTCGTGCGGTATCAGTTGAGTCACGGGGCGCTGCCGTCATCGGCTACCCAGGATAGTGGCTTCCTATCACAACTTCTCGGCGAGGCTGTCGAGGTCGCTAGGGCGCGTGACCTGCTGCCGATTGTAATTGTCGTGGACGCTTTGGATGAAGCGGAGGATACGGGACTGGCTGCTGGCGCAAATCGTTTGTTTCTGCCCGCTGCGGTTCCAGAGGGGGTGTTCTTTATCTTGACTACTCGTGAGAAAGAAGAGTACCGGCTTTCGGTAGACCGGCGCAGGGACATCTATATCAATGACAGAGGTGAGCAGAATCTCGCTGATGTTCGGCTCTACATTGAGACTTTCTTCAACCAATTCCGCGAGAAAATGATGGCACGGCTCATCGAGTGGCGGATCACTGAAGACGAAATGCTGAACGCGGTTACGGAAAAGAGCCAGGGCAACTTCATGTACCTGGTGCACGTGCTCCGTGACATCCGGGATGGGCATCTCACGCCCACCAATCTGGACAGCATCTATGATCTGCCGGTGGGACTCAAGGAGTACTACAAGCGACACTGGCGCTTCATGCGTGAGCAGGATGCGCCGCGTTTTCGCGACTATTTCGAGCCCGTCGTTTGCATCTTAGCCTCGGCCCAAGAACCGGTTCCCGTAAGCCAGTTGGTGGCCTGGACCCAAAGCCGTTGGCCTCATTTGGAGACTACCAGTATTCGCGAAGTCATTCGCGTCTGGCGCGAGTTTTTAGACGAGGAACGCCCAGGGCAGGGGCCGCCGCTCTACCGGATTTATCACACCAGTTTTCGAGATTTCCTCCGCGAAGAAGTGGGGCTGACTCCGTATCACGATGCCATTGTGCTCACGGCGCTCAATAAAATTCCTGGTTTCTTCGGCAGCGCCAATTTGCCGATGTAGTGGAGCGACGGCAAGCCATCGAGAATGGCGCTTTCGACATCAGGCTAGGCCAAGTGCGACTTTAATTCCTGCGGGCGGAGATTGGTAATCCGTCCTAAAGCACGTAGCGTCATTGCGCGGTACGCCACGCCTTACCACTAACACCTTCTACCGCACTATCCACCGCGTTTACCTCAGAGAAAACCTGCCCTTGTCAGATGTCAGGGCCACCATTTACGGACCCGTTCGAGTTCTTGCGCCGTTTCCTCGACCGCCAATGCCTGATACGTGGACACGACAGGAAGCAGATCGCCCAAGTATACGAGGGCCTGGGAACGCGGATGACTCGATATCGCATGGAGCGTTTCCGAGAGGTTTGAGTCCATTTCGATTCCACTGTATCGCACCCAATGCGGGACCATACGACTTAACTTATTGAGGTCTTTAGTAACGTCGTACCGCGCCTTTTGGAAGATTTCTTCCCACCGCGCGCGGTTCAGGCCAGAAACCCAGCTTTCTACTTTCATCAGCATTTCGGCTCGTTGCGTAGGATCTCGCGTCAGTGAAATGACGTGGAGAGCTAGGAGCTGAGCCCCTTCCTCATCGAATGCTGCGGATCCCTGTTTTTGTGCCTTCTCGGAAAGGAGCTCCAGCATCTCGATGAAACGCCATGTCTGCTCCGTCCAAGACCGTTCCGGATTCGGGAAGGCGTCTAGGAAAAAGGTGTGAGATGTTGGTTTAAGGAGATGGCGTTCTCTTTGAGTGTGGCACTTATGCCTTCACTGGCGAAGAACTCTTCACTTGGGGCTTTGTCCGGCAGTTTTCTATTGACGTTGATGATGAATACGACCACATGGAGCAACTTCACTGCAAATTCACCTGTGCCCCTACGAGCGAACTCAGGAAGTTGACAACCAACTTGTGGGCTTACAATTTCGCTACGCTCCCAGAGTATTTCGCCAGAGTAGAAGCGCTTGAAGAATTCCAAAGCCCTCTCCAGTCCTCACAGAGATGGAGTTGCGTGGTCGAACAAGAAGAGGTCTAAAACAAACCAACGTCGGGCTAATAAAACGTCCGACCGCCATAGGCCAACACTGACGATTTTGTGGCTATTCCGCTTTCATTAACATAGACGGTGTATGGAAACTCTCGCCAGTAACGCCGCAATTTCAACACAGCCCAACTTCCTCCAAAGACCCAAATTGAGGGCAAAGCAGCTGCGCGGGCTTTACGAGGGAAGGCTGATTATCGAACATCGTTCCCCTTGGCAGGCAACTTCATGACCCCCACTAAAACTCGCGGAATCTGCGGCAACTGTCGTGAATCTAATCCGTATAGCGAGATTAATTGTTTGAGGTGCGGTACTCGTTTGGCATGGGCCTTTCTTCTGGACGGCAAAAAGGATTCGGACTTTGCCACACCTCTGGACACCTTCTTCAACCGACTCTTCGGCAAAATCGGAACCTCAACAAAACGTGAAGTTCTCTGCCGCTATTGCGAGCAGCCTATTGCAGTTGATGAGAAGGTCTGCCCCCATTGTCAGAACTGGTTACCTTCGTCCGGCCGCACGGGTCGTGCGAGTGCATTGGTAGACCCTGACGCGCCAGAAATCCAACGTCTATTAAAGCTCCACAGAGACAGAAACCCGTGAGTTAGAGTTCCCGCCAGCAACGTCGACTCAAATAGACGGTGTATGGAAACTCACCTCTTATCGGAGGCAGATTTTTTTGATGAAGCTTGAAATCAAAGGTCTATATTCCACTGAAGTTGAATCGCTGCCTGAAGGTGCAGATGGGTTTCTTGTCCACCTTGAGGTTGAGGTGGGCGAACAGGGAAAGGACGGAGCCGAACTCTTTCACTTTGTCGCGGCTTCAGCCTTAGGCTTGCAACATGACGTCAAAAATCGAGATTTCCACATTTTGAGGGGCTATATCCTCATGGAACATTTCGACATGGTGATTGTGCGTCGAGCTATCCAGAATCTCGTAGAGCATGCGAACTCGAAGGAAAATTGGCATGAAGTGGTAGCTTTTCTCAGTCGTTACGGACGTTATGACTCGGAGGACTTATCTGGCTGATGAAACGCTGTGGGGAGTTTCCGCACACCCACATAAAAGGTGTTATCTGGCCCTAAGCGGGCATCAGAGGAACTTTTTAGCTCGTCTTTGTTTCAAGGATAGGATGAACCAAAATCTGACTCACACACCATTAGAGAAGAGACAGGCCCAAATGAAGGATACTTTGATAATGCTCAAGACACTTTTACTGCTGTTCGTGTTCACGCTTCAATATGCAGCTTGGGCCGCTGACGCGCCGCCTCAACCTGTCAGAAGTTCAACCGAAGTTTTAAATGACTTGAAGAAAGAATGTGATAATCCCAAAGTCTCAAACGAGTCTTACTTCACTTCTTACCTTTCGAAAACCGAACTCAATCGTTCCAAATATATCGGTGAATTGAAAGCCATGGGTGATGTAGCGGTTTCTTCGGTGCGCCAAGAATTGCCACCTGCCAAAGGCGAATACAAACAAATGTTGGTCGTTGCTCTTGCCGCACTCGGAGACAATACCGCTATATGGCAGGCCAGCAGGCTCATGCTCAAAGCCCAGCTGCCAGCAGTGCGCGTTTGCGCCGCACATGAGCTACGCAAGTTACAGGACAAGCGCTTGATTGAGCCGTTTAAGCAAGCCTTTTCTGACACATTTCAAAGAATGGATGGAAGCTGTGTCAATAAAAGGATGATTTATCCGGTCAGACTTATCGCCTCAAGCGCGTTAGTGAAACTGGGTATCCCCTTTGAGGAAATTCAAAAGCTGTCCACATAATTCAAGCTATCAAACGTCGCTTTTGTAGTTTAATCACGTTGTGCTGTCGCTGCGCGCAACATATAGCAGCCGAAGTGTTTGTCAGAGAAATACGGACATGAACATGGAAAATCTCAAGCGCAACGGGTTCTTAATTGTCGAAGCCATTTTCTTGTCAGCCCTGTTTCTGTTCGCACTTGTTCTGGATGGTGCAAGTGCCGTCTCATTGTCTTGGCAATTCTACTTGGCAATGGGATTCTCGGCTCTCCTCTTGACGCTGCCAAGTTTCTTGTCGTCACAGCGCAAACAAACTTTGTGGCTTTTTCTCAGTTTCAGTTTTGGTTTGTTCACTCTCCACTTTTTGCCCGTCAGTCCTGTCAAACCTTTCATGCGGTTCCATCGTGACATTGGCAACGGGATGGCAACTCAAGAGGTTCAATACTTATTCAGCCAGCATTTTCCCAAAGATGGAAGATTTCGCCAGCCAAGATTGAGCTTGGGAGTCGGTATACCTTTCGATGCCCGTTATGGCGCAGATGTTACTGACACCCCAACTCAATCGTTTCATTATATTCTTGACCCTACTGACGGCAGATTCAATTCTGAAACCTTAACTGTCTATTTCAAAAATGGCAGAGTAGTCGGAACCGAGTATTTATCCGATTAAGGCCGATTAACCGCAGCGGAACAAGGCGCTGTCCCCAACGGCTTACAGCCGGTCGCTCGTGCCCCTCAAGCATGTCATCCACATAATTAATTCCAACTATCAGAGCTTCGGCGCGGCCAGATTGAGCGAACCGCAACGCCGGAATTTCCGCATAAAAGCCATTATCTTCGGCTTTGGGTAGGGCTTTTGTCAATGAATTACATGTGGGCTGACTGTATGTGATAATTTCAGAAAGGAAAAATCTAACATGAATAAACGAAATGTAACTTGGCGTGCCTCTATTCTCTCTTTAGTTTCTTTGGCTGGTTTCCTTGTTGTAGCTCAAGGGCAAAGCACGGATGCGACGGATGTGTCTGCGTTGGAGGCGAAAACTCAACTGGAAAGAGAAAACAAGCTGCTCAATAGCGCAATTCAAATTACGGCGAAACAGGCTCGCCAGTTGCAAAAAGAAAACACTGAACTCAAGAAATCCATAGCGAATTTACAAAATCAATTGAAGTTATCGCATCAACGAGAGACCCAACTTCGTGCCCAACTTCGCACCATTTCGGCTAATATGTCAGTCGCTAAAAGGAAAACCCCATAGACACACAGATGCCTTCTAATAGCCCTTAACTTGGCCCCATGAGGAACTTCCACAAGGGCTGGTTTACTCTGCGGCCACATAATTTCGGTTATCTTACTTGTCCGTTTCGCACCGGACAGGGGTTGACGCCAGAGCCACTCCCGCGCCCGCCGCCGCCCGATTATCAATAAAAAGCCGATTTTGTGTGAGCTTTTCGCCCTCAAACCTACGCAAGTCGAGACTCTCAAAATCATTAAACCGAGCGTCAGAATCAGGGCACTTTCGACAACTTGAATTATGTGGACGAAAGTAGAAAGAGGCACAAAAAACGGCAAGGTAAACACCTTGACGACATGTCTCTTGTTAGCTTGCTGTTAGTCAGCCATGCGCCGATGGCTGACCCCGCCTGAGTTAAGCGGCAGCGTTGAGTGCAAGTGGCTGAACAACGCCCTCGGCAGCGAACACCGTAGGCTCATCGAATCCTTCCCGTGCCAGCATATCTGCTGCTACAAAGATAGGAGCATTGACCGACAGAGCCAAGCCCAGAGCGTCACTGGGGCGACAATCCACCTCTTCCGATTTTCCGTTAATCATCAGGCGCAGCGTCGCATGATAGACGCTTTCTTGAAGAGAGGTAATATCAATGGCTTCGACACGTGCGCCCGAGCGTTCCACCAGTTGTGCCATTAGCTCATAGGTAGAGGGGCGATGCTGCATTTGTGGGCCATGCAGGTGCACCGCGATGTCAATGGCTTGAGGATAAGCAATCCAAATAGGCAGATACCGCTCTTGGTCGTGTGCCTTTAGCACCACCGCAGTGTCCATGTAAGGCACGTCTCCCTGCTTACGCTCGATGACATAAATCTCGTGAATGTTTGCTGCTACCATGCTGACCATCTCCTTTGTGCATCTTCAATTCGTATTATAAACACTCGCGCACCCTATCAAGCTGCACGTAGCAAGCTAACAACGTTATAAAGCCACAATAGCGACGCCAGATAACACGTTTTCTGTGAAAATTGGGCACTGCGGTTCACGCCAGTAGGCGGCGCTAAAGGACTGACACTTGGAATTATGTGGATGAGAGCAACGAGTGCAATTCATCAAATATCAGTCGCGCACGCCGTTCCATTCATCGCGAAGCACGGCAGCGCGGCCAATAATCCGTTCGATGACGGCTGGTCTCTCTGCTAATGGGGAAGTAGAAACGGTTTCGAGGGGGCCAAGGCGTTCAATTCCCATCTGGTCCAATCGCTGCCAGACCGTCGTCATCGCAGCGTCGGGGTCACGAAAGAAGGCGCTGCCACGGATGCGGGCGAACTTCCAACCCAACCGTTCAAGTAGTGCCTGACGCGCCATGTCATCGGGCAATTTGTCCAGACCATGATAGCGGTCGCCGTCGCACTCGACGGCCAGACGTTTACCCCTTCCTTCAACGACCATATCGATGCGATAGGAGCCCACCTTCCACTGTGGCACCACGCGGTAGCCCGCGGCAATCAAGCGCCTCATCACCTGAATCTCAAACTCTGACTCGGCCTGCGCCTCTGAGCTCTCGTGTAGGTGTGCCAGCGCCAAGGGATTGGCCGCATGGTCGAGAAAGCGGCGGCGTAAATCACCGGCTTTAAGGTCGATGTCGGGTTGCAGGGAGTGCACCACCCACATCTGGTCGCGCGCACGCGACGCCGCGACGTTGAGCCGCTTGCGATACGCGGGACGCTCCTGCATCATGAGCGGCCCACTCTCACGCGGGGCATTGACCATCGAAATGAACATCACCTCGCGCTCGTCGCCCTGAAAGTGGGCGGCATTGCCGCACACGATGCGGCGGCGCTCATACTCGGCGGGTTCAAGGTAGCCGCGCAGCAGAAAGTCGATTCGTTCGGCTTGGGGGAGCCCGACCATCGAAATCACACCGAAACTGGCATCTTCGTATTCCGGCTGCTCCGTGGCCGCAACCAGCAGGGACGCCACCGCCTGAGCTTCGACTGCGTTGACGTTGTTGGCCGCTGTTTCCGCCCCTGCCACGCGGTAAGGAATGACTGCGGGTTGCAGGAACACACTTGATGAGTCGCGAAGCGGTTTGATGGCGCCGTTGTAAGACAGATAGTTGGAAAACCGGATGATGTCAGGCACGCAGCGAAAATGCTCGCGAAGGCAAATCGTGCCGCCAAAAGAACTCATTGCCACGTCGTAAACCGAGAACTGCCCGTCGTAGAGGTTGGCGTTGGGAATGCCCGTCAAATGCTCATCGATGAGGTGCTGCACCTCTTCGGCTTTTTGACCGACCGCATCGGGACTGACCTGCTCATCGTCGCCCACGACTACAACCTGACGGCCCAGATAGAACGCGATAAGGCCCATGACATCGCTTTGACTGGCTTCGTCGATAATAACCACATCGAAGCGGGTGCGGCTGGGGTCGAAGTTTTCGACCACGCGGGACAGGGACATAATCCACACGGGAACTGCGGTTCGGCTCTGATTCATCAAACGGCGTGCTTCGGCTCTCAGCAAAGGCACGCGCTTGCCGGTGCCCTTGCCAATTTTCTTGATGGTTTGCACCCAGCCTACCAGAGCTTGTCGCTGTGTCACCGTGGTGCGCCTCACCTGAGCGGCCCAGGCGCGGCGGTCAATCATCTCGGCAGTGTTGGCGCGAACCGCCTGAGCCAACTCTTCGACTTTTCTTTCCAGAGCTTCCGGTGAGGCGGCGTCACGCCGCTCCAGTTCCTGCTGGAGAAGACGCCAGCGCCAAGCGACAGCGACGTCCTCGGGAGGACACCTCTGGCCATGGACTCCGCTGCGAGAGTGAATTGCGCTGGCCCAGGCGGGAGCGACTTCGCTTAGCCTTGCGAGCCACTGCTGCCGCTGCCCCTGCAGGCTGTGCAGGCGGGAAAGCTCTTCCAGACGCGCCAACGCGGCGGCGTATCTTTGCGCATCGCGCGCTATAAAGGCTTCTTGCAGCAGAGCGGTGACGGGAGGTCTCGATGGGCTCGCCGCGGCGTGGCCAGCGGTGCTCAATGCGGCATCCACCGCAGAGGCGCCCCTACTTGCCGCCAGTCGTTTTTCCATTGAAGCGGCGACGTGTTGGACGTGGCGCCACTGGAGGCGCGCCGCCTGAGCCTCAAAAAGCGGGGGCAGTGCCTTCGTAACGGTATCGCGCAAACGCAGGAGGTCGGCATTGACTGCTAAAACCGGCGCTGACTGTGAGAGCAGTGTCGTCCAATCAAACCCGACTTCCTTCATTGCCGCTTCCAGAGGCGCCCAGACGTTTTGTCGCCAGCCCAAGCACTCGCGTAAAACGGGGATGAACTGCGCGGCTCCGACTTCGGGAGTCGCACCCAAATCCTGAGATGAAGGGGCACCCAGCGGCGTCATCTGGCGGTCCCAGCGGGATACGAGTTGGCGCCGTTCGAGTGTCAAGCGCGCCAAAGAGTGCAGCGCTTCAAACTGTTCCAAGCGTGCTGGCTTGGCGCTGCTTGTGCGACAGTTTTCAATGAGCGGTTTCCAATTGCGGTGCAGGAGTAAGGTCAGACCTCCCAAGTTCCCGCCGCCACGCAAATGCTCGCAGATTTCTTGGAGCCCCCTGTCCTGCTCTTCCAAGTCAATCGCAGGCGCCAGTTCCGGCCCCTGCGCGAGCAAACCTTCGCGCGCCAGTTGACTCTGGTGTTGCACCGCTTCAATGGCCCGAATCAGGTTTTCCCAGACCTCGCTTTCTGCACCTCCCGTTTCTCCCGCAGCAATGCCCGCGATGCGCCATTGCTCACCCTCTCCCAGAGGTTCCACCGCGCGCAGCAGGCGGTCACGCAGGTCGTTGAGCGCTGTGGGAGTGGCAGGGGGAAGCGAGTCCGGCACCGCACCCCAAAGGGCTTGGCCCGCAGTGAGGTCGCGCCCTTGGAGGTCTTGCTCTGCTGCAACGAACTGGGCAAAAGCGCCCGCACCCAGCAGTTGACTTGCATCGGGAAGGGGATGACGCAGTTCAGCTTCGTCCTCCTGCGAAATTGTGCTGTTGCTGGCGTAAAGCGCCACGATTTCGGCGGGAGTCAGGGGACAACTGGAACACCGTTATTCAGAGGGCCGGGGAGCCAGTCGTGTCGTTCTCTTCCCGCAGCGACTTCGCGCGCGGCCTGCGCCGGTGCGATGGCGTTGCCAGCGATGACGATGTCCCTGTATTCGCCGCCGCGAGCTTCCAGAAGAGCGGTCCGAGTCTCGCGAAGGGAGGCGAGAAGCTGGGTGCGCTCTTCGCCCAATCGAGCGCGCTACGTAAGGCGGTTGGCCCAATTTGTAAGACGCCCACAGTAAGCGCGCCAAAATGGAGCCGTCGGTTTCGGCGCGCAGTCGCTCCAGCAAGATGTCCGCGACGTGGCCGATATGGTCGAACGCTGCCGAACGCAGAGCTTTAGCCGCCATAAAGCGAGCGTTGGCGTCGCCGTTCCTCAGCTCCTCGAAAAGCCGTTCTTTCTCGTCCGGATTCCAAGCAATTTGGCCACCGCGCACCTCGGCGACATCTTCGGCATAAGTCCAATCGCACTCATCGAATGGCATTTTCCGGCGCCCGTTAGGGTCACAAAAGGCGCTTTCTTTCGTGGCGCTGTAGTGATTCTCCAGAGGCCGATAAATTTCTAAAATTCGCTGTCCCGCTTGGGCCGCCCGATGGTGCCGCGGGTATTGCACGGGGTCCAGCGCCCAACGCAGCCACTGTTTCCGGTATTTGCACTCGTCGTTATTTTGCCAGTTGAAACGCGCCGCCCGTTCTAAACGCAGCGTCACCCACCGCCGAACGCGCACTGGGTCGAACTCCAGCAATTCGCGCAAAACCATGGAACTGCTCAATCGCTCCTCGTGCGCCCCGAAATGATACATTTCGCTGGCCCATCGCCGCGCTTCGCCCCCTTTAGCGGCCAAATGTGCCAAAGCGCGGCAGGCTTCATGGTGGATGCTCCTGCGCTCTGGTGAACGAATAAACGCCGCTAAAAAGGCTATGACCTGCACGTCGTCAGCTGAAGCCTGGGCCAATCCTTCGCAAATGGCGCGCGACCAGCGCTGGTCTTGTCGAATCAGTTTTTGCGCCAAAACTACCGCAGGGTTTACTTTGAGCGACTCCACCGGAGCCTGCGTCAAAAGCGGCGTGTGTTGACTGGATAGGTGGCGCAAAAACGCGGCAACTGCGCCGGAATCCGCTTCATTTTTCGGGTCAAGAATATCGAGAAGTTTGGCTCCACTATCCGCTTGTTTTTGGAGTTCGAGCGCAAAAAGCCGATAGGCGATGTGGTTGCGTTCGATGCGGATAGGCGCGGTCGGCACCAGCAAACCAGCGCCGCGCAAGGATTTCACGAGGTCTACTCCCACACACCCCGTGTTTTGCTCTAAAATTTTGGATGCTTCGAGCAAGGTCAGCCCTCGTTCGCGCGATTCCCACAAGCCTGACACCAGTGCTGTAAGCCCAGGTCGTAAGTCCTCGCCGGTCAGTCCCACCGGCTCGGCTATTCGCTCTAAAATCCGCGTGATGGTTCTATCCAACAGTGAATCTACGTCGAACACAGTTCCATCTTCGGGTAATTTGTGGACGGTGCTGAAGTCTTCCAGCGCCAGAGACAGCAAAAAAGGGTTACGAAGCGGGGCGAAGGCGGGTGAGCGAAGGCGATGCGCCAGAGCATTAACACGCTCTGAAGATGAGTTGCCCAGACGTTTCCTCACGGCCAATTCCAACTCGTCCGCCGTGAAATCCTGAATGATGAAAGAAATGCGGTCGTCACCGAGCGAGCGCAAAACATCTTTTGAAACGGCGCTCGTCGCGTTGTTGCTGTCTTCATCAACGATGTTTTCGGTTTGATAAGGAGGAAAAACATCATCGACGCCTAATTCCTGGCCCAGCTTGGCCAGACGCCAGAGGTGCCATTGCCCCGAAAGCAGCAACTTGACGCCAGCATCCTTAGCTTGCAGACACAACAATTTCAACTGACGCTGGCGTTTGGAGTGGTCAGGTTGGGAAAGTGTTAGGTCATCGAGAATAAGAAGAGGTGGATTATTGTTTTGCGCGGCAGCTTCGGCCAACCAACGCTCCAATAAACCCATATCCGTTTCATCGCCTTGAATCATTGGTCGCAACCGCGAGCCAACAACGGCAGCCAACGTTGAATAATCGTCCAGGATGTTGCCTTCGACCAGCAGGCATAAACGGTCTTGGCAAAGATGGTTGATAACGCGGGCAATCGTCCAACTTTTACCGATTCCACTGACACCTGCCAGCGAAAAGACGGTTTGAGACGAAACTAAAAACGCACCAAAAGCCGCCTCCAAAGCTGGACGCTCGACGTGCCAATGCTCGTCCCAATCAGTGTGCAAAAATGTCGAATTGGCGTGCGCGCAAGCCTCCGCGGGGTCAAGGTCAAAGCGTCCTTGGGGATTGAGCGAGCGCCCCGCCGTTTCGTCAAGCCACTCCGTATCGAAAATTCGCGCGTGTTTTGGCCCTTGCGCCGCGCTTTCCATCAGCCCATGAATAAGAGAATCCTCGATGCGCCGCGCCGCAGCCTCTGTGCCGCGCACCGAAGCGATGATTTTAGCGCGAATTTGCGCCCTCATTACGTCCTCATACAAAGGCACTTGTCCGGCGAGGCTTTCCAAAACTTTGAGCGCCACATTTCGCACTTCATCGCGCGTTCGTAAGCGCGAAGGCTCCAGTTTCTGTTCCTGATTCCAAGTCTCAAGCGTGCGGTCAACAACGGCGTCGAACAGGTCTTTCGCAGAAATCCTTTTGGGTGTTTTAGGTGCGGATTTGGATTTTTTCGGAGACGGTGACGCAGATGATGAGATTATCGCCGTGCCTGATGCCGTGTGCGCTCGAACGAACTTTTGTAAATCGCTTTTTGGAATCGCACCTTGTGTGACTAAGACGACTTCCCAAGATTTACCCTCGCTTTCCGAGGTCAAGGCATTGAATACAAAATTGAAGAGGACTTGCTGAATGAGGCCGCCGCTATTCCATGGTGCAGAGGACGATTTGAGTTGAATCCAAATGTCCTTTTTCTCTTGTCTCACCCCAGCTTGGACAATCTCTGCCTCTGATTTGCGTATCGGCACAGGGCAAGCCACCAAATCGTTGCCAGCATAAAAAGTTAGGAGTTCATTATGCCGGTGCAGCAAACGCCAAATCCCATATAGGAGATGGTAATAATCGCCTTTGAAATTTCGCCAATCTCCGAGCGCCTCTTTGTCAAAAGTCGTGTTCATCGTGTATTTTAACCACTTACTTCAAACCGAATGCTGATGTTGTTTTCATTTGGCTGGGAAGGACAAGTTGTTGACCGCAGTTTAAGCGCCTCCATCGTTTCGCGGAATTCCGCCATAATGCCTCTGACTCGTGACTACCAACTAAAACCACTCGCGGTTTGAGGCCAAACGCTCGTATTTTGGCCCCTTGCACAGAGAAGCCTGAACGGCGGCACCGTTTTGCCAACACTCTGTGGCTTGACTTTGCCAAGAATACATTTTTCTCGCACGCTGCCAAAGCGTGACTAACTTCCACTGCCCCCACTACCACTGCACTCGTTTGAGAGTGCACGGAGAAAATCGCCACGCAGCTATTTCTGGTAGGGAGGCCTACGCCTCTACTTCCTGAGATTTGGAGATTTTCTTTATGTTGAGTTCTTACATTGGTGCTGCGTTCGCCGCCGTCGCCGTTGAAACGGTTGAAGAAGAACGCTTCTTTCAAAGCCTGCTCCGTGATTTTCCTACGAAATCAGTGCTCTGCATTTCGGCATCTGGCGGGCTCCAAGACGTGCGCACCCGCGCCGTCATCGACGCGGATGCCAGCTTTGCCAAAGCCTTTGAAACCGTTGCCCAGCGCACAGACACCTTGCTGGTCGTGGAAGACTGGCAGCATCTTGCTAAAAATGCTGGCGCCTACCGCGCGCTCAAAAATGCCTTTCCGTTTCTCAAGTCGAACGGATGCTGCGCCGTTCTGGTCGCGCCCTCGTGGAGTCTGCCGCCCGAACTCGAACACGACGTTCCGGTTCTGCAATGGCACCTGCCGTCGCGCGAGCAATTGAAAGAGGCTTTAATGGTTGTCGCCAACTCAGTCGGCGAAACCGTCACGCCTGAAAATGAGTCGGCCTGTCTCGACGCCGCCGCCGGTCTCACCTTGCAGGAAGCCGAAAACTCGTTCGCTCTGGCACTGGTCGAATGCGGAAACCTCGACCCGCGCCGCGTCGAACAGGAAAAAATGCGGCTGGTGAAGAACTCCGGCTTTTTGGAGGTGTGGCCCGCCGTCAACCCCGAAACGGTCGGAGGTCTGGATGGTCTCAAGAGTTACTTCACCGAAGAAGTTTTGCCCTGCCTACACGACGTGGACTTGCGCGTTCGAGGCTGCCTGCTGGTCGGCGTCTCGGGCACCGGCAAAAGTCTCGCATCCAAAGCCGCGGGCGCGGTGCTCGGGTGGCCAGTGCTGCGACTGGACATCTCGGCTCTCAAAGGCTCGCTCGTGGGCCAGTCCGAGCAGAATATGCGTGCCGCTTTGAAACTGGCGGAAGCGGTGGCGCCGTGCGTCTTGTGGCTCGATGAAATCGAAAAGGGCGTTGGCGGCTATCAAAGCTCGGCCAGCACCGATTCAGGCGTCACGCTGGGCATGGTGGGGATTTTGCTGACGTGGCTTCAAGAACACAAACAGCCGATTTTCACCATCGCTACTGCTAACGATTACGCCAAGCTACCCATCGAACTGACACGCGCCGGTCGTTTTGATGAACGCTTCTTTCTCGACCTTCCATCGAGCAGCGAGCGGGCGGCGATTGCTGACATCCATCTCAAGCGTTTCGGATGCCTCGGTGATGGACTGGCAAGTCATATCGCGAGCGTGACCCCCGATTGGACGGGCGCTGAAATTGAACAACTCATCAAATCGGCGGCGCGGCGGTCTGCGCGTAAATCTTGAGCACCGCAAGCGGCGAGAAATATGTCCAGAACCGTGTCACCTGCGATGTGGTGGGGTCGTGAACCGAGGGCGCTTCCTAAAATTAACATCGTTGAGAAAACATCTCTCGGCACAATTTCATGAAAATTACCTGCGGACACTCTCAGTGTTTTTCGCAAGGCAAATAAAAACGCCAAACGCCGCTCTTCTCTGAAATCTGCTCTCACCGGCGCCAACCAAGTGAGCAAATTTCGCCGAAGGCGGCGCCCCATAATCGAAGGACTGGAAACCCCCTCGACTGGCGAATATTGGACGCTTGGCTATCAACATCTTTCAAAGAAGTTGACAAGCAAGCAAGGTTTATTTTCTCTTACCGAGGGCGCGGCTCGCAACTGTGCGAGCTGCGCCTCAGATAAAAAACCACAATATTTGTCAGCACTGACAACGTCGCAGAGGTTTTTCCAGTCCTCCTCTGCGGCGTCTTTTTTTGCCCAAATTCCGAAAGGAGAAAGAAAAAGCGCCCCTGCTCTTTGGGGGAGCAGGGGCGCTTTTTCGTTCGGGCAATGCAGAATTTTATCACAGGAAGCACCCAAAGACCGCCCTACTCACCGCGTAGTGCAACCCCACCCCTCATAGCGGCGGATATGCAACCCCAGATGGGCGATGGTTATGCGCTCCAAGAGGGCGCACCACCTCCCAAACCAGTGGCTCTACCCGTCCGTCGTGCCACCATCCCCGACGAACTCAAGGCCATACCTCAGTGGCTCTTGTGGCGTTACGAATATCGCCCTAGCCATAAAAAGCCTTGGACGAAAGTCCCCTACCAACCCAACGGCTATAAAGCGGATGCGACCAAATCTTCGACGTGGAACGATTTTGAGACAATTGCCGTGCGGTATGAGCGCGGCGGCTTCGATGGAATTGGCTTCGCCCTAACCGAAGAATTAGGCATCGTCGGCGTGGACGTAGACGACGCCAACACCGAATCCGGCGCCTGGATTCCCGAAGTCTGCGAAGCGTTTGCCTCTCTCGACTCTTACGCCGAAATCAGCCCCAGTGGGGAAGGCATCCGATTTTTTGCGCGCGCCTCCCTTCCCACCGGACGTCGCAAGAAAGGCGACTTCGAGATTTACAACCATGCTCGGTATTTGACCGTGACCGGCCACAGGATTGAGGACTGCGACGGTCAAATCAATGAGCGCACTGAAGCGATAGCGACCTTTCATGCGCAACATTTCGCGGCGCAAACACCAAAGCCAAAATCCAGCCTCAGACCGCGGGACAACGGCGTCAACCTCTCCGACAACGATTTGCTTAACCGCGCAGTCAAAGCGCGTAACGGCACTAAGTTTTCGGCGCTCTGGTCTGGCGACAACAGCACCGGACCATCCGAAGGCGACCTGGCGTTATGCTCGCTACTCGCATTCTGGACGGGCAAAGACGCGGCGCGCATGGATACGATGTTTCGTTCGTCGCAGCGTATGCGGGAAAAGTGGGATGAGCGCCACAGCAGCGACGGCAGAACCTACGGCCAGATGACCATCGAAACAGCAATTTCGATGTGCAGGGAAGTGTTCGGCCAGAACAAGGGGCCAAACCAGAACCCGCCAATGAATAGCGATGAAATCCGCAGCGATTTCAAGGCTAAAGCAGCGGCGGTGACGAACACCAATTACAGCCTCGATGATGTAAAAGCTGCGTTTAGGAAGTATCAGTATCTTCCCGATACGTCCTTAATCGAAGTTGTATTGGCGACAGTCGTCGCCAATTTAATGGACGGCGACCCCGTGTGGCTTTTGATTGTGGGCGGCAGCTCATCCGGCAAAACCGAAACCGTCCAACCCCTTGCCGCTTTACCCTTCACCCATTTAGTTGGCACTCTCACTGAGGCGGCGTTTTTATCCGGCTCCTCGAAGCGTGACACCAACGCGGACTCGACGGGCGGCCTACTGCGGGAAGTGGGCGATTTCGGGATTTTGGTGCTCAAAGATTTCACCTCGCTACTTTCCATCCACCACGACAAGCGCATGGCGATTCTGGCGGCACTGCGCGAAATCTACGACGGTTCGTGGAGCAAGCGCGGCGGCAACGACGGCGGCAAAAACTTGGAATGGAGCGGGAAAGTCGGTGTGATTGCGTGTTGCACAGATGCACTGGAAAGCGCGACCTCTGTTACCAATTCGATGGGCGAACGGTTCATGCGCTACCGTTGGCAGCACAGCACTGATGACCAGAAACAAATCGCACGGATGGCGATGCGTCGAGGGGGAAACGACTCCCAAATGCGCGCCGAAATGAAAGCAGCGATATGTGGATTTTTTGGGCAAATAGAAATCCCAGCTCATCCCGCAGAAATTGATGAGGCGACCCAGGACAAGTTACTCGCTCTGGCGACGTTCACGGCGTGCGGTCGAAGCGTCGTAGACCGTGATGCACGAACCCGTGATATTGAACTCGTCCACGATTCTGAGGTGCCAGCGCGTTTTGGTTTGATGCTTCGACGGATGTATTCGGCGCTTCAGGTCATCGGCGTGGAAGAAGTCCAAATCTGGCGCGTATTGGAGAAAATCGCGCTCGACTCGATTCCCAAACTTCGCGGCGAAATCATCCGTTGTTTTCGAAATGAGCATAAAAACGGAATAACAAACCTTTTATCTGGCAACGTCACCAAGGCCGTTAAATCGTCCCACACGCCCACACGCCGCGCGTTGGAAGAACTGCGCGCGCATGGCCTTTTGACGTTTGTGGAAAGGGAAGCAGAGCACGGCCGCGCAAACTTTTGGAGCTTTTCGGATTGTGGCCTGGAATTGCTGGAAACGGGGTTTTCTGCCCTTCCCGATAAATCGGATGCCCTACATCCTGAAAATAAATCTTCCAGTGAAAATAAAAATTTTCAAGAGACAGTGCCAGACGATTTATCGGGAAGGGTGCATTCTGGCGACGAGATTCTGGATGGTGCCGTATGAAAAGCGCCCCCGAACTGCTTTCGTTTTGCGCTATGTCAGGCGTGGAGTTGTGGGCAGAGGCCGGACGCTTGCGCTACCGCGGCGCGGCTTCCGTCGTGACTCCGATTCTTCCCGACCTCCAACGCTTCAAACCGGCGCTTTTGGAGTTGCTTGCTGCGCCCGAAGTAACCGAACCATCAGGCACCGCAATAATCGCGGCATGTTTGCAAAGTTATGAACGCCTGTTCCAAGCAGCGCAGCGCGGCGAACTCCCCGAAGCCCCGTTGGGCGTTACAATTGGCGGCAAGCGCCGAACCATCGAGGCGGCGGACGTGACCGAAATCGAAGCAGAATGGCGGCAGCGCTTTGGCGACTGCCAAAACGCGGCGCGCGACCTCACAACGGAGGAAGCAGCAGCACTTGACGCGGCAACCGAGCTTCTCGAAACCGTATGGGCCTACTGGGACGATGGCGAAGCATGGCTCGACCCGCGAAGCATCGAAGCGAAACTCTTCGCGGATTATAGAGCAATGGGACAGAATACGCCAACACGCGAGATTAAAAGGGGGGCGAAACAACATGATTGAAACCTCCGAACTACGTCATGACAACGGCTTCGACGGCATCCCCTTTCAATCCGAAGGCCAGCAATTCCCAAACTCCCTGCCGTTGAAATTGGAGGAAATTGCCGCCCTTCTTAATACAGAAACGGGAAGGATTGGGCGCACCGAACAAATCGTGGCCATGATTCTCGACTGCTTTGATACATTACCGCCGCGTATCAGCGTGAGCGACAGTTCGGGCAACGAAATTTGGGGAATTGCTACGGACTCTGTCATCAAGAAAAGCCCCATTTCGCGGCGCAAATCACGTCGAAACAGTAAGGAAGCCCCTCACCCACCGGTCAATCCCTTTGAGGGAGTGACAATGGTGAAAGCTACCGAAATTGAGGGCGGAATAAGCCCGCAAAAGCGAATGAACGAAGTGAGCGACATCTTGGCGACCATCGCGTTACGAGTTGTAAAGAAGCAAAGCGGACGGCACCAAAATTCGCCTACGGATAGCGTCGAACGCTGACTCTCAAAACGGCGACGCCGCCTATGTTGGGACAGGTCGGGACCAAGGGCATTAACCACTCCAAAGTTTCAGGCTCATCGCTGGTCGCACCATCAATTCAGGCGGGCAACGAGACCGTCACCAATAGCTCCGTTGTTCTTTCTTGGCCGGAGCGAGCCTCATTAAACCAAAGGAAAACCATGAAAATTTTCAAAAATAAATTATCGAACCGCAACGCTGGTTCCTCAATGCCGCGAGTGGCCCTTTACGCGCGCGTAGGCGAAGGGGAACAGACCAGAGGCACCTTCTCCAATTGTGACTCGCAGTTGCAAGACTTGACTGACTATGCAAAGCGAGAAGGCTTGGAAATAGTCGCCTCGGTCAAAGATGAAGGCTACAGTGCCGGTTCCCTCCGACGTTCCGGTCTCACGCGCATTCGGCAAATGGCGCAGGACGATGCCATCGATTTAGTGCTTATTAGTAGCTATGACCGTTTCGCGCGCAGCAGCTCTGATTTCTACAAAATCAGTGAAGAGTTCGGACAGCATAATGTCCAACTTAAGACCGTCCACGCCCCCCAAGACGCTACGACCGCTGCGGACCGGTTTGCTGAACTCATTCTCATCGGCGCCCAGAGCCATGCGCGTGAACAAAAACGACACCGCCACCAATAACGACACCGTCACCAACAACACTGTCACCAACGACATTAACCGCACCAACGACACCGCGGCTATCGAGAACTAAATCCCACAAGGATGAGCTTCTCGCGCCGCGGTTTTGTTTGGGCCCAAACAGACCAAACCGAACTGAAAAATGAAGGAAAACATGAGAATTCGCAACAATAATCCCTCGAACCGTAACACGGGTTCCGCATTGCCGCGGGTGGCACTTTATGCCCGCGTCAGCACCCAAGAACAAACCAAAGGTAACTTCCCAAGCTGTGACTCGCAACTGGAAGATTTGACAGCCTATGCGAAGCGAGAAGGCTGGGAAATTGCCGCGTCCATTAAGGACGAAGGTTTTAGCGCCGGTTCACTGCGACGTCCTGGTCTAAGACGAATCCGACAAATGGCGCAGGATAACGACATCGATTTAGTGTTGAGCGGCTGGTATGATAGGTTCACTCGAAATACACCTGAATTTTATGAAGTGAACCAAGAATTCAAGCAGCATAACGTGCAATTTAAAACCGTTCACGACCCTCAAGATACCTCAACCGCCGCGGGCCGTTTCGCGGAGCTAATTCTCGTTGGCGCTAAGAGCTACGACCGTGAACAGACTGGCGAAAAAGTGAAATTCAAGATGCGCCAACGGTTGGAGCGCGGGATGTATAACGGGAGTCGCGTGCCAACGGGATTCCTGGTGTCGAGTGAAGAGAAACTCCTTCTTCCCGACCCAGAAAAGATTGCTTTGGTGCGGCAAATGTTCCAAGTCTACGTCGAAAAACGGTCGGACTTCGCCGTGCGCGACTTTCTCAAAGAACGCCACATTCCCTCTCCTGGCGGCAAGAGCGAGTGGACGGTCGGCACAATTCGAGATTTGCTGCAAAACCGGCGGTATGTCGCCGAAATCGAAATTAACAAGGAAAACAAAGGGTTCTCCCATGTGTCGGAACCAGACCGCTACCGTATTGTGCAGGCGCCACACGAACCCCTGATTCCCGTCGAGCTTTTCGAGTTGGCGCAAGCGATACGGCGGGAAAAGGCCGCGCAATACCCGAACAATCCTGGCGCCAAACTGAGCAAGTCGAGGGATTACGGCCACAACGAAACCGGACATGTTTATGTGCTGCAAGGGTTATTTTTCTGCGCCGAATGCGGCCACGTTATGTCGCCGCACTACGTCAAAAAAACACCGAACGAAAAGGAAAAGCGGCGCACCCTCTCCTTTGTGAATCACTATGTCTGCGCGCAGGCCAAAAAAGGCGGAAAAGACTGCGACCACCGCAACCGCGTTTTAGCTCGCACCGCCGAATCCTGGGCCGTCGAGGTCATGGCTTTTTTGGTTGACTCGCCCGATGTTCTCGAACAAGCCGTCGAGCGGGCGCGCCAGAGCTATTGCGAAGAATCCAAACCGCTGCAAGACGAGCTTGCGCTCACGCGGGCTGGGCTGCGCGAAAACCAAGCCAAATCGCAGCGCATCATTGAAACCATCACGTCGGGCGCGGCAGGCTCTGCCTTGATGAATATGCTGAGCGAACAGGCTCAGAATCTGGAAACGGAGCGCGAACGACTCCTTGCGAACCACCGGCGTCTTACCGAGGCAATTGCTCCCTTGGACGATAACTTCGATGCGGCGACGTTTCGGGCGGTGTTGAGCGATTTCGCGCTCTTGGCAAGGGAAGCGGAGCCGGAGGAACTGCGGAGGCTGCTGGGGCTGTTGCTGGCCCGCATCGAATGGGGGCCGGAGGGCGCGACCAGCGTGCTGTTTTACAACCTGCCGAAAAAAAACCAGTCCGCACTCAAAGGTGCGGACTGGTATGACACTAATGTGTCCTTAGTCTGGCGGCGCCGTTTTCGTCTCGAACCACTGCGGCAAGCCGCCAGTTTTATCGCCAGAGTGCCCCTTCCCACCGCCAGTTTTCCCGACCGGCAAATAGTAGTGGGCGCGATGTGATCCATCCGGCATCCACTCCAAGCGGCGCACGATCAGGCGCAGCAGTCGCTGTAATTCAACCGGCTCCGCTTTTTCTCGCATGGAGGCAAAGTCTGAAAATACCGCACGAAACTCTCTTTCGTCAAAAGCCGAATTCAGTGGAGACAGCATTTCCTGCAGTCGGCGCTGCTCTAATTTCAGTTGCTCCCGCTCCACTTTGAGTTCGTTCGCTTTTTCGCTGAGCAAATCCAGCAGTGCGCTGCTCGTATGCGTGGCCGTTGCCACCAACTCGTCAATTCGGCGCTGATTTTCCTCCAGGGCGGTGCGGCACTGGGCCAATGCGTCCTTAACCGGCTGCAGGTGGCCTTCGGTTTTCTGCCAGCCCATTTCCAGAGCGCGGGGAAGGAGGCTCTCCGAGGTGGCCATGCCATCTATCGCTTCCAACATCCAGTTCTCTGCAACCCGTGCCAGCACGCGATTGGAATGTTGCACCGCCTGGCGGTATTTCATCTTTTCGGCGCAGGTGTAGTGATAGATGAACGACGCGGTGAGGCGCTTTTCTTTCTCGTTGGGCTTGTGATAGACGTAGTGCGGCGACATTGAAGCACTGCAGATGCCGCAGACCATGCTGCCCTGCAGCAGATACACACGCTGGCACTGATTGCGGCTGTAACTTTGGCCTTTGCCCTTGTGAGTTCCTCTGCCGCCCCGATGGGGCCACTGGGCGCCTCGATTGCGCCGGATAGACTGCGCCATCTCAAAGAGGTCGAGAGGGATGAGTGGCCCGTGCGGCGCCGGAACGACCTTATAGGCGTCAAATTCCGATAAACCCTCAATGCCTTTCTTGTCCCTGTTGATCTCGATTTCGCCGATGTAGCGTCGGTTCATCAGCAGGTCACGCAGACTGCTGGGTGTCCATTCGGCTTTTCCAAGAGGTGCGGAGATGTTGTGCGCTTTAAGCCAGTCGCGCACAGCGAAATCCGACTGGGTGTCCACATAGACCTGGAATATCTGTCGCAGCACGCTCTTTTTCGACTCATCCGCAACTAAGACCTGAGTTTGGGGGTCGCGCTGAAAACCAAAGGGCACCAGGCCGCCGTTCCACATCCCTTTTTCAGCGCGCATTCGCATTTTGGTGCGAACCTTCTCGCCGGTTTGCTCCCGCTCGTAAGTTTTAGCGGCCACCAGCATCGTCTCCAAGAAGCGGCCCGAAGCGGTATGACGGTCGGTAGGGTCATGTAGGGTGATAAAAGCGACGCTGTGGGTCTTGAACTCTTGATCGAGAATGTAGAAGTCGCGGCTGCGCGTCAGGCGGTCATACCAGGTGCAGAGAATGCCATCGATCTGCTCGGTCTCCACCATCCAGCGCAAGCGTGCCAAACCGTCGCGCTGGAGCGATCCGGCACTGACTCCTTCATCCTTGATAAGAGCTTGCACCTGCCAGCCCTTGGCTTTGCAAAAAGCTTCCAGTTCCTCAATCTGGGATTCGCAGCTGGGGTAGTTGCCCTTGGTCTGTTCCTGCGTGCTGACGCGCGCATACAGGGCCATCCGCTTCCGGGGAGTGGAGTTAGAGGGATTCGTCTTGCTCATGGCGTTGTCTGATGATGCGAAGTGCTATCGTGCTGAGGATGTCGGCGATGGCATCCAATCGCTGCTCCGGCGTCAGGAAATCCAATGATGCCTCTTCCTGATTTGGCTGCTGAGTGGCGGGCATAAAGACGATTTACTGCTTTGACTACATCATACTTAATTTTATACTTTTGTCAATATTAAACTGGGCAGACAATTGAGATGACCTGCGTTAATCTGCTACTCTGAGGTTATTCTTACAAACCATGAAGGCCAAACTGCTTACCGTCACTCAGGCGGCTAATTTGAAGGGGGTCACCCGAAGCGCTGTTTACGCCGCCATTAAAGATGGGCGATTGGCGCATCGCTTGGTGCTGGGGCATTTTGCAGTGCGTGAGGCGGATGTTCTGGCATGGACTCCGGCTCCTTACATGGGGCGGCGTAAGGGCACGAAACTGAGTGATGAATCGAAAGACCGTATTTCCCAGGCTCAAAAGAAGCGTTGGGCGCAACGTCGCAAAAATGGATAAACATAGGAGCCTTGGCTCCGTTACCAGTTTAGGTGGGAGCGAAGTAAGGGAATTTGTGGGGCCAAACTTCACGGACGCTGCAAAATAACATCTCATTAGCTAATGCAGAGTTGGCAGTGAGTCAGTTTGAAGTGCCGGAGGCTTAAAAGTGAAGGCAAGTAAAAGAAAATGGCTTCTTATTTGAAAATTTCTTTTGTAGTTTGGTTTCTTTTGTTCACTTCGCTTTTTGAACTTCATTTGGGGCAACAAGTAATTCCCACATAAATGGGCACTGGAAGGGTTTGTCAGTTGATAGCACGGCTATCGTAAAATTCACGGTTGAGGAGATATGACGATCAAATCCCCGAGCTCGTTTTATCTTGGCTCACTTCGAAGTTGGGATTTTATCTGTGAGGTGAACCATTGTAAAAATGCGTTGCTCTAATTGGCCGTTGCGCCTCAGGGGGAATGCCTTTGATTCAGTGTAGAAGTTCTCGGTCTTGCCCGCGCCAACGCTTAGTTCTTGCCAGCCGCGAATGACCTCATCCGAGTTTGCTGCCTGAGCAATTAGAGAATGTGCTTCTATGGATTTGTTGTGCGGGAAATGGAAATCACTCATCCGGCCACAAGAATATACCTTTTGCGTCCGATATTTGGTGGGTGGCGCTTCCCATTCCTCGAACATTGAGAGGGTCAACGATTCCTCTTTTTGGGATTTTCTCCAACCTAACTCCCAAACAATGACGGCGAAATCTCCAAGACCGGCCCTTGTCATGCCCAGAGATGTTGCCTCCAATGAGGAACCAAACTCTTCGGCCAGCAGGGAAAGAGACTGGATCTGTAACCCGCAACTACTGAGATAAGGAATGAACTCGCGGCGGGGCATGAGGATTTCAGCAGCCACGACATCGCAGAGGAATTCTTCTTCGCTTTCCTCGTTCCACGTCATCGTTTCCGCGTCCAGACGTTCTTGTGGGCCATCAGCGAAGTCAGGCATCAAGGTATGCCCAATCTCGTGCCCTATCGAAAAATTCTTCTTAGCCTGTGCGTGAGATTCGTTGATCTGGATGAGAAAATCGAAGTCGGTGCCAAACAACGGAATTAATCGGCCAGCGTCCAGCATGGCTATTTCTTCGATCTTCGCCGCGCGCCACGACGCCAACTTCCCCAATTCGCGCGAGGGACGAGAGAGCGCGCACTCTTGTGTGAGCCGTTCCGCCAACACGACGGCTCCCTCGACCGGATCATTCTTACCAGTTGCCTGGCAAACGCGCAGCGCTGTCTCGCTGTGCCACTTCCGTGGTTTGAACATAAGCAGCAAGTTAAACGATAAGTGTCGCTACTTGTCGCCAATGGCGCGCTTGATGGCTTCGTGGATGAAGGCCCAATCTTCCTTACGCTTCGGCGCTCGGTTACGGTATTTGATGCATGCCAACCGATGCACCTCTTCCTCTTCGAGATTGTTGTCGATGGCATATTCTTTCAAAGAAGCAGAAATATGCGGGGTTGAATTTTGTGCTGTGACGGTGGCTCGCCTGCCTAGCAGAACGGCGACAGAAGTTTCCAAGGCTTCGGCCAAATTGAAAAGAACCTCCGCCGAGGGCATCACACTCGCTCCATTTTCAATTTCATGCAGGTAGCTTTTGCTGATGCCCGCAGCTTCGGCCAAACGCGACGCGCTTTGTCCTTTTTCTTCCCGTCGCTGCTTGATGCGCTCACCCACAGAGGGCGGCGTCTGGGGTGTATTTTGAGTGTTCATATCCATATTCTCCAGTTTTCACGGGTTTGACCATTCGGCATCCCGAAAGTTTTTTATCGCTGTCCTTGACGAATTACTGTCGATGCGGTTAAAACATACAGCAAGTTTTTCTCACGTCGAACAAAAATGTTCACTATAGTGAAAGCGAAATTCACACCAAGGAGAGATTATGAGCAAATTAAAGGTTTGGTTTCTCAACGTCGGCCAAGGGGACAGCACGTTCATCGAGTTCACCGACTCCAGCGCTCGCGTCTGGCGGATGCTAATCGATTGCAACCGTGGCACCGAGTCCAAAGGCATCGACGTCCCGCGTTTCCTCAAAGACCGCATCCCGCAAACTCGCGAAAACGGGAAGTCTGTGCGCCGTCTGGACTACTTGATCGTGACGCACCCACACTCCGACCACATCCAGGACTTGGAAGCTATCGGCGACGAGTTCGTCATTGGCGAGTTGTGGGATTCGGGACATATCCCTGAAAAGGATGAGAACGGTGAACAATCTGACCTTTTCGAGAAATACAAAAAGGTTAAAAGCAAACATGGCCCGCCCAAACTTCACAAGATGAGTAACTCGACTGAGCCGATGTGCGACGGAGAACTCGAAGCTCACATCTTTTCCCCCTCGAAGTTCATTGACGAAAAAGAAGAGATGACGAATGAAGAACGCCGCGAGGCTATTCACACGGAATGCCTTGCCTTCAAGCTAATCTTCGGCACGTTCTCAATTCTGTTCACCGGCGACAGCAACTGGTTGGCGTGGGAGCGCATTACCGACTATTACGACGCAGAGACGCTCAAAGCCCAAGTGCTTCATGTAAGTCATCACGGAAGCCGCACCTTCTTTCGTAAAGAGGAGGAGGATGAGCCGTTGACCGAGAGCATGGATATGATCGAGCCGGAATGCCTGGTGATTTCTGTCCCCAAAGACAGCAAACACAAGCATCCTAACCCAGGCGCGATGAAGATCTACCGCGAATACGTCGCGGACGAAGATATTTTCTTCACCTACAACAAAACCGTCGAACTCGAAGCTGACAACTCGGGAATTTATACCATCGACAATGAGACCGGCGACATTCAAGAGCAATCCGAACTGGGGAGTGACGACGATCCTGGCGGCGATGACGACACGAAGAAGAGCGCGCCACCAGCAACGCCGACGCGCACCTACCGCAGCAGGAGCAGCCTCGATGACCAAGGCGCGGCCTGACTTAAACATCCCTTGGTGGGAACAGTTTCCCGAACGCTTAGAGGAAGAGTCGCAGCGATTCGCGACGGCTCTTCCTCAGCCATTCGTCTTGCGCTGCGATCCGCGTAATTCCGACTTGACCATTCCAGGTGCCGAACACCGCTTCATCTGGCGTGGCGAAGTCCACGCGCGCTTGAGAGGGGCCTTGCCCCGAAGTGCCGGTGCTTCGGGCACGGGTCGCTTCTTGGTAGATTTCATTTATCCGGTGAACTACCCCTTCGAGCGCATTCAGGTTGAGTTTGTTAAGCCGCGCATCGAAGGCGCACGCCACTTGGCCGCGCCCAGCTGTCCCTGCTATCTCTCTTATAATCCCAACGGATGGACACCGACAACAACCAACCTTCAGGTCTATGACCTCATCAAGAATTGGCTTGTCGGCCACCTGAGCGGCTGGACGCTCGGCAACAGCATCAATGTGCCCGAACACGCACTCTTTCTTGGTGGTGGCCTCAGCGCAATCCAAGTGCTCATGCCTCCTGAAATCTATCAGCGGAGCAACCGAGGGCTGGGCCAAGGAGTGTTGGAACTTCAAGCGCGCACTCGGGGTAACGGGCAAAGCGTCACTCTGGTTCAAATGTTACGAGACCATCGCTGGAAAAGCGTGATCCAGTGCAACACCCTCGAAAGCGCTCTGCCGATGTTGATGGGCAATGGCGCAAAGTGGGAACATCCAGCCATTTGGTTTGATGTGGAAGGAGAAGTGGCTCCCATCCGCTCGGTTCAGGATTTGTTTCAACTTTACGAGCGGCAAGGCCCTTTTGCTGGACAGCCAGGTGCCCGGCTTCGATTCGAAAGGTTCCTGATGGCGCACGCGATGCGAGAAATGTCGTTGATCTTTGTGCGTTTTCGCTCCGCCTCAGACCAGCTTATGTGGCTTGGCGTCGCGCTTTTCCCAGATAAAAAGGCCGTTGCGTTGCCGCGTATAAACAGAAATTTGCGGCCCTTAAGAGGCCGGGGACAACTCCGACAACTTCAACTCCGGCGCGGCACTCTTTGCGCGCTTTCCCTCCATCCGCTTCGACAACGCGACCTGTTCCGGCGCTTAGAGGGTGTTTATCCAGCGCAGGAGTTTCACGCGAAAAAGGTGGCTGTCATTGGTTGCGGTGCTGTTGGCGCGCCCGCGGCCGTTTTGCTTGCCAAAGCGGGAATCGGGCATTTTACCCTTTGCGACGGAGACTCCTTTTCGCCCGCTAACGTAGTGCGTCACGAACTTGATCTGCGCTTCGTAGGGCGCAACAAAGCCCAAAGTATGAAAGAGCATTTGGAAGCACTCAATCCGTTTGTCAAAGTGCAAGCTGTCCCGCAGGCTCTTTCAACCCCTGCCGCGATCCGTGACGCGATGCGCGATGCCGATGTCATTTTGGTCGCAATCGCCGACAAAGCTATCGAAGCCCTAATTAGTCGCGTCGCCTTGAGCGAAAACAAAACTGTCTTCTACGGGCGTGGCCACGCCCAGATGTCCGTCGCGCGCGTCGCGCGCGTCGTTCCCGGTAAGGATGCCTGCGCGCTCTGTTTAGATCGCCATGCACAGGAAGAGGAAAACGAGCGGAGCGACCGTTATTTATGGGTTGAAGAAACCAGAAATTGGCTTTTTGACGATGGATGCGGCAGCGCCGCGGTCCCTGGCGCTGCCGTTGACACGCAGCAAATCGGAAATTTGCTCGCTCGCCAAGCCATTGTATTTTTGGAAGGTGAGTCGGAAGAAAAGAATCACTGGGTTCAAGTGTCACGCTCTCAACCTGATGCACAGGACTATCGGCTTCGGACGCAGGGAATCCTGCACGCGCAAGTCTTTGACCCTTTTCCTGATTGCCCTGAATGCGCCTTTTATCAAGAGGAAAAGGCTGCCCACGATAACGGTATCAATACACTTGCCCGTCTGGGCGCCGAGGTCACGCCGGAAACGCCGTTCTTCGACCGCATCGAGATATCACCCGCTGTTAAACGCCTTATAGTGGACGAGTGCGCCGCCTGTGGCCGTCTGGAGACCGGCGGTGTTTTGGCGGGTTATGTGGACGCGAAGCGAAGCGTGTTGGTGGTGACACACGCGACAGATGCGGGGCCGAACGCGACTCATAGGCCTCGCTTTTTTCAGCGTGATCGTGCGCACTGCCAAAGGGAAATCGAGCGCATTTGCGAGCAGAGTGAGGGGGTTAGTGACTACATTGGCGAATGGCACAAACACGTTTCTGCCGACACGCGTCCCAGTCCCACCGACGAGCAAACGCTCCTCAATATTGCCACGAGGGAGAACTACGCCCTGACTCAGAGCGCGATGATAATTTGCGGGATGCCACAGGCAACGCGACCCCAAAATCACACTTTGCGCGGCCTAACTTTGCGGCGCGGCGAGAACAGGGTGCAATACGTGCCCGTTCAGGTTGTGCCCGTTCAGGTTGTGGGACTTGACGCAGAAGGTGGCAACTGAAGGAATTCAACGAAGAGTTCACGGGCGTAGAGCTTCGAGAAGTGGCGCAACCGAACGCAGGACGCCAAGAAAGCCAAGGCCAAACCAACGACGGCTTCAGGCGAGCGCAGCCCTTGTTTGAAGAGGGTCAGAGCCAAAATAAGCAGAATCGCTGTCGCCAGACCACGAAAGAGGCCGTAGTTGCCGGCAAAGATGTCCACCCGTTTTGCGCGTCCAGCCCCCTCAACGGCAACATATATCTGAGCTACAACGCCGCCCCAAGCTCTCGGTTTGAGGTTCGAGGCATCGAAATCTGTGGACAGACCGAGTTTGCTTGACACTTGAGTTTTGAGCCTGTCAAGTTGCGCGGCACTGAGAAATTTGCAATTTCCCTGTGCGATGCTGAGCGAGGGTCGCCCACCCGTAAGCTTCTCGAAGAGCGGCTCAATCAAACTGCTCAAAGCCTGCACCAGATGGCCCGCAACGAACGACAAGACAACGAAAAAGCCGAGTTCCCCGACCGAGCGCTCTTTGGATTCGAGGAATGGAGCCAACCTCGGGTAAAAGTAAGAACAGCCCGTCAGAAGTGCAACGCCTGGCACCAAGAGCGCCGAAAATTCGTAAAAGTCGAAATTCTTCATGGCAAAAGGCTAACCTTTTGGAGCGTTGTTCCACACGTCGTGCCCTAAAGGCGCGGCATTGAGTTGGTCGCGCAGTGCGCGCCAGCTGGGAAGATGGCGATCCAGAAGCGCCACAAAGCGCGGAGAGTGCAACCGTTCGAGCAGGTGGATCAATTCGTGAACAACCAGGTATTCAATGCAGGGGAGCGGCTTTTTCCAGAGTTCCAAATTGAACCAAATCTGGCGCGCCCGGACGTTGCAACTGCCCCACTTGGTTTTCATCTGCTTGATGCTCCAAGACGCGACTTCAACTCCTAAAATTCGGCTCCACTTCTCGATGAGAATCGCCAATTGCTCGCGCAAAAGCGCGCGGCCCCAGGCAGACAAAGCGCGCCGTGCGGCCTCTTCGCTCAGGCCCGGTCGCAGGTGCGCTTCCAACCAGGCCCCCCTCTTTTTGAACGTTGGCGCACCGCGTCCCTCGACCACGCGAAGGCGCAGACGCTGGCCGAAGACGTAGTGGCTTTCACCGCCATGCACTTGACGTTCGCCCTGGCGCGGTTGCGCGGCGAACTCGGCGCGGCGTCGTTTGATCCAGCCCAGACGGGTTACAACTGCTAAACGAATGGCTTCCTCGGATAGTGCGAGCGGCGCGGCGACGCGCACCCGGCCATCAGGCGGATAAACACCGATGTGCAAGTTCTTGATCGCTTTGCGCTCGAAGCAGACTTCCAAATCACTAACCGCAAAAGCGCCCGTGGCACCTGATCCAGTCAATGGCGAGTCATCGGCCCGCTTAGGCGTATCGGGCGCAGGCGCATTTGCGGGCGCGGATTTAGTAGCCACTTTTCGGATGCTCCACCTGTTCCAAGATCAAAGCAGCGCGCTCGGTGTCACCAGACAGCGCCGCGCGGATAGCGGTGCTGACTTTGCGGGTTTTGATGGCGTGGCCGCGCCAGCCGTCTTGAAGCGCGCCGCGCACGGCGCCGTCCACCCGGAGCGCGAGTGCTTCATCGTCGCCCAGGTTGTCGTAAAGCGCGCGCTGCCCCGGCGTTTCCAGAGAAGAGGGGTAAGTTTTGCTTGGCTCACCGCTCATCAGTTCGCGCGCTATCTGCGTGACCTCCTCCAAATACTGCCGATAAGAGATCGCTTCTTCGTGGCGTCTTTGGATGAGCGCGTCCAGAAGCTGCGACATTTTCTCGTAATATTTGGGGTTGACCGGCGACTCATCGATGATGAGGCGGCGGACGTTGTTGACGATGACCTCGGCGACCGCGCCTTCGCTGTTCTTAATCTCGTCGGGCAGGGCTTCGACCGCGCTGGCCCCGCGTTTCGCGAGAAGCTGCACCAGAGAGAGATCGTCGAATGAAGTGAGCTTCTCGCTGTCGTGGGCGCGCACGTATTGGTCGATTAGGTGGCGCATATCCGGCTCATACGCTTTGAGATCGATGGCATCGCCCGACGCGATTTTGACCTCGTCGCGCACTTTCACCCACAGGCCAACTTCTTCGGCCAAGGCCTTCGCCGTTTTCTCATCAAAGCCTGCGGCTTCCATATCTCCCGCGATGTTGGCGTAAGCGCGCACCAGGGCGGCCACAGTTTTATAAAGAGTGAGTCGTTTGGTCTGGTTGGCCTCGATCCCTTCCACATCGTTTGGCTTCTCGCTCACAAAAAAGCGGCGAAAAGCCGATGTGTCGCGCGGCGGTAGCACCGGTTCGCACAGCGCCTGCACCGTTTCCAAAAGTTCTTCGAACCGCTCACGCCCCTTGGTGATGCGGTTGCCTAACAACCCATCTACATCGCCTTCTTCAAAGCCATCGAAGGCGCCTTCGGTATAGGTCTCATAGGCGCTTTTCAGGCTTTGGAACAGGTCACGGTAGTCCACGATATAGCCGTAATCCTTGCCTTCGCCGTCCAAGCGGTTGACGCGGCAAATCGCCTGAAACAGGCCATGATCGCGCATCTTTTTGTCGATGTAAAGGTAGGTCGCCGAGGGCGCATCGAAGCCGGTCAGCAGCTTGTCCACCACAATCAAGAGTTTGAGTTGGCCCGGTTCTTTGATGAACTTTTCTTTGGCCTGCACTTCGAACTCGGCGACCCGGCCAGCGGCGGTGTCCTCGTCCTGGTGAAACCAACTCGCCAGCATTTTGCGGTAGGTGTTGAGTTGCGAGAGTTGCTCGGTGAGGGCGTTGCCCTGCCCTTTAAGCTGCGAGTGATGCGGCTGGTAGGACGTGACGATGGCGCATTTGTCCGCGAGTTCGGTGGTCTGGAACAGTTCGTAATATTTGCACGCCTGGTAAATACTGCCCGCCACGAGGAGCGCGTTGCCGTGGCCATCCTGAAGGCGCGGGCGCTTGTCCATGTCCGTCACGATGTCGGCCACGATGCGATCCAAACGCTCCTTGCTCGACAGCAAACGCCGTAGCGTGCCCCAGCGCGCTTTGAGTTGCGCGCGGGCTAAGGGGGTCAAACCGCGCGTTTTCAGTTCGAACCAGTCGTCGATGCGACCCGCTTGCCCCAGAAACTGCTCGACATCGCGCGCCTCGTAGCGCAAATCAAGCACGACGCCATCTCGCACGGCTTCATCGAACTTATAGGTGTGGATGTTGCGCCCAAACGTTTCCAAGCTGCTCGCTTTGTCTTTCTTGAGGAGCGGCGTGCCGGTGAAACCAAAAAACACCCCGTTTGGCAGCAGCGCCTTCATCGCTTTGTTGAGGTCGCCCGACTGCGTGCGGTGGCACTCGTCCACAAACACAAACACCTGCCCGATGGCGGCGAATCCCGCGCGCCCTGCGGCCTCGATCTGCGCCAGATAATCGCGCACGGCGGCACTGGCTTCGGGCGTTTCTGCCTCGTCTTCGCCCGCGCCGCTGTGCGCGCCGCGCCCGAACTTGTGCACGAGCGAGCAGATCAGCGAAGGATTGGCGTGGCCCAGAGTGGCGATTAAATCGGTGCCGCTGGTGGTGCGATAGATTTTTTCGTGGACACCCAGAAAGATGCGCTCGATCTGCTCGTCCAGTTCGGTGCGGTCGGTGATAAGCAAAACCCGCGCACCAGGAACGTGTTCGCGCAACCAGCGCGCCAGCCACACCATTGAGAGCGATTTTCCCGAACCCTGCGTGTGCCAGATGACGCCGCCCTCGCGCCGCAACGCAAACGCCTGCGCCGCTTTGACCCCGAAATACTGGTGCGCGCGCGGCAACTTTTTGACGCCGGCATCGAACACCACGAAGTCGTGGATCAGTTCCAGAAACCGCCTCTTGTCCATCAACTGCAAAAGCGCGCGGTCGAGCGGGTTGCTTTCCTCCTCGAAGCTGTCTTCTTTCCAACCCAGATAATACTTTTCACCGGTTTGAATGGCGCCGTAGCGCAGCCCCTGCGTGTCGTTGCCCGCCATCACGAACTGAATCGGGGCGAAGAAATCCTCAATGAATACCCGTTTCTGGTTGTCGAGATTCTGGCGAATGCCCTCCTCGACCGAAACCGTCGAACGCTTGAGTTCCAAGACGCCCAGCGCGATGCCGTTCACGTAGATCACCACATCAGGCCGCTTCTCGTGTGAGCCAGGAAGCGTGGGCCTAATGGTCACTTCTTCGGCCACTCCGAAATGGTTCTGTTCGGGGTTTTCCCAGTCGATCATCCGCACGCGCACCGTGTTTTCGCCGACGTTGGGAGTGATGGGCACGCCATAGCGCAACAAACCGTAAACCGCGCGGTTGCGATCATAAAGCGAGCGTGATGGGTCGAACGCGGCGCGTTGCAACTCGATGAGGGCCAGCCGGATGTGGTCGTCGGGCACGCCGCGCTTTTGCAGCCACAGCTTCAAAAGGGGCGCATCGATGGAGCTGTTGCTCTCGCGGTGGCTCCAATCGCCGAGAAGTTCGTAGTCCAGCCGATTTTTGAACAGGGCGAGGACGCGGTTCTGGGTGATTCGCTCGCGTTGCCCGACTTGGTTTTGCTTCATGAGGAGGAAAGACCTTTGAATAGCTGTCTGTATTTCTTAGAAATGGCAGTTTGCCCATGCGGGCAAACTGCCATTTCTAAGAAAGTATTAGCGCATTTTGTCCCAAACATAGGTATGAAACCAGAGCGGTTGAGGGCTGCTGCGGATCGTGATCTGACCGTCCGCGAACTCGGCGAAGCACTGGGCTTTTCCACCTTCCTCGGAGTTGTCGAACAGATAGGCGCGGTTGCTGGCGAGAATGGCGGGAAATAGTAAGTCCAGAGACTTCCAATAGCGATCCACGATTTTAGCTTCTGGCACCGCGTGCCCACCATTGGCCACACGACTCGCCACGCGGGCAATGTTGATGCGCGGGTCTTTGGTGCAAACGTAATACAAATATGTTCGAGATCCGCAATCCTGGGCGTGACGGAGGAACTCCACTTTATCCTTGTAGCTCATCACGGTTTCAAAGGTGAAGTTATCGCCCGCTTCGAGCAAACGCTGGCGTAAAAAGTCAGTCAGAGCCGAGGCTAGATACGAGTTGACCGGCGCCTGAGAGAAATCCAGTCGTGTTCCCGAAACGGTCAGGGCGCGCACCGCCTCGACCTGTTCTCCCTTGGCCACCAGAGGATGAGATGCAAGAAAAGGCAGCAGTTGCGCGGCATCGGGCCGCAAACCCCAGAGTGCGAAATCAAACCCGCCTTCGCGTCGAATCTGCGTTTCGATGTCGTCGGGATTGATGTAATGACCGCGCAGACGCTCGGAAACGTAGTCCTTAATCGCGCTTTTACCCGAACCATTGGGGCCAGCGAACATTCGCGCGCGTTGGATGGGGAGAAACTCCGTCATCGACTCGCTCATCGCAGCGAGAACGTGGTTCCAACAGGCAAGGAAGGCACGGTTTCCAGCGTGTCAATAACGCGGTGAGTGCCGTCGGGCGCGACTTCGATGAGTTCATCGCCGCGTGTGCAAACCACGCTTCGGCCACGAGAGAGAGCGTCCCAGTAGGCTTTTTGCGTCGCGGCTTCGGCCATCGCGGGCACCTGGGTTTCCAAAAACGAGATTTCCGCTTCGGAAAGCGGCGCCAGAGGCGGTTCGACCGGCTTCGCCGGAGCCGCGACGCGAGGCGTGAGAAACGACTTGCGCGAAGCGTGGTGAACGAGCACAATCAGAGGATCGCCTTTGGCCCCAGAGATTACTGGAGTCGCTTCTCTCCTGATGCAATCGCGCAAGAGACGCCCCTTGGACCGGTGACTGCGCGGCGTCTTGAGGAGTGAGGGAGACCATGTTTCCGTCATAGCCCGCAAGTGAGCGAAAACAGACGACGCCTTTTCAGACTCGGCGGTGGAAACATCGGGAGTGGGCAATTTCATGGGTGAACTTCTCAGCTTCAAACGAAGTGCAGAGCGAATAGTTTGCCAATTTTGGGTGAAAGTCGCTGCTGCCCTCGCTTCACAAGAGCCGCGTGCGGCCCGATAAAAGCTCGTCCATCATCGCGCTCTTGAGCTGGCGCGTCTTGTCGCGCTCGGCTTCGAGCGCGGCGATTTCCGCGTCCATATCGGAGAGAACTTCGGCGATGGCTTTTTGTTCAGTAATAGTAGGCGGAAGTTTGATGTCGAAGCCTTTTAACTCGCCCAAAGAAATGCCTTTGACTGTGCTGCCACTGGCTAACAGGTCAAGCTCCACTATCTTCCACGCGAACCAATAGAACAAAAAACGACTGTCGTAATTGGGCCTCAGAAATAACGCTTTGAGATCTTGGTTGATACTAACTGGCACTTGGTAGATCATAGCTTTACCGACAGCCATACGGGTGGAAATGATGAGAATTCCCGCTGGGATGAGATTCGAGGCGCTAAACCTGAGACCTTCTTCCGTGATGGTTTCTTGTGCAGAATATGGGTTGAAAGTCGCAAAATCCTTGACCGTTACCCAAGGGATTGAGCCATTCCAAAACTTGGCAATCGAGCGACTGGGCGTGCCGCCGCCTTTAACCTGCTCCAAGATGTCGCCTAATGTCTTTTCTTCCCACTCGCCCGAAAACCGAGGAAGCCTTCGTTTGGGCGTGAGCAACTCGCCTAACGCCGCCGTTTTGAGGTCGCGCTTTTTGGCCACGAGCGCGCTTTGCGCGTCGAGACAATCATCCACATCCCGCAGCGCCGACGCGATGGCTTTTTGTTCGGGAAGCGGTGGAAGAGGTAAAAGAAAGTTACTAACATCTTTCCGGGTGATATTAGGATCTTTTCGGCTACTACTTGCGACGTTCTTCCAGGATTCCACTCGAAAGTTCAGCAATGCGATTAGATAGCGAGGACAGAGAACTGCATCATTAGCAATAATAGCTGTGATAGCTTGATTTACTGCGGCAGGAATCTCAAGTAAGCCAGTTCTGCCAATCTGATTGAATCCTCCATACATGGCAACCAGCACGGTTCCAATAGGGTAAGCTCGCAGCCCAGTTTCTTGTAAAGCGTAGTTGGTGACTAACTCGGTAGTGCAACTAATTATTGAATTATTCAAGTCCAGTGTTTTTACCCAATGAACAGTTCCATTGCTGTAATATCGAGATCGCATAGATCGTGGAGGTGTTGTTCCCGACGCGGTTTGACAGATTTCCCCTAACTCTTTCACTTCCCATTCTTTGGGAATAACCCCAACTTCGGAGGCCCAGTAGCCAGGCGGAACTTTGATTTCGTCGCTCATAACACGAATCCCATCCGTTCGAGATGCGCGTCCACGCGTCCACGCAGCGTTTGGGCGCGCGTGGTGAGGTCGGGCAGCGGCGTGTCGTAGCGCGTGCCGAGCGCACCTAAGCGCGCGCACAAGCTCTGACCCGCGCGCAAGGTTTCGCCTTCGATCAGAGCGCGCAAGGTCGCCAGCCATTTGTCTTCCACCACCAGCGTTTTGACTTCGGCCTCGCTTAACTGGCCGTAGCGCACGAACACCTTCCCGTCCAACGCCTTTTGTGCGTCGCTGTGCGAGGCTTTGGCTCCCGCGAGGGCGAGCGCGAGCGCCCGATAGCGTTCGATGGCGGCGCGCTCGTCGTCGTATTCTGGGTCGCCAGCGATGGTTTTCAAGCGGTCTTTGACGCTCTTGTCGGAGATTTTGCCCTCGGAATCCTTGATCTCGTTCAAGAGTCCCTCTTCGCCCTCGTGTTCTTCCAAATGTTCGTCGAGCGCCGCCTGTTGGAGCGCCAATGTAGCTTCCAGCGCCTCCACCCGCGTCTGTTCGGGCGCATAAAAGCGCGCCACCACGAGCGGAGGCGGCACCAGGTCGGCCTTCCACTTGATGCGCGAGATGGTGAGGTCGGCCTTTTCTTTGTTCTTTTGCTCTTTCTTGTCCACGATGCGCCGCAAACGCACCGAGGCTTCCCAGCCGTCCTGCGTCAGCAGGTCCAAATCGTCTTGCAGCGTGCTGTCGGCGTAGTTGATGAAACCTTGATACAAGTCATAAGCATCCAAAATCGGCGCGCCGCCAAAAGCTGCCAGAAACGATTCCGACCAATCGCTCAAAAGATGCTGAGTCGAATCGCCAATTTGCACCGCTTCCATCGCGTCGCGCGCCGCACTTTCCCATGCGGAAAAGCGCGCCATGATGTCCGCCGCAAACGCCCCAAATTCAGGGTGTCCCAAAACGGTCGGCTGCAACTGTTCGCGCGGGACGCGCAGGCGGTTGAAGCCGGAGCGCTGCGGTTCAAAAAGAGTCGCGCGTAGCGTCGGGAACTCGTGCCAGAAGCCCTGAAGCGTCTCCAAATCGGCGTCGGGGATGCCACCGTGCAAATGGCCCTCAATGTTTTGAGTGTCGCGCGTTACGCCGCCACCTATGTAACGCGGCAAGTTGAGGTTGAACTTGTGGCTTTGCAGCTCCGCAAACCGGACATGGCGCGAGTAACCGGAAATGGTGAGACCCCGCGTCCAGGTATCTACAATGCGATGCACGTCCTGAGCGCGCAAGCGGTTCTTGGGGCCGTCTTTGGCAAAGCCGCGCGAGGCGTCGATCATCCACAAACCATCGCGGCCTCGGCGATTGGACTTGTCGAGGATCACCAGACACGCCGGAATGCCCGTCCCATAAAACAGGTTGGGCGGCAGACCAATCAACCCCTTGATGAAGCCCTGGCGGAGCAGATTTTCTCGAATTTGCGCTTCGGCGTGCCCGCGAAATAGCACGCCGTGCGGCAAAATCACCGCGCCCTGCCCGCTCGGTTTCATCGAAGCGATGATGTGGAGCAAAAACGCGTAATCGCCGTTTTTGGACGGCGGCATGCCGTAGACAAAGCGGTTGAAGGTGCCCGCTTCGCCCCGAAAATCGACGCCGCTGCGCCATGACTTGGACGAAAACGGCGGGTTCGCCACCACGAAATCGTGCCGCTTGAGCGAGCCGTCGCTTTCTTTCCACTGCGGGTGGGCAAGGGTGTTGGCGTTGACAATCTCGGCGCCCGCGCAGCCATGCAGAATCATGTTCATCTGCGCCAACGCCGCAGTCGCGTTGTCCATTTCCTGACCGTAAAGCGTGAGATCGTAGCCTGTGGCACTTTTGGCTTCGTCGTGCGCTTTGATGAGCAACGAACCGGAGCCACAGGTCGGGTCATAGATGGTTTGGGTTCCCGATTGGGCAAGTCCTAACCCGATCACGCGCGCCATGATGCGCGACACCTCGGCAGGTGTGTAGAACTGGCCCTTGATTTTGCCCGATTCCACAGCGAAGTGACGCATCAAAAACTCGTAGGCATCGCCGAGCAAATCGTCGCCTCCCGCGCGGTTGCGCCCGAAATTGAGGCTTTCAAAAATGCCAATGAGGTTAGATAACCGATCCACTTTCTCTTGCTCTTTGCCGAGTTTGGCGTCGTCATCGAAATCGGGCAGCGCCGAGGGCGAAATGCCGCTGGCTTTGGCCAGAGCATCGAGCAAGGTGTTGATGCGCTCGCCGATGTCTTTGGAACCTTTGGCCGTCACCAAATCCTCGAAGCGGCAGCCCGACGGCACTTCGATGAGTGCGTCAGGGTCGCCCGCGAACTTGTCGGAGACGTATTTGACAAAGAGCAGCACCAGAACATAGTCCTTGTATTGCGAGGCATCCATGCCGCCGCGCAGTTCATCGCACGATTGCCAGAGAGAAGAGTAAAGTTCGGATTTTTTGAGCGCCATAGGGAGTCAAGAGTAAAACGAGATCGAAATCAGCAGGAGGTGCTATGATGCAGAAACGCAACGGGTTTAGATTTTTAGGAATTCTCGACGGGAGCGGGCTGGTGTGTTTGCGGCGTCGTTTCAAGAAGGAGGAAATCGGGAATGGAATAGTTATCAGGGTCGCCGATTTCGACGTGAACCCAGGGCACAAGAATTTCGGACTTGTGAAAGCAACATTCGCTGAAATGTTCCATTGAACCACAGCGGCAAAACGAATTTGGCTCTTGCTCGTTGAATTCTTCTCGTGGAATGGCGCGTTTGCTCATAAAGGTTTTCCACTCGTCAAACGGAGTTTCGAGTCGCTCTATGACATGAATGAGCGAATCATATTTCCCGCTCTCATTGGAATTCCAGTCCGTATCGGCTGGAAACGCCACCGCGTATTTGTGGTGAGGATTAGTGACCATCGAAATCGACTTCCAATCGATATCGGTGATCTCGTGACAGCACATCTCGCCATCGTAGATTTCTCCTATGAGATGACCGCAGGGTTTACGAAGCGAGACGGGCTGACTGCAGATCATACATTTGCGACCTTTTTTGATGAATTCCATCGAAAAGAACATCCGGTAAGGAAAGAGGGATTGCCACTGATGCGTTTTTTCCAAGATAAAATCCAGGCAAAACAGTGAGTGAGGCGCCAGCAGGTGACGGCGCAAAAAGCTGTATTCAATTTCGACGCGCTCAAAGGTGCACCAGGCCGCATAGAATCGTCTGGCCTTTAAGTCCGCAAAGGCTTCAAGATATTTCTCTTGAACGTTGATAATGCTTTCAAAACACCAAATGGCTTTTGCCCCGTGCTGATCTTTCTGTGCCACGTAATCCTGCTTGAGACGCGCTAGATGATGTCGAAGGCTTTTCGGGTCGCGCTGATTGTAGTTAGAAGGCACCTGAGCTAACTGGAGCGCGATTTCCTGCCACGTCATAGCGCCTGATCCTCATTCTCTAGTGCAGAAGGCAGGGCTGGCGGTGAAGCAGAGGGTAATGAAGAGGGCGATTCTTCCAAAACTTCTTGGAACAGCGGTTTGATTTGGCTTTCAAATTCGTTAACTGGCCCTTCATAGTTCAGATGCTTCGCTGATCCATCGCTGTTTTGCACAGTTAATGCGATTCTGATCGCGCTCTTTTCTGGATTCAGCAGCCGGTTCTCCAAATGCTTTGACAGCAAATTGACGAACAGGGGAAGAACCACAGATGTCACCACAAACCCACCTAAGATAACAAGGTCGAAGTGGCGCGCAACCTCCTTGAAATCATCATCGTTAGCAGCAACCTCAACCGCAGCATTTTCAGCAAGAAGGTAGTGATAGAACTCAATTGTGCCTTCAGGAAAATAAATTCCTTCTCCCTGATAATCATCGCCTTCAGGCACGATCAAAATGTCGGCAGCGCGCAAACTCTGGCGGGTTTCTTCGTTCAAGTCGGGACGAGACACCCAAAAATCGCGGTCACGGTTCGTATCTTCGAATTCAAGGGTTGGCGTGTAGCCAAGAGATGGTAATTTTCCTTTCATGATGTTTTATATGGGAAAGAAGTTGGATTTCCGACATTCACAAATGTGGCGGCGCGGCCATTCGAGCGCCAACTGAAAAACGTCCCTTTCCAAAGGCGCTCACTTAGATCCAGTGGTGCGAGTCTAAATCATAGCCCCAGAGCAACATAACCTTTGAGGTGACCAAACCTTGGGGAGTCGCTCTGCGACCAGTTCAGATTTTACCGTTGCTTTGTTTCGCGGTGTGGATGATGTGTTGAAAGGGGAGAAAAGCATCCTTTAGCCGAGTTGCGTCCCCGTGACGTGGTGACGTTGGGGATGCTTCAGGCTTTGCGCGGCGAGTTGCGCTCTGATCTACCTGCACCACTGGGTAGTTTGTCAAGGAAAATATCGAGTCAATCACTTCTCACACCAAATGAGGATGAAGAGACTTGATGTTGAGCCACTACACTGGCCTTCGTCCAACCTGTGTAGGCTCGCGGCAGCAGTCGTCTCTCCTTTTCCAATGCGTCCGGTAGCTCACGATTCGAGGCTTTGCGCTGTTTCGATGTTGCCGGTGTCGAAGAGGCAACAATCTGTTCCGCCAAAGAAAAATAGACGTGCCCTCGATGCTGACGGCGCTGTTGTTTAGTCAGGAGCACCCTACCGCCTACATCCTGGCACACGACGAGGTTCTTCCGCACCAGATTATCGAGTGCGGCACTCAGAGCCGCGCTGTTACGCCCAGTGCGCGCGATGAGTTGCTTCTGACTCATCCAGTCGCGCTTTTTGCGCCCTTTCCTGCTCTTCCACCCCAGCGTCTGACGCACAATTACGCACAACAAGCGCCACTCAGTGTCCTTCAGACGGGGCATCTGCTCATCAAAAAGCACCGTTGGAAACGGCACAAAGGCACCAATATGGGACAGCGGAATCTCAGGCTCCGCCATCACGCCCTTCCTGCTTCGGTGCTTGCCTTACGGCTTTCGGAGCAGCGTAATCGTCCTTAATCGCGGCTATCAGGTAGCCCGCTCTGTTCTTGGCCTGACGAAGCGGCAGCCACGCCAGTTGACGGCGGATGCGAATGGCATCGAAACGCTTCACCAAGTCATCGGCCTGCTCTTCCAACAATCCAACGGCCATGAGTTCGGCTCGTAATTTCTGCTGTTCAGGCGAGAGATTCGGCTGTTGAACCGAGATTTTTTCTGGATGATTGGAGTGGGCGCGCCACTCCATTATCGCGGCGATTTCACTCTCGACGTCTGCTCTGGTGCGAGCATAATTGCGGCGCGAGTGTTCAATGATGACTTCGCGCGGCACGGTTTGAATTGGAGGAGGTGGCGCCTGCGAATCGGTTTCCTCAACGGTCGGAATGAAACCTGGAACAGGTGCATAGCCTTCTAAGCCGCTCTGCCACTGAGTTGCGAAGACGAGGGGCTGTTCCATCCAGCGCACCGCGATGAGCCGCGCGAAACGAGCGCGGGTTTTGGTGTGCGAAAGCTGAAGCGCGTGCGAAAGCTGCGGCAAAGAAGCGCTCAAGCGGCCATCAGGAGAGAGGAACGACAAAAGCAACAGGAGACTTTTGAATTCTTCAGGTGCAATGGACGATAAAAACCCTGAGGTTCGCAGCGCCTTAGTGAAACCAATGACTGCTGATGGTCGCCAATGCCTATCACGTGATTTATCCTCATGGGCAACATAGATGACGAACGGAGGTTCCTGGCCCGAATTGTAGTGAAAAGCGAAAGTCATAAGATGTTTTCGATGAGCAACCAGATTGGTCGGGGAGCTCTAATTCCAATAAATTGAAGTGACAGACCGGTCTGGGAGCGCGGCAGCGCAAGGCTGGCCCACTTTTGGACAAGGAGTCGGGGAAGGCCGCGTTACCGCTTGCGGAAGGTGGCTTTCGTCGTTTGAGAGGGTCTGTGTTGGCGGGATTGGCGATGCGAAGTGTTCAGAGTGGCCTGAACGCGATTCGTCTCGCTGTTAAGACCTGCGACAATGCGGCGCAAGCGACGTTTTTCGTTCGCCTCCAACTCATCCCAGACGATGCGCTCGCACAGGTGACAGAGCAGATGGCTCAAATGCCGAAAAAGCTGGATTTGCTGATGCCTGAGCCGAGTTCCCTTCGATAGAGAGGGATTCGCCTCAAGCATTCGAGAGTCCGAAAAGTGAGCCATTGGGAGTTGATTTAGACGGGTTAGAAACTATTGAAGTGGGAGTTGGCGGAGCAACAGGCCCATAACGGCAATACCGAGCAGAGCGAAGACCACTTCTTCCGCCGCCGAGCCGGTGGTGAGGCGCAGGAGGCGTGGCAGCAAGTGACAGCGTTTGCGGCGCGGATACCAGAATGGAATGCCGCTCTTGGTGCAGGCATCGCTCAGCAGGTGGCTGGCATAGCCGAGCGACAGGGCCAGAGGAACTGCCCCGTTGGTCACAAGAATCAGGGGCAGAAACAACAGCGTTGCCAGGCTCCAGCCCAACAGAGAGTGGAGCAGGCCGCGATGTCCCAGAACACGGTTGAGGGCCAGAGACAGCGGAGCAAAGGGCGTGACGCCGGCAACAGTCAGGTGCTTGATCTTCGATTGTGAAGCGTCCAAATCGGGCAGCAACGCGCCCAGCGCCGCCAGAACCGCCATCGGCGCCAACAGGTCGGGACTTGTCCAGGTGGGCACGTCCTGAAGCAGCCAGAGGGAGGCAACGCCTGCCAGAGCATGGGTGCGCCCCATCACATCGCCTCCTTTGACACCGCCTTTTCTTGCTGCCCCTGCGCCCCCGTCTTTTCCAGACGGTGGAAGAAACGGCGGGCCACGAAGAGGCGACCTTTTTTGTTTTGGCGCACCCCTAAACCGTAGCGCACCAGGAGGTCGTGTAATCCCGCGCCGTCGATCAGGTGGATCGGCCCGATGTGATCTTCCCCTGCGGCGCGCCGTGCGATGGGAGCAAAGGTGGAGGTCGTAATCAGCAGTCCCTGCCGCGCCTGGGTTCGAAGCAACGCCCCTCTTAGCTCATCCACAAAACGCCTTGAAATAGGACGCTGGTATTGCTTGACCTGCACCAGAACCTGTTGAGCGTTGAATTCGGTGCGAATTAGAGCCGTCAGGTCAACGCCGCCGTGGGTGTTGCGGCCCTTGTGGGAGCGGCGCGGCAGGCGGTGGTCGCGCAGAATTCGCACGTTCTCATAACCCGCCGCGCGCAGGACCTGGGCGATGAGCCGTTCGTAGGCGCGCACGCTCAGACCCAGTAGTTCGACGTTGAGTTGGTGGGACAATGCTGCCGAAGGCGTTTGAGGGTGAAGCGGCGGTTGAGTCTGATCTGGCGGATTCGCCAGCCAGACGATCAAGGGCAGGAAGAGAGCGGGCGCAACGGCCACAGCAGTAACCAGAGGGTGCTCCTGATTCATCGCCCCTCCCTGCCTTTGGAATCGTTCCCCTCTGAGGCAGAACTGGTGCGGGGCGCTACGCACCACTGACCTGGCTTAACATCCTTGAATTCGGGTTTGAGGACGTTGTTTTCATCGTAAGCCTCCACGGGCAAACAGCCGCGACACCCCGCCAGTTCGCAGGCCGAAGCGGTGGGGTAGCTGCCGTCCAGAGAGATGAGTTCACGTGGGTCGAGGGGCCGTCCCAACCGCTTCTCCAGTGCCTTCGTCACAGCGACTACCAAAGCGAAGGAAGGGCTGGACTTCCCGTTGAGCAAGCGGCACACGGCGGATTTGGAAACGCCCGCATCCTGAGCAAGACGGGTTTCGCCTTTGAAGGCGTAGCGCGTAGTGTGCGCCATTAAAGCCAAAATGCGGTTGTGCAACTGCAAGGCGTTGATTTTCTCCTGGGGTGGTTGCGAGTGCTTTTTCACTATTTCTGAGGGTGCATTGAAGAGAGCCGTGTTTTTCACGGCCAGAGTCGAGGGCGACATGGGCGCTGCGTTAGGGATTGTTAGCCCCACGGTATGTCGCCTCACCCTGTTGTGGCCAAAGGCGTTGCTTGGACGCAACTCGAACAAAAGCCGAACACCTCCATCGTAGCTCAGGCTTATTAAATTCTTATGACTTTGGGGTGAATACAGCCTGAGGGCCGTAAAAAGGAGCTTTGGAATCCAGTGACGAGATTCTTTTTTACCAGTGGAAAACAAAAATCCGCTCCTCCAGGGAGAAGCGGATCGAGATGGGATGCTTTCACACCGTCACGAAACATGGCGTTGCCAGAAACCTTCGATTCTCTCGCCGCTCAGACTCCACGACTCCTCTCTGGGCAGCTTGGCGATGACCTCTCGCTTGAACTTCTGGTGAAGCTTAAGCGACAGTTCCTCATCACCAGAGAAGTCGAGCAAAATGGCCAGGGCCAGTTGCGCGGGGCCGGAGCCTTCATAGCCCCACTCGTGGCCGCACGGCGAATGATTGTGCAGCCGTTGGCTCGGCTGGGGATGCAGCAGGTTGGGCCGGCCAGCTTCCCACACCCACACGACCGGAGCGCCGTGTCCTTCGCTTCCCAGGCGTGTTCCACTGTATTCCAGGCCGAGGCGGCGCCGTGCCTGCGCCGCTTCCTGGCGCTTAGCCAGATGCTCACGCACTGCCCGTGAATGCTCGCAGTCGGGTGAAGGCGCCTCTTCCTCGGGGGAGCAGGTGCAGTAGAAGCAAGATTGCCCCTCTTCGCGCACCAGACTCACATAATGAGGCGCGCCCTGCGGTGGGCGAACGACGTAGATGCCGAGTCGCCCTTCATCCCGATGGACAAGCGTTTGCCCCTGCGCGCCGCGCTCGAACCTCTGGGTGTCGAAGGATGGATCGAGCGGGCGCGCTTCGTCCAGTTCGTCCCAATCGGGTTCTTCCCGCTTGAGGTCCACGACCCCCACCACGAGCCAAACCGCCTGCGGATCGCCCTGGCCGAAGAAGCCGATCATCTTCTGGCCCGAAGGCCGGTAGGATGAAAGAACCAGCATTACATCGTGCTTTGGGTGGGCGGATGCAGCAAAAGCGTAGGCCCATTCGCAGCCGCTACCCGATGCGTTTTGTTCGGTGACTTCCCAGGCTTCTTCGCAGCGGTCGCCGTGGCAGTAGCATTCGGGCCGAAGCCCGTCCGCTTCTTCCCGGGCTTCGCTCTTGCGGCTCGTCAGTTCGGTGAAACCCGAAACCAGGTTGAAGTCCGCGCCGTTGATAGAACTCCATCCGGCGGGATGCTGATCAAGTAAAACGCGCAGCATGGCGTTCAGGTCACAGTTGAAGTGGTCGTGATACAACTTCCAGAGAGTTTGGCCGAGGCCGGAGGGATAGGAATCCCAATGATGGTAGCGCCCGCAAAACCTGGGCGGCAGAACGTGCGTGAGCCGCGCGATGACTCCTCGTGTGGACATGATGACTTCCTTGTCAAAGAGCGAGATTTGACCTCTTGCTGGCAAATGCCTGAAAGCGGTCTCTCTTTGTGAAGCCATCGTAAAACTCGATAGAAGGGACGGCACGGGGAGTTGCCTGCGCGCAAAGTGGAATCAATTCCTCAGGAATTAGCAGGCTTACCATCCCTGGATAGCCTAAATCTATGTGCGCTCTTTTGCATTGATAGTCGGCGTGACTTCGTGTTCCAGTTCTTGGATGAACTCGCTCCAATCAACACCTACGGTCAAACACCATTTCCACAGGTCTATGATGCTGATTTCGCGCTCACGATTCTCGCACATCGATACATGTGATTGCGTTTTTCCTAAAGCCACCGCCATGGCCTCTTGAGTGACACCCGCCGTCTTGCGGGCCGCAATCAACTTGTGCAGCAGGACTTCATATTCGGGAGCGAAGCGAGCGCGTGGTCTGCGGTTCGACGGGCTGGAATGCCGCCTAACCGAATCGAGATTCGATTCTTGCCCAGACTTAGATGAGCTATTTTTTGGCATCTGCCCTCATGGAGCAGAGGTTATAAGTGGCTCGCCTATTATCACTAAAAGTGATAAAGTGTTCTGCGTGAGAAAAGCTGTTGTTTTACAGCCTTTCAGTCGCTGATCTCGAATTATTCTAGATGCGAATAGGCGGATCACTAGGTGCGGTGAAAATCTCTCGATCTCGCTGCCGATGGAGAGAGAAGTTTCCGAAGCCCAAGGCAAGGCTCTAATTTGGATGCTCAGGAAAAGTTTGAATCGTGTTAAAGATGTTTGGCACCTTCTTCAAGGCGACGCATGAATTCGCTCGGAGTCTGGCCAATGGCTTGGCAGTAAGCCAGAAGTTCTACCGCGTCCATGCGCCGCTCGCCGCGCTCGCAGCGAGAGACGAACAGGGTCGTTTCCTGCATTGCCTCGGCGACTTCGCGCTGGTTAAGACCCGCGTCTTGGCGAGCCTGGCGCAGCAGCCGGAGAAAAAGTTCGTATTCGCGAGTGTAAACGGACTTAGAAATAACCCCCCACCTGCCCGCCGAAAAATGTGTTCTTTCGCAACGCGAGCGATGAGCAGGATAGGAATCGGTTTTCGATTATCCAAAATAGATAATTACAAGTTACACTGCGGCTCAACCGGATTATCGTTTTTAGATAGTCCGCAATCATCATGAACAACAGCAACCCTGACACACAAAGGCCAAGAAAGGATGTAGTCGCACAAAGCCAGTCGCGGGCTCGTGTCGTGACGCTTGATGACACCAAGATGAGTGATTGTTTCAACCTGCGCTATGCGTATTTCGTGAAGCAACGTGGTTGGGTGCCGGAAGAGCGGTGTCACAACGGTGAAGAATCAGACGATTATGATTCTCATGCCCTGCATCTGAGTGTCTGGGGTGGTGAAGAGATAGCTGCTTATTTGCGAGTGCTACCCTTTGATCCCACGGTCGGCTTTATGCTCGATCACGAGCTATCGGCCATCTTAAGCTCGCAGGAGCGAGCAGCACTGCCGCGCGAGGGAGCGGTCGAACTATCTCGTCTGGTATGCCGCATGGGCGATTGCCTCAGGACAAGTCAAGGTAATGATCATCCAATCGAGTTGTTGTTTAGGCAGCTTTACGAGGTGTCGTTAGAAAAGGGATTCACGCGCTACTATATCGTGGTCGAGGATAGCTGGCTGCGCCCCTTCGCGCGGCGCTTCGGTCTGCCATTTCAGGTCATCGGCCAGCCCTACCTCTTTCCCGACGGGACAAAGACGGTGGCGGCTACAGCGACCGTCGAGGAACTCGAAGCGGGCCTACAACGCCACAGCCAGGCCAAGTTCCTGTGGTATTGCGGAAATGGGCCGTTCAGCACAGACAGGTCGAGTTAATCCTCTTTACTCTCAGCCATTGCCGCGCTCATCTCCTTCCGATTCGTTCTTAAAGAGCTTGGAAGCCACAAGGTGGTGGAGTTGTCGCTTGAGCGGATCGACCGCAAAGCCCACAAGGAGCGCGGCCATCAAATCGGTGGCGAACGAATCCGGCCCGATGAGCGGGCGCAGCAGGTGTTCCATTCCCTTCTCAAAGGCGGCAAACGCTCCGGTGAGTGCTGCCAGCAAAAGCGTATAGACCAGGGTGCGGCGAATCAGCAGGCGTATATCAAAAAGGCGGTGCGCCACGATGGAGTAGGCGCTAAAGCCGACGAAAAAGAGAGAACACAGCGGCCCCAGATAAACCCAATGATAATCGCCTCGAAGGGGCAGGAACAGGTTGAATATTAGACCCAGAGCGGTGGCGAGGGCCGAGCCGTAGAGAACATAACGGGCCTGTGCCCGCGCCCTGCCGCGCAAGCGGCGCTGGCTATGGAGTAATCGCCAGAGCGCAGTGACGAAGGCGGCAACCATGAAAATTGCCACCCCATAAATCCCTGACCCCGTGTGGATGATGCCCGCTTCGAGATCGATGCCGCGCACTACGAATTCGGGCGCAAAAACGGAACTGGCGACCAGTCCTCCTACTCCATACAGGGCGAACTTCAGGATTCCAGGGACATCATGCTCTGAAGAGCGACGGCGCGGATACACCCAGGCGAAATGGAGGAAAGTGGCGGCGGCGGCCAGAGCGGCCCCATAGGAAAGCTGCGCCCACAGTGCCGCCGATTCGACCGAGGCGGCAGTGCGAAACAGAGCATTGGTCAGCGTCCACAGAGCGACCGACAAAGCGACCACAGCAAAGACATGGTTCTCCTCGCGCCTTGCTGCCCGCCACACAATAAAGGCTAAAAGCGCGTTGATGAACGCAACTACAAGCAGTGCTCCGAAGATGACATCGAACCCGCTGCCTATATTCATGCCTCCACAATAGCAGCTATCTATTGCGAGAGGAACAAGCCAGGGAGATAGGGCTATTCAAAGAGCGACCCGCCGGACTCCTCAGCCAGTTCGCGTGTGGTGTCGTGTCAGCCTCTACCGGGTGTCTTTTCTGTATGAGTGTGAGATGTTAAGCTGGAGTCATGGTCAGCCAAGTTTTCCAATGCCCTCACTGCGGTGAAAGTGAGCGCGTTCGTCGTCGTCATGGTCGCACACGGCGCGGTAGCGAACGCTTGTATTGCAATGTCTGCCGTCGCGCTTTTACGCCATCTCCCAAGTCGCGCTCCTTGAGCGAGGAGAAGAAAACTCACATTCTCAACGCCCTGGCCGAGAAGATGCCCCTGATCGCGATTTGCCGCACCTTCAAGGTCAGTCCGAACACTGTCTACGCCCTGCTCAAAAAAACGTAGAAGCCCTGCCTCCTGTGAACGAGACGCTCAAACCCTGCGCCTGGGATGAGTTGGTTGTGGACGAGATGTGGAGTTTCGTTTTCTCCAAAGCGCAGCAAGTGTGGATTTGGGTGGCCCTTTCACGGCGCCACTTACAAATCGTGGCGTTTCATCTCGGAAAACGCGACTTAGAAAGTGCTCAGAAGCTGTGGGAGCAAGTTCCTTGGCCGTGGCGCGAGGGGCTGGTCTTCACCGATGGATTGAAAACCTATCAGGCGCTCTTTGAAGAGCGTCCTCTCCAGCATTGCCGCTGCCCCAAAGCCGACAAGCAGCGCTTTGGAGAAACCTCGGTGGTCGAAGGAGCCAACAATGCCTTGCGCCAGGGCGTCTCGTATCTCGGACGCAAAACCGCCGCTTTTGCCCGCTCGACCTACTGGCTCCACATGAGACTCACCTGGTTCGTCCATCACTGGAATCGAAGGCAAGCTGATAAGTGGAACTAACACTCCGTTAGAATAACTACCCTCTACCGTGATAGATACCTCTTACGGGTGCAGGTAAAATTTTTGGTTCGGGCATCGGCAGGAACCATATAAGGCAAGTCTTTTTAAACTGTCACACCCTTGAAAAGAAAACTTTCAAGGGCTTTTTTGTGAGTCGGAGAGTAGACGTGTTGACCAGCAGAAGACTCTGAACATCATATGCCTTGGTGCCGGAAACACGCTTCGGAAGTGGAAAGGTTAAAAGAGGTGTTCTCCCCCTCAGACTGCTAATTATTGATGCTGGAAAAGAGCTTTTTCCAAACTTCCAGCCGCTCATCTTCGCCTTTCATTATGTCGCGCTTGGCGAACGCTTCCTTAGCGCGGCGAGCCAGATCCACTTTCCAGCCCTGTTCCAGGGTGACGCCTTCCTTTTGAGCGAAGTCCTCGATTTGAGGGACTAAAGGCTTGCCCGCTTCGGCAACGTCAACAAATTCACCTTCAGTGCCACGAAAGAAGCGCGTTATCACGCCCGCCATGAAATCAAATGGCATCAGATCTTCAACTTCCGCGCTTTCAAGGCCCAGTTCCGCGCCAACCAGTGCGATGCGCTCCGCTTGGCCTTGGTAAAGGCCACTTCTCAGCTTTTTGACTAGATCCTGTCCAGATGGATCCGAATCGCAGATAACGAAGGGCAACTGCTCGTCTTTGGCCGTCAGAATACTTGCCACCGCTCCGACGCCCCTAACGCCGCCCGCCGGAACGAACACAATCTCGCGCTGGGGAGAAAGATGGCCCCCAGCAATCAGGTAGTTTTTGATGGCGCTTAAGTAGATTTGGTCTGATGGGCCTTCTACAATCACCGGTTGGCAGCCTTGCAATAGCACGTCAGAAACGCTCAGGCCCAGCGCTGCGTGAACGGGATACACCGATTTGGACTGCTCTTCGCGTGACAAGCCTTCACGCAAATTAGCCGACACGGAAGTCGTTCCCTCATCGTTGACGAAGACAGCTTTTACCCTGTCGAGGTGGTTGGAATCCACTAGAAATGGCGAGTGAGTGGTGTAAAGCAACTGGTTAGTGCGCGACAGATTCTCGAAGAACTCCGACAGGTCTCTTTGAGCCAGTGGGTGCAGGGATAGGCCAGGTTCGTCCAGCAGCAAAATGGCTCCCTGGTGAGAATCGGCGCTTTCCACTAAAAAGATCAAGTAGAAAGACAAAAACCACTGGAGGCCGGTGCTGCGGCCTTCCAACTCGATTTCTTCGGGTCGCTTATCGTCCGAAACCCAGATGCGGAAGTGGTTGCCGTCCGCGTTGAAGCGGATGCGGTATTCCCCCTGCTTCCACCAATCACGGAATTTTCCTGTCAGTTCAGTTGAAGCCGATTGGAGCAGGATTTCGCGCTCCTTCTTACTTTCCGCGTTCGCTTTGATTTCTTCCTCGGTAGGCCGTCCTTTGGTGGCTTCCGGTTCTTCTCCCAGTTCCAGAATCTCTTGCGGCTGGAGACGCACGAACTCGAACAATACTTTCATGGTGCGGACTTTGGCCTCCTCCCTGCTGCCGAGGTCGTCGCGCTCCATGTTCTGGATCACATGGGGAAGGTAAATCTCCGAATCCAAGTTTCCGTAGTTGGAATAATAGACGAACGCGGGCAGGTTGTTCAAAACCAGTTGCCGCGCCTCTTGAATGTCGCCAGGCAAAGGGCGAGAGACGCTTTGGAGGTGCCCGTCTATGTCTTCAAGGAGTTGCTCGAAGCGAGGCACAACGACCGAACGCTTGGCGGCAGACTCTAAATCCACCCCATCCAGAACAACCTTGATGGCTTCTAATTCCGCTTTATTCACCGTTTCCGCGTCGCCAATTTGGGTAATGCCACTTTCCAGCGCCGCAACGATTCCCTCTTTGACGGCTTGGTCTGCCTTGACAGGCGTTGTCAAAGCCTCGATTTCGGTTCTCGCGGCTGAAAGCAGCGATTTTATTTCTGCACCCGAAGCACCTGCCCCCGACTTCGCGTTCGGAAAAGTGATGATATACATCCCATCAAAGCGGCGCGCAATATTGGCGATTCTCACATCGCCCTCAGTCGCTCCGGTGAGGCTGACGAGATGAGCTACGAGTGGGTCGTCCAGTTCAAAATAAGCGCGGATGAAGATCGGCTTCTGCTCTTTGGGAAGATTTCGAAGTTCGTTGTAGCGTTTGCGCGGGTAATCAGCGATTCCGTTGATTTCCCCATCTTTGGCGGGTTTTAGCTTCCAGAGGGGGATGAGCAAATTGGTCTTGCCAGACTCGTTGGTGCCGATCAAAGCCGTGATGCGGTCGGCTTCAATCCAGCCGCTATCTGTAACAGATCGAAAATCAGTGACGCGAAATTTGAGGAGTTTCATTGGTTAACCTGAAAACATATTTTGCCGCAATGGGATGGTCTTTACAATTCCGTCCATCATAGCCTGTTTTCGCGCCACGTTCAAATTGGGAATGTAAAATCAGTTTCCAGTGGAAAGGAGGCAACACACCAAGTTCGGTTGGCCCCTCTTCAGTTTGCGTTTCATTACACCTTACCTTGCTCTGGAAATTTCGGGAAAGACCAGCTATTGTGAAGAGCGAGAGTTTGAATGTCATCCAGACTGCGGCTCCATTGCTTTCACGCAACTCCAATTGACATATGCACAAAACCAAAAGGCTGCCTGATCAGGCAGCCTTTTGGTTTTTACTCAACATCGTCGTTGATAGCTTGGGCTTTGGACTATCCATCCAACTGTTCTGCGATCCCCTTGCAATGCCGCAGCTTCAAATACGGTCGTTTTTTGCTCCCTGTGGCACTACTACTTAATATCCAGTCAAGGGGACAGAATTAATGGGCAAGCTACCAAAATACACCCTCGTTCATAATGAAAACACTCAAAGGTGGGATCTAAAGAAAGACAAGAGCAACGAGGTCGTCAAGAAATTTGACACTAAACAAGAGGCGACAAAAGGCGGTGTTTTGCAAAAAGCGATCGGCGGCGTCGGCTCAGTCAAGATTCAAAAGGTGAATGGGGAATTCGAGGCAGAACGGACGTATCCACGTGGTGCCGATCCTAAAACTTCGAAAGGATAAAGGGGTGTTTGACAGACTTAGTTTGTCGAGCTGCTAAAAGCCGAGGGCTTCTTCGGCCTATAAAACCGAAGTGCTCCACTCTTCATCCCCGGCAGTTCGCGCCTTAAGCCCTGCGCCAAGCGGTCGATGACCTTGCCGCCATAGCCCTCGCGCCTCTCTTTCTCCAAGAACCATTTCATGCACCTCGTCAACTTCCTCACCCAGTACAACTCGTCCAACCTGCAACGTATCACCGCCACTTAGACCACTACCCACAGTCTATAGTGGCAGAAAACCCTAATTTGCATCTTTGGTAGTTTCTTCGTCTGGCAGAAAGTGGGACATCTGGTCGAGTGTGAGCAAGCCCAATGTGGCTGCCTTCAAGTTGAAATCGTCTTGTTGCGCGATGCCATGCCCGACTGAGTTGCGGGAAATTGCTGCGAGAGAGTTCGGGTCGAAGCTGGCGAAATAAACATCTCGCAGGTAGTGCAGGAACTTGTCGGGCAGCAACAGCGTTCCGGCGCGCTGGCCGCTTCCTCTGGCTGTGACCGCTGCGGTCGCCAATGTGCTTTGTGTTGCGCTATTATTTTGGTTGCCAGCGCGGTGTAGCGAGCGCATCACGCCCTCAATGCGCGGGTAAACGATGGCCGTCGAACTGATGTAGTCGCCTTCGAGATACTCGTTCAGCGCATGTTCGAGGATTGCCCGATGCGGTGCAAACACTTTGTGCTGGCGAATCTTGGCCCGTAAGTTCTCGCAATGCGCTTTGGTTTCTTCGGCAACGGCGGGAAGCAAATCGTCCAGAGCAAGCCGCGCCTTAACGCGTTCCACCAGTTGGCGGCGTGTGTCCACCTTCATTCCGATAAAAGGAAACCACTGGGAGTCAAAGAGAAAGCGCCAATCGTCTTCCTCAAGTTGGAAAAGATGCTGCTGACTAAGATAGCAAATGCAGGTGCCCAAGAAGGCTTCGACATCCATCTCACGTGGCCCGTTATTACTGCCGCTAACGATAGGGGAGAGGTCATAAAAGAAGCCGATGCGATTCGCAAAGCGGAAGCAGACCGCGACTCCGGCGTCATCAGGAAAGTGAACGCCTTTATATTGGAGTCGATCAACATCGGCGATATCATCGAGCGCGACACCTTCGCCTTTGTCGAAGCCACGCTTGGAGCGAATATGCAGAATTGGCTCTAGATCTCCGGGGATCGTGTCCAGGTAGAGAGTTGCAGTTGTGTCTTTGTGGAGGATGGCGACCATCGCCCGAACCGGCATCAGTTCTTCGGCCTGTTCCTCAGGAACGAGCGATAGCAGAATGTTAGGGATGCCCTTAATGCGGGTATCGAATTGGTCGCCGTCTTCTGAGGAGACGAACTCACGGATGATGAGCGTAGCCTCTTCGCCCTCAAACACAGTTTTAGCTGTATATCCGGCGAGAATTTGTCCAACATTCACTGTGATTGGCATAATTTCCTCAAATCTGGCGCATGACGCAGAATGGTAACGCAAATCATTCACATGAAGATGTAAACGACTTGAACCCCGGCTCATGCGAATTGAAGTTTGACAATTCGAGTGGGGAAATTCACACGCACACAAAGGCAAAATTATCTACCGCGTTCGCCTTCCGTGTCTTATTTTCATCTTTGCCTGCCATACCACCCATTCGCGCTCTCAGCAGTCGTAAAATCTATAGACAATTGGTCAAGAATTGGGGCATAGCTGGGCTCAACAGATAATCCTATTTTTCAGTGCAATGAAAATTCATCCCTGGCGCAGATTATGGGCACGAGAAGATGTCGCGGCAGTCGCGCGCACCTCCGGTTTCGCCTATGAACCCTACAGCGTAGGAGACGATAAAGCCTACATCGAGCATCTTCAAGACAAGCCGTGTTTAATCCTCTTGGGAGAACCTGGCCTTGGAAAATCGACGGCCTGCGCGGAAATGTCCGGCTCGCTGGCGGATCAAAATGTTCTGTCATTGAATCTTAAATCCTATGGCAGCGAAGCCCGTTTGCAGCGCGACCTTTTCGAGTCGGAGATCTTTCAGGAATGGTTGCAAGGTCAAGGTCTTCTCTACGTTGTGCTGGACAGTTTGGATGAGTGCCTATTGCACCTCGGCTACGTTGCCGACTGGATCGGGGAAGAGCTGCAACGTTATTTGAAAACGGTTCCTTCAGCTCTTGAACGGCTTCGACTTCGCATCTTCTGCCGCACAGCCATTTGGCCTCGCGGTCTGGAAAATCAGTTGCGGCAGATCTGGCGCGAAAAAGACGGTGAGCCAAAATCTCAACGAGTCTGGGTTTATGAGTTGCTGCCGCTTTGCCGACAAGATGCGGTTTTGGCCGCCGAAGCTGCCTCGCTTGATGCCGAGGCGTTCTTGCGCGAGGTCTCACTCAAACAAGTCGAAGCGTTGGCAGCTAAACCGGTGACGCTTCGCTTCTTACTGAGCTTTTTCGCTAAACAGGGTTCCTTGCCACCCACAGAAGCCGAAATTTATGCTCAAGGCTGCTTGTTGCTCTGCGATGGATTGGAAGATGTCAATGCCCGACGATCCAGCAGTCACGCTCGTCATCTGCAACCCGAACAGCGTCTGGCGGTGGCGTCGCGTTTGGCGGCGCTAAGTGTCTTTTGCAACGCGGACTCATTTTCCGATGTGCCTAGCCAAATGCAAGACGGTGTATTGTCGCTTGAGCAAGCGCGCGGCGGAGGAGAGAAATCCACAAGCGTCAATGGTTTGGAATCTGATTTTGAAGTCACTCAACAAGGTTTGGAAGAAACGCTGGAAACGGGACTTTTCTCTTCTCACGGAGAAGGACGACTCGGCTGGGCGCACCGAACTTATGTCGAGTTTTTGGCCGCTCATTATTTGAGTCAGAAGCAACTCGCTCCGCGCCAGATAACGGAGCTTTATTGTCATTCCGGCGATCCAGAACAGAAAATCGTCCCGCAGCTTCACGAAACAGCCGCTCGCTGGGTGAGCCTTGGTCTCGATACCTCGCACGCTTTCTTTCGGTTGCTACTGGAACGCGAACCAGAAGTTCTTTTGCTAAGTGACATCGCGGCTCTGACGGATGCCGACAAACTCCTTTTAGCTCGCGCGCTTCTCGAACACGTCGAATTTAAAACCCTGCCCGATTTACCCACCCGAAGGCTGCACGTTTTGCGCTGTTCTGGACTCGAAACGCTCTTGAAAGAATGGATAGAGGACGACACTAAATCGCCGGATGCGCGTCAAGGGGCCATTGAAATCGCCGGAGGTTGCCAGTTGGCGGGCCTTTGCCAGCCTTGTATTCCTCTGGTGCTCGATGTGGATTCTCCAGTTCAGATTCGCCAGAGCGCCCTGCATTTACTTATCGATTTAGCTTCCATTTCAGAACGCCAGCAGTTGCGTCCGCTCCTCAACAAACAAACCGATGATCTTCTCGAACAGATCAGGGGATTGGCGTTTCAGGCGATGTGGCCGCATGCTCTCACGGCGCGCGAGATTTTTGAGATTCTTGAACTGCCGACCGAAAGATTGGGCTATGGCAATTTCAGCTACTTCTTCTCTTCTCATTTATCTCCTCATCTGCATGCCGCCGATCTGCCCATCGCAATAGATTGGATTCGAGCGCACAGGCAAACAGGCCAGAGGGATCACCCCTTCGCGTTCGAACAGTTTCAAGGCCAGATCGTGGAAAAGGCGTGGCAACATTTGGAGTTGCCCCATGTTCTGTCATCGCTATCGGAACTGATCTTCATTTGTATCAAAAACCACCAGACTCTGACCGAGAAACCGGATTATTGGAGCATCTCGCGCGGCAGACTCTCGACCGAGGAGATGTTCATCGCCGATGCCGAAAAGCGGCGAGCGGTCTTGAAAACCATTTTGCCCCGTCTGGTCGCGTTGCCGACTCAGTCGTGGCGCCACAGCCTTTCGGTGCCTCTGCTTACATCCGACGATCTGCAATGGCTGTTGCAGCAAGCGGGAGCAACCACAAACAGTGCCGAACAGGAAACATGGATTCGACTCGTCCCCTGTGTCTTTAGCGAAGACACCATCAACGAAATTTTGGAGGCAGGGCGAATCTATCCCCAATTAGCCCAACTCTACATCAACTTCCAACCCGTCGAGCTTGGTTCGGCCAGAGCCGGAGAACTGCGAGAGCTTCACGCGCAAATCGAGCAAAACCAGACGCAAGACGTTCCCTCGCCGGAACCAACAGGGGTGCCACCTCACGAGCGCATTCTCACGTTGCTCGACGAATCTGAAAATGGAGATAACTCGGCGTGGTGGAAGATCAGTTGCTGCGAAATAACGCTCGAAGAAGGAGACCGCTACTTCCTCTTTGACCGCCAATCCAGAACAGACATCCGACAACTTCCCGGTTGGAAAAAAGCCGATGAGATGCCCCGAACACGACTTCTCTCGGCAGCGATGGGCTATGTGCAAACCGCGCAGCCTCAACCGGACAAATGGTTCCAAAGTTCGCCTCTGAATTGGCGGCCAGCTTTTGCAGGCTACCAAGCCCTTCGGCTCATCAGTCATTTGGCACCAGAGAATCTACCTCTACTGACGGCTTCGGTTTGGGCCGAATGGACGCCAGTTATTCTGCGGGTGGCGGGCGTTCATATCCGAGGAGCGAAAGAACCTGGCGATCTGTTGGCTCTGGCCTATCAAGCAGCGCCTGATGCGTTGCAGGAATGGCTATCCAAACAAGTTGATGCTGAAAACGAAAAAGAGAACCGAGACCACTATTTTGTTTCGGGCGAAATCGAGGCTTTATGGGATGATCGCATCGCACAAACGCTGCTACAAAAAGCTGGTGAGGGGCATTTACGGTCGGCAGTTGTTTCCGGGCTTTTGGAATCACTGCTTAAACATGGCACTCCCGGAGCGCGAGAGCTGGCTTTGAACATCGTTTTCGCAGGAAAAGACAGCACGGACGAAGACCGGCGCCTGGCTTCTTACATAACTGCCGGACACCTCATTATCCATACGCACGATGCAGCTTGGGAAGAGCTTTGGCCCCACTTTGAAAGCGATATCCAATGGGGACGCGAGGTTGTGGAGCGTGTAGCGACAATAGGCCGCCGCGATGATACCTTGGCTAAAAACTTCAAACCCAGTCAAATCGCAGATTTTTACCTCTGGTTGGCCCGCGAGTATCCACCCGATGAATCCCTTGATGCTTCCGAGTGGCGTTCGACAAGTATTGAACGAGAAGTGAATTGGTTGCGCGCGAATTTATCCGGTTCTCTGGTTGGCTTAGGTAGCTTCGAGGCTTACGAGCAACTCCAACGTTTAATCGCTGCTTTTCCCGACGATTCCGATCTCAGGTATGGATGCTATCGAGGCGCAGAACAGGCACGGCGTCGAACGTGGATCGCGCCTTCGCCCTCCCAAGTGCTGCAACTTTGCTCCAACCCCCGTTCGCGCCTGGTGACGAGTGAGGCGGAACTGCTTGAGGTCGTGTTGGAAATCTTAGAAAAGCTCGGCCAAGAGTTGCAAGGCAATTTGCCGTTGGCTCCTTCGCTCTGGAACGATTGGCCCGTCTCCAATCACACTGGAAAAGGCAAAAAACCAAAGCTTCACCGCCCCAAAGACGAAGAACACTTTTCGAGGTTTGTCGCCCGCTTTCTCGACGATCAACTGCGAATTAAAGGCATTGTCATCAACCGTGAAGTTGAAATCCGCCCCGGCGAATTCACTGATATTCTCGTTCAGACCACTCCCAAAATAAAAGATGGTCTTGGTTTCGACCAATTTTCGGTCATTATCGAAGCCAAAGGTTCATGGCACCCAAAAATCAAAACAGCGATGAAAGATCAGTTGGTGCATGGTTATATGCGGCAACACCAATGTCGTCACGGCGTTTATCTTGTTGGCTGGTTTCAGTGCGATAAATGGGACTCAAACGACAACTCAAAAGACAATGCTCGCGCCTTCGCGTCCACAATTGAGGACGCTCGTGATCTTCTCGGTCAACAAGCCGATGCACTGAGCCGCCCCGATCTATCTGTGCGCTCGGTCGTTTTAGATACGCGCCTTCGTTAAAACCAATGGTTTCGCTTTGTTATGTCTTCCCCTTCCCGCCGCTCGTTAAAGCAAAAGACAGCTCCAGCCGTTTCTTCTCCACTGCCAGTAGAAAACACTTCGGGCGGATCGGCTATGTCTTTGGGCCATCGATTCCAATCCCGCGTGCTGGTTTGGTGTGCAGGCCAGATTCTACTCCAAGCCCGCCTAACAACCCCTTTCGTTCGAGACGACAAAGCTTTTCCAACCGAGGTTTGGACGGAAACAAACGACCATGTAGACGATGTGCGTCTTGCTTGGAACAACGGAATTCGTTTGTATGCCCAGTGCAAAACAACCCTGAACATCAGCCTTTCTGCATCAAACGAGTGGAGCAAAGCTTGGAATCAATTGGCTAGAGAATTTGCCAAACTGGAAAGCCAAAAGAGTGACGTCGATTTGTTTCGGCTCGCTCTGCTGTATGAGAATCACAATGGCAACCTGCAAAAGTTGAAAGGTCTGTTGAATCGATTTCGGGACGACGGCCATGCTCGAAATTTGACCGATGTCGCCAACTCGACGGAAGAAAGGGATGTAGCCACAAAGCTCAACGCCACTTTGGATGCCATTGAGACAGCCAATCCTGCGCTTTCGCCGCTTCTGACGCAGCAGCGACACAAGTTTTTGCGAGTTGTTTACATTCACCAGTTGCAACTGGGCGAAGGAGAAGCAGACGCTATCCCCGTTGTGACTTTGTTACAGCATCAGTTGCTCCACGACTCCAATCAACTTGGTTCGGCCATCAACGCCCTGAAAACCTGGGCCGATACCGCGATGGCCGAGCGCAGAACCAGAGATCGCGAAGGATTACGCCTTTTGCTGCGCGATGCCTCCATCTCGTTGCAGAACAGTTGCGACCTGCGCGGTGACCTGCAACGGCTCGAAAAAATCACCGAAGGCACCCTCGAAAACTTCAAAGATCGCGGCTCCCTCCTCATCTCCGGCACACGCCTCTCGATCCAAAGAGATGTTCTCACTGATTTGGAAAAGGATTTGGCGCAGCAAACAGCGATTCCTTCGCTGCTTTTGACCGGAGAGTCAGGCATCGGCAAAACTGGGGTATTGATAGGTGTGGTTCGCTACCTGCGCGACGCAGGGTCTCGCGTTTGGTTTTGGGGCGCAGAAGATCATCCACGCGATTCTCTTGCATCGATAAAGCTCGAATTGGGTTTGGAAAACAGTTGGGAAGAGATTTTTGCCGATGTAGCCGCCAGTGGAAATGCGACTTTAGTGATCGATGGATTGGATGCCTTACGTTCCGCCGCGCCTTTACAAGCCTACGAGACGCTCTTACGCACCGCCCGCGAGTATCAAATTACCGTCATCGCCTCGATTCGAGAATTCGATCTCCAACGCCAAAGCGGTCTACAAAAGCTCTTTCCACAACCCACGATCATCAAAGATTTAACGGAAGCGGAACTGGGCCAAGTCGAAGCCCGAATACCCGCGCTTTCAACTCTGATTCCAACTGGCAGTGACCTTCGACAAGTTGTTCGCATTCCCTTCAACCTCGATTTGCTGTGTCAATTGATCGGAGATCAAGCGACACAACTCTCTCAAATCTCCACCCAAGACGAACTGTTCAACCGCTTTTGGGAAACACGAATTCGAAATACCCACCTTGACACTCGATTTCACCATCGCGAAGAAATCTTGAAACAACTGGTCCAATCGATGGTTCGAGAACGGCGTTTACAAATCGACATATCTGACCTTAACCCCGATCAAAAGAGCGATGTAGACGCGTTGAAAAGCCTCAATGTGCTGCGAGATGTTCAAAAATCAGGTCTTGATCGACTATCTGCCAAACAATTCATCGAGTTTCGACACAATCTGCTTTTCGATTATGCGGCCAAGCGATTGTTCGTTGCGCCAAATGCTCCTTTTTATCCCACAAAGGCACGGGAGTTGGAGGCGTGGGGGACTTTTCTACTGCCGAGTCTGCGGCTCTTTTACGCCGACAAGTGGCAGAACCCCAACACGAGAGACGGTTTGTGGGAGCAATTGGCAACGCTCGAAGAATCGTCGAAAGAGAGTCGAAAGTTGAGTCCGTTGTTCAAATTGCCGGGCTACCTCACAGTCGCCGAATTAGCCAAATCCCCGCAGAATTTACAATCGCTTCTGGATGGATGCCGCCAACCGTCGCCCCAAAACGAGCGATGGCTGCACCTGCTTTACGGCATCTTAGCCGCCATCGACTACACGTCCAATCCTGGCGCGCCTTCTCAGGGGAGTAGTAACGGAGACTTGCCCCGTGTCTATGCATCGCACTGGTTGGAAGTGGCTCTTGAACTGGTCGTGATGCCGAACGAAGCTTGTGCCCAAGCTGGCCGTCGGCTGTTGCCAGCGCCGGGCCACTTAGATCTCTTGCCAACGGAAACACAACGCCAAATCAATCGCGCTGAAACCGCTTTGATCGAAAGCTTGCTGGACAACCAAATTCCGACTTACTTTCGTCATCGTGACGATGTTACGGCTCTCATCGAAACCAAAAATGCGGCTCTCGAATCCACCAAGGTAACGCTGCGCCGCCTGATGCAAACGTCGGCATTGGCCAGCATGGGAGCGGAGATTGCCGGGTCAATCGCCCAAAATGTCACACAGATTTGGGCCGATGATCCAGCCTTTATCGTTGAAATCTACGAGCGGCTGTTCGGCTTTTGTGAAGAGGACAACTCGTGTATTTCGGTGCCAAACAGCATTTTCGGCTTCCAGATCAGTCGCCGCGACTCCTACAATTCTGCTCTTCACCAGTTGAAAGAAGAGGTCAGTCGATTCTTGAATGAACATCCGCGCCACGCAGTGAAAGCGTTTTTGGCGGCTCTGGGTCACCTCCATCCCCAGAAGCAGCAAGGTAACCAAGAACAATCCGACTGGCTCGAATTTTCTCTAAAAGACGGCTCCATCGGAAGAACACGACATGGCGACTGGCTGGGTGGAGCTTTCGCTAATTCCATCAGGGATGATCGAGATCTGCTGCGGCACTGGCAGGACTTCTTAACGAGGTTGCCAGCACAAAGCAACGCGGACGAAATCTGGCGATCTATCGCGAGTCTCGTTTTGGAAGAGACCGCATTGCGATGGTTAAAACACACTTTGCTTCAAGCCGCTGCAACAGCCCCCAATTTTTATTTGCCCAAGATCTGGCAACTTTTGCTTGAGCCTGCTTTGCTGATGGGCCAAAGCACCGAAGCGTTGGCAGTTGAATGCCTCAAGAATGGCGCGCATCTCCTCAGCCAGGACCAGTTGGGTGCGATTCAAAAAGTGATTCTCGAGGCACCTCTCACGGCACTCACTGAGACGAAGGAAACCCGCTATCTTTGTGACGAGACGGATAAAGCACTCCTGTTGAGCAGCATTCCCTTCGAGCGACAAACATCCTCTACCCGCGAATTCCTGAAGAAAAACCCTCCGCCAAAACGTAATGCCGCGCCATCCGGTCAGCCGAGACCTCATCCGCTTTATGGTGAAGCCGGGCCTAACATCCACGGGATTCGTAACCCCGAATGGCTGCAAGCTGTCCACGAAGTGGAGCGTTTGGCGGCTACACCAAGCGCGGAATCACTTCCCTTGTTCCTCGAAGCGGTTGAAAAGGTCGAAGTTTTTTCCAGTTCTACCGAAGGTGAGCCCGGAACTCTTCGTATGGTAAATACCAGCATCATACGTTGTTGCGCCGATGTCGCAGGCTGGACCGAGGCACAAAGTCAGCCTTTTCGCAATGTGTTGATGAAACGGTTTCAGACTCTTTTAGCTCCGATTGAGCAGTTGATCGAAAGCGTGATTCAAGGTTCATCGGTAGATTTTGAACAACGAAAATACGCGGCGCGTGGGTTCTTACTTTTGATTCGTCTTGAATCCCTTTCGGACGAAGAAGAAACGACTTTTTCTATCATCAGCGAAGATCCTATGACTCGCGCTGAGTTGGCCTCTGCCGTCTGGAGGTTTTGGAACTCAAACTCAGAGCGCGTTTGGTCGTGGTTGGAAACGTGGGTGGACCAAATCGACTCGAAAAATTCCGATAATCAAGAACAATTACACGCAGTTTTCTCGAAGTGCGGACGCTTTATCGCGTTGCAAAATTCCTCACCGGAGCGCGCACAGACACTGATTACGAAACTTTTATCGAAGAGCATTGAGGCTGGTGATAGTTTGACGCTGGATTTTTGGGGAGAATGTCTCAGCTTTCTGGCTTGGAAGCAAGAAGTGCCTTGGGCGCAAGAATTTCTGACCGAAGCTCTCAATGATATCCCTCGCCACGCGACGTTGCTCAAAGGCGCTTGTTACCGCTCTATCACTTGGATTCTGGGCGAACGGCAGCCTACAAACCGCTTAGCACATCTGGGAATTAAAGAGCAACCAGTCGCTCAAGCGGAGCAGCTTAGTGAAAACATGTCTGAAGCCGCGACAATCTGGACGGTCTCTCTAATTGACGCCATCAATCAGTCTGTGAGGCAACACGTTGAGTCTCTTCAGGATGCATCCACAACCGACAAGGAGTCAGAACCTCCACAGTGGGCGCAACTGGCAAAGTGGCAAATCGAATATCTCGCTCAGAAAGTCAGCGATCTCTGCAAAGTCAGCGCAGAAGATTGGAAGGTTGACCCAAATTTGCAACAAAAGGGAATGGCCCAACTATGGGCCAAAATAGACCGTCTGTTTTTCCAACTCACATCGCCAGATAGCCTGCCATTGATCCCAAATGTTAGTTTGCTGATCGAGGGGATGGCAGCATTGGCACCTTATGAACCGAAACATGCTTTGGCTGCGTTAGCCAGAATTTCGGAGTTCGCACGGCCCTATGGCTCGCAGTCTTCCGCCATTGAACCGACAATCCTTATCTTGCAAATCTCCTTGGACAATTTGAAATTAGCCCTGATTGACAGTCCAGAACAAGAAGTCCAATTCATACAGCCTCTCAATGCTCTTCTTGAATTAGGTGAACCAAAAGCCTATCGTCTGGCATTCGACTACCAAACGATGCTGCGCTGATTTGAACTTCCGAAAGCTCTCGACACAGCAAATAAAGGTTCATTAGTCGCCGCTTTTTACATCAAAATCATGCAATACGGACAAAACATGCTCAAGGAAGAAATGCAAGAAGAGGCCGAAGAGGAGATTTCAGGCGTGGCTAATCAAAGCCGACTTCGGTTTGGGTTATCAATCATGCCTGCTCCAAAATACCACGATCTTTCTTTGGCCAATAAGCAGAAGATTTTCAATCGTTCATCACACGTCCTTTCTCACAACCGGGAAGCACCTTCAGCTGAAGAGAGGCGCTTTCGAGCTTCCGCCTGCCGGCCAGGCGGTTCTGCACCAGGTTGAAGTCCGCCCCGCCGACCAACGGCTCGTGGACGCCAGAGAACGTCTTGCCCTTATACCGCACGTAACCCGCGTAGAAGGGGTTGGTCAGGAGATACCAAAGCCCCGATACCTGCAAAGGCTTCCCATTACGGGAGCGAAGCCCCTTGCGGTTCAGTTCCGCCAACAACTGGCGCAACGAGTACCCACCCTGCGCCGCCATCAAAAACGCTTCGCGCACGAGCGGGGCCATTTCGGGGTCAGGGATAACAGTGGTCTCCACTTTCCCCGTCCGGTGGTTCAAGTAGCCCAGGGGAGCGGGGCCAGGCAGTTCGCCGCGACGCGCCATCTCCTCCTTCGCCTCACGGGTGAGATCGCCGATGTGCAACCGGTAGCGCAGGTAAAATTCATCGTAGGTCGTGGGCTGGGGTAATTGGGAGTTCATAGGATAGGATTAAGGCTTGCTGAGTTCAAAGATACGTCCGAGGGGGCGTATCTGCATTTCCCGTTGCACGGGTGCAACGCAAACCAGCCGGAGCGCGGGCGTCCGGTAGAAGATTGGGGATGCGGCGGATATTCTTCTTTAGCGCGGCGTGAAGGAGCAGCCTCTGCAGCCTGCCAATTCGCACGCCGAATGGATCGGATAGTCCGGAGCCGAGGTGACAAAATCCCGCAAGTCCAAGCGGTGCCCCACCTGGCGTTCCAACGCGGCGGCAATACGCTCCACGGTGACGAAAGAGGGCTTGGACTGGCCTGAGAGCAGCCGCGAGATAGTGGACGGAGAGATGCCCGTATCCCGACTGAGACGAGCCTGGCTTTTGAAGCTGTAGTGACTGGTGTGCTGCATAATGTCCCAAATCCGGTTGCGGATGGGAGTCCGGGTAACGCGTGTTTTTCGATAATTTTCCATGCGCCCCACTGTAGCAGCGCACACTGAAAAATCCATGTGCTTCCCATCTGTTGACAGCCTTCTTAACTCTCATCTCCACCTTGAATTCGAGGGAAAGACCAGCTATTGTTCAAGGCGAGGAACTGAATGTTATCCAGACTGCGGCTCCATTGCTCCCACGCAACCCCAATTGACACATACAAAAGCCAAAAGGCTGCCCATTCGGACAGCCTTTTGGCTTTTTACTGGGCGGCATTACTCACGGCCTAAGAGGACTGGTCGGATATTCTCTCCACACGGGCGCCGCCGCAGCTTTTCTCCAAGGTAAGGAAGGTGGCAGCCTGAAAAGCCTCCTGCCAGAACACTGGCACCAAAATCAAGCCGGGAAGTTCTATTCCAAATTGGGATTACTCTGAGGAACACGTCACTTGAATTTCCGTGACAGGTCAATGAATTCCGCCCTGCTCGTCAGGGAGGCGCAGCATCCACGTAGGTTGTCGCTTCCCCTGAATATAGTAGACATTGATCTTTAATCGCCTTTTTGAGAATTTAGGATTGCACATGAAAATCTTTGTTGGTAGTTCGTCCGAATCAGTCGCTCGAGGGACCTTGGATCAAGTTTGTGGTATCTTTTCCGAGTGAGTGTTAGGCGTATTTTTTGGCTTGTCTGAGGTTCCAGTGATGGATGAACCAGTGGAGTCGAGCCTGGAGCCAGTGGAGCGAGCGCGCAAACGCCAGAGATTTGCGAGTGAGGTAGGACACGCCCTGGCGCAAGGCGTTGTTGGTGCCTTCGACGGGTGAAGTCTCACCCCAGGTCTCAGGGTCACGCTTGAGGCAGCGAGCGTGCTGAAGAGGCGCCTTTTGCAAAAGCGACTGATAAACGCGATAGCCATCGGTGAACACCAGATCATCGCGCCAGGGCAGAGGCACCTGCTTCCACACCATCTCGGCGCTCTGGAGGTCACGCCTGCCGACAAAGAAGGCCAGCACCTGCAAGTTGCGCCGCGACAGCACGATCCAGATCCACACTGCATTGCGCTTGGCCCACACGAAGCTCCACAACTCATCAAGGATCACCTCGTCATGGCCCTTATGGGGCATAAGCGTCTCGTCTAAAGCAGGCAAGGCTTCTACGTTTTTTTGAGCAGCTTATACACAGTGTTGGGCGAGACCTTAAACGTGCGGCAGATGCCGATCAGGGGCGTCTTCTCCAACAGCGCCCGCCCGATCATCTCCGCCTTTTCCTGGCTCAAAGAGCGCGACTTGGGAGAAGGTGTGAAGGCCCGACGGCACACGGTGCAATACAAGCGCTCGCTGCCCTGCTGGGTGCGGCCATGACGGCGAACCCGACTCGATTCCCCGCAGTGAGGGCACGACAAGGTGATGCTGACCATGATCTACAGATTACTCTTTCAAAGTTTGTCAATGGATCGAAGAGAAAGGCCATCAAGCGTTACCGTGGAATGATCCAGGCACGTTCAAGCCTGGAACCTATACGCTACAAGTGCTGCAAGCTATTGCCGAGGATGCGGATGCAGCAGTTTTTATTTTTTCTGATGACGACCATGTATGGTACCGTGGATTGGAACGCAACCAGCCTCGAGACAATGTCATACTAGAGTACGGGATGTTCATAGGGAGGCACGGCGAAAGACGGGCCATTATTTGCAAAGATAGCCCCACATCTCACGCGACCGATCTCAATGGACTAACATACATTGATCTACAAAAACGTCGTGCGGCCAAGCTAAACTTTTTGATTTGGATAGATGCTCTAGAAAACGAAGATGTAGTTCATGGGGCGAAACTTGTACGCTGCTATTCGAACAAGATGGCACCGCCTATGTCGGATTCTTACTGGAGGGGACTTTCCGGCAACGCTAAAGCCGAGTTTATCCTAGTGGGGAACTCTAATAAATCGTGGTTGAAGCGAGATACACGCGCAACCGCTACTTTCGCTTCAGATATCTTACGAATAATTGGAGACGGGGGCTCCGCATCCATCGTGAGTTCGCCCCTATTTTTGTCGGATCTCAAAACGTTCCTTATGGAAGTGATCTTGCCACAAATTAATAGGATGAAGAAGCCAGGAAGAAGCCAAATAAAAAAGGCTCTCTCTAACGGCCTCAAGTGCGGGGTAGCAGCTTCCACAAATTACAGAGGTGTGCTTTCAGACCAGTTGTTTGTGTTAGTCCCAGACTTGATGAGCCCAGACTTCGTTGACGATTCAATTGTATTTGAACTGAGGCATGCGAGGCACCCTGTTGAGTTTGGGTACTATGTACAAGACATGAGGAGATTGGCCGCTACAGCCTCAATTCCCGACTTAGTGGAGAAAATGAAAAGTGAAATCAAAACTTAAAATTCCAAAGGACTTGATAGCTCAGTTACGCCAGATTGGGATAGATCCTGTTGACATGGTTCTGTACATTGACTCAGTGTGCAATCTGCGCTGCAGCCACTGCTACATAGGAAATGAGTTGCTGGACAAAGCGATCCTGCTCGAGGCGGAATCTATCCGGACAATGTTGCGTCAAATTCCCAGGCTTGCTCGGATTACGATTCTTGGGGGAGAGCCATTCCTCCATCCTGATTTCAACTATATTATTGACGCATTAAAAAACTTGGAAGTTAGGGAGAAACGCGTTACCACGAACCTAACCTCCCTTCAAGGGATAGATATCGACCAACTGAAGGAATTGAATGTACGCGTATGTGTGAGCATTGATGGGCACGACGCTATTTCTCATGACTCTATTCGTGGAGCGGGTGCGTTTGAGAAAACAATAGAAAATGTGGAGAAACTCGTAAATCACTGTTTAGATATCGAGGTTACCCATACTCTCAACTCCAGGAATATATTCCTTTTCGAGGAATTCATCAAACTATGTCGCCAACTAGGAATACGTCGGTTAAACCTTCATCGCATTTCTCTCAGGGGGAACGCACTTATAAATAGCATATTAGAAGTCTCAGCAGAGAAATGGGTAGATCTCGTAAGAGAACTTGAGTCTTGGGACACCGCTGCTGGCGCGTTGTCTGTTCGTTACGAAGTTGGGTTTGTCTCCCATACAGAATTCCAACGGCTTGTTAGCTCTGGAGAATACAATCATCACGCTCAGGGCAGCTATTACGCTGAGGAAGGGGGCCACCGCATCGTAATTTACCCCAATGGTCGTCTTTATGTTTCCTCTGAGGCTTTTGGAACCGAGTCGCATTTCGGTTCATTTGATAAGGGTTACTTCGAATACAATACGTCAGATCTGAACGAGTTAATACTGTCAGGTCGGAAAGATTTTAACATTACTGACATCAACTCTTCAATCGCGGAGAATAGTGACCATTTGGTTCCGTTGTCAGTGTCGTTCCGACGAAAAGTGACAATTTGATTCTGCCTTTTCCAAATGCTATTTTAGGCGCGGCTGTCTGTATGTACGGTTGTATGTTTTATTATGTCAAGAGGAAATGATTTCCCTGCGAGATAATCATTTATTTCTATAATAATGTCTGGATCCCTCAATGACTTAGAGTTCATGCCTCTAATTTCATCGATTGTGAACCACTGGATACAGCTTATTTCCTCGGAAAACAAAATAGCCTCACCACCTGTGATGTCACCCTTAAATATAAATTTAAGTACATGCGGTTTTGAGATTTGGTTGCCTGACCTGCTTCGCCGATATAGTGAATAGACGCCTATCAAACCTGTTGGATCAAAGTTCAACCCGGTTTCTTCCTTAACTTCCCTAATAACCGCTTGAATTGCGTTTTCGCCAATTGAGATCCACCCAGCTGGTTGATTCCATTTACCGCAATCAGACTTACTTACACCTTCTTGCACGAGCAAAAACTTGCCGTCTCGCTCTATGACGGCTCCGACCACGCCGAACACTGGAACTGCCTTTTCTGGTTTGGTGTCGTGTTGTAATGCCATAGTCTGCTGAGGGACTGACTCCGAGCTATTTAATTCGCTGCAACTATGATAGCCCGTGCACATCTGGGACGCAAGGCACCAGTATCGCGAGGGATAGGGAGGCAAGGTCATTGACCGCCTATCGCAGGACTTAAGGCGCGAACTGCCGGGGATGAAAGGATTCTCGCTCCGCAAACTCAAATACATGCGCGCCCTGGCGGTGGCTTATCGCGACGAAGCACTCGTGCAACAGGCTGCCACACGAATCCCCTATGGCCATAACATCCGCACCCGCACCATCGAGGCGACCTAACCAGTCCCGAAAGGCCGATCCGATGTTCTGGCGCGCGACCATGCGGACCACCCTTGGCCGGTGCCTGGCAACGCGGACGGCGTAGTTGGAGGGCGCGGATTCACTTGTCGGTGCCGCTGCGCGGGGCGCCTTTTGAACCACTTCCGCCCTTCATCGATACCGGCCAGTGAGGCGCTTGGGCTCCTTTGACAGAGACGGGAGAACCCCTCCTGCTAAGCTGGATTAAAATTTATCTTACGAACCATACCCTGAGGGCACATAGCACCTTTCATCTCGGGGGGAACGCGCTTTACCCTGCGGACCAACGCTATGTGGCCTACATAACTTTATACCCCGCAGCCGAAACCTAAGTGTAATATGCAGAGATTCAGCTTCCATTGAAAGGAAAGCGACATGACGAGGCCCCCTTCGCTGCCCAGAGACGCATGATTCATCGCAAGCGACCGTCCTCCGGAAATTTTGGGAGAGACCAGCTATTGTGAAGGGCGAGAGTTTGAATGTTATGCAGACTGCGGCTCCATTGTTCAACATGACTCCTCAAGTAGAACACCCAGCTTGGTTGGCAAATGCAGATAGATACAAAGACCGCGCCTTTCGAGGTGCGGTCTTTGTTTGTCGAATCAGCAGAAGGTTTTCAATCGTTCACGAAACTGGGAAGCTAAGTTGCCTGCTGAGTCCCAATGCTTTCTACCTTCCGACTGGCAGCCAAGCGGTTCTGCACCATGTTGAAATTCACCGTATCGACCAGCGGTTCGTGGACGCCGGGAAACGTCTCGCCCTTATAGCGCACGAAGCCGGCGTAGAAGGGGTTGGTCAGGAGATACCAAAGCCCAGATACCTGCAAAGGCTTCCCATTGCGGGAGCGGAGACCCTTGCGGTTCAGTTCCGCTAACAACTGGCGCAACGAACACCCGCCCTGTGCCGCCTTTGCGAACGCCTCACGCACGAGCGGAGCGATCTTGGGGTCAATGACAACGCTCGTTTCCGTTTTCCCCGTCCGAAGGTTCAGATAGCCCAGCGGAGCGGGACCAGGCAGTTTGCCGCGCCGCGCCATCTCCTCCTTCGCCTCGCGGGTGAGATCGCCAATGTGCAAGCGGTATCGCAGGTAAAATTCTTCGTAGGTCATGGGCTGGGATAATTGAGCGTTCTTCATAGAGTCGAATTAGGGTTGGCTAAATTTAAAGCTACATTCGAGGTGGCATATCGGCATTTGCGGTTGCAGGGGCGCAACACGAACCCAGCCGGAGCGCGGGCGTCCGGTAGAAGATTGGTTATGCGGGGGATTTTCTTCTTTAGCGTGGCGTGAGCGAGCAGACTCGGCAGCCTGCCAACTCGCATGCCGAATGAATCGGATAATCCGGCGCCGAGGTAACGAGGTCTCGCAGATCTAAGCGATGCCCTACTTGCCGTTCCAACGCGACTGCAATGCGCTCCACGGTGGCGAAGGACGGCTTGGACCGGCCTGAGAGGAGCCGTGAGATAGCTGACGGAGAAATGCCGGTGTCCCGACTGAGGCGAGCCTGGCTTTTGAAACTGTAGCGACTGGTGTGCTGCATAATGTCCCAAATCCGATTGCGGATTGGAGTTTGGGCAATGCGTGTTTTTCGATGATTTTCCATGCGGCCCACTGTAGCAGCGCACTCCGAAAAATCTACGTGCTTCCCATCTGGTGACAGCCCTCTTAACGCTCATCTCCACCTTGAATTCGAGGGAAAGACCAGCTATTGTTCAAAGCAAGGAGCTGAATGTTATCCAGACTGCGGCTCCAAACCGCACGAAGGGCCTGAGAAGGGTCTTTTTTTGTGCTTCGGAAGCCACTTTCCAGTGGTTTGATTTGCCTCAATTCGGTCGTCAGCTTCTCGTGTTCGCGCCGCAACTCTTCAAGCAGCGGATGAGGCTCCAGTAGCACATTCCCGCGCGTGAACGACAAGTTTGATGACAACGCACGCACCACTGCGCGCCGCACATTCTCATCCCCCCTCTCGAACCAGGCACGAGCATTAGCAGTGAATTCCAACGCGTTCCCAACCGCCTCGCGCGCGGCGTCCTGTGAACTTTCTTCCTCATCCAAAGCGGCTTGAAGGTGCGTGCGGCTGTTCAGAAGAACGGTGCGCCTCGTCACGAACTCCTCCTCCGAAATCAGGTCTTTGATTTTGAGCGTCAGCAGGCTCTCCATCTGGCGGTCGAGCCCATCTATCGTTTCTCGGCCACTTTGCTCGCTGCTTTGCCGAACACTCTGGGCCTTACCTCGTCCCGCTTCCAGTTCCTGTCGCGCCCACTCGTCGAACTCCGGCAGCAAAAACAATCGACCCAGTTGCTCGTTTACGAGGGCATCGAGCGTTTCTTCGCGGGTGGCGACCTTGCGGCACGCGCCGCCAAAGTTCTGGCAGAAGTAGTAGGTGTAGCTGCGTCCCGACTTCTTGCGGATTGTATGTCCAGTGACGAAGCCACCGCACAGCGTGCAGTGCATCAGGCCGCAGTAGGTCAGGTTGTGCTTTTGCGGCTGGCGGTGAGATGAACCTTGTGGTTTATGACCTTCCTGGAAGGGAACGGCACGGCCCAGCAGTGTTTGCACGCGCTCGAACTCGGCCCATGTCACCATCGGCTCGTGAGCGCCGCGATGCCACTGCCCATCGTGGAGAAAGTATCCGGCGTAGAATGGGTTAGAGAACAGCCCGTAGAGGGTGTTGCGCGCCATCGGCCCGCCGCCGCTGCGTTTGCACTGGGGGCTGCGGTAATGCCACTCCTCGTTCAAGACGCGGCGCACCTCGCTGACGGTGTAGCCGCCGCACAGCATGAGGTTCCAAGCCTGGCGCAGCGCGTCGAAGCGCTCTGGATCTTTGACGATAGTCTTGTGGCCTTTTTCTTTCCACTTCTCGTTGAGATAGCCTGGCGGAGCACGATGGGGTGACCAGCCTTTCTCGATTTTGCTCTTCAGGCCGCGCTTGACCGCTTTGGACAGATCCAGCACGGTCTGGTTCGACACGCCGGCTTCCATGTAGAAGAGCAGCACGTTGTCTTCGGGCAGGTAGACGCGATCGGGGGTGATGATGCGGCGGATGATGCCTTTTTGCAGGCGCCACTGGATCGCCGACATATCCACCGAGTTGCGAAACAACCGGTTCAAGTGCCAGCAGAGAATGCAGTCCGCCTCACCGCCATCGATTAGGGCCAGCATCCGCTCAAACTGGGGCCGGACGTATGGCTCTTTGGCCGACTGAGACTCTGTCAGTTCATGAACGACCGGCACGCCGTCCTGCCGCGCTTTGGCGCGCATGAGGCGAACCTGGTCTTCGATGGATTGCACCTGCCGCTCGTCGAGGTCAGAGGTCGAGCGACGGGCGTAGAGAACGGCGCGCATGGGCACACGGTTAAATTTGCGGAGTTAGGATTTTTGCTCTTTCATAGTAGATAATGAGGAGGCTTTGTCAACCGTTGTCGTGCCCAGGGAGTAGATCAAGAGGTAGCGAGCCGCCAAATCGCTGGCCTGCTCCTGGGTTAAGCACCGTCCAAAACGCTCGAAGTAGAGCGCGCGAAAGGCTTCGACGGCCTGAGGTGACGGCGAGGGTAAATAGGGCGGGAGGGGCATGGCCTCATCACCATCCTCCGCTCCAAGGAGCATTTCCAATCCCTTTGCGTGCGAGCACTGGCAGACGTGGATAAAAAAACCAGCGTAAAACCTGCTGAAACATGAGCAAGCACCAAAAACCCCAGACAAACCTCCCAAAGCTCGGCACAAAGGGAGGGCTCGCACCACAGGCTACTCCTGTGTGACCCGTTTTCTCTACGATTGCCCAGTTCAGTCTTGGAGCAAAAAAGCCTGTTGCTCTGCGAAGGTAAGGGCAAATCCCGACATTCAGTGGTAGGAGTTCAAGTGATTCCAACGAAATTGCATGACGTTTGGAACTTCAACGACCTCCAGATACAACCATGGAGATCACCTTTGTCCAGAGATCCAGCAGACACGCTTGGCTTGCCCACTGTCCTCTAAAACGATGTGGGGAAAGGCAATCGCAAGGATAGGCTCGGTTTATGCGCCTTTCAATTGGATGTCTGTGCTTCGGTTTGAGGCGCAGTTTCGCTTTGCAGGCGTGCCAGCACATCCTTCCCATGCGTGCGAGGGTCAATTTGGTTGTCAATCCAGCGCACTACGCCGTCTTTGTCGATGAAGACGCTCATACGCGCCGCCATCTGTTCTTTGGACTGCACTGCGCCAAAGGCGAGGGAGATCTTGCGGTCGGTGTCGGGAAGGAGGGGGAAAGGCAGCTTCAAGTGCTGGGCGAAGGCGCGCTGACCTTTGGGGCCGTCCGCCGCATCGGTAGAGACTGCCCACACCTCGACACCCTGCTTTTGCAGATCCGCATAGGAGTCACGCAGTGAGGTCAACTGGCCGGTGCAGTTGCCGGTGAAGCACTTGGGGAAAAAGGTGAGCAGCAGGTGGCGCTTGCCGCGCAGGTCGGCGAGGCGGCGCGGGCGGTTAAAAGCATCAACGAAGTTCAGAACAGGCACCTTCTGCCCAGCGATGAGGGGCACAGGTGGAAGTTGGTTGCTACCGTTTTTTGGTGCTGCCTTCGGAGCGGCGTTTAGGGTAGTTAGCCCGCTCATCAGGGCGGACAAGGTCAAGAGTAACGCCAGCCGTTTTAAACACGATTGCATTGCCAGTTATTTTACCTTGCGCGAGGCGTAGTCATAAATGAACTCGCTCTTGCGCGTGGGCGCATCGGCCACATTGCGGCTCTCGATTCTCACCAGGCGGTCGGCCTCGTCGTAGAGGTAAACCGTCTTGCTGCCATCGCTGCTTGTGCTTTGGGTGAGGTTGCCGCCCGCATCGTAGCCCAACACCGAACCCGAACTCGCCACGCCATTGACCGAAGTCGCAAGCATTGTGAGTTGGTTGAGGGCAGCGGGCACGCCCGAAGTCACCGTCGTATTGGCGCCTTAGACGTGTTCCAACCTCAGTCCGGCTTGAACGTCTCGCATGGCTTGCAAAACAGTTTCTGAGGTGATGAGTCTAATTTACGGACGTCGTCACGAGTTGTGCCTGGTGGTTGTCCTTCTATTCTAATTGAGCATTAACAGATTTCCGCAAACGTTCATTGAAGAAGTCTTCGAAACGTTGCCTAATATAATCGCTCACACGTCCCTTCTCACGCTCAATAGCAGCCAGGAAGACAGCCTCCTTTTCAGGGGATGGAGTTGCATAAAACGACAACATATAAATAATACCGTCTATATTGTATTCATATAACTTCAACATCATATCGAATTGGTCAACCGAGTAGCGGGATTCCATATACCTTTCTCTAATTAATGTATAAAGCGCGTCTTCGTTAAACGTTGCCAGTCGCCATTGAACTTCATCAACCTGACGCGACAATGCCATCTGAAAAACAGCTATTCCACGGTCAATCAAATCATGAGCTATAGATATAGGCAATGGATGGGAAAGATACCAAATAACACTAAACCATATCGGTTCTTCACAAACACACTTTCGAATCTTTTGGTGTAGATTATGCAAAATAACATCTGACACATGACTGGCCTCCCTTGTGGCCTTCTGCTCCACTGAATATCGGTCGATTAGAGGTAGATACAAAAGGTCTAATGGTTCCTTTGTTTTATCCTCATCTATACATTCATCATTCAAAACCTTAATCGGCTTTTTGATGATGTCTGTGATCCAATCTTCCAACAATTTCATAGTATCAATTCCTTAAAAAGGCAAAATATCTCGATTGTAAAATCAACAGCGGGAAGGGACTGGTTGAAGTTGGAGATGTTGATCACTCTCCACCTTCAGCCAGTTCCTTGCCACCAACCAAATCCGCAACACCGTTTTATTGATTGGTCCATCTCGCCCTACCACCAGGAACACGACCACTACCGGTAAAACCTGTGGTTCCTCCTCTTGTTGTGCCACCTGGATCGATACTCACGGTTCCACCGCCTCCGCCACTGCCACGACCACCGCTATAACCGCCGCCGCCGCCGCGAACCGATGGCCCTGATGTGCCGCCCCTCCGGTCACCCCCTGACCTGCGATCAACGCTACCAGGTGCTCTTGTGTCAGGTGCTCCAACTCGTCGAGGGTCAGGACCTCTTTGTGCTGGTCGATTATTTTGGTATTCCACAAACTCTCTAAGTTGTCTAACCGCTCGGTCTATTGTCGACTTATTATCTTTGAATAAGTTCGATGCTGCCTTTTGATCGGATTTGGACAAATTTCTCCATTTATTTCTGTTAGGAGCGTCGAAAGGTTTGCCATCTGCACCAACATTAATCTTCTGGCTCCCCTTTTCTAAATGGAGGTGAAAGCCATGCGCTGCTCCTGCCCCATTGGGGCTGTGGTCATGCGATAGCCGCCACCCCGACCCAGAGCAGATTATCCTGGAAGGTAGTTCTGGTGCAGGTCCCGCTAATCCATACTCGTCAACCTCGTTGATGGGATTGTTCCTAACCATTCCGTAAAGGTTGATTCCACCGCTCTCTCGAATGGGATCACGGTTCAACCAGCGTCCCATTCCAGGCAAGTAGAAGCGAAAACCAAAGTCCACCATTCCCGAAGCCGCATGAAACTCTTTGGTGGAAAAGCGATAAGGATTCTCCGCCGCCCGCGCCCCCGACGCTTCGAGAGTGTTCCCGAAAGCGTCATAGGCATAGCGCCCCACCAGCACCCCCGTCTCATCCGAAAGCGCCGTCACATTGCCGCCGCCATCGTAGTGAAAGTAGGAGTGCCCACTCTCAGAGGTGCGCGCCAGAATCCCACCGATGTTGCCATCGCGCGTGTAGTGCGCCGTCGCGTGGTTCGCGTCGTTCCTCTCCTGAATCACGTCCAGCCCATCGAAGACGCGACGCACCTCGCCGCTCTTGCTCCACACACCATTGGAGTAAGTGAACTCCTTCGAGACCACCTTGCGACTGGCGTAGTCATAGGTAAACTCGCTCTTGCGCGTGGGTGCATCGGCCACATTGCGGCTCTCGATTCTCACCAAGCGGTCTGCCTCGTCGTAGAGGTAAAGCGTCTTGCTGCCATCGCTCGCCGTCGCCTGCGTGAGGTTGCCGCTCGCGTCATAAGCGAAGCCGCTGTTCTGCACCTCGTCGCCATCCACGCTGGTGGAACTCGCCACGATCTGGTTGAGGTCGTTGGGCGTGGTGCGCGTGAGGCGGCTGCCACGGATGCTGATGTTCTCCGCTCGCGTGCGGTTGCCCATGCTGTCGTATTGGAAACGGTTGGTGTAGTCCGAGTAGGCGGCTCCGCCTCCGCCCATCGAGGTCGAACGCTCGCCCACCAGTTGATCCACCGCATCGTAGAAGTAGCCGACCTCCTGCGGCAGGTTGTCGCCCAGATTCGCCCGCACGCCGGTCTTCACATCGCGGTCGTCGTAGCCGTAGGCGTAGCTCGCCAGGGTGCCCCCGCCACCGGTGAGGTTCTTGACCCGCGTCAGGCGGTGCAGGCTGTCGTATTCCTGCTCGGTTCTGGTGCCGTTGGGCAGATCGAGACGCGCGAGCATCTCCGTGGCGCCCACGTAGTTGTAGGTGAAGAGGCCCGCGCCCTGGCTGCCGTTGCTGTTCTTCAAGCGTTCGAGCGCATCATAGGGGTAGCTCTGGAATCTACCTGCATCCTGTTATACATACACAGAATGCATATATGGGGAACAAGACTAACATAATCATTTCCTACTTTGCATTTGCAATCTCTTCCCAAACCAATTTTGGTTTGTCCAAGCATTCTTTCATCAATTGAAGAGTATCAAACAAACCTTCAACTGAGTAAGCCATTACCACGCTTGGCTCTTTACTTACTCCTACAATAACGCCTTGTGAGTCATAGTAGACAGAGTAAATTCCTGTCTCAGTATGATCTCCTACTATTTTCTCGACTACTCGATAATTCCAACTCATCCTTTCTCTCCTTGAATTCAGTGGTAATCAGTGATATTGTGTATCTTGATTTCTTTTCCGCATTTTTCGTAGACGATTCTCATACCGCCTCGGTTATTGCCACCGTTTGGCAAGTCCATAGCCCATTTACCAGCAAGTGGACCTCCAAGAGCATGCTGATTATATCCTGCCTCACCTCTTTTCAGGATACCTATTCCCTTGTGATAACTTTCCTTCAAATTCGGTGGTAAGCCAGAATAAGCCTTTTTTGCAGAAGGCAGTTGGATAATCTTTTTAAATGGCGAAATATTACGAGATTTTCCACTAGCCTTGGCGAGTGCTTTGGCGAGTGCTCTTCTGGCAAACCTTGCAGCTGCTTTCGCGCTCCCGCCTCCACCGACAGAGCCCATCGCCATTTCCGCAGCCCTGTGGGCCATCCTATCCCTATCCGCCTGACTAAGCCCATTCTGGCGTGATGGGGTTGGTGATGGGGTTCGTGATGAGAACCGTCGTGGATTAGGGCCTGCACTATCTACATCCATCAGCCCATACTCATCTATAGAGTTGACCGAATCGTTATTAACGAACGCATAGAGATTAACCCCGCCCTCTTCTTCAATGGGATCACGATTCAACCATCGTCCATCCCCAGACGAGTAGAAGCGATAGCCATAGTCAATCAGCCCGCTGTAAGCGTGATATTCCTTAGTCGAAAAGCGATAAGGATTCTCGGCCGCCCGCTCCCCCGAAGCCTCCAGCGTATTTCCGAAAGCATCATAGGCATAGCGCCCCACCAGCACCCCCTGTTCATCGGAAAGCGCAGTCACATTCCCGCCGCCGTCGTAGTGGAAGTAGGAGTGCCCACTGTGAGACGTGCGCGCCAGAATCCCGCCGATGTTTCCATCGCGCGTGTAGTGCGCCGTCGCCTGGTTCGCGTCGTTGCGCTCCTGAATCACGTCCAGCCCACCGAAGACGCGCCGCACCTCACTACTCTTGACCCACGCGCCATTGGTGTAAGTGAACTCGCGCGAGATCACCTTGCGAGAAGCGTAGTCGTAGGTGAACTCGCTCTTGCGCGTGGGCGCATCGGCCACATTGCGGCTCTCGATTCTCACCAGGCGGTCAGCCTCGTCGTAAGTGTAAAGCGTCTTGCTGCCGTCGCTGCTTGTGGTCTGGGTGAGGTTGCCGCTCGCGTCATAAGCGAAGCCGCTGTTCTGCACCTCGTCGCCATTGACGCTGGTGGAACTCGCCACGATCTGGTTGAGGTCGTTGGCCGTGGAGCGAGTCAGGGTGCTGCCACGGATGGTGATGTTCTCCGCTCGCGTGCGGTTGCCCATGCTGTCGTATTGAAAGGTGTTGGTGTAGTCCGAGTAGGCGGCTCCGCCTCCGCCCATCGAGGTCGAACGCTCGCCCACCAGTTGATCCACCGCATCGTAGAAGTAGCCGACCTCCTGCGGCAGGTTGTCGCCCAGATTCGCCCGCACGCCGGTCTTCACATCGCGGTCGTCGTAGCCGTAGGCGTAGCTCGCCAGGGTGCCCCCGCCACCGGTGAGGTTCTTGACCCGCGTCAGGCGGTGCAGGCTGTCGTATTCCTGCTCGGTTCTGGTGCCGTTGGGCAGATCGAGACGCGCGAGCATCTCCGTAGCGCCCGCGTAATTGTAGGTGAAGGTGCCCGCGCCGCTCGTGAGCGTCCTGAGCCGCTCTAAAGCATCGAAGCTGTAGCTCTGGCTCTGAACCCCGCCACTGGCGCCGCGCCCCACGCTCTGGCTGGTCAGGCGACCCGCGCCGTCGTAGCCGAACTTCTGCGCGTCGTCTGCCCAGGGGCCATTCAACCCCAGCAGACGCCCCGTGCCGGAGTAGCTGAAGCCGTGGGTGCCCACACCGTCCACCACCTGCTCCACGTCGTCCAGAGCGTTGTAGCTCAGGCTCACATCCGCCATCGTGGGGTAGTTGATCCCCGTCAGGTTCGAGTTGGCGTCGTAGCTGTAGCTCACCACTCGCCCGCGCGCGTCTTTGCTCGCGCTCACCAGGCCGCCGCTGTAAGAGGTGCTTTCGCTCTTGCCGTCGTGATACGTCTTCTGCGTCACCCGACCCGAGGCGTCATAAGTCCACTGCGTGCTGTGGCCTTTGGCATCCAGCAGCCGCACCATGTTGCCCTCGGCGTCGTAGTCCATCTGCAAGGTGTTGCCGTTGGCATCCTGAACCCGCACTAATCGCTTGAGCGCGTCGTAGTCGTAGTAGCTCTTTCGGCCCGCGCGGTCTTTGGTCATCCCTGGCAACCCGCAGCACGCGTAGTCGGTCTCTTCGGTTGTGGCGTCGGGATAGCTCACCTTGGTGACGCGGTTGAGAGAGTCATAGGTATAGGAGAGCGTCAGCCCCGTCTCGTCGGTTTGCGTCGTGAGACGGCCCACATTGTCGTAAGTGAAGGAGCCCAGCGTCGCGCCGTCGCGCACCACGCTCGACAGCCGCCGCGCCGTGTTGTAGTTGTAGGTCGTGGTGCCCAGAGGATCGGTGACCGTCGCAGGGGCGCCCCACGCCGTGTAGGTATAGTTGCTCACCCCGTCTTCACTGCTCATCACCGTGAGCTGATGCTGCGCGTTGTAACCCGCCTTGAACACCGTCACGCCGTTGGCATTGACCATGCCGATCACGTTCAGGCCGTCGTCCGAGTAGGCCACCTGCGTCACGTTGCCCTTGGGGTCGCTCGTGCTGACCACGTTGCCCTGGTCGTTGTAATCGAAGGAGGTGATATGGCCGCGCGCATCCGTCACCGCAACCGGATCCAGGGTCTTGGAGGCCGCCGTGCCGTCGCCTGCCGCGCCGTAGTCATAGGAAACGCTCTCGCCGGTGGGCGCCGCCTGGCTCTGGATGGCCACTTCGCTCAGGTTCTTGCCCGCCTGCGCGTCTTTAGCTGAAGTGTCGATCAGCTTGGTGGCAGCCAGAGTGGTCGTTTTGCCGCGATGATCGGTAACGACGGCCTTGTGCCCGTCCCAGGCGAACTTCTCCTTTTGACCCAGAGGATCGCTGATCGTCACGCTGTCCTCGTGGGTGTTATGCACTGCCTGATAGACGTAGGCGAAGTTCCACGGCCCCTGCGGCGTGTTCATCTGCCGCACGTTGACCTTGTTGTCGTAGGTGTATTGGAAGGCATAGCCTCCCATGTCGATGCACTCCACCAGGTTGCCGTAGGCGTCGTAGGAGAAACTCGCCGACCGGTCGAAGGGGTCATGGGCCGCTACCAGACGGCCGTTGGCGTTGTAAGAGAAGCGCACCGTTTTGCCGTCGGCGGCGGTGACGCTCCCGATCAGCACCTGATGTGCGCTGGGCTGGATGTAATGGAAAGTGAGCGTGTGGCCGAAGCGGTCGCGCTCCGCCAAAAGCATCGGCACGCTGGAGGAGATGCCTTCCTGCACCCCGAAAAAGCTCTTGTCGCCTTCGGGCGAGGTCAGCACGAAGCCGGTGCTGCTGGTGCGGGTGAGGGTGTCGTAAACCCCGCGCTGCGAGCGGTATTGAACCTTGTAGTCAACCACCGCAATGGGGTCGTTTTCCGGCTCGAAGACCATCTGCTTGCCGTCCGCCGAGAAGAGCGTGATGCGGCCCCAGCCGTCCTTGTCGCTGGGCGCTTCCACCAGGTGCGCCCCCAGGTTCAAACTCCACTTGTTGCCCACCGGCGAGACGTAGTTGGAAGCGTCGTGGCTGTTGTAGGAGAGCGTCACGTCGATGGAAGGGCCGTAGGCCGGATCATACCAGAGCGGCGTGTCGTTGATGAACACGTTCTGCGTCAATTGGTTGACTTCCACGCCTGGCGTGCCGCGATTGGGCGGACAGCCGCCGTTGCAGCCGCGATTGGCCGGATTGCGCCCCAGCCCGTTCTGCGGCCCCACCACATAGCAGGTGCCGCGCAGCGTCCGCATCTCGCCTTCCGAAAGCAGCGCCACGCGCGGCGCCGTCTTCTCCTCCGCAGGCGCCGCTTTTTTCGCCACGATTGTGGGCGCCGCCTTGCCGGTTTTGGGCGTCGCTTTGAGAGCGGGCGCCTGGGCCAGCCAGCGCACGGCACGGGCCTCTCGCCAGTTCGTGTGTTGGGCGACTTGTGTTTTGGGGGCGGAAGCGAGCCTGAGGCCCGCTCCCGACCACTCGCGGCCCAACTGGGCGAAGGAGAGCGTCGAGCGCATCCCGTCCTGAGGATTGATCAGACTGGCGGTGCCGCGCCGCGCGTCCAGAGAGCGCACGATCATGAAGTGGCCTGGCGCGTCCGGCTTGGATGGAGTGGTGGCTTTCGCTTTGGCCCCCCGTGGCGAACCCTTGAGATTCGGAGTCGGAAGCGGCGTGTAATGCAGAATCAGGGGCAGGGGAAGCGCCGCCAGTTGCGCCGGACGAGCGCGAAAACCTTCCACTTTCAGCCCTTCGCGCGCCGCGATGTCGCGCAGCTGCGCCAGCGACAAGCCCCTTTCCCCTGCGGGCCGCAGCGCCGCCACACGGCGAGCCGCTCCGTTCTGGCCCAGTTCGTCGAACACCATCGCCAGGGCGAGCGGGCCGCAGTTGAGCGCCGCCAGCATCTCCTCGCGGTCGCTGCTTTTCACCTTGAGCTGACGCAGCCAGTAGGCGGCCCAGGTGCGCCGCCGCCAGTGCTTGTCGTTGTGCAGCAGCTCTTCGAGCATGGGCCGCGCTTCGGCCCAGCGTCCTTCCACGATGTAGAGGTCGGCCCAGCGTTCGTAGGCTTTTTGATGCGCCTCGTAGCTCATCTCTCCTGGCGTGGCACTGGTGATCTGCATCACCTTCTGGTAAAGATCCTGCGCCCTGTTGGGCTGAGAGGTGAACTTGGCGTAGTCGGCGATGTGGATAAGAGCTTCGGGCAGCCAGGGGCTACGGGGATGCTTCCTGATGTAAGCCTCCATGTCCCGCACCGATTTCTTGAAGCGTCCCGCGTTCCAGTCCAGCATGGCCAGGGCGAACTCGCGGTTGGCCTCTTTGGCCGCCTTGACCCGCTTCTGAGCGGCCTCGAGGCGCAGCGCCATCACGCGCACGCCAGGCGCAAGCCCCGCCATCTCTGCAGACGGCAAGGGAGTTCGCAGGCCCTGCGGGAAGCCCGCGGCGCGCAGCTGCCTATCGATCTCGGCTTCGAACTCAGCAGGTTCGGCAGGCGCCGCCGGTGCCAGAGCGCCGCAGGCGCCGCCCTGCCCGCTCACTTCCTTCTGCGTGGGCACCTGCCCCTCCGCCAGATCAAGCGGCACGACGGTGGTATAGGGGTTGGGAACGTAAAGCTCGGCGCTGGGCACGATCTGCCCTGGCACGCTTTCACGCCGAGGCCGATCCGCACGCCTTGGGTTGCTTCCCAAACCCGACACCTCAACAGCGCCGCCTGGAACTGATCTTCCCGCAGCCGATCTTCCCGCGCTCGTGCGACCCGCAACTGGAGGTTTGGGAGCCTGCGCCAGCAGCGTCTTCATCCCCCGCGCCATCTCCTCGCGGCGCCTGGCATCGCGCCGGCGCGATTCGACGAACCACTGCGGCGCCCCAGGCGCTGAGGGGCCGGAAACGGTCCCAGCCCGTTTGGGCGCGCTCTGGGCCTGAGCGTTTCGCAGCGTCAGTGCCCCAGGGAACACGGCCTGACTCAGCACGAACGCCACCAGAGTGGCCGTCGCCACGATTTCGCGCCGCGCTGCACCCTTAGCAACAACGGGATCCGACGAAACGGGCGCTGCATTGCCGCTACGACGAAAAGAACCAAGGAGAGAACGACCGGAGGAGAAGAAACGCGACATGAGAAGAGAAGAAGTCAGAAACAGTGGAATAGAATCCAATGGAATAGAACCCAGTGGAGTTGGAAGCAAAAAATGAAGAAACGATCAGGCGCGACAGAAGGGAAGAAACTTAAGGCTCAACCTGCACCGTGACCTGAAATTTCTGTGGCTCGTCGTTAAAACCGCGATGAGCGCGCTCGGGATCATCACGCCATCCGGTTTCCCCCACGCCTATGTTGGCCCCGTCCTGGTCGTCAACCACTAAGGTAAGGGTGATGCTGGTGGACACACTCACAACCGGCGCGCGCCACTGCGTGGCCAGTCCTTTGCCCGATGTCGAGGCACCGTTTGCGGAAAGGAAGGTGCCGCCCGTAGCCGTCCAGGTGTAGGTGCAGGAATCGGAGACGTCTCGTGAGGTGACCACACCGTCGGCGATGCGCTCCATCACGTCCCAGTCGCTGGCCCCGAAAGCATTGAAGGTTCCCACCGCGCCGCTGCGGATCTTGGTGTTCTGTTGGGGCCAGCGAATGCCGGCGCAGGAGATGGGCTGCCCCTCTCGCCAATCCACGAAGGGCCGGTCGGGATTTTGTTCGTGGGTGTAGGCGAAAAGCGAGACGCCATCGGCGTCGGTCGTGCCTGTAAAAAGGGTGTTCGAGGATTCAACGCGAATATTGTAGCTTTGCCCCGCCACCAGTTGCACGTCGATGGGGTGCAGCGATTGAGTCAGAGCGGGCAGGTGCTGGCCTCGATTCAGCATGTTATGCACCAGAACGCCGTCGATGTAAACGTTGCACCCGTCATCCGAAAAGATGGACAGGCGAGTGTCGTTACGGGCCGGAATGAAGATACCCTCGAAGTTGGCGTAGAAAGGCAGGACGGCGGGCACGTTGCGATGATTGGGCCCCAGCGTCGCATTGGCCTGGTCCGAGGCAGCGAGGCGCACCGCCGACCAGGGCGCGCCTTCCATGTTCTCCAGCACGTCCGCCAGAGGCCGAACCGGACCGGGGCCTTCGGCGGGGGGTAACGGCCTCGGGGTGGCACTGGCGGGGGTCGAGCCGGCGCCCACACCGCTCGAGTTGACGGCGAACACAACGTAGTAGTAGGTCGTGCCGTTGACCAGACCGATGTCTGTGCAGGACGTGTGGCTCAGGCCCGTAGCGACCATCGTGTAAGGGCCGCCCGCGGCAAGAGCCCGCTTGAGGCTGTAAGTCGTGGCGAAGCTCACCGGCTGCCACGAGATTCGCACCTGACGATCGCCCGCGGTGGCCACGATGGTGGGAGCCGATGGCAGGGGAGCCGGGATGGACGTCACGCGATTGGAAGCCGGGCTTTCGCCGCCGCCTTCACTGCTGGCTCTCACAACGTAGTAGTAGGTCGTGCCGTTGACCAAACCCGTATCAATGAAAGATGTGCCGTTGACGGTGGCGAGGGGGGCGCCAAACTCGCTGCCGGGAAAGAAACTGCCTGGAGCGGTGGAGCGATACAGGTTGTAGCTGGCGGCGGCGCCGATGGCGCTCCAGGAGAGGGTGATCTGAGCGCCTCCTGGGGTCGCGCTCAGCGTCGGCGCACCGGAGGGTGTTTCTGCCGGAGTGGCGCTGGCGGGGGCCGAGTCGCCGCTGGTGCCTGCCGCATTGACGGCTCTCACGACGTAGTAATAGGTCGTGCCGTTGGTCAGCCCGGTGTTGGTGAAAGAGGTGCCGGTCACATCGGCAGCGATAATCGTAGAACGCTCGCCAAGCGAAGAGGAGCGTTTGATCGTATAACTCGTCGCGCCGCCCATCGCATTCCAGGACAAAGTGACTTGGGCATCCCCTGGGGTCGCCCTCAGCCCGGTAGGTGGATCGGGAGCCCCCGCTACAGGAGCGGGCTGGACCGAAACCTCATTGGACGCCGCACTGTTGGTGGCTCCAACGGTGGCTTTGACCGTGTAGTAGTAAGTGGTGCCGTTGGACAGATCAGGGTCGGTGTAACTCGTGCCGTTGACGGTGGTCAGCGCCGCGCCGGAGTCACTGCCCGGGGCGGTAGAACGATACAGTTTGTAGCTCGTGACGCCATTGACCGCACTCCAGGACAAATCGACCTGCGTGTTGCCAGGCGTTGCGGAGAGGCGGGGCGCTGCCAATTGCGGCGTTGCGCTCACAGAGTTCGACGCTGGGCTGTTGCTGCTATCGTTGACAGCTGTGACGACGTAGGAGTAGGTCGTGCCGCCGGTTACGCTGGTATCGCTATAAGAAGTGCCCGAGGTCGTGAACAGGTCATTGACATTGCTCCCGGTGGTGGAACGATAGATATAGTAACCTGTGGCGTCTTGGACGGGGATCCAGGATAAATCGACCTGCCCCACGCCCGCTGTGGCGGAAAGCCCAGTCGGTGCGGCCAACCTCTGGCGGGGCGTCGCACTCACTGTGGCTGAACCGGAAACTCCAGCGCTGTTGCTCCCTGAAATGTGGAAGGTATAGGTGATCCCGTTGGTCAATCCGGTGACGGTGTGTTGTGTGCCACCGACATCCATAATCATCATCGTTATGTCATTGACTTGGTTTGTTACACGGATCCCGAATCGGCCTCCTTCGATACGGGTCCAGGAAAGATTCACATGGCCGTCGCCGGCCACCGCTGTTGCTGTGAACTCCGTCTGGGCCCAGGCGCCTCTCTCCAGCAGACCAAGGCAGCAGACAAAAAGAGCCAGCACTACGAATCGGGCCAAGATCGCGCGCAACCGCGCCCAACCATAGCTCTGCGCTCTGCTGCGGGTAGTGCGATGAGTCGCGCCATCCACTCGATCAGATCCCGTAGTGGGCAATGGCATAGACGTCAGGGGAAAAACGGCGGCGTGGGGAGTGGGAGTCTGGGGCATGGTTATTGGGCCGTTTCGGGTGCCGGAGCAGTTGGTGCCGGAGCAGTTGGTGCTGCGGCGGCATCGGCCGCTACAGGCAGCGCGTCGGTGGGATCGGCGGGTGGCGCCGGAGCTGTGTTCTGAGCGTCCTGAGGTGACACGGCGTGAACTAAAACCGCCAGGCGAGCCGCCTCTGCCGTTGCCACTTGCGCGGCCTGCGTCGCTTTGCGGGCCGTCTCCGCCGCTGCCGAGGCTTCGCGCGCCGCACTGTAACGGCGCGTGCGCAGCGCAGCGAGATTGGGCTTCGCCGCTGCGCCTGCGCCATTGGCACCCGCTCTGCGTGAGCGAGGGGCTGCGGCATCGCGGGCCTGGGTCGCCGCTTCCAGGTCTTCCTCGGCTTCGGCGGTATCGAGCATCTTGGCCAGGCTCAGCGCCGCAGCCTGCTCGGCCTTTTTGGTAAGGGCCGCCGCCAGTTGTGCCGCTGCGAGGGCGCGGCTCATCCGTGTGGCGCGGTCGCCTTCATCGGCAGTAGTCTCACCCGTCCCATCCGGTGCGGCCTCCCCACCGGGCACGGTGGCATCCGGTCTTCCCCCTCCTGGCAAACCTTCCGGTGCGTTATCCACTGGTGCACCACCCACCGGTGCGTTATCCATTGGTGTATCGCCCAATCCAGGCACAGTGGGAGCAACGGGGTTGACTTCTCCAGGAGGATTGGCGGGCGCAGGAGGATTGGCAGGTGGACGGTCCGGCTTACCAGGTGCGTTACCCCCAGGAAGCCCGTTGTCTGGCGGAACACCAGTGCCCTCAGGAACCGTGGGTGGCGGGGTTGCAACCGGTGCATCAGGGACTGGGGAACCAGGCACTGAGGGTGGAACCTCAACCGGCGATCCCGTAATAGCGGGTTCGGGATTGGCAACTTGCTGGGCCAGCAGGCGCTCGAGTTCGGGGATGCGCGCCAGAGCGCCGCTCAGGTCGGGCGTCGTGACAGCGCGCAGCTGAGCGATGGCGCCGCGGTAGTCCCGGCGCTGAGCCAGCGCCTCGGCCAGATGCACGCGGCTCATATCGGCCAGAGCCGTCCGGGGTTCCTGCGCGATGATGGAGTTCAGCACCTCAATCTGCCTGCGGGTTTGGCCCGTGCGTCGGAAGGCCACTGACGCCCCTTCGCGGATGGAGGGAGCATTGCCCAAACCACCTGCGGGCGCATCGGCCACATAGGGCAGCAAAAACCCGTCGTAGATTGAGGCGCGCAGACGCGGTTCGCCTGCCGCTTCCACACTCGCAGCATACAGGTTGGCGATAGCCGCCACGCGCACACCGCGCCGGCGCACCACCGCATTGGGCGAGTCGAGCCAGCGCGCCGCCAATTGCAGATCCTGATGCACTAAAGACGCGATCAGGGAGATGTTGCCGCCCGCGCCGCGATAGCGACTAAACAGCCAGCGTTCCCATTCCTGGGGTGGATTCCTGGGCGTAGGCACCGGTCCGATGCGGTTTTCAATCAGGGAGAGGGCCCGTGCGCGGGCTGCTGCGATAGCCTGGCGCTCAGGGGATGTGCGGATGATCGCCCGTCCAGGCGCGCTTGGGGTCTGAGCCAGGATCGGCGAAACCAAAACGGGACTGAGGCCCACAATCAGAGCGCCGCCCACCAGTAGAGAAGGAGATGGATGACAACGCAAGCGTTGAGTGTGGCGAAGCGGTGAACGGACAAAAAGGGATACAACGGAGCAAAAAGAGGAGGAAAAGGTTGGGGGCATGAAGCCTACGAAAATAAGGGATGATCCGGCGTTGGCCCGCAGTAAGCCCCAACGCGCCGTCATTGTCAAGAGATGTTAAGGCGATTTGAGGAAAATTTAATCTTGAGCAGTGAAACTCCACTTACCCAATGAGCTATTTGCGTAAAAAGTGATTTTTCTTTGCTTCTTTGGTCTCTTCACCAACTAGCCTCTTCACCCACTAAAAGCAAGTAGCATCAAGTCATGCGGATTCGGCACGACTGCTTCCACTCGTTGTGACTCTCTATTTTAGTTTAAAGCTTCAGCTTCTTCTCCAAGTTGCGCCGAGTATGCGCTCGAAAACTCGCAGCCCACGCTCTGCCAGAGCACCAGGTGCCACCAAGCCGTTCTCATCTGTTCTAAAACGCCGACTCCTTAGGTGCGGAAGATGGGGGCAAGCGATCCTATCCGAGCTTCGGCAGTGCCAATAAAGACGGCATCGTCTAATCATTCAATCCTGAACCGCAAACAAGGTATGAGAGGCCCGTTGTAGCAAGACTGCCCTCCGAGGTCTTTCAGAGGCGGTTGATGGCGGTTGAAACCCACTCGCCTCTTCCTTCATCGAAGGCGAAGGCATAGGCTTCCTTCATGTTCAGGTTGGCGCTATCGGTATAGATCAGCATTTGCCGGCCATCGGTGCGGATTTTGACCAGGCCGTAAACGTCGCGCTGAAACGCGAAAAACGGCTCTTTGGCGCCGACCGGAGTCCCATCGGGCGAGTTGGGACGAAGCGGCAGGGAGTAGCCGACGAGCGAGAAAAACGCCACCAATTCCGTGATAAAGATGAGCGGCTGCTGGGTTCGTGAGGCGCCGCCCAGTGCGGCGAGGAGGTTGGCGCGCGGATGGATGTATTCCTTGCGGGCGCTTTCATCGCCGCAGGAGATCACCGAAACGATGGGCGCTACGGCGTTCAAGAACGGCCTGGAGAAGTCGGCGGAGCCGTGATGCGGCACTTTAAAGACTTCGGCCTGGAGTTGGGCGGCGTGCTTCTGCGTGAGTTCCTGCTCGGCTTCCTCGTTCAAGTCGCCCGCAAAGAGGAAGTTCACCCGTCCATAAGTGAGTTTCAAGATCACCGAGTGGCCGTTGATGGTGTGCGAGGCGCTCCAACTGCCCCGGCGTCCGCCTGGCACGCGCGGCGGCTGGCGCAGGAACTTGAGGCCGCGCCCGTTGTTCTGGGCCGCCACGTCCTCGACCAACGGCCCCAGAACTTCGCAGCGCAGTGAAGCGCGGCCGTTGGCTGCACCGTTGCTTTCGAGAAAACCGAAAGCCTTCGATCCCATTTCCAGGCGTCCATACTCGATGGGCGAGGCGGCGCCGCGGCGCCCGTTGTAGGTTTTGAGCGCCCCGATCCAATCTTTGAAGGGCCTATTGAGTTCGCTTTGAGGAACCGTTTCCAGATCGTCCACCAGCCCTGTGATATAAGGCTGGTTGTTGTCGGTGACGGTCGCGCCCAGCAGTTCGAGGTCGGGACGCGAGGAGCCGTCGCCGCGCTTGGAGGGTCGCTTGACCAGGCCGTTGTGAAACACGCGCGCCGGACTGATGAAGAGCCGCTTGCGCTGGGACGGATTGGTTTCAGAATCGAGAATCTTGGCCAGGCCCGCAAAATGGTCGGCGTCGCCATGCGTGACCAGGATGCAGTCCACTTCGAGCGGGTCAGCCTGGGTCGTGCCCCGAAATCGGTTGGCGAGATAGCGCGCGAAAAGCTGGTTGTCGCCGCCATCAATCAGGACGATCTGCCCGTCCGGCGTTTCGATCACGGCACCGTCGCCCTGTTGCACGTCCACGAAATTGACTTTGAGAACGGCGTTGTTGGCCACCGGCACAACGGTGTCGCGGGCGCTGAGACCGCCTGAGCGCGGAGCGATGTAGCCCCAGATCTCATCGGCGCTGACTTCGCCGGTTTGCGCGTTGCGGGTGAACTTGACGGTTTTGACGCGCACGTAGTCGTTCGTGATGTCGAAAGCGCCGTTTTGCTGCGCGACTTCGATGTAGTCGCCCCAGCCCAGGGTGCGGATGTAGCCGGTGCGGTCAGAGTTTTCCCAGACATCGGCCAGATGGACGTTGACACAATGGGTGCCGGAGGGTTTCACGCTGTGCTCCTTGGCGAAAATCGGAATTGTCACGGCTACTCTCGTGTCCTGACGTTGCTTTAGTCGGAAAAAGGTGCCGCAGACGTCATTATAGCGCCTGCAATCAAGGTATTTGTTAAGGAAGATAAGGAGAGTGGAAATGGCGCGATTTTGCAAAGAATAGCTCGACTACTGGCGGTGCCCATAGCCATGAGCATGGCCACTATGGCTAAAGTTCAAGGCGGATGGAGATTCAAAATCCCTCCCCCTTCCTTCCTTTCCCGTCCCACCGCGTAGCGCAACTTGCCTAGCGCAGCCAATGCCACTGTGCCGCGCCCTGGGGCTTGTATCATCTCGTGGCAGCCTCGAAAGGTTCCGCCTTGCCGATCAATCTCGCGCGGGTCTTCTTTTGGCCCAGAGGGATCAAGTCGCCCCGCGCTCCCCTGCGCAATGTGCGCTCCGTCTCAAAACGACCCGGCGTCATCGCGCAGAGATCTGGCGACCAGTTCCCTCTCCGCCTGGCGTCGCAGATCGCGGAACTTATGGCCGTCGCGGATGAGCAGACGCAGCGCCGCGCTGTCCGACAGAAGGTTCTCCTCCCTCCGAACCTGGTCGATGAGGGCGGCGTCCTCGCGCGCCAGCGAGAACGCCTTAGTCACCACGCCGGCGGGCGCAGCGGGAACGGCTTGGGGAAGGGCACCGCTCTGGCTTTGGCGGCCCGTTTCCGATGAAGGTGACGAACTGGAAGCATGAGGCATCGGGTCGGTCGTTATGCGGGATGGTAAAGAGTCTTCTCGGTTATAGCACGAACGCGCCGCCGGAGGAACCGCAGGGCACGCGCGCTATAGGTTTACGACCGCAGGGCGCAACCCTACGGGATAGACGAGTGTTATTGAGATGTATTGAAAACTATTGACATTCCATAAAACACTTGATACGATGCGGGTGACCTACAAGTAACCGCACCGCTATGAAAGAAGCGAAAGAAGCGCCAGCCTACACCGTGAAGGGCGGGCTGATCATGAAATACTTCATCTACGCGCTCGCCGACCGCCACGGGTTCGACATCACAGGCGAAGGCGACGGCCCCAGGAGTATGCGCCTGACCCTGGAGCCTTATCCCCTGTTCGTGGAACACGTCGGGAAGAACCTGATCGCGGTCGGACACCGGGGGACGGTCGACGGCCAGCCCATCTGCGATCCGGAAATGGTCTTCTTCACCGCCCACGAGGCGGGATGGGTACCGGTGACTATTAAGCGGCCCCACAACTATTCCTACACCTGCACCTCCCTCACCGAGGACGGTGAGAAGATCGACCGCTTCAACCCGTGGGGCCAGGCCGATCTCACCGCCCAGTCCTGGACGTGGGCGGATAGCCTGCGGGCGCAGGGCTGGCTTGACAGGTCGGTGCGGCAGGACGAATCCTCCGGCGGCTGACGTTCCCCTCGCGCCAGCGACGGGGCCGCTCGCCGTAATGGCGGTGCGGCCCTCGGGGGCGACGCGGGGAGGAATAGCTCAAGACGCCATCAGAACCGGTCGGCGCCCGCCACAAAGGCGGGCGTCTTTGGGCGTCCTTGGGACGTCGTTTTTCCGGCAGGGGGATATCGGCGCGCTCTGGGGCGCAGGTGCTGGGGACGCCTGGGGTCGGGGGCAATGGCCTATCGCAAAGACCTCCGGTGGGGTAGGCACCACCCATCCCCCTCCGAGATATTGAGAAGGAAAACGAAAGAGCAATTCTCAATATAATCAGGTTCCCGAACCGATGATTCTACGCGGTTTCGCGTTCAAATTCGCTCACTTACCCCGATTAAGGTTAATTGGGCTTTTACTTGGAGTCATTCGATCCCTTTCTCGCACAAAAAACCCGCGTTCACCGAAGCGAACGCGGGCAAAATTAGCAGGTATAACCCTGCGAAACGAAGTTTTCCCTCCTCAGGAATGCCCATTCAAACGGGCGGTGGTGGTGCGCCGCTCCTGGCTGCGCGACTGCGTTTTGAGGCGCTCCTCGCGTTGCAGGTAGAGCAGCATCTGTGCGGCTTGTGTCGTCGAAAGTTCGCTTACCTCGTGCACCTGAAAATGCTCCCGCAGATACCCTTGCATCTGCACAGCACTCCATCCGGCCTGAGTCACGAGTGCCTGGATCGCTGCCGCTTGTCCGCTTGTGAGGGGGACTAAGGGAACACTCGGAGCACCGTTTTCCTCTTTCGTTTCCAGTGCCACTTCCTCTTCAAGAGGCACTTCAGACGGAAGTGGCTCGACCTGCAGAAAAGCCTCTTCCGAGGTTGCTCCACTCTGCTCCGACTCACGCACGCCCTTTCCTCTGACTTTGTTTTGGCTCACCTTTTCATCGCGGATGTGCTCCCACGCGATGCGATGGGCGGCGGCTACTTCTCCGGCCTTCTCCCGCGCGACCGCCAAGACGTCGGCGTCCTCACGTTCCAGTTGGTAGGTCAAAGACACACTTACGTCCTGCGACTGGTAGTTGATCGACACCTTGTTGCCGGTGCCAATCGTCAATTGAACCGCGTAAGCCATCACTTCACCTCCGCGAAGTTGCGGGCGTTTTCCGCGCGACACAGTTCGCGGAAATTACACCAGTTGCACCAGTAGCCGCAGCGCGGCGCGAACTCCTCGCGGGCCACGGCTCCGGCCACATAGGGCAGCACCTCGTCGAGCAGCCAGGCGAAATGCTCCTCGGTCGGAATCGCTTCCAAACGCGTCCCGTCGCGCAGATGATAATGCACGACCCGCTCGACGGGCCGATCCATCATCCGGCTCAGGGCAAAAGCATAAAGCGTGAACTGCAAATCGCCCTCAAGGTCAATCTCCTTCGGTTTGCGCGTCCCACTTTTGAAGTCCACGATGACCAGGCCGTTTTCTCCCTCATCCACGCGGTCAATGATGCCTGCCAGTTTGTAATCGCCAGCCTGCACCTCGAACGCCAGTTCCGCCGCGAGCGGCATCTTCGCGTTCGAAGCGTTGCTCAGATAGGCGCGCAAGATCTCGTGCCCTGTCGTTTGGAGTTGCTGGGGCGAAGGCGCGCCTGGGCGGAAAAACGGCTGTTCTCTGGTCAAGGCATTCTGCCACAGCGCATCGAACCGTTCCAGCACTTCGGAAAGGGGCGACAGGTTTCCGCTTTGCATCTGGCGCTCGTGGGTGAAGCACAGGGCTTCGTGCAGCGTGCGGCCAAAAACCAGCGGTGAGGTCGGAACTGAGGGGATGCAGTCCACATACGAGTAGCGAAACTGGCGCGGGCAGGTCAAATAGGTCTTGAGCCGCGTCGCGCTCCATGTCATCGCAGGGGTCTGAATCACCACCTCACTAGTGTTGTGCTGGCTCATGATCCCACCGCCTCTTTGGGAAAGGGAACTGGATGGGAACGGCGCGACACGACCTCCGCCTCGAACATCTCGCGGGCGGCTTCGACCACATCGAAGGGGGCCTCCTCAAGCGGTTCGCGTGATTCACTGTGTCGAGGTTTGGGATGGCTGGGCGCGGGCGCATAGGCTGCTACACCGTGCTGGGCCAGATGACCGGCCAGCACTTCCATGTCATAGCGCCCCTCATCCGGCAAACCCTGGGCGACGCTCGTAAAAGCGTTGACCAGGCCATAGACGGTTTCCTGCTGGCCCGATACTTCGCGCCGCAGCGCCGCCTCGACCGCTTCCCGCGTGTTTTGGGAGAGGTTCCAGCGGATGCCCAATCGCTTGAGCGTGCCTTCGACATCGCGCACCGGTTCTTTCGTCGTGCGTCCCAACTGCTCGATAAAGCCGTCCGCTTCGCGCAGTGCGCTTTCAACGGCTTCTTCCAAGGCGGCCACGAAACGCGGCTGAGCGAGATGGATGTGACGCTGGCGCAACAGGCTTTTGCCCCTGACCAGACGAATCAACCCGTTTTTGCACACCAATCTGTAGACCAGGGCATCCACTGTAACCGAGCGCAGTCCCACTTCCGAATTGGAAATGTGGATGCCGACCGAAAGCTCGTCATCGGGCAGCACTTCGCGCGCTCGATTCGGGTCGATGATCCGCAGATGCAGACTCTCGTCAGAGAGGCCGCACCAGTCCACACGGTAGCGGGCCGAGATTAGGGGTGCCAGCGTCTCCAGCAGCGTCCCGTTATCGAGCGGGCTATAGCGCTCCGACAACACGGCACGCAGCATACCTTCGCGGGCGCGCAGCAGCCACCGTTCGCCCTCGTTTTTGCTCGTGGCCCTTCCGGCCTCTTTGAGCCAGAAGTTGGCCTGCACGTCTTGCAGCACGGTGGGGCACTTGCGGAAATAGGCCACCGGAATGCCGAGGCGAGCGCATAATTGGCCGCTGGCCCAGGTCGTGGGCGCGAGGCGGGTTTCAGCGCCGTTCTCTTCAGGGGTAAACGTCAAAAGCCCGTCCTTGAGCGCAATGTCTTCGCGCCACGCGCAGGCGTCCCACTTGCCGTGGTCATCGGCGACAACGGCTTGGCGCACTTCCTCAAACTCGCGCAGACGCTCGACAGAGCGCGAGGCTTGTAACGGCGGCGCGGAACCCAGCCCAGTGCGGTCTAAACCGCTGGGGGTCATCACTCCGGCACTCATCACTCCATTGCTGTTCATCTTCTTGATCCTTGTTTTCAAAGAGCGGGATTATTCGCGGTGGCTTTTGAAGCCGCCGCGAACTCTCTTTGCTCTGCCACCATAGCGCGCCTCGGCTTGCCTTCTCCAAGTTCGTTGCGCCCTCGCAACACTGCGGAAAAACGGAGGCCGGATGAAGAAAAAACCCGCCCACCAACGAGGTGAACGGGTTTGGGATAAACGGGTCGAAATGGATTTGCCCTGGCAACTTACGTCGCAGGAACGGGAATGACTCCTGTTTTGGGAAGGTCTTCGGGGGAAAATTGGTCGTCTGCAATCTCGTCTTCCTGGCAGGTTTCGTCCTCATCGGGGATTTCGATCTCTTCGTCTGCCGAATCCGACAGGTGGTGTTCCGATTCGTCTTCCTCTTTTAGTTCGTGTTGTTGAACGGATGTATGTCCCAGCACAAAATCGAGATGAGGCGTTTCGCCGCCGAAGCGAATCGCTTCACGCGCTTCCTGCGATAGCAGCAGGCAAGCCGCGAATCTGAGCAGTTCGTGAGAAGGGACGGCTTGCAGCAGGGCGTAAGCCCCAGCTTCGTCACCTTCGTCATCGAACAACTCCGCCCAGGGCAACGGGATTTTGAGGTCGCGTCCGATTTGCTCGACAAGTCCAGGCCAGGTTTCGCGTTCGCCGTAGCGCAAGTGCCCTCCAAAGATAATCGGCATAGCCAGCAGCGCCGCCGTTTTATCGGATGCGCCTTCTCCCTCACCAATGACCACTTCTTTGGCCTGGTTCCACAGCGTGAGGAAGTGCCGTCTCCTCGCTTCTTCATGGGCCTCACGTTCAGCTTTGACCAGTTCGCTGAACCGATGGGGGTCAAGACAAATGGGGCGCTTCTGGGTCGGATCGCCCGTGTCCGATTCGCTGCGGCAGGGGCACTGCGCGCTGCATCCGGCGGGAAGCGTAGCATGGGACAGGTCGCGGTAGGATCCGTGGGGCAGTTGGGCGGTCTCGATGCGGGTTCTACCTTCCTGACGCGCCGCTTCCATGACCCGCGTCGCCTCCTGTTGGCGAAGCAGAACGGCGGTGTCCTGCTTTTTGCGCCACTCTTCGGGCTTGAGGCAGTAGGAACTGTAGCCACTGCGGACATAGGCTTTATGCGGGCATTTACCGCACTCGTCCCTCCAGTCGAATTTGGTTTTGTAGTCCAGTTCGACCAGCAGTCTTTGCGCCTTCAGTTCGGTCGCGTTGGGCAGGGGTGTAGTATGGAGCGAAAGCGCCGTCAGGTGATCGCGCGCTACGCGGTTTGCCACCAGAACGCATAACTGCTCGAAGGTCGCCAGCGCCAGCAGTTCATGGCCGTGCGAAGCGGTCAGCTTCTTTTCGTAAATCAACTTCTGCACCGGAGCGGGCAGGTTCAAGAGCTTGATGGTCTCTCGAATCGTCGCCACGCTCTTGCCGACCTTCTTGGCGATGCGTTCTTCCTTCATGCGAAATTCGAGCATCAGCCGTTTGTAGCCGGCGGCTTCTTCTATGACGGACAGGTTAGAGCGCTGGATGTTCTCCAGCAACGCCAACTCGGCAGCTTGGGCATCGTTGAGGTCGTCGCGAACGATGGCGGGAATGAGGCGGCGATTGGCTGCTTTGCAGGCCCGCAGACGCCGCTCGCCCGCGACCAACTCGTAGCGAACCAGGCTGCCAGCCTTTTTGGGCACAGAACCTTGGCCATTCGACTTTTCACCCGTGCCATTCGAGGGAACCTTGCCGTTAAGCAGAGCTTTCGCATCGGCTTTGCTGGTGCGGACGATGATGGGCTGTTGCACACCGTTGGCGCGCACGCTGGACACCAGATCGGCCATTTCCGCTTCGTCGAAGGATTGGCGAGGCTGGTAAGGACTGGCTTCGATGCGCTCTACTGGGAGCAGGATGATTTGCCAGACCGGTTTCGTTTTTTGGCTGTGAGTGTCGGCTTTTGAAGTAGGCCTGTTTTTACTGGGAGCGAGGTTGGTTACAAGCGGCTCCACTGCGCCGTTTTCAGGTGGGTTTTTCGCCGTAACGGGTGTGGGAAGTGCCGCGGTCGGGAGGGATGACATGGTGTTCCTTGTTGTCAAAGAGCGGGAAATTGTCGAAGCCTTTACTGGCTTCAACTCTCCTTGCCCCCTCACAGTAGGACACCTCGCACCTCCTCTCAATCGCCGTTGCTTTCAAGCATTGAAAAATCCGTTTCTACCGAAAAACACGAGATATTTTTGCATCTCCTACGCGACTCGCAGCAAGACTCGCACCTGGCACAGCAGCAGGCTGTCCTGTGGGAGCGTCAATTCTCGTCGGCGTGCATGAATTCGATGGACATTGAGCGAGCGGCACAAAAACACAGACCGCCCGTGCCCATCAAGTGGGCGCGAAAACATCAGGGTTGAAAGAAACAGTTACCGTATGCGTTGTCTCACCATCCGTCCCACACTGCCTTGACAGCAATCCCGTCTCGGCGAGTCACTTGGGCAAGAAACAATGTGGCTCCCGTTCCCCAATTGGCTTTTGCCTCAATGTGTGGCAGTCCAGTGCATCTCACCAATTCTTCCTTCTCCGTTGCAACTTGCACTGTGGTTCCAGAAGGAGCCGCGGTCATCGTGACGAATTCGGTTTCTGTGATCTGGTGGGGCAGCTTTTGCTGTAAAGCTTCAAATTGTTCGACGTTATCTCTCATCCGACCATAGCCAACAGCGGTTTTGGCGCCCGCTCCTAACCATTCCAGCGCGGCCTGCAACTCTTTCATCGCTTCGACAACTTCATCGGGATTCGTATTGCCGCGCGGAGCGATCTGAAATAAAAATTTAGCCTGTTTCACCACTAAAAAGACGATAGGAATTGGCGAGTGGTAGTCAGCGGGAACTTTCTCCGGTTCTTCGCTTACGTCGGTGATTGAGGCGCCCTGCTCAAGCCATTTCCCCATATGCGGGTTGGTGATGTCGGGCCCCATCTCCATAGGTGGCTCTGTTTCCACAGGTTGGACAGGAATCGCGTCGAAGAAAATCAAATCACCCGCTTTGGCTTTTTCTGATTTCTCGTCGTTTTCATCGCGGCCAAACCAACGGTGAATTCTCTCTTTTTTCTCCTCTTCCTGCCCGTCTTCAAAAAGCCATTCTTCGACCCAGGCGCGCAGCAAACCCTTGACGGCGCTTCCGGTTAAATAAGGCACACCCAGAGTGGGGTGCCAGGAAAACCCGTTTTCAACTGGGTGAGGAATGCCCAATCCTGTTACAAAGTGCCACTGCGTCTCAAAGACCTTCTGTTTGGCACCTAAGCATTGGCCAAGTTCCATCTGACGTATGACGAACCTTTCTATCACCTGGCGATTCTCCGGCGAAGATCGCCGGTCGCTCACCCGCCGAATCCACTCGGATTTATCCCCATCCTCTATTTGCCAGCTTGCATTATAGAAATGGAAAAATTTATCCCACCACAATCCCATATGGCCATCGGCACGCAAGCGTGACGGTGCGCCATGATCTCGATAGAGCGGCAAACTCATGTGCCTTCACCATCCATAAACGCGGAGGCGAACTGTTTGACCCAGGTCATCAGCAAAATGGCCTCGGCCTGGGCTGCGACATAGGTTACTCGGTCGCACTGGGTAACAGCGTCGAGCGCGTTTTCATATTCCTCAAAGGGACGATCTGTATCGAGGAGCCAGCCTTCGAGAATCGCGTAAAGGCAGTTGTAGCCGTCTTTGCGGCCCTTGCTTTTGAAAAACGCCAGCGCCTGTCCCAATCCGTTGGCGTGAACCATAAACGGGAGTTCGCTGGCTCGGGCCTTGAATTTCTTGCGGTTGCTCTTTCGTTCACCCAGTGGCTGGGCCGCGAACTGCTCCGCGTAATTTTGCACCTGTTGAAGCGCGTAGGCCGCTCGCTCTTGTTGCACTGCTTGAATGGCCATTTCTATCCATCCTCCTGCTGAACTGCATCATCCGGCTGCGTGGGAGCAACGAAAGCGACTTTGCACCATCCCATCCCCACGGTTTCATTGCCGCCCAGTTGCAAATAGGGTTTGGCTCCAAACAGATCAACTTCGATATGCCGCAGAACTTCTCTCGCGGTCTTCCGACTCTCCTGCTGGCGCGACGGTTGGGCTTGCAACGCAACATAAAGCACTGTTTTCGGCGGCAGGGTTTCCTCATACCACAGCGCCCCATCCTTTACCCGCTTATGGGCATTGTCGATGGCGATGTGAGGCGTGACCGGCGTAGCGAACTGGGCGAGGTGAGCGAAAATGTCGTCGCTGACGACAACCAATTGGTTGCCGAGCAAGTCGGAGGCTTGCGGGATGTTCATGAATTGGGACAAAAAGCTGATTAGTAGCGTCAAATTACGACCTGTCTTAGTGAAGCTCAGTTCTTCCAGAAACAGTTTTGAGGCTCCTTGTCCCGCAGCATTCTGGGGAGTGGCAGTTCCTGCGCTGGCTTTATGAATGATCGCTTCCTCATCAGGAGCGAGTTTTTCCAGTTCGGCTTGCAATGTCGGGGAAACCGCAAAACCTAATCGCTGGCAATCGGCTACAGCGCGGCGTAAATTCGCCGGACAGGCCACCCACTTAAAGTGTCCAGTCAAAGAACGAACCGGCAACAGCAGAAGCCGCGCGTCGCCTACGCTGAGGGCGCCGGCATAGGAACCGTCGCCCGAAGCCAAATTGCTCAGGGGAGGCCCGAACACTTCGTTCACCCAAGGGGCGCCAGAGGCCGCTCGGTGCAAAGCTTGTTCGACATCCAATTCTTCGTTCCTTTGGTCATCCGCTGCCGTCCGTAAGGCGCCTTTAGTCCCCGAACCAAAAACGCACGGCCATCCGGTGTGTGCTTCGCGTTGAATTGGCAGGTCAATGACGCCCGTTGAGCTACTTGCCCCTGCATGCAGACTTGTTTCCGCCAGTAGTCCTAAAATTGCGCTCGCCATAATTAAAGAGTTCCTTTGCCAAGCTTTCACCAATGATCGGGAAGCCACCATAGCTGGGGTCAAGAGTTGGGGTCAAGACCAAACGCCTACGGCGATTTCACCTCGTCCCAGTTCGGTTTCTCGTCCCAATTTTCGATGATGCAATTGCTCGGCGACGCTTCGAGCGTCACCTTCGATTTCGCAGAAATAGCAACTTCCCGATGGAATCAGACTCCGCAACGCGCGGGGCTGACGATTGGCCATATCCCAGCCACCTTCGCGCACCGTTTTCCCGATGATCGCTGAGACGAGGCGTAACGTCACGCCGTCGAGTTCCCAGCGCCATACGCCGCCGTTTTCGTCCTGGCTGGCCTCCGTTTGCTTGAAGCCAGGTGGTTTCCAACTTGGCGTATCGTCCGCGCTGAAGAAATCGGCGGGCGTGAGCAACACCAGAAGGAGCCGGTTGGAAGCAAAAGTTGGCAACGCCAGTGGCGCGGATGGAAGTGGAGAAACCTCGAAAGAGGAGAATCGGCCTTCGCCACCCAGTCGCAACATGCCCCTTGGGGGCAGAAACTTTTCATCAATCCCGCCCACTTGCACGCCCAGCGATATTTTCTCGTGCAAACGAATGTGGCGCGTCTGGTAGAGCAAGCCTTCAATATTGGTGCGCCGCCGCGTATCACGTCCGATGCCGAGCCGCTCCTCGCCGCTCCACAGCGCCCTCGCCCTTCTCACGTCTTCGTCCGGCTCAGGCACGCCGCCCGACAGCACCTTTTCCAATCCCGCACGAGTCAGCCAGGTATTTTCCAGGGGTGCGGCACCTGGGAGAGGCTGAGGAAGTTTCGGCAAGCGAATTCGACCTAAATCGCACGCAACCTCATCCTCGCCTGGCACCAGGCGGACGACTTGCCCCTCTTTTTCGAGCAGCAACAGGGGCGCGGGATACAACCGCTCGCCGTTTTGCAGCAGATAGGGCCCATTGATCAGGAAATTGCCGAAACTTTGGGAGTCGCCGAGTTGGTCGCGCAGGTTTTTGTGGGTGGTATCATCCACGTTGTTATAGCGATGCCAGTCCACGCCGGAGAATTCTCCGATAGCGGTGCGGATGGCGCCCGCCAGAGTGCGCGCGGGCGGGGGAAAGTGGCTGGAAAGTTGAGCGCCACCGATGCTGTCAAAGGGGCGTGATTCCCGAAAAAACCAACTGTCGAATGGGTCGAATTGCCACATCCGCGAAGGTGTTGTGTTCATCGCAGACTCCCGCGCGGCTCGATGCCCTTGTGGGCCAGAAATCGCACCAACAACGCGCCGTCCGGTTCCAATCGCTTCGGCTGTTTAACGCAAAACGTCGCATTTTGGCCGTGCGCGTCCGTTTTTCGTTCTTGCGGGCGGCACTGCTGCAAAAGCGGCTCGACCAACTCCCTCGCCTGCGCGAGCGTGATTTTTGTGGTGCGTCCCTGGTGGACACCGGAGGACAGATACTCGGAGGCCAGCAGCAAGGCTTCCTGTTCTTCGGTCAAAACGGCTTCTGGATGGTGTTTGGTGGGGTTGAGCAACTCGAACCGCTCGCGGATTTTATAGAAAAAGGCGTTGGAAAAAGTTGTCTCGCCGTCCTGTTTCTCGATTTCATCGGCAAGTTGCTGTAACATGACGTTCCGGCATTTATCATCGAGTGCGACGCGCCAGGGCTGCCCCCACTCGATATCACAGCCGCCTGGCTTCCAGACCCGCACGGCGAGAGCGTTGCGCCCGCAGCCATCCTTGGCCACATGATCGAGCAGATCGTGAGCGTCGGAGAGTATCCGCCCCAGCGGCATTTTGATGTGGGCGAATTCAATTGCTCCCGAGAGGGTGCTTGGAATGTCCGTGCCTTCAAACGCTTGCAGGTAAGCATCACGGAGAGCCTTGGCGCAAACCAAAGCATCTTCCAACGGCAGAATCGCCAGCACGTCATCGCCTCCCGCGTAGACCAGAAACCCGTTGTGGCTTTGCACGATGCGCGGCACTTCACCGGTGAACTGATCGAGAGCCGCCGCGATCTTGGGCTGCTTTTCTCTGTCGCCCATGTGAACGCCCAGGGAATCGCCGTCCATCAGCAAAATTGCGTAAAACGGCGATAGCGGCGCGTCTAATTTGAGTTCCTTGACCGCGGTCTTGAACGCTGTCAGATTGCGTTGCTGCGCCTGTTGCTGCGAAGGCGGCACATCGTCGCGCACACCATCAAAAAACACGCTGCCGTTGCGGGCGATAAGGCGGCGCGAAATCCGGTCTTTTTTCCTCACTTTCCCGTTGAATTTCTTCACGGCTTCTTCCAAACATCGGATGCGAGTTTTCCATTCATCGTTGCCGCAATCCAACGCCTCAGCCGTTTCCAATACTTTTTGCACCTGCGCTGTGTCGGGATGCCACAGGACGGCCTCCAGCCAATGCGCCGCCGCCATATAGGACACCGAGGGCACGCCGGTCTCCAATTTCCAGCCGCGCAGCTTCAAATTTTCGCCCGAAGGCGCCCCTTTTATATCGGTCTTAAACGCCTCGAAATGGCGCGCGAATCGGCGCTTGACAAAAGCGATGGCGCAGAGTTTTTCGCCTTCTGCCAGGTCGGTCAGCAGGCTGCGGTTTTCCGGCTGCGAGCGCACGTCCTGCCAAAATCTTTGCTGATCGTGGCTATTGGGCCGCGCAGCCCCCGATAACTCCTGCCAACCATCCATGACCATGCATTTGACGCCAGGTTCGGGCGGGGGAAGATGACTGCGCCAGTTCTTGCGCCGGTCGAGCAGGTCGGAAGCCTCGCTGGAAGTCACGATCCAACTGATTTCCCAGAAGTTCGCGTGCTGGCGTTCCCAGATACGGCGAGATTCGCCATCTCTTGCGAGATTTGGAAAATCTTGGCACCAGACGTGTTCGGCCAAAGCTATCCATGCTTCACGCACGGTGTTCTCGACCTGCCTCGCATTGAAGGACTGGGAAACCCTGGCCTTGAAGCGGTTGGGAATCGCGCCCTGCCGAGGACTTTGGCCCTTTCCTTCCCCTTCAAGCCAATCCAGATAACCGGCGGAAGGCCTGGGGAATTCGATTTCGCCGCCTTGTTTTTGGACGGCCAGCATCGCCACGCCCGACAACCACGACAGCAAGAACGAACCGGCCCAGAAATCGCGGGTGCGCCGTGCCTGAGCAACGAACCCTTGGACGGGGCCGATGGTGAAGTGGAAGGTGTGTTGTTGGCTCATCCAATAACCCTTTGAGCGCCAAATTTTGTCGAGAATCGGTCGAGATAATTATGGAGCACAGCCCAATCCACGGTAACACGCTTATCTTGGGAGCGGCGCCCCTTCATCACGAGTTGATCCCCGCTCGGCAGAAATTGAGCAGGCAGCAAACTTTGGATGATTGCAGATTCGCCTTGTGGAAAATGATGGGCATGAATGAACAAAGGACTCGCACGGCGATCCCGATCCTTGCCACCACCAGTGATCTTGAGACTGTCTTCCGTGCTGGAGAAGTAGTAGTTGTGTGGAAGACCAAAAACCACCCGCTTTGGATGCGTCGCCACCACAGCGCCTGCGGCTGCTTTTTGAGCTAAATCGTGGTCAGGGCGGAATGTCTTTTCTGCCGGCTCACCTCGCACAATGCCACTTCGTCCGTTGCTCCGGTAGAATTGCATTTCATCTCCGGTGCGGCTCAGTAAAGCTAAAGGCTCTGACCCTGTGAGCGAAATGTCAATTCGGCTCGTCTCCGAAAATGCGGTAAATGGCGGTAAGTCAGATGGCAGATGAGTGAATAAGGATTTCAATACCTCACCAAACTCGCTTACGGTTTGTGGCACTCTCAGTTGCTGTCCATTGAGGGCATCTTGGCCTTCCATTGACTGAATCGCCACCGAACCCCACCCTTTACGAGACCGACTGCCCAACCCACCCAGCAATCCCCATAATAATATTGCCCTGATAATGCTTTGTCGCTCTACAGGTAGCAGAGTCGGTTTGAACAGGATTTTTAGCGTGAAAGTGCCGGTGTTGATACAGTCGCGTGTGACGCCATCTTTGAGGCTGAAGAGCCCTTGCCCCAACAGATACTGGTGGCCCTCCGACCGCGCCTTGAACGGGCCACTGCTCACTTCTCCACAGGGCTTCAGCAAAAACTTACTCTGTCCATGCTCTTCATTCTCATCTGCCGCAACGCCGAAAAGATGGGCTTCTTTGGCGTGAAGTCGCTGTAAAGCGACGACCACATTGCCATCCGCTCTACTCAGGCAATGCCCCCAGTTGAGCGCACGCCACCAGAACCGAAGGGAACCCTTAACGGAAGGCCGACGGAGGACAGATGCCACTTCGATTCGCTCATTCTTGCTCTGGGTTTCCCCCAAAAACATAGGGGTCACAATTTGAAACGTGGCGCTAAAGAAGTGCATTTTCAAATTCCTTTTGAGGCGTCGGACAGGAGGTGGCTTTTCGAGCGCTACCTGACAAAGACAGTTCACCTGCTAAATCCTTGACTTTCCCATCAATTTGTCTAAATTGGAGGAAAAGAGCGACGCTAATGAAACCAATTGTAACTATTTTTTATGTCATTAGAAAGAATGGGATGGAATCAGCCGGTTCAACCCAAAGATGGCGATGAAGGGCAACCCGACGAAGGAACACCGGAGGTTTTCAACGAGCAAGAATATTGGGTTCAGACCGAAAAAAGGGGAGAAGAACGCGAGAGAGGAGTCCAAGAACTGCTGCTGAGGATTGATTATGAAAAGCTGAAACAAGAAACTGCACAGGAACTTGGGCAAAAAGGGCTTTACGCCAAGAATGAATACGAGCATTTCTTGATTCCGAATTACACAATAATAGAAGGCATCATCACACGCAGAAAAGTGGGGCGCCATCTGAAGCAACTGGCTGAGCAGCTACAAGGGTCAGAAAAAGAGTTGGCTTTAGATCTGTCGAGCGACTCTTTCTTGCGGGCCATTTATCTGAAGGATCAATACGAACAAGAGGCCAAGCAAGAGGACAGAGCGATGGAGCGCCATAACGGAGAACCAACGGTTCGCAGCAGCCTTAACGCCTGGGAAATCCTTCATCGTTTCGGCATCATTGATAATGAAGAATACGAGAATGAAAAGCGTGAAGCCTTAGGTCTTCTTGAAACCGAATCGGGCGACACACAACCGTAAAAGAGTGCAGGCCGGCGAAGGGTGAAGAAATAATAGATTATGATTACCAAACCCGCCGGTCGTGAAATGCTCATTGCCACTGTCGGCTTGTCCCCGCAGGTCGTGACGCTGGCCCTGGATGAACTGCTGTCGCGCGGCTTCTCAATTCGCCGCGTTCTGATCGTTCAACCGACAGAGGCGACCGAAGGTATCAAAGCCTCTCTCGACAGGCTTCGCGCCGAAGTCTCTGGCTATCGGGACAAATATGGCATCACCTTCGAGTTCTGTCTCTTCGAGGGCGAGGACGGCTACCAACCTGCCGATACGCTCGATAAGCGTGATGCCGAGGTCGTGCTCCAAACCCTCAACCGCGAAATCAAAAAGGCGAAAGAAGCCGGCTGGCGCGTTCATCTCTCGATTGCGGGCGGACGCAAGGTCATTTCGGCTTTTGGCACCATTGCGGCGCAGTTTCATTTCGACGCAGACGATTGTTGCTGGCACGTTGTGGAAGGCACCCAAGCCGACCGATTAGCGATGCATCCCGCTCCCAATGAACACGTGATTCTGGTGGATGTGCCTATTCTCTCCTGGAAGCTCTGGAAGCGGGTCATCGCCGGTTCGCTGTCGTTGAGCCTGACCGAAGACCCTATCCAGACCGAACAATTGCTGCGCCATCTCGAAGCCAACGTCGAGCGGGCACACAGGCTGCGCGACTTTTTCTACAAGGAGCTAAATTACACTGAGCAACGCGTTCTGGCACTTTTGGCATTGAAGGGACTGCGAAACGAGCAACTTGAAGAGCAACTGGGGTGCAGCGTCAAGAACAAGGTGACTGCGATTTCGCAAAAATATGGTGACTTCATAAAAACCGATGTGGACGACCGGCGACTCATCGCCGATTTCCAGCAAATCATGCTGGCACTCGATTATCAAGGGAAGTTGCCCGATCTGACGCCCACCGGAGCGGAAAAGAAAACGGGGTCTGCAACGGCCAAAAGGAAGAAACGCCAAATTCCCTGAAAAGTGGGACTTATAGTCAGCCTTTTTTGGCCACGTCTGTCAAAATCAAGCAGGGATTGAAATGAAGGTGCCCTTATGCACTTTCGATGACCTTTATCTGGGAGTGAACACTCATGGCTATTGTTTTGGCGGGGTTTTTGGGGTCGCCTGGAAGAGCTTTTCCAGACACACCGCAGGGGTATCGAGACGCGCAGTATCAATTCAAAGGAGAAGAACCTCGTAAAGCCAACTTCTTTTCAATTGCGCTCCGCGAATATTTGAACGATAATGGCCGATCCCCAGAGCGATGGTTGATTCTGGGGACGGACAAATCCATCTGGGATGCTCTTTACCAAGCCGTTCCCGAACACAAACGTGACGAACCATTTAAGGAAGTTTTAGAAGAGGTAGCTGATGCGGCCCGCGAAGGTGTCACGAGCCAAGACCTTCTCGACCGTTGGGGTGCCCAGCTTTCCCGATTGCTCAAAATTGAAGTCGTTTGCTGCTTAACCGGCAACGCCGAAGAGGAAAGTGAGCAAACCAAAGTCTGGAGCGCGATGGAGCAGCACGTTAAGCAGGGCGATGAAGTTATTTTTGACATTACACATAGCCTGCGCCATTTCGCTGTTATCTCGACATTCTCTGTGATGTTACTCCGCGAGTTGCGCGGCATCGAAAACGTGGATTTCTACTACGGCGCTTTAGAACTCACTTCCGGCGAGATTTCACACGTCATTCACATTCCGATTTGCGAGCAGCTCTCCAAGGCCAGCCAGGCAATTGCAACGCATAAGCTGACTGGCGACTTTCGCAGTTTGGGCCAGTGCCTGAAGGTGTCAACAAATTTCGATGATCGGCTGGAAAAAGTAGCTTACGCCGATGAGTTGAACCGACCTGAAGAAGAATTGGCTCAACAACTTCTGGATGAGATGCCAAACGCTCAGAACTTTTTGGGCGATGTGTTGAAGCCGCGTCTAAAACAATCGCTGGAATGGGTTGCCGGCAAAGGTCTTGACAGACAATATCGTCAAAAGGCTCAAGCGGCTTTCGACTGCGGTCAATACTTTAAAGCCATAGCCTATTTATACGAGGCCATGCTCATGGCTCAGATGTATTTTCTCAATAAGGAGCGAAAAGATTATCTGGATCATGGTCAACGCGAAATTGCCAGGAAAGACTTGAAAGATCGCAAAACGTATCAATCCCTTTTTCCAACACAAATCAAATTGGCTCTCGATACTTACTATCAGATTGAATTCCTTCGCAATGCCGTTCTTCATGGCACAGAAGCGGAGGGGAGGCCGCAAAGCCCCGATGTAGAGCGCGCGATTAGACATGCACCTGTCCTTATCGTCATGCTTCAGAACGGATTTATTTTGTTTGACGAACTTGCGGGTTTGGCTGACAAAGAAAATCCGCTCTCTCTTTGTCCACTTCCTCCAACTGATCAATTTCCATGAAAATCGTCAACTTTTCTCACGCCGTCTCGCTCGAACAAATCGCTCAGTTGCGCGAAAACTTCGACTTGGAAGTAACTGTTGAAAATGTAATTGGCGTCAAAACCGACCTCGACCTCGCGCAACCCTTGGGGCCACAGGTGGTGACTTTGGTAGACGCGGTGGGCTGGGGGCGGGCTGATTGGGAAACGACGCCTGCGTTGGTGATTTTGCCCAGCCACCCCGACATCGCTGTTTTGGTGGCCGCCGAGATCGAGGGGCGCAGCGGGCATTTGCCCGATGTGTTGCGCCGCAAACCAGTCAAAGACGAAAAAAGTGGGATGACGCGCTTTGAGGTTGTGGAAATCACTAACCCTTATGCTCATCGTAATGAGGCGCGGCGGCGTGACTGACCAAATTTCCCAGTTAAACGGGAATTTTTTCCCGTCAAGACCAAAATTCTGCGGGTAAAATTTCCAATGTCTCCAATCGCAACGAGTGAAGCGGCCCGAGACAGAGAGTATGGAAAAAGATTTCCAAAGATTTTGAACCATTGCATCTAATCCGCGTTAACGCTCCCGATTCGCCCGAATCCACAGGCATTTCATACCCTGCCTCTCTTTTATTTTGGACAATTCGCCGACCTCTGGCCGAATTTGCTCCACCGCTCCTCACAACCCTCTTTTATTAGCCCGCTTCACTGCGGGCTTTGCCAGGCGCTCAGGCGCGTTGGCTGTTCCTTGACAATCTCATAATGAAACTGGTTTTCCAACAGCACGGTTTGACTCCCTTGCGCCGACACGACTGGTGATTGGCACAATGCCTTTCTCCTGTCGCGTCGCGGTTTATTTTTCGCCGCTTCGACCCAAGGCTCTGGCTTTGAGGCCGCAAAACCCCTCGGCGAATGCTTGCAACAGGAGAAACCATGAAAAGCAGTTCGTTCCTTTCCTGCCGCCCCATGTGGGCGGCAGTGGTCGTGTTTGGTGGGCTTGCCCTCTGGTCACGTCTCAGCGCCCCCACGACACCCGTCACCGTCATCGCCGGACTCGATGCTTCCCGCAGTGTGCGCGTCCCGCTTCGTGGCGGCGGCAGTCTGCTGGGAAGTTGCCGCGCTTCCCTTGCCGACCTCGCAGGCCGTCTCCACCCTGGTTTCGACCACTTGATGGTGGCCCGCGTGGATCGTCAAACCAAGGAGTTCTTCGATGAAAGCGCTCCTGAAGGCACCGAAGCGTTCCTGCAAACGATGCTCGATCACACTCAGACACCACCGATGATTGACGGCACTCTGCCCGCGACCTTCTGGACGCTGGCGGCAAAACGCGCAGCGTCACCAGAGTTGGCTCCTGGTGCGGGAGTCGCCGTTGCCTTCCTGGGCGATGGCGACATCGACGACTTCACCGAGGCCGCGCGCCAGGAGATTCGCGCGGCGGCCCGCGCCCTCGCCGCCAACAAGCGTGTGGTGTCGGTCGAGTTCTTCGGGATCAATCCCAAGAACTGGGAAACGATCCGCAAGTTGTTCGCTCCGCTCGGTGAGCGGCTGCGACTTCATCCTCCCCAGGAGATGGAACCCAACGAACTGGTGAGGCGGCTCGAAGCCGCCCGCCATGCCGCGACCGCTCCGGCAAACACCCCACGTCCCTGACACCCAACCTGCTTGTGCTTTCCCTGTGGCCCGCGCCACAGGGGAAGCACCAATCTGTGCCCACGGCTTTTCAACGATTTATATTCCCCAACAGGGGAAACCAAGGAGAAAGTCATGAACAAGCACAGTTCCCCCCAACAGCCGCCGGTCGTCCTCAACGGACACCACAACGGCAACCCTGGCATCATCGTCCCCAACCGGCTCACCAAGCCGCAGGGCCAGCGTCATGCCTCCGAACAGGCGCCATCGCCGCATCCGGCGCCGCAGCCCAGCCTGGCCGCTCGTCAGGCGACCCAACCGCACGCGCCACGCGAAGCCCGACTGGGACACGCGGGCGAAAACGATCCCCTGCCTCCCCCACTCGATGAGGAAGGATTGCCCAAAACTCGCCCCATCGTGTTCATCTCGCCGGTGCCGCCCTCGCAGCGCCCCGCCAAGGACACAGCGCGCCAGCGTGTCATCGAACGCCTGGAACAGCACTTTCCGGTGCGCGCTCCCGAACTGGAAGCCGACCTGGATGAAGGCGTGCAGGCCGCTCGGCAGCGCCACCTCGACCTCGAACGCATCGAGTGGGAGCGCGTGGCGTGTGAAAACGCCGAGATCCAGCGGCGCAACATCGCCATTGAAACGCGCCGCGCCGCATTGGAAAGCGAACGAGACGCGACTCTCAAACCCGATCAAGACCGCCTGCTGACGTTGCAGGAAAGACTTGCCGAAGTCAACGGGGTCGCAGGAACGGCAGTGGCCCGCGCGCACGGCCTCTTCGACCCAGCGCGCGTTGAAGTCGAAACCGTTCGCAACTCGATGCGAATGCCGCTCGCGGCTCTCGCGGGACGGCTCGGCCTGCCCTTCGTGCCCTCCGACGAAGGTTGGGGCGAAGACTTCGCTCGCTGGACGGACATCGGTTCCGGTGCGCTGTTCGGCACCTCCCTTGGGCTGGTGGGCGGTCTCTTCGAGGCCTCGGCGCTCAAGTCGCTTCAACCTGGCACCCTGGCGATGTGGCTGGTGACGATGGGGCTGGGCGCTGTCATCGCGGTGGAAGCGAGCCGCGCCCTCGTGGGCGATGCGGCGCGGCTCAGCGAAGCGCGCTGGCTGGGACTGTCGTTCAAAGGCTGGGCGCCCGCTCTGGTCAAGACGGTGTTCACGACGGCGGCGGTGCTGGTCATCTGGACGGTGGTGGATGGTCAGGGCATCATGAAACTGGCGTCGCTCCACGCTGCCAACTCCGGTGGGGGCGGCGTGGGTGCGCTGGTGACATTGGCGGCGGGCGCGGCGGCGGCAGTGCCTTTCGCGGCGTTCGCCCTGGTGCGCGGCGCCCGTCAGGGCCGTCTCAACGGAGTGAAACTCCTTCTCCAGTCCGCTCAGGAAGACGATCTGCGCGAGCGTCCTGAAGTGGCACCGGCTCTGGAAGCGGTGAGCCAGGTGTGCGAGATTGAGCGGCAGGCAGACGTGGTGCGGCAGCGCATCCTCCAGACTCAGGCTCCCTTCGACGCCGAGATTGCACACCTGGCGTCGCAGGTGCGCGAACCGCGCTTCGCGCTGAGCGATGAGGCTCAGCAGCGCCTGCGCCGCTCACACGACGAGTGGGCCAAAGCGTTCGCCACCTGGAAAGAGTCGCTGGCCGAGTTGATCCAGGAAGTGGAACCCCTGGGGCAAAACCGCCGCTCCGCCGTCCAGGGCGAGCGCACCGGCCAACTGAACGGCCCGCGTCAGGGACTTCTGACCCGACTGAGCAACTGGTGGCGTCGTCTGCGTCGTTGATGGCCTTGAAACGGCGTTGCACCTCACCGGTGTAGCGCCGCTTCACGAGCGAAGTTGGCCGTTCATTCCAGACACCATTTCAAAACTTGTTCGCTGAGGTGAAAACGAAGGAAGCCAGGTTTCCTGAAACCTGAAAAGCCGCCGGAGGTATGCCTCCGGCGGCTTTTCGCGCTTTGAGAAGATTCTTGACAAAACAGCCCGTCACGTTGAACGTGACGGGCTGTTTGTTTTTCGCACTCAAACGCGGGTTCATTTCTACGCCGCCTTCCTTGGACTGGCCGCGGCCGCCTGCACGTTTCAATCCGCACTCCAACGCGGGTTCATTTCTACACTTCATCCTGCCCTCAGCCGCAACTTGTGGATGTTTCAATCCGCACTCAAACGCGGGTTCATTTCTACCCAAATTCCATGGGCAAAAGCGTGCTCGTAGAGGTTTCAATCCGCACTCAAACGCGGGTTCATTTCTACAGCATAGCCCTTGGCGCTAAGCCCTGCAAGGTCAAAAAGAGGCAAAATCGCTAACCTGTTTTTCAGGGCAGTGCCATACAACCTTTTAGCCGCGACTTTTAAACACCACAGGCGGCTCTGATAGCAAGCCTGGCAATGACACAACCTCAAAAGCGCTAACCTCCCGCTCACTGGGCCTTTTTCGAGGTTAGCGCTTTTTTCACACGCGAGAAGCCATGCTTCCACACGCGGCGCGACGAGGTTAGCGCCTTTTCGCATCCTAAGAGTCGGGTTTAACTGAGGCTATGGAATTTCCGGTGCGATGGGCGACCTGGCGCGTCACGACGCGGCTTCGCAGCGAGATGCGCTTATCGCATCATCCAGGCTCGCGGGTGGCCGGAGCGCTGGGGCGGGCGTTGCGCGAAGCGCATTGTTCGCGGGAAAGCAGCAGCCTCAACGAGCCGCTCTGTCCCAGCAACCAGCCCGCGTGTGGCCGGTGGCCGCTTTGCGTTTATGGCGAATTGATTCGCACTCAGACCCTGACGGCAAACCAGAAACGGCGCGATGTGCCACGTCCGCTTATCGTGAGTCTGCTCGACGGCGGGCGCGAGCGATACCGAGCGGGCGAATCGTTCACCTTCGACATCACGCTGATGGGCGCGGCGATGGCACGGTTTCCGGCAGTTCGAGAAGTGATTGGTTGCATGGGGCAAACCGGTCTGGGCGACGATTACGACTCCGGTTGGGGTCGTTTCGAAGTTGAAAGCGTCCGCCCGCTCTCTGGCGCGCGTCCGGCACCGGTGGCGATGAATTGTGAGACGGCGATGCCCCTACAATGGAATGCCGTGCTGGAGCGCGCCGCCGGATTACGGGGAAAATTGCTGCGCCTCCACTTCGTGCGGCCCTTGCGCTTGCTCAGGTCGGGCACCGATCAAGAGAACCCACCGCCGCTCCTTATCGAAGAATTTGATTTTCTCCCTTTCTGGCTGGCACTGAGCCGCCGCCTCAAAGACCTCGCTTATTTTCATGGCGAAGGCCCAGCCCAACTCCCGTTTCTCCAGGCTGGAGCCATTCGGACTGTCGGGCGCAATCTACGGTGGTGGAGAGCCATGCGCTATTCGGGAACGCAGGAGTGCGAACTTGATGCTTCCGGTTTGCTCGGCACGCTTGACATCGAAGGCGATTTCGAGCCTTTGCTGCCGTTTCTGGTGGCCGGAGAGTGGCTTCACGCGGGCAAAAACACCGATCTGGGCGACGGGCGTTACGAACTTTCGCCCCTGTGATAATTCCCTGCAAAGTGGGAAGTGATTCCCACTCTGAGCGCAGTGTTTTTCTCAAGCTGATATGCGGAGAGAAACGCTCATGCCCACGCTTTACGTCACGCAACCTGGCGCCGTTGTGCGCCATGCCCAGGGCCGCCTGCTGGTCGAAGTCGGCAGAAAAGCCGTGCTGTGCGCGTCGGTGCGCGAAGTGGAGGGCGCCGTCGTGTTCGGCGCGGTGCAGGTCACGACAGCGGCGCTGTGCGCGATCTGGCAGCGCGGCGGCAACGTCGCCTACGTTTCCTCTCATGGCCGCTTGCGCGGTCGGGCGACACCAGGCGAAGGACGCAACGCAGTGCGCCGAATCCAGCAGTTTCAGAAGCACTGCGAGGCCGATTTTTGTCTTGATTTCGCGCGCCGCATCGCTGCTGGCAAAATCAGCAACAGCCGCGCCGTGTTGAATCGCCTTGCCCGTAATGGTCATGACGCGGACTTGCGCGCGGCGGCAGCCTGCCTCAAAAACCATGCGGTGACCGCTCGACAGGCGCCGCAAGCCGCCATTTTGCGGGGCATCGAGGGCAGCGCAGCCGTCGCCTACTTCGCGGCGCTTCGTAAAGTGTTGCCGATGGAACTCGGATTTGGCGTCCGCGCCAGACGTCCCGCGCCCGATGCCGTCAATGCTCTCCTCAACCTGGCCTACACGCTGGCAGGACACGAGCTTTGGACGGCCCTCGAAACCTGCGGCCTCGACCCATATCTCGGCTTTTTTCACGCTGAGAAACATGGACGACCGGCTCTTGCGCTGGATTTGCTCGAAGAGTTTCGCGCGCCGTTCGTGGACAGGCTGGCGCTTTCGCTCTTCAACACGCGCGCCCTGCAAAAGCGCGACTTCGATTTCGCCGGTGGGCAGGCGCGCCTCCATCCCACCTCGCTCAAGAAGTTTCTGGCGACCTACGAACGAGCGGTCAACGCGCCCTTCACCGATTCGCGCACGGGCGAACGGGTTTCTTTCCGCCGTCTGTTTCTGGGCCAGGCGCGTCGTCTCGCGCACGCAGTGGAAGGCGGCGACGCCTACCAACCTTACCGGCATCGGTAGAAGGAGGCAGCAAAGTCATGAACGCGCGCTATGTCATTTGCTACGACATCGCTTCGCCGCGCCGTCTGCGGCGGGTCGCTCGACTCATGCTGACATTTGGCGTGCGCGTGCAAAAAAGCGTGTTCGAGTGCGAACTGTCGTCCCGCGAACGCGCCGAACTCGAACGAAAAGCGCGCGAGTTGCTCGACCCGCATCACGACTCGCTGCGCGTTTATCGGCTCTGCCCGCGTTGCACGCGCACGCGCCACCTCGTTGGCACCGGCGAAATTCCTCAAACGCCAGCTTCCTTCATCGCCTGAACCGAATTCCAAAACAAATAGCCCGTCACGCTCAGCGTGACGGGCTATTTGTTTTTCCGCACTCAAACGCGGACTCATTTCTACGCCAGCACCAGGCCCGACGCCTCCGCCAGCACCAGGCGTTTCAATCCGCACTCAAACGCGGACTCATTTCTACCCAGGTCCGACGCCGCCGCCGCCGCCAACGCCAGGTGTTTCAATCCGCACTCAAACGCGGACTCATTTCTACGCCCAAAGCCAACGTAGAGGGTGGCGCCCTTTTGTTTCAATCCGCACTCAAACGCGGACTCATTTCTACCCCTTACCGAAGGCGGGCGCCAGAGCGATGGCACGTTTCAATCCGCACTCAAACGCGGACTCATTTCTACTCATGCGGTTGCCCACGTCGTGCAGGCCGTCGCGTTTCAATCCGCACACAAACGCGGTCTCATTTCTACGCAACAACTTTTTGTCCCGACTGACCGTTCCGGTTGTGTTTCAATCCGCACACAAACGCGGTCTCATTTCTACATGTTGCAGCGGTTGAACGCTCTGAATGTGGACGGTTTCAATCCGCACACAAACGCGGTCTCATTTCTACCTGGCATGTATGTTAGTGCCACACCTATCATCACAGTTTCAATCCGCACACAAACGCGGTCTCATTTCTACAGCATAGCCCTTGGCGCTAAGCCCTGCAAGGCCAAAAAGAGGCGAAAGCGCTAACCTGTTTTTCAGGGCGTCGCTATACAACCTTTTAGCCGCGACTTTTGAACACCAAAATCGGCTCTAATAGCAAGCAAGACAACGGCGCAACGTCAAAAGCGCTAACCTCCCGCACTTTGGAGGTTTTTCGAGGTTAGCGCCTTTTTTCTCAACTTGCTCTTTCAGGAAAAAGAGGGCGACTTGCGAGGTTAGCGATTTCTATAAACTGCGGGCGACAAAATCAGCCGACAGTCGTTGAAAGGGAGGCTATCTTGCCCACGATATTTGATGCCATTACCGAGATGAACAACCTGTGGGAGGCCTGGAATCTGGTGGCGCGCAAGAAAAGCGCGCCTGGCCTTGACCGAGCCAGCGTTCCCAGTTTCGGACGCCATCCCGAAGCCAACCTGCGCCGTCTGCGCTGCGAGCTACGCGACGGTTCTTACCGGCCTGCGCCGCTTCGTGGGGTGTGGGTGCCAAAGCCAGACGGCAATTGGCGGCCCTGCGGCACGCCTGCGGTGCGAGATCGGGTGGCGCAGCGCGCCTTTCTCAACGTCGTGGTGCCCATTGTGGACGGGCGGTTTTTCAACGGCAGCCATGCTTATCGTCCGGCGCGCTCGATTCACACCGCTATTGCTCAGGTCGAATGGGCGCGTGATCGAGGCCAAAAGTGGGTGATCGAATCGGATGTCGAAAAGTGCTTCGAATCTATTTCGCGCCCCCGCGCTCTGGCGGCACTGGCCGCTCAACTTGGGGACGAGCGGGCGATAACTCTGGCCGCTCTCTGGCTCGAAAACGCGACCGACTGGGGCCTGGGGCCGGTGAAAAGCGAGCGCGGCATCACCCAGGGCGATTTGATCTCGCCGTTCGTGTGCAACGTTTTTCTCGACCGCTTTGATAGCGCCCTGCTGGAAAGGGGATTTCGCCCCGTGCGCTGCGCTACGCCGATGATTTTTGTTGTGCCGCTACGCCGCCGCCAGCGCGCAGATCAGGCGCTGGAAGAGGCTTCTGCGGCTCTGGGCGAACTCAGTCTGGCCATCGCCCACCGCAAAACTCGCCTCACGTCATTCGAGGCGGGTTTTGACTTTTTGGGCACACTTTTCGTCGGCTCGCTCACCATGCCGCGTTATCGCATCGAAACGGCGAAGGGCAAGGCGCGCTGGACGGCGGGTTATGAAGTCAAAACAGTTCCCGCGCATCCGCCCCGTCCTCGCGCGTCACACGCCGCTTTTCTAGTCTAAGTTGCTTCAATTCCCACGAAATCGAGATGGTTTTCCCTGACTTAGAATTAGATTACGCCAAAATTCCTCATGAAGTGTTGGAAGTGATGCGAAAACGGGGCATAACGCCGACTTGTCACCGCAGTCAGTGCTTTCGCGGCCCATCGCCAGCGTTATTGATGGCGCCTTCGCAGACAAATTAAAGGCGAGTCTTCGCCAGAGAGACGCCTTGCAGGAAGCGGAACCATCGGTGGTCACACATTGAAATGGGATGTCAGAAAGGAAACCTTATGCTCATCATTTCCCTCCACTTTATCCTGTTGCCTCTGGTGTGCCTTTGGACTATCGCTACACACGCGCTGCCGCGCGCGGGTTGGCCGCAATTTGAAAACCACTGAGGAGTTAAAAATGAAATTACTAACCCCTGTCGAACCCAAGAAATGGCGCAATTTTCAAGTTCCATCGGGTCAGGAGTTCGTGTTGCACTCTACGGATAACCGGCCCGCGAGAACCCTGCGGACACTGGGTGATCTGGTCGAAGAGATTAACCTCATCGGAGGTGACCAGGAAACTTTCAGCATTTACGTCGGCCCAGACCACAATTTCTTTGCCGACTGGGTGGAAAAGGTTTTTGGCGAGATGGAATTAGCCGCTGAGTTGCGACGCCATCCAACGCCGCTACGTATGAGGGTCGCCATCGCAAAGTTTTTATGGAATGCAGAATCAAGGGCACAGCCTCAAACCGCCCCGCCTCCTGAGGATGCAACGCGACTTTTAGCCGATGTTCACCCCTTGGATAAGCGCCATTTTCCGGTTCCATCAGGGCAGGAACTGGTGTTTCGGGACGAAGAGGAGAAGATGGACTTCGTGGTGCATACGCTTGAGGAACTCAGTGAAGTCATGAGTCTCCTGGCTCGCCGTAGCCTCGCGGCCCTGACGCGTCACGCCAATTCGCAGCACAACATCTTTGCAGACTGGGTGGAAACGGTTTTTAGGGAGAACCGTTTAGCAGCCAAACTGCGATTTGAACCCATGATGATGACGTTCGCCATCGAAAGATTTCTGCACGTCGACGCGGAACTACTGGCGGCCCATCAGCACCGCAAACCGCTTTTCGTGGGCGCACCCGCATTAGCGAAAGTCCATCGCCTCTTTGAACAGAACAACCTTCCGTTTCCGCCGATTCCATCACCCTTGGCGGAGCAGTTTCAAATTTTCGGCAAATGGTTTTTCGGCACGCGCCTTCTGCCCTACGCGCCCTACACCGGCTTTGAGTTTTTCGTGCAGGAATTTCAGCAAGGCCAGACGCCCGATTATGTCGCCATCGCTCATGATGGTCAGGGCGTCAACTCTTATGCTCTGCATTTCTTTTTGGTCAAAGCGCCTCTGGGTATTTTTTACCAGCTTCCCTGGGGCGGCGTTTACACGGATCCCGAATGGGCAAGCGCTCAACTCGCCCGCTCTTTCGAGGGCGCACAGCGCCTGATAACCGCCGTTTCTCAGGCGGTGGAGGCAGGGCGCCTGACCTGCGACACGCCCGTGATGTTGACGGTTTCCCTGCGAGCACAGAATCAGGCCATCTGGCCTATGGGCGCGCGGAGCGGTTTCAACACAGCAGACGGCGAGAACATCATCGAAGAAATGATAAGCGGGTATTCCCATCCTCTCTAAAGACAGGGGGCAGTGGAGAAATCAAAGTCCGCCCGTTATGCTACCTTCTGGCTCTTCGCGCTTCACACCCTGTTTCGACCTGGCGGAGGTCGTGAAGTATTGTTGCCCTCTCTCGGTGCCGGTTGTCGGAAATGCAAAAAGTCCCACTAAATCGGGACTTTTTTCCCGCTCACTCTGCTTCTGCAGAGCCAAAATTCCCTCTGTCAGTCCATTCCAACTTCCGGAGGATTTCATGTCACGTTCCCGTCATCGTCGCTGGCCCTTGTCGGCCTCTCACCTGGTTCGCATGGCTCACCAGACCCGTTTTCGTGGTGGACGCCCCACTCTGATTCACTCCAACAAACGGGAAAAGCTGCGCCTGCGCGCGTTGCGCCTCGACCTCAAACAGGAGTCTTGAAGCGTCCCGCACTCCGATGTGTCGGACACCTTGCTCCGGCACATCGGATTTGCCTCTTGACGATTCAACCAGTCACCTTAAACCTCATACTGCTCGGCGTTAAGAAATTAACGTTATTCGCGGGGCAACTGGAACTTCGATAAGAGCCGCCCGAATTAGATTTTAGAGCAATAATGCGCTACCTTATTCTCTCGGACATTCACGCCAACATCTTCGGTTTGTGCGCCGTTGTCGACCACGCCGCGAATCAGTTCGACCAGGTTCTGTGTCTGGGCGATGTCGTGGGTTACGGCGCGCATCCCAACGAGTGCTGCGAACTGCTTCAGGAACTTGGGGCACGGTGCGTGGTGGGCAACCATGATGCGGCTTCACTGGGCTGGGTTTCCCCTGCCGATTGGCATGAAGTCGCCGAACGCGCGATTTACTGGACGCGCGACCAGCTTTCGACACCTAACTGGGCGTGGCTGGGGCGAGGCGGCGAGGCTCTGACGGTCCAAAACGGCCACGACACGCCTTTTTTGATCACGCATGCCAATCTGGAAGAGCCGTTCTACGAAACCTATATCCTGAGCGACGCCGACGCTTTCGACGAGTTGGAACGGCTGCAACAACGGGAGACTTCGCTGTGTTTTTTCGGCCACACTCATCGCGCCATCGTCTTCTCGACCGGCCTGCCCCTTCGGCTCGACGGCGAGGTGAACGCGCAGCCTCTCCCGCAGGGCGGACGGATCGCTCTCTCCCCCGATTCGCTTTATCTGGTCAACCCTGGCTCCTGCGGCCAGCCGCGCGACGGCAACCCGCAGGCCCGCTACGCCCTTTTCGATGCCGCGACTTGGAAACTCGAAGTGCATGCCGTGTCCTATGACATCCAAGCCGCCCGCGAGGCCATTTATCGCGCCGGTTTATCTTCGATTCTGGGCAACCGCCTCCTTGAGGGATGGTAGTCCCTCGTTTATTTCTTTTTCTTGGCTCTGGGTCCGACGCCCATGGCGTGCAGGAACAAGTGCCCCAGGGCACGAAGACTGCGTTCAATGACGTTGAAAAAGAGCTTAATGCCACTCATCACAATGCTCGACATCGCGCTGCGAAACCCTTTGCCGGCCTCACCTGGGATAAGAGCCGATAGAAAATAAAAGATGAAGAGAACGATGAGCAGATTAGCGAGTTTCTCGATGAGCCAGATGCGGACATCCCAGTATCCCGTCAGGCTGTGGAAGCTCAGATCGGGAGCCTGAGTGAAATACAAAAGCAGCCAGCGCCCCGCAAAGAAAAGCGCACCCGCAAGAAGCAGCCGGCTCACCCAGCCGAGAGGGATGGAAGTTGCACCATCGGTTAGATCGGGGGTGCCGCAGAAGTTGCAGAACACGGCATCATGGGGATTGAGGTGTCGGGTGCGCCCCCGACACAAGCGACCGCCAAACGAGCGGCCACAATGGGTGCAGAGCGGGCCGCCGCCCGAAAAGTGGCGACATTGAAGGCAAAATCTCACGGAAGGCTGACCTGAAGGTAAATTCTCGCCACTATTTTACGCAGGAACGACCCAAAAAACATCATGCTGACGCGCCTCGTCGAATATTTTCTCATCAGCGCTCTCAATCGGACGGTTTCGCGGCGCGAAGGCGATGCCCCAACACCGCCGACGCCACCCGCCTTGCCCTCCGACCACGCCACTATCGGAAGACTCATCGGCGAGAATGGGGAGGCCACAGATCAAGAAATCGCGCTCTCGCCCGAAGCGCGGCGCCGCCATCTGTATCTCCTGGGCGCGACCGGAACCGGCAAGACGAATCTGCTGCTGCGTCTTATCGAGTCGGACATCGCCCAGAATCGCGCTTTTTGCGTGATCGATTTGCGCGGCGACCTGGTTGACCGCATCTTGCTTCGCCTCGCTGACAGTGCCCCAGCGGAGGCGTGGCGCGAGCGGTTGCTTCTGATGGATCTGCGCGAGGCCGACCATGTGGTGGGCTTCAATCCCCTGTGCGGTGAAGGCGACCCTTACAACCGCGCCCTTCACCTTTTGTCGGTCCTGAAATACCAGTCTGACTCGTGGGGCGTGCAACTGGAAGAGACGTTGCGTAACTGCCTGCTGGCACTGGCAGAAACTGGTTGGTCACTGCTCGAAATCGAGCCGCTTTTGACCAGCGCGACGTTTCGCGCCCAGGTGCTGTCGCGGGTGGGCGACTCGCGGGTGCGTTCGTTCTTCGAGCGGTTCGAGGCGCTGTCTTCCGCCAATCAAACGACCTGGACTCTGGCCGTTCTCAACAAAATCACGCCGCTCCTTTCGGTTCCCTCGCTGCGCCTGACCTTCGGGCAGCAAAACTCATTTTCGTTTCGCCACCTGATGGATACACAGCCTGGCATGATCGTTCTGGTCTCGCTGGCAGTTGACCGTCTTCACGATGCGGCGCGCCTCGCGGGCGGACTTCTGGTGTCGGGCTTCCAGAGCGCCATCATGTCGCGCGCCGATGTGCCGGAGAAGAATCGCATTCCCGCTCACCTCTACATTGACGAGTTCGAGTGCATGGCGAGTGACCGATTCGAGGCCATCGTGGCCGAAGGGCGGCGCTTCGGGCTGGGTCTCACGCTTTCGCATCAAAACATCAGTCAGCTTTCGACGGGACTGAGAAACGTGCTGCGCAACAACGTCCACACCCAGATCTACTTCCAGACCGGCGCCCTGGACGCCGCAGAGTTGGTTAAAGAGATCGGCGGGCAGAGCAACGACGAGGTGCGCTCCACCCTGATGTCACAGGGCGTGGGACAGGCCTATCTGGTGCGGCGTGGGCAGCCAAGCATGCGCGTTCAAGTCCACCACTGCCCCGATCCGCGCGTTAGCGCCAAGCGGGTGCGCGCGGTGCGCGAAGCCTCCTATGCGACCTATGCGCGTCCCCGCAGCGCGGTGGAAGCCGAAATCGCCGAGCGGGAACGCGGCTATATTTCTCCCGTTGCATCGGCTCCGGCGACGCCGATTTACGAGATCCGCCACTCCAAGACGACCACCTTCAAGCCCAAACCCGCTCCAGCGTCCAAGCCACCGAAAAAGTCCGCCGCGCAGCAAAGCCCATCCGCCTCTTCCGAGGATAACGGCTCATGAAATCCATCGGTTCGAGAAACGAGAAGCCAGCTATGAGCGAACGGAAAGCGCCGCGCAGCCGCTTCAGGCCCGAAGCGACGGGTGGTATGCGATTGGAAGAGCGCGATGAGCAGATCCTCAGTGACCTGTTTTTGCACCGTTTGATGTCACGCGGCCAGATCGAGCGGAGTTACTTTTCCTCGACCGTGCGTTGCAACGCGCGGCTGCGCCAGTTGTTCGACTGCCACTTCGTATCCCGCTACTACCCGCCTTACGCCCCTTTCGGCGCTCAGGCGATCTACAGCGTAGGGAAAGCGGCGTTGCCTATCGTGGCGCGGCGCCTGGAAATGGAGTTGCCCGAAGTCGCACGCTATCACCGGCGCACGCAGACCCCCACTTTCATCGAACACACGCTCGCGGTCGTGGAGGTGTGGCTCGCCTTTCGAGAGGCCATTGAAAAGCAGGACGGCGTGGAACTCGAATCCTGGCTGGCCGAAATGCAGTGCCGCCACGAATGGGAGATCCGCACTTCCGGCGGCAAGTGGCTTAAGGAAGCGTTCAAGCCCGATGGCTTCGTGCGTCTGCAGACCTCAGACGGTTATCACCCTTTCTTCACTGAGGTTGACCTGGGCCACACGTCTTCGCGCCAGTTCGGGGGCAAATTGATGACGCACCAGCGTTATCTGGAAAGCGGGCTGTTTCAGGAAGCCTACGGCGGGTCGTCATTTCGCACCCTTGTCCTCACCGCGGGAGGCCGTCGCCTGAACCACCTGAGGGCTTTGGTCGAAGAACAAAAAAGTGAACTGTTCTGGTTCACCACCCTGGAACTTAACGCCTCGCAGGGGCCGTTTCAGCCAATCTGGAGCCGTCCCTTTTCCTCCCGAACATTTGCGCTTTTGGAAGACACAGAGGGGCAGCACTGCTGATTGATCCCGATTCGCCCCGTGATAGATGTGCATCGCGCTCCAACGTATTTGGATGGGTAAATTCAAATGGTGACCTTATTTCAGGCTGCTATGCGGGTCAATAGAAGGAACATCGCGCTCACTGCCAGAGGCGCCATGAGCGCTTCTTCCGCCAAAGATCCTGTCGAGATGCGCCAGCCTTGAGGCAGAAGATAAAAGCGCCTTTTGCGCGGATACAATAGTAAAATTCCGCTTTTGGTCGCCGCATCTGCGAGCAAATGGCTGCCATATCCTAAAAGCAGAGCCGCAAGGGGCGCCCATCCGCCCCATTGCCAAAATGGGATCGTCATCAAAGCCATCATGCCAAGTCCAGAGAGCGAGTGCAGCACGCCCCGATGCTGGTCTGTGCGATGCACAATTTCAGCCGGAACGAGAAAGGGTTTAAAGGAACTGCCTGGGAACTTGAGGTGCTTAATTTTCGATTCCGAAGCGTCCAGATCGGGCAGAAGGGAGCCAAACGTGGCAATCGCGGCCAGAGTCCCAAAATCGAAGCCGATGCTCTCAGGTGGCAGAAGTGCCAGCACCCAGAGGCTGCTGATGCCGAAAAGAGCATGGGTGGGCCATGTCATGAGCGCCCCTTTCCTGTGGCAAGTGCCACTACCGGTTTGTCTGGACTCACCAGGCTAAGCCCACTTATTTGGGGAGATGGGACACTTGAAGCCTCTCCGTGTAAAGATCGGATGACGGCTGTTTCTAAAAGGGGAAAACCGTTGGGAGCGTAATGAAGCTCAAGGATGGAGGAGGGAAAAGGCTCGAAACCAGCCACAACAGGTGTTATGGCTGGTTCGAGACTTTTATATGGAGTGGCTGGCCACGCCCCCGCACTTTCGAACCGTTAATTTACCGTCTTCATCTGAGTGCGAGCAAGGTGGTTCAGGTTCTCAGCGCGAGCGTTAGATTAGCCCGCAATCCATGAAAGTCCAAGCCTCATCTGCTTTGTCTCCAGATTGGACGGATTCATCTCGTCCAAGACGTGATTTGGCGCAAGTCAGGTGTAAGATGTTCTACGATGAGGCTTGGTTCACACCCACAAGACGTAACCCAGTTCAATCCCAATCCATAATCAAGGAGGTGACATGACATGGCCTACCCACGCGCTGATTGGTATCCATTCGCTCTGGTTGCGGGCTCCCCTACCACCCGAATTCCTCGGCTACGACTTGGGCACTTTGGCTGCGTGCGCCGCGTTGGGCGCGCTGTTGCCTGACCTCGACGCTTCGGAATCGAAGATCAAGCACTTGAAACTTCTCGGCACCAACTTCAAGCCGTTTCTGCTTCCGGCTCAGGTCGTCCATCGCACCGATCAGCATCGTGGCTTGCTCCACTCGCTCTGGGGTTTGGGGCTGGCAATTTTAGTCGTTGCTCCCGCCGCGTTCTGGATGGGATGGGCATCCGTTGCCGCTCTCCTGCTGGGTTACGCCAGTCATTTGCTTGGTGATGCGGCGACCAAAAGCGGCAGCAAACTCCGATACATCTGCTGTGCGGCTTCGCTCGCTGGCAGCGCCCACAACTTATCACTGAACATTTCGATGGAGAAATAGCCATTATAGCCATGCTGCTCGATTGCGCCGAAAATCGCCGGCAAGTCGAGCATTCCTGCGCCAGGCAAAGCGCGGTCGCTGTTGCAGTTGGAAATTTCAGCAGGCTTGCCGTTCATATCGTTCACATGAACGTGTTTGATGAAGGGAACGTTCTGCGCGTTGATGTCCTCAAGTTTGGTGGGCGTGCAATGATAATGAGCTGGATCGAAAAGCACGCCGAGATTAGCTTGTTCCGAACGGCGCGCGATTTCCGCAGCTAATGGCAATGACTTGATCGGCCCCCAGTTGAATTCAATAGCGAGCGTCACGCCAAGCGGCTCAATTTCGCGGGCTGTGTTGCCGAATACTTTAGCCAGTGTTCCCGCCGCCTCTGGCAATTCAGAAAGGGCAATGTTGCAGTCGCAGCCTACCACCAGAGTGCTGTTTTCCCCCAACTCTGATAGCAAGCGGGCGTTCTCCACAATTATGTCGAGATTGCCGGCTTGAGCTTGGCCTGCAACGACTTGCACGCCGCCTTCAAAACCACCGATGCAGAGTAAGCCGCGCGATTCGAGAACGTGCTTTGCGTCGGCGACTGAGTTGCCGTTTTTCAGATACTCTTTGACTTGCGGCAGGCAAAATTCAACGTAACGAAAACCGGCAACGGCGCAGGCGTCCATCATCTCCTCATAGTCGCCGCGCAACGAAACCGTATTGATGCCCAATTGCTCGCGTCTCATAATTCGTTCCTTTGCTTCAAAAAGTGCTGATAGATTTCCTCGAATAAGCGCACGTCAACGAGCGTATCGCTCGCCGAGGAATGAAACGGCTCATTGAGCGCCACGCCGTGCAGGAAGTGTTTGGCTTCTTCACGATAGGCCCATTGCGGCGAAGCGAACTGCTGCAAAAGTTGTGGCGCTGCGGCGTTGTGCGCGGCGCGATAAATTTCCACGGTCGCAGGCGCATTCTTCTGCATTAGCGGCGGCGCGGCGGTTTTGAGCCAGCCGCCTTCAAAATAAATCTGCGTGTGCTCTTCCCAGGCGTGGAACCGGTTGTAGGCGCTTTCGACAACGGCGCGGGTGCCGCCAATATCGAGCACCACGATGCCCGTCATGCCATCACCATCGAGATGCACATCTTCGACGCGCGCCGTGCCTGCGGTATCGTCCAGGAAAAAGCGTAACAGGTTGACGTTGTGTGTCCACTGCTGCAAATAGCCCAGATAAGCGTCCTTCCATTGTGGCGGCAGCCACTGTGGGCATTCATCGGGCGAGGGCGGCGGTGTTGTGCCTGCGGGCGCGTCAAATCTTTTGACGTTGGGGTCTTGGGCGTAAACCCAGTTGCCGCCAAAACCGTGATTGCGCGCGAAAACCACGTTTCCGGCCTCGCCGGACGCGCGCCAGGCATCGGCGTGTTGTTTGAGCAGGATATTTCCCGCATCATAGCGCTTCATGTAACCGACCATCAGGCGTTTACCGCTGGCTTTTTCGGCATCCACGATGCCCTGAGCGCGCGCAACCGAAACCGCCATCGGCTTTTCCATGAAAACGTGCTTACCGGCGCGCAGCAAATCTTCCGCAATGGCGCCCTGCAAAGCATAGGGGCCGGAAACGCCGACGGCTTCGATGTCGGGGTCGGCGGCGATGTCGAGATGCGACGCGTAAACCCTGGGAATGCTGTAGTAATCGGCGACCTGTTGGCCCAGTTCGGGGCGCGCTTCAGCAATCGCTTGAAAATCGCATTCCGGCAGCGACTTAAAGTTGGGGATGTGAATGTTCTGGGCGACAAAACCGCAGCCGACATAGCCAAAACGAACGGGACGATGAGTTGACATAAGGAATGAAAAAGGGGGCTAATTTCTCTCAGGCGAAGCGAGAAACCGCATCGGGCGCACCCGTCGGGCAGACCGGATAAGTTTTGAAACTGTCGCCCTGATACTGCGGGTTGCTGGTGCCGGTGTAGCAGACGATGAAAGAGCGTCGGTGGTGGTCGCTCTCGTTGGCTGCCGAAGTGTGGAGCGTGTTGCAGTGGAAAAACAGCACCGAACCAGGCGTCATTTCGACATGAACGCGCTCAAAACACTTTTCGACCGCGGCAATGCGCTGCGGGTCGGTGCCCATCTGGCCTCCGGCGCGGCCATGTTCCAGGCGCCCCATTCGATGAGAACCGCGCAAAACCTGCAGACAGCCGTTTTCGCGCGTGGACGGGTCGAGCGCGACAAACGCCGAGAGCATATTGGGCAACAAAAAGCCGTCGTGATGCCAGTAGCCGTAATCCTGATGCCATTCCCAGGCGCCGCCGCTACGGGCTTCCTTGAGAATCACTTTGCCGTGAAAAAACGAGATTTCTTCGCGCATCAGCATCCGCGCCGTGCCCACAATGCCAGGATGAGTCGAAGCCGCCGCCCAGATGTCGTCGCCAAGTTCGCTCCACAAAGCGAGGCGCGCGTTTTTTCCGGATGTATCGGCCATGTCGTAGGCTTTTTCGGCCACGCGACCGCCGCCTTCGACGGCGCCAATCATCGCTTTGACTTCAGCGGGCGAAAAAACGTCGGGGACGAGAAGGTAGCCGTCGCGGTCGTATTGATGGGCTTGTTCGTGAGTGAGCATGGGTTTCTCCTTTAAGCACCGCCTGGGTGAACGAGCGGGAATAGAATATGGTGACCGCGCTGCAAACCTTCGTCGAAGCGGTCACCGGAATAAATTGGGTCTTCGTGTTCGATGGCGATGCCGCCGTTGTAGCCGATTTCGCCGAGCGTTGCTACAAATTGCGTCCAGTTGATTTCCCCGTAGCCAGGAATGCGGAAACGGAACGGAGCCGCGTAAGCGCCCCAGCGATAACGCTCTTCGGACAGCATTTCGGTGTCTTTGGCGTGAACGTGGAACACCTTCGATTGATACTCTTTGAGGGCGCGAATGTGGTCGATGCCCTGCCAGAAAAGGTGCGAGGGGTCGAATTCGAGGCCCAAGGCTTCGGAGGGCACCGCTTCAAACAGCGCATCCCAAATAGCAGGGCCTCCGCCGAAGTTGCCAGGTTTTTGGGGCGGCGGGCCACCCAGAGCCATCCAGTTTTCGAGCGCGATTTTCAGCCCGCGCTCCTGTGCGTGCGCGCAGATCGGCTCGAATCGCTCTTTGAAAAGTTCGAGATTGCCTTTCCAACTGCGCGAACTGTCGAAACCGCTCATCGAAGCGACTACCTTCACGCCCAACGCTTCGGCAATATCGAAAACGCGCCGGTAGAACGTCAAGGGGTCGGCTTGAACGGCGGGAGTCCAGGCCAAGTCGTAAAAGGCCAGCGCGGTGATTTCGACGTTGCGCTTTGCATAGAGCGCTTTTACTTCGGCTAATGCAGAGCCTCTGCTTGACGAATCGACCGTCAGATCGAAAGCACTGGTGCTAAGTTCCAAAGCGGGAAACCCATAACGCACCGCTTTTTCCACGTCGTTGACTTGTGAAGCCAAAAATCCTAATTTCATAGCTGCTAACCTCTTCTCCCCTTCTCTTCACCGCCTCTGGGATATCTATAAGTTGGCCCGTTTGGCATCTAAAAGACGATACATAGGACACCAAATTTTTTGCACACAACGCCAAAGCAATCTTTAAACTGTGTCGGGTGCCGAACACAAGGTTTGAACTGCTTTATGCCGCGTCTTATCGCGCACCGCGTGGACAGGATTTCCCGCCGCATCGTCATACTTGCTGGGAATTAGTTTTCTACCGAAAGGGAAACATCGAAGCGCCCATTGGCGATGAGATCTTTTTGACTCGTCCTGGCCTGCTGCTTTGCACTCCGCCTGGAATCGTGCACAGCGAACGAGCTTTAACTGCTTACGCCAACGACTTCATCGCGCTTCAAGCTCCCGCCGACACGCCGTGGCCGCGCGCCGTGAGCGACGACGCAATTGGAACCCTCAGTTACCTGTGCCGCGCTCTGGTAGCGCATTCGCGAAACCCAGAGAAAAACGCCGAATCGGCGATGCTTCCTTTTCTGCTGGCACAATTCGATCATTTTTTGCTTTCGCGGCGCGAAGAAGCCGCGCCGCGCAGCGGAGAAATGCAGGTGCGCGCCGCAGAGCAGCTTTTCGACGAGCTTTTTGCAACTTCGTTAGAAATGCGCGATGTCGCGGCCCAACTCAACATCGCGCCGTCGGCGTTGCGTGCCCATTTCGCCTGTTTTCGCGGTTACAGCCCCAGCGAGGGTTTGCTCCGAGTGAGATTACAACACGCTCTCGCGCTTTTGCGTTCGTCCGACCTCTCGCTCCAACAAGTCGCCACCGCGAGCGGCTTCTATTCGCCCAGCCATTTATCGCGCCATGTCAAAACCGCAACCGGTTACTCGCCAGGACAATGGCGACAGAGCAAACAATTATAGCCAGTGATTCTCCTGGAGTTCTTGTGGGACCAAGTGCTCTGAAAATGACACTTCAAATCTTTTGTTTATGCCGGCGGCGATAGTCGCGGGGTGTCTGGGCGGTCACGTCTTTGAAGCGACGCGCGAAGTGAGCGTCGTCTCTGAAGCCAAGGCTTCGCGCGATGGCTCCATGCGTCATCGTGGTGCTATCCAAAAGAGTTTTGGCGGCTTCGATACGTTGTTGCGTTCGGAACTGCGCGGGAGAAACCCCACATTCCCTCGCGAATGATTTGCGAAACACCTGGTAGGCAAGGCCAACGCGCTGTGCCACTTCCTCACCGCTCAAAACACGATTCAAGTCACTTTGCAAAATTGACTTGGCTTTGGCCAGCCACTCGGCTTCGCTGCGTGGTGTGGCTTCCGGCACGACTTCACCCAGAATCGATAGAAAGCGGTGCAGTTGGTTTAGATGTTCCGCTTGAGTGGCAGGGCGTTCGGCATCAAGCAGTTCCGCCATTTTCCTTCCCAATCCGCGCCAGTTTTTCACGGAGACAACGGGTTTCAACGGATTGAGGAGATTTTGACGCCGCCACAAATCAAACACCTCTCCATCGAAGCAGGCATAAATCTCATCCCAGTGGGAGTTAGAGTCAGGCCCATAGCTGTGAGCGACTTCGGGAAAAACGAAAATCAAATCGCCCGCTCTCACCAGTTGACGGGTGCCGAGAATATCGCGGTAGTATCCGCCTCCACCAACAACAAGCACAATCGCGTATTGACCAAAAACGCGCATCTTTTGAGTCCCCGTCCCTCGGCTGCCAAGAATCGTGCCTGCGAAGGTGATTCGCCCCAATGGTAACGGTCTATCGTCTCGAAAGAAGAGACGGTTCTCCCCGATTAATGAACTCATGCCACCAAGTTCTACCAAAAAAGTAAAGTTTCGGGCCACAATAGCAATGTTAAGTCAGGTGCAATGGTTTTTAACTGAAGGACACATTTAGGGAGCAAACAAACTAAATCATGTCTGAACTTTTAGAGATGGCTTTCACCCAACCAAAGGCAGATCAAATCACCGCCAGCGGCCACGCACTCGACCTTTCGAGTGATAAATTCGGAACCCTGCGAGATTCGTCCGATGTGGCGTTCGATGCAGAACAATTGCACAAGAGGATGGATGAAGACGGTTATATTTTTCTTCCTGGCCTTTTGAATCGAGGTGAAGTCATTGAGGCCCGTCTCACCGTGGCCAGTCAGTTGATGGCCGAAGGGCATTTGGAGTCGGGAACCGACCCCATGGATTGCATCGCGGCGAAAGATGCACAGTTAGCATTTCGTCCGGATGTGGCCAAAGACAATCCTGCCTTGATGAAAGTGCTTTACGATGGCCCGATGATCGCTTTTTATGAGCGTTTCCTGGGCTGTGAGGTGCGGCACTTCGACTTCACCTGGTTCCGCGCCATCTCGCCTGGCGGAGCGACTTATCCTCACACTGACGCGGTTTATATGAACCGTGGCACTCAGAACCTCTACACCTCGTGGACGCCCATCGGCGATGTTTCGCAGGAAATCGGTGGGTTAATGGTTCTCGAAGGCTCACACAAACACCAAAAAATCCGCGAGAACTACTCCACCCGCGATGTCGATGCCTTCTGCGAAAACAAGGTCGGCAAAGATTTCACCGGCATGGGCGGCGGCGGAAACATCCGTTCCGGCGGCTGGCTTTCCAACAACCCTGTCACGCTTCGGGATGCTATCGGTGGCCGTTGGCTTACCGCCGATTTTCGCATGGGCGATTTGCTAATGTTCTCTATCTACACGATTCACGCGTCCATTGATAACCGCTCCAACCAGATCCGGCTTTCCAGCGATTCGCGCTATCAAAGCGCTGCCGAACCTGCCGACGAACGCTGGATCGGAGCCAATCCCATCGGTCACGGAACTCAGGCCAAGCGCGGCATGATTTGTTGAAAAAAGCAGCCACTCACTTTTTGTCTTCGCAAAACTCTTTTAACCCTAGAAATCGCTGAGGTTGAGAAGGACTCTGCCGCCAAATGCTCTTGAACAAGTTGGTGCGGAAAATTTATAGCTTAGTCTCCGCCTTCATCTGGAAAGGTTTGCGTTTCTGCCCCGTTCCAGCGCGCCCTTTTAATTTGCGGTGGGTTGGAGGAGTTGAGAAATGGATTCCGGCGTGGCGATTTTGCCTGGCAGGGCGTGGAGGCTCCACCGCGTCACCAGAGTTTTTGATTCGCCCATCTTGAGACTATAAAGCGGTGACATCAACTCGAGTTCGATGTAATGCGCCGCGCCGCCCTCGCCGTGGTTATAGAATTCGACCGTCAGCCCCGCGCCCTCGACGCCTTCGGGATATTGGGCTTTGATTTTCTCGGTGCGCTGCACAAACGCCACGCCGTCTTTGACCGCCGCGATGGAAACCACCGGAGAATCGGCGCCCAATTTATAACCGCCGCCCGATGTCGGGGTGATTTTCAAGAGCCTAGGACGCGGCGTTGGCGTGCCAATTTGAGTCGGCGTTTCCACCAACGGTTCCACCCTGGCGGTTTTGGGCAGCGTCCCATAGGGATGATAGCCCCACAAATACGCCGATTTCTCGTTGAGCGGCACATAAACCGCGTCGGGCGGCGCGACTTGCGTCACCGGCCAGATGGCCAGAACGCGCGGCTCGCCCTCGACTTTTTCCAGCGTTTGCGACACCACGAATTCGCCCGCCGCGTTGAACGAAAATTCCCGAATCACGCGCACCCCAAAACCGCGCCACACGTTGCCGGTTGTTTTGAATTTGCCGTCGGGCAAAATCTGCCCGATATGTGCGGCGCCGTCCCAGGTCGGCTCGGGCGGCCACAGGCTGTCGGTAAAGGTGTTCCAAACCGGATGCGGCCCAGCGAAAGTTTTGTCGCCGCCGTAGTTCTTGTAGCCGTTGCCTTGCAACCTTTCGGGGAGTGCGTTCCACAGCCAATTCGCGCCACCGATGGCGCCAAAGCGCATAACGCGGCCCGAAAGCGACGGCACAATCACGGCCTCGGTTTTTCCGTCGCTGAGGCGATACGCTTCGTGACCGTGATAAGTCGTTTTCTCGACCGTCGTGGCATGACACATCGCCACCAGAAAAAACAAGGCGGAAAGCAGCAAAATCGGCTGAAAAGCAAGAGTGTTTGAAAAAGACATATTTTTGAGTTTCCAATCGGATTAGACCTCTTCTTTTTCGCTGAGCGCGATGAGACCAAGGAGTGCGCCCCAATGATAAAAGCGGTCGGAGTGGTCGTATCCGCAGCCCTGCCCTGTATCGGCGTGGTAATTTTCGTGGATGTGGCCGTGCGACCTCCACTCTTTCAGCAGCAGCGCGGCGCTCTTGTCGGCCAAAATTTTCGATTCGTCCCTCAATCCGGCGCGGCGCAGGCCCAGATAAACCAGATAGTTCATCGGCGCCCAGATTCTGCCGCGCCAGTAGTGCTGGTCACCATACGCCGGATCATCGCGCGCAATCGAAGGCATGATCCATTCGCCGCCGAATTTTTCGGGATTGAGGAAATGTTCGTCCATCATGCGCCGCGCTTGTGCGGGCGTGGCGGCTCCGGCCAATAACGGATAGAAATTCGTGGGCGAATGGCGTGGCGAGAACTCGCCGCTATCGGTGCAACGGTTGGCGAAAATACCTTTTTCTTCGTCCCACAGCCGCGCCAACTGTTCCCGAAACGTCTCGGCGCGCGCCCCAAGTTCCTCGGCTTCCGAGCGTCCTAATTCGCGCGCGATAGCCGCCAGAGCTTCGCAGTCCGCGACGTAGAGCGCGCTCAGTCCGGCGTCTTGAAGCATTAAGCAGTGGGTCGAGGCATCAAAGGGCACTTCGTCATACATCGGCGAGTTATCCAGGCCCGATTCAAGCGAAGCGCCAAAGCGTTCGCCCACGCCCTGTTTGGGATATTCCCAGATATGGCCGGTGTGCGGCTCGTAAGTATCCGAACCCCATGCCAGAAGCCCATCCACGACGCGGTTTTCGAGCCACCAGCGATTCCAGGTCAGAAGGTCTTCAAAAGCGAGTTCGAGGAGCCAACGGTCGCCGAAACACCTGAACAGTTCCCAAATCGTAATCGAACCTACCGGCGGCTGCGAGCGGTCGAGACTTTTGAAACCGTGCGCGTTGGAAACATTGGGCACAAAGCCATCGGGCGCTTTTTCGCGCAAAATCTCGATGGCGTTGGCATAGGCCAGTTCGCGCGAACCTGTAGCAGATAATGATGCGGCGAAAAACGTGTCCCAGCAGAAAAGAACCCAACCGCCCTGACGACTCGACCAAATCCGCGAAACCGGCGAAATGACGCGCTGTTTCGACGGATCATAGATGGTGTCCCACGCCATGCAGGTCTGGATGGCGCTGCGGAGTTCGGCTTCGTCCGAACCGTCATGCGTCACTTCCGCACGCTTCTGCGTTACGATGGCACGAACGTCTTCGAGCGAACGCTCCTTACCCGTGAATAAAGCGATTGGCGCATCGAGTGGAAGCGCCAGATAAGGCCCCAGCGCACTGGTTTGCGGTTCTTCAACTGGCGCGATGCTCGCTCCGAGACGCCAATTCTGGCCTTTTGCAATGGCCTCCAATGCGGAATCTGCGCGCACGATGGAACCGGCATAATTCCACAAAAAACCACCTTCAGCAATCAAAAGGGGGGTCTTAATCTGGCGTTCGCGCGAAATCGAAGTCACCAGGCAGAGCCACTCGTCGCCGTCGGTCGCGGTTTCCACTTCGAGTTCCACGCCGCGCCACGTTATCTTCAAACTGGTGTAGCCGCCGTCCCAGGCGCGCGCGCCTGGCACGACGGTCTCAGCGTCGTCGCCCAGGCGCCCAATGAGGGCTTCGCACAAATGGCCGCCGTCGCGGTATTCCTTGATTCCCAGTCGAAACGCGAGGCCCGACGGCAAATGGACGTGCGACAAAACGCTGCGCGTGTCCCAGGTGTTCCAACCCTGCGCCAGGCTGTTCTGAAACTGCTCGTAATGTTGTTTGGGCGTCATTTTTTTAGAAATGTGTGGTCTGAATTGGAGTGCTGCTTAAAACGGCAAGCGCGCGGTGGCGCGGGCGAACTCTTCGGCGGCGCGCTCGCGGAGTTGGAGGCGTTCCTCTTCCTCGGTCAATTCGAAACGCACCACGGTGTCGCGCGCATCGGCAAGTGGAAGGGTGGCTTGAGGAGTGCTACCGAAATTGAAAAACGTGTCGTCAGGCGAATCGAAGGTTTGAACGCCTGGGTTCCAGTAGGGATAAAGCGTCGCTTCGGTTCCCGTCGCCAAAACGCGCCCGTTTTTCACTCTTCCGAGCAAATCGGGCAAATTGACGTGGCCAATCACCGGTTCCAACAGGTGCGCGTAAAGCTGCCTGCCGTTTTGGGTGAAACGGCCCCATTCGGGCTTGGCGAAATCGGCAGCGCCGCAACCATAAATGCTTTCGCCATTGAGCACGAGCCACTGCCCGACTTCTTCCAGAATCTTCAAACCCTGCGAGGGGAGATGGCCACGCGCGTTGGGGCCAATGTTGAGCATGAGGTTGCCGCCTTTGCTGACGCAGTTGACGAGTGCGCGCACCAACGCCTGAGCCGATTTCCAGTTTTGGTCATGCGGGTCGAACGTCCAGCTATTATTGATGGTCATCCACGCTTCCCACGGAACGCGCTGGCCCACAGCGTTCGTGACCGGCGCGCGCGGGATGTTTTGCTCGGCGTGATCGTAGTCACCGACATAAGCGGGCGGCTCGGCCTGCTTGATGGCTTCAAAGCCCAAACGGTCGTTGATCACAATGTCGGGAGCGATGCGGCGAATCTTCTGGAGCAGTTCACTCGCGCCCCATTTTTCGCCGATGAAATCCCAGTAGGAAAAATCGAAGACCATCACATCTATTGGGCCGTAGTTGCTCAAAAGCTCTTCGATCTGGCCGTGCATATATTCGAGATAGCGCGGCCAGTCGCATTTCTCATCGCGCTCGCGCGAGGCTGGGTCGTGGCGCAGCGGATGCTGGCGGTCGCCCCACGCTGGATAGTCACCGTGGTGCCAATCGACAAGCGAATAATACAATCCGACGCGGATGCCTTCTTCCCGAAGTGCGTCCACATATTCGCGGATAATGTCGCGACGCGCGGGCGTGTTGGTGGCTTTGTAGGAGGTGAGCTGCGAATCCCACAAACAAAAGCCGTCGTGGTGTTTGGCGGTCAAAACGCAGTATTTCGCTCCGGCCAGACGCGCCGCCTTGGCCCACTCGCGGGCACAACCGGCGTCGGGCTGAAAACTGTCGAAATACCGTTGATAGGCCTCAACCGAAAGCCGCTCCGTAGAACGGAGCCATTCGCCGCGCCCTGCGATGCTGTAAAGCCCAAAATGCAATGAAAGGCCGAAGCGCGCTTCGACAAACCATTTCATGCGATTGGAAAGAGGGGTATGAGTCATAGGTTTAATCTTTGTGAATTCTTGTGTCGCGCTTAATACGATGAATGTGGGTTCACAGCGCAATCCCTTCCTGGACAGCCACGCTGCAGATATATTGCGCGGCCAGACGATACTCTTCGGCGTTGGGCAAATGCTCCAACATGACTGGAACATCCGCACTCAATTTATTCAACTCGCGCAGGAACGTAACATAATCCAATGCTCCGAGACCTGGCCGCACTTCATCAAATTGCACGGAGACGCCTTCGCCAAGCGTAATGTCCTTGGCGTGACAGCAGCGAATCTGGTCGCCCAGTAAGTGAAAGCATTCGCGCAAAAGCGCGGCGTTATCAAAAAACAGCGATGGCGAATGGATCATGTTGACGGGGTCGAGATGCACTCCAAAGCTGCTGCGGTCAATCGCCTTAATCAAGCGCAGATAGCTGGCAGGCGAATCGGGGAATATCCACGGCATCGGTTCGAGGGTGAACACGCTTCGCGTTGGTTGCACCGCGTCAATGATTTTTCGCGTCGTCTCCACGATCATATCAAAGGTTTCTTCCGTCAGATTCGCGGGATGCGGCCCATACCACGAGAAGGTGCCTCTGGAACCTGCCGTATTGACGCAGCAAATCGCTCCGATACGGTCGGCGAGTTCCAGCCCACGAATGCACTTCTTAATGGCCTGAGCGCGGGTGTCGGGGTCGCTCGATAAGGGATTACTCCATGCGCCCACTTCGGCGATCACAATGTCGGCGTTTTTCGCCGCGATTTCATAGGCTCGCACGGTCTGGTCATCGGCATCCGGCTCCACGGGGCACTTCGCCGCGCGGTAGCCGTTGCGTTGCAACGCCTGCACCCAGGCCTCTGGGCTATCTATAGTTTCAAAAAGTGGCCCGCCTAATCTCATTGGTTTGCTTTCTCCATCAAACAGTAGAAGTGCGGTCGAGTTCGACCGCACTTCTACTGCTATTTTCTCTTTGTTACTTAAAGCGAAGGAGTGCTCCGTCTGTCACCGGCGGGCGGTGCGGACTGCAGGCACGTCCACCGTCAGGATGTTGACCGAGATGCCGCTGATCCACAGTTCATTTGTTTTGTGAGGATTGATGGTCACATTACGCAGAAATCCAAAACGGCGTCCTGGGCCACTAACTTCTACCCAGTTCATTCCATTATCCGTCGAGTAGTAAAGCTTGTTCCATTCGTCGCCAGGGCGCTTGCCCCAGACGGCAATGCAACCGTTGACGGCAGAAATATTTTCGGCTGTGGTGAAGTCGCCCACGGTCGTCCAAGTGTTGCCGCCGTCCTCAGAACGACTAACCCCTTTTTTCACGCTGACCCAAACCTTGCCGGCAGTCGAAGGATCGACACTCAGGTCGGTAATCATGGAATTTCCAAAAGGCTGCGCGGCCGATTTTTCCCAGGTGGAGCCACCATCGGTGGAACGATAGAAACCACGGGCAGCTTCATTATTCTGGCTTCGCATCGTGAGATAGCGGGTATCAGGTTCCCTGGCGTCAGCTTCCAGGTGAGACTGGCTCGGGGAGTAGCGATGTCCGGTGTCCACGCCGTCGGGAAGGCCGGTGGCTTTCGTAAATGTGGCGCCGCCATCAGTGGTGCGATACACGCCTGGATTGTTGTTCTTGCGGTCGCCACGATAGCCGAGGAGAACGAGAAAATCGGTTGTGCTTCCAGGAGCGTTGATCGCCTGGATAATGCCTTCGTCGGACGCGGGAAGACCGGACTTCGAAATATCCACTTCCGTCCAGTCTTTGCCGCCGTTGGTGGAGCGATAAATCAAGTTTTTATTTGCCGATTGATCGCCGCCCGCCGCAACCAGGGTTTGCCCGTCATCGCTCGACATCGTATAGTGGAAGATCGCGTGCTTATCCATAGATCGGCGCGAGCTATATTCCGCATTTCCACTTTTGCCGGCATCGTTGATCACAAACACGCCCTGATCCGCGACGGAAATCAGCGCCATCTTCGGGTTAGCGCGTGGGAAGCTGATTTTGCCGTCCACCATCACGCCTGCCATCCCGCTGGCGCGTGGCGGATAATTCCAGGTCGCGCCGGAGTCTTCGGTAATAACCAGCGCCTTGCCACCGGTCATGAACCAGCGAGAGGGTTTCGTGGGATCCTGCACGACCATATCCCGTCCGCCGGAAACCTTCCCATCGGGAGCGGGGACGAGATAAACCGGCGTGTTCCTGGGATCGAGTTTCATGGGAAGCTCAACCCAGGTGTCGGGGCTGCCATCCTTAGAATGTTTGGCAAAACCACCATCCATGTGCATGGTCACAAAACTATCGTCGGCCAAAACCGTGGCACTGATTGGCCCCTGTCCGTGCATGCGGTCTATGACCCTCGTCACCTGGTAGGTTTTCGGGTCGTTGTAGTCGGTGGCTGTGACGTGAAAGCCGTAGATATTAGAGGCGAAATAGCCGCTGCCGTCGGAGCGGCGGGCAATCGAGAACACGGTTGGACGATGCCCCATCGGACTTCTGGCGCCGCCGTTGTTGTCCCATACGTTGGTGAACGTCTTGCCGTGGTCGGTGGAAACAAACAGTCCGCCGGTGGCTCCTACCCAGATTTGATCGGGGAATTTCGGATGCACATAAGTCGTCGTTACAGCCACATTGTCGAAGGTGTTACCCGCCACTTTGTTCCAGGTTTCGCCACCGTCTGTTGTGTGCCAGAACCAGCCGGTTTCGCGATTGCGCGTGGCCGCCAGCCACATTTCGGTAGTGCTGCCAGGCTGGAAAATAATCGAATTCGAGCCGCGCGAGCGGGACTGGTTGATGCGGTTAAGTTGAATTTTCCACGTCTTGCCGCCATCTGTGGACTTGTAAAGGTTTCCTCCCGTGACGAAAACCACGGTGTCGGGGTCATTGGTTGCAACAGCCGAACCGTGCACGAAGTAGTCGTTGTTCGTGAGGTCGTTCATCAAATACTTCCATGATTGACCGGCGTCATCGGAACGCCACATACCGAACACATCACCATAGGCATACAAACGACCGCTGGAGTGGATGCTAAAGCCGCTCACCCATCCGCCGATGTCCAATGGAATCGAACGAACGCTTACTTTAGAAGCGCCGGTTTGCGGAAGTTGGGCAAGGAGTTGAGGAGTTTGAGGTGGAGAAACCTGGGCCTGGCAAGAGGTGGTCAGGAGTGGGGCTGCCATCAGGAGGGGAAAGTATTTTTTCATGAGGTTCGGAATGAAGCGAGGCCAACAGTCGACTTCTCGCTTCAAATCGTCAGCGGTTGCCCTTGCAATCGCTGAAGACGTTGCAGGCGGTTATGTGGGCGACGACACCTTCATTTGCCCCGCACCGACCGCCCAGGGCACGACGCCGTATTCGTAAGCGCCGATGTCGGGCAGACCGACGAGATTGTCGTCATACGGTGGGACTTCGACGCCTTTATCAATTGCGGCGCTGGCAGTGCTCTTAAGCTGGTAATTACGCAGGGCCATGTTCGCGTTCGTTGCATCAACGAACGGGTCAGCACTGGTCAGGATGTTGTTGCTGATTGTCGCTTTGAGTAGCGGTGTGGTTATCCCGCCATTCCATCCTCCAGCCCCAATGCCGTTAGACCAGATGTTGTTGCGGATAATGCTGCCCTCGCTGGAAGGGCTTCCGGTATCCAGCCCCGCTCCCTTTGGTAAGTCGGAGATGCCGACATTGTTCAGAATCCACATATTCTGGGGGCCTCTGGCCGGATCCCAGTTGATGTTGAAGGGACGCGTCACGTTGTAGACCACGTTGTGGTCAACGATGCCGTGGGACGCGAAGTCGAAGTAAATGCCATACCGGCGTTCGCCCTGCAGGTTGTAAATGACGTTGTGGTCGATGCGGACGTATTGGTGGTTCGTGCCCAGCGAATCAATCGCCGCCGAGTCGAAGGAGCGCAACATCACGTCGTGAATCAGGTTGTGGTGAATGCGCGCCCGCACATCGGTCGGACTCTTCGTGCTGTTTTTCAAAGCGCGGAAGTTGATACCCTGCTGCGGCGAGTTGTAAAGCGTGTTGTAGCCGAATTCGTGATCATCACTGATGATGACCGCATTGCCCCCTGGATCGTAGGTTTTGCCGAAGTTGACCATGCCGGCCTCACTGACGCTAAAGTTGAGGTCGCGGAAGACGTTGTTGAGCACTTTGCTCCCGCGCCCGAAGACGCTCAGACCCGATCCGGCGCTGTAACGCACTTCGCTGTTCTGGAAGGTGTGGTTGGTGCCGCTCAGAATCAGTCCTGACTTCTGCTGCCATTGCATCTGGTAGTTGCCGGTCAGGTCGGTGAAGTGCGAAACGTGGTGGGCCTTCATCGAATCAATAACGATGTTGCTGGAATCAGCGACTCCGCCAGGTGTGGCGTTGCGGTTGGCCGCGAGGTTGTCGGTCGTCAGCGAGGTTGCAAAAAGATTGATGCCGCGCAGCGTCAGGTAGCTGTCGCCGTCGAAGTTGAATCCATAGGTGCGACGCTTGGCTTCGACCGCTCCCGCCGCCGGTTTTTTACCGTTGGGCGTCCGCAGGTAAATCTGCTTTGCATCCGTGTCAATGAACCACTCGCCGCGATCTAAGGCCGCCGCGATGCCGCCGCTGTCCTTCAACGCGTTAAGCGTCGGTTGGAAGAGGTAGAACTCGGTGCCCTCGCCTATGCTCCATGCGCCATTGCCTCCGCGCGTATCGATGCCCTTGGCGGTGATGCGGCCCGCTGTCGCCGAAACGACGACGCCAGTCTGGCCCTGCCCGTCGGTGCCGTTGCGCGAAAGGTTGACCCAGATTTTGGCCCCCACCCAACGAGCGGGATTGTCGGTAAAATCGGCTTCGTGGAACGTCGCCAGATCGTTGCTCTTGAGAGCGGGATCGCTCTTGGAGAACGTGACCGAGTCGGCAATCGCCAGTGTCGGGCGAACCAGATCACGGCTGGTCTGGTTGGGCCAGCGCACCAGTTCCATCATCTGACGATTGTGAAAAACCTGATTTGAGTTGTAGTCTGCGCTTTCGTTCTCGAAATGGTAGTTCCAGGGCATTGGAGCGCGGTAGACCTCGTTGCCGACTGAAGTCCAGGCGCCTGCAATCGGGTTGGTGCCATTGACGGTCACAGACTCGTTCCCATAGTTCTGAATCGTAATGCGGGCTTTGGATGTGCCCGAACGCGCAGTGGAAACGGTTTCGCGGTAGGTGCCGCCGCGCACCAGGATAGTGTCGCCCGACTTCGCGGCATCAACGGCTTTCTGAATCGTCCGCAGCGGCGCTTTCATCGACGTGCCGGACTGAGCGTTGTTTCCCTTGGGCGAAACGTAATAGGTCGCCGCATTCGCAGCACCGGCGGCTCCAAAGGTGGCCGCGATACAGGCTAAAAATACTCTGTTTTGCATAGTTGTTCCTTTGCGCTGCCATTGGGCAACGCAGGTTATGGAGAATTGACACAGGGATGTGGCAATGAGGACAAATTCTTATTTCCTGAGCGTGATTTGAAGTTCGTGCCCTTTCCAACCAACTTTGGTTTCGCACTCGAACCAGTGGAAAAAATTTTCTATAGATGCATCCACACCACCGCGACAGCCGAATCTGTTTTCCGGTTGCCAAGCAGGAGGTTCACTCACCGGTGTGCGGCCAGTCATCGCTGCGAAACGGCACGGCAGGGTAACCAACGGCGGTGAAGTCGCCCGTCGTATCGGGCGCGGCAACTTTCCAGGCGCCGGAAGCTGTAGTCAGGGGAGTTTGGGAAAGTTTATAATCGGTTCGGATATGACGAATCATCGGGAAACGGGCCGAACCTGGAATTTCGAGAGCCGCATCGTAAGATTCCTTGACCGTCATCTCCATGTTGGACTGGCCCGAAGCAAGCCAGACTTCGCCAACAAGGATATTGGTGCGAGTGACGGTGTTTTTACCTTTGATGACGAGATCGGCAGGTGTAGCGTTAGCAGGAAGCGCAGGAAGGTCAACGCGCCATTTACCGGCTGCATCCGCAGTGGTAGCTGCGGTTTTGCCAGAGAAAGAGACGGAGACTTTTTCTCCGGCGTCGGCGGTGCCCCAGACGGGAATCGGCTTGTCGCGCTGGAGAACAGCGTTGTCATTGAATAAAAAAGCGGGAACAACATCGGCGCGAACTGGCGCACTGAAGCGCAGCGCACTAAGGCTGGCGAGTCCCAGGCAAAATAGGGGCTTAAGCATAATATCTAATAAATTCCTCGTTCTTCCCGCTTTTTAATGACCATTTGAGTGACCGCTGCAGCCTTTCAAAGGCGGTTAAACCTGTCACAATGGGTGGAAACGAAATCGCCCTGCCTCTGATCCTGAATGAGCGCGCTTGCCATCGGACTCGAAATAGGTAGTCGCCATTGGGTAAACCTTTACCCAATGGTAATTATACCCATCTGGAACGCGCTTTAAACATCGGAGCGTGGTTGTTCTTCCGGTGCCGTTTCTTTTTCCTAAAATGGTAGGAGGTCGCGCTCACTGCCGCTTAAGCGAGATACAAACAGGAATCAAGTTTTGCCGTTAGGGGCCTTCATTGAACGATAGAGCAGGCCCGAGTATTCGACCTTTTGTCCATAAGCAACGGCCTACGCGCCTGCGGCTAAAGCCAACACAACGGCGGTTTTCAGAATTTGATGCATAGTCTTCTTCAATTGGCTTCGATGGCGTGTCCCGAACCGCGATAAAGGCGCAGCGGCCCATCGAGTTCGACCTTAAGCACCGTTGCGCTGGGGTCGAGTTCACTTTCGGGCACCTCAATCCACAACACGCCTGGCACGCCCGCCCACGGCGCGCCGCCGATCATGCGGTGCGCGACTTCACGACCCGAACCAACAACTGAAACGCGCTTCACCTTGTTCAACAGACCCTTAACTGCGACTTCATCCCACGGACGGTCAAAAAGGAAGAGATAGAGCGTGGTTTGGTCGCTGGAAAGCGTGCTGGCGCCGTAAAAATGACCCGCAGGAAGTCCCGCGCCGGTCGAATAAATCGCTTCTTGGTGCGGGCGAATCCATCCGCCGAGGGCTTCGAGCCGTTCGACGTGTTCAGGCTGTATTGTGCCATCCTGACGCGGCCCGATGTCGAGGAGCATATTGCCGCCCATGCCGATGCACTCGCAAAACATTCGCACCAACTGGCGCACCGATTTGTGGTTGTGGTCGTTGGGTTGGTAGCCCCACGAATCGTTGATGGTGACGCAAAACTCCCACGGCCCTTCGGGAGCCACAATGGGCACGCCCTGTTCGGGCGTTTCGTAGTCGCCATAGCCGCCCATGCGCGAGTTCAAAATGACCTTTGGTTGCCATTGGTGGAGTGACTCGCTGAGTTCGGGGTAACGCCAATATTTTTCCTTCGGCTCCCAACTGCCGTCGAACCACAACAATTCGGGCTGGTAGCGAGTGCAAAGTTCATTAAGCTGCGCGCGATGAAACGCCAGATAGCGTTCCCACTGCGGCGAATCGTCAGCCAAAGTCCAGGATTCGTCGGCGTTTCTCATTTTCTCCGCGCCGCGCGCTTCGATTGGAACCGCCGAGTAATCGGGGTGCGACCAATCGAGATGCGAAAAGTAAAGCCCGACGTGCAGCTCCTTTTCCCGAAGCGCCTCACAGAATGGCCCCACCAAATCGCGCTCGGCTTTCAAATCGCTTTCCTGCGTCGGCCACAGCGCGAAACCGTCGTGATGCTTGGTGGTGAGAACCGCGTATCGCGCGCCTGCTCGCTCGAATAAATTGGCCCACGCTTGCGGGTCGTAGTTGGCGGCGGAAAAGCCTTCGCGCTGGGCAAAGTAGTCAGCGTGAGAGATCTCGCCGTTGAACCACGACCACGATTCGGGAATGCCCTTAACCGAATAAAGGCCCCAATGAATGAAAATGCCGAGCTTGGCGCTCGAAAACCAGGGTTGAATCATGTGTTTATCCGTTTGCCCAAATACGTCGCGTGCGGTTTTGGTTGGGCAGTTCGACGACCTTGCCGCCGTCCAGCACACTTTCTATGGCGCCGAATCCGATTTCGTTGATGTGAACGAAGGCCTCATCGCTGCAATCGGGCTTGGCACCGCCATCGAGAAAGACAGCGATCTGGCGGTAGGCTTGGGTGAAGGGGCCTTTGTCCTCTAACTCGCAGAACCCGCGAATTTCGACTGGCTTCCCTTCTAAATCCCACGCCTGGGGTTCGATATACATCCCGACCCGCGCGCGGCCCCTTTCACCGAAAACGTCGGCGTAGAAGCTGCCCGCGTCGCCGTGAGAACCCACATGAACGCCTAAAACGCCGTCAGAAAATTCAATGGAAAGATGCTCTAAACGCGGCTCGATCTCAAATCCCGCTTCGATGTTCTGGGAGCGAGGATCGTCAGGGGGCACAAAACCGCGCGCCCTCACCCGCAGCGCGCGGCTGTTTTGGTTGGTTGCGGTGGCGAATTGGCACACCAAATCGGTGGTGTGCGAAGCATACGACAAAATTGCGCCATCGCAGTAACCGATCACACTTTGCACGCGGCCAATCAAACCGTCTTGCACCAGTCGTTCCATCCAAAGCACGCGCGGCGACCAGTGACGCGAATAGGAAACCGTGATGGCTGCACCGACTTCGCGCGCCAACGCCAGCAGTTCGTCCATTTCGGCGAGGCTGCACGTGGGTGGTTTTTCGAGAAAAACCAGGCGCGGACGCGCTCTCAAAACCCGCTTCATCACCTCGAAATGGTGTGGGCCACGCACGCACACCGCGACCACATCGAAGCGCTCGCTTGCGAGCATTGCTTCGAGGTTCTCAAAGAGCGTGGTGTCGGGAAAAACGGCGCCCCATTTCTCCCTAAATCCCTCGCGCGCGGCGGGAAAGGGGTCGGCGGCCGCCGCGAAATCGAAGCGGTCGCAGTGCAGGAGGCCACCCGCGTGACAGTAGGGCGCGGCACATTCGGGCGAGCCGTAGCCCTGTGCGATGGCGCCCAGACCGATAATGGCGGCTCGGTAACGGGGAAGGGATTCATTCATAGAATTTCTCAAAGGCGCGCAGTGACAAATTCCGCAGTCAAAAAAGGGGCTTATGCCTCTTTGTTGACTGCGGCACGCTGGGAACGCGCGGTGTTCCGGCGTTCCTGCCAGACGAAACGACGCTCCGGCAGACCTTTGTCCTTGCGCGGCACGGGAGGCGCGCCAAACATCATGATGAGCGCGCGTCTCGGCCTTTCACTCTCGTTGGGCGCCGTGTAATGGAGGGTTCTGGACGGGTGAAACGTTGCTCCGCCTGCGGGAAGCGGGCAAATCGCGGGATTAGAGATGTCAACCTCGACATCGGGTGCGAGTTCCAAGCCGTGAATGCGTGGGTCATTGTTGATCGGCTGATGCAACGCGATTTCCAACTGGTGCGAGCCAGGAATGAACTGCATACACCCGTTTTGTTCGTCAACATCCTGCAAGGGCATCCACACGCTTAAAGAGCGATATTCCATCGCTGGATTCCAATATGCTTCGTCTTGATGCCAGGGCGTGGTGGCTCCATGTTTGGCCGGTTTGAAAATGGCGTGCGAACCTTGCGCTTCCATGTCTTCGCCCAGCAACTGCCGGCAGATGTGGAGCGCGTTGGCGCGAGCGAGGGTGTCCCAGAGTTCCGGCGCGAAATTTTCCGGCTGCAGAATTTGGGGGAGCGCCTGTTCTTTGCCTTCCTCGTCGGTTCCGGCGAGATCGAATTGGGCCCCCGTCTCGAATCCGGCCTTGGAGGCGAAAATTCGGTCGTAGGCGGCGCGCATCATTTCAATTTCGGCGGGCGTCGAGAGTGCGGGCAACGATAGGAAGCCGTTGGCAGCGAAAAACTGCTTTTGCGATTCGGAAAGGGAAACGGTGGGTTGGTGAGTAAGATTTTGGCTCATGGTTCAAATTTTAGAAGTTCGGGCGTGTCCATTATTGACCTCAAGGGCGTATTTCAAGCCTGTGAGGTGCGGACATCGGGATGGAAAATTCCGTCCACCAAAAAGGCGCCAATGCGAATGGCTGTGCCCAGAGATTGGGCATCTTTTTCGGGCGAAATCTGCAGGGTAAGTCTGTGTTTTTCGGGCGCGAGGTCGTCGGCCAGAAGCGCGTAGTGAGCGCGCTCAAAGTGGAGAGCGTATTCATCCCAACTGCTCACGGTTTGGGGCGAACCACCGTCAATCGAGTATTTGATTTGGCCCGAATCGCTGGCTTTCAGCCAGTAAAGTCCAACGCCGCGACCTTCAAAGTCGAACTCAAGGCGCGTCAAGGGTTCGCTCGCAGCGATGCGATGGGGAAAATGACCGGCTAACGACTCGTTTTCGCGCGTCCATCCTGGCGCTTCGATTTCCCAGGCGGCCACCAAACGTCCGTTCTCAATTGGCGCTTCCTCCAACGCTGGCGGCAACGGGCGCGGCGCGAAAAACTGCGGGTCCTGAAGCGCGGCTTCCAAAAATATTTGCACTGAATCGGCGTAAATTTGGTAGCCAGCGTCGAGTGGGTGGCAGCCATCGAGCATTAGCTCCTCCCAGGGCACACCACCGACAACCTGTTGCCACAAATCGCGCCCGCCATGAACAAAAGGCAAATCGTAATGGCGCGCGATGGCATCGTGTGCGGCCACCGATGGCGGGAGTTCGCCGCGCTCGTAAAACGGAAGATGGGAATCTCCCGTAGTTGCAAACAAAACAATGGCAGTTTGCGGGTTGTGACGCCGAATCTGGCGCACAATGCCTTCCAAAGAGCGGCGGATGCGAAGCGGCGCGGTATCGAAATCGTTGACACAAAATTCGATAAAAATTAGGTCAGGGTTATGTGCCAATACATCGTTCTGACAGCGAAATGCGCCCAAATCTGAGCCGGTGCCGCCCACTCCCGCGTTGAATGCGGAAATGGGCGTCGCGGGCCACGTTTTTTTCAGCCACTGCGTCACCAGCGCGCGCCAGGAATCGCGGTCTTTGTCGGTCGCGCCGTAACCGTCGGTAATCGAACCGCCGAAAAAGACCACTCGCAGCGCCTCGCGTTCTTCCATGCCTGTTTCCTGAGATTTAATGGGAATCACCGCCCCCAACTGCGCCAGAATCCTGCGCGGTTTGGGCCTGCAAAACATAGGTTTCGCCGCGCGTTGTCGGCCACTCTAATTCGGTGCCTCGCAGTTCGCCCAAATGCAGCGGCGTCGCGCAACGCACGCGACAGATGTTTCCGTTTTTGCTCTGGATAGTGGCGCTTTTGACGGCGCCATTTTCCCACGCCAAACCGACCTCGAAACCGCCGCGCGCCCGTAGCCCCTGAACCGAACCGCTCGCCCAGTCTTGCGGCAAAGCGGGCAAAAATGCGATGTGGCCTTCGTGCGATTGCATCAGCATCTCGGCAATCGCCGCCGCGCCACCCAGATTGCCGTCGATTTGGAACGGCGGGTGACTGTTCAGCAGATTCGGCAACGTTGAATGCGTTAAAAGGGACTGTAAATTGGTGTAAGCGGCTTCGCCATCGCCCAGACGCGCCCAGAAATTGATAATCCACAGGCGGCTCCAACCGGTGTGCCCTCCGCCGTTGGCGAGGCGCCGTTCGAGTGTCACCCGCGCCGCTTGCAACAGTTCAGGTGACGAGGAATGCGTGATTTGCGCCGCCGGATGGAGAGCGAACAAGTGCGAAACGTGGCGATGGCCTGGTTCAACTTCGTCCCAGTCGTGCGACCATTCCATCAGTTGCCCATGCTTTCCGATGCCGTGCGGCGGCAACTTTTCCATCGCTTCGCGCCATTGCGCGCGCAAGTTCTCGTCGCAGCCCAGAATCTCGCTGGCGCGGATTGATTCGTCCAAAACTTCGCGGATGATCTGCGTGTCCATCGCCGCGCCCATGCACAACATTCCTTTCGAACCGTCGGGCAAGAGAAATGCGTTTTCCGGCGAATCCGAAGGGCCGCTCACCAGGAAACCACGCTCATCCGGCACCAGATAATCCACAAAAAAAGCCGCGCATTCTCGCAGGGGCGGATAAGCACGCTCGCGCAAAAACGTCTCATCACCGCCAAAGAGAAAATGTTCCCAACCGTGCGTCGCGCTCCACGCCAGGCCCATCGGCCACAACCCACATCCCACGCTGTCGGCGGGAGCGGTGAAGCCCCAGATGTCGGTGAGGTGATGAGCAACGGCGCCGTTGCAGCCATAAAGTCGCCGCGCGGTGTCACGCGCCGAGGGCAAAAGAGATTCGAGGAAGTCGAAGAGCGGTTGGTGACACTCGGCGAGATTAGCGACTTCGGCGGCCCAATAGTTCATCTGAAGGTTGATGTTCAGGTGATAATCGCTGCTCCACGGCGGCGTCAGGCTTTCGTTCCAGAGGCCCTGCAAGTTGGCGGGTAAGGTTCCAGGACGGCTGCAGGCGAGCAGCAAGTAACGCCCAAATTGAAAATAAAGCGCCGCGAGATGCGCGTCCTCTTCGCCGTGTTTAAGCCGTTCCAAACGCTCATCTGTCGGCTTGTCCACAACCCATTTCGGCGTTTCTCCCAATTCGAGTTGGACGCGCTTGAACAATTTCTGATGCGCCTCGACATGGCGCCGCCGCAATTCTTCGATTCCCAACTTCTCGGCGGCGTCCAGTCGCGTCCTGACCTCACTTTGCGGCTCCGAACCGCGAAAGTCGGTGGCCGCTGCGAGCAAAATCGTCGCGGATGTTGCGCCGGTGACGTAGAGACCGTCGCCGCAGGTTTCGAGCCGTCCGTCGTCGGTTAAAACGCGAAGTTGGGCGACAAAATGCACGCCCGCGCCTTCACAACGGCCTTCTAAAACCAAATCCTGCCCGTCCACATGGCAATGAGCATCGGCTTCGCGGCTCAGGCGCAGCGAAAAATCGAGCGCATTTTCGGCTTCCGATGCCAAATGTAACACCAGAACATCATCGGGCGCGCTGGCGAACAGTTCGTGCGAGACTTTGGTTTCGTTCACACGGTAAGAAACGCGCGCGGTAGCGGCATCTAAATCGATTTCGCGCCGGTAATCGCGGTGGTAATCGTGACCCGCGAAATCGAGCCACAAATCGCCAAGAGACTGGTAGGGTCTGATGCGTTTGGGAACAGCCATCATCGTCTCTGCCAACTGCTCGGCTTCCTGCGAGCGATCAGCCAGCAGCAACTCCCGAATTTGGGGCAAGGCTTCGAGTCCGGCAGGATTGATTACATCGCGCGGGCCGCCCGCCCAAACGGTTTCTTCATTGAGTTGCAGGCGCTCGTGCGAGACGCCGCCGAACATCATCGCACCCAGACGCCCGTTGCCGACTGGCAAAGCGTTGTCCCAGCGCGCGGCGGGTTGATTCCAAAAAAGTAAATTGGGATTCATGGTTTCTCAAGCAAAATCGGCACATTCGCCGTAGCCGCGCCGCCTTTGTCGTCGCGCGCAAAAACGAAAATCCGATACGCTCCCGCCGTTTGCGGCACCGTGATTTGAGCTTTGCCATCGCCCAAATCCTCAATGCCGTCTTTGAAGAACTGCGGCGCTTTTTCGGCATCGCCGCCGTCTTTGCGGTCGTCACTCTCGCGCGATAGCAGCCATTCGATTTTGACAGGCCGTGCGCTCGAAACCCCAATCGAAACCGGAATTTTCGTGCCCGTTGGGAATTTTTCGCCGTCTATTTTAATCGGCGTAATCGTGGGGCAAGAAAACTCCGGCGCGCGGCCCGTCCACAGTTTCGTGAGCGAATCCTGCGCGCCCACGCGTTCGCCGCTCTTCAAAAACAGACCGAACCAGGTCGCGGTCGCTTCCTGTTTATGGCCCCAGATAAAAGCGTAGGAGCCGAGACAACGCCGCCCATCGCCCAAAATCCCGTCCAAATAAGCGCGCTCATACTGCCTCGCTTTTTGCACGCTGGTTGGCTCAATCGGGGCCTTCCACGACGTCTGCGGAGTTTCCCAATGGCCGTTTGGCCCCCATTCGGTCACGAAATAGGGCCGCTCGAATTTCCATTCGTCGAGTTGGGCCGGCAAGTTCGCAAGCGGGGCGTAAGTGTTGATGCCGATGATGTCCACATTGGGGCAAAGCTCGTTTATTTCGGCGGCTTTGCTGGGAGTCATGCCCGCCACCACAATGACCGTGGGATGGTGCGGGTCAAGCTGTTTGACAACTTTCGCTAATCGGTTTACCCCGCGAAAAATCGGCTCGCGCTGGTGTCGTTCGTTGCGCTGCAATTCGAGTTCGTTGCCAAGGCCCCACGACAGCAGCGCCGGATGCGATTTGTATTTTGCGACGTAAGCGCGCAAGCGTTCTTCTATCGCCGCGACGACCATTTCATCGCTAAAATCGGTGCCGCTTCGCGCCGGTGTGATGTGAAAACCAAGCGTCACAGTCAGGCCAAGTTTCGCCGAGCGGTCGAGCGTGCTTTGCGCGTCGGCTTCGTGATAGGTGCGCGCCGAATTGGCACCCGCGCGGGCCAGTTCTCCGATAGGCGCGGAGAACTTCCATTCATCGTGGCCCCACACGCACGCGCCTTTGGCGAAATAGGGCGCACCATCGCGCAGCAATTGCCAGCCGTGGGCCGTCTTTTCGACTTTGACAACCGAGGCGCCAGCCGGAAAAACAGCGGCCATCAGAACTAAAACCAGCAAACCAAGAGATGCTTTCATAAACGCCGTTTAGATTCCGACCATGACGTTGCCGCCGCACACCGGCAAAAACGCTCCGGTGATGAATCCCGCTTGCTCCGACGCCAAAAACGCGACGGCGTGGGCGATGTCGGTGTCATTTCCGCGTCGCCGCAGCGGAACTGCCGAGGCGTAGCCCTCATGGACTTCTTTTCCGGCTGCGCGGTCTTTGTCGGTCACAACCCAGCCTGGCGCGATTTGATTCACCGTGACGCCATGCGGCCCAACTTCGCGCGCCAGACAGCGCAAAACGCCATCCATACCGCGTTTTCCCGCAGCGTAGGCACTGTGCAGCGTGTAGCACTGCAACGCGGCTTCGCTACTGATGCCAATGATGCGCCCACCTCCGCGCTCCACCATCGCGGGCGAAAAGGCTTGCGTTATCAAAACAGTCTGCGCCACGCAGGAGCGAAACTGGTCTTCAAAATCTTCGAGCGGCTGCTCTAAAACCGGCTTCCAGGTGTATTTTGAGACGGCGTTTAAAACCACAATCGTTGGAGCGCTCAGCTTTTCATCTATCGCGGCGCGCATTGCGGTCACCGATTGGGCGCTGCTCACATCGGCCTGGATTGCATGAGCGCGTCGGCCCAATCCTTCGATTTCGGCGACCACCTCGGCGGCTTTGTCGGCGTTGGAATGGAAATGCACTGCGATGTCGGCACCGCAACCCGCCAGAGTGCGCGCGATGACGGTGCCCAACTCACCAGATGCGCCCGTGATAAGCGCCGTTTGGCCGGATAAATTGATGGTCATTGAGGAACTGAGAGTTGAAACAAAAGTCGGTGAAAAGCGGCCAAAAATCTTAAATCAGAAAACAGACAAAGAAGTCGCTGCTTGGGGGCAGCGACTTCTTCCTTGTAACTACCAGTTGTAGTAGCGGTAAGGTTCGTCGCCCAGTTCGAAATCTTCGCGGTAGTCGGGATGATACAGCGTGGCAACTTTAGCTGCCTGAGCGCGGCCTGACTGGAGCATCAACGCTTCGGACGTGTTGGAGCCGATGCCACCACCGCCAAACTTGTCCCACACGCGCACGGCGATTACGTTTTTACCTGGCTTAACCAGATTCGCCGGAATCGTGTAAACGCGCTGGACAGAGTAGGCAGCGCTGTTCTCCTTGCCGACGCCTCCGATGCGGACACCATTGAAGTAGGTGTCGTCGTGGTCGTCAACCGAGCCAAGCGACAGCTTCAAATCCTGGCCTACCAGTGCGGCAGGAACTTCGATGACTTTACGGAAGACCGCTTCACCATCGGCGTTTTTCCAGGTGTCGCCATACGAATCCATGTCGCGTGGCACTTGAACAGTCTGCCACGCGGCATCATTGAAATCGGCGGCGACAGCCCGTTTGGCTGCTTCGCTGATGCCAGGGTCGGCGTGACCTTTGTCGGGCGAGGGCGAAGCGTCCAGACGCTGAATCTGTTTCCCGCGCCAATCGCCTGCAACAGCAACAATTACGGGCTTTTCTTCAGCGCGCGGCGAGAAGAACTGCTCGTCAGATGTGAAGCTCGCCCCCAGGTTCGCCAGAATCTGTGACAAAGCGCGTGTCTGACGCCAGCGTGTAAAGCGGAAATACGTCTTCTCGTCGGCGGGCAGGTTGCTGGGATCAATTTGCGACCACAGCATCACACCGTTTCCAACTGCGCGGCGTGCCAACAAGCCATCGGCGCCGATTTGCCAGCCTTCGCCTCCCGATGCCACCCATGCGCTGGTGGCATTGCGCCAGCGCAAATCGGATGCGCTTAAGCCGCGCGCTTCGGCCCAAGCAGGTGCCTGCAATGAACCAACGAAATCGGTCTTCTCCATGAGTTTCAGACCGGCTGCGCCTGCTGCACTGCGTCGCGCCAGGAACAGCACTTTACCGCCACCCCGCGCGAAGTTTTCCAGTTGCGAGTCACTGATGGTCGCATCCGCCCCAACGATAACCAGGCCGGAAGCAGGCAAAGTTGTAGCGCTCTTGAACTGCACACCCAGCGAGTTGAGCAGAGTTCTGCCCGCCTCGCCGCCAATGTAGCTCACCGCAGTCCGCGGCGCGAGAGGAGCCGTCGACGCGTAGTTAACAACTTGACGGGCCAGACGCTGCGCGGCGGGATCAAGCGCCGCATGATCTTCCAAATCGAGTTGGCTCCAGACAATTTTGCCCTTGCCGTAATCGAGTTCCATCAACGGTGAATAAGCCAGGTCGAACTCGGTTTCGAGTAAAGGACGCCAGCCGGAACGGTGCGGCTTTTCGACCGCTGCCGAAGCGACAGTGCCACGATTTCCCCAACGCCAACCGGCGTATGGGTAGGTGGTTTTGCCGGCACGAACGTCTGGGCCTTTACTGTTCACATAGTCGGGACGAGGATTAAGCAAGGTGCTGTGACCGCGCCAGTCGCGCAAATCGGCGTCATCGAAGCCTTGCGTCGCTGCGTTTTCGCCAACTTTGAACACACGCCGCGACTGATACTGGGAAACCCGTAAGCCCAGATATTCGCGCAGCCAGTGCGGGTCGTGCCCCGAAAGCAGCACGCGACCGCCATTTTGCACGAAGCCTTTCAAGTCGCCTGGCAGCTTGGCGCCGGTTTTAAGAGCATTCCGGCCAATCACCAGCAACTGACCATTGGCCCGTCCGTTCCACGGTGAAACGGTGTAGCCCAGAGCGCGCAACATCTCGCTTGATTTGCCTTCGGGGTCGAAGACGCTGATGTTTGCTTTGGAAGCCACGGCGCGTGGCCAGACGCGAAACTCGAAGCGGTCGGTGTGCTTGACCTCTCCAATGGTGGCGTCCATAGAGATCACACCACCGGTTTTGCTCGTCACGCTTGGAGATGCAAACTCAAGCGGCACGAAGAGCGTTTGGCCGACAGCAATATCGCCACTCTTTTCGCCGTTAGCGACCGGCTTACCATTCAGGGTCGCCGTCCAACGCAGCGTGTATCTCTGCACGGTGCGCGAGTCGTTGAGCAACGCAACTCGCTTGGGGACGGCTTCGCCCGCATAGTAGGAGTGATCCTTGGCGGTAAAAGCTGCCACATCGCCAGCTTGAGCCGCGCCGACAATCCACGCCAGCGTGTCGCTGTTGTTGGCGCGCAGTGCTTCACCCGCAGGAGTGAGTTTTCCGTTGACCCTAGCGTAACCTCTGTCCCACGGCACCATGCCGCCCGTCATGCCCATGGTGCGCCACGAACGCCAGGTGTTGCGAATAAACAAATCCTGCAACTGCATCCAGCTCGGTGCATTGTCGCGCGACTCCATGAACTGTGCCCACTGGTAATCCTGGTCTTTGACGAAACGTTCCGCCGACTGTTTGCGGTAGTCTGCAGATTCCAACTTGTATGCATCGTTTCCGAGATAGATCGCAGCAAATTCGGTGAGCCAGTTTTCGCTTTTATACGCGTTCTGAAAGCCGTTCCGCCCGCGCATTATGCTGATATTGACGGGCGTGCCGAATTCGACAAATGCCAACGGCATCTGGCCGTTCACCACGTAATTGGAAAGCCATTCTTCGCGTTCTTGCAAAGGAATGAAGTTGAGATAGTTGTTGAGCGTGTAAATGTCGCCTGCCGAGCCGCCATTGTGAATGAACACAGGGCGCGTCGGGTCAAACGACTTGATGATGCTCACGCCAAGTTCGCCGAAGGGAATCGCCCCTGAGGTTGGGGTGCCTTTAGCAGCCTCGACTTTGCGAGACGCTTCGATGGTGCCGATATAAGCCGGATCGCGGTATGCGCCCATCATGTTGCCCGATGTTCCCCACATGATGATCGACGGATGATTGCGATAGCGGCGCATTATGCGTTCGGTCGCGGCGCGATAAGCGGCCACTTTTGCGGGCGAATTGATGTTGTTGCCCATCCAGCCCATGTGCGGCATGATGCCCGAAATCGGCATACCACCACGGTCGGCGACTTCAAACCAATCGGTGAAACGCACGGCGCTGCTGCGCTCTTCGATGCTTTCAGGCCATATCTCGCCAAAGTTGTAGCCCAGTTCAAATGCCTCGTTCAGCGTGTCGCCTGCTCCCATCGGGCTGCCGCCCAGCAAGAACGGGCGCATGCGGAACGGCGTGCCGTTGAGGAAGACCTGCCGACCCTCAATCCACGTTTCGCGGAACCCGAATTTGGCTACCGGCTCATCGTCAAGCCCCGCGCCCTTGGCGCTTAAACGCAGGGTATAGAGGTTCGGCTGTTTGTAATCCCACAAACGCGGGTTGTCCCACGCCCAATTGACTTTCACACGCTGTGTCGCACCGGCTATAACATTGACGGTCTGGGTGAAACGCTTTTCTTCCCTCCCGTTCTCGTCCACCAGACTGCCGACAAGCTGCACCGGCCCGCTTTGCGTCACGCCGGACAACTCGATGTCCACGCCCAGTTGCTTCTTGCGGACGCTCGGTTGAACATAAACGTCGCTGACATAAACGCCGCGAGGACGGCTCTGCAACGTGACGTTGCCCACGATTCCAGCGGACTGCAGTTCCTTCTTGGCCGTCCAGTTCTGACCAGGCGCGTCGCCCATCATCACCAGGGCCTCGCCTGGTTCAATGGTAGCGACCACAAAGGCGCGCAGCGTGACTTCTTCTCCTGCCTTCACCAGATTCGTGATGTCGAGTTCGCCTTCGGGCCAGTTCACCGTTCCCGCGGGCTTGTCGTTGACCCAGAAGGTGGCGTCGGTGCTGATGCGCTGAAAGTCAATCGAAATATGACGACCGTTCCAATCGGCGGGCACTTTGAAGCGGCGCTCATACCACGCACCGGAAAGAGTTTTGCCATCGCCCGTGAGCGTTGTGCCATTGTAACTCGTCCACTGCGGTCCGGTGCCTTTGGCGATCATTTCCTGATGGCGACGCCAGTTGCCTGGCACCGCCATATAGCCCCAGCCCTGCTTCGGCGCAGTATTGGTTTGTCCAGCCACACTTTGCGCGGGCGAAAACTTCCACCCACCGTTGAGGTTGACGCGTGCGCGTTTGGAACTCTGAACTTCCACAGGCTCGCCGCCCCAGGCGACTTTTTGGGTAGCAGGCCACGGCGCATCAATCGGAATCACCGGTGGCGCCACTGCTGACGTCACTGCTGGCGCCACTGCTGGCGTCGTCAGCGAGCTGGCAGCAACTCTCACGACGAGGTCGTCGATCTCGAACACTCCCTTCGATCCCCACAACCCAGGCTGAAGCTGCAATTGTGTGGCGTCTGCGGGAACCTGCAGAGTGACTTCTTTAGTGACCCAATCCGAATTGGCCGTCAAATCGGGAATCGCCGGATAAGTGCCAACCATTTTGTTCTGGTCATTCAGAAACGTCAGGGAAACTCGCGCGCGATGCCAGTTCTCAGGGCCTTTCTCGTAATTGGAAAGCTTGAGGCGCGCCGAAACAACGATGGCCTTGGCACGTTCGGGCAGCTTGATCACCTGGTTCAGGGCCGCGCCATCGCGCAGTTGCACCCAGCGGTTTCTGGCGTCGCCTGCCAGAGAGACGTTTTCTTGACCCCACATGATTTCCCAACCAGCGGGTTTGTTCCCCGCCGCAGCTTGATCGAACGTGCCCTGCGGCAAAAGCGGCATGGGCAGCGTTTGAGCCTGAGCAACACTTCCAAAACCGGTCATTGCCATATATGATGCGGCTACCATAGCCGGCGCAATGTAAGAATGTTTTCGTTTCATAAGAATATCTGGACGTCCATAGCACGCCCTACCTTTGTTGCTACTTTTGGGTTAGCGACCAGAATGGGTTAGCGACCAGAACACAACATTACTTTGCAGGAGATTGTGGGCGGCGAAAGTAATCGGCCTCGCCCGAAACCACATAAACCATCGGCTTATCTACAACAGGCACTTTGTCGTTTCCAATGGTGCCGTTGGCATCCACGTATTGCATGAAGAAAGCGCGGCGCGGCGCATCCGAATGGTTTAACTTGGAGCGATGAAGAGTTAGACCGGTGAAGGCCACCGCCTCACCCGCCTTTAAGATTGCGGGAACGCCGTCGCCTTCAACGGGAACTTCTAAGTGCCACGAGTCAGCACTTTTCTGCCCGTGGGGCAGAATCCCATTGAGATGACTGCGCGGCACAACCCAGACGCAGCCGTTGTGCAAATCCACATCGTCCAGGGGAATCCAGACCGTCATGTTATTCTCCGGCAGCACCTTGGCATAGCCATTGTCCTGATGCCAGGGGAACTCCGATTTGCCCTTATCGGCATCGGGGAACTTGGTGACGAACTGGGTATAAATCCACGCCAGATTCGCCCCCAACACCTGTTGAACCAAAGGAATGTGCGGCCCGTTCAAGCCGTAGTCGCGCACAGGCGCCGAATAAGCCGTCATTTGACTGCGGAACAAGGTCGGCGGATTGGGGCCTGGATCGTCGTAATGCAGAGGACGGTTGCGAAATTTCGCTTCTTCCGCGCGCAGTTTCTCGATGGTTTCATCCTCCATCACACGACCTAAAAGGCACCAGCCTTCCTGGTTGTATTGATCAATCGTTGCTTGAGTGAGTGGAGTTGTCTGAATCATTGCTGCTTCAACGTGATGTGTTGTTTGAGTGACTTTGTCCTAATGCACCCTGTGCATCTTCGGGTATCTCGCTCTTTTACCTTGATCTGCCAGGAGTGAAAGGCTGGTATAAAGAACGACTAATGACGACTCTAAAAATCTTCAAGTGGGATTTGGAACGACCTTGATATCGTCCACGCTGAACTGGCCGCTCGGACCAAACACCGCGACTTGAATTATCAGCGTCTTTGCATTTTTCGGCACATCGCAATTCTGCGAAATGACCTTCCACCCGCTGTCTTTATTCAAACGCGGGCCACCAAACTGAGACAAGCTCTTCGCATTGGCATCATGGAAGTCCAGATTCAAACGCGGTCCTTGCCAACCTTGCTTGCCCATCTTGACTTTTGTCGCTTTCATGCGCGCCGAAATTCGCAGAGTCTTCCATTGTGGCTTCAACGCAAGTCGATAGGTGATGAACGGTGTGTGGCGCTTATCGTTGGGCGCCACAACGACATAATGATTGACCCGTCCAGCTTTAGTTTCTTTGACTACTTTGGCATTGGGAGAAAAGCCACTCCAGCCGGTTGGATTGCCCTTTTTATCTAAGGCTTCAAAGCTGCCCGCAGCGAGCACATTTTTCGGCGCTTGAGCTTGAGCAGACATCGGCAAGAAGAATATTTCGCAGCCAAGAGCCAACGAAAATAAACCGAGACGTGGTTTAATGAATGGTTTCATGATAATATCAGAAAAATGCGCGTTTTTGGTTGATTTTGCAAAGAACGGGCTTTGTAAAAGAGTGTTTTGTAATTAGATCATTGGCTGGCTGATCCATACCCAATGATGGGTTGCCAAAATGATGGGCTGCCAAGTGGAAAGTGCATGCACCGCGTTAAGGCTCGGAGCAATTGCTGAGATGAATCAAGCCGTTGATGTCCCGTGACGGGCACCAACGGCTTGTATTTTGATTCAGCCTATATAGATTATCTGGGGCTAAAAGTGACGGCGCCTGCACCAGGGCCGCTGTATTCCGTGCCTGCAGCCAGTGAACTTCGATGGTTGGAACCAGAGGTTTGAGCATCTGTCGGATTGACGGCCGTCCAGCCGGTTGAAACCGCGCTTCCCTTATACCATTTGACGTGACCATCGGCCATCAGGAAGTTGGCACCTTCAAAGTGGCGACCGACCAAATACCTACCTCCGCCAAATCCTCCATTGTTGCTGAATGCCGTATCGGTCATGGTGCCGGTTCGCCCGCCCATAAAGCCAGTGGCGTAGGCAGCACTCTGATTGCCTCTGTCGCCGGATGTGAATAGATGCCCTGGATACCCGTTACCTCCAGCCGAAGCGTCGCCACTGTTGGGGGTAAAACCATTGCGGGATTCTGCCACTACATCGGCAGCATTAGCGCGATTTTGAGTTTCAAACAACAACACTGTGCGCGCCGGACTGTTGAATGCGGCCAAAGCACCGCTTACACCAGCCCTTAGATTATTGTCTATTTGCAGGGTAGGATTTGCAGTGATCGCACCGTTAATGGCATAAGAAATATCCTGTGGGCCACCGCTGGTAATGTTTGCGCCGGAGCTGGGGCAGCCGTAAACACCGATGCTCTTAACGTAGGGATAAACCTGTCCACCCCACCCTGCACCAATGCCATGATTGGTTCCTGGCGTTCCTGCACCTTTGCGCAAACCGTTTGGATACGTTTCATCGTAATCCTGCGTATATTGCATAAGAGCCAAACCCAACTGTTTCAAATTGGACTGACAGGACGAACGCCGCGCATTTTCGCGGGCGCGTCCGAAGACAGGAAACAGGATCGCGGCCAGGATAGCTATGATGGCTATGACCACAAGAAGTTCTATAAGCGTAAAAGCTTTGCGTTGCGTTAATCGATGATTGTTCATTTGATTTCCTTCTAAACAGACTTTGGTGCAGACGTGCTGCTCCGAATGACAAGTTGACTCTTGACTTCTCGCGTAATGGGTGGCCCCTGAAGGGTGCCATCCAAACGGTCGCACAAGATTTGAACGACGGTGTGACTCAATTCCTTGACGGGACGGCACATCGTTGTGAGCGGCACAAAGGCGCCGCGCGCCGCAGCGGTATCGTCGCAGCCAATAACACTGACATCGTCAGGAACCCGTAAACCGGCGCGCATCACGGTATGAACAAACGCCGCCGCCGCGTTGTCGTTGACGATGCAGACACCCGTTGGGCGCTCGCGCAACGCCATGAACCTCGCTGCATGTTCAATTCCGGCGTCCTCGTAACCGGTCTTACCCCATACCCACTCAGGGCACAGCGCGAGGTTGGCTTCGGCGAGGGCGCGCTCGAAACCCTCGTAGCGATTGCTGGAGAGCACTTGGTCGCCATGTGCGAAGAAACCGAGGTTGCGGTGCCCCAACTGGATCAAATACTTTGCTTGGAGGTAACTTTCCTGAGCTGTGTCGAGCAACACTTGATCGGCCCGAAAAGGTTGGTTTTTTGAAGCGGCGCGCGATGACGTCCAACAAACAAGAATACCGCCCCCATCCACATATTGTTTCAAGACATCGTAAGCGTGGGGTTCAAGACCTGTGCTGGAGAACAAAATCGCCTGGGGATTTTGACGACACATCTGGCGCAAAACCGCAGTTTGACGCTTATCGACTTGCTGCACATAAAGCGGCAGCACATGATCATCAATCTGGAAACCCCGCTCGTCCAAGCGATGGCAGATCTCCGACTGCGTCATTGACGCTACACCCAAATCCATGCTGCTAAGCAAGCCGATGGTGTTGGCGCATCCCCCGTTACGCAGCCGCTGTGCGTGGGGATTAGGCTCAAACCCCAACTCGCGCGCCTTTGTTAGCACTGCTTCGCGCGTCTGCGCCGACATGCGCCGCTTGCCACTGAAAGCGCCGGAGACGGTGGCAACCGAGACCCCCGTCATTCGCGCGATGTCCTGAATCGTCGCCCTTTTTTCAACCCGCTCCATGACCTGGTTCATATTTGAGTAATCCTTTACCCAAAAATATTATACCCATTTATCCCAAATTTCAAACATTTATTTTTTGGCGGCTATTTTAGGATCTGTAGTCACCAACAGGAGTTGCCGTGTCGCGCTCTTCAGGCAGGGACAAGTTCCGCAGTGTGTCACCATAAAAAGCATCAGCGCGGAAGTTCACGCTCATGCCCTGATTTCACATTTCGTTTGGCGAGGTCTGTTAAAGGTTGAAAAACTTGGGCACTTCTACCAAAGGTCTTCCCTTGACCGTTGGCAGCGCAAAGGCGCCTGTCTCCCTTCTAAAGCCTCGCCATTCCAAATCCGTGCCTCGCGCGCTCCTTCAATTTTCGGCGGGCATTTCAGAGCAGTGACTCTCGGTGCATGCACTCAAGCGCGAAATTCAAGATCGACACTGCCAGAAACCAGTTCTATCGTCTGAGAAGAAGGTTGGAAGTGGTTGGGCAGGCGCAGTGTGATGTTTTGGGGAATGCGGGAACTCAGCTTCAGCGAAAGTGCCCGTCCATTTTCCGACCAAGAGAGATCGACCGTCACTCCACACCGTGTCGTGATTCCCCGCACGTTTCCATGGGGCCATGCATCTGGTAAGGCGGGAAGCAGGTGCAAAAAGCCTGGGCGCGAACGAACCAGCATTTCACAAACCGCTGAGACAAAGCCCATTCCGGCCTCGATTTGAAAGGGAGGCTGCGCTCCTTGCCCCCAATACATCGACAGCCCCTGGGCGCGCCAGTCGTTGTGCCAGGTCAGCAGGTTCGGCGTGGTGCAACTACGCAGCAACATTTCCAGGTTCTCCAGCGCCCGTTCACCCTGCCCGCTGCGTGCCCAGAGGTTAGCCATAAAGGCGAAACTCCAGCCGGCCATGCTACTCAGCTCATTTTGGCGCAATTCCAGAGCGCGCACTGCCTGTGCGTAAATTTCCGGTGTGTCTTCCGGATTGATCTCCCAACTGGGAAACAGCCCATACAAGTGCGACATATGCCGGTGGGTCTGAACGTCGGCCAGATCCGCGTGCATCCATTCGCGCAAACCACCCTCCGCATTGGTTGCATAGGTTGGCAATGCGGCCAGAAGCTGCCGGTAGTTCTCCTCCCGCTCATCGGTTTCTTCCAGGACTCGTAACGCTTCCAGCAGATTGTAGAGCGTTTCGCGGCAAACCGTCACATCCATGGTCGCATCCGCCACTGTTATCGGTTTTCCGGCGGGGGAATTCTCTGGCGAGATAGAAGGCGAGAAATGCGCGATGCCATCGCGAATTTCGACGAAGTCAAGGTAAAAAATTGCAGTTTCTCGTAGCCAGGGCAGCGTGCGTGTCCGAAGAAACTCGCGGTCTCCGGTTACCAGCCAGTGTTCCCACCAGTGCTGCGCCATCCATCCGGCTCCAGCCGTCCAGTGGACGAAGTCGCCATGACGCACCTGCCCATGTGTTCCCATTGAGGTGGGCAGCATAATCCCGCGGCAGCCAAACAACTGTCGGGCATTAGTGCGATATTCATCCCAAAACTCAAAGAAATAATCCGCCAGCGGTTCGATAAGATGTGCGAGGCCCGTCTGCGGCGCGGGCCAATACGTCATCTGCACATTGATGTTGTTATGGTAATCGCTGGCCCAGGCTGGTTTGTAATCGCCATTCCAACGGCCCTGAAGGTTCGCCGGCCAGGAATCTTCGCGAGTCGAAGTAACCAGCAGGTGGCGCTGGCAGGCCACCATGCGTTCGACCAGTGCGTTAGGGACATCGCCTTCAAAGGCCTCTTGCACCAGCACATTGTTTGGCTTGCCGCGATCCGCCTCGTCCGCCCCCAAATCCAGAGAAAAAGCGTTGACTAGAGGCTCGTGAATCTCAAGGTGTCGCTGAAGGAGCGTTTCGTAATTTGTTGGAAGCGACCCCATCTCTTCGAGCAAACGGGGTATCGCGGAATCGGCAGGTTCATTCCACCAACACTTGACCAGAAACAAAGCTGACCCAGCGTCTTGCACACCCGTCCAGGCGCCTCCCCAATACTCATCATCGTATGTGCTGCCTCCGCCGAGGGGCATGCTCTGGAGAACCGCACCGAATTCACGGCCATCTTCGTAACGCCCCATGTGGGCGTGCCAGCCGGTTCCCTGGCGTGCGTCCCAGGTAATGGGCGGCAACTCCCGATGTGGTTTCCGACCTGACCCGTAATCCGTCACATCCTCCACGCCGTGCGGACGCAGACGGCAAGCCATGCGCAAATCTCCCTGTGCCCAGCCGTCAACCGTGAGGACGACGACATCATCGGCGCGCGACACAAAAAGGCGACGCTCATGGTGGCGTCCCTGCATTGTCCATGCAACGACAACCTCGCCGGTGTTCAGGTCGAGTGAGGAACGATAATCCCGTGTCGCTGAGATGTCGTGATGATGAATCCATATCTCGCCGAGAGGGTGGTAATCGGCGGTGTCGCAGTGATAATCAACCGCTTTGAGCGCAGAGGGGAAAACAGCGGCGGCCTCGACCCAACGGCCTTCGGCTTGCAGACGGCGGATTTCTGGCAGTTGGGGAGCCAGATGGGGCAGTTCACCCCGCGACTTCTCGATCCAGCAACGGTGATGGTTGAGCACGACCCAGTCCTGGGCTACATGGCCAAACACGAGTGCCCCCAGTGGCCCGTTGCCAGTAGGTATGGCATCTTCCCAGCGATTAGCTGGTTGATTCAAGGTAAAGGACATAATTCGGCTTTTCACTTTTTTCCAGGTTTTGTCTGAGTGCGAACAGTCGAAGAAATTCACGGCAGGCTGAATTAGATCGGTAGATGAGGGCGAACCGGCGCCGTCCGAGCATTGGATAAGGGACACCGGCGGCGCACTTCTTCCAATAACCATTCGTAATGAGATTTGGCCTCATTATTCACCAGTGTCCGGCAAAAATCTACGAGAGAAAAGCCAGCACCCTGAAGCGCGTGCAATCATCGATAGCTGTGAACTGGTAAAGGTTGCGTCCTTTTTGCAGGTGTTCACTTGAACTCGATCTCCAGGAACCGGACGTGTGTAACGCCTGGACTGGCCAGAGCGAGTCGAAGGGCGCAGCACAGACACGCCATGCGCCTTCAACACCTTCCAGATCGTGCGCGTGGACAGGCGCAACTTATCTAAGCGCAACAGCTTGCGCGCCAGACCTCTTGGCCCCAGCTTGCGCGTGCGCCGCAGATGCAAGATCAACGCTTCCAGGTCGGGCGTGACCTTGCTCTGGCGCAGCTTGTGAGGACGACGGCTCAGCGAGCGCAACCCTGCTTCGCCTTGCTCCTGATAACGGCGCCACCACTTGAGCAACGTTTTCTTGGAGATGCCGCAACGGCGTCACGTCAGCGCTCATCGCGTGCGGCAGTAAATAAAACCTCCGAGGATTCGGTTAAAGCAACCGAATTCCACTTTTCGTCGCGGCATTGGCGACAATATGGCTGGCATATCCCAGTAGCAACGCCACAACGGGCGCCCATCCCGTCTACCAGACTGCGGCGTGAAAAATATTGTCATTACCCCGATCCGGCCAGAGAAGGCAGAAGCCCGCGATGCTGATCGCTGCGACTGACGACCAGAGCAGGTAACAAGAACGGCTTGACCTGCGTGTTGGGGATTTTCAGATGCTTGATTTTCGACTCTGACGCATCCAGGTCAGGAAGCAGCGCGCCAAAAGCTGCGGCAGCAGCTAAAACGCCCAGATCGACCTGCAAAATTTCCGGTGGTAGTGGCGCCAGAAGCCACAGCGTGCTAACGCCAAACAGGGTATGAGTCGGCCACGTCAATGGGCGCCCTTTCGCGGCAGCGAGGGTCGCACCCGATGGAGTAAAAATTTGTAGAGAGGAGGTGCTGTTGTCGAGTAAGGCGCCCAGAGGAGTTTCGCCCTGTAAGAACCGGATAACAGCGGTTTCTACCTTGGGAGAACCATCTGCTGCATAATGCAGTTCCAGAATGGAGGTCGCAAAATGCTCAAAACCAGCCACCACAGGTGTGATGACTGGTTCGAGACTTTTATATGACTCGCCTGGCCGCGCCCTCGCACTTTCGAACCGCTCATTTACCGTATTCATTTGAGTGCCAATAAGGTGGTTCAGGTTCTGAGCGCGAGCGTGAGATTAGCTGCGAGTCCATGAAGTCTGAAGTCCAAGCGTCAGTGACTTGACCTCTTTTGTCTCTTCCGCGACTTGTTTTCTCACACTGCGCCTGTCCAATGTTTTACCGTGCAACTGCGTTACTACTCGAAAACATGGTCCGATCTATATCCAAACTCATAATCTCGGCAGCATTTGCCATTCTGCCTTCGGCCGAAGAAAGGAGGTGACATGACATGGCCCACACACGCATTGCTTGGCATCAACTCGCTTTGGCTGCTGACTCCCCTGCCACCAGAACTCCTCCTCTACGACTTCGGCACCTTGTCTGCGTGCGCAGTGTTAGGCGCACTTTTGCCCGACCTTGACGCTTCAGAATCCAAGATCAAGCACCTAAAAATCCTCGGCACCAACTTCAAGCCATTTCTGCTTCCGGCTCAAGTTGTCCATCGCACCGATCAACATCGTGGTTTGCTGCACTCGCTGTGGGGATTAGGCATGGCCATTCTGATTGTTGCACCCGTTGCATTTTGGATTGGTTGGGCGCCGGTTGTTGCTCTTTTGTTGGGTTATGCCAGCCATTTGCTCGGCGACTCGGTGACGAAGAGCGGTATCCGATTGTTGTATCCATCCAAAGTCCGTTTTTACCTTCTACCGCCTGGCTTTCGCTTCACAACCGGGACGTTCGCAGAAGAAGCGTTGTTAGTGCCACTGGCGCTCTTGGCTTCAGCCCTGCTATTGAGCAGCCTGTTCTAAGCAACTAAATCCTCCTCCTGAATCGGGACTTATCTTGAAATAATCAATTACTCGCCTTGATTTGAGGACGTAAATCAACCCAGAAGTGCCGCAAATGCAACGGAGAGATCTCGAATGAGCGATTGAGGCGGTGGTCGAGATGGCTGGTGCACCCTTGCCAGTGAGTGTGCAAGCGGTTGAGATTCGGCAGTCCACGAGACGCCGTGTGGGTGTTCACTTCGTTCCAAATCGCATCGAAAGTAGACGATTGCACGTAACCGATCATGGTAGCCCATGCCGAACCATCCCCATAACGATGAGATTGAGCCTGAAAACGAACGATTCCCTGAGTGACATACTTTTCGTTGAGCAAATGTGTTCTGGACGGTGGCTCACCGAGCCGTTTGCACTCGACATCTAACACCTTTTGCTTCCAACGCATTCGCGTTTCTTGGGGATCGATGAACCGCCAACGGATGTCGGGACGCTTCTTTTCGTATTCTCTGTCACCTTGATTTGCGCGGTCACGTCCTGCCAACCCGTCGTAACCAGGAGTCGTCACACCGCGCGCCGTGCCGCGTTCATTGACTACATCATGGAGATGACCTGAAAGACACAGGCTGACTTCCACTTCGTCGTCGGGAAAATTGGCATCAGCACGCGCTTCGGCTTGCAAACGCTCCAACGCTTCCAAAATAAGTCCCAGAGCGAACTCGGCTTGTTCATCCCACGAACGCACTTCAAAGACAAGCAGCGGTCGGGGCCGCGAAGGAGGGAGAGACATCGTTAATTACCGCTCCTTTGAGACGCCAGGGCTTCTTGTTGATTCCAAACCTGAACCAAGGTCGCTTCCGCATCTTCACGGGCCGCCGAGGGAGTCCAGAGACGTTGTTCGTTGCGCTTGACGATGAGAATATCCGAACCGCTGACGATGCGGGCCAACCCCTCGACGTAGATTTGCCTTGATCCAAAGGGCATTTGAGAGGAGCGATCCAAAAGGCGCAGAACCTCATCCCACTGTGCCATCGGTTCGCGTTTCCACGTCTCACGTTCCTCACGGTAGCAAATCCCGAATCGCACCGCGAGAACGGCGGGGCGTAAGCCCTCCGCAACGCGCCGCGTCGCGATAATTTGCCAGCCCATTTCGGTTTCTTCGCCAAGATGCGTGTTCCAAAACTCGCTAAATGCGCGCAGATAAAGGTTCAAGCTGGCTCTCGATTCGTCCGCGTCCAGTTCGTCGGCGAAACCAGCGGACGGGGCGTCATTGGATATCGAGAGTGGTTTGAGCGCCTCGCTTTCAACCCCGTTGTAAAACAAGTCGAGTCCAACTTCACAGAGATCGTGCACTAAATCACGCTCGGCGGTGCTCAATCCATACAACCTGAAAACCGCCTCATCAAGTTCGTCTTCCAGATGGCGTAAGTTCTCTTGTGCTTCGGTAGAAAACAGCAGAGTTTCATCTTCGATGGCGCGAAGCTGATCGACGATCTGCACTATACGCGCTTTCAATTGGCGCCCTTTAGCATCCTCGTGCGGCAAGCAAAACGGGAACTGCCGGAATTCGTTGAGGATGATCTGTTCGTGCCAAATGCCAAATTTATTGTCCGAAAGAAAGAAGTAGTAACGCGCCAGCGATGACCACAAAACTCCCAACGCAACCTTTGCTACGTCAAGGCTTGCATCATCATCGTGTATAGGAAACGAATAAATTGAGTGGCGAGTGGCGTAAGGTTCGGTTTCGAGGCGAGCGATAATTTGGCAGAACTTCTCCTCGACGCGCGACGGCGCGCCCTTTATCAACAATCGCGTATTCTCGAAAAGTCTCGCTTGTCGTGGGCGGGATAAGAATGAGGGAGGCTCTTTTAAGTCCGTCTCGGAGTGCATTCCGTAACTCTTGAAGTATTTGACTGGCAACTCATTCAATCGATCTGCCCACTCAGGGCGCACCTCTCTATCTCCTGCTTCCTTGAAACCTTCTCCACTTTCGCCGCGCAGAAACGAATGAGACTGCAACGTCGGTTGTAATCGAAGCAAGCTCAAAAGAGCCGCATCGCGGTGATTGCCCCACCAATACACCTTCCACAAGCGGTCGTCGGCCAAAAGGTCGCTTTGGGGCACAGTTTTCAAGTCGGCGCGCGAAAGCACTACGACGCGATCTTTGCCGATTAAAGCCGTTTTCTTGGCTGACCAGTATTCAACGAGGCTTTCTCCTTCTCCTTTGCTCCACACAATGGATGCAAACGGAGCAATAGCACCCGAAAAGAACAAATCGCGCACATGAACAAAGTTGGTGACTTGATGCAATTGGACATGGCTTAACCAATGATGGCGAAATTCACGCGACTTCTCGCCTTGCTTGAGCAGCACACCCGTTGAAACCAACAGGCCACAGCGTCCACCTTCGCGCAATAAATCAAGAGCACGATGGATGAACTGCTGGGACGGCTCATTGTCTCCAACGGGCAGGTCGCGTGCTTTGCACCACGCCAAAGCCACGCGCGAGATTTGTTTTTGGCCTTTACCCGAATCACCCCAAGGGGGGTTGCCAACCACGACATCGGCACAATTGGAAAGGAACTTTCGCTGCACTTCGGGATCGAGCGTGGCCGCTTCCACATCGAAGGCGTTTGCAGCCAGCACAATGTCGAAATCCAATTCGCCTTTAGGCCGTCGGTCGTTGTAGAGCAAGTGCGGCAAACGCGGATGTTCTCGAATCGCTGGCGGTTCTTGAGAATGCAGAAAGGCCAGATACAAACTAAATGCTGCGACTTGGGCAGCGTGAGGATTGATTTCGATGCCAGCGATTTGATTTTTAAGGATGTCAAGCAGTTCGTCGCGCTCTAAAACCGCGCCGCGTTGCGCGGCCTGAAAGCGCACGATGCGCCGGAACGCTTCAACCAAAAAAATTCCCGAACCAGCCGCCGGATCGAGAACACGGGGCTGAGTGGCTAAAATTTGTGGCGTCAAGGTCTGCGACAGAACCCATTCGACTAAGGTCGCAGGCGTGTAATGGCTTCCCGCATCACGCCGTGCATTGGCCTTGAGGCCATCGCGCACGCCGGTTTCGGTGTGATAGAACTCTTCGTAGATGCTTGAAATGAGTTCGATGGGCACGATGCGAAAATCGTAGGCCCAAAAGAACAGGCTTTCTTGTCCCGCTTCCTCGCCACACAAGAAGCGCCGTAGCAGTTCCAAGTGTTCGGCTTGAACGACCTCGCGTTCGTTGGGAGGTGATGGGAAAATGTCGCCGTGAAATGTGGCGTCCAAATAGTCAAAGAGTCTGTAAGTGAAATCTCGATCATGCAGCACTTTCAAATAAAGCCGCGCTTCCATCTCCGGATCAACGAAAGGTTGTTCTGTCGGAGCATCCAGTAAAGCGATCCATTCGGGACGTTCCTGTGCTATTTCATAGAAATCTTCGGGCAGCAAGATTTGCCGGTCTTCAAGGTAACGAATGAAAATGGAGCGTCCAATCAGGGCGTGAGCGTGTTCCAGCTGCAACTTCGGCCCATTTGCGCCATCCATCAAGCGTCGACGCACAACTTTCAGATGGCGAATCAACGACTCGTCTGCGCGGTTGACCGCTTTGCCCAGCTCATTCCCCTCGAAAACCAACCCCGACTCGATTTGTTCACGCGCGAAGCGAGCCAGTTTCTCGGTCACTTCCGCCAATGAGCGTGCCACCTCCAACAAGCGCTTTTCGCGGACATCTTCTGTGTGCGCTATGGGTTGACTTCCCAAATCGTAAACCGCGATTTCGCCAGGACTCGCCAAAAACAATAATCGGGGACGGGCCATACACCAAACCTGATTGAAAACGCGACGCACCGCGTCATCACCCGCTGATTCTTGACGTGCGAAGACCACAACTGGATTGTTACCTACAAAGAGAATGCGCTCCGCTCCAACTTGAGCCGCCAACGCCAACCATTCTCCCTTGTCCAACCAATCCTCACTTGAGATCGCGGGCGCCTCACCGTGACCGTTGGGGCGAGAAGTCGCTTCCCACAATGCGCCACCTTCAAAGTCCAAAAGGTGGTAAGTGGCCTGAAGCAGATCAATCGAAGCATCCATAACGCCCCAAAACACACCCGTAAAAGCGGTTTCACTGCAACCAGATAAGACAGTGGGTCGAAGGTATCCCCAATGACATACGTAACAGACAAGTGTTTTGGCTATTGGGATTTTACCTGATTTGGCCTTTGGACAACCAGAACGTAGAACGGCCCAGTCCGTGGAATTTTGCCCGAGGTAATCGAAGACATTTATCTATAATCTCCTTGTTGATCAGTAGGACATGGGTTACGGCTTTGTCTTAGTTCCACCAACCAGTGCAATCAAACCATTGAAGACGGCAACGATGCCTTTTTGCAGAAGCGCGAAGCCTTGTTTCAGAATCTGGTTTCCCAGATTGGTGATGAAGCCACGGAACAACTTGCCCGCCTCGCCAGGGATGAACGCTGACAGGAGATAAAAGACAAAGAAGACTACCAGCAATCGACCACAGATTTCGATGAGCCAGACGAAGGGACTGCCATAGCCTGTTACGCCTCGAAACGAACCGCCAGCCCAACCTACCAAGCTTGGAATAATCCATAGTAGGGATAGCGATAAACCTCCGAGAACAAGCAAATGGGTCAACCAACCCAGCGGTATGTAGGCCGCTGGATCAGTCAAGGTCGTTGAGCCGCATTGCCCGCAAACGCTAGCACCAGGCGGATTCAAGTGCCTGCGCCGCGCGTTACAGAGCCTGCCACCAAACGAGCGGCCACACGAGGTGCAGAGCGGCCCATCAGCAGAGATTCGACGGCATTCTAAACAGTAACGGATGGCATACTCCTCGGCACGCGCAACGTGCGATGATCTCGATCAAACTTGATCTGGCAAGAACTAAAACGCACCCCAAATTTTACTTCAGCGGAAGGTGGAATCGATAATGCTGACACGGATTGTCGAGAATCTTTTGATGGGCGCATTCAACCGCGCTCAAGATCGGCGAGAAGTTCAAACCCCGCCTCCAGAGCCGGTTCCCGTAGCCGTGCCTCCTCCAGACTTCGCGGTTCTGGGCCACATCATTCCTACTGATGGCTCATCGAGACGAGAGCCAGTAGCGCTCTCTCCCGAAGCGCGGCGTCGGCATCTTTATATGCTGGGGGCGACCGGCACCGGCAAGACGAACCTGCTGCTGCGCCTAATCGAGTCGGACGTTCAGAACGGTCAGGCTTTTTGCGTGATCGACTTGCGGGGTGATTTGGTTGACCGTGTTTTGCTCCGCTTGGCTGCGACCGCGCCGCCCGAAGTCTGGCGCGAGCGGCTGCTGTTGCTTGACCTGCGAAACACCCAGCACGTCGTCGGCTTCAACCCACTCGCCGAAGAAGGCGAGGCTCATGGCCGTGCCCTTCATCTTTTGTCAGTTCTCAAGCACCAATCCGATTCTTGGGGCGTGCAACTTGATGAAACGCTTCGCAACTGCTTGCTCGCGCTGGCCGAAACCAAGTGGTCGCTGTTGGAAATCGAGCCGCTGCTCACCAACGTTACTTTTCGCGCTCAGGTGATGGAGCACGTTTCTGACTCGCGGGTGCGTTCCTTCTTCGGTCGCTATGACGCCCTTTCCACTTCCAATCAAGCGATGTGGTCTTTGGCCGTCCTCAACAAGATCACTCCTCTGCTGTCGATTCCGGCACTGCGCCTGATGTTCGGACAGCGCCAGACGTTTTCCTTTCGCACCCTTCTCGACCGGCAGCCAGGCATGATCGTGCTGGTTTCCCTCGCTGTTGACCAACTTCATGAAGCGGCGCGTCTAACAGGCGGCTTGCTGGTGAGCAGCTTTCAAACGGCCATCATGTCGCGGGTCGATCAGCCGGAAGCGCAGCGGGTGCCGGTCAACCTCTATATCGATGAGTTCGAGAGCATGGCGAGTGACCGCTTCGAGGCGATTGTTTCCGAAGGGCGCCGCTTCGGGCTGGGGCTAACGCTCTCGCATCAAAATATCTCCCAACTTTCATCCAACCTGCGCCACGTTCTTCGCAACAACGTCCACACCCAAATTTACTTCCAGACCGGAGCACTTGACGCGGCTGATTTGGCTAAAGAAATTAGCGGCGAGCAGAGCAGCGATGAGGTGCGAGCTACCTTGATGTCACAGGGTGTGGGGCAAGCCTATCTGGTGCGGCGTGGCCAGCCCAGCGCCCGTTTGCAGGTGTTGCATTCGCCTGACCCGCGCGTGAGTCAGGAGCAGGTGCGGGAGATGCGTGAAGGGTCCTTTTCCACCTACGCTCGCCCTCGGGAGGTCGTTGACAGCGAAATCGCAGAGCGTGAGCGTGGGTATAGTGGAGTCGTAACATCCTCGAAATCAGCAGCGGAATCGCCTCCTGCCTACGAGATCCGTCACAGCAAGAAAAAGAGTTTCAAACCCTCGAATCCCGATGAGGATTCTGGCAAAGGCGGCAATCATGAAGCTTGATCCAGCCCTGTCGTCGGCGCCCCAAGCGCCCGATAGCACGAAAGAGGGAGCAGCCAAAAAACAGCGGCGCGAACCGCGCAGCCGCTTCAAACCGCGCGCTGAGGCGGGTATGCGGTTGGAAGAGCGCGACGAACAGTTGCTCTGCGATCTTTTGTTACACCGTGCGATGTCCCGAGGGCAAGTGCAGACGCTCTATTTCACATCGCTGGTGCGCTGCAACGCGCGGATGCGCCAGCTTTTCGACCATCGCTTTGTAACGCGATACTACTCGCCTATCGCCCCATTTGGTGCTCAGGCGATTTACATGATCGGAAAAGCCGCTTTACCCCTCGTCGCGCGACGGTTGGAGATGGACCTGCCGGAAGCGGCTCGGATGGCCCGCTGCGGTCATACGCCCACTTTCATCGAGCACACGCTGGCGACCGTGGACATTTATATCGCCTTTCGTCAGGCACTGGAGGAGCGCAATGGTGTAGAGATGGAACGCTGGCTGCCCGAAGTGCAGTGTCGCCATGAGTGGGAAATTCGGCCTTCGGCGGGTGGAAAGTGGCGAACGGAAACTTTCAAGCCGGACGGATTCGTTCGAATGGCGCGCAAGGGCGGCGAGTATTTCAACTTCTTCATCGAAACGGATTTAGGCCACACCTCATCGAAGCAGTTCTTGGGCAAGCTGATGACGCACCAACGCTACTTGGAAAGCGGTTTGTTCCGTGAGGTTTACGGAAGTGAAACGTTCAAGACACTGGTGATTACGACAGGAGAACGCAGACTTCGTAATCTCATGGAATTAGTGTCAGCTCAGAACAGCGCACTTTTTTGGTTTTCGACGCTGAAAACTGTGAGGGGAAGCGAGATTTTAAACGCGGTTTGGAATGCCCCACTATTAGATGTTCCTGTAGCTCTGATTCGTTGAGGGCGAGGCTTAACGGTAAAGTTTGTCCAAGCTGGGAGGGTTGATTTCACCCTTCTCTTCCATCACCCTCAATCTTTCTTCGGTCTCTTCCTGCGTCATGAGCACACCTTCTCGAGCTAAATAGACCTTCAGTTGTGCCAAATCATTGTGCAATCTTAGAAGAGTCAAGTGATGTTCGTTTCCCGACTCAAACTTTTCGAGGAGCGTGTGATGTCCCATAGAAATGCCAAGCTTTCGATCTTTGCCTTCCGCTATCATGGCACGAATAACACGCGCGTCCCTCATAAACCGCTCGGCAATATTGAAGACGTTATCCAGAGTTTCCTCTGGAGAATAGGGAGACTCGGCATGCGGAGATTCAAGGCCTGCCGGATGTGCGTGCCTCTCCACATTGGGTGGATCATCAACCCTTAATCCGGAAAACTGACTTCCCACCTCCTGTTCCGCTGGGTGAGGGTTTATCTCTTCTGGTAGATGACGCGGGAGATCTTGTGGGGAAGGATTGAAAAGACTTTCAGGATTCACGGATTGCAGCTACGGGTAAACTAACTCAAAGCTACGCTAGACAAAACTGACTGTCAACTTGCGCGTGGCCTGAAACAATCGGAACTGGGAAAAAGGCAAAGGAGGCAATCGCAAATGACGGCGCCGCTACAGCTTCGCGTTCACCACTGGCTCCCGCTGGTTCGGAATGTGCTCGGCCCTGGCGGGCGCGCTGTAGTGTGGGTTCAGGGTTGTTCGCTGGCGTGCAAGGGCTGCATGGTTCCCGAAACGTGGTCAAAGCGAGAGGGCGAATTGTATGATCCCAATGAATTAGCAAGGGAATTATTGATGCATCCTGAAGTTGAGGGCATTACGGTCAGTGGCGGCGAGGCGACAGATCAACCCAATGCTGTAGTTCAACTACTGAAGTTTTTCAAAGAAGCTGGCAAGAATACTTGGGTTTACACCGGCTATACGCTTGAAGAATTAGTGGCGCGCGATGATTTGGAAACCGACCGGTTGTTGTCGTTAACCGATGTTTTGGTGGATGGCCGCTACGATATCCTTAAAGCGGGTGTTTATCGTTGGAGAGGCTCCTCTAATCAGCGCATCATCCATTTAACCGATGTGATTACGCCCACTGCGGAAGAAGCTTCTTGTAGTGGAAGTGTCGAAGTAACTCTGGATGGCCAAGGCCGTCTGCTCGTCGTTGGGGTGCCGCCACCAGGGTTTCTACCAGAATTCAAAGCAAAGCTCGAAGCCCGCGGCCTTCGAGTGAACAACCGCCATACTTGGAAATAGTTTCATCAAACGGATCTGGAGCAGTTAGCCGAGACTAAGCACGGTAGACAGCCATCATAAACAAATTAAGCCTCTACTCTGAAGAATAACGCCTGAGAACATTATGTCCGTTTCGGAAGCTCATCGTTTTTTGCACGGTAAATTGCCTCTTTCCGACCCCTATCGCGTCTGGGTGGTTTCCGGCCAAACACAGGACGTATTTTTCCATAACTATTTTCACGGATGTTTGAAGGTTCGTCGTGCGCTGGAGATCTGGGCGCTGGAGGGAGGCGTAGAACTGACTCTATTCATCGACCGCAGGGGCCATCTCAGCTTCGACGGCAACTCTGATCCTCAAGAGGCCGAACAGATTTTTGGCGGCCTCAGAAGGCGGCGTCCTACTCCACCTGGCATGAAGCCCTATGAACCAGGGGGAACAACTTCGACTGCGGCACCTTCCTCCTCAAACCCACATGAGACGACTCGTTCGGCTCAAAATGGAGGTGGAGCAAGAACAGAAGCGACTACCCACTCCCAACAGAATGCTCAAGAGGAAGCCGAACGTGCGCGAGAGGCGGCGGGCGGAAATGCAATGGCGGTGCTGAACACTTTCGGCAGAGTGTCCCAATTACTACACAATAACCGTGTTTCCAACTTGGTCATCGTCGAAGACTTCTATCTCCTGCAACGCTCTTTGCGCGTTGTTCCCGCTAATATCCCAATAGCGAACGACCTACTTACGATGGTGCAAACCGATTGGGTAGGTCAACTTTCGCATTCCAGTCGGATCTGCTTTTTGTGCGTTGTGCCGGGGAGCCAGGAATACATGGAAAGCGAAGTGTTGCCCCACAAGCGTTACCCGCAAGTCTTCTACAACGAACTCGACGGGCCGAAAGACAAAGAAATTCAGCACGCATTGAGCCGCCTCGCCTCGCGCCACGGTTTTCGTATCCTCAGAGAAGACGCCATAGCTCAAACACTGACGCGCCACGGGCATCTATCAACGGCTTTGGGCACGATCAAGCGCATCGTCAACCAAGGGCAACGGGAGATCACCATGAATCATGTGCTCAACTTGCCGTCCATCAATGAAACAGCCGTCCAGCAGGTCAAAGACCAATTGAATACAATGGCGGGTCTTCAGGAAGTCAAAGAGAAGCTTCTGCGTTTGGAAAAGAAGGCACGCAGTTTTCGCAGCAAACTGGAAAACGGCGATTCTCAACTGCCCGAGGACACGCTGCACCTCGTTATCACCGGCAACCCGGGCGTCGGTAAAACAACGGTAGCTCGCCTCATAGCCCCCTTCTTTCATGCACTCGGTTTTTTGCGATACGACGGATTTAAGGAAACTACCGCGTCAACGATCTTAAGTTCAAATCGCAATCAGAGCGGCGAAAATATGCAGCGCCAAATCGAGGAAGCGATAGGCGGTGTCCTTATCATCGACGAAGCTCATCAACTTGGAAATAAAGAGACGATGGGCACGGAAGAGGCTGTCGCCGCGCTCGTGCCGATGGCCTGGAACCATCGCCATGAACTGGTAATTATTCTCGCTGGCTATGACAATCGGATGCATGATCTCTACAACATGGATCAAGGCATGGAGCGCCGCTTCCCCGAATCGGGCAGGCTGCAATGCGCCGACTACTCCAAAAGTGAATTATGGACGATTATGGAGCAAGACTTCGAAAAGCGTGGCTACACCATGGCGCCCGACGCTCAGCCCCACTTCAAAGCCCTGCTGATAGGACGCTCTTTGCGCCGGGGTTTCAGCAATGCGGGGGGAGTCAAGAACTTAGTTGGCGACATTTTGGAACGTTTCGAAGCATCCGGTTCATCTTCTCGCGTGCTCACGCGGCAAGCAGTGCCACCCATCGTGCGGCGCAATGCCAAAATATATGATGAAGCCATGCAGCGGTTGAACGCAATGCAAGGGTTAGAACCAGTGCGAGAAGCAGTTCAGCGATTGATGCAAAGCATCGAATATGACTTGACCGAAGCCGAACACGGTCGCGGCGCGGAAACTGTTGCCTTGCATCCCGGCAATATGCTCTTGGTGGGATCGCCCGGCACCGGCAAATCAACTGTAGCTGGCATCATCGCAGATTTGTTGTTTGGAATGGGGTGCATCGAACGCCAAAGATACCACCGAGTGGCTCGTGGTGAACTTATTGGACGATTTCAGGGATATACAACCGCGAATGTGCAAGCTGCATTAGAACAGGCCCGCGATGGTGTTCTGTTCATTGATGAGGCACATCAACTCCACAAAGGAGAATGGGATTCTTACGGCGACGAAATCATCTCCGAATTGAACGAGAAAATCACTCATCCCGATTATAGTGGGACAGTCTTTATTTTGGGAGGCTATGAAGAAGCGATTGATGCTCTGCTTCAGAGGGTCGATCCAGGAATGACCCGCCGATTTCCCCGTCGCATTCGTTTTCCCTCGTTTACGCCGCAGGCTTGTGCACGTTTAGCACAGACGCATTTGGAAGAAGAAAACTATCAATGGGAAGACGGCCTGATGAGCCAAATCGCGCGGCGGGCCGAAGAGGAAACGCAGCGAAAGGGTCGCCACTTTGGGAATGCAGGATGGGTCGAGGAGTTCGTCAAGGAAGCTTTGGCAGGCATGAAGTCCCGAATTGTCCAGTCCCGAATGCCTGCGGGACACGTTGACCGGCGGCGCCTCATGGTGTGCGATCTTCCCGATGGGCTGGCTGAGGACACTCTCGAAGAAATCGACTAAGACAACGAAATCTCAAAAATCCGCTTAATCAAGACTATGGCGCACCTCGGCATCGACTTGGGCACTTCCAACACCTTAGCCGCCTACTTCACAGCGGATAAGTTGACTCTTGCGCGTGTAGACGGGCGCCCCGCCGTTCCCTCGGTTATCTCTTTCGATGAAGAAAGTGGCCTACCCATCGTCGGCGAAACGGCACTCGATTTGTGGGCCGAGCCGGAGCATGATCCCACTCACGTCTTTCGCCGTTGGAAGCTGAAGATGGGAGAGAATGCTTTGCTTGGCGTTCTGACTTTGGGGCAGGCTGCTCAGAAAACGGAGATTTCACCAGAAATGCTCACGACCCTTCTGGTGGAATATATCGTTGACAAGATTTCGAAAGATTTGGGTGGTGAACCCATTGAGTCCATCCTCGTTACCGTGCCTCACGGTTGGCGGCGCGCTCATGCCGAAAAGTGCCGTGCTACACGGCAGGCAGCCGCTCAAGCGAAGATTGGTAAGAGCAATATTCCCGTTCAACCCACCACGTTGAGTGAACCCGTTGCGGCTGCGGCCTACTGGATTTGGGAGCACCAACGCGCGCGTGTCGAAGGGAACCTCAGCACAGAGTTGGAAGGGCACAATTTACTGGTCTGCGATATGGGCGGCGGCACGTTCGATTTGAGTCTGATTCGGGCAGGCGCATCCGGTCGAACTTTGGACGTGCTCGATGCGGCGAACAATGATTGTGGCGGCGATTATGTGGATGCGTTGCTCTGCGCCTGGGTGTGCCGCCAGTTCAACGAGCGATTCCAGGTTTCATATCCAGTAACTGCTGAGGACGTCCTCAAAGAAATCGGATTGGGAAAATCCCGGTTGGTGTGGTTGCGGCGCTGGTTAGTTGATGCACAGCGAAGTCTGAAACAGCCCGTTTCCGAGCGCGTGTTACGCCCTGGTAAAAGGTTCATCCCAGTCAAAGCCAGCTTCACAGATGCTGAAGGCAACAGTTTGCGAGTCGAGTTGTCGCTTGAAAAATACCTCGAATGCTTGCAGCCGTTCTTTGAACAAGGTCGGGATTTGTTACGAGGATTCTTGTCCAGAATGCCGCATCCTCTCTACGCGACAGTATTTTGCGGGGGTGGTAGTCGAATTGCTGGGGTGCGGGAACACATTGTTGCGCCGGTTCTGGGCGAGATTTATGGGGATGAGGCGGAAAGCGTTCTGAACCGCATCGCGGTCAATCCTCAACGTGTTGACGAGGCCATTGCACTGGGTGCAGCACTTGTTGCTAACGGGCAAGTGAGCGTGCAAGAGAACCTGCTTTATGATATTGGACTGGCAATGAGTGTCGAAAACGAGATGCTCGCCAATGCTTTGGGCCTACCCAAAGACGACCCAGTCTTTGTGCTCTCGCCAGCCCTTTCCAAAGGCACGCCTCTTCCTGCAACCGTCTCAAACACGCAACTTGCGATTACTTCTACCCGAGATAAAAACGAGTTGCGCTTGAGCGTTTACATCTTCGATAACGTATCCAACCCCTGGGTGCAGATTTGGACTCTTCCTCAGTCAGACGATGAGGCGGCGGACTGGGCTCTCAGCGTAGACACCGATGGAGTTTTGACCTTTACTTTGCAACCAGGAAGCGGTGAAATGGCAACCGTTTCGGGACAAGTAGAGCGCCAGAGAAAGCAACAGAGTTCGATGCTTATCGCAGGCCCGCGTCAGGACAAGCGGGAATTGCGTCTCATTTCTCCTGCCATGCTGCGGGAAACGATTAGCAAGCTCAAACCCTGAGACAACTTGCACGACCGCCCTTAAAGACTCAAGGCGACTCCCCACCATGAGCCAATCTTCCAACAACCGCGTGCCGTCCAATTCCAAAACGATGTCGGTGCCCCCTCTCGTGAGGTTGTTGGCCGCGTTTCTGAGCCGCCGCGATGTGATTACATGGTCGGAGTGGCTACCCGTGGTGGAAATTGCCGCTGCGACACCACAAGAATGGGTTTCAGCCTTTTGCACACTAAATGCCGCTGACCAAGGCGCGTTGCTCGACCTGCTCCGCCCTAGCGAGGCCGGCCCTTTGGCTGATGCGCTTCTCACCATGCTGGCAGCGCGCTTCGATAAGGTCGAGGACGAACATATCCGACAATTACTTCTCGAAGAGGGAGCATCCGTTTATGCGCGAAATGCCGAACAATGCCTTCACTTGCAAGAACAGGCGAGTGTTTTAAGTGAATCTGTGGGGGAAATTAGCGACCGCCTCCATCAGGGTCTCGATGCAGCATTGCACGTGCAACGCCTGCAAGAAGAGCTGTTCCGATTGCGTGCGGACGAAAACGTGCAGGATCCTCAGTTGCAAGAACTGTATGCACTTGAGACTGAAGTCGCTCGACTTGAAGTCCAGAAACGTATTTCGTCCCGTTATGATTGGGAGGCTCGTCAAAAGCATCTTCGACAGTTGCAGTTAAACGTCGAAGAAATAAACTACCGCAAACAAAGCCTCGAAACAGACATTTCAGATGCCACTGAAGAGGAAAATGCGCTCACTAAAGCTCTGGGGGAGTTGGCAGAAAGCTATTCGGAAATCCAAAATGAAATTAGTGGCTTGCACAACGAAGTCAGAAAAGTCGAACAGGCCTACTCCAAGTCTCAACAACAGGCGAGGGCACTCGATGACAAGCTTCGTGGGGCGCAACAAGACATCTGCAAATTCAAAGAAGAGCGGGCGCGCATTGCGGAAGAACTGAAAAAGGTCGAGCAGGAACATCGTCAATTCGACGAACTGCGCCGCAATGAATACTCTCGACTCAAGGAGTTGCACACCGGTGCCTCTTCCGCTAATGCCAGGGAGATTGTGCAAAAGATTGACGAGATTTTCCAACTTCTCCCTGTGGATAAAGCTGATGAAGGTTTCGCTTCCCCCAAAGCGCAACCACGGCAGCAAGGAACAACTCAAGCTGGAAGAGGAGGGCAAAAGCCACCTTCCACTCGAAAACCCTGACAATTGAGACATCAAAGGAGAACCCATGAGTGGCCCCAAGTGTGCTGACGTCGAGCCAAGTTACTACGCAGATTCCTACTCCCAGTATGAGCGAGCTACCACTATCGCGCAGTCAGAAGACGCAGCGATGAGGCTGCTGCTGCGCGAGGCCGAAAGCATCTATCGCGAAGCTGAAACTCTTGCTGGAAGACTCAGTGGAGATGTTTCATCTCTCCCAACACACTTTGCACGACTGGCACCCGACGCGACGCGTGAGGTGTCTGTTCTGGCCGAAGCGATGAGGCAAAGCGTCCGCACCGCAAGAGATCAACTCCGCAAAGCACAGGAAGCCAGAGGCGTTTCCCAACAGTCCACTCAAACCACAAGCGTATCATATGCCCGTGCTAATGCGGCTCATAGCCAGGGCGCAGCGCAAGATGGAACTGTTCGTGGTTTGTTCAACTCGGTAGCCCATGAACTCAAGGAGGCTGTCGAAACCTCGCGTCAGGCAACAGATGGGGTGAGAGCCGCTGCGCGTTTGGCCCGAGAAGCGCGTTCCGCCGCGCAGAACGTGCAAAGCCGCCTGAGTGCCTTGCGAGCAGAAGCGGATGCCTATCTGCGGGCGGAAGAAGAAGCGAAGCGCAGTCAACAAGAGCAACAACGTCAAGCAACGATAGCAATCGGCCAAGCCAATGCCGCGCTTAAGAGACTGGAGAATCTGCCACACGAAAAGTTCCGGCCTGGCGAGGTTGGAAGATTGCGCCGCAGTGCGGAGAGGATCGAGCGATTACTCTCAAGCGCGGACTATGAGGAGGCGACCGAGGCCGCCCTTTTACTTCAGCACTCCGCAAAGCAGTTGGATCAAGAAATCACAGTTCTGCAACAGGAGCTCGAGAGCCGTCGCACTGAAGCCGAAACTCTGGCTGGCACTTTAGAGGCGTGCTTCGGGGGAACAAATCGCCAGCTATTGGAAGAGTGGGCCGACGATCCTGCTGCTTATACAAAGGTAGAAGCAACTCTGGAGGGCATTCGGGTTGCGCTGAAAAGCGAGCAGTTCGAGTTCGTGGCCGCTCAGGCGCCCACCACGATGCGGGCATTAGAGGAAGCTACAACTTCTGCCGCCACAAACAGCGGTCAGCACATCGCGCGGCAAGACACCGACCAAGCTGTTATGGCATCTCTAAAGGAGATGAACATGGACGTCTTTTATACAGAGGGCACGAGAACAGAGCCTTCTAAGATCGTTGGACAAACTTCGGATGAAACTGGTCGAGGCGACATCGAAATTTCCAACCCACTCGTTGGCAAAGTAGATTTTCTTGTTGAAACGGCGAATGGCGATGCGTCTTGCGTAGCCGCAGTGCTCGAACTGCAGGAGCGTTTGGCACAGCGCGGCGTAAACTGGAAGACCACCGACTGGGGCCACGCGAGTGGTGTGCAGTTTTCTGGCGAAGTGGAAAAGCAGAAGCAGCAAACGCAAGCCAAAACAAAAGCTAAAGGCTGAAAGGCTGGCTTACACTCTGAATAAAATACTTCGAGAGAAATTCGCATTATGGCAGGTCTTCGCCTTCAACTTTCTCGCGCTGAGGATGTCGCTCGCTTCCGTGAATACGCACGCCAAGTCGCGGCCACACGCGACATAAACAATCCACAGATGCGACAACATTTACAAGAGCAGGCTCAGGCTTGGAATGTTCATTCGGTCGATGCCGAGCGAGTGTTGCAGGAATTGGTAGGCAGTTCTAAAGCATTACCTGTCCCCAAAGCACCTGTCCCCGAAGCGCTGCCTCCTTCCCAGAACGCGCCTCTACCCAAAGCGCAGAATTCTAATTCTCTGGCGACAGCTGCCAAGACACAGGAGACTGTCCCTCCTCCCCCACCGACGACTCACGTGACCACACCGGCCCAAAGTGCTTTACCTGCCAATCGGCAGGTGGAAATCCAGATTGTAGTGACCAACTCGCTACCGCCAACTGAGTCTGAAAACGGGATGCCCACCGGCAATATTCTCAATGTAGACCATCCAGTGTCAGTTGAGAATCCGCCCGATGCATCCGAAGAATTTCTCGACAATGCTCTCGCACTTTGTATAGCTGTAGTGATAACACTGATCTTGGTTGTAGGAGTTGGGTTAATCGGATGGGTTATTATCAACGTCTTCGCTCCCAAACTTCTAACTTCTTGATGTTGCTTCTCAGCAACTCGGCTCGCTAACAGCCTTTTCCGCCGCTATCGTTCATCCAGAGCGCAGCTTTATCAAAGCCAAATTTCGCTCTGAGGAGTCAAAACAATGGCGACACGAGGCGCAATAGCACGCCTGACACACGCGTTACCCCTGCACTGGGCGGGGCGCTACCACCACTGGGATAGTTACCCAACCGGATTGGGACGGGAATTGTGGAATATATTCCAAGGCCACTTCGAGCGGGACTTGGACAGAATGCTTGGCGTTCTCATCGACGAACACCCTGCGGGATGGAGCACAATCCTGGGCGCAGATTTCAACCTCCAATCAGGATGGAGCAACTCATTAGGCGATTCAAAACCTGAAGAGGAATCACCAGAAATGGGTGTCAGTCCCAGTTGTTACTGTCACGGCGACAGAAGCGAGGAGGAGTGGCTTGTAACCGACGGGAATGCGTCCGGTTCGGGCGTCGAGTGGGCTTACGTCTTCACCAGCGTTTTCGCCCACAACGGCGCAATGGACTCAGAAGAACGGCTTTGCACGATGTTCGTGCTCTCATCCTATTTTGATTCCGGCGAAAAGATGATCGGGATGTTCGGCATGGGCGACCCAAAGGCTCACTGGCGCATTGCGGCAGTGGTTGACCTGCAAGGCGCTGAACCAGATTGGGAGTGCATTGAAACTGCTTCGGCGCCGCTTTCAGAACCGATTCAGTAGTTTACAGAAAGCATGGTCAAAGAATAGGCGTGGGGGCTAACACCATCCTGTTCTCGTTTCACACCCGCACCTTTCGAGTGCGGGTTTTTACTGTTTGGATTTCAGCAGCATCAGCGATTCTTCCAGTCGGTCGATGAACTCTTTGAACGGGATTTCAATCGCCTCGCAGAAAGCTCGCAGTTCGATGATATCAAGTCGCCTCTCACCGGTCTCGCACCGACTAACGAAGCGTTGATGATGGTTCAGCCTGTCAGCAACCTGTTGCTGCGTCAGACCAGCTGATTTGCGTATCTCACGCAGTTGGCGGACGCACAACTCGTATTCCTTCGTAAAGACGGATTTTTCGATCTGACCCCACCCCGATGAGGAGGATAAGGTCGCTTGCCCTTCACACAAAAACCGTCTAAACTGCCGTGCCAGACGAAAATCGTCTAATCCTTGTCATTTGACTACGCCATTAGGAGGCAAGCAGTTGAAGCGCTACATTTCGGTTCGGGTGGTGGACGCTGGCGGCAAGCCCACCTATTACGCCAGGGTTGTCCTCTACGTCTCACAGACGCTGGCATCCGGCCCACTGCCGGAGAAATACACCAACAGCAATGGGTTGGCTGAGTTCGAGACTGACCTCGACGCTTCGGCGCGGATTTCCGTGTCGGTCAACGGGCACGAGCAGGTGCGTTCTGGGCCAATCCAGGCGGACTACAAGGTCACCCTTTAAGCGGGACTGACCAACAACAGGAGGAAAATCATGGACGATACGGCAGATATGCCAAGAGAGCTTCAGATCGCCCTGTCCTACTTGGACGACATCGACGGGCAGATCGAGCGGCGAATCAAGTCTGAGACCCACAACGTGCTCATCCGCGCGCAGACGGCGCAGGAGATCCAAAAGGGCGACTTAGCACTGGCTCACCGCGAACTCGACAAGCTGGCGGCTCAGGGCGTGGAGGTCAAACCAGCCCGTTCGATGGTGTTCTTCAAGGAGGGGCTGCTCGATTACGCGGTTGCCACTGCGGGCGGGCCGGAAACGGGCGATCAGACCAAGTGGCTCAACAAGGCGGCGGAAGCGTTCGGGAAGTCGATCCAGGAAAGTCCCGACGCCGAAGCGTATTTCAACCTCGGCCTGGTCTACAAGATTCTCAAGCGTAAGTCCTCGGCGCTTGAAGCGTTCCACCAGGCGGAACAGTCGAGCGACGCGGAGCTGAGCCTCAAGGCGCGCAAGGAGATCGGTCGCCTCGATCCCGACGGTCGAATGCAAGGGGCGGCCACCGGTTCAGCGTCTTCGGGGGGCGGTGGAGTTGCCATTGGAGGCCCATCCAAAAAGCCGCATTGGGGTTTCATCGGCTGGGGCATCGGCTCGATCCTCTTCGCCTGGATTCACCCCTTTCTCTTCTTCGTAGGCGCTGGTCTCGTCGCCTGGGGCGCCTTTAAAGGCAAACCCGACTAACCCGTTCTTTTCAATCCCAATCTTTTACCCGTAATCTCTTATGAAATTCTTTTCCCGTAAAGCCTTCCTTGTCCTCGCGCTGTTCGTGCTCGCGGCAGCCAACCCAGCCTGGTGCCAGAAAGCGCCCGGCAGCTTCGTGTCCGGCCCTCATAAGGGGTATAGTCAACCGCATAAACATAATGAGGTGTGGTCGCGCGTCAACGCGAGCCAGACATGGACGATGCTCCGACGCGACAACCGGACATTCACAGCCATTCCCGAACGGCGCGCCACTTTGAACGGCATTCGAGGAACAATTGTGGCCTGGAGTGGAGGCGCACCTTACGGAGGAGATAGCGACAAAATCTTCATCCCTGACATTGGCAGCGCCAATATGCGGCTCTACTACCAAGAGTTTGGCAAGACGACCTGGAATCCCTATTACGGCACCATGTCACAGATCGTGCCTCTGGATGAAGGGCAGGTCGCCTCCGCCAAACAGGAAGTCGCCCGTCAACAGGCGCAGGCGCAGAGCAAGAGCCAGAAGCAGTCCTTCATCCAGGCGATCCGACGGGGCGACATATCCGAGGTCCGCTCTCTGTTACGCCGCAATCCCGGCCTGGTCAACGCCCGGGCGACAGTTCCGCTCAGCCCCTACCGTGAAGAGAGTTTCTCGGCGCTGGGGGCCGCCGTCAGTTCCAACCAAGTCGAGATCGCCCGGCTCCTGCTACACGGAGGCGCTTCCCGTCAATTCCTCAACATCCACCTCTCCAACGCGGTTTATGGAGATCAAGAAGCGATGGTGAGGTTTTTGGTCGGAACCGGGGCGAACATCAACCTCAAGAAGTCGAACGGAGACACCTTGCTTCACCTGGCTGTGGAGCGCGGCTCCAAGAAGATGGCCCAGCTTCTCAAATCGCTGGGCGCGGATCTTCGGGCCGAAAACAGTTCCGGCTACAACGCTTCGGAATATGCGACCCTGGGGCGCAACCCCGTTTTAGCCGACCTGCTGCGACCGCGCTAAAGGCTGTGGAAAAAAGGTGGCTAAAAGAACCGCAGGCGGCGACGCTTGCGGTTTTTCGTTTGTGGATTTTGCTGAGTGAGGCTTTCTTGTTGCGCTCAAGCAACCGTGCAGGAAGCGAATCGACTCTTACTCTATGGTGGTGGGACAAGGAGCGTTGAAGCCCAGCTTCGACAAATCTTTTGCTCTTTGACAAGGAGAAAGGATGTCCCCATCCACCGCAACTGCCCCGGCTCTCACCACGCCGGAGCCAAAGGCCACACGGCCTAAACTCGCACCTGGCAAACCGTCGTGGCAGGTCGTGCTGCTGCCCGTTGACACCATTGCGCCCAGTCCTTACCAACCCCGCATCCTCTTCGACGCCGAAGAGATGCTGGAACTGGTGGCAAGCGTGAGGGAACATGGCGTGCAGCAGCCGATTCTGGTTCGCACCCGCAAAGCTGAGATCAAGGCAAATGGCAGCAACAACGGCCATGCCAAAAACGGCACGTCGAAAGCCGTGCCGCCCTACGAACTGGTCGCGGGCGAACGCCGACTGCGCGCCTGCCGCGAGGCGGGACGCAAACACATCCCCGCCATCGTGCGCGATGATCTTTTCGACTCGCAAGCCGCTGAATTGGCGCTATCGGAGAACGTGCAGCGTAGCAACCTCTCCGTCATCGAAGAAGCGCGCGGCTACAAGCAGTTAATGCTCCGCTTTCGCATGAACGAGCAACGAATCGCAAAGAAGGTCGGCAAGAGCGTCGCCACCATCCAGCAAACGATGAAGCTGCTCGCTCTGCCCGAAGCCGTGCAGCAGTTGTTAGCCTATCGAAAGCTGACTGCGGCACATGGGCACGCGCTACTGCCGCTCGCCTCGCACGAGCAGGTTTGCACCCTCGTCGCGCATCATGCGGCGACCAACGCGGTCACTGCGGCTTCTCTTTCGCAAACGCTTCTGCCGAACCAGCAGGAACTAAAGCGAAAAGGGTTGTTGCAAGAGTTGGACTACCGCACCAAGTTCGATTGGCGCAAGGAGTGCAAAGCGTGCCCATACAAGGCGTATGTCGCCAGTGGCTATGCGAGCTTCTGCCTCAAACCCGATGAGTGGAAGAAAAAACAGGAAGCGGCTGTCGAACGAGCGAAGGACGAAGCGGCGCAGGCGATGGAGCGAGTGCGCGAGGAAGCCCGCAAGCAAGAACAAGACGGGCAGGTGGACGTGACGCAGCTACCGCCAAGTTCCTATCGCCACCTCACGCACGTCGAAGTGCCGCAAGGCTGCACCGAATCATGCCCTTGCCGCCAACAGATCGCCGATCCACGCGATGCCACCAAAACGATCCCGGTTTGCTTGAACACGGAGCGGTTTAAATCGCTCAAGGAAGCCGAGCGGCAGGCGCACGAGGACGCGCGCAAGCGGCGCTACACCTTGGAGTGGCAGCGAGCCGTCGCTGCTTTACAGAGCGAACTGGAAGCGGAACAATGGCGCAAGCTACCGGTTCTACTTTGCGCTCTTGTGTTGCGGACGGGCGCCCGCTACGGAAACAGCGACACATGGGAGACTCTGGCGCGAGGCGTGGCGCGTGAAGTGGGTCTTGCCTTGCCGTGGGACGAGTTGTTCTCAACACACGACGAAGTGCGAACGCTTGTCGCCTTGGAAAGTGCGTTTGCTGACGATGCCGCTCGATCCGATGTAGAACCGACAACATTGGAAGACGAGCGGAATTCTCCTCACCCTTCTCGAATGCTTTTGTTCGCCGCCGCCCTGCTGCTGGCAGACGAAGCAAGCACGGCGGTTCGCTATGGCGGTGAAACGCCACGACTTACCTTCATCTTGGGAACAAGCCAAACGGAACAACGAGAATTGGCAATCTCGCATCATTCCGTAATCGCACCTCAGGACGATGAAACGTTAGATAATCGAGACGAACAATTCGAAACGGAGTCGAATGATTCGGAAGAAGATTTCGACCCCGAAAACTACGAGGAGCAAGACGATTCTGACGACTGGTCAGAGGACGAGTCAACTCCCGAAGATTAATTCTTCAGAACTCAGCGAAATAGTTTAAGCCTGTTTCGTTTTTCGTTACGAATTTCCCACCGTGCATCGAGCGATGCGCGGTTTTTTCTTGGCTGTTTTGCATTGCTTGTGTTCAAGGCGGGCTTTTTCCAAAGCCCTCAACCGTGCCTCTCGCTCGGCCCAGTCGGGAAGGTAAGCCGAAAGAAAAGCCTTGAAGACGCGCCCGTGATTTGGGGCCAGCAAATGCACCAATTCATGCACGATGACGAACTCGCCTAACTCGCGGGGCAATTCCAGCACTTCGAGGTTCATGGTCAGCCGTCCGCGTGTCGAGATCGAGGCCCACTTGAGCTTCATCGGGCGCAGATGCAGCGAAGATAAGGGCACGTCCATCCGCGAAGCCCAGTGGCGCGTTGCCCAGCGCAACTCGTCGGCATCACGCCACGTCGCCACAGGCGAGGTGCCTTGGTTTTGAGACAGCGAGGCGATTGGCATGAGCGGGTTGGTGGAGGTGAAGGTGTTCATACGCGGCGTAAGCTCAAGAGCGTATTGGCTGCTTCGATCAGTTTGGTGGGCGGCACCAGTGGGCGTAGAGCCTTATAGAGTGCCGTGCGTAGGCTGCTCTTTTGCGTTTCGTTCCAGGTGTAATCGGGGTATCGTAGAAACAATGTGTTCAATTCCGAGGCGCCATCGGCATTGAGAGCCGAGGCGAGCGGGCGAAGCGCGACGAAAAGGGCGAAGGTGTTTTCGTCCACGTCCATCTCGCGGCGCTGTTCCTGCGCGTCAACCGCTTCCTGTGCCAGCTTGTTGAAGCCTTCGAGGGCTTGCTGGGTCGTGAGTTGACGGTCCTCGTAGGCTTCAGCCAACTGTTGAGCGCGTTCGCCGATGGCCAAGAGAAACGGCTTCTGATCGCCCTCCTTTTCCGCTGTCGCCTTCAGAATCTTCATCAGATTCAGCACCTTAGTGGTGTCCGAAGCATCGCCCTCGCGTAGCGCGGCCAGCTCTTTGGGGCCGAGGCTGTGAATCGCACCAGGCAAATCCAGGTTCGGCGCGTCGGTGTGTTCGCGCAGCAGGCTTTTGACTTTTTCGGTGAACTCTTTATCCACATAAGCGCGATCCGCATACGCCGAGCGCACCAGTTCATAAAGCTCCGCCAATCGTCCGAAATCTTCGATATAAGGTCGCAAATAGGCGTCGGGCGAAAGGATGTCGTAAAGGCTTTGCACCTGTTTGAAGAAGGTGAAGAACTCTTCGCGGGTTTTGGCTTCGCCGAACGCTTCGACGGCGCGCTCTTTGGCCTTGTCGTCCCAGCCCTGCGCGAAAGGCAGGTAAACCGGCGCTTTTTCCTTCATCAAGCGCGCGAAAAGGTCTTTCAGCACGTCGATGTTCTGGATCACCGACGCAACGATATCGGAATCAAAAGCGAGCGCCTTCTCGATCTTCTCGAAGATGCCCACGAAATCCAGCACGAAACCGACCGGCTTCACTTGGCCGTCATCATCTTCATAGGGCCGGTTGACGCGCGCGATGGCTTGTAGCAAAACGTGATCGCGCATCGGCTTGTCAAGATACATGCAATACAAGATCGGTGCGTCGAAGCCGGTCAGCAGCTTTTCGGTCACGATGAGGATTTTTGGCGCCTCGTTCTTCTTGGTGAACGACTTGCGAACCGCTTTTTCCTGTTCTTCGCTGAGGTAATGCTCTTTGAGATCGGCGGAATCGTTGTGCGCGGGCGAATAGACGACCTGCGAATATTCGGGCGGCAAATACTTGTCGAGTTCTCGTTTATAAAGCACGCACGCTTCCCTATCGACGCCGACCATGAACGCCTTGAAGCCCATCGGCTCCACGTTCTCACGGAAGTGCTGCGCGACATAAGCGGCGATTTTCGCCACGCGCGCCGGTGCCTTCATCATCTCCTTCAAGACGACGGCCTTGCCCAGAACCGCGTTGAGTTCCTCCACATCGGCCACGCCTTCGGCATCGCGCAAGTCCAGAAACTCGCGCTCCAAGGTTTGGCGTTCGACGCGCATCTCGGAAGGCGCGAGGGCGTAGTTGAGCTGCACCGTCGTGCCGTCTTCGATGGATTCGGCGATGGAGTATTTGTCGAGGTAGCCTTGCGGATCGCCGCCGCCGAAGACTTTGAAAGTGCCTTTGCCTCGGCTCAGGTTGTCGATGGGCGTGCCGGTGAAACCGATATAAGTCGCGTTGGGCAGCGCGGCCATCAGGTAGTTGCCCAGGTCGCCGCCCGTGGTGCGATGCGCCTCATCCACCAAGACAACGACGCCCTCGCGGGTGTTGATGTCGGCGGGGATGTCATCGAACTTGTGAACCATCGAGACGACCAAACCGCGATAGTCGCTCTTGAAGATGCGCTGCAAATCGGTTTTGCTCTGCGCGACTTCGACGCTGCCGATGCCGTAAGCGGTGATGTTTTTGAACAACTGCGCTTCGAGTTCGGTGCGGTCAACCAGCATCAGCACCGTCGGCTTTTCGCTCGGTTTATCGGCGTTGTCGGTTCCACTCCCGCGTAGCAAGCGCGAAGCGATGGTGATCATCGTCAGCGTTTTTCCGCTGCCCTGCGTGTGCCAGATGAGGCCGCGCTTCTGCATTGGATCGGCGACGCGATCCAGGACGCTTTCGACCGCCCGCGTTTGGTGCTGGCGCAGAATAATTTTTTGGAGTTCGTCGTTTTGCGAGAGGAAAATGACGTAATCGCGCAGCACCTCCAGAAACCGCTCGCGCCCGAAGAACGCTTTCACTTTGCGCTCGAAATCGCCGCTTTCTTCGTCTTTCCAGTTGAAGAGCGCCCGCCGCGTCGTGCTCCAGGTTCCGCCGTAGAAGAAATCGAACAGCTGCGTGACCTCGAAGACCTGCGCCGAAGTGAAGAGTTCGGGCGTTTCGCGGTGGTAACGGCGAATCTGATCCACGCCCTGAGTGAGGCCGTCCTTTTTGCCCGCCGCTTTCGCTTCGCAGATGGCGACCGGCACGCCGTTGATGCAAAACACAACGTCCGCGCGGTTCTTGAACGCCGTTCCCTGCTGCGCCCATTCGTCGGTGACGTGGAAGCGGTTGGCATCGGGGTTGTCGAAGTCGAGGAGGCGCACGTTGCGCTCGCGGTTTTCTGATGCCACGAACACGGAGTTCTCGCCGCGCAGCCAGCCGAGCGCGTCTCGGTTGCCTTCGATAGTCGGGCGCAGCAGGTTTAGCTTGCGGATGATTTCGCCGACGTTCTTTTCATCGACAACGCCAGGATTGAGCGCCACGAGTTGCGCCCGCAGCACGTCTTCGAGGTAAAGCCCTTTGTCGCCGCCGCGCAGTTCGAGCGCCGTTGCGGGCGAAAGGTTCTCCCAGCCGATTTGAGCGGCGTATTTCAGGATTGGATTTTGGACGGCAGAGCGTTCGGACATGGTTTAAAGTGTGGCTAATAGGTCGTCGCGGGAGACGCCTTTGTGGTCGGCAACAGCGCGCAGAATGGCGTTGAGAGTGCCAAGGCGCAAAGGGTCGTGATTGGGAATCGAAATGCGGTGGTGGGACGGGTCATCGGTTTCCAGGATGATGTGGCTGCCGCGCTGATGCACGACGGCGTAGCCCCACGAACGGCACAGTCCCGCCGCCAACTCCGCGCCCGATAGGTTGCGCGGCAGTCTCATGTGGCGCTCAGAACTTCGTCGCGCACCAGATGCAGACGGATGACGGTCGGCGCGATCTGGTCGAAGAAATAGGCGGCGACGGCTTCGCGCACATTGTCGCGCAACTCGTTCCAGGTGTCGGCCTGCGTGAAAATGTCATGCGTTAGGCATTCGGCGCAGAAGCCGCCATCGGATTCTTGGGTGATTTCAAAAACTAATTCGTTCATCCGAGTTTCTCCATCAAATACTCGTCGCGCATTCGGGCGATGTCTTCATCGCTTGGCGGCGGCCCATCGCCTCGTAAAACGCCGTGCAGACGTTGCGCCGCCGCGCGTCGTCGCTCGCGTTGTGCCTCTTGTGGCTCGTCATGCCCCGCGCCGTTTTCGGGCGTGTCGTTGCCCTTGAGCCGTCGCTCTATCTCGCGCGCGGGTGTTTGCTGTTCATCGCGGGTCAAAGCCTCGAATTCCTGGATCAGTTGTTGCGTCGTCATTGCGTCCTCCGGTCGTTCATTGAGATGAGCGCGGCGGTCGAAAGCCGCCCACTCATCAACTCTTCCAACAGCGCGCGAAACAGTTCATCCAGTCGCGCGGTTTCCTCATTTAATGCCGCAATTTTTTCGTCCGTGCCCGCCAAGGCATTACAGATCAATTGCTGTTCTTTCAAGTCTGGGAAAACAGTGGGAAAAGCCTTCAACTTCGCACTGTTGATACAGGCCAAATTCGTTGTCCGATGTGCAACTGAAAGGAAGTAATTCTTGCCGTAGGGACTCTGAAAGAGGTAGGATAAAAATTGTGGTGTCAGCTTGTCTCGATCTGTTCTTACGGCGAAAACGTGATTTTGGTGAATGCAGTTTTCGATTTGACCATCCCACACAAAACCCCGTCCTAATTTATCGGCGTCGCCGCCCTCGGTAACAACAACATCTCCGACCTTCAGCAAATAACGAGTGGCCTCTGATTCACGGATTGTGATGTGCTTGATTTCGGTTAAATCTAAATACCCATCCTGAACGTTGGCAACTCGGAGATATGGTAAGTCAAGTGTCCCCGCATCTTTGAAGTTGCGCCCTTTTGCTGCGCCTGTCTGAACCCCTGCACACTGATTTAAAGTCATCGCGCACCAATATTCAGGCACAAATCCGTATAAAGTTTTGCGACTTTTGACGGTTTTAGCTGATGCACCTTGCGAAAACAATTTACGCATCAGTGCTGCTTTGCGCTCACCTTCAAGTTCTATCTCACCTCGTCGGGCGTCTTTGGCATCCTGCACGGCGCGCAAACTGGCGGCGATGGCGCGCTGTTCGGGCAAGGGCGGAAAGTTGATTTCCGCTCGTGCGATGTGCGACAAGTTCAAAAACGGCAGAGTCGAACCTGATGAGTCCGTCGCCAATTTTAGAGTCTTGAGCGCGAAAAGTAGAAACCAATTGTCTGCTACGTTTGGTTTCGCGTTGACAACAGCCAAATGGCTCACAACATAGCAGTCAAGTGGCAAAAGAGCACGCTTTTCCAGATGTATGGACGCGCCACTTTTGGGCAGGACGATGCTATCGCGTTTAAACAAACGCAGTTTGTAGTCTGCAACCGCCTTGTCGTTGATGCTATCCCACTCACTCAGGTAATCACTTATGCCGTCAAAGTGCTTGACACGCACAAATGGCAACGCGCCGCCGAAGTAATGTTGACCTTGCGGCGCATTGCCGCCCGCCTCGACCTCGGCTATCTCGCCCAACTTCACGCGGCGCCAACCGCTTGGCAACTCGCTCATGCCGCCACCTCTTCCGATGCGGCGCTCGTCAGGTGCAATTTGGCCAGCACGTCCCCAAGTTTGGCGTCGGCGTTCTCGCGGGCGGTTTGGGCGCTTTCGAGGTCGCGCAAAATGTCGTGAATGGGACGGTGCGTCAGCTTTTCGTTCACGTCCACGAACCCCGATGGGCTGAGGTTGTAATCGGCTTCGCGCGCCTGTTCGAGCGTGATGACCTTCGACAGCTTTTCGCGCGTTTCCCACGCGCGCCACACCTCGGCGATGGAGGCGATGCCGTCGTCCGTCAGCACGTTTTTGGGCTTTTCCTTGCGGAAGAATTGGCTGGCGTTGACGAGCAGAATCTCGTTCTTGCGAGCTTCCGGCTTGTGGCGGTTGAGCAGCAGAATGATGCCTGGCGCTGTCGTGTTGTAAAACAGGTTTTCCGGCAACAGCACGACGCCCTCGATCAAATCTTCTTCCACGAACTTCTGACGAATCGTTTTCTCTTTGTTGCTTGATTTGGAGCCGGAACCGCGCGAAACGGCGCCGGTGTCCAGCACGATGGCGGCGCGTCCCGACTCTTTGAGCGAGGCCAAAATGTGCTGCGCCCAGCCCCAGTCCGCCGAAGAAGCTGACGCCGAACCGCGCTCGAAGCGGCCCCATTTGTCATTGGAGTAGAAACTTTCGGTGTAGTTGTCCTGATTCCACATCGGATTGGCGACGACGTAATCGAAGCTCTTCAACCCCGCGCCCTCGGCGGAAAAGCCAGGTTTGGTGAAGGTGTCGCCGATGGCGAAGCGGCTGCCGGTGTAGTCGTGCAGGAACATATTCATCTTGGCGATGGCGAAAGTCACCGGATTAAGTTCCTGCCCGTAAAGCTGCGGCGCCTGCGATTTCTTTTCGGGATGCGCGGCCTCGAAAGTGGCCCGCGCCTTGATGAGCAGACCACCGGAGCCACACGTCGGGTCATAAACCGTCGAGTAGGGCGCGACATCCAGCAACTGCGCCATCAGGTCGCCGACTTCTTTGGGCGTGTAGAATTCACCCGCGCTTTGCCCCTGTCCCTCGGCGAATTTCCGCAGCAAATACTCGTAAGCACGGCCCAAGATGTCCGCTTCGGCGTTTCGCAGTCCCAGGCGGTGCCGCGCCACGATTTCGACCAGCGTCCCCAACCGATCATCGTCCAAAGTGCGTTGCCCGCTCTGGCGCTCGTTGTAATCCTTCACGTCCAGCACGCCCTGCAAATCGGGGTTGAGCCGCGCCACTTCGCGCATCGCGTCGGTGATGAACTCGCCGAGCGTGCCGTCCGCGGCATGATTGCGAATCGCCTTCCACGCGTAACCTTCGGGAATGTAAAAGCGCACGATGGGCGCGCGACCTTCTTTGAGCGCGTTTTCGTGGTCGTCGTGGATGATTTGACGCGCGAACTCGTCATCGCCGAACTCTTCGACTTTGGCCTCGAATTCGTCATCGAACACATCGGAAAGGCGCTTATAGAAAACCAGCGGCAGGATGAAGTCCTTGAATTTGGGCGCGTCTTGAGCGCCGCGAATGGCGCAGGCCGCGTCCCACAACCAGGTTTCCAGCGTAGGGATGTCGAGTTGTCGGGTTTTGGGATCGGGCGCGAAAAGTCCGCTCAGCGCGGTTCCGTTGCGTTCGTTGATTGATGGCATAGGTGGACGTTGAAAGAGTGTCTCCTAAACATTATCTCACGCTCACGATAGCAGAAGAAAGCGGCATTTCCCATCTTGGTTTAGAGACAGCGTTGCTCGCGTGCAATTCTATTGGTGCTGTAATGACGGCTCATCTAAAGTGCGGAGGAAGAGTGAGGCTGACACCAAAACGTCAGTTTCAAATCACCCCTCTTCGCACGTTGAAAAGACGATTTTTCAAAGAACGTTTTCTCGACGTGAAGCAAGGAAGCGCGATGATCCGCGAAAAGTTGAGCCTCGATGAAGTTCACGAGAAGGTCAAAGCCGATGCGCTCGGCAAATGGGACGCTTTCGTTCCCAAAGACCAACTGATCGTCCATGACGGACGAATGCTGCTGCCGCAATGCCCTCAAAGTGGCGACTCCGACGAACTGTCGCTCTCGCCCTGGGCGACGATGCAGATGTGCCAGCGACTCGGCATCCCGACCGCTTACTACCGCAAGTGCCCGCCCGATCTGCGCGACGCGCAGGCCAACCACTGGCTGCAACACGGTCACACCAAGACGAGCGGAAAAAACAATGGTAGCAACGGACACCACAACGCTCCCAAGCGTGAACGGTGGCTGTTGCGCGCCAAAGGTGAAACCCTGCGCGGCGTGCTGTCGGAACACTACACCTCGATGGACGATGTGCAGTTACTCGACAGCCTGCGCCCGGTTCTAAACGGCCACTACCAAGTGGATTGGTTCGGACTGAGCGACGAGTCGTTGCACTTGCGCGTGGTCGATCCGCGACTGACCCAGGAGGTGCTGAAAGACGACGCGCTCAGCGCAGGCGTCCACATTAGCAACTCCGAAGTCGGCGCGCGAAGCGTAGTGGTGGATGCACTAGTGTGGAGGCTGGTTTGTTCCAACGGATTGATTCGCCTCGTCAAAGGCAAATCGCTCTTGCGGCAACGCCACATCCACATCTCGACGCCGCGCTTCGAGGTTGCACTCGAAGAAGCGGTCGCTCAAGCGGTGCAAAGCTCGCACGAGTTCGTGCAAGGGATGAAAGCCACAACTAAGCAACCGGTGCCCGACGTAGAAAAGGCGCTGGAGAAGCTGGGCATCCGCTTCGGACTTCCTCAGAGCGTTCAGGATGCGGCGAAGCAATCAATCCTGAACGAGCGGACCGATCAGCAACATACGGTCTATGGGTTGGTCAACGGCCTCACCCGCGCCGCGCAAGCGTTGCCGGACGAAGAGCGTTACAGCTTGGAAGTGCTGGCCGGGCGGCTCGTTGAATCAGGGTTGCAAGGCTTTGATGGCAACGAATCGAATGGCCGGAGTCACAAAGCCAACGTGATTCCTGATCATCACGATGACGACGAAGAAGAAACCCCCTGGTCAGTGGTGGAAGTCGCACGCGAGATGTTCGATGCCGAGGTCATGAGCGTAGTGCCTCATCGCAAGATGGCGGAGGTAGGACGATGAGACTCAGCGCCACCCGCATTAAGACGTATCTGACCTGCCCCCGGCAGTTCCGCTACATCTACATCGATGAACTTCCGCGCGTGCCGACGACTCCCCTGCTGTTCGGCTCGGCGATGCACGAAACGCTGTGCTGGCTGCACGAGTGCCGCATGGAAAACGGCGCTTTGGCGAACATCGAACAAGCGATGCAAGACTTTCAGCAGCGGTGGAACGATCTGCTGCAAGCGCAAGCTCCGGTCTTCAAACCGGGCATGACGTCGCAGGATTACGAGGCGATGGCGCGGCAAATGCTGGCCGTTCACCTCAAGGTCAGCCGCAAGGCTACTGTTCCGCTTCTATTGGAGTTCCCGTTCGAGGTCGCTATCGGCGAACACACGCTCGTCGGCATCCTCGACCGAGTAGATGAAGGTGAAACGGGTCTGGTGGTCATGGACTACAAGACCGGCTCCCGCAAACCTTCAGCGCGCGATGTTGAAGCCGATTTGCAACTCACCATCTATGCGTTCGGCGTGCAGCAGATGTTCGGGCTGCCTGTCGAAAAGGTGATCTGTCATTGGCTGCGCGATGGAGTAGATTTAGTCAGCACTCGCGACAAGAATGATTTCGCTTGGCTCGCTGATGAAATCGTGCCGTATATCGCTAATGGTGTTGAAAGCCAGAACTTTGCACCGAAGCCGGGTTATTGGTGCCGTTGGTGTGACTTCCGTGAGCTGTGCCAGGCCGAAAACTCTGGCCAAAACGCGGACGTGAACGGAGGAAGTGCCTCATGGCCTATGCAGTCCAACTGACTATTTCGACCGGCAACAAAGTGAGCCTTAATTACCAATCTCAGGAAGTTGCTGTATCGCTCTGCTATCAACTGGAGCGCGAAGATCACGACTTGATGCAGGTGGTTGAAGAGAAATCAGAGGAAGTGGCCAAAGCGCATCAAAAAGCCTGGAGTTGTCTTCGCGACGCCAAAGTATCGGCGGAGCGTGTGCCTTCGCATGGACAACAAGAGATCGCAGTCCCAAACCCAGTTACTTCGTCTGCCACATCTTCAAGTACAACCCCTTTAGAAGAGGCGACACCGGAAGATGTTGAACTCTTAACTTCTGGTCAACGGACAGCCTTGCAGATGCTTCTCTCTCATGCCAAGTGGAGTGAAGAGCAGGTAGCCGAACGCCTAACTACTCAATTTGGCTGTTCCAATCTGGAGCATCTAACGCAACGACAGGCTGCCCGATGGCTGCTGGAACTTCAGCGCGAGGAGCGCGAGAAGGCCCAGTCGCAGAGGCAAAACGTCACCAAATCCAACGGCACGCCATAACGGTTTGCCTCATCCATGCCCGTGTTCACTTCATGATGAACGCGGGTTTTTTAAGCTCTATCCATCTAACAACGACCGTCCTAAAGTCGAAAATCATCACGATCTGACCCCAATCAAAAGGTAGAGTAAGCCTAATTGATATTTTTGCCTGATTTTGCCCAAATTCATGCGTAAATTGGCGTTCTTGTGTCCGACAATAAACCTGATTATTTGTATGAATCTTCTTTTATTTCCTTCATCCAAATTTTGGGGGTGAGCCCCCCCTCCACTTCTCAAGCCCCGCGAAGGGACCTAACTAAATCAGGGGGCCTGAACTACAAAAACCGCCAGCGATTCGCCGCAGTTTTCGAAGCAGCGCGGGCAGTTTGTAGGGGAGTAAATTGCCGATGAAACTGAAGATCAAAAGGCTGCGAGCCAATGGTGGGATGTCAATCTCCCAGCCACTCTCGCGCGTTCTCCAACCAGCCTTGTGCTTGAAGTTCATCCGCCCAGTTCTCACAGAACGCGACCAACTCCGCATGAACCTTGGGGTCAAGCATTTTGATGTCGCTACACTCTCTGTTAATAGGACGGCAACTTTCGCTATATTTGGCATCCAAGGGGAAGAACAGCATCGGCACCCACTGTCCATAACCGGTAAAGAAGGTCATGCAGGAGCCTCGTTCAACGTCACCCAACTCACTTTCGACGTGATAATAAACTCCAAGAATGTTGGGTTCTAAGCTTTGGATAACCAGCGGCCAATAGTCTTCCATTTCTTCCATTTCCAACCGGAGATGCACTGGGGGTTTGTTTAGATGGAGCCCGTGTTTCTCGGCGAGGCGAGTAATGTAGTTCTGGAATTTGGGGGTGGTTTCCATACCTGCTTGGTTACTTCTAAGTTCAACTCCATAGTAGCAATTTAATTACGGCTTGTCAATAGTTTTCAATAATACTCAATAGTATCAATTCATTGCAGCTTGGTTGGAGAAATGTGCCGCTTCTGCTATAACAGTGAGGAACTAACTTCTTTCCAATAGTCACCAGGTGTCAAAACATCACACTGACAACTTCTCAATTTCTCCTCAACTCCCTGCTAAAAACACTTCGTCGCAGATAGTTACTAAAGCGTATTCTCTGACGCGCGAAGATGTTTTGGCTATTGAAACAGTCAAACAAGAAGAGGCTTTGCTTTCTGACAGCGCGGCTTTGCGCCGTCTGATTCGCGACGGCCAGCGTTTTCGTGATTCGAGGCGGCGGAAAGAATCGGAAAGTGATGTTGTGCCTTCTGCCGAAAATTAGCCTTCCAGCATCGTCGCACTTAATTTCGATGCGATAGATGAAATCCAACTTGCAGGGTTAGGATGACGTTGCAGCGAAGTTCGAACGTTCTCTACGGTGTCCCGCCAATTTGGACAAACATGTGAGTCGCACCTTTAAGAACACACTTGAATGGTTAGAGAATTCAGAGAAAGAAACTCGCTATTGAAGTTTGCCCTTGAAGGTGCAATCGAACGCCTAGATAAGGCAGGTAGCACCAGGAACGCTGCATTTGCATCGACTGGAGAGGCTCTTTTTTGGATAGTCTCTATTGACGAATTCCTACAGAAGAACAGTAAAGACTATGGACCAGATGGCAGGACTCAAGTGCTTGAGTTAATTCAAGCGTTTCGATACGCCCGCAACATTACGGCGCATAATTCTATTGAGTGGAGACATGTAAAAAGAGATGTTTATACGAAATATTACTGGAGTAAATTTGGCGACGTATGGGTATGGTCAGCCCTGCCTGAGCCAACGACCGATGTTTTAAAGCAACATAAGGGCATGCTGATCCAATACAGAATGTATAATAAGCGTCTGCTGAATCAAGCAATATTAGACACTTTTTCAGATGTGAAAGATGTTCTAAATCATTATCTTGACATGAGTATTAAAGACACAGAAAAAGGTTAATCTTCATTCTTACTATAAAGGAGTGTCTTCTTTTGATGCTCATGGCGAGTTTTCGTTAGGAGCTGCACCAAGGAAAAGACTTGTCTTGCGCGACCGACAGCCTCATCGCGAAGCAGGTCTTCGCCGTAATGCTCCTTCCACAAAGTTTGAAACTCATCAATCGCTTTCTCCGGTAATTGCGGCATAGCATATGGTTATTGGTTGTTCACTCTGAACTACCGTATTCACAGCCAAAATACCAGTCCTTACCGCCTGCGCCGTTTTGCTAAATTTTCCTGCACCCGCTCAAATACTTCTGAACTCACAAGGGGTTGGTGCCTCCCCTCAAGCAGTTCTCCGTTGTAGCGAAGCTTCCCCGTGTAGAACGGATTGGTAAGGAGAGCGTGTAGAGCCGAAGCGCCCATTGCCTTGCTGTTTCTTGAGACCAACCCCTTGCCAGTCAGCACTTCTAAAATCTTTCTGAGCGAAAGTGTTCCCCCTGCCGCCAGATCGAAAGCCTCCTTCACCAACGGAGCTAACTTTTCATCCACCATCAAGGTCGCCTCGCCAGATTCGTATGTGTTGCGGTAGCCAACAGGAGCACATCCAGGCAATCCTCCTGCCTGCGCCTTGTTGTGCATGGCCTCTTTTGCACGTTTCGCTTGAATCGCTTTGTAGCACTTCATCATCTCTTCAGATGAAGCAGTATCAAGATTTGGAAGTTGGATGTATGTTTTGGTTGTCATAGGGCTACCATATGATGTGTAAGAGAAAGATTCCCAAGTGGTTGCTTGTAAGCATCGTGCTACGGCATGACCTTCGTTAAGGCAATACAAAAAGAACCCGTCGCGTCCATGCAACAGGTTCGAACATCCTCTACGGTCGACCGCCAATCGGAGTTTTCGTCCATGTTCTGCAAAAAGCTGAACGGCTCTTTAGCTTCCAGAGCCAACTTCTTGTCCTTCAACACGAGGTTCGAGCCAACGGTTTCGAGGATGAGCCTTTGCTCGTCGGGCGTGCCTTCGCTGAAGCGAGATGAGGCTCCACAAGCGAGTTTTAACACCCGTTCGACCAGTTCGAACCAACAGTCGCCGTTGTGCTCGTTGTCGCCGCGCCGCTCGTTGAGTTCTTCCCGTTCCCGCATCAACTCAACCCGTTTGTTTTCAAATTGGGAGTCGTCAATCAACGCGCGCAACCGCAGCTCCAATAGTGCATCCAATCTCTTTTGCACGCCCGTATAAGCCGCCTCAACCGAGCGCAGCACGACCTCTCGATCTTGCGCGTCGCGTTCTCCTGTTTCCCGCACATATTTGAGTGCCCAGTCCAAGAAGCCGTCCGGCAGTTGCAGAGTCGCCAAGAACTCCTCGATTTGGCGCTCCAACTCCTTCACTTCGATATGCGGTTGCGCGCAGTGGCCGCGCTTTTTGGTGCAGTGGTAGTAGGTGTAAAGCACTTCGCGCCCCGTGCTGAAATAGCGCTTGCGCCGCTCCTCTGCCGTAATCATGCAGCCGCACTCGCCGCAGCGCATCATCCCGGTGAACGCGAAGTGGCGCTTCGCTTTGGGTCGTGGTCGCCCGTTGCGGCCCAGCAGTTTCTGCACGCGCTCGAACTCTTGCTGCGTGATCATCGGCGTGTGGCTGCCCTTGTAGAGCTGCCCGTTGTATTTAAACCATCCGGTGTAAAACGGGTTGACGAAGAGTCGGTATATCCCGGCATGAGAGAGCGGCCTGTCACCTGAGTGCCGACGAAGCGGCGTTCTTAACCCCCACTCTTCACTCGCGATGCGTAAGATTTTAGGAGGCGTGTAGGCGCCGGTCAGCATCAAGTCCCACATCTGGCGCACCAGGTCGAAGCGGTCAGGGTCGGGCTGAATGGTGCGCGCGCCTTTGCCCAGCCCCATGTCGTTGCGGTAGCCCATCGGTGCAACGCCGGGTCGCCAACCCATCTCCAACTTGGCGCGTTGGCCGCGCTGCACGTCTTTAGAGAGCTTGTCAACGAAATACTTGCTCTGGCCGAAGATGATGCCAAGCATCCACTTCCCTTCAGGCGTGTTCTCGAAGGTATATTGCGCGAACTTGAGATCATAGAGTTTGGCGAGATCGAGGTCGTAGATGATGCGCCCGCCGTCAACCGAGTTGCGCGCCAGGCGGTCGGGATGCCACGAAATGATGCCCTGCGCTTCTCCCTTGGCGATGCGTTCCAGCATGGCATCGAAGAGTGGTCGGCCCGGCGTCTTGGCGCTTTTGGCTTCCTCAATGGTTTCTACGATTTCGAGATGGCCGTAAAGCCGGAGCAATTCGCGCTTTTGCGATTCGATGGAGAGCACCTGACGGTCGTCCGGCTCGCTACTTTTTCGCACATAGAGGAAGTAGCGCAACGCAATGGGGGGGTTGGCTCTGGCTGAGTCGAAAGTGGCGGACGTAGAAGAGAAGTCAATTGAGGAGGACACAACTTTCGGGTGTTAGCGCTTTTGCTATGGGCCTGCTTTGAGTTCCCGGTCGGCTTCACCATCACTTCCATCGGAGCCGGTCGAGACTTGAACGCGAGCGGGCGGAGTTTGAACAACCAATCGCACCAGCGTGAAGAGTTGGTGCGCGCGTTGCGAGGCGTCTTCACGCGAAAGTTCAGTTCCGTAGTGCTGTCTCCAAAGAGCTTGGAACTCGTCAATGGCGTGTGGGGGAAGAAGACTCATGCCCCGATGTTGCCAGATTGCACTTTTAGTTACGAACAGCGTTGCACGCACGCGGGCAAGTCGTTACTTCCCCATTATGGTGACTCAATAGTTAACATATGTCAACCGTTAACTACTATGGATATATTGACATTCGGTTTTGGGTGCGTCGGCTCTCACAGGCCGAAGACCTCATCAACTGGAAATACGGCCTCTACACCATCGGCTCGCCGCACCTACTTGGGATGAACGATGTTGTGATGGATCGCATTCCATTTGGCTCGCCACAGGATATTGAAGAGCTTTATAGTGATCCAGAATCTCTTCTTGCATCTGATTAATTAAGAGTAGGAATTATAAGCTGGAGGTGAGTAAGGCTGCACCGAAGCGTTCTCAATCTTCGTCTCCGCACCACTGAACCAAACCACGACGGAGGAAGAAATGGCTACGGCAGCCGACCTTGCGCCAAACAGATGGATGCAGGGTGGCGGTTCCATCTTGATGCTGTTCCACTTCCCACCGGGGACGGGCTTCGGGGAGCGTGTTCATCTGAAGCGTTTCACCACAACCGCAGGGGCAAAGCATGGCCACAGACCACAGATACTCCCCTTCCCCTACCAAATAAAGTCGGCTTTGTTCCAGGACGTCCGGTAAGTCCTCGACTCTGGCGACTTGAAGCCCTACGGGTTCGGGCCGACCAACGAATCGCTCCCGTAGCTTTTGCCAGACCCAACGCAACCAATTCATCATGGCGTCCCCCCATTTATGTCGCTAAGCGAGGGCATATCTAACAACGGCGTTACGTCGCCGCGTCCGGCATGGCGCGATAGAACACGACACGGCTCGCCTTCCGGTTCGAAGTAGGCTTGCGACTGAGTCAGGCTGATTCGATTGACAGCAAAGTTCTCGTTGCCATCATCTCTATAAGGATGCAAGCGCGCCAGTAACTCGTTGACCGCCATGCTGGACAGCAAACTGTTTACGCTGATAACGGCGGGTCGATCTTCCTGCACACCGATGATGTATTTGGAGCGCAACTGCTCGGCATACTGCTCTGGGTCGGTGCGCCGGAGGTCGGCGGCGCGAACTTGCTCCATCGTGTAAACGTGGCGACTGAGAAGGCTGGAGCCATCCGGCTGGAGAGAATGCACCGTTCCACAAATCTGATCGACTCCGCCGTGCCCATCCGATACGAGCTTAACGCCCACATCGAAGTAAGGCAGCAGGTAGAATGCAGCCAATTTGTTCAGCAAGTGCCGCCCATCCACACCGTCCATACAGCCGAAGACCAAGTCGCAATCGGCAACCGCACGCACAACTTTGGGGTCGAAGAGATTGCAAGCCAGCGGGACAACGTCGGTTCCAATGCCAATAGTTCGAATTGCGCGAGCCAACACATCGACTTTGTATTGCCCTTCTTCAACGTCGCGCATCGTGGCGTTATAAATGCGGTTGAGGTTTTTCTCTTCCAACTTGTCGGGGTCGATGAGAACGAGACGGCCTACGCCCAACCGGGCCAATTGCTCGATGAGCGGACTGCCGGTTCCCGAACACCCGATTACGGCCACCGACAAGCGGCGCAGAATCGCTGTCGTGCCCGCGCCAAAAGCCTGCGCGTGTCGCCGCGTGAACTCCGGTAATTCTTCGTCAGCGCCCTGCGTGGCTTCATCTTCGTGATGCCAGAAATGGATGTTGTCGCCAGCGACGGCGACGGTATCAACTGGTGTGAATTCTCCATCGGCACTCACCGTGCGCGCGAAGATACCTCCATCCGGTCGCATCACCGCGCTTCCGTGCGGCTCTTCCGTTTCCACCCAACCATAAAGAGAGGCGAACAGGTCGCGGTCGGCGGCATCATCGTAGGGCGAGAAGGTCTCAAATCCCGGCGGATGGCTGTGTATCTTGAAAATGGCGTGTCCACGGCGGGCCGCATCCGGTAGTAACGCTTGCAGCCGCTCCGTTGGCCACACCACGCGGTGCTCCGTGCGATGGCACTCCTCGTAAGGAATGGTTACGATCTGCCGAACGCTGAAGGCGTGCCGCTCGGCTTCCCGGCGGCGACCGCAAACAAGCACCGCCACGGCTTCTTTTCCATCCCCTGGGAAGAGGTGAGCTTTGAGAAGCGCGTGTTGGCGTCCCGTCAGGCGCAAAACGGTGTTGAATTTTGTGACGCTCATGATTTCAACTCCCGTTCCAGCCAGTGCTCGATCAGCATCAGGTGCGACTCGATGTTGTCCTCGCCCACACGCCATGGATTTTGATAAGTGCGGTGCCGCGACCACCGTTGATATGTCGTGCCACAGATGACCTGCGGCGCCAAGCAATTAATGGCCTGTCCACTATTCAACGCCAAAGCTGGACAAAAATAGACCATATCCAGCGGCGCATCCGGGTAACTGGCGGTGATCATGATAGCCGCCGTAGCTTTTTGGATGTTGTAAGCGGATGGAATTGGAAAGTCATGCACAAGCAGCCAATTACTGCCGCTATCCGAAATAGTCTCCCAGGGGAGGCCACGCCTGTTGAGCGCGGCCTCGTCTTCTTCCGGAAGATGAAACTGACGACGAAGTTGAGCCGGATTCTGCACCTTAGCCCTCCGTTTGGTCAAGCGGCAGTGTCATGAAACGCTCGACGCCCGGCTTCGTGAAGTCAGCCGTCTCGTTCAGCCCAATTTTATTGGCCTGTCCACCGTTCAGCTTCTCGCTGATCATGTATTGCTCCGCCGGGATTTTCCCGGCGAGTTCCAACAACTGGCGTCCCGTCATCGCGCCCGTTGCAACCTCATGATGGGTCTTGTCGATGCGAATCTTGTAACGCTCTGCGAGCGGCGGCTTGATGCCCTTCTTGCCGTGTTCTTCTACATCCACGACCTCCCCGGTCTTGATGCCGCCTGATGCCCCGTTGCCGTTGCTCGAAACCGGCATAACCGGATTCACACCATTGACGGGTGCTGTCTCCTTCTCGTGCGCCTTTCCAGGCTGATCTAAATCCGTCTTTTCTTCGTTTTTCATGGCTTCTCCTTTGCCGCTCTGCGGAGCGGCGATTACTAATGAGATGGCGAATTGCTTGACCGGTTGACCGTGTTATCGCAGACCCAGAGCCTTCCTCATGGACTAAGCTCTGTTTTTCTGCGAAAATCTTCTTGAATGGCGATTCACGAAAGCAACGGTGTTTTACGGTTCAGGCAGTTCGCCTCGATCAGACAATACAACACGTAAGACAGTGTTTCAATAGTGAAACAGCGAAGCACGAAAGGATTTCATGAGAAAAATCACCTTAGAGCAGCTTGGCCCGTTGCTTAAAGAGAAGCGTGGCTCGCGCGGAGTGCGCGAGGTCGCGAAAAATATCGGGATAAGTGCTGCCACACTCTCAAGGGTCGAAACCGGCAAACAACCGGATTTGGACACATTTTGCAAACTTTGCGTTTGGCTGGAGGTCGATCCTGGACAAGTTCTCGGCTGCGCCGTGCCCCAAACATCTGGGGAGGTCGTTTCGTCGGCCCCGGCTCCCCAGCCGGTTTACGCGCATTTTCGGGCGCGAAAAACGGTGAGTCCTAAAACCGCTCAACACTTGGGCGAGCTAATTTTGGCGGTGCAAAGCGCCATCGAAAGTGAGTTTCCGCAAGGCGAGCCTGCTCCATGAACCCCAGCTCCACTCGAACTGGGGCGTCAGGGATTGAGCGGGGTTTCAAGACGTGGGCGGAGAACGCTTCCCTTTCGACCCGCGAGCGATTAGGAGTCGCTAAAGTCGCGCCTCTTGACCCGGATGCACTCGCCGCCTATCTGGAAGTGCGCGTGTGGAACCCCGGCGACGTTCCCGGCCTGCCCAAAGAAACCAAGCGACACCTCTGCTCGCCTGAAGGGGACGAGTGGTCAGCTTTGGCCATGCGCGTGGGCGAGGTGGATGTCGTCGTGCTTAATCCCACGCATTCCAAAGCGAGGCGCGCCAGCGATTTGGTGCATGAACTCTCGCACCTCTTGCGCAAACACAAACCGGCCCAGATTTACATCTCTCCCGACACCGGCGTCGCCATCCGAAACTTTGATGCCGCGCAGGAAGAGGAGGCGGATTGGTTGGCCGGATGTCTGCTTCTGCCCCGCTTGGCGTTGACTCACTGCCTCGCTCAAAGGTGGCCGGATGACGCCATTTGTGAGCAATACGGCGTGAGCAAAGAACTGCTTCGCTTCCGCATGAACGTGAGCGGCGCGAAGAAACAATTCGCGCCGTCTCGCACGGGTCACAGGGATTAAGCGCTTCTCTCGCTGGGCCGCTCAGTCTGCTGACGAATTTGCGGGAAACGCAATTTATTTCGAGTGCCGACGTAGGCGTGGTCTTAATCTAAGACCACGCCCATAGTATTTCTGGATCTACTAACCGAGTAAAAAGAAGTCAAAATTCGGTTGTAGTCGTCCCTTGAAATATTGTTGGGTGCGGTGAGGTGCGTTAGCAAGATTGACGAGGACTTGAGCATCAAATCTCTGTGTTGCACGCACGCTCTTTTATTGATTGCTTAATCCTTCGTCAGTTTAAGATTAGTTTGCCCGCTCACCTATGGAGCACTCGTCCAACCGAGTTACTTATAAAAGGGGTGAGCGGGCTTTTCTTTTCATCTTTAAGCCAGAGCCATGCCGCCGCACGCGCCGCAAACTGCAACGCCTCCTGCGCAGCCATCGCCGGATATCAACACGTGCCAAAGCCACGAAGTGATGCGGGCGTCCTACACGCCAATTCCCAACGTGGTATTTGACCACATCATGCCCACGCTGTCGGGCAGCGAGTGGCAATTGCTCTGCGTCATCATCCGCCAAACACAGGGCTGGCACGATCCATCTACGGGAGGCCGCAAAACGAACGACTGGCTTTCCCATCAACAACTCAAAGCGCGCACGGGACGCGGTTCCGACGCCATCTGCCATGCCATCGAAAGCCTGGTTCGTAAGGGCCATATCGAAGTGAAAGATGACAAAGGAAATCCTCTATCTACTGCCCACGAACGACGACGCAATGGCAGCCGTCTTTTTTATGGATTGAGCTTTGCCCTGCACTCCCATTTCCAACCGTCTGATTCCGTTTCATCCACTCCCGTTCGGGAAACCCGAATCGGAAAAGCCGAAACAACAAAAGAAACTCCAACAAAACTATACGGCCAGCCTTTCGGAAAATCCCAAACCACCACTTTTCCAGCTACTGCCCCGCGTTCCAAAGCCACGAGTAGTAGCGAAGGGTGCGGATGTCTTTTCCGCCCGCAAAATAAGCCACCAATCGCTGCATCGCCTACTCACAACAGTGTGCTGCCTTCCACATATTCCAAAGAAGTGAGCCACTTAGTCGAAGCTTATGAAGATTTGATGCAAAAGCACGAGTCTTCAAACGCCAACTCTTCCGCTTCGCCTTTACTGAGCCAAGACAGCGTTGACCGTCTTGAAAAAGCCCTATCCCGTTATGGAGAAGAGCAACTTTTAGCTTTTTTGGAAGCCTTCTTCGAGAGCGATTTTAGCGTGATGAAGCGCAACTCATCGTTGACTTCCTTCATTGACTCGGTTCATATTCTCGCGGCGCGGCGTCCCAAAATCGCATAATCGCGTCGGCACCATAATCCCGCAACACGCTTTCAAGGGGAAACGCGCTTCCCGTCAGGGTTTTGAGAATGACCGTGTTCGCCGATATTGTCTCTTTTTAGCTCCATGTGGTAGCGTGGCTCTGTTCGGTTTTTGTTCGCGTTGCTTGGATGCAACCCCTTTCGCTTCCGAGATGCAGCTGAGGCATCTTAAGACCAATCAATCACTAATCGAACGCTTATGCCAAGTGCCGCTCCTGCTTTAGCCGTCTTAACCCGTTCGGCCATGCCCCGCTCCAAACCACCGAAGATCAACACCTCTCAAGTTCACAATCGCATTCTGGCGCTGATGGCGCACACCAACCGCTACGCTTTCAAAGGCGAGAGTCGTTTGGCGAGCGATGCTAAGGTGTCCAAATCGGCAGTGAACAGATTGCTCAACGGCCAGAGCAGCCCCAGCTTCGCGTTGGTCTCAGCCATTACCCTCGCCCTTGAACCCCATCTTCAAGGTCGACTCAAAAGCAAGCGGCTTGATCCGCATGAGCTGATCTCCCTTGATGGTTCTTACCCCACTGCTTCAGCGTGCGAACTGGCAGGGTGCAAAGGCTGTTTGCCCAGCGAGGCTTATGACAAGAATAACCAGATCAAACTCGAATACAAGGATATGCAGCCAGGTCAGTGGTCGGTGTCGCCTTCGGCACAGAAAGACATCAAGAAAGCCGCCAGAAAGGAGGGTGTATGAGTCATTCGTCTTCCGCTTCCGCAGACAACTTACGGCAAAAGATGCAACGCATTGATGAAGCACGAGGTCAACTGCGAGAGCAACTGCTTCAGCTTTCGGCTCCCGCTTTTGAACAGTTGATTGCCCGTCTTTTGGAAGCCTGTGGCTATGGCCGAGTGCAAACCCTTAATGCTTCGAGTGGCGAGCTTCCTCAATCGCTCGGCTTTGGGCGCCGCGCGGCGCAAATCGGCGGCGCCGACCTGCGGGCACTTTCCCCAACGGATTGAGTCGAGTAATGACTTTGGTGCAGGTCAAGCAATACCGCACGCCGGTTTCGCGCCGCTTCGTGGATGAACTGCGGGGCGCGATGCTTCGCACCGGAGCGCAGCAGGGTCTACTCCTCACGACATCATCCTTCTACGGCCCCGCTTACACCGCCGTGCATGAGGAAGGTGCCGAAGGTATCGCTCCCGTGCGGTTGGTGGATGGCGAAGAACTCCTCAACCTGCTCATCAAGCACCGCTTGGGCGTTCGAGAAAGCGATTCGGTGCATCCAGAAGTTGATGTGGATTTCTTTGAGTATCTAAAACATGACTTTGGAGCATCAACGCGTGGAACTATCGACTCTGCGCCACCTCCGTCATCGCTACTTGCCAGTGCAGCAGAGAACTCCGCCGGTTGTCCTTACTGTTCTGAATCTCGTGTTCCAGTCTTTGGGACGGAAACGGTTTCCTACCGAGAACGAGTCAAAGAATCCAAAGCTCGCAGCAAGTGGGCGATCTTTTCCTGGCTCACCCAATGAACACTTCTCATCCCTAACATTGATCTTCATGGAACAGGTTCTTGTGACCGACAATTCGTCTCCAGGAAAGGCCGAACTTCCACCCTTTCTGATTCGAGTTGAACATCTCGATACTGATAAACAGGGCTTTTTCCGTCCCGCCGCATCGGTTCGTTTCGCGGCTTCGCTGCGAACCTCCGGCTTGCTTGCAGCGCTGCCGCCCGAAGCGGTCAGAGACTTGTTGATGCTCTTGACCTTCATCTCGCCTAATGGCATTTGTTCGCCCCACATCGAGCAGTTGGCTGAGGCGATGGGAGTGCCGGTTTCCAAAGCGCGCAACCGGTTCGAGCGATTAGCAGGCGTTCGTTTTCGGGGACAGAAAATCATAGCTGGAAAACAGCGCGACAACGGTCTGGAGATTTACTCGCCGCTTCCCTGGCTGGCCCCTGTGCGCGAGGATGCGATAGCAAATCGACGTGACGAGGTTCACCCCGTCCTCTACGCGGCACCGCGCCAAGCCGTCATCGATCACTCGCGCGCGACTTACGCTCGCCCACGCGCCGAAGTTGAGCGTGAAGTCGAGAGACAGCTTAGGCGTCCCTATCCCAGTGACACCTCAGACTCTAAATCAAGAGATGCCTCGTCTGAGAATGAAGCATTACCTCAGCCAGATCACGATACCGGCGAGAAAGCCGAAGTTAGAAAGCTGCTGACAGGGGTGGGATTACTGCCGGAACAAGTTGAAGCACTTCTGGAGCGACATGACTTGCTCTCCATCCGTAGGCAGCTTGCGTGGCTGCCTTATCGCGGCGCTAAAAATCCAGTTGGGCTCTTAATGGCCGCCGTCAAAGACAATTACGAAGCACCTCCCGTGCTTCGGCCATTGCCACCTACCGAATCACCCTCGTGCAGGCAGGAACTGGGCGAGCTTAATCGAGATGCCGAGATCGATGTGCAAATCCCTTTGCCGCCCGATACAGGAAAGTTAACACCATCTTAGGAATAGCGACTTCTTCATCAAGCACATTGATAATTCCTTTCTGGAAACCTACTATGAGCGAAGAATTGTAGATAGTTTTCTTTTATGAAAAACTCGCTTTTTCTTGTTGATATCCTCAGCCTTCTCCTTGGAGTTGGAACAACTTATACCATCATGGCCCGCCATATGCCAGAAGGTTTCTTCGGCTCCCTTGCGCTCCGGCACACTGGCCGGTAAAACCACCACTTCGAGCCACAGCCCCAAGGTGTCGCACACTACGAACCGTTTGCGTCCACTCAGGCGTTTGGCCCCATCGTAGCCTCTTTGCAGCAGGCACGAGACCCCCTTTTGAGGTGGTCTTGACGCTCTGACTGTCAATAATGGCCGCCGTGGGTTGAGGCTTTTTGCTGTAGACGCTACGCACCTGGGAGCGAAGTTCAGCGTGTATCTTGTCGAGTCTTCCATTCCACGCCCAGCGGTGGTAGCACGAATACACCGTGCTCCAATTGGGCAAGTCGTGGGGTAGATTGCGCCACTGGCACCCCGTGCGAGCCACATACAGAATTGCGTTCACAATCTGGCGGCGACTCACGCTGGCCTTGCGTCCTGTTGTGGCCTCCACCAGAGGACGCACTATCTCCCACTGCTCATCGCTCAAATCTGTGTCATACCCACGTTTCATCAAACCAAAGTCTGACTTATTGCTCCCTTTGAGCACAGACTCTTAGGGTTTCGTCTTTTTCATGGGGCATTAGTTTCTACTGAAACGGCAAATTTGGTTAATCATCGACCACTAACTTGCCGCGCACCATGTTCATGCCGCAGTGAAAGGTGAATTCGCCCGCTTTGTCAGGTGTGAATTCGATGGGCACCGTTTGGCCCTGCGGGAGCATCTTCGAGATGCCGAAGTCGCCCAGAATAAGTTGCTCGGTGCAAGAAGTGCTTTCTTCGCGGCGGAAGTTGAGCCGCACCCGTTGCCCGCGCTTCACCTCGATGCGGTCGGGCGAGTAGCCGCCTTTGACCACAACCGTGATTTCCTGCGCGCCGCCCGTGCCCACCGCCGCTTTTTCCGAGGCGCGCGGGCCAAAGAAAAACCACAGTGTGAACGCGATGAGCGCGAGGCCGCCAATCAAAACGCCAATTTGAGCTGTATCCATCATCTCCCCCTTTCGATTTTGAAGCCGCGCAAGCGCAGCGCATTGGTCACAACGCTCACGCTGGAAAGCGCCATCGCAAGACTTGCCAGAATCGGCGAAAGCAGCGATCCGGTGAACGGATAAAGCACGCCCGCCGCGATGGGGATGCCCAGCACATTGTAAATAAAGGCGAAAAACAAGTTCTGCTTGATGTTTTTCACCGTCGCCCGCGACAGCGCGATGCTGTTCGCCACGCCGCGCAGATCACCTTTGATGAGCGTGATGTCGGCGGCTTCGAGCGCCACATCGGTGCCGGTTCCCATCGCGATGCCCACATCGGCCTGAGCGAGCGCGGGCGCGTCGTTAATGCCATCGCCCACCATCGCTACCACTTTGCCTTCGGACTGCAACCCCTTGATTTTGTCGGCTTTGCCCTCGGGCAAAACTTCGGCGAAAACGCGCTCGATGCCGACTTGTTTGGCGATGGCTTCGGCGGTGCGACGATTGTCGCCCGACAACATCGTCACTTCCAGACCCAGATGATGCAATCTTTCGATAGCTTCGCGCGCGCCGCCCTTCACCGGATCGGCGATGGCAACGATGCCCGCAAACTTTCCATCAACGGCCACGAAAACGGGGGTTTTAGCTTCATCCGCCAGGTGTGAAGCCGTTGCTTCGTCGGGCGCAATGCCGCGCTCGCGCATCAGTTTTGCGTTGCCAATCAAGATTTGGTGCCCTTCCACCTGGGCTTCAATCCCGTGTCCGGCAATGGCTCCGAAACTCTCGACCGACGCGAGAAGAAGGCCCTTCTCTTTGGCGGCGCGCACGATGGCTTCACCCAAAGGATGCTCGCTACCGCTTTCGGCGCTCGCCACTAAGCGCAGCAACTCCGTCTTGTCCATGCTCTGCGGCACGACGTCCGTGATGCTGGGCTGCCCCAGAGTGATGGTGCCGGTCTTATCCAGCACAATGCTGGTCAAGCGGTGCGCTGTTTCGAGCGCCTCGCCGCCTTTGATGAGGATGCCGTTTTGCGCGCCGCGTCCGGTTCCGACCATAATCGCGGTCGGCGTCGCCAGACCAAGGGCGCAAGGGCAGGCGATCACCAGAATGGAAACGCTCGTCATTAGCGCGAGTGTCAGGCGGTTTTCGACCGGCGCCGCAACGAACCACACCATAAAGGAGAGAATCGCCAGGACGATCACAATCGGCACGAAAACGCCCGAAATCCGGTCTACCAATTTCTGGATCGGTGCTTTGGAGCCTTGCGCCTGCTGAACCAGACGAACGATGCCTTGCAGCACGGTCTCGCTTCCAACTTTGGTCGCTTTGAAACGAAATGAACCTGTTCCATTGAGGGTCGCGCCGATCACGCTATCGCCTGGGGCCTTCTTGACGGGAAGCGGTTCGCCGGTGAGCATGGACTCGTCCACGCTCGACTGCCCTGAAATGACCTGCCCGTCAACGGGAATCTTCTCGCCAGGACGAACCAACACGATGTCGCCGACGCGCACCTCTTCAAGCGGGACTTCGAGTTCTCGTCCCTCGCGCTCGATGCGTGCGGTTTTGGCTTGAAGTCCCATCAAGGCGCGGATAGCGCTTCCGGTTTGCGCTCTGGCTCGCGCTTCGAGCAGGCGGCCCATCAGAATCAAGGTAATGATGATGGCCGCGACCTCATAATAAACGCCCGCCGGCGCGTTGCCATGCCCGCCATGACCCTGTGATGCGACCGCCAAAAGCTGCGGCGCAAATGTCGCTACTACGCTATAAAGGAACGCCGCGAAGGTGCCGATGGCGACGAGGGTGTTCATATCGGCGGCGCGGTGTCTGGCGGCGCTCCAGGCGCCGGTGAAGAACTCGCGTCCCGCCCAGAACAATACTGGTGCCGTCAAGAGCAACTCAAAATAGGCGCGGCCAGGGAAGTTGAAAAGGCGCTCCAGGGCCGGCGACAAGTGCCCGCCCATCGCCACAACTGCGACTGGAACCGTCAAAACCAGAGCCGTCAAAAAACGGGTCTTTTGGTCGCGATACTCTGCTTCACGCGCCGCGTTTTCGGCGTCCGCGAGCGATTGCCCTCCCTCACCATTTGAAATCGCGCCGTTGGAGGCTGGCGCGGCGGCGATGATGGCATCGTATCCGGCTTTTTTGACGACTTCGCGCAACTGGTTTGGGTTAGTCTGGGCCGGATCATATTGCACCGTCGCCCGCGTCGTCGCGAAATTCACATTCGCATTTTCGACGCCTTCCACTTTGGAAAGCGCCTTTTCGATGCGAACCGCGCACGCCGAGCAGTGCATTCCCAAAAGCGGCAACTCGGCGCGCTGCCTCGAAGGCGACGAAACCGCGACCTCATCGGGCGCGGCTTGGCTCTCGTGATGGCCGTTGGGATGTTCTTCTAATGTTTTCATGATGGCCTCCTCGCGGTAGAAAAGTGGTTGCTCCTATTCGCAGCAGGAACACCTTTTGGCCGACAGAGGAATGATTTCCGTTGAGTCCGATGGTTTTCATGAGGTTTCTCCTGAACCGGAATTATCATCCACTTTTTTCATACCCATAAGGGGTATATAGGGTCAAGACAAGAAAGCCTTGATGACGTTCCTTTACAACGGGAAATTAGCGGGATCGAAGAGGATGAGACGCGAGAACGAGGCAAATTAGGGGCAGGAACGCCATTTGGATCACCGGAAAGAGGGCGATTTGCCACTCGAAAATTTGAAATGCCGGCATCGCGGGGGAGTAGCGCCACCAGTGCGCGGCTTCTTGTCCGACCGCTTCGATTAAAACGGCAACTCCCCCTCCCAGGCCAATCAGGAGAGGGGCCGCGCGCAAGAGAGAAAATCCGGTGCTGTGGGCGCTCAGGCGAAGTGCGATCCACACCAAAAGCAGCGTCAAAGCGATGTCGGCGAGCGTAGCGCCCACCATGATAGCAATTCCTGGCACAAACGACACATCGCCCATTGCATAGAAAAAAGCGCACTGCACCGCTTCCCAGGAGCCATGCAGCCAGAGCGCATGGAGCGCCAAACGCCCCCAAAACGAGTGCGAAATGGCCCGAAGCAAAAAGGAAGTCTTCATGGTTGGACGCTACTTGAGAAAACGCCCCAAAGTGAGCCGCACTTCTTCGACCAACTGTTCAGGACCCAGTGGCCTGGCGCGCTCGTGCTGCGAATCGGTGCCGTGTCCAATGACACAGGTTTCGAGGTGACTGGACAGGATCTCAACGCCGAGGGCATCGAGAGCGCTGCGGGCGGCGGCGATCTGATCGAGGATTTCGAGGCAGTAGCGGTCTTCGTCAATCATTTTGCCGATGCCATTAATCTGGCCGGAGACGCGGTTGACGCGCGCTTTGATTTTCTTGGATTTGTCTGCTGTCATGATTTAATTCTCAGTTAAAGGAACCCTGGCAGGGTATAAACGTAGAAAACCCAATGCCGGTTCGGTTTCTTTCGTTTCCAGTGAAACGCGAGACGTAAACTTTGGAATCGAGCCTCACGTTTTAGACACTCTCATGCAGACCTGGCGCCGCCTTCCTCTGACTCTGTTGGCTTTGCTGGCGATGTTCGCCACCATGCTGCCGCAGACGCTCTGGGCGTGCCCAATGACGGGGCGCGTGGCGTCCGCCGCGCGGGTTTGCGAAGGCGTCATGCCGATAGTGAAGGGCGAAATGCCCTGCGCCGGATCGGGAAGCAAATGCTGCAAACCACTGACAGTGCCGGCCTCGCAGGGCGACGACTCGCAGTCCAGCCCCGCTTTTACCGCGCAGAATCAGGCGCCTATAGCCCTCGCGGTCGCTCTGCCAACTTTTGAAGTCGCGCCCTTCGTCGCGCCCACTCCCCAAACGTTCCAATCGCCCGCCGTGCGGGTTTATCTGGCGCGGTTCACCAATTCCCCGCCTCTCTTTTGGACGCAGCACCGGCCCCTCTCTCTCGCCGGTCGCGCTCCTCCCCTTCTTTAACCCGCCGCAACTGTTTTTCGCGTTCGTGGCTTGTTGTGGCCTCGCTGTTTCAGCGACTGACCGCCGCGCCCGCGCCATTTCGTTCGAGGTTAAAGAATTATGAAAACCCTTTCACGCGCTCTGCGCGTTCGCGCCACTGGCGCTCCCCTCGCGGCCCTTGCCGTCGCGCTTTTCGCGGGCATCTCCCCGCCCGCCGCTTCCGCCGACGCACTTCCGGCGGTCGCTCCTCCCTCACCCAACGACACCATTTTGGTGCCGCGCATCACCAAAGGCGCTCACGGCACCCTGATGCGCGTCAAGCGCGATTCACCCGAAGCGCGCATCTTCTTCACGGCTCAAGCGGGGGCCAAAGCACAGGCCAAGACCAAGTTCTGCCCTGGCACCATCTGCCCCCAAACCCGCACCTGCTATGCCACCAAGGGCGCTTTAGGCGCCGGTTGCATCACGTGCTAAGAGCCTTTTCCCAAAGTTTCTATCCGTCGCGTCTGGCGAGGAACCTCCCAAACAGCGTCCCTACGCGCTTTGAGTTTCAACACTCAAAGAGTAAGGGCGAGCAAGTCGCCTTCGCTGTTTTTAAGCCGTTCTCGCCAGCGTGTGGCGCCTAATCTTCTCCGGCGCCAGGCGTCGAAGAAAGAGTTCGATTCTTTTCGTCTTTTTTACCCATTGCACACATCGAGTGCCATGCTTACTCGCACCACTCGAAGATTGCAAACAACCGGCTCCTGGGAGCCAGAAACACACAGAGATACCATGAAACACAACACGAACTTCAAAAATATGGTCGGGATCGCGCTGGGCGCGAGCCTGATCGGTGGAGCCGCATGGGCGGCGCAGTCCGGCAATATCGGGACGATGGCACAGGGCTGCCAGAAAATGATGGGCGGCGCGATGAGCATGATGGGTGGGATGTCCTGTTGCGCCCCCAAAACCGATGCGGGAGCCGCCGCCGAAGCGAAGCAGGACGCACAGCTTCAGCGCGCCACCATCACCGTCAACGACGGCTACACGCCTGGCACGGTCAACGTGCAGGTGGGAAAACCGCTGGAATTGACGTTTGTCGCCAGGGGGCAAAGCTGCGCCAACACGGTGCTGATTCCTGTACTGAAGCAGACTTTCTCGCTCAAGAGCGGCGAGAAAAAGACACTCTCTTTCACGCCGCAAAAAGGCACGACCACCTTTCGCTGCTCGATGGGCATGTATGGCGGGCAGATCGTCGCCAAATAGAACATCTCGACCGGCCCGTTCAGGGCCAGGGAAAGCAAATGATGAAACAGTTCAAGACAAAAACGATGGCGGGCGCCGCGTTGGGCCTGATAACAGGTGCCGCACTGCTGGCAGGCACGACGCCGGACGCCGTCTTAGCGGCACCGAGCCAGGCCGCGCAGCGCGTGACGGTCGTGGTGGATGGCAGCGGCTATAAGCCCGCGACCATCAACGTCAAGGCCGGTCAGCCGGTGCAGTTGACCTTCCTCAGCAAGGGAAGCAGTTGCGCCAACACGGTCTCCATTCCCGCGCTCAAGAAAACACTGGCTCTGAAAACGGGACAGAAAAAGACCCTCACCTTCACACCAAAAAAGGGGCAGACGCTCGCCTTCGCCTGCGCGATGAAGATGTATAGCGGCAAGGTGGTCGCCCGTTAAAGGTTGCGGTTTCCCGCGTCACATGAGAATTCATGCGGCGTGGGAAAGCGCAGCGACCCCACCGACACTGGTGCTGTAGTTCATCGTGTTGCTGCTATGTGGGCTATTTTGGGCCGCGCCGCGCCGCTGGGAACAGCGAGATGCAGAGAGCGAGGTTTGAATCCGAAATGATGAAACGATTACCCTTCGTGCGACTACTGTGTTTGATAGCACTGCTGTTTGGCGGCGTGCGCGTCGCGTGGGCCGCGCCTTCCACGCAGGTCGGGCCGTATGGCGTGGAAGTGACGACCGAGCCGGAAACCATTCCCATCGGCAAGGCGCAGTTGCGCCTCAAAGTGACGGACGCGAGCGGTGAGCCGGTGACGGGCGCCACGGTGCGCTCGCTAACCAGAATGCCGGGCATGACGATGGGCGAACGCGAAGAAACGGCCACGCCGCTGCCGGATACGCCGGGCGTTTATGTCGCGGACGCCGCGTTTCCAATGGGTGGCGCTTATGTGGTGGACATCAAAATTGCGGGCGCGCGCGGCGAGGCCACGGGCGCGCTCGACCTGAAGACCGGACAGAGCACGGCGGGCGGAGGCTCAGCGCACTTTGCGGGATGGCTGCTTCCGATTGGACTCTTGCTACTGGCGGCGTTCATCGTGTGGCGCATGAGGCAAACCGAACAAACCGTGAACTGGCGCGCCTTGTTGCACTGGCAAACGGCGGCTGGCATCGCGGTGTTGCTGGCGATGTTTTTCGTGGGGCGCTACGCCGTGAATCACTGGCGGCGCCCTGGTTCGATGACGCCGCTCGAAGCGCAGGGCATGGAAATGAAAATGCCCGCGCCCCAGGGCACGACCGCAGTCGAACTGGCCACGGTGCGCTTGGATCCACTGCGAAATACCGTGCGCTACACCGGACAGGCGGTCGGTTATCTGGAACAGGAAGTGTATCCGCGCGTGACCGGCAATCTGATCTGGATGCCATTATATGCGGGTGACAAAGTCAGGCGTGGCCAACTGCTGGCGCGCCTGGATCGCAGCGAAATCGATCCCCAGATCGCGGCGCAGCGCGCGGCGCAGTCGGTGGCAAAGCAAGGCGTGCTTTCATCTCAGGGGCAGTATCGGCAGTCGCAGGCCGCAGCGCGCCAGGCGAACGCCGCACTGGATGCCAAACGCGGCGCGTTGTCCGAAGCGATGAGCGCGGAGCGCAAAGCGCGGGCGCAGCTCGGTTCCAAGCAGGGCGAACTGGCCGCAGCGCGCAGCGCACAGCGCAAGGCGCGTGCGACGGCAGGCGGCAGCGAGGGCGCGGTCGACGAAGCGCGCAGCGAAGCCAGACGGGCGCAGGCAGCGCTGCGCGAAGCGACGAGCGCACTCAACGCGGCGCGCGGCGCGACCAGGGAAGCGCAAAGCGATCTGGAGGCAGCGCGCGAGGAAAAATCCAACGCCGAAGCCGACCGCGATGTCGCTCAAGGCGCGGTCACCGATGCGCGGGCGCAACTTCAGGCGGCGCTGGCGGATCTGGAGTATTGGACGAAGGAAATCGCGCGGATGCGCGTGCTGGTGAAAGAAGGCGCCGTATCGCGCGAAGAATTTCAGCGCGAAGAGGCGCAGTATGAAAATGCCATTGCCAAAGTGCGCGCGGCGCGGGCGCGCGTGACGCAGGTGCAGGCTGGAGTGCGCGGCTCCGAGTCGCGCATCCGCCGCGCCGAGGCGATGACGCGCAGCGCCGCCGCCAAAGCGCAGCAGGCCGATGCCGCGGTGGAAGGTAGCCGAGCGCGCGTGGAGCAGGCGCGGGCGGCCATCGCAGGGGCCAATTCGCGGGTGCGCCAGGCACGGGCGGGCGCCACCGGAGCCGGAGCCGATGTCTCGGGTGCTGATGCGCGCATCGCGCAAATGGAAGCCGATGTGCGCGGCGCTCGCGCCGAGATTGGCGGCGCGGGGGCACGGGTGCAACAGGCACGGGCCGAAATCGAAGCGGCCCAGGCGGCCGTGGGCGCGGCGCGGGCCGCCGCCGAGGTCGCGCGCAGCGGTATCGGGCAGGCGCAGGCAGGAGTCGAGCAGGCGCAGGCCGGCGTTTCTGCCGCCACGACCAAAGGCGATTACACCGAAATCCGCTCCCTCCTCGACGGCGTGGTGACGCAGCGTTTGATCAGTCCAGGGACGCTTGTCAGCCCTGGCCAGGCGATTCTCAAAGTCGCGCAAATCAATCCGATCCGCGTGCAGGCCAATGTTGCCGAAGCCGATTTACAGAGCGTGCGCGTCGGCAGCATCGTCACGGTGCGCGACCGCGACAACACAGCCAAGCCGGTCACGGCGCGCGTCACCTCGGTCGCGCCCGCCATCGATCCTCAAACGCGCACCGGTCTGGTGGAAGCCATCGTTTCCAATCCCCAAAGTCGCTTTGTTCCTGGTGAATACGTCACGATGGAGATCGCGACCGGCCAAAGCCAGGTGCCGCTCAGCGTGCCCGCCGCCGCCGTGCAACAGCGCGCCGCGCTTTCATCAAGTGAAAAACCGTCCTCTTACGTCTGGGTCGCCGAAGCGGGCGACGGGGGGAATTTGAAGGTGCGTCCCGTCTCGGTGCAGACGGGTATCAGTAACGGCGAGCGCGTTGAAATCCGTTCCGGTCTCAAACCTGGACAGCGCGTTGTCACGCTGGGCCATCAATATCTCAGCGAGGGCGATAGCGTAACGGCTCCCCAGAACACTCTGGCCTCCGTGCCCGCCGCAGACGATATGAGCGGCATGAAGAACACGGACGGCATGAAAGAGACGGGAGCCGCGAAAAATGGAGATGTGAAAACGCAAAGCGCCGCGATTGCGGTGACGGACAAAGGCTTCGAGCCGGCGAGCGTGACATTGCAGGCTGGCGTTCCGGCGCGCGTCACGTTCACGCGCAAAACGGAGGCGACGTGCGCCACCGATGTGGTTTTTCCCGAATTCAGTATCAAAAAAAATCTGCCTTTGAATCAGCCAGTGACCGTTGAATTTACGCCCAGTAAAACCGGCGCGCTGACCTATGCCTGCGGCATGGATATGCTGCGCGGCAAGATGGTGGTGCGCTGATGAACGCTCCCAAACTGCGCCGCTTCGATGCGCGCGGCGTCAATCCGTTGCACCTCATCCATAAATGGAGCATCGAACATGCTTACATCGTGGTCGCGTTTTACGTCGCCGTGCTGGCCGTGGCGTGGATTGCGATCAGCAGCACCATGCCGCGCCGTTTTGCGCCCTACGTGCAAAGCCCTCTCATCGGCGTGGTGACCACGATGCCAGGTTTGTCGGCGCAGGAGATGGAAACCTACGTTTCCAAGCCCATTGAAGAACAACTCCTCAACGTGCAGGGCCTGCGCTATGTGCGCTCCAATTCGCAGGACGGCTTTTCCATCGTCACGCTGGAATTTCCCTACGGCACTGACATCCAAAAAGCGACCACCGACGTGCAAGCGCTGCTCAACGTGGTGCAGGCGAACCTGCCCGCGACCGGCGCCAACCTCAAGCCGTCGTTCGTGGTGCCCATCGACCCCCTGAACTTGCCGATTCTCACCCTCAGTCTGCGCGGCGACCCCAAGCAGGGCTGGGACATGGTGCGCGTGCGCGAGTTCGCCGACAACACCGCGCTCAATCGCATCAAGGCGGTATCGGGCGTTTATTCGGCGGTGCCCTTTGGCGGCTACCGGCGCCAAATGCAGGTTCTTGTCGACCGCAACAAGCTCGCCGCTTACGATCTTTCGATTCTGGATGTGCGCGCGGCGCTCGACCGCTTCAACGTCAGCCGTCCCGCCGGCATTCTCACCCAGGGCGCGCAGGAAGGTATCGTGCGCGTGGATGCGCTGGCGCGCAGCGCCGAGGATATCCTCGGCTATCCGCTCAAGAGTAATACGGAAAGTAAAAGGGAAAGTAATACGGGCGGCGAAGCCAAAAATCCGCGCGTGGTTTATGTGCGCGATGTGGCACGCGTCATCGACACGCACTGGGAGCGGCGCAGCGCCTACCATTACCTCAATCACGAAAAAGGCACCGAGGGCGAAATCGTGCCTTCGATTGCGCTTTCGGTGATTCAAAATCCAGGCGCGTCCTCGGCGCAGATCGTGCCCGCCGTGATGGATGTCGTGCAGCAGATGGAGCGCGATTATCCTGGCCTCAGCTTTGAAACTGCCTACGACAACGCGCACTTCGTCGATATTTTGTTCGAGAACGTGTGGCACGAACTGGGACTGGCGGTGGTGCTGACGGCCCTGGCGGTTTTGTTCTTTCTGGGCGAGTGGCGCGGCACGCTCATCGCCATGATCACGCTGCCGACTTCGCTGGCACTGGCCGTCTTGATGATGGTGCCATTCGGCATGAGTTTCAATTCCGGCACTCTCATCGGATTGCTGCTTTGCATCGGGCGTCTGGTGGACGATTCAATCATCGACATTCACGCCGTCGAGCGCCACTTGCAGATGGGCAAAGACGCCAAAACTGCGACCATCGACGGCATCGCCGAAGTGCGTCTGGCGGTCATCTCCAGCACGTTGATGATGGTGATTGCGCTGGTGCCGCTCCTGGTGGCGGGCGGCATCGTGCAACTGATGTTCGTCGAACTGGTGTGGCCGATCATTTTCGGTTTGCTTGCCTCGATGCTGGTGTCGTTCACGCTGACGGCGCTTTTGTGCGCCAACTTTTTACGCCCCGAAAGCGCGCGCGAAGCCGACCGCACCCACCCCTTCCTCAAGTATTTGTATCTGCTGCTTGATCCGTTTCAGCGCGCTTTGACTCGACTGGAAAAGGGGTATGCGCGTTCTATCGACTGGATGCTGCGCAACCGTTTCTGGAGTTTCGCGCGCAAAACCGCCCTCATTATTGCCGGCTTCACTTTTTATTATTTCCTGGGCAGCGAAATGATGCCTCTCGCCGATGTCGGGCAGGCCAACGGCTTTCTGGAAATGGCGCCTGGCACCTCGTTTCAGCAAACCGAAAAGGCCGTCACGCAGCTCGAAACCATCATGTTGAAGCACCCCGAACTCGAAAAAGCCTCCATTGAAATCGGGGCCGAATCAATGTTCGAAAGTTTCACGCCGTTTTACACCGGCTATCAAATGCCGCAGGTCAGCGGCGCTTCGATGATGCTGACCTTTTCCGATAAGGACAAACGCGAGCGCACCATCTGGCAGGTCATGGACGCGATTCACGCCGAGGCGCTGCGCACGATTCCTGGCATCCGGCGTTTGCAAATCAAGGAGATGGGCAGCGACGTGATGGCCACAGCCGCCGCGCCGATCCACGTCAATATCTACGGCCCTGATTTGAAAGAACTCGACCGCTTGAGCAAGGAAGTGTTGCAGGTCGCACAAAAAATGCCGGAGATGTATCAACCGGCCACGACTTCCGACCTGGGCGTGCCGGATTATCGCATCAAGGTCGATCCGCAGCGCGCGCAGGAAGTCGGCTTATCGCCGGAAATCATTTCGCAGCAAGCCTATTACGCGCTGCGTGGCGGCCTGACCAACGAGTTTTATCGCCAGCCCAACCTGCGCCAGAACACCATTCTGGTGCGCTACGAAGAAAGCGACCGGCGCAGCGCCAGCGATCTGGAGAACTTGTATTTGACGGCAGCCGACGGGCGGCAAATTCCGCTCAAATCGGTGGCGACCATCGAGCGGAATCTGGCGCCGACGGTGATAGAACACGATATGTTGAAGCGTGTGGTCGGCGTCACCGGCTACTATCGCATCGGGGACTTACCTTCGATGGACGTGGTGATGAACCTGGTGGCCAACGCCTATGGCGGCAACGCGAAACTGGGAATCGAAGCGGTCAATTTCCCACCTGGCTACGGCATGGAAATGCGCGGCGATATGACGCAGATGATGGACTCTTTTCGCCGCTTGTTCACCGGAATGGCGCTAGCTTTGGTGTTCATGTATCTGGTGCTCGTGGCGCAGTTCCGCAGCTTTTTGCAGCCGCTGCAAATGATCGCCAGTTTGCCCCTCGAACTCGCCGGTGTGTTCGCCGCGCTCTGGCTGGCGGGCCAAGCCTTTTCGACGGTTTCGATGCTGGGCATTATCGTTTTGACCGGCATGGACATCACGACCGCGATTTTGATGATTGACCTCATCGCGCGCTACCGCGACCGCGGCATTCCGCGCGATCAGGCGATCCGCGAAGCGTGTCCGCAACGTCTGCGCCCAATTTTGATGACGGCCATCATTAGCCTCGTCGTCTTATTGCCCATCGCCATCGCCCCCAAAACCGGCCTGGACGCTTATCAGCCACTGGCGACGGCAATCGTCGGCGGCCTCATTATCGGCACGATTTTGAGCCTGCTCGATATTCCGATTATGCACACCTACGTGGACGACTTCATCAAATGGCTCAACAAAACCTTCCTGGGCCGTGACTGGCACTGGCCGGTGCGCGAGCCGGAAGAGGATGCCGAAGTCCACGCCATCGACGCGGCGCGGGGCACCAATGGCGCGTCACGGGCGGGGGTTGTGTCCGAAGCCAAACCCGCGGGTGTCGAATGAAAACCAATCCATCTCAAAGCCATATAAAGCCGCGTTGGTTCCGTTTTGGACCTGGCTTGCTGCTGGCCATCATCGCCAGCGTGATCGTGTGGCAACGCCAGCCGCTCCGCGCTCCGGCTCGCACCGTGCCCGAAGCCGCCGCCTATTTGAAATCTTCATCGCAGGCGAAAAGCCGAGAAGGCGGAGCCGAATTCGTCCCCGCTTTTTCCGCCGCGCCCGATCCCGACTGGCTGTTGTCACAGCGCAAAGCATTGGCTTTGAGCGCGGGACAAACCCGCAACTTGGGGTCGTTGCGAGCGCGCTGGCAACGCGACACGCGCGAACTGCGGGCGATGCTGGCACGAGCATCGGAGCAGTTTCAGCGCGATATGGAGAGCGGTAAAGAGCGCGCCGTCACGCTGCCAGAAATTCAAGAGCGCGCCGCGCCGGTCGCGGAGCTTTCGCGGCAACTCGCACAGGCGCGCCGCGCATGGTGGAGCGAGGCCAGCGGCTTGCTTTCCGTCGAGCAGCGCAAACGCGCCGAAGCCGATTGGGCGCGGCGCTTCTTATCAAAACCGGCTACCGCCGAAAAATCAGGGGAGACCAAATAATGCTACCCAAACGGTCGTTGAAAACACTCTTCGCCTTCACCCTTTTGTCGGCTGTGGCGGTTCCCGCCAGCGCGCAGACACAGGCCATGGACGGCGCGCCGCCGACCTTGCCTTCCATTGAAGCTGAGGGCAGTCTGGAACGGCTTCTTGCACAGCGTCCGCTCGTGAAGCAAGCACTCACAGTTGAGGAGGCGGTCGCCCTGGCCCTGCGAGAAAGCCCCATCGTGCGCGGCGCGGCGGAGGAAGTGGAAGCCGCATTGGGGCGGCTCAACGCGGCTCGTGCTGAAAGGCGGCCCGTGCTGTCGGCCAATACCTTTTTATCGGGCGGAAGCATCGCCAACATCGTCGAAAGCCCGCCTCTGCCGGTGGCTCGGATGATAATGAACCTGCCGCGTGGCGGCTACTTCGACCAGAACCTGATGCTTATGGCTCCGCTTTACACCGGCGGACGCTTGAAAACTCTGGTGCGTCAGGCGGCGGCTTTGCGCGATGCCTCAGAGGCGGAATTGGAAGGCCAGCGCCAGGAAGTCGCGCTGCTGACACGCACCGCCTACCGCGAAGTGCAGGCCCGCCGCGCCCTGGTGGAGGTGCAGCAGGCCCGCTTGCAGGAAAATCAGGAGCAGCTGCGCCTCGACCGCATCCGCGCCGAAGAAGGCAAAATCCCGCCCTTTTTCGTTCTGCGCGACGAAGCCGAAGTCGCGGCGACGCAGCAGGAACTCACCAACGCGAGGCGTGATGTGGAGCTTGCCCTTCTGCAACTAAAAACCGTCATGGGCGTTCACCCCGCTTCGGAAATCGGAGTGATGGGAGTTCTCGCCCACCAGCCGAGCGCCGTTCTTTTCGCGCGCTTGAGCGGGGCAACGCCCCCCAGCGCGACATCCCTGGCCGCCTCGTCGACCGTCCCCGCTACAACACCGCCCGACACAACACCGCCTAATCTAACCACGCCTCAAGTTCCGGCTCCATCGACCGGCTTCACCGCTTCCAACGGCGCGGCGTCGGGGACTCCCGTTGCCGGTTCCAACGCTTCCAGCGCGGCGCCTTCCGTCCCCAGTTCGAGCGCCGGCACATTCGCGGCGGCGCTGCCGGCTGACCTTTCTTTGCTGCTGCGCTTGGCGCAGCGCGGGCGACCCGAACTGCGCGCGGCAGGACTTCGCATCGCGAGCGCCGAGGCCGAAGCGGCAGCCATCGGCCAGTCCTACCGGCCCCAGGTCAACGCTTTTATCATGGGCGACATCGCCAAGTCACAGGGCCAGCGCACCTCAGGGGGCACCACCTTCGGCATCGCCGCTTCGATTCCGCTCTTTACCGGCGGGCGCAGGCGCGCGGCGATCCAAACCGCGCAGGCACAAAGCCGGCGGCAGCAGCATGAGCGAGAGCGCGTTTTGCTGGAAGTGGCGCAAAGTGTGAACGGCACCTACCTCAACCTGCGCGCCGCAGAGCAAAACATCGAGACGGCGCAGGCGGCGCTGCGCTCGGCTCAGGAAGATTATCGCGTCATGCTCATCCGCTACCAGGCGGGCAAGAGCATTCTCGTTGAGTTACTGGACGCGCTGGCGGCGCGCACGCGCGCGGAGAGCAATGTGGTGCTGACACTCTTCGGATACAACGTGGCGCGTGACCAGTTGCTGCGCTCGGTCGGTGTGCTCGACTTCCCCGATTCTACCCCAACAGGGCTTGCGCCGTCGATTGTGCCTTCCAACAGCGAGACTCAGGGCGCGGTTCCGACGCCATAAATCAAGGCGTTAACCAGAAACTGCTCAAGGTGTCAAAAATAAACCTTGACTCTCCAGCCGCTTGAGGGTCTTACAATGATTTCATGGAGGCAAAACGCGATGCGTATCGGGGAATTGTCCAGAGCAACCGGAAAGAGCGTTGCGGCGCTGCGCTACTACGAAGAAATCGCTTTAATAGTCGCGTTAGACCGCACTCAAGCGGGCTACCGCGACTACGCGCCGGACGTTGCGGAGCGTGTGCACTTCATCATTCAGGCTCAGGAACACGGTTTTACGCTGCGAGAAATCAAGGCGGTTCTCTCCCTTGCGGAAAGAGGGCAGGTGCCTTGTTCAAGCGTCGCTCTGGCGGCGCGACGCAAGGTCGAACGCCTTGAAAAACAAATCGTGCAGTTGCAGGATCGCCGCGCCGTGCTAATCGAGGCGGTTCGTCTCTGGGAGTCCGGCTTGCTGGGCGAAGCTCCCTTTTGCCCGTTGCTTGGCGCCTCCAAACCCAACCAAGGAAGTGAGTTAGAAATGGGGAAAACTGTTGAAATTTTCATCGCGGGTTGCCCGCTGTGCGATGAGGCCGTTAAGACCGTGCAAGCGGTCGCCTGCCCCAATTGCGACGTGAAGGTTTACGATCTGCGCGAAGGCTGCGCGACGAACGAGTGCCGCGATCTCGCGGCGCGATACGGCGTGCAACAAGTTCCAACCGCCGTCGTTGACGGCCAGAATGCCGCTTGCTGCCAGGCCGAAGGTATCAATGAGGCCAACCTGCGCGCGTTGGGCATCGGCGTAGCCTAAAAAGGTGGGGATTATCTCTGTCCTGTGCCTCCTGACGCGAAGTGCGGTTCTCGATGTTCACTGCAAACTTAAGGCAAGTAGGTTAAAAAGGCCGCTCAGAATAAAATCGGAGCGGCCTTTTTTAATGGCTTGGGGCGGTGCTTGTGAGATTGGCCCTGACTTATCAAACCACCTCCGCATTTTTCTCGCGCTCGAACCAGAGATAAAGCGTCGGCAGAACAAATAGCGTGAGCAGCGTGGAAGTGAGCAAACCGCCGATGACTACGGTCGCCAGAGGCTTTTGCACTTCCGCTCCCGCGCCATGACCAAAGGCCATCGGGATAAAGCCAATCGAAGCGACCGCCGCCGTCATTAAAACGGGCCGCAAGCGCAGCGAGCAGCCTTGAACCACGGCCTCGCGGAGCGGCTTCCCTTTCTGACGAAGTTCATTGATAAACATCACCAAAACCACGCCGTTGAGCACCGCCACGCCGAAAAGCGCGATGAACCCAACGCCTGCCGACATCGAGAACGGCATCCCGCGCCCGTAGAGCGCCAAAATGCCGCCCGTGATGGCGAAAGGGATTCCAGTAAAAACCAAAGCCGCTTGTTTTACGCTGCCAAAGGTGGTGAAAAGCAGCAGAAAAATCAAACCGAAGGTGAGCGGCACGACAATCATTAAGCGCGCCCGCCCGCTTTGCAGATGCTCGTAGGTGCCGCCAAATTCGACGCGATAGCCAACGGGCAACTTCACTTTGGCGTCGATTTCTCGCCTGACTTCTTCAACAAACGAACCGAGGTCGCGCCCACGCACGTTCGACTGCACCACGACGCGGCGCTGCCCATTTTCGCGCGAAATTTGAACCGGCCCCTGGGTGCTTTCGATGTTCGCCAATTGCGCGAGGGGGATGTTCGCGCCGTCCGGTGCTTCGACGGTGATGCGGCTGATGGCTTCGGCGTCGCCCCGATATTTGGGTGCGAGGCGCACCATGATGTCAAATCGTCGATTGCCCTGAATGACTTGGCCCGCTTCTTTGCCGCCAACGGCGCTTTCAAGAGTGTCTTCCACATCCGAAACATTGATGCCGTAACGCGCAATCGCCGCGCGGTCGAGCGCAATGTTGAGAACCGGCAAGCCTTCGGTGGCTTCAAACGACACATCCGCCGCGCCTGGAACCGAGCGCACGACGCGGGAAATCTCCCCCGCTTTGTCCGCTAAAATTCCCAAATCGTCGCCAAAAAGCTTGATGCCCAGTTCCGAGCGAATGCCAATGCCTTCGATGAGTTCGTTCATGCGGAACTGAATCGGCTGCGAGAAGGAGCCGCCGACACCTGGCATCTCTTCCAACACTTCGCTCATTTTAGCGACGAGTTCTTCGTGGTCGCGCGCTTCCTTCCAACCTTCCTGCGGTTTCAGAGTTATCAAAACATCGTGCTGCGAAGGCAGCATCGGGTCGGTGGCGATTTCGGCCCGCCCAATGCGCGTCACGATGGCATCAATCTCACTCGGAAAGGCTTTGAGTAGCGCCTTTTCGAGTTCGGTGGAACGCTTTGTCGCGGTTTCGATGCTCATCGAAGGCGGATAGCCCGCGCCGATTGCAATGGCGCCTTCGTTGAGCTGCGGCAAAAACTCGCTTCCCAGGCGCGGGAACAAACTCGCGCAAAGCAGAAAAAACACCGTCGCTCCGCCCGCCATCCAAGCGCGGTGACCCAGCGCCCAATTCAGCGCCGGTTCATAACCTTTCGAGGCAACCTTGATAATCGGGCTTTCCTTTTCGCCCTTGACGCGCAGGAAGTAAGCGCACAGCGCCGGAATAAGAGTGAGGCTCAAAATGAGCGCCCCAATGAGCGCAAAAATCACCGTCAGCCCCATCGGGCGAAACATTTTGCCTTCGATTCCGACGAGGGACAAAATCGGCAGATAGGCCGCGATGATGATGATTTCTCCGAACTGCGAAGCCTGGCGCACTTCGACCGCGCCCTCGGATATCTCGTTGATTCGCTCTTCTTCGCTTAAATCGCGGCCCAAATGAGCGCGCAGTTCCGCCAGACGGCGCACGCAGTTCTCTACGATGATCACTGCCGCGTCCACGATGAGGCCAAAATCTATCGCGCCCAAACTCATCAGGTTGGCCGAGACGCCGAAATACCTCATTCCGATGATGGCAAAAAGCATCGAAAGCGGAATCACGCTCGACACAATCAGGCCCGCGCGCAGTTGAAGCAGAAACAAAAACAGCACGCCCACCACCAGCAAACCGCCTTCGGTGAGGTTGCGAATCGCGGTTTGCAGCGTGCGGCCAATGAGTTCGCTCCGGTCTAAAAAGCCAACGAGTTTGGTTCCTGCCGGCAAGGTTTTCTCGATGACCGCGAGCCGGTCTTTGACCCTCCCGACGACCACGCGCCCATTCTCGCCAAGCAGCAGCATGGTGATGCCAACGACCGCTTCGCCCTTGCCGTTCATCGTCACCGCGCCTTGTCGTGTGGCGCCGCCGGTCGTCACATTCGCCACGTCCCGAATCAAGACCGGAGTCCCATTTTCGGCTTTCAACACGATGTTGCCGATGTCGCTTTTGTTCTGGATGACCCCGATGCCGCGCACCAACTGCTGCTCATCGCCCTTGGCGATGTAGCCGCCGCCCGCGTTAGAGTTGTTGGCTTCCAAAGCGTCGCTCACGTCGCGCAAGTGCAGGCCGCGCGCTTGCAGCTTTTGCGGGTCAACCACAACTTGAAACTGCTTTTCAAACCCGCCAAAAGCGTTGACCTCCGAAAGTCCTCGCACGGTGCGAAGCGGCGGGCGCACCAGAAAATCAAGGGTTTCGCGGCGCTCCATCAGGTCGCCTTTGCCTTCGACCACGACATTGTAAATCTCGCCCAAACCCGTCGAAACCGGCCCCATCTGCGGCGCGGATGCGCTTGGCGGCAGTTCCTCGCGGATGCCGCCCATCCGCTCGGCGATAAGCTGGCGGGCAAAGTAAATGTCTTTGGCGTCCTCGAAAATCACCGTGACCTGCGAAAGTCCGAACTGCGACACCGAGCGCGTTTCCTGAAGTCCTGGCATCCCCGCGAGCGCGACTTCAATGGGAAAAGTGATTTGCTGCTCGACTTCGGCGGGCGCGAGCGAGGGCGCAACCGTATTGATTTGCACCTGTTTGTTGGTCACGTCCGGCACGGCGTCAATGGGCAGCAAAAAGGCGTTGTAAACGCCCGCCACGCCCAACGCGAGCGACAGCAAAAGAATGAAAAAGCGGTTCTTGATCGAGAACCGGATGAGATTGTTAATCATGAAAGCACTTCCGGTGCGGCGGTCGCGGTGTTCTGGGAATCAAAGCGCAGCAAGCGCAAGCCGTTAAAAACGACCAGCAGGCTGGCGCCCATATCGGCGAAAACGGCCATCCACAGCGTGGCGTGGCCCGTCAGAGCGAGCGCGAAAAACACGATTTTTACACCGATGGAAAAGGCGATGTTTTGGGCCAGAATCGTCCCCGTCTGGCGGCTGAGGCGAATGAAAAGCGGCAGTTTGCGGAGGTCGTCCTGCATCAAAGCCACGTCTGCGGTTTCGATGGCGGTGTCGGTGCCTGCCGCGCCCATCGCAAAACCGACCGAGGCTTTAGCGAGCGCGGGCGCATCGTTGATGCCGTCGCCCACCATGCCGACCGTGCCGTATTTTTGGAGCAAACCACCGATGGCGCTGAACTTGTCTTCGGGCAATAGGTCGCCGCGCGCGTCGTCAATTCCGACCTGGCGCGCGATGGCGCTGGCTGTGGTCTGGTTGTCGCCGGTGAGCATCACGCTTTGCACACTCAACTCGTGAAGTTGGCGCAGCGCCTGGATGCTGCTTTCGCGCAGCGTGTCCGCCACGCCCAGAACGGCCAGGGCTTCACGCTCGTTGGTGAGAACCACCGTCGTTTTGCCCTCGCGTTCAAGGCGCTCCAATTCGGCTTCCACGCGCGGGCTGCACACCCCGTTTTCTTCGGCCAAGCGGTGATTGCCGATGAAATAGAGCACCTTTCCAACCCTGCCCTTCACACCGCGTCCGGTGAGAGATTCAAATTCGGTAACAGGCAGAAGTTCGCCCGATTTTTTGACACTTTCCAAGCGGGCCGGATCGGTCGAGCCAGCCTCCGTGTTCTTCGCGCCCGTCCACGCCGCGACGATGGCCGACGCGACGGGATGCTCGGACGGCGCATCCAGACTCGCGGCCAGTTGGAGCAGAGCCTCTTTGTCCCACTGCATCATGCCGCCAGACTCGTTCAACACCACGATGTCGGTCACGACGGGTTTTCCGTGTGTGAGCGTGCCGGTTTTGTCGAGCGCGACTGCGCGGAGCTTGCGGCCTGTTTCGAGGTAGGCGCCGCCTTTGACTAAAATTCCGCGCCGCGCCGCCGCCGCTAAACCGCTTACGACCGTGACGGGCGTTGAAATCACCAGGGCGCACGGACAGGCTACGACGAGTAGCACCAGCGCCTTATAAAGCCAGGGCTGGAACGGCTGCGCGAAAAGAAGTGGCGGCACAGCGGCAATTAAGATCGCGCCCAGCACGACGGCGGGCGTATAAAAGCGGGCGAAATTGTCGATGAAACGCTGGGTTGGTGCGCGCTGGGCCTGCGCTTCCTGCACGGCGCGGATGATGCGCGCCAGCGTGGTATCGCCACTGCCAGAAGACACCCGAACTTCCAGGGCGCCGCGTTCGTTGACCGAACCCGCGAAAACGCTGTCGCCGCTCTTTTTGGCGACGGGCAGGCTTTCGCCGGTGATAGGCGCTTGATTCACGAACGATTCGCCGCTTGTAACGATTCCGTCGAGTGGGATGCGCTCGCCAGGCCGCACGCGCATGATTTGCCCGACTTGCACTTTCGTCGCCGCGACTTCGTTCCACGCGCCGCCAACGCCCTGCACAAGGGCAGTTTCGGGCGCCATTTCGAGCAGTCCGCGAATCGCATTGCGCGCCCGTTCAAGCGAAAACGCTTCGATCATCTCGGCTACGCCGAAGAGAAACGTCACCATCGCCGCTTCGGGCCATTGTCCGATAAAAATCGCGCCTGCAACGGCCAAAGACATCAGGAAATTGATGTTGAGCGTGAGAGTTCGCAGCGCGATCCAGCCTTTGCGAAGCGTGTCGCGCCCGCCAGAGGCAATGGAAAGCAGCGCCAGAGCGATAACCGGCAGCGATCCTTCGTTGCCAGTCGCGTAAGCCACACCTTCGGATGCCAGCGCCGCCGCGCCCGAAACGCCCATCAACCATTTGGTTGTCAAGGTGGCGCCTTCGTGTTTGTGATGGTTGACCGTAGCGATGGTTTCGGCATCAGGCGCTGTGGTTTTGCGTTGCGCGCCCAAACCCAACGATTCCAGGGCCGAGAAAATAGCCTGGTCGTCGTCCAGCGTATGCGAAACGGTGAGTTCGCGCTGCATGGTGTTGAAATCGAGCCTCTCGATGCCCTGCACCGGCTTCAAGCGATTGCGAACCAACTGCTCTTCAGTCGGGCAGCACATTCCAGAGATTGAAAATTGAGATTGCTTCATAGTGTTTGGTTGAAAAGGTCAGCGCTCCAGCGCCAACAGGGAGAACATAAGAGCCACCCCCGCGCTGGCGGCGAGCAATTGAGCCAGCGAATGAAGCGGACGTTTCTCACGGTGCAGTTGGGGCACGAGGTCACAGCCCGCAATATAAATGAAACCCCCTGCCGCAAATGGCAGGATGTCATTCACAAAGGGAGTCGCGTAGGAACCGATGCACAGCACCGCAACGGCCCCCAGCAAGGCCGCGCATCCGGCGAAAAAGTTGAGACGCAGAGCCTGGCCGCGAGCGTAACCAGCATGAACTAAAACCGCGAAATTGCCAATTTCCTGCGGAATTTCGTGCATCACAACTGCAAGGGTGGTCGCCAATCCCACCGCAGGGCCAGCTTGAAAGGAAGCGCCAATGAGCACGCCATCCACGAAGTTGTGAATCCCATTGGCGACAAGGTTCATCGGCCCCACGGGGTGGATGTGACCACTCGCCTCCAAATCGTGTTCGTGTCGCCAATGGAGAAACTTTTCCAACACGAAAAAGCCGGCGATGCCCGCCAGAATCAGCGCTGGAACGCGCGGCCCCTGGCCTAACCGCTCGAACGCTTCGGGGATGAGGTGGATAAAGGCATCGCCCAAGAGCGCCCCCACCGCCAGTGCCACCAAAACGAAGAGTGCGCGGTGCAACGTCTTTTCGCGCAACGACAGCATCGCCACTCCGACAAGTGAAATCAGCGAGACAACGCTTACGCTCCCCAGCGTCCAGAGCCAGATGTTCAAATTCGTTTTCCTTTAATGTTCGTGTCCCAGTTCAGCTTTCATAGCCTGCGCTTTGACCATGAACGCGCCTTTTACCACGGCGCGATCCCCAGGTTTGAGGCCGTTTTTGATGTAGGTTTGCCCGCCGGTTGTGGCGCCGGTTTCAACTTCGCGCGCTTCAAACTGGCCCGCTTTCTCGCCCGCGACGAAAACCACCCGCTTGCCTTCCAAGTCCTGCACCGCCTCGGCAGGAACCATCATGGCGAGGCTTTGACTGCCGCTCCCAATCGTGCCGCGCGCGAACATTCCAGGCCGCAAAGCGTGACCGCTTTGGGCGGCGGGGTTGGAAACCTCAGCGTGGGCTTCGACGGTGCGGGTTTTGGGGTCAAGCTCGGTGTGAATGAGTTCCACGCGCCCCAAAAAGGTTCGGTTAGGAACGGCATCCACCCGAACACTGACCGGAGCGCCAACGCGAACGCGGGAAATGTCGCGCTCCGGCAGGTTCATATCCACATGAACCGTCGCCAAGTTCACGATTGTCATTAAGTTTTTGTCGGCTTCGATGACCTCGCCCTGTGCCACGTCGCGCGCCTGCACGATGCCTGTGAGCGGCGCGCGGATCGGCACCATGGCGCTGCCTCCTGGCGCCGATTTAAGAAGGGAAAGCGCGGTTTGCGCGGCATTGAGGTCGCTTTGCGCCGAAACCAAAACGGCCCGCGCGCTTTGGATTTGTGCGGTGTTGTTGAGGTTTTGGCGAAGAATCGAGCTTTCACGCCGCAGCGCGGCGTTGCTGACGATCAAGGTCTGGCGCGCTTTGGTGAGCGCGTTTTGTGCGTTTTCCAGATTCGCTCGCGCACCCGAAAACTCGCGCCGATTGGCGAGGTTGCCACCGAAAATCAGGCGTTCGCGCTCCAAAACGCTGCGGGCCGCTCGCAACCCTTCGCGCGCGCGCTGCGCCTGGGCGTTGCGGGTGCGCTCGTCGGCCTGGGCGCTCGCCAAACGCGCCTGAGCCTCGCCCACTTCGGCGCTTCCGGCGACGTTGGAGGTCGCTAAACGACGCTGGCGTTCGAGTTCCCGTGTGGCGGCGCGTTCATCGGCCTGGGCAGTTTCGAGTCTGGCGGTCGCGGTGTCGAACGCGGTCTGGGCCGCTTCTAAATCGCGCGTGGAAACCAAACCCTCGGCGGCCAGTGACTTCGAGCGGCTTAAGTTGGCGCGTGTGGTTGCGACTTCGCTCCCCGCTACTGCCCGTGCCGATTGCGCGGCCACCAAAACGCGGCGCGCTTCTTCGACTGGCCGCGAACTGTAACCGCCGCCCGCCGCGATCTGGCGGCGACGCGCCAACTCTGCGCGCGCCGACCTCACCGAGGCAGTCGCGTTGCTTTGCGCGGCTTCGGCGCTTCGCAAACTTTCGAGTGCGCTGGCGTATTGACTCCGCGCCGCTTCGAGCGAGGGCCGCGCGAAACTTCCCGCTTTGGCCAATCGCACGACATTTTCGAGCGCGGCGCGCGCCTGTCGCACGGCGGTTTCCTGGGCACGCACTTCGGCGGCGGCGTCAATTTGCGCGCGGCGCGCGGTTTCGAGTGGGGCTCGTGAAAAGACGCCCGCGCGCGCTTGCTTTTGGGTTACGTCGAAGTTGGAGCGCGCGTTTTGAAGCCGCACGACGGCTTGAGAAAAAGCGGCCTGGGCTTCGCCAACGCTGCGGCTCTCGACCAAAGCGAGCGTTTGTCCTTGTTTGACGCGCGCTCCGATGGAAACGAAAAGCCGCGTGATGCGCCCTGGCACCACCGACGCGACACGCGCCACGTTGTCGGGTGAGGCTTCGATTTGGCCGTTGAAGGGCAAACCGGAAACTTGCGGCTTCAAAGCAACGGGCGCAAGTTCGATTTGCGCCGATTCGAGGGCTTCGGGCGAAAACGAAATCGCTTCGCCTTCACCGTGTTCCTCGTGTCCTTCTTCACCCTCGGCGTGACCACTTTCTTCGTGGCCCCCCTCTTCGTGGCCCCCCCCTTCGTGGGCGCCTTCTTCGTGACCGCTTTCTTCCGTCACCTTGGCAGCTTCATTGGTGCCGAAGTTGGCGGGCGGATTGGGCGCGGTGCTGCGTCCGAGCAGAAAAGCCAGCAATCCGGCGCCCACAACAGCGGCTCCGGCAGCAGGCAACGCGATGTTTCGTGTGCTTTTGGTGGATGGATTGGAGTTCATTTAGCGGTCTCCTCCCTGGGATGTGGCCGGTGGATTGGGGCTTGGCGCCATGCCGCGCGGATTGAGCTGCGAGGTGGTATTGGGCGCAGCGTCTCTTTCGGGCAACGTGCCTGGAGCGGCGGTGCCAGGTAAAGCGACGGGGCCGCTTGGATTGGCAATCGCTCCCGTTAAATCGGGCAGACCGGCGCCGAGGGCGCTTTCGAGCGCGGCTTCTCCACTCCGCGTGCCGACGAGGGCTTGCAGATATTCGGTTTGCACTTGGCGCAAGGTGCGCTGCGCTTCCAAAACTTCCAAGTAAGTCGAGGCGCCCTGCGCGTAACCGATCTGAGTTTTTCGCAGCAGATCGAGGGTTTGCGGCACGATGCCGGTGCGGTAGGTTCCAACGGTCTGGCGCTGTTGCTGAAGGCGAATCAGGGCTTGTTCGACTTGTGTGGCGGCTTGGGCGCGGAGCAGATTGATACGCGCTTCCTGCGCGCGCACTTCGGCTTGCGCGGCCCGCTTTTGCGCGCCAATTGAACCGAAATCAAAGAGCGGAACGCTGACAACGGCGCGAAGGGCGGTGGAGCCGTCGCGTCCAAAAAACGAGGAGCGACGCGCCTGAATCTCGATTTGAGGCAATCGGCCACGACCAATAGCCGCAACCTGAGCGCGCTGTGCTTCGAGCGTGGCCTGCGCTCCTACGATGTCGGGCCTCACCAAAGCGCCGGACAAAAATTGTTCGCGCTGTGCAATTAAATTAGAGCCGATCTGTGAAGACGCGCCAACAGTTGGATTCTGTAGCACGCCGCGAGGTGATGTTGGCTGAGGCGGCGTGTTGGAAAGCGGCGGCGAGATTGGGACGCCACCGACGGAACTTATGCCGCTCGTAGCAGCGCCCGCAAGCCCAGGATTAGCAAGTGTTAATGGCGTTCTGAGAAGGTCGGTCAGAGCGCTTGAAACCGGTAACAGCACGCGAACCGGAGTTTGCGGCGCCTGTCCAATCAGGGCATTGAGAGCCGCGCGACGCGCCAGACGCTCGGCGCGTGCGCTGGCCAGATCGTTTTGAACGCGCAGAAGCTCCAGTTCCGCGCGCTGCACCTGAACTGGGGGAACATCACCCAGTTGCGCTTTACGAGCGGCAGCGTCGCGGAACAGGCGCGCGATTTCGATCCCGCTTTGTCCGAGATTCTCCGCTTCCTGCGCGGCGAATAAATCGGCGGCGGCGTTCTTGACTTGGACAACTAAAGATCGCTGGGCCAGTGTGAGTTCAGCTTCGGCGCGGCGCAGTTCGGCCTCTGCGACGCCTCTTTGTGCGCGGCGCTGGCCAAAGAGATCGAGGGGCTGCGAAAGGATGATTTCCTCGTCGCGGGCCTCACGACTTCCTGTAAAACCTGGCACCATCTGCAACTGCGGATTAGGAAAGGCGCGAACGGCTCCGGCACGCTGGCGCACAGCCTCGCGGTTCTCCCTGGCGATAGGAAGTTGCGGATTATTTTGAAGTGTGCGCGCGATGAGTTCGTCGAGCGCGATTTCAGGTTCGGTGGAAGTAACCGGCGCGACGAGGGGCGCGGGTGGTGGCGATGGGTTTGGGTTTTCCTGCGCTTTGGCCGTAACAGTGGCGAGCGCAGAACAGCTAAAAAGAAAGAATATGGGTCGCAAGGGGTCTCCTGACACTTAAAATCGGGGGAGCCGAGGCGTCAGAAGGTGCGGCCAAAAAGAGAAAAGGCGCGCCGACGCTCACGGCTTGAAAACCGAAACAAAAAAGCGTCAGGCGAGGGGCGGGCCGCGAAGCGAGGGATGGGTGAAAAGAGTGGAGCTACGAGGTGGCCCGCGCGATTCGCGCGAACGCGGAACGGTGACCACACGCGGCGCTTCGAGCGCAACAACAGGCGGCAAAACAACCACGAAGAGGAGCGGCGTTGGGGCTACAAAAGAAGCCGTGCGAGGCACGGATTGATCGGCGCTCTGCACCGTCATCGTGCAATGGCAATCGGCGATGCAAACGCCCATTTCCTGGAGATGAGCGGATGACTGGAAGTGCTCCTGTGCTTGAGTGAGCGAAGGGCCGCAGTTGGGATCGTGGTTGCTGGAAGGCACAGCGCAGCAGCAGGCCCAAGCGGTGACACCACAAACGCGGCCTTCACACTGCCAGAAGGCACCCGCGCGCGAGCCGAACGCCAACAGCACGATGGCAAAAATTGCCAGGTGCGGAAGCGTGCGGGCGATAAAGCGCGCGAAATGCAACTTCACAAAAAGGAATTCTACCAAAGGGCAGTCGCCGTGGATTTGATATGTGGAAGGCTTGCGGCAACATCACGCAACCAACCGGCGGCTCCGGTGCCAGTTGAAGCGGAGTTGTTCCCGCGTTGGTAATTAGTGTCTGGACAAACTAATTAGGGAATGAAGAATAAGCTGCAAACCTCACTCCTCCTTTCGCTTTTGCCACCTTAATCGCTGTGATTCAGCGATTCGCTGCTTTGTTTCCTCAGAAGACTTCACCCCTTGGCGTCTGCCGGTGCGCTCCCTCGGATTCCATGCCTCGACATCGGTCACACGCAGAGCGATATGCCCCACGATTTGTTGAGACGGCAGACGCTTTTCACTCACGGCTTTATAGACAGCGTTGCGAGAGACGCCTTTGAGTTGTGCGACTTGACTCACCGAAAGGAATTGGTCGTTCATGGAGGTTGAAATTGAATTTCACTGTAACAGAAAACTCTGCGATTGCCTTTTACTAAACAGTTGACATAGATAAACTTTAGGCTTATCTTGAAGCTGAAATCCGTAAGCGGACACTATGCCTCTACCCCAGCATCAAAACCAGAGAAGCGACGGTGAAATCGAGTTTCTCACGCCAGAACAACGCTTGGAAATCGTTGCCGACATCTTATCGACCATCGCGCTGCGAATCGTAAAACAAAACCATGAAAAAGATCATCTCTCCTAACCTTCACTCTGCGGGCAAGCGGATGGCGCTTTATGCCCGTGTCAGCACTCAGGAACAAACCAAAAAGGATTACCCAAGCTGCGAGTCGCAAATCGAGGAGTTAGAAGCCTTCTGCCATTCGCGCGGCTGGCAGGTTGCCGAGATCATCAAGGATGAAGGGCATAGTGCCGGATCACTCAAGCGTCCTGGTCTGTCGCGCGTGCGCTTTCTGGTAGAAAGCGGGCAAATCGAGGGAGTGCTCTGCACCTGGTATGACCGCCTGACGAGGAGCCGCGAGTTCTACGTGTTGGATAAAGAGTTCCGCACCCACAATGTGGAGTTCATCACGCTCCACGATCCTGCCGACCGCAACACCGCATCAGGCCGCTTCATGGAAATGATGCTGGTAGGCGCCAAAGCCTACGAGCGCGAACAAACCGGCGAGAAAGTCAGCATTAAGATGCGGATGCGCGCGGAAAAAGGGATGTGGAACGGCGGGCTTGTGCCCTTTGGCTTCGTGCGCGGCCAGGATCACGTTCTAAGCCCAGACCCCGAAAAATCGAAGCTCGTCATCCAGATATTCCAAACCTACGTCGAAAGCGCCTCCGATTTCGTCGTGCGTGACTGGCTCAAAGCCCATCAGATTCCCGCTCCTGGCGGCGCGGAAGTCTGGTCGGTCGGCACCCTGCGCGACCTGCTCCTTAACCGCCGCTACATCGCAGAAATCGAGATCAACAAGAAAAACAAAGGCATTGAGGGATTACATGAAGGCAGCGCCTATCGCATCGTCAAAGCTCCTCACGAACCGCTCATTCCAATTGGCTTATGGGAGTTGGCCCAATCAACCCGCCGCGATAAAGCGCTGGATTCACCTAACCGTGTAGGCCGACCACGCTCCTACAGCCAGAACCAGTGTGACCGCGTCTTTCCGCTTCAAGGCCGGATTTTTTGCGCCGAGTGCGGCCATTCCATGACGCCCTACTACGTGGTGCATAAGCCCAACGTCAAAGAAAAGCGCATCAACGCTTCCTACATCCACTACTACGTCTGCGCGCAGCAGCAGATGCATGGACGCGCCCGCGCGGGCCACAGCAATCGGGTATTAGCCAGGGTTTCTGAGTCCTGGATTCGAGACCAGTTGAAAAACCTGATGGATGCCGAGGGATTAGTGGAGGAAGCGGTTGAGATGGCGCGCGTCAAATGCGCCGGAGACTTGGAGCCACAACAGGAACTTCTGGCGATTAACCACCAAGCGATGAAGGAGAATCAAACCAAGATCGACCGTTTGCTGGAGGGCATCACGTCCGGCGAAGTCTCAGGGCCACTCCTGGCTATGATGAGCGGCAAGGCGACGGAACTGCAACGCGAGCAGGAAAAGCTAAAAATCGAAGAGCGAGGACTTCAGCAGGCGCTTGTGCCTCTTCGCAGCCACTTCGATGCTCAGGTGCTACGCGACACGCTTCAGCAATTCGATTCGCTGTGCGAAGCAGCTGAACCCGCAGAAATGCAAAGGTTGATGCGGACGCTGATTCACCGCATCGAGTGGTTTCCAAGCGGCGACGCGCACGCGGTCGAACTTTACGCACTTGGAAAAACACAAAACCAGCCCTCATCTTTCGATAAGGACTGGTTAGAAAGTGTGGGAAGACCCAGCTGGCCTGGCCGGACTCGAACCAGCGACCAATCGGTTAACAGCCGACCGCTCTACCACTGAGCTACAGGCCAATTTCGCCTTGCGGCCCCACAAATCTTACCGAATCGGGCCGCCCATTGGCAAGGGGCATTTCCATTTCAACGTCGAACCTCACGCGGTTTGGCCCGCGTGATAACCTTCGGCAATTTCCTCAATGAGTTTCTCGCAAAACGCGGGCAGATCGTCGGGCGTGCGGCTCGTGACCAGCCCCTGTTCGCACACCACTTCCTCATCGACCCAGTTGGCGCCGGCGTTTTCCAGATCGCGGCGAATCGAGTGATAGCTCGTCATCAGACGGCCATCGACCACATCGGCATTGATGAGCGTCCAGGGGCCGTGGCAAATCGCGCCCACCGGCAAACCGCGCTCGAAAAAGCCGCGCACAAAAGTAAGAGCCGCCTCATCGACGCGTAGTTTGTCAGGGTTAATGACTCCGCCTGGCAACACCAAAGCATCGTATTCGGCGGCGTTGACGTCGCTCACCACCGCGTTGACACCGAAACTATCGCCCCATTCTTTGTCTTTCCAGCCGCGAATCTGGCCTGGCAGGAGCGACACGATAAAAGTTTGCGCGCCCGCCGCTTCGAGCGCCTTTTTCGGCTCGAACAACTCCGACTGCTCAAATCCATCGGTCGCCAGAATAGCGACTCGTTTGCCACTTATATTTTGCATGATAATTTTCCCCAGGAGTTTCCCCTCGAAAAATGCAAAGCCGGTGCCCCGCGATTTCTAAACTGGGCGTGTGCCCGCAATTTCCATCGTTATCCCCACTCTCAACGAAGCACCGCGCCTCGGCGCGCTGCTTTTGGCGCTGCAAAACCAAACTGACGCGCCCGACTTCGAAATTCTGGTCTGCGACGGCCAATCCAACGACACAACCCCGCAAATCGCGCGCGATTTCCCCAACGTCACGCTTCTGGAAAGCGAAAGAGGAGTCTCGCGGCAGCGCAACCTCGGCGCGCACCGTGCCAGGGGCGAACTTCTCATTTTTCTCGATGCCGACGACGCGCCCCATCCGCATTTTCTGGCTCGGATCTGGAAAAGTTACCGCCATTTCCCTTTCGCCGTCGCCTGTCCCTGGTTTGTCGCCGTCGATGGCGGATGGGGCGGCAAACTCTGCTATGGTCTCTTCAATCTCGGCTTTTTTCTGGGCCAATCGACGCTTCGCATGGGAAGCGGCGTCTGCCTCATCGCGCCGCGCGACAAATTCCTCGCCTGCGGCGGTTTCGATGAATCGCTCCATCTCGGCGAAGACATTCAACTGATTCGCAAACTTTGCCCGCGCTTTGGCCTGCACCGCCATTTGCTGATTCCGCTCGGCACCTCGGCGCGCCGTTTCGAGCGCGTCGGCGCCCTCAAACTAATGGGTTTTTACGCGCGTATCACGCCGCTTTTGGTTCTGGGATGCTGGAAACGCCTGCAAAACGAGAAATACGATTCCCTCTCCTAAGCGCGAACATTTCGCCGCGCCCGCACCATCCAACCTCTTAAATGGCGAAATTCCTGGTTCTTCCCCGCGTGCTGCGCCGCCGCCTCGCCCAAAGTTCCCACGAGCGCGAACTGCTGCGGCGCGCCCAGAACGGTGACCGCGAAGCCGTCGCGGTTCTGCTGGGCCGTCACCGCGAGGATGTCGGGCGCCTGTGTTTTCAAATTTTGCGCGAGCGGGAAAAGGCCGAAGACGCCGCGCAGGAAATTCTGCTGCGCGCCTTCGAGAAAATGCCCCAGTTTCGCGGCGAAAGCGAGTTTTCGACCTGGCTTTATCGCGTCGCGCTCAATCACTGCCTCGAAATCAAGCGCACCCTCGCGCGGCGCGAATCACTATTTGGAGGCGAAGAGGAAGCGCGCTGCACCGCCGACTTCTCGCCGCGCAGCGACACCAAAATGGCACTCGAAACCGCGCTCGACGCTCTGCCCGAAACGCTGCAAATCGTTCTGGTTTTGCGGCAGTGGCACGAGAAATCTTACGAAGAAATCGGCGCGATTTTGAATTTGCCGACTGGAACCGTGAAATCGCGGCTCCATGAGGCGCGCCGCGAGTTCCGCCGCATCTGGGAGGCCCAAAATGAAGAAATTTGACGCCAACGACGAATTTCCGCCCGACATCGCGGCAGCGTTCGATTCGTATTCAACCCCGCCGCTTTCGCGCGATTTCGAGGCGCGGTTCTGGACGCAGTTCGAGGCGCGGCGCGGTCGTTATCGCGGTTTCGCGGGGTTTTTGCGCCGATTATGGGAAATCGAAATCGAAGGCGTCGCGGTGTGGCGCTTGGCGGCTTCGACCTTTTCCGGCGGCGCGGCGTGCGCGCTGTTTTTCGGATGTTTCGCCCTTTTTGCCATGCCCGCCGAAACGCCGCGCGCCGCGCCCGAATCGCTGCCAGAAATTCCCGCAACGCCGCGCATGGCTTTCGATGCCCGCCACTTTTACGCGCGCGAATGGGAAGAATTCGGCCTGGTTCGGCCACCCAGAATCGCGCCGCAAAAGCGCCAAAAGTTGGAAAATGGCGGTGAAATTTCATGCATTTCTTTCGAAAATGGTTGGGTTTGACACTTTTTGTGGCGTGTTGGCTCCTCGTGCTGCTCATCCCCAGTTGGCGTCAGGATGCGCGCGAGCAGTGGGGGAACGAAACCTGGAGTTTTGAGAGTTCCACGCGCGGTTTAACCCGCGAAAAAATCGCGGTTCTGGCGTCGCGTTTTCCCGATGATTTAACAGCGCAACTCGAAGGGTTGAACGCGCAATACCAGACTAACGCCCCTCACCGTTCGGCAACCCAAGCCAGAGCGCGTAAGGAACAGCTTTTCGAGGGTTACGCCGAGTTGTCGCGCCGTTTCCCGCGCGAAAACGAGATTCGCAAAGCGTGGCTGCGCGATGTGACGCGCGGCCCTCTGGAAATCGAACCAGCCTCGACTTACGCTGCGTTTCGGCCCCACGACAGGCCGGAAAAAGAGAAAACTTGGCTCTCCAACGCTCGACTCGAAGCAGCAATTAACGCCGCGCGCGAGGGCGCGAGAATTGAGCCGCAAAACTCGTTTTTCCCCTGGATGGAGTGCGCGCTTCATTTCGCTTTGAAGCGGCCCACCGACGCCATCAAAGCTCTCCATCGCGCCTCGAACTGCACCCATTTCGATGACGGCACGATGCAAACCACGCGGCGGCGCCTCGAACTGCTGGGGCGCGTGCAAAACATCGGGTGGAGCGAGAAGTGGCACGTGATGTCGGGTTTGCTGTTGCCGCACTTCGCCCAAATTCGCGCGTCGGCGCGCGCTGCGATGGAAATTTCCAGGCAAGCGCACCAGCGCGGCGACAAAGTGCGCGCGCTGCAAATCGCGGCGACTGTGGCGCGCGCCGGAGCGACCATCAGCGATTCCAAAAGCTATGTCCTCGCGGTTCTGGTGGGCGACGCGATTCAGCAAATCGCCTGGCGCGGCGCGCTCAAAAGTGCCGGACGCGATGTCGAATCGCCGCGTTTCCTTGGCGGCCAAGCGCTGATGCAGAACAAAGATCGTCTTCCGGTTTATCAGGCGCACCGCGAAGAAGTGGCGCGAGAAGTGGCGATTTACGCGCGCGAACTGAACCACGAAGCCATTGCAACACAGGCGCTCGCCACGCTGCCGCGTTTGAAGGGCAATTATTGGGGCGCCGCCCTCACCGATCCGGCGTTCGACAGCGCATGGCCGCGTTTCCTACGACTAGCCAAAGCCTTCTGGCTGGAAGCGCGGCTGGGGCGCCTTTCTCTGGTGGGCGCGCTAAGCTGGGTTTTGGCGTTTGGCCTGGGACTGGGGCGCCCGATAGCGCCCGAAATCAAGCGTTCTCTGGCGATTTGGGCCGCGTTTTGCGTGGGCGCGACGGCGGTTTTGCTGGGCGTCGCGGTGGGTTATTTCGGCCTTGGTTCGCCTGAGGGTTCGTTTTTTGAAGCGGATGAGTCGGTTTCGAGCTATGGGCGCGACTACGAGAACAATTTAAACGGTTTTTTGGCGCTGTTGTGGCTTTTCCCGCTCGTTTTAACCGCGCTTTTGAATGGCGTGAGGCGCCCGCAACTCACCCTCAAAAGGCGCGGTTTCAGTGCGCTTCGCGTCGTCCAAACTCTGATTTACACCGCGATGCTGGGCAGCATCGCGGCGATTGTTTCCATCGGCAACACGCCAGTCGAGTCCGTTGCGACAGTAAATCCGAATTGGGTAGCGTCGATATTCGTCTTTATCGGTTCCATTCTGGCGGCGGGCGGCTTTCACATCGCCACGACGAGCGGCAAAACGCGCATCGCCTCCATGCTGTTATGGACTGTGCCCTGGATTATCTACGGCGTTCTGCGGGCGCGCGCATCGTTTTACGATACGGTTTGGGTCGTGCTTATCGCCGCCATCGGCCTGATTTTTCTGGGACTCAGCGCCTATTTGACGAATTGGCGCCCCCCGCTCAAACCGCTTCAATTCTTCTACGATGTGCTGAGCCGCGCCCGCGTTCTGGCGGCGACTCTGGCCGTTGCGAGCGCGATTTTTTACGTCGGTGTCAAAATCGCCGTTTTGCCGCAGGAAGCGAGGATGAACGCGATCCTTGACGCGCAGTTAAAAATGGGCGAAGTGGCGTGGCTGGAAGACCAGTTGGAGAGGTGATGTTTTTCCCGCTTCGCGGAGCTCAGGCACCCTCTCCCGCAAGCGGGAGAAGGATTAGCAGTTTTCATCCCTCACTTTGATGAACCGTGACAGTAGGAGTGAGCACTGCTAATCTTCTCCCGCTTGCGGGAGAGGGTGCCCGACCCCAGGAGGGCGGGTGAGGGCCGCGAAGCGGGAAAAACTTTTACGAATCCAACTCCCCATCGCTCAACCCGATGGGCAGCATCACGGGCCGCTCGCAGGTGCTCTGGATGTCGATGTGGCGCTTTTGCTCGGCGCTGTCGTGGAAAGCGTGCATCACGTCCAGAACGTGATAGGCCAAGCGCTCGTTGCAGCGATGATCGCGGCCCGACTGCATCGCCAGCGCCATATCCGCCATGCCGATGCCGCGCGCCTGTTCGGTGTAGCCGTGCGTCAGGGGGATTTCCTGCGGCTCTTCGCCCAGAACTCGCAGTTCAACCGTGCCGCCGAAGCCGTTGGGATCGGGCACGAAAAGACTGCCTTTGGTGCCGTGAATCTGGATGCGCGGCAGCGTGCTGGCGATCACGTCGAAACTCATGATGAGAGTGCCAATCGCGCCGTTTTGGAACTGCATCGAACCCGAAACATGGGTGGGCACTTCGACATCCATCACTGTGCCCTTGAGCGGTTCGCTGGAAATGGTGCGCTGGGCGTGAGTGATGCGCGCGAAGCCCGAAACGGTTTCGATGGGACCGATCAGTTGAACCAGATCGGTGAGGTAATAGGGCCCCATGTCGAACATCGGGCCCCCGCCTTTCTTGTAATAAAATTCGGGCGATGGATGCCAGTGTTCGTGCCCGCGTCCCGCCATAAACGCCGTCGCCGACACCACTTCGCCAATTGCGCCATCGTCGATGAGCTTGCGCGCCGTTTGGTGCCCGCCGCCTAAAAAGGTGTCGGGCGCGCTGCCTACGCGCAGATTTTTCTGCTGCGCTAAAGCCATGATTTGCTGGGCTTCTTCGCGCGTCACGGTAAAGGGTTTTTCGGTATAAACCGATTTTCCGGCTTCGAGACATTGCAGCATGACCGGCCCATGCGCCTGCGGAATGGTAAGGTTGATGACGAACTCGATTTGGGGGTCGGCCAGCAGTTCTTCCACCGAACAGGCTTTGGGAATGTTCCATTCCTCGGCCTTAGCGCGCGCGGCTTCGAGGTTGAGGTCGGCGCAGGCGGTGATGTCGAAAAAGGAGAATTTGGCGTTGGTGCCGAAGTAGGCGCGGGAAATGTTGCCGCAGCCGATGATGCCGATTTTGGTTTGCTTTGTCATGAGGATTTAAAATTCAACGTCTTCGTAAAGTTCGAGAAGTGGCAGGGTGCAGTCGAGGGATTCGAGGCGAATCGAGTGTTGCAGCGAAGTGAAATCTTCGGTGAGCCACGCCGTTTCGCTTTGTCTGGCGAAGTGGCGCACCCAGACGCGATCCTGCGCCACGATGAGATAATGGTGCAGCGAGGCGATGTGGCGATAAGATTCCCACTTTTCGTTTTGGTCGGTGAGGGCCGTCGAGGGCGAGAGAATTTCGATCAAAACGACGGGATTGAGCAGGGTGTCCTTGAGGCTGTCGTGCCACTCGAACGGCGGGCACGCCACCAAAACATCGGGATAGAAATAGCTGGAGCCGGACGGGTCTTTGATGCGCATATCCTGCGACCAGGGACGGCACCGTTTGCCGCGCAATCGCGTGCCCAGAGCGATCACGGCGTTGGCCGAAAGCGAGTTGTGGTTGGGCGAGGCGCCCGCCATCATTTTGAACTGCCCCGATTTGGGGTCGCGCTGCCACTCGCCCATTGGGTAGATTTCGCCGTCGAAGTATTCGGAGCGAAACTGCGCTTTGCGTTCGAGTTCGAGATATTCCTCCGGCGTCCACAGCCGGTGCTGGCGTTGTGCGTATCCCATGTGTCACCTCTGGATTTTGCAGCGACTAAAGTCACCGCAAAGAAAAGCGAAGTCCGCCTGCGCGGACTGGAGGCTCCCAACCTGCGAAGGCAGGTTTCGCGTCGCTGTTGCGGTGACTTTAGTCGCTGCCAAGTTTTAACGAGCCGCCCACAACATCCCGCGCCGCACGGTTTCGGCGGCTTCGGGAACCTCGAAATCGGAGTTGACGTGGCCCAGGCTCGAATAAAACACCTTGCCCTGTCCCCACATTCGCGTCCACAACACCGGCATAACCGTGCCCTCGATCCAGTGCGCGCCTTCCTGCGTGCCGTCGAAGGTCGTGGTCGCCAAAACTTTGTTGCCTGGATCGGTGTGCATATAATACTGCTCCGATTTCATCGCGAAATCGCTGAGTCCGGCTGTGATGGGGTGTTCGGAATTGGAAATGTTAACGGTATAGTCGATGATGTTGCCAGGATGCGCGACCCACTGCCCGCCCGTCATCCACTGGTAATTGGTGTTGTTGCGAAAGGCGTCGCACGTCCCGCCGTGCCACCCCGCCAATCCTACGCCCGATTTCACGGCGGCCAGAAGCCCCTTTTCCTGTTCTTTTTCGATGCTGCCCATCGTCCAGATCGGCACCACCAGCGACAGCGAATTCATATATTCGGCGTCGGTGTAGACGTTCATGTTGTCTTCGATGCGGACATCGAAGCCGGAATCTTTCAAAAAGGGCGCGAACCGTTCGACGCATTGCTGCGGTTCGTGTCCAGACCAGCCGCCCCACACCATTAAAGCTTTTTTCATATTGTTTTCTCCCCAGAGTCGGGAGTTAGGTTTAACAGCGTTAGACTTTCCCGCCATGAGCGAATTGGTAAAAGTGGGCTTAATCGGCGCTTCGGGCTACACCGGAAGCGAGTTGGCGCGCCTTCTGGCGCATCATCCGTGCGCGAAATTGGTGGCGGCGACGGCGAGCGGCGAGCGCGTCGGGCAGAAACTGTCCGATTTGTTTCCCAGTCTGCGCGGGATTTGCGACCTCGAACTGGAAGAAATCGACCTCGACAAACTCGCCGCGCAGTGCGAAATCGTGATTTTGGCGCTGGGACACGGCAAAGCGCTCGAAATCGCGCCGCAATTGATCGAAAAAGGCGTCCGCGTCATTGATCTGGGCGCCGATTTTCGGCTGCGCGACCCGCAAATCTACGAGCAGTGGTATAAATTGCCCCACACCGCGCCCGAAACTCTCCAAGAAGCGGTTTACGGTCTGCCGGAATGGAACCGCGCCCAAATCAAAACCGCGAAATTAATCGCCAATCCTGGCTGCTATCCCACATCGGCAATTCTGGCGCTGGCGCCGCTCATCGCCGCCGATGCGATTAAAGCGCATTCGATTATCGTAGACAGCGCATCGGGCGTTTCGGGCGCGGGGCGCGCCAGTTTTGGCGTCGGGACGCATTTCCCCGAACTGTTCGGCGATTTCAAGGTGTATAATGTCGCCAGTCATCGCCACACGCCCGAAATTGAGCAGGGTTTAAGCGACGCGGCAACCAACTCAAACGACCCTGACAAACGCGCCCTGGTGACATTCACCGCGCATTTGCTGCCCATCGCGCGCGGCATTTTATCGACGTGTTACGCCGCACCCACAGAGCAATGTGCTTCGGGAATGAACGTCCACGACTGGCGCGAAATTCTGCTGCGCCGCTACGAAGACGAGCCGTTCGTGCGGGTTTTGCCCGCCGGACAATTCCCGCAGCTCAAACACGTCGTCGGCTCCAACTTTTGCGACATCGGCATCGAAGTTGACCCGCGCACGGGCCGCATCATCGTCATTTCCGCCGAAGACAATCTGCTCAAAGGCGCGTCGGGGCAGGCGATTCAAAATCTCAATTTGATGTGCGGCTTCGACGAAACGGCGGGACTGCAAGGCGCCGCAATCTTTCCTTAAAAGCCACAGAGAACACAGAGAAGTCACAGAGAGGCACAGAGGAATTCATTTTCCATTTCTCTGTGCCACTCTGTGAATTCTCTGTGTTCTCTGTGGCTAAAAAATTATGAAAAAAATCGGTGTCATTTCCGACACGCATCTCTCCGAAACCGGCAAGCGCGGCATTCCGCCCCGCGTGTTCGACCACTTTCGCGGCGTCGATTTCATCCTGCACGCCGGCGATTTCACTTCGCGCCGCGCCATCAACGATTTGCAGGTCATCGCGCCCGTCATCGGCGTGCGCGGCAACAACGACCCCGCGCATCTCGAACTGCCGCGCTCGCGCCGTTTCGGTGTTGAAGACGTGACCATCGGCCTGTGTCACGGCGACAGGGGCCAAAATCTGCACGAAAAACCGCTCGGTCAGTTCGCGGGCAACAATTCGACGGCGGCCAATGCGCTGTCGCTGTTTCAGTTCGAGGACGACATCAACTGCCTCATTTTCGGCCACTCGCACAACCCGCTTGTGGCGTGGCATCGCTATCAGGGCCGCGAAATTCTGTTTTTCAACCCAGGTTCGCCCACCGATAAGCGCTTCGGGCCGTATTTCGGCTGCGGAATGCTCACCATTGACGGGGATCGCATCGAACCGCAGTTATGGACTTGGTAAAAAAGCGGATGCCTGGTGGCATCCGCTTTTTTGTCCCGTTTTTCAGCGCGACTCCACCGGCGCCCATTGGCGCCCCGTCTCGCCGATATAATCGCTCGAAGGGCGGAACAAGCGGTTATTGGCGTATTGTTCGAGCAGATGCGCCGTCCAGCCCACGATGCGCGAACAGGCGAAAATCGCGGTAAAAAGGTCGCGCGGAATGCCCATGACTTGATAGGCCGAGGCGCTGTAAAAATCGACGTTGGGATAAATCCCCTTGGCGGCGACCTGGGGCTGAAAAATCTCCTCGACGGCGCGCGTCATTTCGAACCATTTGGTGTCGCCCGCGCGTTTGCCGAGTTCTTCACTCATTTTTTCCAGAATGATCGCGCGCGGGTCTTTGGCTTTGTAAACGCGATGGCCAAATCCCATCACTTTTTTGCCGTCGGCGCGCAACCGTTCCATATACGGTGCGACGTTTTCCAGTTCGCCGATTTCCTGAAGCATTTGCATCACCGCTTCGTTGGCGCCGCCGTGGAGCGGGCCTTTGAGCGTGCAAATCGCCGACGTCACGGCGGAATGAAGATCGGAAAGCGTCGCCGCTGTCACGCGCGCCGAAAATGTCGAGGCGTTGAGTTCGTGGTCGGCGTGCAGAATCAGCACGGCATCGAAAGTTCTGACAGCGTAATCGTCCGGCGGGGCGCCGTTCAAAAGCCACAAAAAGTTATAGGCGAGCGATTTATCGGCCTTCGGTTCGGGAATCTCCGTCCCATTTCGCACATGATGCCATGCGGTGGTGATGAGCGGCAGTTGCGCCGTCAAATTGATAGCTTTTTTGCGATTGGCTTCGGGCGACAAATCATCGGCATCGGGATCGAGCGTGCCCAGCGCCGCCGTCGCGATACTCAAAACGCGCATCGGGTTGGCATCGAAGGGCAGTTCCTTGAGCAGTTCGAGCAAATGCTTGGGAAAATGCATCGCCGCCGCGAGGTCTTTTTGAAGGCCGGAAAGTTCGCTTTGCGACGGCAAATTGCCGTTCCACAGCAGCCACGCGACTTCTTCAAACGAAGCGTTTTCAGCCAGATCGTCGATGTCGTAGCCGCGATAGACCAGTTGACCGCGCTGGCCGTCGATGTAACAGATCGAGGACTGCGCCACGACCACATCCTGCAAACCCGATGGTTTTTTGTCGCTCATAATTTCCTTAGAATACGGGAGACGGAATACGGGAGAAATTGATTCCGTCTCCCGTATTCCGTCTTCCTAATTTTACTCCGGCAAAACCTGCAAAATCCGATTCACGCCTTCCTTCAAATTTTCCACCGAGTTGGCGTAAGAAAACCGCACATGATCGGGGGCGCCAAAACCTTCGCCTGGCACGACGGCGACTTTGGCGACTTCGAGCAAATAATCGGTTAAATCGGTGGCGGTCTGGATTTGGCGGTTTTTGCCCACCATCACGCCAAAGAGTCCCGACACTTTGGGAAACAGATAAAACGCGCCTTCGGGCTTGGGAACCGTGAAACCTGGCACGTCTTTGAGCAGTTCGCGCATGATGCCGCCGCGTTTTTCGAAAGCGGCCATCATTTCAGTGGGAAGCGGGCCTTCGAGCGCGGCGATGGCGCCCGCTTGGGCGAATGAGGTCGGATTCGAGGTGCTTTGCGATTGCAGTTTGCCCATCGCTTTGGCGAACTCGGGCGTCGAGGCCGTCCAGCCGATGCGCCAGCCGGTCATCGAATAGGTTTTCGACAAACCCTGCACGATGATGGTGCGCCTGGCGAATTCGGGCGAAAATTTCGCCATGCTCCACTGCGAGTTGGGCGCGTAAACCATGTGTTCGTAAATTTCATCGGAAATCACCAGAACATCGGGATATTTATCCAGCACTTCGCACAGCGCGCGCAGCGCGTCGGGCGTGTAAACCGCGCCGGTGGGGTTGCTGGGCGAGTTCATCACGAACGCCTTCGCGCGCGGATGAGCTTTCAAACACTCTTCCAACTGCTCCGGCGTGATTTTGAAGCCGCCCTCAGCCGTCGTGGGCAGAAAAACCGGAATTCCGTCGGCCAGAAGCACCTGATCGGGATAGGAAACCCAGTAGGGCGTCGGGATGATGACTTCGTCGCCCGCGTTCAAAATCGACTGAAAAATGTTGAAGAGCGAATGTTTGCCGCCGCACGACACCACGATATCGTCGGGCGAAAATTCAAGGCCGTTTTCACGCGCCAGCTTCTGGGTGATGGCGGCGCGCAGTTTGGGGGTGCCATTGGCGGCGGTATACTTGGTGTCGCCGTTTTGGAGCGCCGCGATGCAGGCGTCTTTGATGTGCTGGGGCGTGTCGAAATCGGGTTCGCCGACATCGAAGGAAAGAACGTCTTCTCCGGCGGCGCGCATGGCTTTGGCGCGAGCCGAAACCGCCAGAGTGGGCGAAGGTGCGATGCGATTGATGCGTTGCGAGAGCATTGGGGTGGTTGGGTAGCTGGGTCGTTGTGTGTTATTTTAACCGCCTCAACAACTCAACTTCCCAACAATTTTGTTAACAATGATTCCAGAAAATACATCTTCCTCTTCGGATTTGCCCGCAACTGAAGCGGCCTATCAAGAGCCGACCTGGGAAGATGATGAAACCCGCGCCACGGGAATTTTGCGCGCGCTTTTCACGATTGTGGCGACGGGTTTTCTGGCCTACGCGCAGTGGACGGCACCGGCGAACTGGTCTGGCGCCGTTGGGCAAAACTGGGGCCGTTGGGTGTGGACGAGCGCGGTTTGCAACTTCGCTTTGCCCCTGGGAATTGTATGGATGTTTTTCGGGCACGGTTTAGGTTATATCCACTCGCTCAATGACCAGAAAATCAACGCCTGGAACTATGGCTGGGGCGATGCCATCCACCTTGATGAGGCCGAATTGCACTTTTGGCGCTTTCGTATTCCCTTTGTGCAAGTCAAGCTGCGCTTCAAAAACTGGCGTCGCCATCTGCTGATCTCGCTCGCTTGCTGGGCGCTTTTTCTGCCGTTTTTGATTTATTTCTCGCGCCAACCCGAATTTCGCGCCGCCTACGCGACTTATCTTCCCGCCGTTCAATCCCCGCGCGACTGGGCGTTTTTGCTTTCCACTCTCGTGCTTTATATGTTTTGCTGGGAGTGGTTTTTTCGCGGTTTCGCGCTGTTCGGCATCGCGCAGGGCTTTGGCACCGTTGCCGCCATCATCATTCAGGCCGCACTTTTCGGTCTGTCTCACTACGGCAAACCCGACATCGAGATGTGGAGCGCCTTTGCGGGCGGAATCGTCCTGGGAACCCTCTCCTGGCGCGAAAAATCGTTTTTCCCCGCCTTTTTGATTCACGCCCTGATTCACGTCACCTGGGCCGTTCTGGTTTTAATATGAAGTTTTTCTCCCTACTATTGCCTATTGCCTGTTGCCTATTGCCTCTGATGACCGGCTGCGCCAAAAGTCCCGCCGGCGGCGTGACCAACACTGCGCCCAATCGCCTCGAAGTCACGCTCACCCTCGCCCAAACCATCGACCCCAACTTTTATTACGCCGTCGCCTTCGACGACAATCCCAACGACGGCGACGGCCCGCGCGCCATCGTGGGCAACACCGCCGTTCTCAACGGCGTCATGGCCGGCAACTGGCGCACTCTGGTGCGCTACCACCTGAACCAGTTCGAGGTTTTTTACCGCTCCAACCCTGCGGATCCTTCTACCGAGCGCCAGATTCTGGGCACATCGCTGTTTTTCTCCCAGCCGCGCGCGACCGCCAATTCGCTCAATTTCGTGCTCGATCTCGACGCGCAGGTGAGTCAGGGCAACTTCTTTTTCGCCCACACATCGGGCGCGACGCCCGAACTGGCCGTTGACCGTTTCGACATCAATTTCGCGGCCACCAACACCATCATCATCGCGGGCCGCGACGACCGCATCAAGCCCGTCGATGCCTACGAAGCGGCCTCGACTTCCACCTTTTTCGAGTTTCAAATCGGCTCGACGCGCCGCGCCACCATCCAAGACCCGACAAATGACCGCCGCCTCGACATCGACCCCTCATTTGGGGGCGTCAATTTCGGCCAGATCGACGTGACGCAGCTCGATTTGAACGTGACGCGCAACCGCTAAACTCCCCTTATGCAACTCATTCCGCTCGACAGCGTGGGCTTCGACCGCGAAGCGTGGACGGATACCCTGCGCGTTGGCGCCAACGACGCGCATCGCGCGCTTCAAAACGCCGAAAAACTCCCCGACTGGCTCAAAACTAAAGCCGGAAAATTCCGCCAGATGGCCGATACCGACGCGCTGTTGCGCGAACAGGGTATCGTGACGGTGTGTCAGGAAGCGCGCTGTCCCAACATCGGCGAGTGCTGGAGCCATTCGACCGCGACGTTTATGATCGGCGGCGAAAACTGCACCCGCAACTGCGGTTTTTGCAACGTCTCGACCCAGAAACCGCTCGCCCTCGACGCGACAGAACCGCAGCGCGTCGCCCTCGCCGCGCAAAAACTGGGCTTGAAATACGTCGTGATTACCTCGGTTGACCGCGACGATTTAGCTGACGGCGGCGCGAATCACTGGGTGCAGACCATCGAAAGCGTGCGCGCCGCCCTGCCCGACGCCAAAATCGAGATTCTTACCCCCGACTGGCGCGGCAACTGGGATAATCTCGCAATTGTGGCTGCGACACGGCCCGACGTTTACAATCACAACATCGAAACTGTGCCTTCGCTTTATAAATGGGTGCGTCCTGGCTCCAGCTACGCGCGCAGTCTGGAACTTTTGCGGCGCGTCAAAGATTTCGATTCCAACATCAAAACCAAAAGCGGCCTCATGCTCGGACTGGGCGAAGAAACGGCGGAAGTGATTTGCGTTTTGGAAGATTTGAAAGCGCATGGCGTCGATTTCGTGACCATCGGCCAGTATTTGCGTCCGACGCCGCGCCATTTGCCGGTGAAAAAGTATTATCCGCCCTCAGAATTCGATGAATTGCGCGTTATCGGTGAGAAAATGGGCTTTGCGATGGTGGCATCGGGGCCATTCGTGCGTTCTTCGTATCACGCGGGCGAGGATTTTTCGCGAGCGCAGGGTTTGTAGGGACATGGCTTGGCCGGTTCTTGGTGTGAAATTTAAAAAATTTGAAAGACACGCCAAACCAAATAACAAAGCACACACATAAAAAAAAACAAGCAACGTTTTTAAAAAAAACATAAATAAAGAGACCACCGACCCGACAGTATTATAACCCCC
>JAUJNG010000002.1:436737-448447 GCA_030448265.1 Abditibacterium sp.
GCCTTTCCGGGGGCCGGCGGCGCCTTTCCTGGGGCCGGCGGCGCCTTTGCGAGGCCGGGGTTCGGCGCCGCCAGGAGCAGAAGGGCCGCGACGGCCAGCGCCGCCGCTCTGGGCGTAGCGGGCCGCGCCGTTTCGGCGCGCAACACGCTCCCGATTTTGTCGCACGTCCTGCTCGAAACTCAGGACGACCGCCTCAAACTCACCGCCACCGACCTCGACACCTCGATTCGCTGCGCCATTCCCGCCTCGGTTGCCGAAAACGGCGCGGTCGCGCTTCCCGCCGGAAGCCTCAACGACTACGTTTCCAAACTCCCCGATGCGCCCATCACCCTCGAAATGACCGATGGCCGCGTCATCGTGCGAAGCGGGCATTCGCGCTTCACCATCATGTCGAGTCCCGCCGAAGATTTCCCCGTCGTGCCCGAAGTGAGTCAGGGCACGGAAATTTCGGTTCCGGCAGCGACTTTGAAAGAAATGCTGCGCCTCACCGCGTTCGCGGCCTCCAAAGAAGAATCGCGCTCCCTCCTGATGGGCGTTTTGTTTGAAGCGCGCGGCAGTGTCCTCACGCTCGTTGCCACCGACACCCATCGCCTCGCCTGGAAACAAACCCAATTGGCTTCCGAAGTCGCGGTTCCAGTCACCGCGATTGTGCCCGCCAAACCGCTCGTCGAACTGGAGCGCGTTCTCAAAAACAGCGCTGATGAAATGGTGACGATTCGTTTCGGCTCCTCACAGGTGCAGTTCCAATCCAATGATGCGACCCTCGTTTCGCGCGTTCTGGACGGCCAGTTTCCCAACTACGAAAAAGTCATTCCCAAACAGACCGAGCGCAAAGTCAACTTCGAGCGCAACGAACTGTTGCGCGCCGTGCAGCGCGTCGAGATCGTGTCGCGCACCGCGTCGCAGAAAATGCTGGTCAAATTCAACGGCGCCACGATGAACATGACCGCCGAAAGCGCCGAAGCCGGCAAAGCCGAAGAAGAGATCCCCATTTCGATGGACGGCTCCGATTTGCAAATCGCCTTCAACGCCAAATACCTTTCCGAAGTGCTGGGCACGCTCACCGACGACCAATTGACGCTCGAACTCAACGGCTCTTTGAATCCTGGCATTTTGCGCGCGGGCGACAATTTCATCTACATCGTCATGCCGATGCAGGCTTAAGTTTTTTCAACACAAAGAACACAAAGGACGGCACAAAGAGGCACAAAGAAATGGAAGAAAAACCTTTGTGCCTCTTTGTGCCGTCCTTTGTGTTCTTTGTGTTTTAAATTCATGATCGTCAAATCGCTTCGGCTTTCCAATTTTCGCAACTACCCCGCGCAGGAACTGCATTTGCCGCCAGGCCTTATCGCCTTCACCGGCGACAACGGGCAGGGCAAAACCAACCTGCTCGAAGCGATTTGCGTGCTGGCCACCACCAAATCGCCGCTCGTTGAGCGCGACCGCGAACTGATTCGCTGGCACGAACGCGCGGCGCGTTTGTATGCCGAAATCGAACTGTCGGCGGGGCGCGGCGATGCGCGGCGTTTGGAATATAACTGGCGCGTCGAGGGCAACTCCATCGCTCGCGAGATGAAAATCGGCGGCGTGCCGCAAAGCGCCGTCGCCGACTGGCTGGGGCAACTGCAAGTCGTGGCGTTTTTTCCGCACGACTTGGAACTATTGAGCGGCGAACCCGAAGAACGGCGCCGCTTTCTCAATCTCGAACTGGGCAAAACTCAGCCCGCCTATTTCGCCGATGTCGCGCGCTATCGCCGCGCTTTGCAGCAGCGCAACGCGCTGTTGCGGCACCTGATTGATTCGCGCATCCAAAAAACAGCGCCTGGCGACGAAAAAGGCACACTGGGCGAATGGAACCGCCAGGTCGCTGGCTATGGCAGCCGTATTCTGGCGGCGCGCGCGCGGTTTTTCTCCGAACTGACGCCGATTTTAACCCAAATCCACGCCAAATTATCCGGCCAGGACGAGCCGTTTTCGATTGATTATCTGCCTGGACTTTCGATTTTAAAGGGCACGGTTTACGAAGGCGGCGGTTTTTCGGCGCCGTTTCACGCTTCCCTCGAACGCGATCACGCCGACGATATGCGGCGCGGTATCACCAGTTCCGGCCCGCACCGCGACGACATGGTTTTCAAACTCGGCGCCATGGATTTGCGGCGCTACGGCTCGCAGGGACAGCAGCGCCTCGCGGTTCTCTCTCTCAAAGTCGCGCTGGCGCACTGGGTCGAGCAAAGCACCGGCGAACCGCCGATTTTGCTGCTCGATGACGCGCTCAGCGAACTCGACGCGACGCGGCGCGCGCTGCTTTTAGAAGAAGCGCGCAGTTTTCCCCAGAGCGTGGTGACGGCCACCGACGCCACGTTTTTAAACGATGCGGCGGCGATTTACAGCGTCGCGGCGGGCCGCATCGTGCCTCAGGAAAACGCGCCAAATTCGGAAATTGGGGTCGGAAATTCGCAAAAAACGCCGGAATTGGCTTTCTGAAGCCGTTTTTCGGCCCCATTGATAGGAGTTATCCCCAAGTTTTCCCCAAGTGGGGATAACTTTTGCCCTTGCGCCTCACTGGGGAGATGTTAAAGCTGAAGGGAGAAAGCGAGAAATAATATGGCGATGGATAATGTGGGCAACATCGTCAACGGCGTTTTAGAAGCGCGCGGTTGGCGCGGCAAAGTATTGGAGCGCATGGCGGTGGAGCTATGGAGCGATGTGGTCGGCGAGCCGATGAACCACAACACGCTCGCGCAGCGTTTTCAGGGTGGGACGCTTTATGTGCGCGCGCGCAGCCCGCAGTGGACGCACGAACTGCATTTTCTCGAAGCGCGCATCATCGCGCGCCTCAACGGGCGTCTCAAACAGCCCATCGTGCAAAAAATCCGCGCCAGCGTCACCACGCCGCCAGGCATGGCGCGAACCAAACTCAAACCCGATTGGGAAGACCCCACTTTTCCCGCCGCGCTCAAACGGGCGCAGCCCATTTCCAACGAGCCGATTGACGACGAAGCCGCCGCGCACGGGCGTTTAATGGCCGGAGAAATCGAAGACGAGGAAATGCGCGACTGCATGGCGCGGCTGATTGCGGCGGTGATGCGCTCGAACGAAGCAAAGAGTTCTGACGACAAATGATTCGGCATGAACCAAATCGAATTGGCAGTGCGGCTTGAAAAGGCATCACTTTGGAAATGGGCCAGGGAGCAGCGATAAACGCATCTTTGAACAGGGCAAACCAGGATTCAAGCGGAGCAACAACACGCGAGCGCTTTCTGCTTGTAGATGCGTTGCGGGGCGTTGCGGCTCTGGCTGTTTTGGCATACCACTCCATAGTTATGCACTCTTTAGGCGATGAAGTGAGAGCGATGCTGCCGTCTTTCGTCGAGGCTATTTTCAGCTTTGGCTGGCTGGGAGTTGTGATTTTTTTCGTGTTAAGTGGGTTTGTAATCACTCATTCGCTACGGAAGGTTCCTCCCACTGCCGCGAGCTTGGGCAATTTTATTTTGCGGCGTCAGATTCGGCTCGATCCTCTTTACTGGTTGACACTTTTACTAACCGTGCTGACGCTGTATTTTCCACCTTCCGGCGTTCAGACTACCCACTTTCCGTCCTGGCGCTCGTTGTTGGCAAACCTGTTTTACCTGCAAGGAATCCTGGATGCGTATCCATGGGTAAGCGTCGCCTGGACACTCTGTTTGGAATTACAGTTTTACCTCTTTTTCCTTTTGCTCATCGCGCTTCATTCCATCTTCAATAGAACCCAATACAATTTAGAAAATCGTTGGCACGGCTTGGCCTGGCTTCTCTTGGGAACTGGAGTGCTTTTTTCCACTATCGGCAGCCTTGTCAGAGGAGCCTGGATGGTATCTGCGTGGCCTTCTTTCGCGCTGGGATGCCTGAGCTATCTTGGGGTGCAAAAACTGGCCCCGCGCTGGAGCGTGTTGGTGCTGGCGGCCTGGATTTTGGGGAGACAAGTGGTCGAACTGATTTTGGGGCCAGCTCAGCCCGTCAATTTTATCGATTGGCTTGAAAAAATGATGCCGTTTTCATGTGCTGTTCTCACTGCACTTCTGCTGATGGAAGCAGGTTGGCGCCAGCAGATGAACAACTGGGGCAACCAAAGAATTTTGCTTTTTCTGGGGCGGATTTCTTATAGCCTTTATCTAACCCACGTGCTGGTCACAACTGTGTTTTATGACCTCTTTTCCAGCCAAGCGACATCTCCTGAGCTTCATTACGTGATTTGGCTGGCGGGGATAGGGATGGCCTTTGCCGTGGCTGTTGTTGCCCACTACTTCGTCGAAAAACCCACCATTGCACTGGCACGGCGATTGAAATCCTCAGAAATTTAAATTTTTGCCTGCAATAACGCCAAGACACTCAACGCATCTTTAATCTCGCCCGCCAACGCCATTTCAACCGCGCGTTCCAACGGCACGCGCATCGTGGCTATTTTTTCCGTGCCTTCGGGCGCCGCTTCGCCCTGCGTTAAGCCCATTGCCAGAAACAAAGTGCCGCGCTCGTCGCTCACCGAATTGGACAGGTGAATTTCGCCGCCCAGTTGCATCCACTTTTCGGCGCGAAGGCCGGTTTCTTCGAGCAGTTCGCGCCGCGCGGCTTCGAGCAAATCTTCATCGAAGGGACAACCGCCTTCGGGGATTTCCCAGCTATATTCATTCATCGTGTAGCGAAACTGGCCCACGAGCGTGACGCTGCCGTCGTCGTGAAGCGGCACGACGCCAACGGCGCGGTTCTTCATCGAAACCACGCCGTAGATGCCCGCGTTTCCGTCGGGGCGAATCACGGCGTCTTCGCGCACTTTGATCCAGGGGTTTTGATAGATTTCGCGGCTCGAAAGCGTTCGCCAGGGATTGGATTCGTCCATGAGGCCAAAGTTAAACGCGAAAGTGCTAAAATGGCCCGTGCCAAACGCAAAACTTTTATGCTTGACATTAAATTCATCCGCGCCAACGCCGAACTTATCACGCAGCATCTCGCTCACAAAGGCGTTGATGGCGCCGCACTTATTGATTCCGTTCTCCTGCTCGACAAAGGGCGCCGTGATTTGCTCGTTCTGAACGAAGCCAGCAAGAAAGAGCGCAACGACATTTCGGCGCAAGTCGCCAGGCGGCGCAAAAACGGCGAGAATGCCGACGATTTGATGAATCGAAGCCGCGAAATTGGTGAAGAAATCACTGGTTTGGAAGCTCGTGAGCGCGAATTTACCACCCAGCTCGATGCGCTTTTGCTCGAAATTCCCAACATTCATCACTCGTCGGTTCCCATTGGCGCCGGCGAAGAGGAAAACGTCGAAGTGCGGCGCGTCGGGACGCCCAGAAACTTCAATTTCACGCCGCTTCCGCATTATGAAATCGGCGAAAAGCTCGGCATCCTCGATTTCGAGGCCGCCGCGAAGATTTCGGGCGCGCGCTTTTACGTTCTCAAAGGCGCGGGCGCGCGGCTGGAACGCGCCCTTATTTCGTTCATGCTCGATGTTCACACTCAGAAACACGGTTACGAGGAAGTTCTGCCGCCGGTTCTGGTGCGTTCGAGCGCGATGACGGGTGCCGGAGTGCTGCCCAAATTCGCCGAGGACGCTTACAAAGTCGAAAACGAAGATTTGTGGCTCATTCCCACCGCCGAAGTGCCCGTCACCGCGCTCCACTGCGACGAGATTCTCGACGCTTCGCAGCTTCCCATCAAATACGCCGCTTATTCGCCGTGTTTCCGCAGCGAAGCCGGAAGCGCGGGGCGCGACACGCGCGGCATCATTCGGGTTCACCAGTTCAATAAAGTGGAGTTGGTGTGGTTCACGACGCCCGAAGGTTCTTATGAAGCCTTAGAACAGCTTCGCGCCGACGCGGAAACGATTTTGGAATTGTTGGAATTGCCGTTTCGCACTGTCGAGCTTTGCACCGGCGATCTGGGTTTCAAAGCGGCCAAAGCCTACGACCCCGAAGTGTGGTTTCCCTCGCAAAATACCTTTCGGGAAATTTCGAGCTGTTCCAACTTCGAGTCGTTTCAGGCGCGGCGTTCGAGCATCAAATATCGCCCGCTCGATGAAAACGGTAAAGCCGGAAAGCCGGAGTTCGTCCATACGCTCAACGGTTCGGGACTGGCGATTGGGCGCACGTTCGCGGCGATTCTGGAGAATTATCAAAATGCCGACGGCTCGGTGACGATTCCCGAAGTGCTGCGGCCTTATCTGGGCGGAACTGAGACTCTTTCTTAAGATTCACCACAGAGACACGGAGACACAGAGAATTTTTCTCTCTCAAAATCTCTGCGTCTCTGCGTCTCTGCGGTTCGTTTGTTTTTCGATGTCATTTTCCAGTGCCGGACAGCTCGCCCGTTCCGTTCCCACCGCTCGTTTGACCGATTCGCTCGGTCTTGTCGCCGAAAATCTGCGCTCCTCGCCGCACGGCGTGGTGCCGGTTCTCGACCGCCTCACTTTCGGCGAAGGCGACCCCTCGGAGCGCGAAGCGCGCGTCATCGGCCTCGTTGATGTGCGCGATCTGGCGCGGGTTTCGGAGCTGATTCTGGCTCCGGTCTACGCCAACGGGCACGGCGCTTTGAACGGGGGCGCGAGCGCTCCCAATTTCGAAAACCTCACCGCGCGCGAGGTGATGCGCGCCGATGTGCCTTATATTCCCGCCGTTTTTTCGCTCCACAACGCGCTTTCGACCCTCGACCGCTACGATCTGCCCGCCCTGCCCGTTCTGGACAAAGACAACCACTATCGCGGCCTGCTTTCGCGCGCCGACATCCTCGCGGCGCTGGGCAACAACATTCGTCCGCCCCTGGTCGGCGGCATGGCCACGCCGCTTGGCGTGTGGCTCACCAACGGCCATCAAAACGGCGGCGCGCCCACTTTCGGACTGTTTTTGTCGGGCCTCACCCTCGCGGCCTGCTACTGTTTCGCGCTCGTGGCCCTGATGCTGATTTTATGGATGATGGATCCTGCCTGGGGCGCGGCGGCGCTTTCGGGGCGTTTGGGCATCGCGCTCGATGGGTCTGGACTGCTCAATTCTGGGGCGTTTTTCGGGCATTCGCTGCTCTTTCTGCTCGCGCTGCGCGCCACGCCGATGGCGGGATTTCACGCCGCCGAACATCAAACCGTGTGGGCGCTCGAACGCGGTTTGCCGCTCGAAATCGAATATGTCGAGAAGATGCCGCGCGCTCATCCGCGCTGCGGCACCAATATCATGGCGTTGGTTGGCCTGGTCACGGTTGGACTTCAGCACCTGCCGGATTACGGGCCGAACTGGATTTTGCTGGTTCTGGTCGCCACTTTTCTGGGCTGGCGCAACTTCGGGACGCTGTTGCAGGAATGGTTCACTACGCGCCCCGCCTCCAAAAAACAGTTGCAAAGCGGCATCAAGGCGGCGCGCGAACTGATGGCGAAATATCAGGCGCAGCCCTTCGCCGACCCCGCCAAACCGATTGGCCTACTCAACAACGGCCTGATTTTCTCGTTTCTGGGCATGATCATCGGCATGACCGCGTTTTTGTGGGTGCTGGAATGGGTGGCGAGGCGGGTGATTGGGTGAGATCTGGTGGGGATGGGTTTGACCCCTCCCCGACCCTCCCCACAAGTGGAGAGGGGGTCGAGAGGCGAGTCGCTCGTTCTCACTCGAATTTTGGGTGAAATGGAGCGAATTCGCGCTCGACTCCCTCTCCACTTGTGGGGAGGGACGGGGTGGGGCCAGACCCATCGGCACCAGCTTTATAAATCAAAGCAACACGCTCAACGTTTCACGCCGTGCGGCATCGCGTTCAAGCGTCACAAGTTCAAATTCGCACCTGTGCGATTCTCAAACGGTGGCGAGAGAAGTTTCCCCGCGCCCCCGCTCCCTTCCATGACGCGCCACGCTCTGCGCCAACGGCTTTCCCAAGCGATTTTCGCTCAGTTCGGCCTCGAAAGCACCCCCACCGTTTCGCGCGCGCCCACAGGTTTTGGCGAGTGGACATCGAATGCGCCGCTTCAAATCGCGCCGCTTTTGCGGCGCGAGGCGACTCAAATCGGCCACACTTTAGCGTCTCGCCTCGCGCCGCATTTCGCGGGGCGCATTGAAGTTGTCGGAGGCAGGCTCAATTTCCATATGAACGACGATATTTTGCGCGCAACTTTTGAACGCTCGCAGCGCGAAGGCGCCCATTTCGGCGCCGGCGAGACGCTTTCGGGACAGCGAATTCTGGTCGAATTCGTCTCCGCCGATCCCACCGGCCCGCTTTCGTTTCCATCGGGCCGTCACGCGGCGGTTGGCGAGGCGATTTGCCGACTTTTGGAAAATCAGGGCGCGCGCGTCACGCGCGAATGGTATCTCAACGACGCGACTTCCTCCTCCAAAATCCGCGCGCTGGGCGAGGGCGTGGCGCACTGGTATCTCGAAGCCTTCGGGCGCGCGGGCGGGCCAGTCGAGCGCGACGCCAACGAGCCGTTCGTGCGCGGCATCGCGGCGGAACTGGCGCGGCAGGGCGGCGCCAGGTGGCTCGATGCGAGTGAAGAAGAACGCCTCGCCGCCGGTTCTGCGGCGGCTCTGGAAAGCGCGACGGCGGCGCAAAAAGCGACTTTAGAACGTTTCGGCGTGCGCTTCGACCAGTGGGTGCGCGAAACCGATCTGGCGCGCGAAGGGCGTGTCGAAGCGGCGCTGAATCGGCTCAGGGAAGGCGGCTTCACCTACGAACGCGACGGCGCGCTGTGGCTGCAAACCTCGCGTTTCGGCGACGAAAGCGACCGCGTTTTAACCCGCGCGGGCGGCGCGCCGACTTATTTCGCGGGCGACATCGCTTATCATCTGTGGAAAGGCGAGCGGGGTTTCGAGCGCATCATCACGATTTGGGGCGCCGAACACCGGCCCTACATCGCGCGCACCAGAGCGGCGCTGGAGGCGGCGGGCTGCGAGTTGGAGCGCTTCGAATTTCTGATTTGCGAAGGCGCGACTTTGCAGCGCGACGGCGCGACTTTGCGGTTGGGAAGCGGCGGCGGTTCGCTGCTTCTGGACGAAGAAGTGGCGGAAATTGGGGCCGACGCGCTCAAATTCGGCTTTTTGCGCGTCGAAATGGGGAAAGTGGCGGCCATCGAACTCGAAATCGCGCACCGCGACGACGAAACCAATCCCGCCTACGCCGCGCAGCTTTTGCCGTCGCGTCTGGCGCGTCTGGCGCGCGAGGCGCAGGGGCAGATTTCGGCTTCGGGCGCTTCGAGCGAGTCGGAAATCGAGTGGGCGGCGGGCGAGCGGGAACTGGCGCGACTGGTGGCGCTGTGGCCCGATGAGGCCGCCGAAGCCGCGCTGCGCCGCGAGCCGGCGCGCGTGGCGCGTTTCATCGGCGAAATGAGCGACGCGACACGGGATTTGCTGCAAAAATCCGCACCTTCGGTGGCGCCCTTGCCGCAGCGCTTGCAGCTTTTGCGCGCGGCGGGCAATGCGGCGCTGAGCGCGCTCAAAATGCTGGGGATTGAGGGGCGGGAGAAGTTTTAGAAGTTTCCCGTCGCTTCACTCCGGCCCTCACCCGTCGCTTCGCGGCACCCTCTCCCGCAAGCGGGAGAAGGACAAACTGGCACTTTTGTGAATTCACTGCCTGGTTGTCATGGCGCGCTTTCACCCTCTCCCGCTTGCGGGAGAGGGTGCCGCGAAGCGGCGGGTGAGGGCCGGAGCGAAGCGACGGGAACCCCCCCAACACCAACTAAACTGTGGCCGTTCCTATGACCGTTTCCGTTTCTCTGGGGCCGCGCTCCTACCCGATTCACATCCGCTCCGGCCTGCTGCACAACCTGCCCGAACTGCCCGCCGCCGCGCTGCCTGGCGAAATCGCGCTCGTTTCCAACGCCAGCGTGGTGCCGCTTTACGCCGACGCGCTCCTTCAAAAGCTGGAAGCGCGCGGCCAAGTCGTGACCACGCTTTCGATGGGCGACGGCGAAGAGTTCAAATCGCTCGAAATCGCCTCGCGCGCTTACGATGAACTCGCCGAGGCGCGTTTTTCGCGGCGCGGCGCGGTGTGGGCGGTGGGCGGCGGCGTGACCGGCGATCTGGCGGGCTTTGTTGCGGCGACGTGGATGCGCGGCGTGTCGTTTGTGCAGGTGCCCACCACGCTTTTAGCGATGGTCGATTCCAGCGTGGGCGGCAAAACCGGCGTCAATCACCCGCGCGCCAAAAACCTCATCGGCGCCTTCTGGCAACCCGTCGCGGTTTTGTGCGATCCCGATTGTCTGCGAACTCTGCCGCCGCGCGAATTGCGAAGCGGTCTGGCCGAAGTCATCAAATACGGCGTCATCGCCGACGCCGAACTCTTCGAATTTCTGGAACGAAATCTCGATGCCGCGATGAAATTGGACGGCGAAGTTTTGAGCCACATCATCGCGCGTTCGTGCCGCATCAAGGCCGATGTCGTGGGCGAGGACGAGCGCGAAAGCGATGCCATCGGGCGGCGCGCGATTTTGAATTACGGCCACACGGCGGGCCACGCTTTCGAGGCCGTGATGCAATACGGCCAGCTTTTGCACGGCGAAGCGATTTCCATTGGCATGACCGTCGCGGCGCGTCTGGCGACTGCGCTTGGAACCATCGAAAACGGCGCGGGAAACGAGCTAATGGAGCGTCAGACCCGTCTTTTCGAGCGCGCCGGACTGCCGACGCAGACGCCCGAAGGCGCCGATTTCGAGGACTTGTGGGCGGCGATGGCGCTGGATAAGAAAAATCGCGGCGCGGGCGTGAATTTCATTTTGCCGACGCGGATCGGTGAAGTGATGCGCGTCGAAAACGTGAGCGCCGATTCCGTGCGGGAGGCCATTTTTAGCCACAGATGACACAGATGGATTCACAGATGAACACAGAGAAATTTAAAACCATCTGTGTTCATCTGTGAATCCATCTGTGTCATCTGTGTCATCTGTGGCTAAAAAACAAGTGACTTTCAAAGATTTCACCCGCGCGGTTCGCACGCGGCAGTGGGCTAAAAACGCGCTGCTTTTCGGCGGCTGGATTTTCGCTGGAGGACTGCGCGCGCCGCTTCCTATCCTGCTCGACGAATTGGGGCGCGTTTTTGCGGCGTTCTGCTGTTTTTGCGCGCTGTCGGGCGCGACCTATTTGCTCAACGACTGGCAGGACTTGGAGCGCGACCGGCTTCATCCCACTAAAAGACACCGCCCGCTCGCGTCAGGGCGGATGTCACTGCGCGTCGCGGCGGTTTTGATGGGGGTTTTGCTGCTCATCGCAGTGGCTCTGGGCAGCTTTGTGGTGTGGCGGGCGCAAAGTGTCGGGTTTGGTCTCGCGGCGGGGGGTTACTTCGTTTTAACACTCGCCTACTCGCTCCAACTCAAGCACGAAGTCATCATTGATGTGCTGAGCGTTGCAGCGGGATTCGTGATTCGCGTGGTCGCAGGCTGTCTGGCGCTTCCGGTCGAGATTTCGCCCTGGATTTTGTTCTGCACTTTCAACCTGGCGCTGTTCGTGGCGCTGTGCAAACGGCGCGCGGAACTTCTGGAACTGGGCGAAAGCGCCGGCACAAGGCGCGTTCTGGCGGGCTACACCCTCGAAATGCTCGATACGTTCATCGGCATCGCGGCGGGGCTGACCATCATTTCCTACTCGCTCTACACCTTCAACGCGCCCCACGTCTCGGCGCTGGGCGCCTCGCTGGGCCAGACGCCGCTCCTGATGACTTCGATTCCCTTCGTGGTTTACGGCGTGTTTCGCTATCTGCTCATCGCGCACTCTTC
>JAUJNG010000002.1:448547-457993 GCA_030448265.1 Abditibacterium sp.
TTGCCCGCCGCTCCCGATGACAATCGGTTTCGACTTCTTTTACTGGAAGACGACGAAGCGGCGGCACGCCTCATTCTGGGCTTTCTGGAGCGCACCGGCTTCGCCTGTGGTCACGCCACAAACGCCGAAAGCGGCATGGCGGCGTTCGACCAGTCCAATCCGCATCTGCTTTTGGTGGAAAATTCGAGCGCCTCCATCGACGGCGAGGCGTTTTGCCGCTCGGTGCGCGAGAAAAGCGCGATTCCGATGCTGATGATCGGGCCAAACGACGAAGGCGCCGAAGTCGCGGCCTTTAAAATCGGCGCCGACGATTATCTCGCGCAGCCGCTCAGACCAGCGATTTTGATGGCGCGCGTCGTGGCCCATTTGCGCCGCGCCTATCGCTACAACGCGCCGCCTAAGGTCGAAGCCCCCGCCAATCCCTTCGGTCTGCCCGTGGAAGACGAAACCGAAGGCATTTTGCCGTCGGGCTGGGCGCAGTGCGATCAGTGCGGGCATTCGGGGCCGCGCGCCAAGTTCGAAAAGAAAAACGTCTTCGACGAAATCAAAATGACCTGCCCCAATTGCAGATCGACCGAACACATCGTTTTCAGTCTGGATTAGCGCCTCTCCAGCACCACTGGATTTGCCGTTGCTTAACAAAATCTTAATCTTCCGTGCTAACACTGGGATGAATCCTTCTGGAGAACCTCGTGAAACCTTCTTTCCTCTTCCATCCCTTTTCTAAAGTGCTGCTGGGCGGCGCTCTTCTCGCGTCCATTGCCACCCAATTCGCCGGCTGCGGCCCCAACTCCGGCGACGCCGCTAACACCACTGGCGCCGCTTCCGGAGGCAACAGCGCGATGTCTTCAGCCGAGGGCGGCGCGCCCAACACTCAACTTACGGGGCAGATTAAAGGCGATGGAAGCTCCACGGTCTTTCCCATCACCGAGGCCATCGCCGAAGAGTTCGGCAAGCAAAATCCCAATGTCAAAGTGACCGTGGGCGTGTCGGGGACGGGCGGCGGCTTTAAAAAATTCGGCGCCGGCGACACTGTTTTGCAAAACGCCTCGCGGCCCATCAAAAGCAGCGAAAGCGCTCTGGCCAAGAAAAACGGCATCGAATATATCGAAATCCCCATCGCCTACGACGGCTTGTCGGTCGTGGTCAATCCCAAAAACACCTGGGCCAAATGCCTCACCACGGCGCAGCTCAAGAAAATCTGGGACACCGGCTCCAAAATCAACAACTGGAACCAGATCGATCCTTCTTTTCCCAATCGCCCGCTGAAACTTTACGGCGCGGGCACCGATTCGGGCACCTTCGACTATTTCACCGATGAAATCAACGGCGAAGAAGGCCGTTCGCGCTCCGATTACACCGCCTCCGAAGACGACAACACTCTCGTGCAGGGCGTGTCGCGCGATGTCGGCGCGCTGGGCTACTTCGGCTACGCTTACTACGAGGAAAACAAAGGCAAATTGAAGCTCCTCGAAGTCAATCACGGCGATGGCTGCGTCGCCCCAGGCCCGCAAACCATCACGACCAACAAATATCAGCCGCTGTCGCGCCCGCTTTTCATCTACATCGAACGCAAAGCCGCCGAGAAGCCCGAAATGCAGGCTTTCGTCAAATATATGCTCGACAAAGGGCCGGCACTCGTCAAGCAGGTCGGCTACGTCCCGCTTCCCCAGTCGATCTACGACGCGGCGAAGAAGCGTTTTGAGGCCAGAACGGTGGGCAGCGTTTACAAAACCAAAGCCGACAGCTCCAAACCGCTCACCGCACTCTTCAAATAAACCTTTGCGCGAGTTCGTGGGGGCACGGCAGGCCATGTCCCCACGAAAGCAAAGCATTATGGCAATGGAAAATCCCGCCACTTCGCAAATTCCCGTCGCGGGCGGTGCCGCCACACTTGGAAGCGTGGCCAAAAACTCCGAATCGCTGTCGGCGACGCGCAAAAAGCCGCTCGAAATCGCGCTCTTCTGGATTTTCGCGCTCTGCGCCGCCGTCACGGTTTTCACGACTTTCGGTATTATCGCGGTTCTGGTCACCGAATCGGCGCCCTTTTTCCGTGAAGTGTCGCTGGCGCGTTTCTTCGGCGAAAAAGAATGGGCGCCGCTTTTCAATCCGCCGCATTATGGCATTTTCTCGCTGGTTTGCGGCACTTTTCTGGTCGCGGCGGGCGCCGCGATGTTTTCGCTCCCCATGGGGCTTCTGGCCGCGATTTACCTTTCCGAATACGCCTCGCCGCGCGCGCGCAACATCATGAAACCGGTGTTGGAACTTCTGGCGGGCGTGCCGACGGTCGTTTACGGTTATTTCGCGCTGCTTTTCATCACGCCGCTGTTGCAAAATGTGCTCGAAAGCATGACGCCCACTCTTCAGCGCGTCACCGGAAACCCCAATCTGTTTCCCACCATCGAAGTTTTCAACGCGCTTTCGGCCTCGATTGCCATCGCCATCATGACGCTGCCGCTCGTGGCGTCGCTGTGCGAAGATTCGCTGCGCGTGGTGCCGCGCGCGCTGCGCGAAGGCGCCTACGCGCTGGGCGCCACCAAAATGGAAGTGAGCCTCAAAGTCGTGGTGCCCGCCGCGCTTTCGGGCATCATGGCCTCGTTCATTCTCGCGGTTTCGCGCGCCGTCGGCGAAACCATGATCGTGGCGCTTGCGGCGGGCGCTTCGCCTAAAATCACGCTCAATCCGCTCGAATCGATTCAAACCATGACCGGCTACATCGTGCAGGTTTCGATGGGCGACGTGCCGCATGGCTCCATCGGCTATCAAACCATTTTCGCCGTCGGTCTGGTGCTGTTTTGCATCACGGTAATGATGAATCTGGCCTCGATTTCTCTGGTGAAAAAGTATCGCCACAAATACGATTAGGTTCTTTATGGCAACCGCACCCGCTCCCCTGCCCGATTCCCCATCGCCGGTTCCACCCAAATATCAACCCCTGGCTTCGTCGTCGGCGCATCTGCGGCGGCGCAAACTGGCTTCCACGCTGTTCTATTTGCTCTGTTTCAGCGTTACGCTGCTCTCGTTTTTTCTGCTCGCCTGGATTATGAGCGGCATCTTCAAGCAGGGCATTCCCTACCTGAACCAGCAGTTTCTGACCTCGTTTCCCTCGCGTTTCGCGGAGCAGGCGGGCATTAAATCGGCGCTTTACGGTTCGGTTTACGTTTTATGTGTCACGGCGGTGTTTGCGATTCCGGTTGGCATCGGCGCCGCGATTTTTTTGCAGGAATACGCCGGAGACAACCGTTTCGCGCGCTTCGTGCAGGTCAACATCGCCAATCTCGCCGGCGTGCCCTCCATCGTTTACGGCATTCTGGGCCTGGCACTCTTCGTGCGTGCGCTGGGCTTCGAGCGTTCCGTCCTGTCGGGCGGCTTGACGCTGGGGCTTCTGGTTTTGCCTATCATCATCATTGCGACGCAGGAAGCGCTGCGCGGCGTGCCCAACTCGCTGCGGCACGGCTCCTACGCACTGGGCGCCTCGAAGTGGCAAACCATCCGGCGCCAGGTGCTGCCCATCGCCATGCCAGGCATTTTGACCGGCATCATCCTCTCGATTTCGCGCGCCATGGGCGAAACCGCGCCGCTCATTATGATGGGCGCGCTCACCTATGTCGCGTTCGTGCCGCGCGGCCTGCGCGATGGGTTTACCACGCTGCCGATTCAGGTTTTCAACTGGACGAGCCGCCCCCAGGTCGAATTTCAGGCGATTGCGGCGGCGGGCATCATCGTCCTGATGACGGTTTTGCTTTCGCTCAACGCGCTCGCCATTTTTCTGCGCTACCGCTCTAATTCGCGGCTTTAATGCGGGTGGCTTAAAATGGGCTTAATCTCCGGTCTTGACACTTCAGGTGCGCTTGGCCCTAAAAAATCATCCGCGCTCAATTTGTGCTATGAATACGTCATCCATTTCCAATCTCGCGGACAAAGCCATGCCAGAACCATCCACTCGAAAGGCTGAAGCGCCCTCGGCCCGCAATTCGACGCCGCAGTTCAACGTCGCTATGGCGGCGGCAGGCGAGCAAAACGCCACGCCCGTGATCGTGGAAGCGGAAAAAGTCGACCTGTTTTACGGCACCAAACAGGCTCTCAAAAGCGTTTCGATTCCCTTTCACCAGAACACCATTTCGGCGCTGATCGGCCCGTCGGGTTGCGGCAAATCGACGTTTTTGCGCTGTCTCAACCGCATGAACGACCTTATCGAAGGCTGTCGCACCGAAGGCGAAGTCACCTTGAGCGGCGAAAACATCTACGCCAAGAGCGTCGATACGGTGATGCTGCGCCAGCGCGTCGGCATGGTTTTTCAGAAGCCGAACCCGTTTCCGATGGCGATCTGGGACAACATCGCCTACGGTCCGCGTCTGCGCGGCATCAAAAACAAGGCGGTTTTGGGTGAAATTGTCGAAGAAAGTCTGCGCGGCGCGGCGCTGTGGGACGAAGTCAAAGACGACCTCAAAAAATCGGCGCTGGGGCTTTCGGGCGGGCAGCAGCAGCGTTTGTGCATCGCACGCGCCCTCGCCACCAAGCCCGAAGTGCTGTTGATGGACGAGCCGTGTAGCGCCCTCGACCCGATTTCCACGCTCAAAATCGAAGAGTTGATGCGCGAACTGCGCTCGGCGTATACCATCGTTATCGTGACGCACAATATGCAGCAGGCCGCGCGGGTCAGCGACACGACCGCGTTTTTCCTGCTCGGCGAACTCATCGAGAGGGGCGCGTCGGCTAAAATGTTCACCGACCCCTCCGACAAGCGCACTGAAGACTATATCACGGGGCGCTTCGGCTGAGTTTGGGAGACGGGAGACGGAAGAGCTAAGCGCGAAATTCTACCTCCCGTATTCCGTATTCCGTATTCTTCTCATGATCATCCGCCGCAATTTCGAAGAACAGCTTTCCGAGCTTCAGGAGGATTTGATCCGCCTGGGCCGTTTCGTGCAGGAGGCTCATGGCAAGGCGATGGATGCGCTCGTGCGCCAGGATTTGGCGCTCGCCAAACAGGTGATTGTCGATGACGATTTCGCCGACGACATTACTTTTGGCATTATGGCGCGCACCACGCAGCTTCTGGCCTTGCAGCAGCCCATGGCGCGCGATCTGCGTTTCGTGGCGGCGAGTCTTAAAATCGTCACCGATTTGGAGCGCATCGGCGATCATGCTTCCGACATCGGCAAAGTCACCCGCTCGCTCGCGGGCCAGTCCTACGCCAAACCGCCCGTCGATTTGCCGCAGCTTTCTTCAATGGCGTGCAAAATGGTGGGCGACGCGCTGCACTCGTTCGTGCAGCACGACATCAAACTCGCCGTCCAGGTCGCGCGCGACGATGACGCCGTCGATGATTTGTGCGAAGAAATTCAGCGCGAAATGATGGACGTGATGCGCAGCGATTCGAGCCGCGTCGAACAGGCCACGCGCCTGCTTTTGGCGGCGCGGGCGCTCGAACGAGTCGCCGATCACGCCACCAACATCGCCGAGCAGGTTTACTACGTCGAAACCGGCGAACTGCGTCCTCTGGCCCGCGAAGAACACAACCACGCGCTTTTCGCCTCGCTGGGCCTCGAAGAAAGCGACTGGAAAACCCACCAAAGGCGCAGCACCGACAACGGACAAAATTCGCCGTAAAATTTTCCGCCGTCTCAAATCACAAAAAACACCAGAATCAAGTTTTCGACCTGATTCTGGTGTTTTTTGTTTTCGTTCCGATTCTGATTTCAGCAAATAGGCATCTCCCTCGAGGATGACAAATTTTCTGGCAACAAAATGGAAACATTCGCCGCCGCCTGCGTCTGCTTGACAGCAAATCCTTTTATTAAGATAATGTTGTCACTCTCTGAAAAACCTATTTTTGCCGCGCCAACGCTGGACTGTTTGATTTTGGATCGTCCGGCGTCGGAAGGGTTTTTAATGCCGCCATCATGATTTCGGATCCCTCCCAATCCAAAAAGTCGAAGTCCTCGTCGTCGTCCCGCTCTGCGACGCGCGTTGCTTCGGCCAAAATCAAGTGCAGTTTTTGCGGCAACAGCTTCATGGCTCCTCCCGCCGACGCGGTGTGCCAGAAATGCGGGCGCCCCGCCAACAAACCGCTCGATGCGCGCTGGCGTGCCATCTCCTTCCTCCTGCCGCCCGTTGGCCTGGGCAATGCGCTGTGCATTCGTCCCCATTCGCCGGTGGCGTCCACGCAGGGCCTGGTCGCTTCGATTGCGGGCTTTTTGCTTTTCGGTGTGATTTACGGCTTGCTTCAATTGTTTTAATGCCGCAGCGACTAAAGTCACCGCAAAGGAAGGCGAAACCTGCCTTCGCAGGTTAATGCCCCAGTCCGCGCAGGCGGACTTCGCTTCCCTTTGCGGCGACTTTAGTCGCTGCCTACAACAGCAGTTTCGCCGCGAACAAAGCGATCATGGTGAGCGCAATCACCACTTCGACCACCATCGCCAGCAAATACCCCGCGAGATAGCCGCCGCCAGCGCGCACAACGGCGTTCCAGTCGCGCAGCCGAAACCATTCGACCGCCACAATTGCGCCAATCGAACCGATGAGCAGCCCTGGCACGCTCAAAATTAGCAGTCCAATCAATCCGCCTCCCAGCGCGGCGAACTGCGCTCCCAGCGACGCGCCGCCCTTTTTCGCGCCCAGAAATCCCATCCACAAATCGGCAGTCGCGCCCACCAGCGCCAGAATCAATAAAAATCCCAGAAAAAGCGGCGTGATTTGCGCCCAATCGGTTTTCCAGCCGTAAAACAGCGCGCCCAGCCACACCAGAGGCGGCCCTGGCAAAACCGGCACGATGCAGCCCACCAAACCCACCAGCATAATCGCCACACTGAGCAAAAGCGTTTGTTCCATGAGGTTTCACCCCATCCATTTTTGCGCCGCGAAAATGACGGCGGAGACCGTCACCGACGACAACAACGTCGAATAAAACACGGCGGCGGCGGCGAATTCGGGTTCGTTGTCGAATTCGAGCGCCAGAAGCGCCGCGTTGACGGCGGTGGGAAACGCCGTCGAAATCACCAGGGCCTGCGCCAGTTCGCCACGAATTCCCAGAATCCACACCGTCGCAAAGCCCAGAATCGGCGCGAAAACCAGACGCATTCCCAGCGAAACGCTCAGCGCGCGCGAAAACGGCGGCGCTTTGAGCGACGCCATTTGCGCGCCCAGCGTCACGACCGCGACCGGCACCAGCCCTCTTTCCAGCCAGTGCAGCGAAGTTTCTATCGGCCCAGGCACCGGAATCTGCAGAAATCGCATCGTCCACGCCGCCACCAGCACATAAATCATCGGCAGTTTGAAGATTTCTCCCAGCGTGTCGCGTTTTCTGCCGCCGCGCCCGCCCGCAATGAGCGCCAGACCGAGAGTGAAATTGGCAACGTTTTGCATCATCACCATCGCGGCCTGCACTTGAAGCGGCAGCACCACGCCAGGAAAGGCGAGCTGCGCGACCGGAATGCCGTAGTTGCCCGAATTGTAAAACAAAACCGTCGCCGTCAGCGCGCGCTTCAAGCGGTCTTGAAACCCGAAAAGTGTGGCGATTGTCCAGGTCAGAACCCCTAAAATCGGAAAAAAGACGCAAAAATGGAGGACGATTTTGCCCAGTTGGGCGCCCGAAAGCTGCGATTCGTAGATATGCACGAACAAAAACGCCGGCACGAAAACCCAAAAATTGAGCCGCGTCAGAGTTTTCAAATCGAAACCGACGCGCTTTTGCACGACGTAACCCAGCCCAATGAGCGCGAAAATCGGCGCGATGACCTTCCATAAAATATCGAACACGCTTTGGGTTTAACTTAGAGGCGAGTAACGAGAGGCGAGAAGCGAGAAAAACTCTCGCCTCTCGCCTCTCGCCTCTCGCCTCTCGCCTCTCGCCTCTATGAAAGTCACTCAAGTCGCCCTCTGCCCCACCGATGCTTCCACTGCCGCCGGTCGTCCCGCTCTCACGCCCGAACTTCTGGCCGCGACCGGCGCGCGCTACTCGCGCTCCAACGACGGACTGGAGACGATTTTAGCCAAAATCGACCCGCAAAACCTCGATAAATCGGTCGATTCGATTTTCAAAATGATCGACTACGGCCACCAATCCATCGCGGATATGGCGCCCGTCGCGCTTTTCATGGACGGGGTTTCGATGTGGCTCGCCTATCACATCTGGAGCCTGTGCCCGCTCGCGGGCGGGCAGGAGTCTTCGACGCGCTACATCAAACTATCGAGCGAAAATCTGCCCGACGCGGCGGAAATCGGCATTCCCGAAGCCTTGCGCGAGGAGTGGACGAGCGCGATGAAAACGGCGCTCGATGCCTACGAAACCGCGCTGCAATTCTGGGAAGGTGTGGCGCGCGAAAACCTCGCCGTGACGCGCATTCCCGCTTCGCTTTTGAATGATTCATCGGAAAAAGCGCAGAAAACCGTCGCGCGAATGCGGCGCAACTACGCCTTCGACCGCGCGCGCTATTTTCTGCCCGCCGCGCTCAAAACCAACGTGATGATGGTGCAGTCGGCGCGCGCCTGGGTGAGTTTGTGCCAGAATCTGCTCTCGCATCCGCTTCCCGAAGCGCAGAGGTTGGGAAATTTGATTCGCGGCGAGTTGGCGCTCGCGGCGCCGCGACTTTTGAAGCACGCGACGGCGCAGAATTCGATGTGTCGCGGCATAAAACGAGAGTTGAATCAGGTTCGCGGCGACGCTGAAGTTGCCTTTGATCAAAAAAGAGTCTGGCCACAAGAAGCGGAAGTCAAAGCTCATCTTTGGGTTGCAGATTGGAATGCAGATGATGCCGAAATTGATTTAGAGTTGCATGATAACCGCTACGCTTACATCGGCCCAACGCTGCGAATGTTGCCAGTCAAATTCTCTTGGTATGGCGCCGCGTTCGCCGATATTCGAGACCTCAACCGTCACCGCACCGGCAGCAAAAACTGCCCATTTTTGCCGCTCGGATTTTATGGTGCGCGCGACCAACATCAAAATATCGAAACGCTCAAACCTCTTTTGGACATGGGTGCAACTCTAAGCGCGCGGGCAAGAGATCTTTTTCGAGAGAACGGTCGCGCCGACTTCGTGTATTGGATTCTTTTGGGCACACAATTCTACTTTGAACACACCACGACCGCCGATAAATTCATCTACGAAGCCGAACTTCGCACCGGCGTGGGCGCGCATTATCGCTATGCCCAGCATTTGCGCGACGTTTTAGAGCTTTGGTATCAAAAATTCCCCGCAACGCGCGGTTTGATTCTGGAAGGCTCGGCGGAGCCGGAATAACACTTGGATTAGAGCCAGGTTCGTAGTAGCGGGGGGGGGGGGCGGGGGGACCGGGGGGGGGGGGGTGGTAAAAAGCGACCCCGCGGCCGAACAAACCCAGAGGCCAGGAGGGGTTTATTATGGATCAGGAAAAAAACCAGAGCCCCGAGGGCGAGCGAGAAACACAAACCCACCCCAAAAACACCCACGCCATCGAAAAAGA
>JAUJNG010000019.1:0-2935 GCA_030448265.1 Abditibacterium sp.
ACCCGTTCTCGTTGTCGCTGGCTCAGCGTCCCCCATTGTGGCTGTTTAGGTGTGTGGGGGGGTGAATACTTTTCCCCCTCTCCATCACACCCGGGGGGGGGGGGGGCCGGGGGGCGGGCAACCCAATAAGACCGCGCCAGACCCCGTCGTCCGTGCGAAGCACGCAAGGCCGCAGGCCCCAGACGGATGCTTTAGCTTCCGGTCACGCTTCTATTAAGTTGACGCAAAAAATTCATCAAGTCCCCTTTGTGTAAACGAAAAAAACTGGGTGCAAGAGCAACTGCCAGGCTCACTGCAACCCAAAGAAACTGATTCATTAAAAAATTTTGGTAGAAAAACTGCGGCCCCGAAAAACATCCCGCAGGATGGGCAACAACAAACGGAAAGCCGAAGTTAACACCCCAACCCATTCCATTTGAACCGTAATTTGGATCGAAATGAAGCCTTGCCAATGGATAAACATTGATGGAAAAGTAACTCAACAAAGAAGATAAACCAAAAAGAAAAGTTGGGCTGGGCATTACGTTTCACCTCGATCCATTTTAATCTCAAACTCGCCCACCGCCAGCGCCGCCTCGAAATCGCGCCCCTCGCCGTCGCGTTCCAACACCCAGAACGCGCTCCATTCGCGCGGATTCTCTTCGCCCGCCAGTTCGCGCGCGCTCGACAGCGCCTCGACGCCGCCGCACAGCATTCGCGTGGCGTGGCCCAGCGCAATCGCGTCGCGCGCGGCAACGACGGCATCTTGCAGAGCGTTTTCGCCGCAAAACGTGCCGTGCCAGCCTTTGATTCCCCATTCGATGGCGCACAGCGAAATCGGCGAATTGAAGTAGGAATGCGAAAAGAGCAGGGGAGAGACGCCCTTGGCGCCCTTTTCGGCCAAAGTCGATTCGAAACCGCACATGGTTTCGACGGCGCCAAATCGCGTGCCCAGCGAAATGCCGAAATCGCCATCGAAGGGGCCTTCCAGATTGGCATTTCGGAGCGCCAGAGCGCAGCCCGCGAGCGCCAGAGCCGAAGCGCGGTCGAGATAAGTTTTGGGCGTGGCGAGGTAGGTTTTGAGACTGAAATCGGGCGTCGGCTCGATGAGGGCGTGGGAGGCGATGGTGATTTTCATTTTGAGAAGACGGAATACGGAATACGGGAGACGGAATACGGGAGACGGAATACGGGAGACGGAATAGGGGAGACGCGCTTAGCTCTCCCGTATTCCGTCTTCCTCCCTCAGACGCGGCCCAGAACCACGCTCGCGTTGTTGCCGCCGATGCCGCTCGAATTGCTGATGGCGACTTCGATTTTCGACTCGCGCGCCTCGTTGGGAACATAATCCAAATCGCAGTCGGGATCGGGATTTTCGAGGTTCAGCGTCGGCGGCAGAACCCCATTTTGGAGCGCCAGCGCCGTCGCGATGGCTTCGAGCGCACCCGCCGCGCCCATGGTGTGGGATGTTGCGGCTTTGATGCTCGAAACCGCTAAATTTTTCGCGTGGGGGCCGAAAACGGTTTTGATGGCCTGGGTTTCGGCGAGGTCGTTATACGTCGTGCCGGTGCCGTGCGCGTTGATGTAGCCGACTCTTTCGGGCGAAACTTGCGCGTTTTGCAGGGCGCGACTCATCACGGCGGCCAGTCCGGCGCCGTCTTTGTCGGGCGCGGTGAGGTGATAGGCATTGGAATTGACGCTCCAGCCCAGAAACTCCGCGATGGGCGCCGCGCCGCGCCGTTTCATGGAGGCTTCGGTTTCTATAACCAGCATGGCGCCGCCTTCGCCGAAAAGCGTGCCGCTTCGATTTTTGTCGAACGGGCGCAGTTCATCGGGCGAAATAGTGCGAAGAATCGAAAGTCCAGCGAGTGTGGAAATGCCCAGGCCGTCGAAGCCGCCAGCGATGGCGATTTCGCATTTGCCCAGCCGGAGCCAGTCGGCGGCCAGGCCAATGGCGTGGGTGCCGCTCGAACAGGCGTTGGACAAAGTGGCGCGCGGCGCCTCATTTTCCCAGCGATTGGCGGTATAAATAGCGGCGTGGTCGGGCAAAAACTGGCGAAAGGTTTCTTCATCGGCGATGCCGTCGCGGGCGAGGTCACAGGTCGCTTCCCACGAGGCCGCGCCACCGAAATTGGTGCCGAAAACCAGGCCAACAGCGCGCAGTTCGTCGCGCGTCAGACCCGCGTTGCGGGCGGCTTCGACGGCGGCGGCAAAAGCGAACTGTGAGGCTTCGTCGCAATCGCCCTCTTCGCCGAACTCGCTCCAATGGAAGTTCGCAACTTCGCCGCCGCGCGGGTTTCGAAGTCCTTCGGTCGAGATTTTAGAAAGCGGCGCGATGGCGGAGCGGCTTTCGAGAAGCGCGCTCCAAAACGGCGCGACCGTGTTGCCCAGAGGACACACCGCGCCGATTCCGGTGATGAAGAGTTTTGGCGGGGAAGAAATCATAAGGGTTTCGACCATTTTGGGAGCACGGAGAGGCGCGAAACATCTCGATTTAACAAAAAGAAGGCAAAGTTTGCTCGCCGGAAACTTTTTTGAAATTTGGGGGCGTTAGAGTTAAAATGAAGTGCGGAGAAATTCCCTTTCTTCGCTTCATTTCCCGTTAACGGCCCAGTCTTAAGTTGTATTTTGGAGGGCGTTGCATGACAGCCGCAAAGAATCTTTCGCCTCGCGCGAAGTCCGTTGTTCCCGTCTCGCTTCCCGAAAGCGAGCTTTCCCCTTCTTTTTCGTGCCTGCAACAGGCCGAAATCTGCCGCGAACAGGCCCGCGACGCCGCCCGCCTGCGACGCTTTCGAGCCGCCTTCGGCCTGTTTTCCACCGCCGCGACACTGTGCCGCCACGTTTTTTCCGCCAAAGAAGCCGACGAAAATGTGCGCGCCCTGGCGACGGAACGTTTGCAGCAAATCGACATCGAAGTGGCGACTTACGCGGAACTGGCGCGCACGCTGGAACGGCA
>JAUJNG010000019.1:3035-103224 GCA_030448265.1 Abditibacterium sp.
CCATCGAAAAAACCGGCCTCAAGCGCGCTGTTGGTGTCGTCGGCGTCGGTTTGGTCGCTGTAAACGATGTAATCGGGAATCAAATCCCATTTGTGATTGACGGGCAGCTTTTCGCCCCACCAAGTCCCACTGCAAATCCCAATTAAACGCGCCTCGCTCCAGGGCGATTTCCACACCATTCGCAGCCCCAGATTTTGGCCCGCGACGACCTTTTCGCCGTGCCGGTAGCCTTCGGGCGTGAGTTCGAGCGGCAAATCCGCGCCAATTTCGGCGATGAGCGGATTGGTGGCGCGCGTGCCGAAGAGAATCAAATTGAAATTGGCTTTGTCGGCGTCGGAAATTTGCGTCGCGGCTTTGATTGTGGCCTTGCCGTCGCTGCTTTGCGCCCATTCGAGCGCGAAACGCTCGGCGTCCATGCGCCCCTTTTCGTCGCCGTAAACGAGCAAAAACGGATCGCGCAGCGCGTTTTTGAAGGGGCCGGAGCGCGCGGGTGTTTTTCCCAGTTTGGCGCCGCGTTTTTCCCACACGATGGGCGAAGATGGGTCGAAAGTTTGGGGCGCGGCCACGCCGTTGACGACGAGGGAAATTTTCTGTCCCGCGCTCAGAAAACGCTGCGGTGGCTCCAAAACGAAGCGCGCCACATTTTGGGCCTCGACTTCGATGAGGTTGTCGCCGATTTGCGTGCTCAGACTCGCGCTTTCGCCGTATTTTTCAAAGGCTTCGACGCGCGCCCAGGCGTTGCTCGCCTCGCGCAAATCGACGGCGACGAGTTCGATTTTGCGCGGCGGAATCGAGTCGGGAAGCGCTTTGAACCAGTCGAGGGCGCGCTCCAGCGCCACGAATTGAAATTCGTCGTAATGGTCGCCGTCGGGCTGTTCGAAATAGCGAAAAGGCAGCTTCAAACGCCGCGCATCGGCGGCGATGCGGCGCGAATGTTCGGGGGAAACTAAAGTGTCGAGCGCGCCGTGCTGCACCAGAAACGGCGTATTGCGCGCGTTGCGAATCAAAAATCGCGGGTCGTCGGCGTCGTAGAGTGCGCGTTTCCACGGCGGCAGGGTTTCGCGCTGAAGTTTGAACCACAAATAAAAATCGCTGCGGCCCGAAATCGCCGCGACCGCGTTCCACCCTCCCGCCGTGTGCAATCCCACCGCGTAGGCGCCGTAGCCGCCCATCGAAGTGCCCGCCAGGAAAACCCTATCCGCATCAATGGCATAACGCCGCAAAACTTCGTTTTTAACGCGCAACACGTCGTCCTGTCCCCACTGCACGAAATCGGAGTTGCGCCGTCCGTAGGGAATCGCCACGATGAAGCCGCGTTTGCGCGCGCTGTCGAGCATTTCGGGCGGAGGCAGCGCGGGAGTGACTTTGGAAATCTGGTCGGAGTAGCCGTGCAAATAGACCACGAGCGGCCATTTTCGCGCCGGCGAATAATTGCTCGGCAGCGCGATCCAGTAGGGCTGGGGCGAGCCGTCGGGCGCGAAATAAGCGCGTTCGTGGAAGTTGTAGGGCGTGTTGGCGAAGTCGCCGGTGGCTTTCTCAACTTGCGCGGCGCGAGTTTTGAGGCCGGTTAGAAAAGTCCAGTATTCGGGCGGCGCGTCGGCGCCCAGGCGCTCGTTGTTGGCCTGCACGATGGCGATTTGTTCGCGCTTGAAGGCCAGAAGCGCGGCATTTTGCGGGTTGGTTTGGGCGTGGGAATCAACCACAGAGACACGGAGACACAGAGCGAGAAAAAGAAGAGAAAGCCATTTCCTCCTCGGTTTTTTCCTCTGTGCCTCCGTGTCTCTGTGGTTTTTCTTCATGGAAAATTACATCCTCAGCCCGCCATCGATGGCGAAAACCTGTCCGGTGACATAAGCCGCTTCTTCGGACGCCAGATAGGTCGCCAGGGCCGCGATTTCTTCGGGCCTGGCGAAGCGTTTGAGCGGCACGAGCGCGATTTGCGCCTCGCGTTTGGCGCCCTGCGTTTCGGCTGTGAGGTCGGTTTCGACAAAACCAGGCGCGATGGCGTTGCAGGTCACGTTCGAAGCCGCCAGTTCGCGCGCCGCCGCTTTGGTGAGGCCAAGGAGCCCCGCTTTGGCGGCGCTGTAGTGCGCCGCCATGACTTCGCCGGTCTGCCCCGCCTGACTGGAAATGTTGATGATGCGTCCCGTTTTGCGCCGGTTCATGGCGCGCGCCGCCTTTTTGGAGAGCAAAAACGCGGCTTTGAGATTTAAATCGAGCGTTTCATCCCACGCCGCCTCGCTCATCAGGCCCAAAAAAGCGTGTTTGAACGCGCCCGCGTTGTTGACCAAAATATCGATTGGAGCCAACTCTTCGGCGGCTTTCCACAACGTTTCAATCTCGGCAGATTGCGTCAAATCGGCGCGCAAAACGACGGCACGGCGCTTCAAACTTTCGATTTCCGATGCGACTTCGCGCGCGGCGTCTTCATTTTGGTTGAAATGGAGCGCGACATCGGCGCCCTGCGACGCCAAAGCGAGCGCGATGGCGCGTCCGATGCCACGACTCGAACCAGTGACGAGGGCGGTTTTTCCGCTTAAATCGAACATAACAAAGCTGAAGGCTAAAGGATGAAGGCTAAGGGCTAAAGCACTATCAGTTTTCGCAGCCCTGCTTGATTTAGCCTTCAGCCTTCATCCTTTAGCCTTCAAAGATCACCACCGCCGCCGCGACTCCGGCATCGTGCGTAATCGAAACGTGCGCGCTTTTGACGCCCATTTGATCCGCCAATTCGCGCGCGCGCCCGTGAATGAGCAGCGCCGGTTTGCCGCTCCTTTCATGGGCGACTTCAAAACATTTCCAATGCACGCCCTGTCGCCAGCCGGTTCCCAGCGCCTTGGAGGCCGCTTCTTTGGCGGCGATGAAGCCCGCGACTCGTTCGCCCTTGACCTCGAAGCGCGCCACGAAAGCGCGTTCGTCGGGGGTCAGAATGCGGCGCATGAAACGCTCGCCGTAGCGCTCCAGAAACGCCTCGACGCGCTCGATGCGCGAAACGTCGATGCCGATGCCCCTTATCATGCGGAAAACGCCTTCACGTCGTCTTCGCCGATGACTTTGCCTGGGAATTTGGCGGCGACGTCTTCGATGGACACGCCCGCGTCTTTGGCGGCGCGGCGCGCGGCGGGTGTGGCGCGGATTCGAGAGGCCGCGCCCGAAGCGGGCGCTGGCGCGGCGAGATTTAAAACCGGCGCTTCGATTTCGCTGCTGGGCGCTTTTTTGGCGACAAGCGCCGCGTTTTCGGCTTCGATGTCGGGGAGGGGTTCGTTTTCGTCGCCGATGAGGGCCAGAATAGAGCCCGCCGGAACGATGGCTTTGGCGGGCGCGACGATTTTTCGCAAAATTCCGGCACCCTCGGCGGGCAGATCGAGGGTGGTTTTTTCGGTGATGAGTTCGCAGAGCGGCGCGCCGATTTCGATGCCGTCGCCCTCGCTTTTGAGCCATTTGCCGACGGTGGCTTCTTCCATGTTCTCGAAAATCTGGGGCAAGGCGACGCGAAACATGACAGCGAGTATAAAAGACGCGCGGGTAAACTGCGGCGGTAATGCCCCAAGACCCCAATTTGCCGTTCGAAACCTCATGCGCGCTCGAAATCCTCGACACCGCCACGCAAATGGCGCTCGAAATGCACGGGCGCGTGCGCGCGGTTCAAAAAGCCGATCACACCCTCGTTACCGAAGCCGACCGCTCTATCGAAGCCTTTTTGCGCGACAAACTCTCTGGGATTGCGCCCGATTGGTCGTTTCTGGGCGAGGAAGAAGGACTTTCCGGCGACCCCAAAGCGCCCTGCTGGGTGATCGACCCCATCGACGGCACCACCAACTACGCCAAAGATATTCCGCTCTGGTGCATTTCGGTGGGCGCGGTTTTCGACGGAATCCCGATTTTCGGCATGATCGCGGTGCCCGAAATGAACGAAACCCTGTGGGCGGCGCGCGGGCAGGGCGCGTGGCTCATTCGCGGGCAGCAAACGCGCCAACTGTCGATAAGCGACCATTTGCCGCTCCAGCAGGAAGATTTGATTGCTTCGAACACCACCGTGGAGCGCGTGATTGATTTTTCGAATGTGCCGTGCCGCCTGCGCAATTTCGGCGCGTTGGCGTATCATTTAACGGCCCTGGCGCGTGGGAGTCTGATTTCGATTATCGCGCACTATCACAAGCTGTATGATGTCGCGGCGGGGCTGTGCATTTGCCTCGAAGCGGGCGCGGCGGTGCGTTATCTCGATGGCGGCGAGTGGAGCGCGCAGGTCAAAACCGCGTCGGAAACGCGCCCCATGCTGTGCGCCGCGCCGCAAACGCTGCAAGCGCTCATTGATGCGCTGGGGCCGAAACTCAAGTCGGAAGCCCTCGATCCGGCCCACGATATTGGCGACTGAATTGCCGTTTTCCCTTTTTATGATTCATCATCTGGTCTGGTTCAAACTCAAAGACGGCATTTCCGGCGAAGAAAAAGCCGAACTTAAAGCCAATTTCGAAGAAATGGTGCCGCAAATCCCGCAAATTCTCGATATGGCATGCGGCGAAGATTTTTCGGGCCGCTCGCGCGGGTTCGACTGGGGTTTGTGGGTCAAATTCGCCTCGCGCGAGGACGGCCAGATCTACGACAAACATCCGGCGCATCAAGCCTTTATCGCCAAATCGAAGCACCTGTGGAGCGATGTCGTGGCGCTCGACTTTCACGCGTAACTTCACAAAAAAGGCTAGATAAAGGCTAAAGGATGAAGGCTAAATCACTTCCAGTTTCTCGCAGCCCTGCTTGATTTAGCCTTTAGCCTTCATCCTTTAGCCTTTAAGAGAGCCTTCATCCTTTAGCCTTTAAGAGAGCCTTCATCCTTTAGCCTTTTTCAACTCGGTTGGGCCTTTGCCCAAGCACCGCAATCATGTCCAAACCATTAATAGCTATCGTGGGCCGTCCCAACGTCGGGAAAAGCGCCCTGTTCAACCGTCTGGCGCGCAAACGCATCGCGCTCGTCGAAGATTTCGAGGGCACCACGCGCGACCGCCTTTACACCGACATCGACATCTGGGGCCGCGCCTGCACCCTCATCGACACCGGCGGCTTCGACAACAAAGACAAAGAAGGTTACACCCCCGCGATTCTGGCCTCGACCCAGCTCGCCATCGAACAGGCCGATGTCATCATTTTCCTCACCGATGGCCGCGAGGAACCCACCACGCTCGATTTCGAAATCGCCGACGTTTTGAGAAAAACGCGCAAACCGGTGATCGTGGCGGCCAACAAACTCGACGCGCGCCACATGAAAAGCGCCAACCACTACGCGCTGCGACTGGGCGAAGTGGTAGAAATGTCGGCGATGGGCGGCCTGGGCGTGGCGGAACTGACCGAAAAAATTGAGGAAGTGCTGCCGCCGCCCGAAGAAGACGAGGACACCGGCGAAAACATCAAAATTGCGCTCGTGGGGCGTCCCAACGTCGGCAAATCGCAGCTTACCAACACCATTCTGGGCTACGAACGGAGCATCGTTTCGCCCGTCCCAGGCACGACGCGCGACGCCATCGACACCTATTTAAGCTGGAATGAAACGCCGCTCATGCTGATTGACACGGCGGGAATGCGGCGTAAATCGCGGGTCAAAAAGGACGAAACTTCGGTCGAATACCACATGGTTTTGCGAAGCCTGCGCGCCATCGACCGCGCCGATGTCATTATTTTGCTCATCGAAGCCGGCGGCGTCACCGACCAGGACACCAAAATCGCCGGTTACGCCCACGAAGCCGGAAAACCGATGCTGATTGCGGTCAACAAATGGGATTTAATCGAAAAACCCACGACTCTGGAAAAGCGCACGCCCGCGCAAAAGGATTTCGAGGCCAATCTCAAAAATTATCTGCCGTTTGTGAGTTACGCGCCGGTGCATTTTCTGTCGGGTTTGAATAACTGGGGCGTGGAAGAGTTGGTGGACGACGCCATCGCCATCAAGCCCAACGCCGAACTTCGCATCACGACGGGTCAGCTCAACGACATCATTCGCCGCGCCGTCGCCGAGCATCCGATTCCGAGTGTGAAAGGCCGTCCGGTGAAACTGCGCTACGCGACGCAGTTCGGCGTTAATCCGCCAAGCATCGCGGTTTTCGTCAACCAGCCGGATCTGCTGCATTTTTCCTATGTGCGAAGGCTGGAAAACGTGATTCGCGCCAAGTTTCCGTTTCGCGGCGTGCCCTTGAAGATTGAAGTGCGAAAATCCAACCCGCGCGACGAGAAATGGGAGAAACACGACTAAGCTAAAGGCTAAAGGATGAAGGCTAAAGGCTAAATCAAGCCAAGCTGTGGAAACTGGAAGTGATTTAGCCTTCATCCTTTAGCCTTTAGCCTTTAAGAGTCGCCTTCTTTGAATTTATGCTTTTTCTCGCTCTTTTCCTCTCCTTTTTCATCGGCGCGATTCCCTTTGGCGTTCTCATTGGACGGATGCGCGGCGTGGATGTGCGCTCGGTCGGTTCGGGCAACATCGGCGCGACCAACGTGTGGCGCGCGCTCGGCCCCAAAGCCGGAACGGCGGCGTTTGTGCTCGATGTTTTAAAAGGCGTCGCGGGGCCGGTTTTGGGACGTTTGCTCGTTCCAGGAAATGAAATTGGCATCGCGGCGTGTGCCATCGCGCCGGTTTTGGGGCACACTTTCTCGCCGTTTTTGGGTTTCAAAGGCGGCAAGGGCATTTCGACCAGTCTGGGCGGGCTTTTCGGGCTGATTCCCCTTGTTGGAATCGTGATTTTTTCGATCTGGGGCGTGATTCTGTTTTTCACGCGCATCATTTCGCTGGCGTCGGTGATTGTGTGCGTGATGCTGCCGTTTCTGGCCTACTTCATGGGCGCGCCAATGCCTTCGGTGATCGTCGCGGGGTTGATGGGATTGGTGGCGTTTTTGAAGCACGTTCCCAATATGAAGCGCATCGCGGCGGGAACCGAGCCGAAAATCGGCGCGAAAAAGACCGAGACGCCGGTTTAGGGGAAAATAGCATTTATGATTGTGGCGGTGCTTGGAGCGGGCAGTTGGGGCACGGCGCTGGCGCACCTGGCCTCGCAAAACGGCCATAAGGTGCGCTTGTGGGCGCGCGAACGCGATTTCGCCGCGCAACTGAAAAACGACGGCGAAAACGCGCGTTATTTATCGGGCGTTTCACTGCGCGACATCGCCGTCAGCGCCGACTTAGCCTCAACACTGCGCGGCGCGAGCTGGATCGTCTCCGCCGTGCCGTGCGCGGGCGTTCCGGCGCTGGCGGAACAGGTCGCGGCGCTGTGCGAGCGCGATGCGGCGCTGATTTCGGGCACCAAAGGCCTGCACCCGCAAAGCGGGGCGCGCTCGGCGCAGATGTGGGGGCAGAGCTTCGACGCGGCGCGTTATGTGGCGCTGTCCGGCCCCAATCTGGCGCGCGAAATCGCCTTTGGCGTGCCGACTTCGACCGTTGTGGCCTCGAAACAAGACGAAACGGCGGCGCGCGCGCAGGAACTGTTCACTTCGCGTCAGTTTCGGGTTTATACCAACACCGATTTGCTGGGCGTGGAGTTGGGCGGCGCCCTGAAAAACGTGGTGGCGATTGCGGCGGGCATTTGCGACGGCCTGGGCTTTGGCGACAACGCCAAAGCCGCAATTATGACGCGGCACTGGCGCGAAATGACGCGCTTGGCCGTCGCGCAGGGCGCTAAGGAAAGCACGCTGTTTGGACTGAGCGGGATTGGCGACCTATTTGCAACCTGCGCTTCGCCGCATTCGAGAAATCACAGCCTTGGCACTAAGCTGGGACGCGGTGAATCGCTCGAACAGGCGCAAAGCGAAGTGGCGCAAGTGGCGGAAGGCGTGCATACTACTCGCGCCGCACTTCGGCTTTCGCTTCAATGTGGCGTTGAACTTCCCGTCACCGAGCAGCTCGCGGCGCTTTTGTTTGAAAAACGCGATGTTAGTCACGCAGTGGAGGCGCTCATGGGGCGCCAGGGCTGCGCCGAGTAAGACAGGAAACGAGCCGGACGCATTGCCAGGTTGTTTTTAGCTTTGTCGTTTGAAATTTTGGTCACAACGAGCGCAGATTTGAAGAGTTTTTTCAAGCCTGTGCTCTGCTGATGTTTATAATTCACACAGGAGAATCAATCCAATGGCAGACATTCTGAGTCGCGGCGACATCATTAATTCGGTGGCCGCCCAGGTCGATATGCCCCAGGCCAAAGTTGACAGCGTCATCAAGGCCTTCGAGGGCGCTATCGCGCGTCACATCGGCACCGGCGGCGAAATCCGTATGGCCGGTTTCGGCACCTTCAAAACCACGCAGCGCGCCGCGCGCACCTCGCGCAACCCGCGCACCGGCGATCCCGTCCAGGTGCCCGCGCGCACCGCGCCCAGCTTCAAAGCGGGCAAAGCGCTCAAAGATGCTGCCAATACGTTGTCGGGCGGCGGCAAAAAAGCGTCCGCGAAAGCTGGTGCCAAGGCTCCGGCCAAAGCTGCTGCTAAAGCCCCCGCGAAAGCCGCAGCCAAAGCACCCGCCAAAGCTGCTGCGAAAGCTGCTCCCGCTAAAGGCGCAGCCAAAGGGAAAAAGAAGTAGGTCGTTGAGACAAGCGAAAAGCCGTTCCACACTGTGGAACGGCTTTTTGTTTGGATTTCTATGGCGCCGATTTCTAACCGGAAGCTATTGATGTTTGAGAATCTAATCCGCAAGTTCGTAGTAGCGCCGCGAGGCGCGTTTGGGCCAGAGTGACAACAAACGCGCCTCGCGGCCGCTACTACGAACTTGAGGATTAGATTCTCAAAGGTCAAAAGCATCCGTCGGGGGGCCTGCGGCCTTGGGGGCTTCGCACCCCCTCGTGACGCGAATCGCCACGTTTGAGACGGCGCGACCACCTTGCAGCGAGGACGGGTGCGAAGCACCCAAGGCCGCAGGCCCCCAGACGGATGCTTCAGTTTCCGGTCTTGATATTACGGCCCTCTCGCTCACGACCCGCCCGTTTAACCAAACCGCTTGCCCCACTCGCGCGCGATGGTTTCCACCGCCGCCGCGTTGGGACGCTCGTCACGCGGCAGGTTCTCGCGCCGCGCGCCGCGCGCGCGAAGATTGGCGCTCAGAAACGGATTGTCGCGCGTTTTGGTATTCAAGCTGATTTCGGTAGGCCGAAAACCACTTGCCAGAAACCCTTTCTGCATCGGCGCGCCGCGCAAGAACTTTTCGAAACCGGCGCGTCCCTGCGCGACTTCGAGCGGCGCTCCCACGCGCTCGATGGGGCAAAAGGGATGGTCGGCGAGCGTGGTGCGCGGCAGGTAATAAATCTCCAGGGCTTTACCCGCTTTCATCCAGCGCAGCGCGTCGCTTTCGTAGGCGATGCCCCACCAGAAACGGCCCGTCGTGCCCAGAACCAGGTCTTTGACCATCGCGCCAGTCTGGGCGGGCGCGGTGGGCGCGTTGTCCTCGAAGGCGGCCATCCAGCGCCAGAATTCGGGCTTTTGCGCGGCTTGCTGGGCGCTCAAACCGCGAGACTGCCCCCATTCGCGCGCCATCGAAACGCGGGCCAGTGAGCCGGTGGAAGCGGTCTGCGGATTGGCGATGCCCAGATGACCCCGCGCGCCGGTGGGGACGGCTTCGCGCAACGCGCCCCACGAGGTGATTTGATGATTGGGGAAACGGCGGCGCAGTTCGGCACCCCTCTCGGTGCGCGCGATGAGAACCATCGGGGTTTGCACGAGGGATTGGCCCGAAGCGATGTTTTCGCGCTTGAGACGCGGCGCCAGAGCGTTGTAACGTTCGGCCCACAAAGAGGCGGCGGGAATCCACGCATCGGGCATCTGGCCGCTCGTGCCCAGGGCGCGGCGCAGTCCGCCGCGCGAATCGACGGGCTGCACCACGATGTCGAAATTTGCGCCTTCGGGCGTGTTTTCCCACGCGGTTTCGGCGCGCAGCAGCGCGCTTTCCATTTCCGAAGCCACCGCCACGAAAATCGGCGTTCGCGGCGCACTGGTCGCAACGGCGGGCGTCACACCAAAACGTTGAATCACGATGAAAAGCGTGACGCCAACACCCGCGACCAGGAAGTTCATCGAGGTGGGCGACATCAAACGTTTGCGCCCCACGCTGTCAACATCGCCCACCGAAAAGCGCGACACCGGCCCTTTCCCACGGGGATTTTTCGCGCGCGGAACCACCAGCGAGCCATCGCCGACATTGGGAGTGGGAACAGTGAAACCCGCGATGTGGGGATTGGAGTCGCGGCGGCGGCGAATCGCGGCGGCTTCCTGCGCCGTGATGACTTGGAGGCGCACCGGTTCACCTTTGGGCTGCACCGTTTCGACGCTCGGCTCCTCGCTGGGCGCGATGGCAGGCTGAGGCTGCGCTTCCACAACGGGAAGCGCGGGCAAAGGCACCGCAACCGATGGCGCGTCTTTGGGGGGCGCCGTCCATTGCGCCGGTTCGGGCGGCGCCTGGGCGACTTCGGGAGCCGCGACGGGTTCGGCTTTGCTCCACACGGCCTGCGTTGGCAAAAGTTCGAGTTCCGTGCCCTGCATCGCACATTCCACGACTTCGCGCGCGGCGTTGATGTCGTCCTGAAGGCGCTGGGGCAGCACGTTGTCGCCCTCGGCCACGAAGTCGGCGCCGCGCATCGAGGCGATAAAGGCGACGTAAGACTGCGCCGAGGGGTCGGCGTTGGAGTGCAAAATGTGCTGGCGGTCGTATTTGGCGCGCCATTCGGGATCGAGCAAAACGCGGCGGCACTGCGGCAAAACGCGCTCGACCAAAACCTGCGAGTAATGGCGGCGCGCCAAATCGCGGTGATCGGAATTGGCGGCGGCTTCGGAATACACCTTGCCGATGCGTTTGCGAATCGCGTCTTCAGTTGCGCCGACAGGCACGTCGAGCAGGGCGTAAAAATCCAGCCACTGGCCATCAATGGGAAGCGTCATCATCTCAATTCATCCTTGGGCGGCGCAGCCAAAGCCAAAAGCGGCGACACGGTTCTACTATTCAACAACTTTTCTGCCACGAATTTTCGGGGTTTTGAGCAAGGCGGGAACGGAGAATTGAATAACTGTGATTGAAATGGACGAAAATGACGATCTTGGAGCGAGAATTCTGCTCTGCTGGGAGATTTAAGATGCCAGGGGGAACGCGACGGGTCGGTTTCAGGCGAGTTTTTTGACTTCCTCAACGGCCTGCTTCAGAGAGACGTTGTGAAGTTCACGGTGCATCCTGATCGCTAAAATTTTATGTCCGGCTTGCAAAACTCGGCGCACATCCTCGTCTGTCACTTGACCTTGGGGATAAATGCCTTGTTGCCGGAGCAGAGTAATTTGCGCCTGGACACGCTCCTCAGGTGAAGGCGAAAGCAGAAGAGACACGGCCAGAACAACGCTGAGAAGCGCCAACACGCCCAGAAGAATGTCGGCAGTTCGCCAGCACAAAACCAGCATGAAGAGGCCGGCGATAAGTTGCACTCCCTGCCAAAACCTGGCGTTGGCCTTCATAACTTTCGATTTTATATCCGGCATTTAAGCGTCGCAACTGCGGCCAATGCTGGTGCAGTGGGCCACTTTATGATGGCTTGGAGTCAGGGTCAATCCCGTCTGTGAGTAAGTCAGCGCGCAAATCTTCAACATACTGCTTTGCCCACTCTGCAAAATTCGATTCAATAACACCTGTGGCTTTTGAGTCCACTGCATCGTAATCCACGAACCATACAGGTGCCAATTCATCACGCAAGTCGATGGCGTAACTGGCAGAACAAAGTGAGTTGCCAATAAAAAACAAATAATCTGGCCAAGCATTAAAATGCATGACCCAAAGAATAAATCGCCTGTTCCTTGATGTATGACATTGCTTGTTCCGTTCGATTATTCCCCCAGGACTATCCCATAAGTCAGTATGCTCATTCCCTGTTAAATAGCGCAACGGATAGTTTGTCATGAACTCTCTGTAAATGCGCGGTAAGAGGATGTTTAGCTCTATCTCTATTTTGTCCAAATCATTTTTAGTCATTGTGATTTGTAGGCTGTAGCCCCTGTCTGTGAAGCGCTAAACCAATCTATTGTCCATTTTTCAAGCGCGCAACCGCGCCCCAAGCTGCCCCTGCTCGCTCATTATCTGCGCCATCGCGCTTTCGACTTCGCCCTCGGAAAGCGTGCGGTCGAAAGCGCGAAAACGCAGCGCGAGGGCGATAGATTTGGCATCGGCGGGGATATTCGGCCCTTGATAAACGTCGAAAATGCGCGCGCTTTCTAAAAGCTGCCCACCGCCGCGCCACGCCGCATCGACGAGGGTGCCCGCCGCCACGTTTCGCGGCACGACGAGCGCCAGGTCGCGCTCGATGGCCGGAAAGCGCGAAAACGGCCTGTATTGACGCACCAGGGAAACGTGGCGCACCAGGGCGTCGAAGTCGATTTGCGCGATGTAGGCGCGCTGTGACAACTCGAAGTCCGCCGCGACGCGGGGATGAATTTCGCCCAGCACGCCGAGTTCCTCACCGCCGAGCGCCAGACTCGCGCAGCGTCCTGGATGAAACGCGGGGTGTGTGGCGGGCCATAGAAGCGGAGTCGGGGCGCCGAATTCACGCAGCACGTTCTCCACAATCGCTTTGAGCGCGTAAAAATCGACCGGAGCCGCCGTTTCCTGCCAGTGCGGAGCGGGCGGCGCGTCAGAGAGCGCGAGGCCCAGCATCCGTTTTTCATCGGCGAGTTCGCCCGCGCCTTTGGCGAGATAGACGCGGCCTAACTCGAAGCCGCGTAGACGCCGCCCACGATTGCGTTTCAAGGCTTCCAACAGAGAGGGCACCAGCGAAGTTCGCAGCAGCGTGTAGTCTTCGGAAAGCGGATTGCGGAGCCGCACCGCGCCGTCCACATCGACTCCGGCGCGCTCGTGCGTCGCCTGATTGGAGAGCGAATACGAAGAAAGCTCGGTCAGCCCGCAGCGCAGTCCCGCCGAGCGCGCGCGGTCTTCCAGACGGCTGGCAAGCGGTCTTCCCGCCGAAGTATTGGTTCCGGCGTGGAGCGTGGTGGGCACGCGGTCGTAGCCGTAGAGCCGCGCGATTTCTTCGATGAGGTCGATTTCGCGCTCGATGTCGCGGCGATGCGTGGGAATCGCGGCGCGCAGATTTCCCTCGACTTCCGCCACCTTGAAACCAAGCCGCGAAAGCAAATTTTTCTGGGTTTCGACGGGAATTTTTAGCCCCAGAATCGCGTTGCAGCGTTCGGGGCGCAGAGTCACAATCGCTTCATTGATGGGCGACAGGTAACGGTCAACCGCGCCCGCCGCGACTCGTCCGCCCGCGATTTGCGCCAGCAACTGCGCGGCGCGGTCGGCGGCGCGGCGGCAGCCGTTGGGATCGACCCAGCGCTCGAATCGCTTGCTCGCCTCGGTCGCAAAACCGAGCAGATGCGCGCCGCGCCGCACCCTTTGAGGCGTGAAATGCGCGCTTTCCAACAAAATGTTGACAGTTGAAGCCGAAACTTCGCTCTCGGCGCCGCCCATCAAGCCCGCAATCGCAATCGGGCCGCTTTGGTCGCAAATCGTCAGAATCTCGCCCGATAATTCGCGCTCGTTTTCATCCAACGTCGTCAGTTTCTCGCCATTTTGGGCGCGGCGCACGATGATTTTTCCGCCCGCGATTTTATCGAAATCGAAGGCGTGAAGCGGCTGCCCCCACTCCAGCATGACGTAGTTGGTGACATCCACGACGTTGTTGATGGGCCGCACACCGCAATCCAGCAAACGCCCTTGCATCCACTCCGGCGACGGCCCAATCGACACGCCCTCGACCAGACGCGCCACATAGCGCGGGCAATCGGCGGGATTTTCGATTTCAACCGACACGCGGCCTTCGATGGCTGGCCCGTCTTCCTCGACATCGGGCGAGGGCGCGCGAAACCGCGCTTCGGTCATGGCGGCGATTTCGCGCGCGATTCCGGTCGCGCACAGCCAGTCGCCGCGATTGGAGGTCACTTCGAGTTCAAAACGCTCGTCGTCGCGCGATTCGATGCCCAAACCCGCCATCAAAAGCGTGTTTTCCAGCTTGTCTAAAGGCGGCAGGGCGACGAATTCGCCCAGCCATTCGGCAGAAATTCTCATGATCCAAATGAGCCACAGAGAACACAGAGGACACACAGAGAGGCACAGAGATTTTTCAATTCAATTCCTCTGTGCCTCTCTGTGTGTCCTCTGTGTTCTCTGTGGCTAAAATTCAAAATTGCTCCAGGAATCGCAAATCGTTTTCGTAAAAAAGCCGCAAATCATCGATGCCGAATTTAATCATCGCCAATCGCTCGATGCCGAATCCAAACGCGAAACCGGTGTATTTTTCGGGATCGACGCCCACGTTTTCCAAAACTTTGGGATGAACCATGCCGCAGCCGCCCAGTTCGAGCCATTTGCCGTTGAACAAAACATCGAATTCGGCGCTCGGCTCGGTGAAGGGGAAAAAGTGGGGGCGAAAACGGCTTTGCACGCCGCCGCTTCCTGGCGCGGCCTCGAATAATTGCGCCAGAAATGTGGAAAGCGTGCCCTTCAAATCGCCGAACGTGACGCCCTCGGCAACGCACAAGCCCTCGACCTGCTGGAACATGGCGCCGTGCGTCCTGTCAACGGCTTCGCGGCGATAAACCCGTCCTGGCGCGATGATTTTGACCGGCGGCTGGCGCGATTCCAAAACGCGAATTTGAACCGAAGAGGTTTCGGTTCGCAGCACCACGTCGTCGGAAACGTAAAGCGTGTCGCGCTCGTAGCGCGCCGGATGGTCGGGGCCGATGTTGAGCGCGTCGAAGTTGTAATACACGCTTTCGACTTCCGGCCCTTCGACAACCGAAAAGCCCAGATTGGAGAAAATTCGCACGATGTCATCGAGCGTCTGGGTGAGCGGATGGCGGCGCCCGAAATCGATGTCGGGCGCGGGCAGCGTGACATCAATGGTTTCCCCCGCGAGTTTTTGATCGAGCTGCGCGCTCAGGATTTCAGTCTTGCGCGCGTCAAAGGCGCTTTCGAGGCGGGTTTTGACTTCGTTGACCAGTTGGCCGATGCGCGGGCGCTCTTCGGCGGGAACGGCTCCCATGCCGCGCAGAATTTGAGTTAAATCGCTTTTTTTGCCGAAAAACGCGACGCGCGTGGTTTCGAGTTCGGCGGAGTTGGAAAGGTGAGAAATCGCGCTTTGGGTTTGCGTTTCGAGTTGTTGGAGGCGCGTTTCGAGATCGGACATAGAAGTTGGGCCTTGGGGCGAAGCGGGCAGTTTAGCGCGCTTCAATTCGCGCCGCTTTCAGCTCTAAAAACCCTCGCCATTCCCTGGCTCATTAGACCTCTTGCAAAAGTGCCTGTCCTAAAAAGGCAGCGACTCAAGTCACCGCAACACCAGCGCGAAGTCCGCCGGCGCGGACTGGAGACTCCCCAACCTGCGAAGGCCGGTTTCGCGTCGTTGTTGCGGTGACTTCAGTCGCTGCAAGCCACTTTTGCAAGAGGTCTATTCAATAATCGGGGGCTTCCCAGTTCAAATACTGGTTGAAATTGATGCGCTGCTCCGGCCTGGCCCACAGCGTGGCCGCAATCAACGCTTTGGATTGGCCGTAGCCGTATTTCTTCTCCGGCAGCGCTTTGATCCATTCCAGAGCGCGCGTGGGGTCGAAAACACTCATCGCCCAGGCCAGATAAACGATGTGGCTTTCCTGCTGGTTGTAAGAATTTTGGGCTTTTTTGGCGGCTTCTGCGGCCTGGTAAGCGGGCAAACGCCAACTCCATTCGCGCTCCAGGATAACGCGCGCCAGAGCCGCGTCAAAAGGCGCCTGCTCGAAAGCCCAACTTGCGACCGAGGGCTGGTAGCGCCGGTTGTCGTCGGTGGGCGCCGCGCGTTGGAGCGACTTTTGGAAAAGCTGCGCGCCCAGTCTGGGATTGAACCCCATCGCGATGGCTGCGGCGCGCCCGCCGTGATCGGCGCTGTATTGAGCGTCGGTGACGCGGCGCAGAGCGAGGGCTGCGACCTCATCGTTGCCGGCGCGGTGCGCCGCCGCACCGATTTGCAACAGTGCGTCCAATTGCTGCATGGTGTTGTTGGCGTTGCCGGTGTCCCCCGCGATTTCCAGAGCGGCGGCGGCATCGGTGGGTGCCAGCGCGCGGGCGAGTTCCACCCGCGCGCTCGAAAGCAGATTGGCGGATTCGAACTTCCGTCCGTTGGGTTCGCGCTCCGCCAGGTCGGCGGCTTTGATGGCGCGAGAGAGTTGCAGCTCCTCCATTTTCTTCAAACCCAGCCGCGCGTTTTGGACATCGCCGCCGCGAGATAGAGCGCGAACCGCGCCGCCCAGAGCGAGGAAGCGCGGCACATCTTCCAAATCCTGGAGCAGCAGATCCAAAGCGTCTTGGCCGATGCGCGCGACCTTATGGCCCCAGTTGTCGGCGTTGTCGCGGCGCACTTTTTCGGGCAGCTGCACGGCGAAAGTCAGCGCCAAATCGAGCAGAGTGGCGGCGTCTGGACGCTCCAGTTTGGTCGCCACCTCGGCCATTGCCAGCAACTGCGCCACGCTCTGGGTATTGATGCCGCGCGTCGCCGCTTTCTCGCGTTCCAGCCACACCGCCGCCGCTTTATGAGCCTCGACATCGCTCGAAGCGGCCTGCACGCGCGCTAAAATGGCCTCCGCTTGAGTTTTGGCGCTTCCGGCGCGAAAAATCGGCAGCAACTGCGGCCCGCGTTCGAGAAGTCGCGCCGCATCGCGGCGCGCGAGGTCGGCAAAGTAAACCGACAAATGGTAGCTGCCCCGCCCCGCAACCGGCTGGTCGTTCGCATCCAGAGCTTTGTCGGCGCGCAGCGCGATGACTTCCATGGCGGGCGCGCCGAAAATGTTCCAGGCCAATCGCCAATCGCCGCGCTCCGGCTGCTCTCTCACCAAATCGTTGGCCAGCGCCCTGGCATCGACAACCGGCACGGCTTCGAGATTCAGCGTCACATCTCTGGCATCGCCGCGCGTTTTGAGAGCCGTGAACCCCGTCGCGCTCGCGGCCAGAAGCTCGATTTCGCCCTGGGGCAAATCCTCGAAACGAAAAGTGCCCGTCGCGTCGGTTGTGGCCGGTTCGCGCCAGTTGTTGCCCGCAATGGCCACGCGCGCCCCCGCGACCGGTTGTCCCGCCTGCAAAACGCGCCCGCTCCAAATCTGACCGCTCGGCTGCAAAACGATGTCGCCCACCTGCCAGTTCGCCGCGACTCTGGAAACCTCGCCGCCCTTGCCCAGCACGAAACCAGGACGCTCGATGCCCAAAAACTCCGGTTTGTCTTGATCGACAAAAAGTTCGCTCCAGCGGCCATCGGCGCCCGAAATCGCCTCAATGGTCGGGATTCCCATGTTCGGGCTGCCTTTGAACATCACCTTCGCGCCCGCGACGGGTTGGCCCGCTCCGTCCACCACGCGACCCGCAAGAGAGCCGATTTGTGAGGGCACATCGGCTTCGGGTTTGACAATCACTTCCAACGGCGCGAACGACCTTCCGGCGGCGGGCACGGTGATAGTTTTGGGCGAAATAATCTCCTGCCCCTGCGCTGCCAGGTTGTAAGTTCCGGCGGGCACCGCGAGCGGAGTGAAAACGCCATCGACGGCGCCGACTTGCTCGGAGAAACCTTTCTCCTTGTTTTCGAGGTTGAAATAAAAATAGCGCGGCGCGGCGCCCTTTTCATCGCGCACCGTGCCCGCGATGCGCGTTCCTGGCGCGAGCGCAATAGTGCCGAAATCGTATTGCGCCGCGCCTTGAGGAATCGAGACGTTCTGGATGGTTTTCTCGACATGGGTTTCGCTGCGCAGCCGCGCGAAGTAGATGTCGCGGCTGGTCAGGGCTTTGAAACGGCCCTGCGCGTCGGTGACGACCCGCCCCTGTGCTTCGGCCATGATTTCAACCCGAACACTCGGCAGCGGCTTTTTGGAGACGGCATCCACGACTTGCCCCGTTACTTCGAGTGCGCGCGACGCCACCCAATCGGGCAGACGGCGCGTTTCCCCGCCCTGAAGCGGCTCGAAAGCGAGTTCCTTCAAAACCCAGCCGTCGGCAACGGTGAAGGCGCGCAGTGAAGTGGCGTCGGGCCGCAGCCCGCCAATCGAAAACGTGCCGTCGGGCGCCGCCTGGTAATTCTGGAAGGCTCCCGCACTCAAAACCCCGATGGGGATGTCGCCGAGCGGTTTGCCATCGGGAGTCACGATGCGGCCCGTGACGGTTCCACCCGCTTTGACGAAAAGCGGCGGCGCTTCTTTTTGCGCTAAATCGAGGCTGTAAGTCGCTTTTTGAAAGCGCGGGTCGTTGATTTCGAGGAGCGCGCGCCCACTTGTGGGCAGGTTGTCGAAATGGTAGCGTCCCTGTGCGTCGGTGATGGCATCGAGTCCCAGACTCGAATCGAGGGTCGTGGCCGCATTGGAAACGCTCCATTTTTCGGGAGTCCAACCGCTCAAGCGCAGCGCCGCGCCCGCGACGGGTTTTTGTGCGGCATCCAGCACCACGCCGCCCCATTTTTGCGCGGCCTGAAGCTGAAATTTGGTTTCGCCCGCCTCGATATTTCGCCCCGCGACCGCAAACCCTGGCACCAAAACGCGCACCGCGTAGGAATGGCGCGGCGTTTTAGCCTCGTCGATTTCCAGAATCACCACGCCGTTGGCGTCAGTCACCAGATCGCGCGGCGGGAGTGGTTTGTAATAGTCGAGGCGCTCCAAAACGCGCACGGGGGCGCCCGCGAGCGGTTTGGCATCGGTGCCCAGCACGAGTATGCGCGCCGGAGCCGCCCACAGCGAGGCCGAAAAACAGAGCAGCGTGCCCAGCGAAATCAGAAATGGCAAGCGTGAGAAAAGCATGACAGGGGCCAATGAAAACCAAATTGGCCTCAGTTTACTGCGCCAATAGTTCCGCATTATGTCTCGGCATTTCCCACGGCCCGACGTGCGCGATTCCACGTTTGGAAACCCATTTCGAGCCGTCCAAATACCAGCGAAGCGGCCAATCGGCGCCGCGACTCAAACCGATGCGCGCCGCGCGAATTTGCGGCGCGCGGTTTTCTAAAAACGATTCGCGGTCGGGATTATGGGCCACAATCAAGGGCGAAGAGGGCGAAGTCAAATCGAGGCCGTTTTCATCGCGGTCGATGTCGAGCGCGAGACACAATTTCGACGGCCCATTCGTTAAATCGCGCTCTTTTTCGACCGGTCGCAGCGATTTCATGGTTTCGGGGCCGAAACGCGGCTCGATGGCGCGAATTAAGACCGCTTCGGCGAGTCCGGCGGGCCGCGTCACGGCGTTGACGCAAAAATAGCTGCCGTAAATGCGAAACACGTAGGCGAAACCTTCTTCGCCCCACATCATCGCGTTGCGCGGCGTTTCCCGCACATAAGCATGGCAGGCCGGATCGCCGACTAAATAAGCCTCGGTTTCGACAATTTCGCCGCCAATCCACTCATTCCCAACTTTGCGAAGCAGAAAGTGGCCCAGCAGCGCGGGCGCCACGCTGTCGGCGGCGGGAGCGTAGAAATCGCGGGACAAGGGATGAATTTCCATAGCTTAGAGAACGCGAAGCGTCAGCGAGTGAGGCATGACTGCAACCAACAAGTCACAGCCATGCCTCACTCACTGACGCGTCGCGTTCTCTACTTCAGTGCCCTGCGCTGTGATGGACTTCGCGCAGGAAGATAAACAGGCGGAGGAGCAGAGAAGGCCAATGAAGCGAATTTGCTGTCTGGCCTTTACTCTCCTTCTCCCCTTCTCCCCTTCTCCCCTTCTTCGAAGCGTGCCGTAATGATGAAGTCGATGCCGCCGCGAATGTTGAAATGGCCCGTCACGGTCATCCAGCGCGGCGCGCAGGCGGTCACCATCGCGTTGAGAATCTGGTTGGTGACATCCTCGTGAAAATGGCCCTCGTCGCGAAAACTCCACAGAAACTGCTTGATGGATTTCGATTCGAGGCACCATTCGAGCGGCGAGTATTCGACGGTGAGAGTGGCGAAATCGGGCTGGCCGGTGAGCGGGCAAAGTGTCGTGAATTCGGTCGTGGAAAATTGAATGGTGTAGGTGTTATCGGGATGCGGATTGGGAAAAGTTTCAATTGTCTTGGAAGGTTGAAGCGCCATAGCCAACTCATTTTACGAAATGATTCGAGATTCAGGATTTTTTCAATCGGGAATTTCGACTTTGACAACGCCCTCTTCGATCACGACGCGATAAGTCTCGACATCCATGCCTTCGACGCTCAGACATTTTCCGGTCTGGCAGTCGAATTCCCAGGCGTGCCAGGGGCAGGAAACGGTGTTTCCCTCGGTGTAGCCGTCGGCGAGCGAGGCGCCGGCGTGAGGGCACACGTTGTCGATGGCGTGGGCGGTTTCGCCGGCGCGAAAGACGGCGATTTGATGCGCGCCGGAGCGAAACAAAAAGCCTTCGCCATCGGGAAGTTGTTCTAAAGGAGCGACAGGTTCTAATTTCATCTCTTTAAATTAACCACAGAGACACGGAGACACAGAGATTTTTTGAGATTTTTTACTCCAACTCCGCTTTTTCTCTGTGTCTCTGTGGTTAATCTCCCTAAACCAGAAACTCGCGCAAAGTCGATTCGAGCGCGGCGGGCACCAAAATCAGCAGCACGTCGCCGGACTCGAACACGGTTTCGCCCTTGGGAATTTGCGCTTCGCCCTCGCGCAGAACTGAGATGACCAAACTCTGCGGCGGCAGCTTCATTTCGCTCAGTTTGGCTCCACAAAGCGGCGAATCGTCTTCAACGATGATTTCCACCACTTCCAGACTCGATTTTTCCAGCGCGCCCAGCAAAATGACGGGCGATTTATCGACTTTCTGGCCGATCATGTTGAGAACCGCCGCCGTGCCCGACAAACGTTCGTGAACGCCGAGTTTTTCGAAAAGCGCTTCGTTATCGGGGTTGTTGACGCGCGCCAGAATGCGCTGGCGATTGAAACAAAGCCGCGCCATCTGGCAAATCACCAGGTTGTCGGGGTCATCGCCGGTGGCGGCGAAAAGCAGATCGGCGCGCTCGATGCCCGCCGATTTGAGAACGAGCGGGTCGCAGCCATCGCCCTGCATCACGACATCGCCTAGATCGGCGCTCAGGCGGCGCGCGTTGACGTGGTCTTTTTCCATCAAACACACCTCGTAGTTGCGGTTGATGAGCGAGCGCGACAGGTAATAACCGATTTTTCCGCCGCCGATGATAATTGCGTAAGCCATAAGATAGAGGTGAGAGGTGAGAGGTGAGAGGCGAGACAATAAGAGCCGAAATTCTCGCCTCTCGCCTCTCGCTTCTAACCTTTCAGTCATTAAGTGCGCTCGCATCGCCCGAGGCCGACATTTCGCCAGGGAGTTCGGGAAATTCGCCGTTTTGCGCCCACAGTTCGACGAGTCCTTCGACAACCGTGGTAACGCACAGCGTTTCGACGCCCAGTTCGCGGTATTTGGCAGCGCGAATCGGGTCTTTGAGGCGTGCCAGCGCGCGCGGCGTGGCGAACTGCTCCTTGGCCATCTGCACGATCATCAAATTGCGATTATCGCCGCCCGTCACGGCCACCAGAGCATCGCACGAACCGGCTCCGGCGCGTTTGAGCGTGGGAGCGTCGAGGCCGCTGCCGTGAAACGTCGCGCCGCGAAAATCGCCGCCCAGACTCGCAAAAGTCTCGCGGTTTTCGTCGATGACCACGACTTCGCTGCCGCCGCGTTCGAGGCGCTGCGCCAGACGCGAGCCGACGCGCCCGCAGCCTACGATGAGGATTTTCATGGTTGATTTTAATTGCGTGACGCTCGAAACCTCCCCCGCCCCCTCCAAACGAACGGGTGTGCGGGTTGGAGATTTCAACACAGAGAACGCAGAGAGACAGAGAAAGCAGAGGACTTTTCAAAGAGGATTTCGCTTGAAACTCCCCAAAAAATCTCTGTGGCCCTCTGTTTCTCTGCGTTCTCTGTGTTGAAAACACCAACCCGCACATCCGTTCGTTTGGAGAGGGCGGGGGAGGTTTCGAGCGTCTAATGCCTCGCCAACTCCCGTTCGCGCGCCTTTTCCTCTTCCGAAACCGGCACGAACGCTTCGATATGATACGGCACGTTCACCACCACCACGCCCTGCATGAAATGCAGCCGCACCGCGAGCGCGAACGCGGCGTGTCCATGCAGCAGTTTGGCGAACCAGCCGCGCGGCTCGAATTCGGGGATGATCATCATCACCGTGCAGCCAGGATCGAGTTTTTGCAAACGCTCGACGTATTCCACGACCGGAATCGTCAGCGAGCGAAACGGCGACTCCAAAATCGTGAGCGGCAGACCGCGCGAATAGAGCGTCCAGCGCGCTCGCACGCGGCTTTCGCGTTCGGGATTGATGGAAACGTGCAGGGCGCGCGCATCGCTGGAAATCGAGCGCGCCAGCTGCATCGCCGGAATCACGCCGCGGTGAATATCCGGCACCAGAACGCAAACGTGCTGCTGCGCGCCCTGCGCGGGCCGGTAGCCTTCGAGCGACAACTGCTTGGCCACGCTGCGATAATGCGCCTTGATTTTGAGAAACAAAAAAACCAGCGCCGGAATCACGATGACGATGATCCAGGCGCCGTCGCGGAATTTGACGATGGCGAAAATAATCATCACCACGAAGGTGCAAAAACAGCCGAAACCGTTGACGGCGGCTTTGAGTTGCCAACCCTTTTCGCGCAGTCGGAGCCAGCGCCTGACCATGCCGCCCTGCGAAATGGTGAAGCAGAGGAACACGCCGATGGCATAAAGCGGGATGAGATGGTGAACGTCGCCCTTGAAAATGATGATGGCGAGCGCTGAAAAGAACGCCAGAATGAAAATGCCGTTGTTATAAACCAGACGGTCGCCGATGTTGGCCAACTGGCGCGGCAAAAAGCCGTCGCCCGCCTGCAAAGCGCACAGGCGCGGAAATCCGGCGAAAGCGGTGTTGGCGGCCAGAATCAGAATGATGCAGGTGACGATCTGCATCCCGATATAAAGCAGCGAAGTGCCGAAAACGGCGCGCCCGATCTGGGAAACGACGGTTTCACCCAGCGTCACCTCACGTCCGGCGGCGTGAGCGGCTTCGATGGCGGCGGGTGACATCAGTGTCGCGTTGGGCGGCAGAGCGTGGGAGTGAACCGCGAGAAACGAAAGCCCGAAGAAAATCGTGCCCAGCAAAACCGCCAGAATCCCCATCGTCTTCGCCGCGTTTTTGCTCGCGGGTTCTTTGAAAGCCTGAGTGCCGGTGGCAATCGACTCGACGCCGGTGAGAGCCGTGCAGCCTGAAGCGAAGGCGTGCAAAATGAGAAACAGTCCGGCGAAACGCGACAATTCCCCAAAATTCTCGAACGCGATGCGCCCCGTATTTTCGTTCAAATAGCGCGCATTTTGCAAATCGACGGCGCTATGAACGGGCGTCAGATGGCCGGAAAAGTATTGGTAAACGCCGTAGCCGATCATGCCATACATCAACACCAGAAACGAATAGGCCGGAAGCGCGAAAGCGAGACCGCTTTCCTTGGCGCCACGCAAATTGATGAGCGTGATGAACAAAACCGCCGCCAGACACATATGGACGGTGTATTGCGCGATGTTGGAACTGGGATTGAGTCCTTTGACCAGGGAAACGATGGCCGCGATGCCCGCCGACGACGAAACCGCGACGGTGAGAATGTAATCGACGAGCAGCGAAGCGCCCGCGATTTGCGCCGGAAGCGGCCCCAGATTATCGCCCGCCACGACGTAGGAGCCGCCGCCCGACGGATAGGCCATCACGATCTGCCGATAGGACACCACAACGATGGAAAGCAAAACGATAATCGCCAGCGCCAGCATCGGCGTGATGTTGAACAGACTCGTTCCGGCCTGGAGCAGCGCCGCCATGATTTCTTCCGAGGCGTAGGCCGTCGAGGAAAGCGCATCGGAGGCGAAAATGGGCAGCGCGAGAAGAATGGGAAGCCGCTCGTGCGCCATACGCTCGGTGGCGATGGGCGCGCCGATGACAACGCGGCGAAGGGACAGGGGCATACGAAAAACGGCGCTTTCACGCGGGAGTGCAAAAGTGCCAATCGGATATTATGGCGCAAGGTGTCGAGGCTGCCAACGCGCGCAGCTTATCGCAATGTTGACCGGTTCTCTTGCCACTTGCGGAGAGGGTTCGCGCCACTCAAACCCCAACTCGTTCGTGCCCCGCCGGACACAAATCCAGCAGCACGCACTTCCGACACGCTGGCGCGTTGAAATTGCAGACACGCTGTCCGTGCAGCATCAAAACTTCGTGATTGTCATACACCTGCTGGGCGTCCCACTCGGCGGGCAGCATCGCTTCCAAGACCGCGTGCGACGGCCCGACCGGCAGCGATTTGGGAATCAGTCCCAATCGCGCCGCGACGCGGTGATGATGCGAATCGACGGGCAGGGCGCGGCGCCGCAGCCGCGAAAAGCACAAAACGGCGGCGCTGGTTTTGGGGCCGACGCCAGGCAGCCTTTCGAGCCACGCTCGCGCCGCTTTCACGCTCATTTCTGCCAGAAAATCGAGCGACAAAACGCCGCGCTCTTCCTCAATGGCGCGCAAAATTTCCTGCAAACGCGGCGCTTTTTGTTCGGGCCAGGTCGCGGGCGCAATCGCCGCTTCGATTTCCTGCACAGGCGCAGTTGAAATTTCGTCCCAGGTCGGGAATTTGGCCCGAAGCTGCCGAAAAGCGCGCGAGGAATCGGCGTTTTTGGTGCGATGCGAAAGCAGCGACGAAACCAGTTCATCGAGCGGTTCGAGATCGTGAAAATAGGCGATGGGACAACCATATTCGCCACATAAGCGCGCGTGAACTTCGAGTAGTTTTTGGTTTGGCGCGGCGTCTGGGGAATCGAACAGGGTCAGGGCCATGGTGCCAAATTTTGCAGATTCGGCGCCGCCCCTCAGTATGTTGTCGCTTGACTGCTGAACCTCAAAAGCTCCAGGCGCGCCCTTGTCCCTGCGTTCTGCGACGTTCGCGCTCGCGAGTGAAACTTCCTCCCATGCCCGAAGCCATCACCGTGACAAACGAAGAGCTGGCGCGCATCGAGCGATTCATCGCCGCCTACAACGCCATCGACGACTTTTTGCAGCGTCAAATGGGCGTGCCGCAAACGTTTCGCAGCGCGGTCGATGCCTTCGCCAAACGCCGTCCCTACTGGCGCGACGCCGAAACCCTGCGCGTTTTCGCGGCGCTGCGCAACTTCCTGGTGCACGAAAAAACGCGGCCCTTCGATTATCCCTGCGTCCCAGGCGAGGCCGCGACGCGCGAAATCGAGGCGATCCGCGAGCGTCTGACCCATCCAGCGTCCATCGGCGAACGCTTCGCCAAGCCGGTTTTGACGCTTTCACCCCAGGCGCCGCTCAAAACCGCGCTCGAACTGGTCGCCAAACGTGGCGTGAGCCGTTTTCCGATTTACGACGGGTCAAAATTCGTCGGCCTTCTCACCGAGAACGGCATGGCGCGTTTCGTGGCCGAAGTGGTGGCACGCGGCGCCGTTTTCGATGCCCACACTCCGATCCAAGACGTGCTGCCGCGCGAACCCAAACGCCCCAACTTTCGCTTTGCCGACGGGCAAGCGGCAGTGATGGAAGTCGCGTTTTGGTTTCACGAAGAGACGTTTTTGGAAGCGGTTCTCATCGCCGACGGCGCGAACCAGAAATCGCCCCTGCGCGGCATCGTCACGCGCGGCGATGTGGCGGGCTGGAGCGATTAACGGCCAAGCTCACCCGCCGCCGGAAGCCGAAGCGAAGCCGAGGAACGAGGCGTAGCGCAAGCTGTAGCTGTAGGCGGTCGGGCGCAGCGCCTTGTTAGGCCGTTGTTGGTTGGCATCGGCACCTGTTTGGGATGCCAACGCCAACCTTTTAGCCCATCCCCATCATGCCTTTGTGCTTGCCCAACTCGTTGAGCGCGGCGCGAAAGCCTTGCGCCAAAGTGGTTGCCGAACCGCGTCCGTAATAATGCAGGAACATCATGCGCGGCTGCTCGCCAATCATGTGGTTATGAACTGCAACGACTTCCAGATTGTTGCGGCGCAACGCCTGAATAACCGGATTGACTTCCGGCTCCAGCATAGCAAAATCGCCCGCAATGTGCGCCGCATCCGGCTCACCCGCGAACGCCGCCCAAGTATTCAAGCCGATGGACTTCGTGATGTGCGCGCCCATTGCTTGAACGGTCAAGTCGTCGCGCCCAATGGTGTATTTATACGTTGGGCCGTTGACTTTGCCGGTGTTCCCGACAACCCTATCGAGTGCAGGCAGGTCGAAAATCTCCTTGCCGGTGCGCTCTGGCGGTGGCCCTGCGGGCGGCTGATTCGCTGGAAAGAGTTTGGTCGCTTGAATAGCAGCCGCATAACGGCGGGCTAAACTGGCTACATCGCCCATGCCGTGAACATGCATATAGAAGATGCGCGGCTGCTCGTAGAAAAAGTGGTTGTGAATGGCGCTGACTTCCAAACCGTTGGCGTGCGCTGCGGAAATGAGCGGATTGACTTCTTCTTCCAACAAGACCGTATCGCTCATCAAGACGGCGCTTTGGCCGTTGAGCGTGCGCTTGACCGACACCCAACCGCCAAAGCCCAACGCGGTGGGCACGGCTTCGCCTTTGACCCTCACCTTGAGGTCGGCGCGTGGCAGTGGGATGGTGTAAACACCTTCTTCTTCAACGTAGTTCCCTTTCTTCCCCAATGCGGCATCCAGCGCGGCCATGCCCTCTGGCATCAGCGGCGGAGTTTTGTCCCGCCTCGGCTTGGCTTCGGCTTGTTCAACACTCTTAAAACCTACGGCTCCTGCTGCACCTAAAGCAGCGACGGCGCGCAACAGTTGGCGACGGTTGAAACTATTTCCGTTCATTGTTTTGCCCCTTCACTTTTCATTTTCTGTCTTTTTCGTGTAATTTACAAGATTGCGGGACACATCCAAGTCGCGCGCACCAACACAACGACCAAGCTCACCCGCCGCCGGAAGCGCAACGAGGAGGAACGACGAGCGAAGCTGTAGGCGGTCGGATGAAGCGCCTTGTTCCGCGGCTGTTGGTGCCTTTTGGGTCAATCGTCGAGTTTGGGTGTTTCATCGAATCCTACTTGTCCAATTTGTAAGGCAACATTAAATAGCACTTGACTAACCATTGACTGAGGGCATCTACGATCCCGTTTGAAAGGCTTAAGTTCCCATCGTTCGACCCGCGCACGATCAACTTGGCGTTGTATTGATCCTACCACAGTGTTGGCAGCGTGTTGCTTCGCCACGCGCTCACGCATATAAAAAGCTGCTGCGTCTCTGCCAGCTCGCCAAATCATATTGTATGCTTGACCAACTGAATAACTTTCCAACAATTCTGTAACGACGAGCAAAGTCTTCTCGCCAAAATTCAGTGGAAGTTGATGTTCCTTCAGAACTACCGCAAGGTATTCGAGACATTCGTTTAATGCGACTTTTCGCCAAAGTTGTAATCTTTGGTCATGCCATCTGTAAGGCCACCATTCTTTTGTTCTGAGTGTTGTCTCAAGTTTAATCACCAGTTGTCGTGTCGCCTCAACATCATTACCGGTCGTTAGCGCCCAATACACTTGAGGAAGTCCCATGCTAACAGGCTCTCCGTTTTCAAATATGAAAACGTCGGGCGGTGTCATAGGATGAATAATCAAAAGGCCATTTTTGAACAACTGTCTCACAATCTCCACGTTGTAAGATTCAGTGGGCGAAAGTGGTTGGGTGACGGCAGATAAAGGCCCGAAATAGCTCAGGTCTTCGGAAGCGCCAATGCGGACAAATGCCAGTAAGTAAACCGCATCCTCGAAGGAAATTGAGTGAATATCTAATGGTTTTCGCGGTTCAAGCGGAAATGTCTCTTGAATAATTTTACGCTGATGTTCAATTTCTGCTAACCGTTGAGCTTTCTGGATTTCCCTTTCTTCACTTACACATACAGCACATAATTCGTCGGTTTCCCCCCAACGATACTTTTGCTGATATTCAGAACGGCTTGTATAAATTTGCGGTTGTTCGCAACGTGGGCAAGTGTGATTTGAAGAGAAGGCATTGCAATTTTCATCTACAATGGCTTTGAGGTCTCGGCTGGACAACGCAAAATCACGCGCCAAGCTCGTTACGCTGTGCGTGAAATTTGGTTCCTCTGCGAGTTCCCAGTAGAGATGACAGATTTTCTTGAGACGTTCGTCATCCGTCAGAAACTCCACGCGGATTGAAAACATAATAATTGCCTAATGAGGATAGATTTGCCATATCAATTTTACAAAAAAAGAGATTATAGGCTCTGATATTTCAAACGGGCACGGCCAAGCCGCGCGCAGCCGCAGAACGGCAAGCTCACCCGCGCGTTAATCGGTTTGGTAAAGAACGAAAAACTAAGCGCGCGTCGGGTGCAGCGGTTTGATTTACTTGCAGCGTCTATCGGTTCCAGTTTCCTGGTTTTTGAACTTCCCTGAGAACCCGCAAAGGGCAGGTTTTGGCCCGACCAAATCCTGCCCTTTGCGGGTTCTCTTTTGCTTGTCAAACTACAACTTTGCCTCATCGCGCTGTCAGTAAATCAATGTTATTCACCCGCAAATTTGTCGGGGAAACGACGTGTTTTAGACGTAAAACAGGGCTTAAAAAACCGCAAATTTTCCTTTGCGGTAAAAGTCCGTTTTGACTGGTCGTTACCCCGCAAAAGTGATTCTTTAACTTCCTACACGACGGTCGCGGAATTGGAAGTCGCGGATGGCCTGGCGCAGTTCGAGGGGCTGGAATTCGGGCCACAGCGTCGGGGTAATCCACAGTTCGGCGTAGGCGATTTGCCAGGGCAGAAAATTGGAAATTCGCATTTCGCCGCCGGTGCGAATCATTAAATCGGGTTCGGGCAGATCGCCGGTGTAAAGCGAGCGGCCAATGAGTTCTTCGGTGACTTCTTCGGCCCGCAAAAGCCCGTCCTGCACCTTGCCCACGAGTTTGCGAAAAGTGTCGGCGATTTCGGCGCGCCCACCGTAGTTGAGCGCCAGATTGAGCACTAAACCGCTGTTTTTGAGCGTCGAATCCACGCATTCATCGAGCTGGCGCAGCAGATAATCGGGCAGGTTGTCGCGGCGTCCGATGTGGCGGATTTGCACGTTGTCGCGCTGCATTCGCGGCAGCTGGTCGCGCAGGTTTTTGGTGATGAGGCGCATCAAACCGCCGACTTCGGCGCTCGAACGCTTCCAGTTCTCGGTTGAAAAAGTGTAAAGCGTGAGTGCGCCGATTTTCAAATCGACGCACTCCTGGATGATGTTTTGGGTCACGTCGGCGCCCACGCTGTGGCCGCGAATCGCCATCCAGCCCTGTTGTTTGGCCCAGCGACGGTTGCCGTCCATGATGATGGCGATGTGGCGCGGCATATGACCGAAATCGAGTGGCGCTTCGGGTTCGGGCGAGGGGGAAACTTTGTCGGGTTTCACGGTGCGAGAAAACATTGTCAGGTGCGAGGTGAGGCTTCGTCGCTCAGTAATTCGCGTGCGACGAGAAGTTCGAGGCCGCTTTCGCGCTCCACAACGCGCAAAACGCGGGGTTCGCCCCAAGCTTGAACGCGATTTTTGGGCGCGAAGGGCGGCGCGGTTTCGATGATGGTCGGCGCGGTTTCGAGAAGTTCGAGCGCGAGAGGGAGCGGAAGGCCGAGAATATCCATTTAGAGGTGGAAGCAGTAGGGGCTCGACTCCCTCTCCCTGCGGGAGAGGGTTGGGGTGAGGGAGAAAAGTCGCAGTTTCCTCAACTTAACTCGAAAAATGGTGAAAGCAGTGAGTTTTCTCCCTCACCCCAACGTCTCGCGCAGGGAGAGGGAGTCGAGCGCTTCGTTTGTCGATTTTTAGCGAAATCAAACTTCCATGATGTCTTTTTCTTTCGCGGCGCGCGATTTTTCGACATCGGCGATGAAGCGGTCGGTGGTTTTCTGCACGTCGCCTTCGTGACGCGCCAGCTCGTCTTTCGACAGAGCGCCGTCTTTTTCCATCTTTTTGAGGGCGTCGTTGGCGTCGCGGCGGATGTTGCGAACCGCGATTTTGTGCGCTTCGGCTTTTTTACCGGCCAGTTTCACCATTTCCTTGCGGCGCTCGGTGGTGAGATTGGGCACCGAAACGCGCACGTTGTTGCCGTCGGTGACGGCGCCGACTCCTAAATCCGATTTGGCAATCGCGTTGGCAATCGCGCCGACGGCTCCCTTGTCGTAGGGCGCGACCAGCAATTGACGCGCATCGGGAACGGTGATGTTGCCCAGCGATTTGAGCGGCGTGGGCGTGCCGTAATAATCCACTAAAATCTTGTCGAGCAGGGCGGGCGTGGCGCGGCCCGTGCGCAGCGTGCCGAAATCGGCGTCCAAATCTTCGAGCGCCTTTTTCATGCGCTTTTCCATGTCAGAAATCACTTGGTGGGGCATTTTTTTCCTGTTTCTCCTCAAAAGGGACGATAAAACAGCTTAACATAGAAAAATTCGCGCGTTTTTCGATGCAGGCGGTTTTTGCCGTTAAACTTTGGCGCCGTGCTTTCAATCGAAAATATCAACAAAAATTATGGCCCTCAAATTATTTACGAGGATGCCAATCTCTTTATCGGCCCTGGTGACCGCATCGGCTTGGTAGGCCCCAACGGAACCGGCAAAACCACGCTTTTCCGCATGATCGTCGGCGAGGAAACGCCCGAGGGCGGCAGAATTCGCTTCGATCCCCACGTCACGGCAGGAATGCTGTCGCAGGAATCGCAGTGCCGTCTGGGAATCACCGTGCGCGAGGAAATGGAGAGCGCCTTTCCCGAAGCCGACGAAGCGCAAAATAAAATCGAAAATCTGGCCGCTCGACTCGAATTCGCCGGCGGTCACGAGGCCAAAGAAGCGCTGCGCCAGCTTTCGCAGGCGCAAATCGACCTCGAAATGCAATCGACCGACACGATGGAACAGCGCATCGGGCGCGTTTTGCACGGTCTGGGCTTTCCTACCGATTCCCTCGACCGCCTCACCGACACGTTTTCCGGCGGCTGGCAGATGCGAATCGCGATGGCGAAGCTGCTTTTGCGCGAACCGGATGTTTTGCTGCTCGACGAGCCAACCAACCATCTCGACACGCGCGCCGTGAAGTGGCTGCAAGGCTACATCGCCGAGTATCCTGGCGCGGTTTTTGTGATTTCGCACGAACCCAAATTCCTGGACGAAATTTGTTACACGATTGTGGAGTTGGAGGGTGGAAAACTGCACGAATACACCGGTAATTATTCCCAATACAAGCGCCAGAAAGAAGAAAACGAAAAAGCGACGGCCTCGGCCTACGAGCGCCAGCAGAAAGAAATCGAGCGCGCTCAGGGCTTTATCGACCGCTTCGGTGCCAAAGCGAGCAAAGCGTCGGCGGCCAAATCGCGCGAAAAAGCCATCGAACGGATGGACAAAATCGAGGCGCCGCGCGCCAACACGCGCGGCATTTCGCTTCAATTTCCCGAAGCGCCTCAGTCGGCGGCGGAGCCGATGCGCCTCAAGGATGTTTGCAAAACCTACGGCGATAAAGAGGTTCTGCAAACCATCAATTTGCGCCTCAAACGCGGCGACCGTCTGGCGCTGATGGGGCCAAACGGCGCCGGAAAATCGACGCTTCTCAAAATTCTGGCGGGCGAAGAAACCCTCGATACGGGCGAACGCGAAGAGGGGCGCAATTTAGTCATCGGCTATTTCGCGCAGCATCAGGCCGAGGCGCTCGACCCCAAACGCTCGGTCTTGGATGAAACCCTCGCCGGACTGATTCAGCGCCCTGAACCTCTGGCGCGCAATCTTCTGGGACGGCTTCTCATTCGCGGCGAAGCGGTTTACAAGCCGATTGGGGTGCTGTCGGGCGGCGAACGCTCCCGCGTCGCGCTCGCCAAGTTTTTGCTGCGCCCCGCGAATCTGCTGCTGCTCGACGAGCCGACCAACCATCTCGACGCCGGCTCGCGCGAAGTCTTGATTGAGGCGCTCAAAGGCTTCAAAGGCACCATCGTTCTGGCCTCGCACGACACGCCGTTCGTGCGCGCCGTTGCGACCGAGAGTTACACCCTTGATGACGGCGTTTTGAGCGAAGTTCGGGCGCCGATGAATCCGGTCGGCGGCGCGAAAAAGAACAAGAAATAGATACAAAAGCGAAATAAATTCGCAGCCAACGAAATTGTCGGCCTTCGCCGACAGTGTTCGAATGTCATGTCGGCGAAGGCCGACAATTTCGTTGGCTGCGAATTTATTTCGCTTAAAAATCAAACATTATGAAAATCGCACTTCAACTCGGCCTCATTCCTGGCTCCAACGTGGCCGACAAAGCAAAATGGGCCCAAGATCACGGCGTCGAAGGCATTGAACTCGGCGCTATCGGCGTCACCAACGAAAAACTGCGCCAGCAGGCCGACGAAATCAACGGCATGGTGCCGATTTGCAGCGTGTGCGCCAACGCCACGCCCGACGGGGTCAAATCTTTCGACTTTCTCCATCCCGAAAAGGCCAAGCGGCGCGCTTCGATTGACGGCTCCAAAACAGTCCTCAAATTCTGCGGCGAAGTCGGCGCCGTCGGGCAAATCGTGCCGCCGATTTTCGGGCCGGCTGTCGTGCCCGATTTATCGCCCGTCATTTCCGTCGCCGAACTCGAAGAACAGTTGATGCTCGCCGCCTGTCACGAACTGGGGCCTTACGCAGCGGAAAACAAAACCCTTTTCATGCTGGAGCCGCTCAATCGCTACGAGCAGCATTATCTCCGCAAACAAAGCGACGGAATGCGGATTATCGACGCCGCGCAGGTGCCAGGAATCGGTTTGCTCTCCGACTTTTTCCATATGCACATCGAGGAAACGTCGTCGCCCAACGCCTTTCGCCACGCCAAGGGCTATACCAGCAGCATCCATCTCGCCGACAACACCCGTCAGGAGCCAGGAACCGGCGACATCGACTTCGTTTCCAGCTTCAAAGTGCTGCTCGAAAACGGTTACAGTGGCTTCATGGCCTACGAATGCGGCATTTCCGGCGATTCGAGCGAGGAGAAAGCGGAAAATCTGGCGAAATCGCTGGATTATGTGCGCGATTGTATCAACAAAGCAAAACAGGGTGGTTGAAGTTGTTGGGTGGTTAGGTTGTTGATAACCACCCAACAACCTAACTACCTAACAACCCCTATTATGAAAGCAATTCTCACTGGACTGGGCGGGCGCGGCCTGCATTGGCTCAAAGCGATGAAAGAGCGCGACGATGTTGAGTTCGTCGCTTTTGTTGAGCCGTTTGAAGGCTCGATTACGCGCGCTGTTGAACAACACGGCGTGCCGCGCGAACTGATTTTTCCTTCGCTCGATGAGGCGATCCAAAATTCGAGCGCCGATTTCGTGCTCGATGTGACGCCGCCCGCCGTGCATCACGAAATCGCGCTGCGTGCTTTTGACGCCGGTTTGCACGTCATCGGCGAAAAACCGCTTTCCGACGATTTCCAAAACGCCAAACGGGTCGCCGAGGCGGGCGCGGCGGCGGGTTTGACGCACATGGTGACCCAGAACTACCGCTTCGGCGCCCAGCCACGCACCACGCGCAAGGCGATTGAAGAAGGACTGATTGGGGCGCCAGGGCAGTGCGACGTGCGCTTTTACATGAACTGGGCCGATAATCCTGGTTCGCATTACGTGACCGAGCCGTTCATGGTCATCAACGACATGATGGTGCATCATTTCGATTTGATCCGCTACATTTCGGGCCAGGAACCGGCTACGGTTCACGCCATGACGTGGAATCAGCCCTGGGGCTGGCACGCCGGCGATGCCTGCCATGCCATCGTTTTCCAATTCGCGTCGGGATTGGTGGCGACGCACGTCGCTGTGGGTTGCGCCGTCGGTTCGCGCACCAACTACAACGGCGACTGGCGTATCGAAGGCCCTAACGGCTCCATCGACTGGAACATGGGCCAGACGTCCTATTCGCATTTGCACCGCACGCAGGAAAAAGTCGATAAACGTCCCCTCGAACATCTGGAAGTCAAGGCGGGCGAGCAGGCGATGATGGACGAGTTTTTTGCCGCGATTGCCGAAAAACGCGAGCCGGAATGCGGCGCGCGCGACAATCTTAAGTCGCTCGCGATGGTTTTTGGCGCGATTCAAAGCGCCAAAGAAGGCCGCGTTGTGGCGCTCGATGAATTGAGTTGAATATTTTTGGCTCCCTCGTGGGGTGCAGAAAGCAATGGCACCGCTTCCCCTTGGGGCGCGGTGCCATTGCTTTTGTTCTTGACCTGGGCGCGAAATCAGTTTGTGGCTCGAATTCGGGCCGGAAATGCTCCAATATGTGAAAATGATTGGTGAAAACTCTTATTCCCAACGCGGTGCAAAGATTGAAATGCCGCGCCATCGTCACGGCGACGTGTGATGACACTGCACAAGTGTCTTCTTGCTGAAACGTTGTCGGGGAAGATGACTGGATTAAGTCTGGTTTTCGGGGAGTTTTTCATCTCGATGGTTCAAATGAAGAGGCAAACGGGCCTGGCATGACGCTTCGTGTCAAAACCCTGCTCAGTGTGGGCGCGGCGCTCGCGGGGCTGCTTTTCGCGCTCTACGCGACGCTGCGGCCCGTTGTCTTGGACGAGTTCGCGCGCGCCGAGGCGAGCGCGGCGACCCATCGTTTGAATCGGGTTCAGGCCGTTTTAAACCAGACGCTGGCCGAATTCGCCGCCGGCTACCGCGACTGGGCCGCCTCCAACGACACTTATCGTTTCGTGGCCGAGGGCGACGAGGATTTCGTGCAGAACCGGCTCCAGGCCGGCTCTCTGCTCGCGGCGCGCGCCAATTTTGTAGCCATTGTCGGCAGTGACGGCGAAGTGCGCTTCGCCACCCTCTTCGATAACCGCACCCGTCAAAACGTCCCCCTTCCCATTGAACTGCGCCAGCACTTGCAGCCGCAAGCCCCGCTTTTACAGCATCGCAGTGCGCGAGATTTCCAGGCGGGACTGATTTCGCTGCCCGACGGCCCCATGATGGTGGCATCGCTGCCCATCACTTCCAGCGATGGGCGGGCGCCGGTGCGAGGCACGATTCTCTTCGGGCGCTATCTCAATCGCGAGGGATGGGCAACCGGTTGGGAAACCTCACTGCGCGCCATCGGGCGCGAAGTCGAATTTCGCGCCTTCGATGGGAGCCTGTCGCCCAACTTCGCGCTCGCCAAAACGCAGCTGCTGGGCGAGACGCGCCGTTCTTTCGTGCAAATGGAGAGCAATCGGGAAGGCGTGGGAGAGATGGCGGGCTACGTTTTGCTGCGCGATGTTTCAAACCGGCCCATCGGTTTGGTGCGCGTCGCCTCGCCGCTCGCATTCGCCAATCAGGGCCGTCTCACGCTCGCTTACATCGCCGCGATTATGGGTTTGAGCGGCATTTTGTTCCTGATTTTATCGCTGTGGCCCATCGAACGGCTGGTTCTGGCGCGTCTGGCGCGCCTCAACCACCTGGTCGATGAAGTGCGCGTGGGCGGCGACCTTTCCAAGCGTCTCGACGAGCGCGGCGGCGATGAACTCTCCCAGCTCGCGGCCAATATCAACCGCACTTTCGCGGCGCTTCTGGCGGCGGCGCGGCGCCAGAAGCGCTCGGAGCGGCTTTATCAATTGATGGCCGAAACCGCGCTCAGCGCAGGCGACGCTTATTTCGTGTGGCAGGCGGGCGAAGAGTTTCTCGACTGGCACGGCGACATCGACGCGCTTCTGGGCTACTCGCCTGGCGGCATGAAACGAACCCAGAAAGCGTGGCTCCAGCACATTCATTTTCTGGATCAGGGCCGCGTGGTGCGCTCCTGCGCCCGCGCTTTGGCGTTGCAACAGCCGGTGCAAATCGAGTTTCGCGTGATTCGCTGCGACGGCACCACGCGGCACTGGATGATTCGCGGCAGGCCGCTTTCGCCCGACAAAATCGAGGCTCGCACCGAGAGCCTGCGCGTGGAAATTCGCGCCGAAAACGACGGCGCGCCGCGTTTGCTGGCGGTTTGCATCGACATCACGGCGCGCAAACTGGCCGAGGAAGCCTTGCGCCAGAGCGAAGAGCGTTTGCAGCGCATCTTCGAGACCGCCGCCGACGCCATCGTCATCGCCGACCGCGAGGGTCAAATCACCTTCGCCAATCCCGCCGCCGCGCGCATTTTCGGCCTGATGCGCGAAGAAATCACCGCGCGCAGCATCGACGACCCCGCCTGGGGTTACAGCGCGCTCGACGGCGGTGTTTTTGACCCCTCGGAAAACCCCTTTCATCGCGTTCGCGCTATGGGCGAGCCGGTTTACGAAGTGCAATACGGCGTGGCCGGAGCCGACGGCGCGCGCGTCATCGTGTCGGTCAACGCCGCGCCGCTTCTGGACGCGCGCGGCAGCTTTTCCGGCATGGTCGCCTCCTTCACGGATGTCACCGAGCGCCGCACGCTTCAAGAGCGCCTGCGCCATCAGGCGTTTCACGACGCGCTCACCGGACTGGCGAACCGCTCCCTGCTGCGCGACCGCCTCGAACACGCGCTTTTGCGGCGCGGCAAGGGCGATAATCCGGTCGCGGTGTTGTTTATTGACCTGGACAACTTCAAATACATCAACGATTCTCTGGGCCACGCGGCGGGCGACGAACTCCTCGTGGCCATCGCCAACCGGCTGCGAATTTCGCTGCGCGGCGCGGATACAGCGGCGCGTTTCGGCGGCGACGAGTTCGTGGTGCTTTTGGAAGACGTGGACAGCCCGCACTACGCCATTCAGGTCGCGGAGCGCTTGCTGGAAGCCTTGCGCGAGCCGCTCATTTTGAGCGGGCGCGAAGTGTTCACCACGCCCAGCATCGGCATCGCGTTTTCGACCGGCGACTACGACCATCCCGATGAAATGCTGCGCCACGCCGACGCCGCCATGTATGAGGCCAAACGCAACGGCAAGGCCCGCTACGAAGTGTTTCATTCGAGCATGAGTGCCTCGGCGCTCAATCGCCTCGAAATCGAAAACGATTTGCGGCGCGCTCTGCAAAACAACGAGTTTTTTCTGCACTTCCAGCCCAAATGGCATCTCGCCACCGACTCGATCACCGGTTTCGAGGCCCTGGTGCGCTGGCGCCATCCCCAGCGCGGCCTGGTGCCGCCTGGCGAATTCATTCCCATCGCCGAAGAGACCGGCCTCATCGTGCCGCTCGGTTTTCAGGTTCTCAAAAGCGCCTGCGAACAGGCGCGTCTCTGGAGCCGGCAAGTGTCGAGGCCCCTCACAATGGCCGTCAACGTTTCGGCCCGCCAGCTTCAAATGCCGGAAATGGTGCCTTTAGTCGCGCGGGTGTTAGAGGAATCGGGCTTCGCGCCAGGCTGTTTGATTTTGGAAATCACCGAAAGCGCCATCGTGGAGCGCACCGGCGCCATGCTCGACACGCTCAATGCCCTCAAAGCCCTGGGCGTCAAACTCGCCATCGACGATTTCGGAACCGGCTATTCATCGCTGGCGTATTTGCGCGCTTTTCCCTTCGATTATCTCAAAATCGACCGCCAGTTCGTGACCAACGTGCATGAAGAAAGCGGAAGCGGCGTCATCGTTTCTTCGATGATTACCCTCGCTCACGCCCTCAATCTGGTAGTGATTGCCGAAGGTGCCGAGCAAGCCGAAGAAGTGGCGCATTTGCGGCGTCTGGGCTGCGATCTGGCGCAGGGCTATTATTTTGGCCGTCCCATGTCCGCAGGGGAAATCGAAGCGCGCCTGGGGCTGCATTCCAACGGCGTCGCGGCGCTTCGCGCGGCGGTTTAGGAGCGTGAGCGGATTCTTAAAACGATGCCCGCCAACTAAGCTCATCCGTTGGAAGCCAAAGTGACGAACGAGCGAAGCAAGATCGGAGCAATAGACGGTCGGGTGCAGCGCCTTGTCGTGCGGTCGTTGGGATATTTAGCGACGTGAGGCGTGTGTTAGGAGAAATTATAAGTTGGAGCCACTAAATCTATCGATATCAGTCTTCTCGAAACGATCAACAAAGCAGCAATGAGCGAACTCACTCACCGCTTGAAGGGTGCCATTGCCATCTTTCAAGCCGTGAGTGAGTCGTTAGTTGGCCGGAATCAAAGACTCTTACTCAAAGTGTTGGAACGTTTGAACCGAGTCTTTGATCTTCAAGTCATGCAAAGCAGCTAATGCAGCCGCTTCTTTATCGCTGTATTTAACTGCTGTGAAAACCGGATCGTCACTGTCCTCAGCGAGCAGGTGATGGAAAAATCCCGTTAGAAACAAAGTGCCTGCATCGTTCCAATCGGTTGGTGCAATGTAACCTTTGTAGCCAGCCTTTAGAAAAGCATCGGCTAATGGTTTGCGCCCGCTGGCACATGCAACGCTGATGAGCGTGCCTTGTGCTTTTGTGACAAGCTCCGGAATGTTTTGCGGCGTCAGGTAAAACTTGATGCCTTGCCACATCTCTCGTCCGTAATGATCAAGCTGACCTTCAATTCTGTCTATCACATCAAATCGCAGGCTTGGCTCTTCGTTCGTGCCGTCACCATGACACATTATGATGACGTATTCCGTTTCAGGATGATTGCGAGCCAGAAAATCCAATACGTGTTGTTTGTGTATCAACTTGTGCAGGTAAACTCGAATATTACGACTTTCCAGCATCGTTCGCAACATCAAGGCGCTTTCAACCATGCCAAACGCCATATCGCAGCCGATAACGACTGTATCAAATTTTTTCATGTTTCCTCCGCTAATACCATTTAAAAAGTGATTATGTAGAAGTCGCGCGGCAACGCAACCGCGCTAGTAGTGGCGACAACTACATTGCATTCGTAAAAAGGCTATTAGAGAAAGGCGGGCATATGTAAATGATTACTCAACTCAATAGCTGTGTCAAGCCGCGCACCGCGGTAGAACGATCAAGATAATCCGCCGCCTGAAACGCAGTGAGGAGAAGCGACGAGCGAAGCTCTGGGCGGGCGGGTGTGGCGCCTTGTTGTGCCTTTATGAGGCGCTTTGGGGCGAAGGCTTTTGGCCGAACACAAGCCAAAAATAAGATAACAACCCCTCAGCGCAACTTTAAATAAAGAACACGAGGATTCAATTCAATCCTCGTGTTCTTTATCATTGGACTTTAGCGTCCCGCCGCGACGCGACTTCGCGCCCGCGCACGCTGCAACGCCGACGTCGCGCGTTCGCGCTGCAAAACTTCGCCTTCAAACTTGCCCGCTAAACGATTCAAAGCGCGCTCTTCGGCCTGCTTCGCGCGTTCGGCGTTGATATCGGACGCAAATTCAGCAGAATCGGCCAGAAGCTGCGCCGTGTTGTTGGAAACCTGAAAAAAGCCGCCGCCCACGAAGAGGCGCAGTTCGCGGCCATCGGCGTCGGTGATGCGAACCAGACCAGGCTGAAGCGCCGCGACCATCGGCGCGTGATTGGCCAAAACGCCAAACGAGCCTTCCATGCCAGGCGCCTGAATCGATTCGACGGGCGCACTGAAAATCTCGCGTTCGGGCGTCACGACGGACAGGGTGAAAGTAGCCATTGTTTTTGAAGGCTAAAGGATGAAGGCTAAAGGCTAAATCAAACACAGCGCGAATGATTTAGCCTTTAGCCTTCATCCTTTAGCCTTTCCTACCGAAGCGTCTTCGCTTTTTCCAAAGCCTGGTCAATGGTGCCGACGAGGTAAAACGCCTGTTCGGGCACGTCGTCGTGCTTGCCTTCGAGGATTTCCTTGAAGCCGCGCACCGTGTCGGCGACGGGGACGTATTCGCCAGGAATCGAGGTGAAGACTTCGGCGACGAAGAACGGCTGCGACAGGAACGTCTGGATGCGGCGCGCGCGCGAAACCGTGAGTTTGTCTTCGTCGGAGAGTTCGTCAATGCCCAGAATGGCGATGATGTCCTGCAAGTCCTTGTAGCGCTGCAAAACCTGCTGCACGCCGCGCGCGACCTGATAATGCTCTTCGCCCACAACCGAAGGCGACAAAATCGTCGAAGTTGAAGCGAGCGGGTCGACGGCGGGATAAATGCCGAGGGCGAAAACATCGCGCGAGAGCACCGTCGTGGCGTCGAGATGGGTGAAGGTCGTGGCGGGCGCGGGGTCGGTGATGTCGTCGGCGGGAACGTAAACGGCCTGCACCGACGTGATGGAGCCGGTTTTGGTGGTCGTGATGCGTTCCTGGAGCTGCGCCATTTCGTTGGCCAGAGTGGGCTGATAACCCACCGCCGAAGGCATTCGGCCCAACAGCGCCGACACTTCCGAACCGGCCTGGGTGAAGCGGAAAATGTTGTCCAAAAAGAGCAGAACATCCTGACCCTTCTCGTCGCGGAAGTATTCCGCCATCGTCAAAGCCGTCAAAGCCACGCGCAAACGCGCGCCAGGCGGCTCGTTCATCTGGCCGAACACCAGAACAGTCTGGTCGAGAACGGTTTTGGTGGTTCCATCGGCTTTGAGCTGCCCAGGAAGCTCGGTTTCGCCCATTTCATTGCGAAGGTCGGTGCCCTCGCGGGTGCGCTCGCCCACGCCGCCGAAAACCGACACGCCGCTATGCTTTTGCGCGACGTTGTTGATCAGTTCGGTGATAAGAACGGTTTTGCCCACGCCGGCGCCGCCAAACAGACCAATTTTGCCGCCGCGCGGGTAGGGTTCGAGCAAGTCCACGACTTTGATGCCGGTCTCGAACATTTCAATCGTCGGCGACAAATCCACGAATTTGGGAGCCGCGCGGTGAATCGAAAGCCGCGCATCGGCATTGACGACGCCCAGACCGTCCAGATCTTTGCCCAGAACGTCGAACAGACGGCCCAGCGTCGCCTCGCCAACGGGGACGGTGATGGCGGCGCCGGTGTCGGTCGCGGCCATGCCGCGCACCAGACCGTCGGTGGTTTCCATCGCGACGCAGCGCACCGTATTATCGCCCAGATGCTGCGCGACTTCGGCGACCAGAACGGCATCGGAGGCGGTTTGATCGCCGCCGAATCCGGCCTGCACGCGCGGGATTTCGAGCGCGTTGGTGATGGCGGGCAAATGTCCGGCGTCGAATTCGACGTCCACGACCGGCCCGATAACTTGAGTGACTTTTCCAATTTGTGCCATGATTTGGTTCCTATTGCCCCAAGCCGGTGCTGGAAACAGCATCGGCTTCGATTTCTACTAAAATATCCGGCGCTATGAGTTCGGAGACTTCCACCATCGCAGTCGCGGGTCGAATCTCGCCAAAAAACTCGCCGTGCACAGCGCCAATTGCTTCCCACTGCACGATATCCCTCACGAAAATGCGGGTGCGAACCACGTCCTGCAACCCGCTTCCCACCGCCTGAAGCGCGCTTTCGATATTTCGGAGCGCCTGGCGCGTTTGCGCCGCCGCATCACCGATACCGACAAGTCCGCCGTCCGGCCCTGATGCCGTCGTGCCCGACACATAAATGAACGGCCCGACTTTAACGGCGCGCGAGTAGCCGATAATCGGCTCCCATTTCGAGCCGGTGACGTGGTTTTGTCGTTCCATCGTCGCCATTTAACCTTTGAGGGCTTCCGAACCGCCGATAATGTCGAGCAGATCTTTGGTGATGCCCGCCTGACGGGTGCGGTTGGCGATCAGCGTCAGGTTGTCGATTTGTTCGCCCGCGTTTTTGGTGGCGGCGCTCATCGCCGTCATGCGCGCGCCGTATTCCGAAGCCGTCGCTTCCATCAAAAGCTGATAAACCCGCGTTTCAACATAGCGCGGCAGCAACACGCCCAGCAATTCCTCGATTTTCGGCTCGAAAATGAAGTCGCTGCGCCCGCCTTTCTGGTCGCCTTCCTCGGCGGCGGGCGGTTCGATGGGCAGAAACTTCACGGTTTCCGGTCGCTGCACGAGGGCCGAAACGAATTCGGTGTAGCAAATGTAAACCTCGTCCACCTGACCGACTGAAAACTGGCCTGTGAGGGTGTTGGAAACGGCGCGAATGGTGTCGTAAGGCGTGTCCGGCCCAATCGCCGGAAAAGTTTCGGTGAGCGCGTAGCCGCGTTTGGCGAAGTATTCGTTCGCTTTGCGGCCCAGACTCACGATTCTGACGTTGGCCGCGCCGTGCTGTGCGATTTGGCTGTCAACGAAACGGTGCGCGAGGCGCAGCAAGTTGGAGTTGTAAGCACCCGCCAGACCTTTATCGGCGGAAATGACGACCACCATCACGCTTTGCACGGGCCGCACCGTCAGAAGCGGATGCGAAAAGTCTTTGACCGAGGGCGCGAGGGTGCCGACGAGTTCAGCCATCGTATTGGCGTAGGGCTTGCCTTTTTGCACGCGCTCTTGGACGCGGCGCAGTTTGGCGGCGGCCACCATTTTCATCGCCTGAGTGATCTGAGCGATGTTTTTGACGACGCGGATTTTGCGTTTGATGTCGCGGAGTGATGCCATTATTTAGAAGGCTAAAGGCTAAAGGCTGAAGGCTAAATCATTCGAACTTGGTTGATTTAGCCTTTAGCCTTTAGCCTTTAGCCTTTTCTCCTATGCGCTCGCGGTGAACTGCCCGTTGAAGTCGCCCGCCGCACTTTTCAAAGTCTCTTCCGCTTCTTTGGAAATCGCTTTTTCGGTGCGAATCGCCTGCACCACTTCGGGGTAGCGCTCTTTCACGAAACTCAGAAACTCCCGCTCGTAACGCTGCACGTCTTCGACCGGAAAAACATCCATGAAGCCGTTGGTCGCGGCCCAGATCGAAAGCACCTGGTCTTCGACAGGGTAGGGCGCGTAGTTGCCCTGCTTCATCAGTTCCGTGAGGCGCTGGCCGCGCGCCAACTGCGCCTGCGTCGATTTGTCCAAGTCCGAAGCGAACTGCGCGAACGCCGCCAGCGAGCGATACTGCGCCAGCTCGAGCTTGAGTTTGCCCGCAACCTGCTTGGTGGCCTTGATTTGCGCCGCCGATCCAACGCGCGATACGCTCAGACCCGCGTTGATGGCGGGGCGCACACCGGCGTTGAACAAGTCCGGCTCCAGGAAGATCTGGCCGTCGGTGATGGAAATCACGTTGGTCGGGATATACGCCGAAATGTCGTTGGCCTGGGTTTCGATGATGGGAAGCGCGGTCAAAGAACCGCCGCCCAGATCGCGGTGCATTTTGGCCGAGCGCTCCAGCAAGCGCGAATGCAGGTTGAAAACGTCGCCAGGATAAGCCTCGCGGCCAGGCGGACGGCGCAACAGCAGCGACATCGAGCGATAGGCGACGGCGTGTTTGCTCAAATCGTCGTAGACGATGAGCGCGTGCTGCCCCTTGTCGCGGAAATACTCGCCCATCGCGGTGCCGGCGAAGGGCGCGATGTATTGCAAGGGCGCGCTGTCGTTGGCCGAGGCGACCACGACAATCGTGTATTCCATCGCGCCCGCTTTTTCGAGCGCCGCAACCAGCGCGGCAATCGTGGACTGCTTCTGGCCGATGGCGACGTAAATACAGTAAACGCCGCTCTCTTTCTGGTTGATGATGGCGTCGATGGCGACGGCGGTTTTTCCGGTCTGGCGGTCGCCGATGATAAGTTCGCGCTGGCCGCGCCCAATCGGAATCATGGCGTCGATGGCCTTGATGCCGGTCTGAAGCGGCTCCTTGACGCCCTCGCGCTGCATCACGCCTGGCGCTTTGACTTCGATGAGCTGGCGCGTGTCGGTGACGATGGGGCCTTTGCCGTCAATCGGCTCGCCCAGCGCGTTGACGACGCGGCCCAGAAGGGCGGGGCCAACCGGAACATCGGCGATGCGGCCCGTGGTTTTCACCGTCGAGCCTTCTTCGATGTGGTTGTAATCGCCCGCGATAACGACGCCGACGTTGTCGTCTTCGAGGTTGAGCGCGATGCCCATGGTGGGCAGGCCGGTGTCGGGCGAAACGGGAAATTCGAGCAGTTCGCCCGATTTGGCGCCCTGCAAGCCGTAAACGCGCGCGATGCCGTCGCCGATTTCCAGCACGGTGCCGACATCGACCATTTGCAGGTCGGTTTCGAGGCCGCCTTCCAACTCGCGTTGGAGGACAGAGGTGATTTCTTCCGGTCTAATTGCCATTATGAACTCTGATGGACACGGCGTGCCGTGTTCCTTATTTTTAAACGACCTTGACGCGCTTCAATCGCTCGTTCAAGGTTTGTAGGCGCGATTCTACGCTGCCGTCAATCAGTTTATCGCCCACCCGCACTACGAGGCCGCCCAGAATATTGGGGTCAATGCGCGTTTTGAGGCGCACTTTGACGCCGAATTTGGCCTGAAGCGCGCGTTCGAGCGCGAAATGCTGCGCCATCGAAAGCGGAACCGCCGAAACGACTTCGCCATCGGCCTCACCGCGAAATTCGTCAAAAAGCCGGTTGAACTCGCTCAGAATCTGCGGCAGGATGTTGGCGCGGCCTTTGTCCACCACCAGAAACAGAAATTTCTCGACATCGGGGCTGGCCGAGCCGCCAAAAATGCCGTGCATCACGGCGCGCTTCTTTTCGACGGTCAGAAGCGGGTGATGCAGCACGCTCGCCAGTTCGCGCGAGCTTTCCACCGTCGCCACCACTTCGGCTAAATTCGACGCGATGGTTTCGACCTGGCCGCGCTTCTTGGCGACTCCAAAAAGGGCGCTCGCATAGCGGCGCGCCACGCTGAGATCGCCGGTCATCGGGCGCTTCCCATTGAGGTTTGCGCCCCTATTTTGGCAATCGCGTCGTCAATGAGTCCGGTCTGACCCGCCGCGCTGAGGTTTTCGCGCGCGCTCTGACGGGCCATCAAAGTCGCCAGATCGACGATCTGATTGCGCGCTTCGACCAGCGATTTGCTCCGCTCCGACGCCGCTTCTTCCTGACCGCGCAAAACAATCGCCTGCGCGTCGGTGTGGGCGCGGGCGAGAATTTCGTCGCGCGCGCTCTGGGCTTCCTTGACGGCGGCCTGAATTTTATTGCGCGCTTCGTCCTCGATGGTCGCCAGACGAGTTTCGTAATCGCGCTGCAGCGCGACCATTTCATCGCGCCGCGCCTGCGCGTCGTCCAGATCGCCGCGAATTTTGTCCTGGCGCGCCTGGAGAGTGCGAACGAGCGGGCCAAAGGCGAATTTGCTCAAAACGAAGAGCAAAATCAGAAAGCCGACCAGCGATATGAGGATGAATCTGGGTTCGATACCCAGCGTTTCTAAAATTGAACCCATTGTTTTGTTGGAAGACGCTGAGGCGGAAGCGACTCAAAAGCCGCTTCCGCCGAAAAAATTAACCGCCACCGCCAGCAGCGCCGCCCATCGCTCCGATAGCCTGGGTCACCGAGGGCAGTTTGCCCTGCAAAATGAAGAACATGAGTAGCGCGTAGATGACCAGCGATTCGATCAGCGCCAGACCGATAATCATCGCGGTTTGAATCGTGCCCGACGCTTCGGGCTGGCGCGCCATGCCCTGAACCGCGCCGTAGATGGCGATGCCCTGTCCCAGACCCGCGCCGATAACGGCGATGGGAAGTCCCAAACCAGTCGCAAGTGCGAGTTGACCAAAATAATTTTCCATAGTGTTCTTATCTCCTTTCCCCGAAAAATTGCGGGGAAGTGGAAAGCAAAGTGAATCCGGTTTTACGCGACCGGAGACGCGCTGGCACGACCCACGACCTGATCATGCCCGCCGGTGTGAGCGTGCTCGGTGTGTTCGTGCCCGCCATGCTCATCATGATGCGTGGCGAGAATTGAAATGTAGATGGCCAGCAGTGTCGAAAACACCAGAGCCTGCAAAAATCCGAAGAGAACGCCCAGAAACAACACCGGCAACTGAAACGGAATCGGCAGCCAGATCGGCAAAAGCGCCACAGCCAAGCCTATCAGAGTCGCCACCACTTGCTCTTCGCCGAACACGTTGCAAAGCAAACGCAGTGACAGAGAAAGCGGCTTAATCAGTTCGCCGATTAGATGAAGCGGGAAGTTGAGCGGCGCCAGCCAGATCGGTTCGCCCACGAAATGCATAAACCACGATTTGAATCCCGCTTCCGAAATGGCGATGATGTGAACCGCGATAAATGCGACGATAGCGAGCGCGATGGGAATGGCGGGCATCGCCGTCGGCGCCAGCATTCCAGGCACGAGGCCCAGGTAGTTGGACACCAGAATGGTGAAGAAAAACGAGGCGATGAGCGGCGTGTATTTGCGCGCCAGAGGCGCACCCATCACACCGACCAGATAATCCTGAAAACCGGCGACTCCGGCTTCGACCAAATTCGCCGCCGAAGCGGTCTTGCCTTCGGGCCGAATTTTGACTTTACGCGCCGCCGAAACCATCAAAAGTCCCAGAAATGTCCACACCAGGGCCGTGATGACCAAAAAGTCGTATTTCACGACCGGCCCATGTGGCCCTTTCTCACCAGGCTGCGCGAAAAGAGTGCGCGCGACACCGTTGAACCAGGTGCCGTGTTCGGGATCGAAAACCGCGCGCGGCTCGGCAGAGTGCCCGTCGCCATGTCCGCCTTTGCCGTGTCCGCCTTCACCGTGCGAACCGGTGATGGCGCTGGCGTGTTCGCCAGTGCCGCCGTGCGCCGCGCTATCGACGGCTTCGGTCGCGCCGCCCGCTTTGGTCGTGCCGCCCGCTTCGGGCGCAGCAAACGCGACGCGCGGCGCCGCAAAGGTCGCAAGAAGGGCGAAAAGCGCGGCGTGGCGAAAGAATTTGGCGATCATGTTGAGAAAAAGCGCCTCAGCGCGAGAAACTTAATTTTTAGCGGCCCGTGTCAGCATCCAGCCGACGACTTTGGCCACAATCACAAGCTGTCCGGCGAAAAAACCCAGCGCCAGAATCGCTGGAAGAATCAACCCAAAACCATTCAGCACCGCCAGAACCGCGACGATGAGAACGAACTTGAGCGGCAGCAGCAACGCCAAAATCAAACGCGCATCGAAGCCGCCCAACTGTTCTTTGGGCCGCATCAGAGCGCGCACGCCGATTTCGTGAGCGCGCAGCAAAAGCGCGGCTAAAACCAGCCCCGACGCCAGCGACGCCACAATCGCGCCGTTTTTGGTTCCCAGCGCCGCCAGAACGACTAAAACCGCGCCGAACCACGCCATCGAGCGGTAGATGCGCGCCAAAAAAGCGGCGTCCAAAGGCGATTGAGCTTTGGGCGCCGAAGTGCGCGCTTCACCGGATTTTTCGCTGGCTCGCGCCGAAAATTCGACATCGGGCGCGGCGGGCACCAAAATCTTACTCATTTCGCTTCGTCTTTGTCGTCTTCCAGCAAGCGTTCGATGAGTTCATCGACGCTTTCCGGCTCGTCCGGCGCGGTTTCGCTCGGTTTTTGGCCCGCGAGCGGCGGAGGCGGCACTTTGAAAATGCGGTCTCGCGCCGGAGCCTCGCGGATTTCTTCGACCGGCGACGGGTGAGGCGCCAGTTGAATTTTTTGCTGTTTTTCGCGTTTGGCCTGTTCCTGCTGGCGAGAAACCCGACCCAGAACCACGAACATTTCGCGGAATCCGGCGGCCACGCCCACCAGAAACAAAATCGGCAGCCAGTAGCCCGTCCCAAAGCGGCTGTCGAGGTAGTAACCCAGCCCCGAACACGCCGCGATGCAGCCCACGAGGGTAAACCCGATGGTTGTCGCTTCCCATCCGCTCGAACCGCTCGCGTTCATGGCGCGAGTGCGTCCCAGAAAGAAGGGAAAACGCGCGGAAGCCGGTTTTTTCGGCTCGTTGTCGCGGCCTGACATAATAGGAAACGTTGCTGTGGGATTGACGAATCAATTGTAACCGTGCATTTGCCTTTGGGTCAACCCGCAAACCGCCCTCAAATGAAGAGATTAGAAGATGTGATGAAATGAACGGGCCGCGCCCTGCGCGATGGAGCATACTTTGCCTCGACCTGCGCCCACTTTTCATGGAATCCGCGATATCCGCCTTCGACCGACCCGCCGCACTGCGTCAGGCGCGCGCCATTTTGCGGCATCACGGCAAATCGTATTACTACTCGACCTGCCTTTTCCCCCGCGAACTTCAGGACGCCACCTGCGCCGTTTACGCCTTCGTGCGCCTGCCCGATGAAATCGTCGATAACTCGCCCTGCGAAACGCCCGAAGACTTAGCGCGCGTCAAAAGCGAATTGGCCGACTTCGGCGCGCAGTGGCGGCGCGCCTACACGACCGGCGAATCGAATCACGCGGTTTTGCAACTCGCCGCGCAAACCTGGCACAAATACCGAATTCCCTATGAGTATTCCGAGGAATTTCTGCGCGCCATGATCCAGGACACCCACCAGACCGATTACGCGACTTACGTTGATTTGGAAGGCTATATGTATGGTTCGGCGGCGGTCATTGGCCTAATGATGAGCCACCTCGTCGGTTTTCAGGAACCGAAAACCCTCGATCACGCGCAGAAACTCGGCTATGCGATGCAGCTCACCAATTTCCTGCGCGATATTGACGAAGATTTCCAGCTGCGAAATCGTGTTTATATGCCCTCTGACGAACTGGCGCGCTTCGGTTTGAGCCGCGATGACATCGCCGCTCGCCGTTTCTCTCCCAATTTTCGCGCTTTTATGGAATTTCAGGGCGCGCGCGCACACCGTCTGTATGAAGAAGCCAACGCCGGAATCCCGCTTCTCAACCGCGAAGGCCGCTTCGCGGTTGCGACCGCTTCCACACTTTACCGCGCCATTCTGGGGAAACTGGAAAAGCAGGATTGGAATCCCTTTCCCCAACGCGCCAAAACTTCGCTTGGGGAGAAAGTCGTCTTGACAGGCAAAGCGTGGAAACTGTCGCGTTCATCTGCGGTTAATTCTTTCTAATGAATCAAAAAATCATCGTTATCGGCGGCGGCATCGGCGGATTGGCTTTCGCTAACCTCGCCGCGAAAAAGGGCTACGCGGTCACCCTCTTGGAAAAAAACGCGCGGCTGGGCGGCGTCGCCAATCAGTTCAGCGCGGCAGGTTTCACTTTCGATATGGGGCCGTCGTGGTATTTGATGCCCGATGTTTTTCAGTCCTATTTCGACTTACTGGATGAAAAAGTCGAAGATCATCTCGACTTGGTGCGCCTTGACCCATCGTATCGCATCTTTTTCCAGAATCAGGGCCGCTCTTTCGATTTCTACTCCGATTTAGAACGCGACATTCCCACCTTTGAAAGTCTCGAACCAGGAGTTGGCCCAGTCTTGCGCGATTATCTGGAGAAATCGAAATATCAATATGAAATCGCGATTCGCGGCTTCATGTATAAAAACAACGACACGGTTTTCGATTTTCTCAATAAACAAGTCGCCATCGAAGGCCCCGAACTGGAAGTGTTTTCCAAGATGTCGGATTACGTTAACAAACACTTCAAAACCGACGAAGTGCAAAAGATCATGCAATACACGCTGGTCTTTCTGGGTTCTTCGCCCTACAATACGCCCGCGCTTTACAACATCATGTCGCATATTGATTTCAATATGGGCGTATTCTATCCCCAGGGCGGCATTCACGAAATTCCCAAAGCCCTGGTTCGCATCGGCGAGAAACTGGGCGTCGAATATCGAACCAATGTCCCCGTCGCGCAAATCAACACTCGGCGAGGCCCGTCGGTGAAAAGCGTGGTTTTGGAAAACGGTGAAGAAATTGAGGCCGACATCATCGTTTCCAACACTTCAATCCATCACACCGAATCGCTTCTTCCCAAACCTTATCGCGATCATTCACAGCGCTACTGGAATAGCCGCAAACTGGCGCCCTCGGCTTTGATAATGTATCTAGGCGTGGAAGGCAAAGTCGATTCTCTGACGCATCATAACTTGCTCTTTTCGCCGGACTGGAAGAAGAACTTCGCCGAAATCTTCGATGCCCCGCAGTGGCCAACCGACCCTTCGCTCTATATTTGCGCGCCTTCCAAAACCGATCCCAACGTTGCGCCCGAAGGCTGCGAAAACCTGTTCGTGCTGGTTCCAATCGCGGCGCGAACCGAGTATACGGAAGACGAATTGGAAGACCAGTCGAATCGAATTCTGCGACTCATCGAAAAGGAAATGGATTGCCCAGGATTGCGCGAGCGCATCGTTTATAAAAAGCTGTTTTCGGTCAAAGATTTCGCCTCGCATTACAATAAGCTCGGCGGCACCGCGCTGGGATTGTCACACACCATGATGCAGACCGCGATTTTGCGGCCCAATAACCGTTCGAAAAAGGTCGAAAACCTGCTTTACGTCGGCGCCGACACCAATCCTGGCATCGGAATGCCGATTCAACTCATCTCGGCGGAACTGGCGCTCAAACGCATCATCGACGACAAAACTTCGGGCCATTTGAGCGCAATTTAAAGCGTTCTATTTGAAGCGACATGAAGTCGCAGCCAACGAAGTTGTCGGCCTTCGCCGACAGCGTTCCAATCCCTTGATGTCGGCGAAGGCCGACAACTTCGTTGGCTGCGACTTCATGTCGCTTTTGACACATTGACTCAATCGAGAACCGATTTAGAATTAAAAACGGCGCCGATGCTGTGCGGGACTCTGGCCGGTGCCCGCGCGGAAACTGCGCGTAGGAACCAAAACCGGCACGCGCCGCGATTTCCGAAAGCGAAAGATTGGCGTTATCGCACAAGCGCAGGGCGCGGTGCAGACATTGCGCGGCGCGAAAATCAGTGAGACTGCGGCCCGTTTGCGCCGCGAAAAGCCGCGACAAACGCGAGGGCGAAAGCCCCACCTGGCGCGCCAGAGCGGGCACCGAAGGCGGCGGATTCTGGTCGCGCAGCAAACGCGCCGCCCGCTCGACGGCGGGATGAACCGCGCCGCCGACCGCGTTTTCTTCGCCCTGCCCAAACGCTCCCCAGAAACGCCCCAACAAATAACCGAGGCCCGCGCGATATTGGTCGTCTTCATGGGTGCAAATGCGCTCGCACAGCGCCTCGATTTCCTCGTTTTCCGCTTCACCGAGACAGCGATGCAGAATTTGCTGCGGATCGTCTTGCAGCAGCATTTGCGAACTGGGCGCGCGACAGAGGAAGTGCAGATATTCGGGCTTCCAGACGGCGATCCACATCGAAAAATCGCTCGACTGCTCGATGAGAACGTGATTTTGAGAGGGAAAAAGCCACAGCAAATCACGCCGCGCGAGGCGGACGCGGCGGTTTTCAATGAGATAGGTCGCATGGCCGCGCGTGACGAAGTTCGCTTCCAGTTCGATGTGGCGATGAAAGGTGCTGCGCGGCGTCTTGGAGCGGTAAAACCACAGGCGCCCGCCGAGCTGGTGGTCGAGTTGGAGGGTTTCCGGTTGAGAATGGAGAGAATGCGACATCAAATGCGAAGTTTGCGCCCATTTTTGCGAAGCGCGCCAGTTGGTGAGAAGGCACAATGGAAAGAGAGGTTTTTAATTATGACCAATCAACTTGTTTCTCCCGTGACGCCCGCGCACCGCGAGCAATTTCAGCGCGAAGGCTACTTCATTCTCGAAAGCGTCGTGCCGCCCGAACATTTGCAGCTTTTGCGTGACAAGGTGATGCAAAACATCGCGCGCATCGATGCCGAAATGGAAGAAAAGGGCGTCGAGAAACTGGGCATCAACCACAAAGGCAGCCGCTACTTCGTGGGCGCCTATCGCGCAGGCGACCAGGAAATCGGCGACTTCATTTTTTCCGATTTGATGGCCGAAGTCACGCGCGCCACGCTCGGCGACGATGTGTTTCTATTTTTTGAGCAATACGTCGTCAAAGCGGCGGAAAAAGGTGGCAAATTTTCCTGGCATCAGGATTCGGGCTATGTCGGCCATCCCAATCACAAGCCGTATTTGACGTGCTGGGTCACGCTCGATGATGTCAATGAGGAAAACGGCACCGTCTATTTGCTGCCCTACGACCGCGCCGGAACGCGGGATTTCGTGCCGCACCGTTTGGATGCCGAAAGCAACGATAAAGTCGGCTATTTTGGCGACGATCCAGGACTTCCCATCATCGCTCCGGCGGGCAGCGTCGCGTGTTTTTCCTCGACGGTTTTTCACCGCAGCGGGCCGAACTCAACCGACAAAATGCGCCGCGTTTATCTGCCGCAGTATTCGGCGGAGCCGCTCATGAACGCCGACGGCACCAAGCTGTGGAATCTCGCCGAACCGTTCATTCAAAACGGTGAGCGCGTGCGTTTCGGGAAATAATTCACCGCAAAGGCGCAAAGATTTTATTAAGTTTTCTCTCTGCGCCTTCGCGTCTCTGCGCGAGATAAGAGCGTGTTTCAACAGTTCGCTCGACTGAAGTCGGCGCTGACCCAGAGGGTGCCCCGCGGCTCCGCCGCTAACTTCGGCCTGCGCCGAAACCAGGCAGTTGTTTTCCCGCGCAGGCGGGAAGGCACGAAGTGCGGGGCACCCTCTGGGTCAGCGCCGACTTCAGTCGAGCGAACTCTTTAACGTGCGAACGTTGCAAAGCGCGCGAATTTTTCGTCCCAGCGCGCTTTTTCATTTGGGTTCGGCTCGAAAGTCTCGGTTTGGAAGGAGTGGCGCACTACGGCGCGAATATCGGAGGCACCGCCGATTTCGCCGCGCGCCATCGCCTGAATCAGGATGTTGCCCGCCGCCGTTGCTTCGACCGGCCCGCAAATGACGGGCACGCCCAGGCAATCCGCCGTGAGTTGTGAGAGCAGCCGGTTTTGCGTGCCGCCGCCCACGATGTGCAGCGTGTCGAGCTTCTGGCCGCGCAAAAGTTCGAGTTTCTCAAACGTCCAGCGATATTTGAGCGCGAGCGAGTCGAGGCAGCAGCGCACCACTTCGCCCTGCGACTGCGGCACGTTTTGACCGGTTTCGCGGCAGTAACTTTGGATCGCGTCGGGCATCGAGGGCGGCGCGGCGAAGCGGGCGTCGTCGGGTTCGACGAAGGGGCCGTCGTCGCCCGCCATCTCCGCCATCGTGGTCAGATCGGCGTAGGAAATCTCGTTTCCCTCGCGCGCGAAAGCGCGGCGGCACTCCTGAACCAGCCACAAACCGGCGATGTTTTTCAAAAAACGAATCGTATTACCCGTCCCACCCTCGTTGGTGAAGCCCAGTTCCTGCGATTGCGGCGAAATGAGCGGCGCGGGGAGTTCCAGGCCCATCAAACTCCAGGTTCCACTCGATAAGTAGGCGCTATTGGCGCCCGATTCCCAGGGCACGGCGGCGACGGCGCTGGCGGTGTCGTGTCCGGCGGGCGCGATCACCGGCGTTTTCGACTTCAGGCCCAGACGAAGGGCCACGTCGTCGCGCACGTTGCCCAGCACCGAGCCAGGCGGCACGATGTCGCACAGAATTTGGGTCGGCAAATCGAAACGGCGCAGCAGGTCTTTGTCCCAGAAACGGGTTCGGGCGTCGAGCATTTGCGAGGTCGAGGCGATGGTGTATTCGCTTTTTTTGATGCCGCAGAGCCAGAAATGCAGCAAATCGGGCACGAAAAGCAGGCTTTTGGCGACATCGAGCTGCGACGAACCGGAGTTTTTGAGCGATAAAAGCTGAAAAAGCGTGTTGAAAGGCAGAAATTGCAGTCCGGTGCTGGCGTAAATTTCCGCAGGGGGCACAAGCGAGGCGGCGAGTTCGATCATGCCGTCGTTGCGCGCGTCGCGGTAGTGAACCGGAATGCCCAGAAGCTGGTCGCGGTTGTCGAGCAGGCCGAAATCGACGCCCCAGGTATCGACGCCGATGCCGGAAATTTCGCCCTCGCGCGCGACTTTGGCAAGACCGTCCTTGATGTCGCGCCACAGGCGCAAAACGTCCCAGTAGAGCGTGCCGGCAGCGCGCGCGGGCGTGTTGGCGAAGCGGTGGGCGACTTCGAGACTCAGTTTCTGGCCGTCGAATCGTCCCGCGATGACGCGGCCCGATTCGGCGCCTAAATCGACAGCGGCAAAGAGAAGTTCGGACATAAATCGGGTTCGAGTTTAATTGGGGTTGCGCGCAAGAGTTTCATCGTGCGAATCGGGCGGCAAAAACGGGTTAAAATCGGCGGGAATGACCGTCGTGGCGTCGGCGCCAGGCAGCAAATCGAGTCCGGCGCGGCGCCACGATGTCAACACGAACTCGCCGCACGAGTAGCAGTGGTGGTTATCGAAGGGGATTCTCAGGTGCGGCACATAGTGGCGCAAAATAATCCACACCACGCCCACGATGTCGTAGTTGAGGCCCAGACACTCCCGCGCGCGGTCGAGCGCCCTCTGTCCGGCGCCTTCGGGCATGGGAATGACGCGAAACACCTGATTTTTTTCTTTAGTGATGTCGCGCCGCACCACGCCGCCAGGACGGGCTTCGAGAACCATGCCGTGCCCTTCGTAGAGGGCGACGTGATAATAGCGCGAGCCGGTGAACCAGGGAATGATGCGCCCCAGCCGTGTGGCGTGAGTAAAAAGCAGAATATCGCCAGGCCGAGGCCCGTCGGGGCGCGCGAGAGAGCGGCGTCGTTTGGTAAAACTGAGACCCATTATGCAACCATTCACCGTTTTAACCGGCATCGCCGCGCCGCTCGACCGCGCCAACGTCGATACCGATCAAATCATCCCCAAGCAGTTTTTGAAGCGCATCGAGCGCACCGGATTCGGCCAGTTTTTGTTTTACGACTGGCGTTATCTCGCCGACGGCAAAACGCCCAATCCCGAATTTGAACTCAACGACCCCAGACTTGCGGGCGCCACGATTCTGGTGACGGCCCGCAATTTCGGCTCCGGTTCGAGCCGCGAACACGCGCCCTGGTCGCTCGACGACTACGGTTTTCGCTGCGTCATCGCGCCCTCGTTCGCCGACATTTTCTATAACAACTGTTTTCAGAACGGCATTTTGCCCATCGTTTTGCCCGAAGAAACCACCGCGATTCTCATCAAACACCTGCAAAACCATCTCGGAATGCAATTGACGATTGATTTGCCCGCGCAAACCGTGTCAGGCGAAGGTTTTGTCGCCGATTTTGAAATCGACCCGTTTCGCAAGCACCGTTTGCTGGGCGGATTGGACGACATCGGCATGACGATGCAGCACGAAAGTGAAATCACGCAGTTCGAGAGCAGCCGTCCGGCGTGGAAGCCGACGCTGACTTCGGCGGCGTGAAGAACGCGAAGCGTCAGCGAGTGAGGCTCGACTGCAAAGACACAGTGGCAGTCAGGCCTCACTCGCTGACGCTTCGCGTTCTCTACGCGCCCAGTTTTCGCGCTGCCTCCAATCCCGATAACGCCGCGCCCTCGATTTTGGCGCCCTGGAAAATATCGCCCGCGAAACTCAAGTTGAGCGAACGGAGCCGAAAAGTGCCAATTTCGACGGGGTTTTCCGGTTTGGAATAGCGCCAGCGCCGCACCTCGAAACTTTCGAAGGGCGCGCCCAGAAACGGCGCGGCTGCCTGCAAAAGCGCCGCGCCGACTTCATTTTGCGGCTCGTCGTAGTGCGCCCGCGCCCAGACGCCGCTCGAATGAACCGTGACGCTGCCCTCGCGCGGCGAAATGCCTTTTTGAAAATTGTCGGCCAGCCACCACAGAATTTCGCCGTTGATGTAAAGCGCGCCAGGCGGCGCAATTTGCGACGGCCCCGCCAGATTCGCCATCACCGCGAAACACGGCTCGTAACGCAAACTTTCCAGCGTTTTGGCGTCGTTTTCGGGAATTTTAATGCCCGAATTTCGCAGCAAAGCGAGCGATTGCGGCACCGGCGCCGTCAAAATCAGTTCGTCGCCCTCGAAAGTGTTTCCGCTCTGCGAAAACGCCGTCCAGCGTCCATTTTGAAATTCCAGACGCTCGATTTCTTCGCCCGAATGCACTTCTAAATCGCGCGCGAGCCATTTGGCGATGCCCGTCATCCCGCTTTCGCCGCGAAAACGCGGGTGCGCGTCGCTCGGTTTATCGTTTTCAGGCGAGGGATAGCCGCGAAACCACTCGCCCGCCACGTTGTTTTCTCGCCATTCTTCCAGCAAAGCGCGAAATTCCTCGCTGCGCGCGGTGAAAAACTGCGCGCCGTGATCGAAAACGCCGCCCTCGAAACGCCGCGTCGCCATGCGCCCGCCCACGCCGCGCCCTTTATCGAGCAAAATCGGCTTGAAACCGGCGTTTTTTAACTGGCGCGCGGCGCACAGGCCGGACATTCCGGCGCCTAAAATTAGAATTTGCTTCATATTGAGGAATGTCTTTCGGCAATTAGAGAACGCGGAGCGTCAGCGAGTGACGCTGGACTGTAACTTCAACGGGGCGGTTATGCCTCACTCGCTGACGCTTCGCGTTCTCCATTGCACAGCAGAATTCTCAACGCGGCACCGCCACGCTTTGCAGCAGTTCGTTCACCACATCGCCCGCCGCCGCGCCGCTGTAGCGCGCTTTGGTATCGAGAACCAGACGGTGCGCCAACACCGGCAGCGCCAGAGCGCGCACGTCTTCAGGCAAAACGAAGTCGCGGCCATGCCACCACGCGCGCGCCTGCGAAGTGCGATAGAGCGCCAGACTGCCGCGCGGCGAAAGGCCGATGCGCAGGCGCGCGTCGTCGCGCGTGGCGTGAATCAGGCGCACCACGTATTCGCCCACGGCGCGGTCGAAGCGCACGTTTTTGACTTCGGCCTGAATCGCCAGAATGTCCCCCGTCGAAACCACGGCGCGCAAATCTTCGAGCGGATGATGCTGGTTTTGCGAATAAAGAATGTCGAGTTCCGAAGCCGCATCGGGGTAGCCGAGCGAAACGCGCAGCAAAAAGCGGTCGATTTGCGCTTCGGGAAGCGGATAAGTGCCGGCGTAATCGGAGGGATTCTGGGTTGCTACTACGAAAAACGGCGTGGGCAGAGCGTGGCGGCGCCCGTCGGTCGAAACCTGATTTTCGCCCATCACTTCGAGCAAAGCCGACTGGGTGCGCGGGCTGGTGCGATTGATTTCGTCGGCCAGAAGCACGTTGGCGAAGACGGGGCCAGGACGAAATTCAAAGGAGCCGTCGGCGGGGTTGTAGAAAGAGGAGCCGGTGATGTCGGCGGGCAGGAGGTCGGGCGTGAACTGCACGCGGCGAAAAATGCCGTCCATCGAGGCGGCGATGGCTTTGGCGAGCGTGGTTTTGCCGGTTCCTGGCGCGTCTTCGAGCAAAATGTGCCCGCCCGACGCCAGCGCGATGAGAATGAGTTCCAAATCGGCGCTTTTGCCCTTGATGATCGAGGACAAATTGGTTTCGACGGCGCGCAGGGCGTCGCGCGAAGCGGTGTGGGGACGAGTGCCGTTTTGGGTTTGCATGATTTTTAAATGGCGTTAGCGCGCGACGCGAACCAAAGCTCGGGCTGGCGCCGAACCGGAAACCGCGCCGCGAGGAGGGAGAGAAAGCCAGTCGGGACGGGCGTCGGAGCCGGTTTTCTGGGGTTTCCAGATGGCTTGGGAGTTCGACAGAGAGGGCCAGGCGTAAAGCGAAGCGATGCGCGTGCCCGCTTTCACGTCGTAAATTTCGATGCAATTGCGCCGCGCCAGCGCGAGAAAGCGATTGTCGGGCGACCACGCGGCGACGCCGATGCCGCTCGCATCGGAGGCGATCTGGCGCGTTGGTTTTTCGCTTAGCGGCGCGAAAAAACGCAGTCCGTTGGGCCCGCCGCGCAAGAGGGAAGTTCCGTCGGAATTGAGCGCGAGGGCGGGGCCGTCGGAAAAACGCGCGGGCGCGCTCAACGGGCGGCCCGAAGGCAGTTCCCACAATCGCGCGCCCCACGCCAGACGCTTGCCGTCGCCAGAAAACACTGGTTCAAGATCCCACACGCCGTTGCCCTTTGCGTCTTTGAGAGGGGGATGCAATAACTGAAGTGTGCGGTTCGGCACCCGCAGGTCGAATATCCGCAAATACGTTTTGCCGTTTATGTTGTGGTTGAAACACAAAAATCGCTCGTCGGGCGAGAGAACTTCGCCGAAACTGCCAGACTGAGCCTTTTTGTAGAGCAACTCCGGCTCACTCGCGCCCGCATTCCAGCGATAAATTTCGCCACCCAAACCGTCGGGAAGTTCGAGTTTGGTTTTGTCATCGGCCAGAGCGAAGAGGCCGCGTGAGGGCGGGAGATTGCTCGGATTGCCTTTTTGGGTTTGACCGATGAAAGGTGCGTTCCAAACTTCGTGGCGCCAGTTTTGGCGCCCATTCCAAAACGTGATCCGATAAAAATCGCTGCTCCAGACGCGATGGGAGCGCGTCCAGCCGATGTGCGACGGCGAAGGCGACAAGCCGAGATTGGCGAGCGAAAACCGTCCATTTTCTGCCTCGCGCCGCCAGGCTTGCACGCCGTTAGCAGTTCCGTAGAACGAGGCCGCCAGAAATCGCCCGTCGCGGCTCCAGGCGAGGTCTTCGAGGCGAGCCGGCACGCGGAAAATCGCTTTCGAGGGCCAGAGGGCGCGCTCGCCGGTGAGAAAAAAGAAGCGGTTGTGGGAAAAGAGGCGCGAAGCGTCGGGCGCCAGGGCATAAGGCGCGCGCCCCCTGAAATCTTCCTTCACTTTGGGCGCCACAACGCTTTTGCGGCGGCTCACGCTGTGAATCTGGAAACCATTCTTTGCACCGGCGAAAAGGCGGTCGTTGTCGAGCCAATCGAGTTGAATTCGCGCGTCGTTGTTGGAATCTACGACGCTGAACCATTGCAAAAGCGCGCCGGTGCGCGCGTCCCAGATTTTGACAACCGCCGGATGTTCGTTGACGCTGCCGTCGTTGGGGCCTTCCTCGTAATAAAAGTTGCGATGCGAAGGGTCTCCGCCCAGCGTGGCCACTTTGCGACCATCGGGCGACCACACCACCGGCCCCGTCACGGCGGGATAGGCCATTGAAGTCACTTTGTCGCGCAAAATGGCGCTGACTTTGGCATTTTTGACATTCCACAAACGCATCCGGCCATCGCCGAGTTGATCGGCGGCGTGCTTTCCGTCGGGCGAAAAGGTGATTTCAGGTGCCCATAATTCCTCGTTTGGAGGGAAATTGGGGTCGATTTGCGCCGGTCTGGAGTTTGTTTCGCGGAGCGGCAAACGAACATCGAACCAGCGCCGCGCCGCGAAGTTCAAAACCCGAAAACGGCCTTTGCCATCCGAGAAAAAGAGCGTGCGATTGTCGGGCGAAACCCGCGCGCGCCACAGCGCGAGGCGGCGCCCGTCGCGCGCCGACACCAGGCGCGTGAAACCAGGAACATAACCTCTGGCGTAATCGGGAAGTTGGAAAACGAGGTTGTCGCCGCACCACGCCACCAGAGTGGGTGGTAGGTTGGACTCGGAGTCGAAATCGAAATACGAAGCGCCCAGTGCTTTCGCGTTCAGAAACCGCTTGAGGCGCAGTGTCGCGGCGTCTCGAATCGCCACTCCTTCGGCGCCTTCCACCGCGATTTCGCGCCCGTCATCTTTCCACGCGGCGGCAAGCGCGCCCGCAGCGAAATCGATATCGACAACTCGATTCGGCTCCGGCGCCGCGACTGCGGCACCGCAGAGCGCGTAAAAAATTCCGCAAATCAGGCCGCAGTCATTTATTTTCATCTCGCCAATTCCTCTTCCTCAGTTGACAATCTCAAACCTACTTTTCCAACTTCCTCAATTCCTGTTCCAACTCCCGTATCTCTTCTTCTTCGACCCTATCAAAGCGCGCGCGGTTGTAGCCCTCGACCCAGCCGCGCTCGTTGTGCAGTTCATCGGGCAAGGTTTCGCTCCAGGGACGCCCCGCGACGAGCGTGATGCCGCGCTTTGCCAGCAACCTTTCAAAGCGGCGCGCGAGCGGCGCGAGCTGCGGCGGCGGAAGCGGCGTCAGGGCGCGTTTACGCGCGATTTTGCGATGTTGGCGCCAGCGTTCCAGGCCCCACAGCGTCAAAACCACGGCGACGAGGCCCAGAATTTGAAGCTGCGTCAGGTTGCCGAACCAGTTTCGCACCCTTGCGAAAGCGTCCTGCGCCTTTTCGAGCGGCTTTTGATAGGCGGGAAGCGGGCTGACGGCGGGATCGGCGCGGCCCGAGGGCGGCGTCGCATCGAGGCGCACCCAGCCGATGCCGCGAAAATAGGCTTCCGTCCAGGCATGAGCGTCGCGCCCGCGCACGATGGTGGTGCCATCGTCGTCGCGTTCGTGGGCGTAGTAGCCCGTCACATAGCGCGCCGGAATGCCGACTGCGCGCAGCATCATGGTGGCCGCCGACGCAAAATACTGGCAGTGCCCGCCCTTTTTGTTGAGCACGAAATCCGAAATCGGGTCTTGGCTCCCACGCACGAATTCGAGCGAGTATTTATTCGTGCTGAAAAGATAATCGACGATCATGGCCGCTTTTTCGGCCTGCGTGCTGCCGTTTTTGGCGATGTCGCGCGCTAACTGCGTCACGCGCGGGTCGATTTCGGGGGGGACGATCATCAACGCGGCGCGGGTTTGGGCGATTTGCTCGACGTTTTCGACGGCGGGCACTTCTTTGTTCGCTTGTTCGAGCGAAACCGTGAGCGGCCCTTGCTCGATGAGAAAGTCGTAGGCTTCTTTTTGGGAATCGATAACGTAATAGGAAATCGGCGTCGGCTCGTCGATTTTGACGGGGCCTTGAAATCTGTCCCAGTCGAACGACTGGCCGTTTTCGGGCAAAATCGCCCAGGCGTTGAGGGGCAGAAAGACCACGCCGCCGGTGTCGCGCAAAACCGTGAATTTGGCGGCGCTGGCGGTGCTGCGGCGCGTTCGTTCGGCATCTGGTTCTTCTTCGTTGGTCTCTTTGGGAAGCGCGGCTTTCATGGTGCGCCTGGAAAGCGGCGGCCCCCAGGTGCCGTCTTTGTAGACATCGAAAGCGGCGGCGCGCAAATGCGAGTCGCTCAAAGCGCCCTGGACGCGCACCAAGCGCGTGGTTGAAGCGTTGGCCGCGAAAGCAGAGGAAAGCTGCGCGGTGTCGCCCACGCTGTTGTTTTGCACCGCATTGGATGAGGCCGCGCGGGAGATGAGCCGCGCGCCCATCGCCATAATCGAGCCCCGATAGACCCACAGGCTTTGATGCAGGACGGCGCCAATCACAACTGCGCCCACGATCATCGCCACGCGACGCAAGTTGGAACGGGCGCTCCGCGAAGCGGCGCGGGGCCTCAAATCGGGCAGCGCGAGCAGCAAAAACAGCATATAAAGCGGCGCCAGAACCCAGATGTGAATCCGAAACGTGTTGGAGGCGATCAGAAAAATCACGCCCGAAAGCGACACCATCCAGCCATCGAAGCGCGCGCCTTCGGGCGGGCGCCGAAAAGCCTGGAGGAGCAGTTCGCCGCCCGCGATGAGTCCCGCCGTCGTAAACGCCTGGGAATCGACGAAATAGCCAGGCGCGCCCGTCGGCGCGCGCCCCAGAACCGCAAAAACGGCATAGACCAGTAAACGCACGCCCCAGATGCCGGCGGAATCGCGCTCGAAGCGATAGGGCAAAAGCAGCGAGCCGAGATAAATCACCGGCAAAATAAGGGCGAAAGGCGAAGTGGTCGAAAGAAAAAACGCCGCGAACGCCGTCAACACGGCGGCAGCCATCCACGATGAGTGGGGCGGGGTTTTTGAGTTCATGGTTTTGCCTCGCTCTTTCCAGAAGGGGAGAAGGGGAGTGACTGCTGAGCGTGCAGGTTACAATCTCGATTCTTACTCCCCTTCTCCCCTTCTCCCTTTCTATAATTGCCGCATGCCGTTTTCAAACTCGGCGCGGCCCAGAATCGGCACTTCGCTGGGCCACGATTCTTTGGGGTCGAGCGTCGGCTGCCCGTCGCGCACCACGATGCACTTCACGGCGGCGCCTTCTTCGAGGAGTTGGGTGGCGAAAGTGCGCCGCTCGTCGTCCCAGTCCAGGAAAATACAAATAACCGAGGTGATACGCTCCAAATTTTCCGCGACGGCGGGCCACAAAACCCCCCAAGGCGACCTCGAATGAGATTCGACGCGCGCCAGAATGTCGAGCATCTGATCGAGCGAGGCGAGGCCGCGCCCCGCCGTGAGATGATGCAGATCGGGCCCCGCCGTCAAAATATCGACCAGATAATCCGCGCGGTTCATGTAGTCGCCGCAGGCGGCGCACAGCGAGACGGCGCGCTCGAAATCGGCGCACGGTTCGGGCGAAATCTGCGGCACGTGAGTATCGAGGACGACGGCGGCGCGCAAAAAATACTCTTCGCGGTATTCGCGCACGATGGGATGGCCCAGCCGCGCCGTCGCGCGCCAGTCGATGTCGCGCACGGCGTCGCCTTCGCGGTAGTCGCGGTTGCCGATGTATTCCACCGACTCGCCGCGCGACGACACGAACGCCATCCCGCCAGGCTGGTAGCGCCGTCCCATCGACAAATCCATGCGGTCGAGCGGCTCGAATTTCGGATAAACCACCAAAGATTCTTCACTCCCGAACACGCGCGAGGCGTTGACCAGGCCAAAAGGAAAGTCGGTTTCGACGCGGTAGCCGTGCAGGACGTAAACGCCGCGTTTTTCGGGCCTCAGGCGAAACGTCACGCGCGCGCTTTGTCCGATTTTAAGCGGCGGAACCGGCGCGCCGGTCGCGGGCACGACTTCGATTTCGTTGGGCAAACGATGCGGAATCACCGCGCTTTCGCCCCCCCCGCTTTTGCTGCCGCCCGCGACTTCGATTTCCACGTTCAATTCCTCGCCCGCCGCGATGCACGGCGCGTGAGTGGCGCTCAGCGAAACGCGCGGTTTTTCCCACAGCATCGCCAGACCCGCGAAAAGCCACACCACGGATGCATAAGCGAGCGGCACGAACGCCTGAAATTCGAGTGAAGTCGTGCCGTAGCCGAAAAACAGGCCCGTGGCGAGCAGAAAATAGCGTCCGCCGCTCGACAGCCGCCGCGCCCACAGTCCCCACAGCCAGCGCAGCGTTTTGGAGCGAAACAGCGACGTATCGGGCAACTCGTGCGCGGGCGAGAGGCGCGGCACGTCGAAAAGGTTTTGGTTGAGCGCGTCGTAGATTTTGGAGCGGGCGAGCATTAATCAGAGTGTGGCAAAGCGAGGGGGGAGAAGCGGCGGTTTGAGTCGGGAGTTGGGGGCACTTGAGTGTGTTTTACCCGCCTTCGGCGGCCCTCACCCGTCGCTTCGCGCCACCCACGCCCAGAGGGCACCCGCGCAAGGAGAAGGACATACTGCCACTTTCGTGTTTTCACTGCTCGGTCTAAAGTGCGCGCGTTGTCCTTCTCCCGCTTGCGGGAGAGGGTGGCGCGAAGCGACGGGTGAGGGCCGGAGCGCAGCGACGGGAAACCTAACGCTTCCCCCGACACCGATCCGAACAACTCTTCACCTCATCCCAGACTTTCGCCCACTTTTTGCGCCACGAGAACGGTCTGCCGCACACGGCGCACACTTTTTGCGGTAAATCCACTTTCTTGACGCCTTTCATTTCGATTCCCATGAATTCACGCCCCAAACTCACCCTCGCTTCCTTTTTCGACATCGTGCGCACGACCGCGATGGCTTTTGGCGAAGATCGCATTGGTCGCCACGCCGCCGCGCTCGCTTATTTCACCGTTTTTTCGCTCTCGCCGATGCTGATTCTGCTGGTTTCCATCGCCGCGTTTTATTTTCACGACGAGGCCAAAGCTGCGGGCGCGATTCAATCCCAAATTCAGGGCGCCATCGGCCCGACGGCGGGAAAAGCCGTCGAGCAAATGATTCAAACCGCCAACGAGCATGGCAGCGATAAATCCAAACCCATTACCGCCACCATCATCGCGCTCGCCGTCGCGCTGTGGGGCGCGAGCGGGTTGTTCGGCGCGTTGCAGGATTCGCTCAACTCCATCTGGGGCGTGATGCCAAGACCCGATCTGGGCATCTGGGGCGTGATTCGCGCGCGTTTTCTGTCGTTCGCGATGGTTTTGGGCGTCGGGTTTTTGCTGTTGGTGTCTTTGGTTGCGACGACAGCGTTCGCGGCGTTCTCCCAAACCGTGAGCGGCGCGCTCGGCGATTCGATTTATGTGGCGTGGGTTCTCAATTTCGCGCTCGGACTGGGGATTTCGATGCTCCTTTTCGCGGCGATTTTCAAAATCTTGCCCGACGCCAAAATCCAGTGGCACGATGTCTGGATTGGCGCTTTCGTGACGGCGCTCTTGTTTTCGCTGGGACGTTTGGCCTTGGGCTGGTATTTGGGGCAGTCCAGCGTTTCGTCGGCGTATGGTTCGGCGGGCGCGCTGGTGGTTTTGCTGTTGTGGGTCAATTACGCCTCGACGATTTTATTCGTCGGCGCCGAATTCACCAAAGCCTACGCCAATAAATTCGGCTCTAAAATCGAACCCGCCGAAAACGCGATTCTCATCTCCCCCGAAGCACGCGCCCGACAGGGCTTGGCGCCCTCTTCGGTGCCAGGCGTCGCGGGCGGGGTTTTAACGGCGACCGAAGTCGTCGTGCCCAACAAACCGGAACTTTCCAAAGAGAAAAAGCAGGAGTTCGAGCATATGCTGGCCGTCGTCGGGGGCGCGATTCTGGTGATTTTGTGGACGTTTCGCAAGCGCGGCGAAGAGTAGGGAACACCCATTGTCATGCAACTCCAAGAAAAAGCGCTTTTGGTCTACGGCAAACTGCTCGAAATGCACGGCGAAATTCCTCATCTCCCGCGCCGCGAGCCGATGCACGAACTGATCTCGACCATGCTCTCGCACCGCACCAACGGGCGCAACGAAGATCTGGCGTATGCGCGAATGTGGGAGCGATTCGGCTCCTGGGAAGCGATTCGCGACGCGCCCACTGCGGAACTTGTGGAGGCGATTTCGCCCGCGAATTATCCCGAAGTCAAGGCGCCCAATATCCAAAAAGCGCTTGACACCATCATTGCGGAACGCGGCGAGGCCCGAATCGACTTTTTAGCGGAACTTCCCACCGATGCGGCGCTCCAATGGCTGGTTAAACTGCCAGGCGTGGGCGTCAAAACCGCGACTCTCACGCTTCTGTTTTGTTTTGGCAAACCGGTTTTGCCCGTCGATACCCATTTGCATCGCGTGAGCGGGCGTCTGGGGTTAATCGGCGCCAAAGTTTCTGCGGAAAAGGCGCACGATCAGCTTCTGGCGCTGTTGCCGCTCGATGCTCATGTGCTGTTCAATTTCCACATCGGAATGCTCCGGCACGGCCAGAAAATCTGCGTGTGGGGCGAGCCGCGCTGCGCGAAATGCGCTCTGACCGAAGTTTGCAATTACTTTCAGGAACATCACACATGAAACTTCGGCGCCGTGCGTTTACTCTTATCGAACTTCTGGTCGTCGTGGCCATAATTGCGATTCTCGCCGCGATTTTGTTTCCGGTTTTTGGACGCGCGCGCGAAAACGCGCGGCGTTCGTCGTGCCAGAGCAATTTGAAGCAAATCGGGCTGGGACTGATTCAGTATTCGCAGGATTACGATGAAATGCTCGTCGCCGACTGGTATGCGCCTGGCAATCTGCCTGGCGATACCGAACGGCAAAGCACTCCCAATGCTCAATATAAATGGATGGACGCCGCCTATCCCTACATCAAGAGCGAGCAAGTTTTTACCTGTCCTTCGGCCACGGGCGACCGCGCCAAACCCTGGGTGTTTTATGGGCATTTGACGACCCCCACGACCCAGCTTTACGGTTCTTACACCATTATTCACGGCTACGGCCCCAATCAGGCCGACCGGACGCCGCCGGTGAGCCATCCGCGCGCCGGTGATTATGTGAATCTGGCGCGCGCCGAAACGCCCAGCACCACCGCCTGGATCACCGATGGCGGCGATCCGGTGCCCGCCGATCTCGACACCACGTTCTATGCCCAGGTCAACGCAAGCGGCAATGTCTCTCCGACTCGCGCGCTCCATCTCGAAACTCTTAATGTCCTGTTTCTCGATGGGCACGTCAAAGCGCAGCGCAGCGACGTTTTGAGCAAGCGCAACGCCGCCGGTGTGGTTTCGAGCGCGACACTGCAAGACGACTGACCTCAAAAGTTGACCGCGCCCAAAACCTCGGTTATGCTCTTTGTCTGCCTGAAAAAGCCTGGTTCCGTGGCCGAGGGGTTAGGCACCGGTCTGCAAAACCGTTTACACCAGTTCGACTCTGGTCGGAACCTTTTCTTTTTCTCGCGCCTCTTTTATACTGAACGCAGTTCGATTTTGGGGAATGGCCAAATTGGTAAGGCTCCTGACTCTGACTCAGGCAATTCTAGGTTCGAGTCCTAGTTCCCCAGCTCCAAAACAAAAAGCCCGCGACTAACATCGCGGGCTTTTTGTCATTCCCTGACCCTCGCCCGCGCCGTTTGCTTGTTCCTGGCCGCGCTGAAACGTAAAATTCGTTTAGCCGTTTCGTTTTAGAAGGAAAATTATTCGATGCTCAAGGCCCAACGCACCGCTTCCACCGCTCTGATGATGGCACTCGACGCCCTCGCGCTCGTTCTGGCTTTTTTCATCGTCTGGCAACTGCGCGCCGGATTGGGCGAATTTATCGTGGCCATCGGCAAGTCAATGGGCTACAACACCTCGGGCTGGGTGCGACTGCCCTCGCAGGTTCCGGCGGGCGAATACGACATTCGCAAAATCATCATTTCGCCCAACCCGCTCGTCAACATTGGCAACCACCTCTGGGTGCTCTATTTTTCGCTGCTTTCGTGGGGCACGCTGCTTTATTTTCAGAAGGGCTACGACCTCAGCGCCCGCCGCAGCGCGCGCCAGGAGTTCGCGATTTGCGCCTACGCGGGGCTGCTGGGCACGATTTCGCTCTTGGCGTTCATGTCGCTGTTGCGCTGGGATACGTCGCGGCTTTTCATCGTGGGGCTGCTTGTGGTCGGAACCCTGTGCGTGTGGGCCACGCGCCGCGTGGTTCTGCCCCTGGCGCAGCGTCGGGGCAACAAGCCGCGCCGCCACGTTTTGATGATCGGCCCCGCCTCCGCCGCGACGCGCTTCGCCGCGATGCTGGCCACGCCCGCCTATCAGTGGAGCCAGCTTATGGGCTACGTTTCCGAGGAAAGTTTTGAAGCCAATACGGTCAAACATCTGGGAAAACTCGCCGATTTGCCCCGCATTCTCGACGAAGAAATTATCGACGAAGTGATTCTGGTGCGCGCCGCCACCGAAAGCGAGCGTGGCGTCAACTGGGGCCAGATTCTGGAATTGTGTCTCGAACGCGGGCGCACGGTTTCTCTGGTCGATGACATCGCGCCGCCCAGTGGCGCCAAAGTTGAGGCGTCGATGATGGGGCAGATGCCGGTTCTGGTGCTGCACAACACGCCGCAAAATCCGCTTGCGCTGGGCGTCAAAAACGCCATGGATCGGGTTTTAGCGGCGATTATGCTGGTGCTTTTGGCGCCGCTTTTCGCCGTTCTCGCCGTGCTCATCAAAATGCACGACGGTGGGCCGGTTTTCTACAATCAAGACCGCGTGGGCCTCAACGGGCGCCTCTTTAAGTTCTACAAATTCCGTTCGATGGACGTGAACGCCTCGGAAATTCTGGAAAAAATGAAGCGCGAAGATCGGGCCTATTACGACTCCATCAACACCATGCAGGAGCCGTTTTTCAAAGCGCCCGACGACAAAGACCCGCGCATCACGCCGGTGGGCCGCTTCATCCGCAAAACCTCGATTGACGAACTGCCGCAGTTTTGGAACGTGCTGAAAGGCGATATGAGCCTGGTCGGCCCGCGCCCGCCGCTTCCCAAGGAAGTGGCGCAGTTGGAACCCTGGCATCGCCGCAAACTGTCGGTGAAGGGCGGACTGACCTGCATCTGGCAGGCGAGCGGGCGCAACAACGTCGCCGAAGTCGATGAGTGGATGCGAATGGATCTGGAATACATCGACAACTGGAGTTTGTGGCTCGATGTCAAGCTGATGTTCCAGACGGTGCGAAGCGTGATTAAACGCGACGGCGCTTCGTAGAAGGCTAAAGGCAGAAGGCTAAAGGATGAATCACTTCCGGTTCTGCGTGCCCTGCTGATTTATCCTTCAGCCTTCATCCTTTAGCCTTCATCTTGGCGGCGCGACCAAAACGTGACTTTTTCGTGACTTTTTCGTGATTGCTGCGAGAACCTTGCGAGGTATCGTAGAAATGATGGCGCCTGTGAACACGCTTCAACGGTCTTTTCCGGTTGGAAGTGCCACTGGGTTGCCCATCGTATCAAAGGAGTGTCCGATGCGTTTTGTGCCAACCCGTGTTCATGGTGTCATAGATTGGATCATGGCGCCGTTGTTGATTGTGCTGCCCTGGATTTTTGGCTTCGCGCAGGGCGGAATCGAAATGTGGGTGCCGGTGACTCTGGGCATCGTGGGCCTCATCGTCACCTTTTTCACCGATCACGAACTGGGCATCGTGCGAAAAATCCCCATGATCGGGCACCTGTGAGTTGACGGCCTCGCCGGTCTGCTGCTGGCGGCTTCGCCCTGGCTCTTCGGCTTTTCCGACACCATCTGGATTCCCCATCTGGTGCTGGGACTGACCGAATTCGCCGCCTCTCTTGTCACGCAAACCCAGCCTTCGCGCACCTTGCGTCAGGCCTGAAAGGAGCATCGTTATGTCCACCTGGCCCAATCGAGGTTCTCGCACCACTCGCTGCATTCAAATCGTCTGCGGCGCGGCTCTGCTGTGGGGCGCCGTGACTATCCAGAACAGTCGCGCCGCCAGGCCAACTTATGTCGCCATAACCGCCGAATACGATGCCGTCAGAGGCGAAAACGGCCCCATTGTCAATCTCGCTACGATACGGCGCAACGATCCTGGTCAGAGAGCGGAAATCGCGGGCGTGGCCAGCAGGTTTTCGCTTTGAAACCTTCGGCAACGAGCGTTTCTGGACGGAGGCGATGCGTCTGCCCCAGGGCATGATGGCCAAGAAAATCACCATTCGCCAGGCGTTGAAGGAAGGCCTCATGCTCGATATCGAGCGTGTCGAGCCGAAGCTGCGCGCGGCCCTGCTGAGGGAGTTCAAGACCGACCTTTCGCCGCAGCGCGCGCCCCTTCTCAACGATCCCATAGCCACTTTGAAAATTGTCAACGCCAACGCTTTCGCCGGTCTGGTGGCGGTTGACACCAACCGCGACGGCGTGACGCGAGTCGAATCGGGCGACAAACTGGGCGTTGCGTGCGCCATCTGTCACACCACCACCAATCAGGCCGTCTACACCGAGCCAGGCGGCGGATCGGTCGGCAAGCGCGTCGATGGGCCTGGGAATTTCAATCTCAACATGGGCGCCTTGCTCGCGGTTGCGGACAACTCGCGCGCCTACTATCCCAACCTGCAAGCGCAACTCGGCGGCAAAACCATCGGGCGCGCGCCCAAAGGGTTGACCAAGGACTCCACCGAGGCCGATTTCGACGCTTACCTGAAAAATCCGCGCTTCTACCCGCGTGGCACCTTCGACGAGACTGCGGACGGAGTGGGCAACCCCGTAGTGAACGTGGCGTTTTTCCGCACCGATCTGTCGGCGCCGTTCGGTTCATCGGGGGCGAACAACGTGCTGGATCACATCGCCAACGGCTCCTACACCGTCAACCTCGACCTCACCACCATTGCGACGCCCGAAGGCCGCAAGTTTCTGATGATGAGCAACCCGAAGCACGGAGACGAACTGTGGCGCAACTACGTCGCCATTTTGAAGAAAACCGGCGTGAAAGGCTATCCCTACGTCGAGGCGAAACTAAGCGGCAAAGTCGGCGACCCCCGCTCTCCGACCGGACGGCTGGTAGATCAAAAGAAACTGCTCGACATGAACGCCTACACTGACAGCCTCCCGTCGCCCAGAGGCGCCGTCGTGAGCGCGGTGTCCTCCGCGAATGGGCGCAAGGTGTTCAAAGAAGACGGGTGCATCAGTTGCCACAGCGTGGATCAGAACAAGCCGGTGCCTCCGCGCCTGATTGACGTTCACCGTGTCTGGCCAGGCTACCGCCCCACCGTCATCGCGCAGCGCGCGTGGCCCAAATCTCCCGTCCAGAACGCGCCAGGCACCTTCGACGACAAGGCCGTAGTGGAAGATGCCAGCGACCGCCGCGAGAAACGAGGTTTCGCCCTGCCGTTGTTGCTGGACTTGGCGCGCAAGTCGATATTTCTGCACGACGCCTCGGTTCACAGCTTGGATGAACTGTTCCATCCCAAGCGGGGCGCGCAGGCGCCGCATCCCTTCTACGTGCGCGATGCGTCGAAGCGGAAGGACTTGGTGAACTTCCTGCACAGCCTCGAAGACAAAAAGCCGCGCCCAGGCGTTCGTCAACGCTCGCGCTAAGAACGGCAACCAATCAAGGCCTATCGCAGCGCCCGCAGCATTTCGCTGTGGGCGCTGTTTTCCTTAGACCTCTTTCGTAAGCCGTCGAAAATAGGGATATTGGTCATCCTGAGCCTGCGAAGGTGGCGTGAGGCTTTCACGGCAGTTATGCCAGATCCTTCGCAGGCTCAGGATGACGAAAGCTGAGGCTTTAAACCACTTTTGCAAGAGGTTCTATTGTGACGCTATCCTCACTCCACAATTTTTATCCGCCTATTCCTCGGGATTTACGGCACGAGCGCGTTTTCGCCGCGAATCAGCGCGGCGATCTGGGCGGGCTCTTCGAGCGGCAAAAGATGGCCGCACTCCGGCACGATGTGCAACTGCACGCTGCTCAGGCGACTCACGACCTCGCGCTCCATCACTTCCGCTCCCAGATCTTTATCCTTTTCGCCCGCCACGACCTCAACCGGCACCTGGACGCGCGTCATTTGCCCCGCAATGTCCTCGCGGCTGCCGCTTTCGAGCCACGCCTGCCACGCCGCAGGCGAAGCGCATAGGTTGTCCTCGATGGCGCGCTGGAGAATCGCGGCGGGCAGGGGCTGCGCGGTGAGGCCGCACAGAATCTCGCGCGCTTTTTCCTCGTTTCCGTGCCCTTCCAGAAGCGTGTCGCGCGCTTTTTCGCTCATCGGTTCGGGCGTTGGCGGCGAGGGCGCGAGCAGAATCAAGCCCCCAAGTCCACGCGGCTGCCGCGCCGCAAGCGCGAGGGCGATTTTGCCGCCCATCGAGTGACCGATGAGCCAGAAGTTTTCGAGGTTCATTTCCTCGATTAAAGCGGCGATGTCGTCGGCGTTTTGCGCGACCGTAAACGGGCCGCTCGCGGCGCCCGAAGCGCCAAAACCGCGCAAATCGGGCGCGATGCAGCGAAAATCGGCTTCTAAAAGCCCGATCACTTCGCTCCACGAACGCGACGAGCCGCCGAAATAATGCAGGAAAAGCAGCGACGGCTCGCCTTTTCCCCGCTGCAACACGTTCAAAACGACGCCGTTCAGTTTGATTTTCATCTTTACACCTCTCTGGGGCGGGGCTAACGCCCTCTTCCAATCAAGAACCCCCGATTGGAAGAGGGCTTTAGCCCCGCCGCTTAAATCTCGACTTTCAGTCGCGCGGGCCGGTCGGTGACTTCAAAAACCTCGCCGTGCGGCACGATGGTGATTTGTCCGAACTCTTCCAGCAGTTGCCGGTAGGCTTTGGCGACGGGGCGTGGTTTGCGATTGAGGTCGAACAAACCGCAGGCATTCACACCGCCGCGTTTCTCCGCCAGTTGCACGTCCCAATCGACTTGATCGATGAGCGAATACCAGGTGAAGCCCAGAACCGGCACGCCGTCGCGGCGCATCCGCAGCACGTTGATCCACTGTTTCCACAGCCAGTTGCTGGGGTCGCCCTCGATGACGTTGGTCTCGGTATGCATCACCGGTTTTTGGTAGCGTTCGTAGTAGTCTTTGGTGATTTGATACCAGCCCAGAACGTCCTCGCCCTCGCTCCTCGTGCCATCGGGCTGAATGATATGTTCGTTGCGGCCATAATAATCGTTGCCCATGATCTGATAGCCAGGCGGCTCGCCCGCCATAAACCAATCGTATTCCTCGCGGGTCAGGCCGTTGTCCATGAGGTAAAAGCACACGTCGGAATCGAAGGGATGGGCATAGAGCAAATCGAGCGAGACGAAACGCAGCTTGTTTTCCAGCTTGACTTCATCGGAAGGCGTGGCGCGCAGTTCGTGGATGTATTCGGCGCTTTCGCTTTGCACAATCACGCAGTCGGGCCGGTTTTTGGCGATGGAATGCGTCGCTAAAATCGAGGCGGCGACGCAGTTTTTCATCGCCGTGACGAAGGCGCGGTCGGTTTTGAGGCACTCGTTCCACACGCCGTCTTTGGCCGAAGAACGCACCGTGACGTAAATCTCATTGACCGGCGTGTAATAGCGCACCCAGGGATAACGCTGCGCCACCGCTTCGGCATAAGCGGCGAAATGAAGCGGCATTTCGGGGTTCTGGAAGTCGCCGAGCCAGTCGGGAACGCCGAAGTGCATCAAATCAAGAATGGGTGTGATTTCGAGGCGCCGCATTTCGGCCATCGCTTCGTCGGCGAAACTCCAGTCGTATTTTCCTGGCCCCAGATGAGTGAGATGAAGCGGCAAACCATAGCGCAACACACGCAAACCAAGTTCTTTGACGAGCGCGAAATCAGTTTTCCAATGCTCGTAGTGGCCGCACTCTTCGAGCAAATCGCGCCGAATGGTGCGCCCGTTTTTGGCCTTGATGGTGGGGTTGGAACACTCGATGCCGGTGGCAAAAAGAAAGTTGCCCGCGTAGGAATCGGGCAGGCCCGAGCCGTCGAGACCGCCGGCGCCACCATGCTGGTCGCCGGCGTAATCGCCGTCGCCGTGCGATTTTTTGATGATGTCTAAAAAGCTTTTGGGCATTTGATTTTGTCCTTATCCGTTTTCTACAACGCGTTCAGAAGAACTATATTCTCGGCGCTCCGTAGGGGCGTAGCGTGCTACGCCCTTACCAACGCGCGATGTAAGGGCGTAGCACGCTACGCCCCAACGAGCCTTTTTAAAACAGGTGGGGGGGGGGAAGACTAAGTGCCCAAATAGTGTGCCCGGGGTTGGCGCTCAGGGCCGAGGGAAACCTGGAGGTGTCGGGTAAGTTAAGATTGGGAATCTCGAAACTTTTGCCATCGGCATCCACAACCGCATCGTCGCCCGAATTTCCCATGCGCGCGGTGCCGATGATGTGGGCGTTGCGATCAAACTTCCAGATGTCGCGCGCTCCAGCGGCTTCCCAGACCTGGCGCATGATGGTTTCGGCGTGCGCGTTCATCTTCTTTTCGTTTTCGCCGTTGGAAAAGTGGATGCGCGGTTTGGGCAGGCCGCGCGCGTCTTTTTCGTCGGACAATTCCAGGAAATTGCCCTCGTAGGGCAGACAGTCGCCCAGAATGTTGATGCCCGCCGTGTGGTTGTAGCCGCGCAAATGTTCGCGCAGTTCGGCGCCCCACAAACCGCGCCCGCGCGCCACCTGAGAAGCGTAAGTGACGGGCATCACGCCGATGGATTGCAGCAGGTAGCCGCCTGCGAAATCGGCGTCTTTGGGCCGGTGGGTGTCCTCGGAAATGAGCGAGCCAGGAATGCCCTTGTAGGGCCGAATTTCTTCATCAAAACGCCCCCAGACCTGCATTCCGGTGTGCGCCATGAAGTTTTTGCCCACCTGCCCCGAACCGTTCGCCAGACCGCTCATCATCAACATTCGCGGCGTTTCGATGGCGCCGCCGCACAGAAAGAGATTGCGGCATTTCTGGCGCTTCTCGATGCCATCCTCAACGTAAACCACGCCCGAAATCTGGCCCGCTGCGTCGGTTTCGAGGTTTATCACGAAGCATTCGGGGCGAATTTCGGCGCCCAACTGCACCGCGAGGGGCAGATAAGTCACGTCCATCGAAGCCTTGGCGCCCGTCGAGCAGCCCGCCTGACAAAAGCCGCGATTGGTGCAGGCCGCTCTCCAGCCGATGCCTTTGCGAAAATAGGGCGCCGACAGCGCGGCATTGGCGGCGGGCGAGGTGCGAATACCCAGGGTCTGGCAGGCGCGCTCCATGAGCTGCGCGGCGCCGTTGAGCGGAAGCGGCGCGAGCGGATAAGGACAAGCGCGCGGCGGCCCCCAGGGATAGGGATTCGGCCCGCTCACGCCCAGAAAGGTTTCCAGTTCGTCGTAATACGGCTCCAAATCGGCGTAGGAAAGCGGCCAGTCGCGGGCGACGCCGAAATCGGAAAAGAGGCGCAGATCATCGGGCTGGACGCGCGGGGTGTAGGCGGTGTAATGCAGCGTCGAGCCGCCCACGCCGATGCCGGAGTTGTTGTTGCCGAAATGAAGCGGGTCATTTCCGGCGCTGAGGCGTTCGTCCGTCCAGAAAAGTTTGTCCTGCGCCTTTTCATCGGTGGCGAAATCGCGCGCCGGATTCCACTTCTGTCCGGCTTCGAGCGCCACGACGCTCAGTCCCGCGCCTGCCAGACGCGCCAGAAGCGGTGCGCCGCCCGATCCCGTGCCGATGACGAGCGCATCAACGCTTTCATCGCGCGAATATTCGCGCATTTCGGTGTCAAACATGGTTGGCCTCCGGTTCGCGCGCTTCGCGCTGGTTGAGTTCGATTTCAACCCATCCAGGCGCGTCGGCGAAACCGGCATAGCCGATTTCCTCCTGCGCGAGGGGATGGGCGTAATAGTTTTCGGTCGCGTCGGCGAGCAGTTCCTCGAAAAAGCGGGCGCCGGACAGCGTTTGCCAGACTTCCCCGCGCGCCGCGCCGTTTTGCACGCTTCCTAAAATCGCGTCCTGCTGCGTCTCATTGAGGGCCGCGAAAGGCGCATTGTGTTCCCCATCAGCGCTTTGGTCGAGGCCGCGCAGACCGCGCCGGAAAGCCTCGCCGTCGGGCGGAAGGGCATCGTAGCGCCAGCCGTCGCCTTTGCCCGCCGCCAACCGCTCGTCAATCGAGGAGGCGATTTCGATGGGATTTTCGCGCTCGCATTGCGGGATGAGGCGGGCGCAGGCGGCGCGCAGCGTCGCCATTTCAGCCGCATCGAAGAACTGCGGCGCCTGCGGCTGGGCGTCGAGGCGTTCGAGCAGGGCGGCGCGGGTTGGGGGCGTCACGGCGTCGCTGTGGAGCAGGGCGCGGACGGTGTTGGGGGGATAAGTGGGGTTTGGCATGATGGATTCTTTAAATAGCGGCGAATGAATTCGCAGCCAGAAAAAGGTGTCAACCTTCGTTGACACAACACCTGCAACGTGTCGGCGCAGGCCGACACCTTTTTCTGGCTGCGAATTCATTCGCCGCATTCAACCCGCCGACAGCCGTCCGCCCGTCACTTCGACGAGCGCGCCGGTCATAAATGAGCCGTCCTGACTCGCCAGCAAAACGTAAGCGGGCGCGAGTTCTTCAGGCTGTCCAGGCCGTTTGAGCGCGACTTCGTGCCCGAAATTCTCGACTTCTTCGATGGGCATGGTCGCGGGAATGTTGGGCGTCCACACCGGCCCTGGCACCACGCAGTTGACGCGAATGCCCCGCTCGCCGAAGTTGAGCGCCAGACTTTTGGTGAAAGCGTGAACCGCGCCTTTGCTCGCGGTGTAATCCACCAGCATTTCGTGCCCGCTCAGGCCCACAATCGAGCCGGTGTTGATAATGGCGTCGCCGTCTTTGAGGTGCGGCAGAGCGGCTTTGACCATCAGGAAATAGCCCAGAACGTTGGTTTCGAGCGTGCGGCGGAACTGTTCCTCAGTCAAATCCTCGAATATGGGCTGCGCCATTTGATAGTGGGCGTTGTTGACCAGAATGTGGAGACCGCCGAGTTCCTGGACGGTCTGCGCGACGGCGCTGCAACACGAATTGGCGTCGCACACATCGCCTTTGATGGCCAGACAGCGACGGCCTTTGCTTTCGACCGTTGTTTTGGTGAGTTGAGCATCGGCGTCGTTGACGTTGTAGAGGATGGCGACATCGGCGCCTTCGAGCGCGAAAGCGATGGCGACGGCGCGTCCGATGCCGCTATCGCCGCCGGTGATGAGCGCGACTTTGCCTTTCAGCTTGCCCGCCGCGAGGTAGCTCGATAAGTCGCTTTGCGGGGCCTGGTTCATGTCTTCCTGACTCGCCGGATAAGGCAATTTCTGGCCTTTGATCTCCTCGGCGGTGGGGCGTGTGGGTGGGTTCATGGGTTTTCCTGTAAGGTTCAGGCGGCGCTGGGCGCCGCGACGGGTTGGGGTTCGGCTTCCTCTTTTTCCTCTTCCTCTTTGGGCACCTTGGCCACTTCGACGCGGCCTTTGACGATGGCCCTGAAGACTTCGCAGGCCAAAAGCATGGCGAGGCACGGCGCGGCGAAATAAACCCACAATCCCGTCCACTCGCGCGCGGCGAAGGCAGAGGCGGAAGAGCGCGCGGGGTTGAGGCTCATGCCGGAGTAGGGCGATTCGAAAATCAGATAGAGCGTGATGAGAAAACCGGCGAAGAGTCCGGCGAGTTTTTCGGTCTTTTTGGAGTTGATGGTGAGCAGCAAAACCAGCATCAAAATGAACGAAATCACGAATTCGGCGATGAAAGCCTTCCCCGCCCCGCCTGGGCCTGGGACGGTGACGACGTGCTTGATGGAGGGAAGTCGATAGGCCGCGCCCAGGATCAGTCCCATGATCTGCACCGCGATTGCGCCGCCCAGAAACTGAAAAATGGTGTAGAAAACGGCGTCGGCTGTGGTGATTTTTCCCAATCGCCAGAACGCGAGCGTGACGGCGGGATTGATATGAGCGCCCGATTTTTTGCCCCAAGGCGAATAAACGATGGCGGCGATGACGAATCCCATCAAAATTCCCAGCACAATCAGGCGTGCGAAGGGGTCTTTGATGGCCAGGTGAATGGGCGAATAGCGATATTCGAGCAGCGTGGTGAACAGACTGGCGCACGTCATGAAAAAGCCCAGTCCGGCGGCTTCGGCGAGATAATGGGGCCAGTGGTTTTTAAAAGTTTGCAGCATCGTTTTTTCCGCCATCCCGGCCCGGCGGTTGGGGCGCTTTGAGGGGGCCTTGGGTTTATAAATGTTCCACGCACGGTTGATTCGGCAACCTCTGCGAGGTTGCGGGTTGGAACCACTCCCCGGCCGCCACCTTACGAAGGAGGCGGCGGGGGAGTTTTACAAAGCCGCAACATCAAGTTCGTCAGTTATTCTTTACGTCCGGCCCAGTTGGATGGGCGATGACGGGGCAGTTGATGATGGCCCTGGTGGGTCGAAGGCCCGCAACAAAGGCATTGCCCGCGCCAGGAGGATTGATCATCGCGCTGGTGACGTGGCCGTCTTTGACCAGGCTTTGCAAGTCCTCGAACGAGGTGATGCGCCGCACTTTGCCGGTGCGAACCGCGTCGGCAGTCCACATATTGACGTGGGCGTCCCACAACGGGCTGTAGTTGTTACCCGCCGAGCGGTCGTCGTTGGAAGGGCCAAGCGGAAAGACGTTGATGGGATCGATGCCGCCGTTGGCAATCGAGGCCGCGAAGCCTTGATCTTCATTGGTTTTGGTGTCGATGATGCCGTTCAACACCGGAGAGAAACCCAGCAGCGCCGAGGGCTGCGAGGGCAGCGACTGGCCAATCGCGGGCACTTTGGCGAGGCGCGGGGTGTGGACGCCGTTCTCCAGAGCCGCCGGAAGCGCCTCGGACACGTCGGTGACGAGATGGTAGAACAGCTGTTTGCCGCCCTGAAAGCCGTCGAGGAGTGAAATCGACACGGTGCGCTTTTCGAGGTCGATGGATTTCACGCGGTCATGGGTGCCGGTCGCGTTGTGCATCATTTGCACGTTGAGAACCACGCCGCTGGGCAAAACCACCATCGAAGACCATTCGGCGTCGCCAATCGCGCCTGGTCGGGCGATGCGCGGCGGAAAGGGCGCGGTGGGTGAGCCAGGCACGACCAGATGTTCAGGCGTGAAGTTGACGTTGCCCCTGAATCTCATGGCGCCGCCGTTGAGGGTCACCTGCTGCGCGCCGGCGCCGACGGCGAAGCGCATTTTGGGCGAGTAGTTCAGCCCCATTTTCTGGGCGACATCGAAGTCGGACGCCTCGGTGATGATGTAAAACACCGGCTGGCCCTGGGGCGAGAGTCCGCGAAAGAGCGGGAGAGTCACGAAAGCGGCGCGGTAGGTGAGGTTGATATCGAGCGCGCTTTTGAGAAACACGTTGTCGCTGGGCTTGAACTTGACGCCGGTGAGCGGCGAATAGGCGGGACGGCGCGACTCGGTGGCGGCCAGAGTTTGAAGCGCGCCAGCTTCGTTCATGGCGGCCATCATTTTGGGATTGGTCATGGCGCCATTGTTCATCGTCTGGGCTGAAGCGGGCGCGGCGACGAGAACGGGAAGCGTGAGGCCGCACAGAAGCGCGGCGAGCGGACGGGAGGAGGTGCGAATCATGGGATTTCCTTGGGCGGGGTTGGCTTCGCTCCGGCGCGAAGCGGGGGACATTAGCGATTCATCATCGCGGTTTTCATCATCGGGGCCTTGATGGGGCCGGCGAGAAGCGGCGTGCCAGGACGCGGATCGTAGTTGCCGGCGTTGCCGTCGGATTCGAGGGTGATGGCGACCGCGCCATACGGCGCGAGGTTGTTGGCGATTTTGAAGGTGCCGCTGTAAACGCCCTTTCCCCTCGAACGCAAAACGCCGGTCGAGAGCGCGTAGGGAATGGCGCGCGATTTCATGGCGAGGTCTTTTTTGCCGAAGGCGGGGCCGAATTTCTGGTCGGCGGTCGAAGCGGTGCTTTTGCCCGCCGTCGAAAGCCAGCCTTCGAGAACGGTGCCTTTGGGCAGGCTGGTGCCTGGCGCCAGGGTCATCGAAAAGCGCACGGTGCCTTTTTTGACATCGACATCGGCGAAGCCGGTGGCTTTGTCCAGACCGGCGCCCTGGGCGGGCGGGAGCGGCATCAGGGTGACGCGCTGCGAGGACATCATCATTTTGCCGGCGGCGAAAACCGAGGGCGCGACTGCAACGGCGGTGAGGGTGAGGGCGCCAACAGAGAGGTTGGCGGCGAAACGGCGGAAAATGAGACGGGTTAACATAGTGTTTTCCTTTGTGGGCCATACCGCGCTGGGTTTCGCCCAGACAAAGATTAAGCCCCCCGCTTCACGCCCTTTTCACACAAAGATGTTTTTTTTGTCACAAAGCGATGGAGAATTAAAAAACCGCCGCCACAGAATCGCGGCGACGGTTTTTTAGGTCTCGGATGGAGTTCTCGACTCTCTTACATCTTCATCTTGCCGTGCATTTTCATCGAGTTCATCATCGCGCGCTTCTCGCTCATCGACATTCCCATCATGGCGCGCTTGTCGCGGGACGACATGCCCATCATCATCTTGCTCATCATGCGGCTTTGCGCCATCGTCATGCCTTTCATGCGCATCATCTTGCCTTTCATCATCTTGCCCTTCATCGAGCTTTTGCCCTTCATCATGGTCTGGGCCGAGGCGGGCGTTGAGGTCAGCGCGGGCATCAGAACGGCGCCAGCCAGCAGCAGACCGCTTGCGATTGTGCGCCCAAGGCGCGAAGTGTGACGTATCATGGTTGTCTCCTTGTGCCGGCGAAGCGTAGGCGTTTCGACCGGTTGTTCAAAATGTAGCCCACCCAAATCACGGCATTTTCACACAAAGATGTTTTTTTTGTCACAAAGCAATGGAGAATTAAAACTTTTCAATCAACCACAGAGACACAGAGACACGGAGAAGAAAATGAGATAAAAAATCAGCATCGAGCGTTTGTTTGCCTCCTTTTCCTCTGTGTCTCCGTGTCTCTGTGGTTGATTGGAAAGGGAGTAACCGTGTTGAAGCTGCGGCTCCGATTGTCTCAACGCGCCGATTTCGTTATAATTTCGGTGTTGCGGAAGAATTTTTTGCACAATCCGGCGAGTGGCAAGCAAGTGGGCGCGATGCGACCCACTTTTTGTTTCGCTTCTGGAGACGGCCCAAACTCAATTCACGCCGTTTTTTGGACGGTTTCAGGGGGAAAAAGAGAAGATTATGGCACTGGCAAAAGTCGCTAAAAAAACCGAAGACGAATCGCGCGCCGAGATGTTGGAGGCGCTCAAAAACGTCTCCGAAGAAAAAAATATCCCCGTCGAAACCCTCATCGAGTCCATCGAAGGCGCTCTGGTTTCGGCCTACAAACGCGCGTTTGGCGGAACTGGCACGGTTCGCATCGCCGCCGATTTCGCCAATAACGAATTTCGCGTTTTCGCGCAGAAACTCGTGGTGCAGCGCGCCATTAACACCAACACCGAAGTTTCGTGGAAAGAAGCGCGCGAACAAGACCCCAGCGTCAATCTCGGCGACGTGATGGAGCGCGAAGTCACGCCCGCCGGTTTCGGACGCATCGCGGCGCTCACCGCCAAGCAGGTTTTGATGCAAAAACTGCGCGAGGCGGAGCGCGTGCAGGTGGTCAGCGAATACTCCGACAAACAGGGCCAGCTCTTTCGCGGCGTGGTGCAGCGCGTCGAGCGCGGCGATGTGATTATGCAGGTCGGCAAGGCCGAGGCGATGCTGCCGCGCAAAGAACAGGCGCAGGGCGAAGCCTATCGCTTTGGCGAAACTTATTTCGTTTTCGTGGTCGATGTGCGCCAGGGCTATCGCGGGCCGTCGATTATCGTGTCGCGCACCCATCCAGGCTTGGTGCGCCAGCTCTTCACTCGCGAAGTGCCGGAAATTTCCGACGGCATCGTCGAACTCAAAGCCGTAGCGCGCGAAGCGGGGCAGCGCTCCAAAATCGCGGTCGCGGCCTCCAATCCCGATGTCGATCCGGTCGGCGCCTGCGTCGGGCCGCGCGGGAATCGCGTCGCCAAAGTGGTGGCGGAGTTGGGCAACGAAAAAGTCGATATCGTGCGCTGGCACGAAGACCCGATTGTCTACATCACCAACGCGCTTTCTCCGGCGCAGATTTCCAAAGTGATTCTGGTCGAGGAAGAAAGCGGGACGGGAACCGCGACGGTGATCGTGGGTGAAGACCAGCAGTCACTGGCGATTGGAAAACAGGGCCAGAACGTGCGATTGGCGGCCAAACTCACCGGCTGGCGCATCGATATTCGGACGGAAAAGCAGTTCGCCGAAGAACAGGCCAAGAAAATGTTTTCCCAGGGCACTCCGATTCCCGCCGGCAACGTGCGCGAATCGGCGGGCGTTCTGGATCAGCTTTTCCGCGTCGGCGGCGAGGAAAACGCGATGTCCGAGGCCGTTGCTTCCGACGATTCAGGCGAAGTCGAAACCGATGACGTTTTCGCCTCCGCGACCGAGGCGGGGAGCGCCGCGCCCCTCGCAGACGTCGAGTTGTTCGCCGTCGATGCTGGGGTGGAGATTCCCGATGATGTCGTTCCCGACCTCACCATTGATGCCGAGACCGAAAAGGAAGTGTAGTTGCAGCGAATAAATTCGCCGCAATGGGGAGCAAAACCTGCCTTCGCAGGTTGCGCGCTCAGTCCGCGAAGGCGGACTTCGCTTCCCTTTGCGGCGAATTTAGTCGCTGCGTATTATGTCCAAGTCTCCGCAGCGCACCTGCTGCGCTTGCGGCGCGAAGAAGCCGCCGCGCGAAATGAGGCGCATCGCCTCACAGCACGGCGCCGAGCCGACCATCGATGAAAACGGCAAGGCGCCAGGACGCGGCGCTTATTTATGTTTCGACGCCCAGTGCGTCGAGAAAGCTCTGGCGCGAAAAGCGCTCGAACGAGCTTTGAAACTGCAAAATCCGTTGCCCGAAGAGTTTAAAAACCAACTTCGAGCCGCGAATCAATAAACCGGAAGGGCGAACCTCGCGTTCGCCCTTCCTTATGCCTGAAGCGGCATGGCGCCAATGCGTTATCACATAGCTTCGGGGAACGATGGAGAGTGGTGTGAATGGCGAAAGTGCGAATTTACGACATAGCGAAAGAACTCGATGTGAGTCCCAAAGAGATTTTGGAGATGCTGACTTCGATTGGCGTGGCCAACAAAGTGGCCTCGTCGTCGGTGGAAGACACGGCGGCGCGCTCGCTGCGCCAGATGATTGCCAACCGTAACAACCCTCAGCCCGAACCCGAAGAGGCGCCCAAAGAACTTAAACCCGTCGCGCCGCAGAAGTTCGAGACCTTCCAGCGCGGCAACTTCCGCGCGCGCCCCAGCGAAGAAAACGGCGGCGAAGCGGCTCCCCAGGCGCCCGCCGCGACCGAAACGGCCCCGCCGCCTCCGCGCGCGCCCGAACCCCCCGTTGAAACGGCGGCTCCCGCGCCCGTCGCGCCCAAAGCACCCGCGCCCAAAGCGCCCGCGTCCAAGGGCGATTCCAACGGCGCCGCGCCGCGTCCCCCTGCCCCGCGCCCCGCACCGGCTCAAAACGGCAACGGCAGCGCGCCTCCCGCGCCCAGTTCCGGCCCCGCCGCGCCTCCGGCGGCTCCCAAACCGCCCATCGACCGTTCCACCATCGTCAACCCGCCGATTGTCAATCCCGTCCCCGCCGGTGGCTTCGCGATGGGCGCGCGCGACCGTCGCGCCATGAAAACCGGTCGCTATCGCGGCGGCGGCGGGCGCGGCGACCGCGACAACGGCCCGCGCTTTGGCGACAAAGATTTCCGCGTTCAGGAAGAAGGCGGCAAAACCGCGCAGGGCGACAACAAAATCGTGCTGAGCGGCCCCATCACCGTCACCGAACTCGCCGTCAAAGTCAAAAAGCCGGTCAACGAACTCGTCAAAGCGCTCTTTGCGATGAGCATCATGCGCTCGGCGAACCAGGCGCTCGAAGTCGATGTCGCCTCGTCCCTCGCGGCGCGCTACGGCTACGCGGTCGAAAAAGAACTTAACCGCGCCGAAGCCAACGTCATCGAAGACGAAAGCGGCGGCGAATTGGTGACGGTTCCGCCCGTGGTGACCATCATGGGGCACGTCGATCACGGCAAAACCTCGCTTCTCGACAAAATCCGCTCTGCCAACGTCCAAAGCCGCGAAGCCGGCGGCATCACGCAGCGCATCGGCGCCTACGAAACGATGCACAACGGCGAACGCATCGTCTTTCTCGACACGCCAGGCCACGAAGCCTTCACCCGCATGCGCGCGCGCGGCGCCCACGTCACCGACATCGCCATTCTGGTGGTCGCCGCCGACGACGGCGTGATGCCCCAGACCCGCGAGGCCATCGACCACGCGCGCGCCGCCAAAGTGCCCATCATCGTGGCGATGAACAAAATGGATCGCGCCGAAGCCGACCCCGACCGCGTTCTGGGCCAGCTCGCCGAAGCCGGACTCATCCCCGAATCGTATGGCGGCGACATCACCGTCGTGCCGGTTTCGGCCAAAAGCGGCGAGGGCGTCACGGATTTGCTCGACATCATCCTGCTCGTCGCCGAAATCCAGGAACTGCGCGCCAATCCCACAGGCCCCGCCACCGGAACCGTCATCGAAGCGCGTCAGGACACCCAGCGCGGGCCGGTTGCGACGGTGCTTTTGCACCGCGGCACGCTCAAAACCGGTTCCCATGTCGTTGTGGGCGACGTTTATGGCCGCGTGCGCGCCATGCTCGACTACAACGGCAAACCTCTGCGCGAAGCCGGCCCCAAAACGCCGGTTTTCATCACTGGACTCTCCGCCGTGCCGCACACCTCGGACACACTGCGCGCCGTCGTTGGCGCGCGCGAGGCGCGCGAACAGGCCGAGGCGTTTCGCGCCGAGTCGAACGAGGGCCGTCAGATCGGTCAGGCGCGCAGTCTCAACGACATGATGGCCGCGATTCAGCAGGGCGGCATCAAGGAACTCAACCTCATCGTCAAAGCCGACGGTCAGGGCAGCGTTGAAGCGCTCTGCGCCTCTCTCGAAAAGCTGGCGCACGCCGAAGTGCGGGTTCGCATCATCGCGCGCGGCGTGGGCGGGGTTTCCGAAAGCGATGTCATGCTCGCCTCGGCGTCCGAGGCCATCCTTGTGGCGTTCAGCGTCGCGGTCGATAACGCGGCGCTCATGCTCGCCCAGCGCGAAAAGGTCGAAATCCGCCAATACAGCGTGATTTACGCCGCGATTGACGAAGTCAAAATCGCGCTCGAAGGCTTGCTGACGCCCATTTTCAACGAAAAATACATGGGTCAGGCCGAAGTTCGCAGCACCTTCAAAAGCACCAAAGCCGGTGTCATCGCGGGCTGCTATGTGAGTGACGGAAAAATTCTCGCGGGTTCGATCATGCGCGTCCAACGCAACAAAAAGCAGATTTTCGAAGGCAAAGTCGATTCTCTGCGCCACTACAAAGAGGAAGTCAAGGAGATGGTGGCGAGTCAGGAGTGCGGCATTTCCTCGACGCGCTTCAACGATTTCCAGGAAGGCGACGTGATTCAGTCGTTCATCAAGGAGCAGATCAAGCGGAGCATCGACGACTAAGGGATGTCTCCTTTCAACCGAAGTGGCGCGCGTTTCTTCCGAGAGACGCGCGCCGTTTTGCGCGTCGGGAGCGAATTTGTTTCGTTTTTCTGAGGCAGGAGGTGCGACGGCTGGCCCCTCCCCGTCCCTCCCCACAAGTGGAGAGGGGGTCGTGCGCCAAATCGCTCCATTTCACCCAAAGTTCGAGCGAGAACCTGCAAATTCACGCACGACCCCCTCTCCATTGTGGGGAGGGACGGGGAGGGGCCAGCCGACAGCTTTCCTGCCACGCACATCGCGCCTCTGCCAGTTGAAGAAAGCGCGCTGACTACGGCAGAAACCGACTTACACGCCTTTTTCAAGAAAATCCCATGATATATTTCGTTCTGGCGCTCCTGATGGGCGCAATTCCTCCGTTTCAATCGGCCATCAACGCGACATTGCGCGAACCGCTCGGCCATCCGATCTGGGCCGCGCTCGGCAATTTTGCTGTGGGCACGAGCGCGCTGGCGATTTACGCTGTTGTCGCGCGTCTGCCGCTCCCCACGACGAATTTGGGCGACATCGCCGCGTGGAAGTGGTCGGGCGGCGTGACGGGCGCGGTTTTTGTCACGCTGGCGGTCGTGCTCACGCCGCGCCTCGGCCCCGCGCTCACCTTCGCGCTGATTATTTTCGGTCAACTGGGCGCGTCGTTGCTGCTCGATCACTTCGGCTGGCTGGGCGTGCCGCAGCACCCCGTGAACGCGCCGCGCATCGCGGGCGTGGCGCTGATGATGATGGGGGTCTGGCTGATCCAAAAGTTTTGAATTCGCGCATCTTGGGGCGCGATGGGGCGTTCTAAGATGGTGGCGTCGCAAGTGTCGGCTTCATGCGTGAGTTGCAGGTTTGGCCCCTCCCTAACCCTCCCCACAAGTCGGGTGCCCTCTGGGCGTGGGAACCGCACTCGCATAGTAAGCCCCGTCCCACACCAACCTCTGCTGAATCCAAATCACCCTGCTTTCCTCCGTTATGTCTCGTTTTTCTCATTTCGCGCTCGCGGGCGCTCTTTTTCTGACTCTGGCGCCCGTCGAAGCCCAAATCGCGGCGTCCACTGCAAGTTTCAGCGCGCCGCAACGCGTTCTGGGGCCGTCGGGCGTGCGCCGCGAGGCCGGAAGCTGGCTCTTCAACGACTCGATTTTCGTCGCCGAAGGCCCCAACGCGGCGTTTCCCAATGCGCCACTCTTCCTCGCCGACCTGCGGCGCGACCGCAAGGCCAGACTGCCGCTTTTCAGGGCGACACCGACGCGGGGCGCGCTCAATTTCGCGACGCTGCCCCTGCCGACTCTGCGCGAAATCACTGCTCCCGACTTCAATTTCGCCGCGCTTCAGGCGCGTCTGACGGCGCAAATCGGCGCCGCGAGTCGCAGCGGAAGTTTTTACGCGGGCTGGTCATTGCCGACGACCGTCGAGGCTCGCGCCGCGCTGTCCAGAGAAGCCGTCGCGCCGGCGATCAAGCGTTTGCGCGCAGTTTTGGATGCCGTCGCGCCGACTTCGGCGCTGATTCTGGAAGTTCACATCGGCAGCGACCCGCTCGGCGCCGCCGCCGACATTGATGCGGCGGCGCCTTCCAGTGATGCGGTGGTTTTGCGCGCCGGTGCGCTCGATGCGGGCGATTTATGGGCGCTCAAAATGGCGCGCCGCGTCGCCGAAGAGCAAAAAGATTACGATTTGCCGATTTTCGTCGCGCCGACTGCGCCCGATGCATCGCCGCAAACGCCCGCCGCCTGGGAAGCGCGCCTCGCCGAGTTCTGGATGGGCGGCGCGACCGGATTTTTGTTGCCCGACGCTCTGGTGCCGTCGTGGGAAGCGAGCGTGCGGCGCAATGCCGGATTGTTCACCGGCGCGGTGACGCTCGAAGATGCGGCGATTTTGCCGTCGCGCAACCCGAAAACGGTGCAAATTGCCTCCGTTTTGCGCGGCGTGGGACGGATTCCTCTCGTGGGACGCCTCGCCGACGAGAAGGAGAATCGCGGCGAGTCCCTCTTCGCCGTGATAGACGAGGGCACGACCCTGCAAACGCTGGAGGGCATTGAAAAAGCGGCGCGCGCCGGAGCCTCGATCTACCTCGAAGGCGTGCCGAATGGGCAAAACAAGGCGCTCGTGAACAAACTGGCTGCGATGACCAGCACTTCGATTGAGGTCTTGCCCGCGCCCAAGAATGACATTCTCACTCTGGACGATTTGTGGCTCTTCGGCACGGCGCGCGGGCGCGAATTTGGTGTTGTGCAGCGCGTGAAATGGACGCCGAAAACCAGTCTGGCGGCGCAAACGCGCGTCAAAAAAGGCGAAGCGTCGCCGTTTCCCTCATCCGCCGCAAAGCTCACGGGTGATGCCAACGGGCTGTTGCTGGCGCCGCTCGGAAAGGGCCAGATTTTGTGGCTGGCGCACACGCCCACCGGCTCGAATGCCGATGAAATCGCGCGCCGCTCTTTCTATGCGGCGATTGCGGGCAATTTGCAGACATCGCTGGCGAAGTGGAAATGGGCATCGGTCGAGGATGAAACGCGCGGCGCCGGTTCACTGCGCGTCGCGCTGCGCGCTTCGAAGACGGGCACGCCCATCGTGGCGGTCTTCAACGAGGGCGACAGCGCCGCGGGCATCGCGCTTTCGACGCGCAGCGATGCGCCGGTCGCGCTCGAACTGGGGACAGAACGGGAAATCGCCGCGACGGTGGTGGGCTATACCTCAACTATCGACGTGCAGATTCCGGCGCGCGGCTGGCGCTGGTTCGCGTTCGGGAAAACCCGCGCGGCGCTCGATAAGGAACGGTTGGCGCCGCGCCCCAAGGCCCGAAATAGGTGACGACATTGTGCCGGTGAGCGGGCGCGTTAGGTGATTCAAGCGGGACTTACGTCCTCTTCCAATCGGTTGCTTGAAACTCGATTGGAAGAGGACGTAAGTCCCGCTTTCGCAAAACTAAAAATATGGCTCTCGAAACTCAAACGTGGGCGGCGGGAGAGGCGTTAATCATCACGACGGCGACAAACGTCGAACCTAAAAACGCGGCGAGAATCATCAATAAAACCGCCACAAGCAGCACCTGCCCACGCCGTCGAGCGGCGTGGCGGGGGCGGCGCGGTGGCGCATAACCGGTGGAAATGTTCATGAGGTGAATGGAGTCGGGCGTGAATAAAGGCAGTGGTTCCGGCTCCCAATCTGACCCCCATAAATGCACAAAAATGGCCCCGACAATTGTCGGGGCCATTTTGGGTTGGAGAAGCGTTGCCGTCTAACCAATAGAAAACAAACTGGCGGTTTGCGGCAGCCGGAAACCGGTGTCGGCTTCATAGGCGGCAGTGTTCGGATCGTCCTGCTGAAGACCGCCCATGGCAATGGTTGGGTCGAAGGTGTATTTCATGCGGTCAGAAGTCGTTGTGGTGCTGCCTGCTGCTTTTTGGGTAGTGACCCAGGAGGTCATCCAACTGTTGACGCCGCCCACAGGAAGTCCTCCAATCGCAACGCTGTTCACCAGCGCCGTTTGGTTTTCGGCGATAGCTCCTTTGAAGTTGATCGAGTAGTTGTAACGGGAATAACGCGCCATGGCGTATTGCTCGGCTGGTTCAATCGAGCCGTTGCGGTTGAGGTCGGCATACTCTCCGACGTCCCAGGTGTTGTTGTTGTTAACGTCCAAAAACTCGCCATTGGCTGCAGCGGCACCAGCGACGCCATCGAGATTGATATAGGTTTGAGTCGCATCGCCGCGCAGACGCTCGTCGAACAAGCCGCTTGGAATCACGAACCAACTGCCGGTTTGAGCATAAACATAGGCGTTGACATCAAAGCTGTGACCTGGGCGGATCTCATCAACTGTGCTGCTGCTGGCAGCCAGAGTGACATCCTCCATCTTGAGACTCCGAATTCGGTATTCCGGCAGCAAGGTCGTTGTATCGTTAATACCGATAAGGCCATCGCTTTGGCGGAGAACCAACGAGTTGGATCCCGCATTTGTGGCGCCCAGCGAGCGGCTATCGAGGGTCGTTCTTTGCGTCAGACCTTGATAAAAGCTCTGGTCTGTCGTCAAAATGTCTTCCGGCAGAGTCGCGGGACTGGCTGAAACGTCCCGATAATTCGGGTTGAATCCGAATTGGGTCGTCTGATCGTAAGCAGCGCCATTCCAACTTTCGCTGGTAATGATGCTGGGAGTGGAAGGCGCTGGGTTATTAAGCCGGAGGCCGATTGATGTGGCCAAAGGCACGTTGTAAGTCGAGGTATTGACGTCATTGTTGAGGGGGGGGCCGTTCCAATCCGTAAATGGAATTGTTGGCCCAAACCCAAGGTTATAACGGTTGCCGACACCCGCCAGATAGAAGAAAGGCACTGCGATGTGGGACGGAGCGACAGTGACTGAATAGTTCCATCCGTTGGTGGGGACTCCCCCAATGCCAGTGATGTGCGGTGTAGCCTCCATCTGGGTTTCGATGAGGGACAAGATTTGCTCTTGTGCGGCCACTTGTCCTGGTGCTGCAGTCTCCGTTGTCGGTGTTGGGTTGGGAAACGTATCGGGGCCGCCGACTGGCAGGGTATAATCGCCGCGGATGAGCTTGTTCAAGTCGGAGACCGTGTTTGCCCCAGGCACAAAGACGTTGTTAGTGTCAACAACGCGCTTATGAGTCAGATAAATCGGTGTGGGTGGTTGGCCAGGCCCAGCGACTGAGACCTGGAACATCGGCGGTGACGTAAGTGTGGTGCCTGGCCCACGATTGGCGCCGTGGTTGAAGGCCAGGCGTAAAGGATTAGTGGCAGTCAACGCCGTCGGCGTGGTGAAACGCCGTTGTATGACATCGTTTCTCACCGCGATTCCGCTATAAGGCAGATTATCAATACCTGGTTTCTTGAAAACTGTGGTTGGCGTTCTCACTATTGCATTAAAGGGAGGCGCACCAGTAGAAAGCGCCGTGACGAAGATTTGGTCATTATCGGTTGTGTCGGGAGTCGCTGTTTTGCCTGTGACGAGGCCTTGAATGATGTTGGTTTCGGCTCCCTCACTCACACCAGCCGCTTGAACGAGATCGCCGACCTGGAAACTCGCGGCGTCTGCCACTGTGAGAGTGGCAGGTTGTCCTGGAGTAAAGAAAGCGGAGCCGCTTGTTGAGTTTGGAATGGGTCGAGTCGTGGTCTGCGCGTCGGGGCGTCCCAGAACGCGCGTCGGGTTCATTACGACGTTTTTCTTGGCCCCAAGGAAAATTTTGCGAGGAGCACCTGTTGCTGCATCATTGGTCGGATCGGTATCAGTATCGGCGTCGGTTTCGGCAGAAAGCGAATCTTCAATGTAGATATTGCCCATTGAAACCACGGTAATGGAGCGCGGCACGTTGGTCGCGTTGCCGCGAATCCTCACGTTGCCTTCAGCGAAGATAACGCCATTCTGCGGCCAGGCGAAAGTGCGCGAGTAGACACCTGGCTGGTTAGCGCCGTTCGTCAGATTTTTCCAGGTTTTTGCCGCAGCGCCGCCAAATTGGGTGGCGAGTTCGTCATCGCGGGCATCACGGGTGATGGTAAGAGAATTGTCGCCCAACACTATTTCGACGCCGCGTCCGCGAAACTCGTCCGGCCCGACCCAGCCGCGTAGATGCTTTTGTTCGAGCGAAAAGCCCGCCGTGGTTATTAGTGCGGGGAGACCAATTCTCGAGTAGTTGGGAATTGCAGCTGGAGCCAGTGGCGGGCTGATCAACATATTGACAAATTCGGTCTGAGTCATCTCGCGCAGCGCCCCGCTACTGCCGACGTTGACTTTCTCTTTGTCCTGCACGTTGTCGATATAAATGCCCTGTCCACCGCCATAGAGCGAAGCAGTGGCTGGATCGTTGGAATCTGCGGGCTTGGAAAAGCGCGTGAGATTGCGATAACGCTCTAAATTCTGGCTCGAATCGAGGGCGGGCGGCTGGAAAGTGGAAACGTTGCGAGTTCCAACGCTGCCCGCAGTGCCCTTCAAGCGGTTCCAGCCGTCACTGACAAGCTGATCCTTCGTCGTGCCACCAACCGACCCAGACCAAGGGAAGAAGGGATGGTCGCTATTGAGCAAGTTGGGGGTGCCTGGAATGCCCTGACCGGCTAAAGTCACTTGGCTTTCGGCAGGAATCGTTGTATTTTTGGTGATCACACCCGATGCTCGAATGGAAGCGGGAGGCTGGGTAGCGGAATTGTTTGTCACGCTTCGCAGCGCCTCTGCCCCTACATATCCACTCAGTCTAAGACCGCCATTCACCCGAATGCCCCCAGCAGAGGGGACACCAGGAGAAACCTCGTCCGCGATTTTGACGGTGATGGTTTCCGAGTTGGGCGCTCCTACTGTGTCGATTGTGCCGCCGCTATTATCAAAGTCAATGGCTCTGGGCGCGCCAAGTGAAGCTGCCACCTCAATGCGCTCGTTTTCTACAGGTGCAGGAAACGGATCGAGGGCAAGAGTAAGTTCTTTATCGATTGCGGTTCCGCCAGTGACAGGCGCAACAGCAGTGACAACGGCGCTGCGTGGGACAATAGTGGTGGCTTGGAATGTTCTCGGATCACCAATCATGATGGTGAAGGGAACGGCGGGGAATTCGCCTCTCACGTTGGTTAAGGTGACTCTGTTGTTCGCTCCGTCATAGGCGCCTGTGACCTGTCCCACCGGCACCACGCCGTTTTTGAAATCCCAGTTCGAGACAACCCGCATGGTTTGCGCGATGGGCGCCTGACTGAAGCCGCCTTTGTAGCGGATGATGGTGTGATAAGCAGTCGGGTCGTTCGCCGACAGGCCGATAATGGTGATGCGCAACATCCCTGCTTTATTGGGATCGCGCTTATCGGGGTCAGGAGATGTAGAGTTGGTAACGTAGGGCAAACGTTCAACTTTAGCCAGAAAGAGCGGCCCCTCGCCCTGAGGCGTGTTGGGATCGGGAAATTTGGCGAAAGAACCAGCCCAGCCATGCGCGCGGTCGAGCGCCGTGTAATAAAGTGGGTTGGAAGTGTAGGATTGGAGTGTCCTGGCAGGGTAGTTGGCCTCGAACCACTGTTCGCCAGCATCGCTGTAAGCGAGTTGGCGATTGATGTAATTCAAACCGGCTACCGCCGAGGCGAAGGCACGGTTTTTATCAGCCTGGCGCGCCGTCTGGTTGAGGTTGCTTGACACGACCGCGATAAAAGAGGCGCTGAGCAGAGCCGCGAAGATCATGATCAACACGGCCAGCAGCAAAGCCTGACCGCGTCGTGGGGCACGAGAAGAGAAAGAATAACCACGCATGATGAAAACCTACATTGCAGTTTGAATCGGAAAAATTGTGAGATGAAAACTCACGGCGAACAGCCCGCGCTGGGCAAATCGAAAGTTTGGGAAACGCGCACACGCTGCGCCGCGCCTTGGCCGTTGGCAGCACCGGCGCCGCCTTGATCGAACTGAGCCAAGGTCATATTGACGGTAACACGGTCGATGCGCTTGCCGCTGGTCGCTTCCTGAACGAAAGAAAGTTCGGGCACCAGTGATTTTTCAGAAGCGGCAGTCGGAGAGGTTGTAAAAAGGTTCGCTCGCGGCGCCACGAGTGCCATGCCGCGCGGGGTTGCCAGAGTGTGGGCGCCCACCGTCGGCGTAGAACCGGTGGTGCTATCAACACTTATAACAGCTAACTCATCGGCCTCACCATAAGCGTTATGTTTGATCCACCGAAAATTGTTGTTTCCAGTAACGCCAGATGGGGCTGCTGGATAGGCAGTCCAATCTATGTTGGCATTTGCGGGGAGTAGAGTGAATCCTCCGGTAGTATTACTGTAAGAACGATAGGGGTATTGTGCTCTGAACAACACGATAGGATTGTCGATCAAATCATACGCTCTATCCATATCTAACCGGCGGGGGTAGTAACTCACTACATAATCCGCCCCCACATCCTGTGGTAATCCGTCGTCTGTATTCCCGCGCAACTGTAACATATCAATACGTGATGAGTTTTCCCAAGATGTTACCGAACCGGAGGCATCAGATATGACGTAAGGGTTGAAATTCCATCCGTTTGCGTTGCGGTAGGCTCGCGATGAGCAAGGCGAGGTTTCATCCGTATTATCACTTACTCCCACTATGCGCGAATTAGGAAATACGAACTGCGCTTTTCGCAAGTCGATACCGATCTGTTGCATCGTGAGCTGCGCCTGTTGCTGCACTTCGGAGCGTGCTGTCCCGATGTGGAAGGTCTCGAATCCGAGGCGCAACGGCACTAAAATCACCGCGAAAAGCAGTGACATGATGGCAACCGCGACCAAAACTTCGACGAGCGTAAAGCCACTGCGTCGAATGGCAGTTCTCGATCTAGTTTGTGGGGAGTCAAAGAGTTTCATGACGAAGGGGTGCAATCCGTAACCGATGCCATCGAATCCGCTTTTTCACGAGGCACTCGCTTCCAACCGGCGCATTGCCCCGAAGTTCCTGCGGCGTCTTGCACAGTTTGTTGAGCAGACAGGCTTTGCACGGTGCCATCGGAAAACAACACGTTGTCGTAATTGCGGCTGCCAACCACCGTCGCTCCAGTGTTGTCGAGAGTGCGGTGAAAACGGCACCAGGTTACAACGGTTTTGTCGTTCAGGGGACGTTCTGGGGTTCTGGTAACACCACTACCACTGTCTGTAGTGAAGTAGGTAAGTTGCCGTCTTGATGCACTGGCTGTTGGCCCACTCACACGAAACGAAGAGTAGGTGTCTCGCGGTGCCGGATCGATGATGTCGTCAATCGTTTGATAGGAGAGGAACGCCGGATTGAGATAGGTAGCACCGTCTTGTTGAATCGAAATCGAAGCCGTTGGCGCTGTGGCCGTGGCACAAGTAGTTGGCGAGGTTCGCAGTTGAACCTCCCTATCGAATCTATCGGCGGGGCAATGAAAAATCTTGGCGCTTCGAACGTAACCCGCTAATTGAGTTCCGTCGTCACTGGCCAATGGCAAGTTGAGGTCGGTGTTGTAGTCGTTGAAGTTCGTCGGCGTGCAAAGGTTTGTTGGCGCCGTAGGGAAAGCATAAAGCGACCATAATCCCAGCCCGCCAAACGGAGTTGCAGGCTGATTTGCTGTCCCTTCAACTTCTGGATTGAGATAGGGGAACTCCCCATTGTAATCCTGCGCGTAAAGCCGCGCCGATTTATAAATCTGCGACAGATTGCTCTGGCAAGTCGTGCGCTTGTTGCCCTGGGAAATCGAGCGAAAGGCGCCAAAGGTGATACTCGACAGGATCGTTGCTAAGACCAGCACCACCATGATCTCGATAAGCGTAAAGCCACTTTTGCGTGATGGTTTCATTGGGTGTGCGCTCCCCTGTAGCCAACTGTAGAAGCCTGGCTGAAGCGGTTGCCGTCAAGCCATGCGGTGCGCGCCTCGATACTCACGCCTTGAATCCTCCGGATGGAGGTCACGGGAGTAGTCAGCGGAAGTCCATTGATAGCAGTTAGCTCCAACCGCGACACGCGGCCACCGACGGCGAATGAGGAACCAGGCAAAGAAATTAAGTCATCATTGATGGTCAAAATGCGCCCGTCAATTTGGGTATCCTCCGCCGCCCCTGCCTCACGATAAGAATACGTGACAAGAACCGTTTTCCCCGCTTCCGAAGGTTTGAAGTAGAGGATCGTTCCACTGAGGTTGAGAACGCAGTCCCTCCAAGGCTCTGGTGGATTGGAGGACGCAGTTGTATAAGATAGCTTGTAGTTGCTTGCGGCCACCGAAAGCTGCTGTGCCCAGTTGTCCAGCGTCCAATAGACTGCGCGTGCATTTGGAGCAGTGGGTGGAGTAGTGACAGGAATGGTGCTGAGGTCGAAGATGATTTGGCCGGTTTTGCGCTTCATTCGGTCGCTAGGAGTTGGTGGGTTGGGTTCGGGTGGGTCTGATTCAAGAGTGGTGCTATTTTCGGGGGGGACAGTGGGGTTTTGAGAAGGAAACAAGGTAAAAGCAAAAGGTGTTTTCGTCTCATCAAGCGACCTGACCGGAAGATTAATGGCACGCTGTGTTGCTGTGCCATTTTCTGGCTGCACCGTTGGCACACCATCGTAAACCATCCAACGCCAGTCTCTGACACGATAATCAATACTCACTCTTTGATTGGGCGCGAGAACGAGGCGCCCTACATCGCCGTTGATGTCGGGGCCAGTAGGGCTGGGAATAACCCGCCTAAATCGCACTGAAACCTCGCCCTCAACAAGAGTGATAGCAGTGCCTGCTGTTCTGCGTTGTCCTTGAACGGTTTTGGGATTAGGGTCATCGGTAGGGTCGATTGTATAGACGATGGGTTCATCGGTTGTGGCTGAAATGCGAGGGTCGTCAGGTGGGGTCAAAGGAATTAGATCTTCCAGCCAGCGGTAGGAAACATAAAAGGTCGTATTGCCCACTGTCCCTGGCGCTGCAGGGTCATAGCTATGAGTGTCAGGAGGAGCAACTGTCGTAGAGAAAACAGCGTTAGTGGAGGCGAGCCTGGATTCAGAAAAATCGAGACTGCCGTCCAAAGTGCCGTCGGCCAGTATTCTCATTCTAACGCCAGTCACTTCGTCTTCCTGGAAAATTATAGGGGCTACACCCGTTGCGGTGTTGTTCTCAAAAGGATACTGAGTCAAAACCACGCCGTTTGCAGTAGCAGTATGTCTTTCCCTAACGATGTTCCTAAAGTGGCCTAAAGCACTCTGGTTATATTCCAAATCAACGTTTTGGATGGTGCCGAGGGGCAGCGAATTGTTGCGGCGAGGCGTTCCCGCTACGGAGCCAACAAGATTATCGCGCCAGCCATTGGCAGGATTGGTATCGTAGAGCGCATCAGGCACCAGTTCAGGCTGTCGAGCGAAGCGCGCCAACGTGCTGCGGTTGAAGCTCACCGCCGTCAACTGGTCGCCCGAATTTTGGATAACCCCCAGAGCGGGTGGGAAAATGCGAATGATGGCGAGCGCGCCGAAGACGAAAATCGCCAGCGCAATGGCTACTTCTATAAGGGTGAAACCGCCGCGACGGGAGGTGTCGCGGCGGATGAAAAGTTTGTCGCTCATGGGCGAATTGCGGTGCGAAACCGCGCTTACGGCGTTTGGTTTTGCCACACGTTTTTAGTGACATCCGGCGGGACGGTAACAACCGCGGGGTCATACCACTTGGAAACATCTACGGCCTTAGCCGTGCCATCCAGCCTCAGCACGATGTCGCGGGCATTAGAACCATCGACATCCGCGCCAGTGGTGTAAAGTTCGCCAGGGGAATTGATGTTGTTGGCCGTTGGAAGGCGATGGAAAACGCAATGAGTGATGATGGTCGAAGCAGGTGCGAAGCGGTTCGACATCGAGTATTTGACTACGTTTTCGGGTTGTCCAGGAATCAAAAATGTATTGCCAACTCGTGCATTGTAGGCAGAATTCACATTGACCAAAAGCGGATAAGGCACCGTGCCAGTTGTAAGCTGGTTGTTCGCCTGAGCATCCAACGCAGTGGAATAAGCGAAACCATCGGGCCTGTAACCCCAGTAATTCCACACATAACGACCGGCATTCATGTCCACGGTAATCGGGTTTGGTGTGGGCTGGTTCAATTTCGTTAAAGCACCGTAAGAAGAATGAGGCAGTTCGGTATCTTCGTCATCCGGACAAACCAGAGTGTCCTGGCCACCTTTGTAAAGCCCTGTGCCCTTATCGGGGATCGGAGGTTGAGGTGAAGTCGCGGAGGTCGCGTCGAGTCCTATCGTGCCTGGTGTCGTGGCGTTGTATTCGTATTTAACGCCCTCACCCATCAAATCGAGAAGCGAATCGGGATAACGCCGCTCGTCCGAATAATACTGTTTTACAGCAAAGTAAATTTGCTGCAAATTGGACTGGCACGTCGTCTGGCGCGCGTTTTCCTTGGCGCGATTGAACGCCGGAAACAGCAGAGCCGCCAGAATAGCGATAATGGCCAGCACGACCAAAATTTCTACCAGAGTGAATCCTGAACCACGTTTTTTCATGTTGTCCTCGTTTCGCGGTGCGAAAATTGGCGTCGATTGATAAGTCACAAAGAGAATTATACCCCGTTTCACTCACTTTCTAACCGTCACCGGTGGCGCGCAGTCCAAACTGCCCCGCACCAGGATTAATCATTTGCCAGTAGGCCTCGTTGATTTGCACCCCGAAAAGCAGCGCCGCTACTGCTCCAATTGCCAGCATCGGCCCGAAGGGCATCAACTTCCGAAAAGCGTGCCGCGCCAGGGGCACTGCGACTTTTCGGCCACCGTAGCGTTTATGCCGCTTTTGGCCCCATTGGTAAGACCTCGCCGCACGCGGAATCTGCACGCTCACGCCAATCATTGCTCCCACAGTGAATGCCAAAAAGAAGAATGTCAAGAGGGTCGCGTTCCACCCTAAATTCGCGGCGATGGCCGCCACCAGAAGCACATCGCCAAACCCCATCGCCTCGGTCTGGTAGAGCCGCGAAAACAGTTCGCGCACTATAAAAATTCCCGTCGCGGCGCCCACCATCGCTAAAATGGAGCCTGGCAACGGTGCCGGAAGCAGCGCCGCGAACAGCAGGCCGTCGCTGAGCGTCGCCGCGCCCTGATAAAAGCGCCACGCTTCGAACGCCACGCCCGCCAGTCCGAGCAAAAAAACCGATTCGAGTTGAATGAGCCGCGTGTCGTAATCCACGAAAAAAATCACGACCAGGGTTGACATAAAAATCAAATCGCGCGCCAGCCGCGCGTAGTCACCCGTCCAGGGCGCCAGGAAGCCGCCGCTCCCCAGATTCCCCGCCTGCAAGCCGACCAGAACGAACAAGAGTCCGGTTAAAAACTCGATTCCAAAGTAGCGCCACGAGAAGCGGGCGCCGCAGTAGCGGCATTTGCCGCGCAAAACGAACTGCGAAACAAGCGGAATAAGATCGATGGCCCTCAGCCGCGTCTTGCAATGCGGGCAGTGCGAGGGTGGATGCGCGATGCTTTCGTGGCGCGGCATCCGCCAGATGCACACGTTCAAGAACGAGCCGATCTGGGTGCCGAGGACGAACAAGAGCAGCAAAATCATAAAATAAGCGACAAAAAGGGCAGAAGCGCGCGGCTTCTGCCCTTTTTTGACTTTCCGTTCCTATTCGTCGTCGCCGCCCGACAAGCCGTTGATGAGCGCGATCATCGGCATGAACATCGCGATGACGATAAAGCCGACCATCAAACCCAGTCCCACGATCATAAGCGGTTCAATCGTCGCCGCGAGCTGTTCGAGCTGAGTCTCAACCTCAACCGCATAGAAGTCGGCGACTTTGCCCAGCATCTGGTCGAGCGCACCGGTTTCTTCGCCGATGGCGATCATTTGCACCACCATCGCCGGAAACAGTTTGGATTTCTCCAAGGGGTCGCCGATGGGGTCGCCTTCACGGATGCGCGCGCGCGCGTTCATGATGACGTCGGTGAAGGTCTCGTTGTCGATGGCTGCCGAAACCGTTTCCAGCGCCTGCAAAATCGGCACGCCCGAAGTGAGAAGCGTGGAAAGCGTGCGGCAAAACCGCTCGACGGCGATGTTGTGCGACAATTTGCCGAACACGGGGATCTTCATCTTGTATTTGTCGTAGATGCGCTTGCCCCATTTGGTTCGTTTCCATTTTTTGAAGGCGGTCATCGAAATGACGATAAAAGCAATTGTGGGGATGATGCTTTTCGGGTTGGTCATGAAATTCGAGGCCGAAATCAAGGCCAGCGTGATGGCGGGCATCTCGATTTTGAAATCCGCGAAGATTTCCATGAACTTCGGCACGATGAAGGTCACCAGAAACGTCACGATGAGGATGGCGACCACGCCCACCAGAACCGGATAGGTCATGGCGGCCTTGATTTTCTGGCGCATCCGAATGTCGGATTCCATGAACTGGGCCAGGCGGTCAAGGGTTTCATCCAGGACGCCGCCGACTTCGCCGGCGCGCACCAGACCCAGCGTCAGGTTGGAAAACGCGACCGGATGGTGCGACATGGCGCGCGACAAGGTCTCGCCCGCCTCGACGCGGTTTTGCACGTCGCGGATGATTTCCTTGAGCTTGGTGTTCTGAGTCTGCTTTTCCAAAACCGACAGGCAGCGCACCAGCGACACGCCCGCGTTGATCATGGTGGCGAACTGGCGGCAGAAGATGGAGATTTGCTGCATCTTCACTTTCTGCATCGCCTTGAGCGGGTTGAATTTCTTCTTCTTGACGTTCTCGGCGGCCACCGACTGCACCCAGAAACCCTGATCCTGCAAGCGTTTTTGCAGCATCTTTTCGTTGGGCGCGTCAATGCGGCCCCGATGGATCTTTCCAGCCTGATCCTTGGCGACATAAGCGAAAACGGGCATTTTGTCTCCTGAAACTTTGAAAATAAACGGGCTAATAAGCGGGGCTGACGCCCTCTTCCAATCTGATTCAACCGATTGGAAGAGAGCGTCAGCCCCGCTTATTCAGATAGGTTTTTAACGTTGATCGTTGTTCATGCCGCCCTGAATCATGACTTCGAGTTCGGCGGGGTTGTGGGCGCGGCTCATCGCGGTCTCGTAATCGACCTGGCCGTTGAGCACCAGATCGCGCAGTGCCTGATCCATCGTCTGCATTCCAATTCCGTTTTGGGTTTGGATAATGGAGTTCATTTGATGCGCTTTGGCTTCGCGAATCAGGTTGCGAATCGCCGAGTTGGCGATCATGATTTCCATCGCGCTGATGCGGCCCCCGCCAATTTTCGGCAAAAGCTGCTGCGTCACGATGGCCACCAGCGAGTTGGAAAGCTGGGTGCGAACCTGCTCCTGCTGGTCGGCGGGAAAAACGCCCACCATGCGGTCGATGGATTCGGCGGCGGAGTTGGTGTGGAGCGTGCCGAAAACCAGGTGACCGGTTTCGGCAGCCGTAACCGCGAGATGGATGGTTTCGGTGTCGCGCATTTCGCCGACCAGAATCACGTCGGGGTCTTCGCGCAGCGCGGCTCGGAGCGCGTTTTTAAAGCTGCGCGTATCGGTGCCGACTTCGCGCTGGTTCACGACGCATTTTTTGTGCTCGTGCACGAATTCGATGGGGTCTTCGATGGTGAGAATGTGCCCCTCGTGCTCCATGTTGATTTTGTTGATAACCGCCGCGAGGGTAGTCGATTTGCCCGAACCGGTAGGGCCGGTGACGAGCATCAAACCGCGCGGGCGATTGGCCTGTTCCATGATAACGGCGGGAAGCCCCAGATCTTCGGGATCGGGAATTTTGGTGGGAATGACGCGCATCGCCGCCGCCAGAGCGCCCTTGTCCTTAAACGCGTTGACGCGAAAACGCGCCGCGCCGTCGGAGGTGGTGTAGGCAAAATCCAGTTCCAGATCGTTTTCGAAGCGCTGGATTTGCTCGTCCGACAGGATGTCGTAGATGATGCGCTGGATTACGGCGGGGCGAAACGATTCGTAGCTCGAAACTTCCTTGACCTTGCCGTGAACGCGAATACAGGGCGGTTTGGCGACCGCGAGATGCAAATCGGAGCCTTTGGTGTCGAGAACGAGCTGCAAAAGTTCGTCGATGTGAACCTCATCGAGCGACACTTTTTCCACCACTTGAACGGGAACTTCAGGCGGCGCTTCGACGGGCGTGAAACCATTTCCATTGGCGCCGTTGCCGTCGAGAGGCATGTTTTGGGGCGCGAGCGGGCGCGCGCCCAGAGGACGGGGCGTCAGAGCGCCAGGAGGAGCAACGGGACGGCCAATTTGTGCCGGATTTTGAGCCATGAACGAAAACCTCGCAGCCAAAGCAGCTATTTAAAAGCCGCTTCTCGGTGAATATTAAAGAGCCAGACGCCCGACAAACTCAGGCGACCGGCGAAAAACGCAGTTCGACGCGCTCGCCCCACTGCGTCGGGTGGGTCTGAACGTGCAGTTCGTAAAAATGCTCGTCCACGCGCAGGCGAATCCAACCCCACTGTGCCACTCCTGCACCCACTTCAATTTGCGCCAGTCGCTTGAGACGGCTCACAATGGGTTCCAGTGTCAGTGTCGGCAGCTTCAAGTGCTCGCGCACCTGGCCCGCCACGGTATAGCGCACCCGCACGCTTTGGGTTTCCGGTTCGATGGAAATTGCCGAAGCGCCATCACGCACCGCGCACAGCAAAATCGTGTTGACGATGCGCTCGGCAGGCGCCTGGCCCTGCCACTCATCGGCACCCGCCGGCGCTTCATCGAGAAGATCGGGAAAGGCCATCTTGAGCGGCGCGGGCTGCTTTTCCTCGAAACCGTCGTCCGCAAAATCACGCAGCTTCGCCGGTTCGAGGCCCAAAAACGCCCAGGTGTCGCTTTTCATTTTCAGCCTTTGCTTCATTAAAGAGGCGGGGGTAACCGACAAAAGGACAAGTGTGGAAAGGCTCCGCAGAAGGCGGAAGTACCCCCCCCCAGAAAACCCCCCAAAAGTGCGCCCGGGAAGAAAAACCCCCACAAGAATCCAAAAACGAACACCGACTTGAACGAAACGAC
>JAUJNG010000031.1 GCA_030448265.1 Abditibacterium sp.
GTGCCGCCCGCCCACCCTGGGCTCGCCCGCCCCCCCTAGTCCCCCGCGCACCCCCCCAACCGAGTTGTTCTCATGGCAACGGCCGGTTTTGTGTCTCGCAGTGTTTGTTTTTAAGCCCATAACACCCTCGCGTTTCCCCGGGTGATTCCGCGACACACCCAGACTAGCCCGCCCACGTTGCGCCCGGGGCCCCCCCCCCCGCCTCTGTTGCCTATTTTAGATACGCTTTTAGATCCTGTTCAAAGCGGCAGCGAATCGATTCGCTGCCGCTTTGAACATCTTCATTTAATACTTGCCGCCGTTATGCGCGGCATAGCCCAAAATTCCCAGCATGCATTCGGGCGAAGGCACGCCGCGCGGCGCGCTCGCCAACCAGAAAGCATTGACGAGGCCTTCGCCGTCCATCAAATACACGGCGGGCGCGATGTAATTTTTGTAGTCGTCGCGCTTCATATCGTTGTGATTGACGCCGTAAACCCCGAATTTTTCGCCGATGTCGCCGTTTTCATCAATCAGAATTGGCAGGTTCATGCGAAACTCGCGCGCGAATTTGGCGTGCGGCTCGCGCCCGCCGTTCACCACGAAAGCGAATTGGCAGTTCATTTTGGGAAAAAGCCGGCTGTAGGAGTTGAAGTTGGCGAATTCGCCGCGCGTGGTGGGGCAATACTCGCCGCGCGCGAAATACAGGCACACCATTTTGGGGCGCTGCTCGGAAAGCGTCCAGGGCGCTCCCATGCAGTCGGAAAGGGTGAAATCGGGAGCCGCGTCGCCGTTTTGAAGTTTGAACATGAGAGGGAGTCGGAAGACGGAATACGGGAGACGGAAGAAAAGGCTTTAAATTCCGCCTCCCGTATTCCGTCTTCCGTCTTCTCAAAAGCCATGCCGCAATCCATCGTTTCCAACGTCGCTTTGAAAGAGTGGGCCATCACCTGCGAGGCGCTTTCGCAGGGCCGGCAGATACTTTTGCTTCGCAAGGGCGGACTGCTCGACGAAGACGGCCATTTTTCGCTCGAACACGGCCAGTTTTTCCTGCTTCCGACCTATTTGCATCAGGAAGAAGCGCTCGTCAAGCCAGCCGAGCGCGATTTGTTTCGCACAACCCAAAAAATCGAAGGCGAATCCGTGAACGTCGCGTTTCTGCGCCATTTCGCGCGCGTCGAGGCGATTTGGTCGTTTCCGCCGCACGACGATGCGCTTCTGGAACGCGCGCCGCACATCTGGAGCCGCCACTATCTCGATTTGCGCCTCGGCTATCTGGGCGAAAAGCCGCTTTTGTGCGCGGCACTGCGCGTCTGGAAATTGGACGCGCCGCTTCGCTACGAACTGCGCGCGGGGGATAAGGGCTGCCGCTCGTGGGTCGAGATGGAAAGCGCGCTCAAAAGCGGCGCGACGCCGGTTGTGGATGACCAAACCTTCGGCACGGAATTGGGAAAGTTGAGCGCGCTTTTTGGTTAGACTTGCGCGCAGCCACACCCGCAAAACGCCCACAAACAAGGAAAATCATGCCCAACGACCGCGACGAACGCGAAGAATCGCGCTTCAAAATCATCGACAACCGAATGCTCTCCGACGACGAACGCGCCGGAAAAATCATCACCCCCAACTCGCCCCAGCCTGAAGACACTCCCGCGCCCAAATTAGAAGTTATCGGCGGCGGCCAGTCGCATCTTGGCGTTTCGAGCCTTCACGAAGAGCCAGGCCAGGCCGTGAGCGCGCCCAGCGCCTTTGGCGACGCCGCCGACGCGACCGAAACCGTGCCCACCGACGGCTATGAAATCGCCGAAGACGAAGCGCCGCTTTCGATTGAAGAAGCGCAGCAGATGCGCGAGCAGATCGAGCAGGAACAGTTCGCCGCGCTCGAACAGCAGTTTGGCCGCGCGCTGACGGAAAACGAAAAAGAACAGGTGCGCGCCCTGATGGACAAGCAGGCCGAGAGCATGACCAATCTCGAAGTCGCGCCGATTCTGCTCCAGACCGTGAGCGAAATCCCGCGTTACGCCGCCGTGCATCTGGGCCTGGTGCCCAATCCTTACACCGGCATCATCACCCGCAACGACGCCGAAGCGCGCCTGGCCATCGACGCCTTCGGCGCGCTCTACGAAGTCCTCAAAACCCGCCTCGACGCCCGCACGAGCGGCGAGCTGGCGCGCGTCCTCAACGATTTGCGCGTCAACTACACCCGCATCACCGGCGTGAGTTTCGCCCCGACGGGCGGGCTGGGCGGCCCGCGCATCATTCGTTAGAAGACGGAATACGGGAGACGGGAGACGGAATACGCAAGAGCGGAAGCCCCTTTCTTCCATCTCCCGTCTCCCGTATTCCGTCTCCCTCCCATGCTCATCGTTTCCGAGCAGCATCCCGAAAACTTCGGGCCGCTCACGCAAACGCGCGCCACCTTCGAACTGCGCTACGGCGCGCTTTGTCCGCTCGACCGCGCGCTGCAAATCACGCCGGAAGTCGCGCTGCGCGCGCGGCCCGAATTGGAAGAGTATCTGCGCGTCAAAACCGGCCTGCCGGTCAATGAAGACATCGAAGGCGAACCGTTTCCCGATCTTCCCGCTCCCACGCCCTGGGAGATTTTGAGTCGCTCCGACGCCTACATCGCCGCCGATTTCCACGACTGGGCCAAGCGCCACGCCAACCATCGCGACACCGCTTTGATGAACGGCGCGCATCTCATCGGCGATAAGCGCGACGTTTTCATCGGGCGCGGCTCGGTCGTGCAGCCTGGAAGCGTTCTGGATGCGTCGGGCGGGCCGATCATTCTCGCCGAGCGCGTGCAGGTCAAATGGTCGCAGATTGTGGGGCCGGTTTTCGTCGGGGCGGGCAGCGTGGTTGACGGCGCGCGACTGCGAAGCGGCACCAGTCTGGGGCCGAACTGCAAAGTCGGCGGCGAAGTTTCGGCCTCGATTTTCCAGTCGCGCGTTAATAAAGCGCACGAAGGCTTCGTGGGGCACAGTTGGGCGGGTCGCTGGGTCAACTTCGGCGCGCTTTCAACGACTTCCAACCTCAAAAACACCTACGGCACCATCCGTTTCCAGCGCGATTTCGCCACGACGGTGGAAACCGGCAGCCAGTTTCTGGGCAGCTTGATCGGCGACCACACCAAAATCGGCATCGGCCAACTGCTCACCACGGGCGCGAATATCGGCGCGGGATGCAGCATTTTTGGCGGCGGCGTCAGCCCGAAATATGTGCCCTCTTTCAGTTGGGGCGGATTGGAAGGCTGGAGCGAACATCGTTTGGAAGACTGTTTGAAAACGGTGCGCGTCACGCTCGGACGGCGCAACGCCGTGCTGCGTTGCGAGTCGGAGGCGGTGTTGCGCGCCGTTTTCGACGCGACACAAGCGGAACGAAAAGCGTTCCTGGGAGCCTAATGAATCATTCTCCTAAGCCAGCTCTCCGCAAATATCTAAAATTAGCTGCCGCGCTCGCTTTTGTGGGTGTCATTGTTGTCGGTTGCTGGCCAGGCAACGGCAACTGGTTTTCGAGAATTGATGTCCAAGTGCCCAATTCCGCCATCGTGTCGCACGAAAATGCTCCGTCGCTCACGGGCGACGAGGAGTTCATCGTGTTGCAATTGTCTCCGGCGCAACTGCGGGCGCTCCTCACCCAGTTCAAGACGAAACGAGATTTCGCAATGGGGCCGACAAGAAAAACTTCATCCTCCGCATGGCCGACGGAACAGCAGAGAAACTTCTTTTCAAGCGTTCCTCCTCGCGCGCAAAGCGGAGGTTTCCGCTTCGATCATGTCAAAACCTCTCCCTCCTGGCCGACCTTCTGCTCTTTTTCCGTCGACAAAAGCACGGGCCGCATCTGGTTCTACGCCTGGAGCGTCTATAACTAAAGGCACGACACACAACTTATGAACAAACGCAAAACCAACCCACTTCTCATCGTTCTCAGCGGAGTTTTGTTTCTCTTCCTCGTGGGCGCGATTTTTAATTTCCTGGGCCGTCAGGCCAGCCCGACCGCGCCTGCGACACCCGTAACCGCGCCCCGCTAACTCACGTTCATGCCTCTTTTCGAGTTTTCCTGTCTCGACTGCACCAAACGATTCACTTTTCTCACCGGCGTGGTGGCCGATGAAAACGCGCCGCGCTGCCCAAACTGCCAGTCGGAGAAGTTGAAGAAACTGATGTCGAAATTTTCTCGCGGGCGCTCGGACGACGACCGCATGGAAGCGCTCGGCGACCGACTCGAAAACCAGAATTTCAATGATCCGGCCCAACTGCGTCGTTTCGCGCGCGAAATGGGGCGCGAAATGGGCGCCGAAACCGGCGAAAACATGGCCGACGAAATGGAAGCGATGATCGAAGACGAAGCGAGCGGCGCGGGCGTGGGGTCAGGAGGGGGAGACGATGGCACGATTTATTGAATGGCGTTCAGGCTCATCCGCCCTCACCCGCCTTTGGCGGCCCTCACCCGCCTTCGCGGAGTTCAGGCACCCTCTCCCGCAAGCAGGAGAAGGATTAGCAGTTCCACTCCGACTTTCGCGGTTTCACCTTTCGCGGTTCATCAAAGTGCCAGTGAAATGCGACACTCCCTCTCCCGCTTGCGGGAGAGGGTGCCTGAGCTCCGCGAAGGCGGGTGAGGGCCGCGGAGCGGGACTTTTCCTTCTTTTTGTCCTCTTCAGCTCAGCCGCGCACGCCCAGACCCCCGAAACTCTGCCCCCGCCTCCCAATCTCCCCCCGTTTCGCTGGTTCGCCTCCACCGATCCCCAGCGTCAAAACGACGACTTTTTCCTGCTCCAGCCGCGCGAAACGCGCCGCGTGCCGCTCGCGGCGGGGACATTGGAACGGTTGTGGTCAACCTCGCTGTTTCCCGAACAGCTCGATTTAGTTTTGGAAGCGGGGCCGCGCCGCCGCCAGGTTTTGCTGTCGGGCGGCGTCGCGCGGCGCGGGTTGCTGGCGGGCAAAGCCTTCACCTTTTTTCCGAAGCTGAAAGGCGATTCGCTCGCCAATCTCGATAAGGGCGCGGCGCTGATCGCCACCAATCGCGCCGCGCAGCCCAGCAAATGGTATTTTCAGGCCGCCGTGCGACCCAAATTCGCACCGGCGGTGCCCGTGAAGCCGCGCGAAGTCGCACGGCGATTATTTCGCCTCCAACTCGCGCCAGGCGAAGAAAAAGTGGTCGAAACCTGGGATAAAGCGGGCGAAATTTACGAATTTTCCGTCGCCGCCGATGTCTCCGACGCCCAGACTTTTCATGATTTGCGTTTCAAGGCCGAGTTCGACGGCCAGCGCGCCGTCGATGCGCCGCTTCTCAGCCTGGCCGGACAAATCGAGGGAAAGGAACTGGTGCAAAACGCCGTCGCGGACTTCGACGGCTCGCGCCTGGTGCTGCGCTGGCCGATGCCGTTCAAAAGCGCCCAGATTTCGCTCCAAAATGAGGGCAAAACCGCCGTCAACCTTGATGTCGGCGCGCGCGTGCGCGAATTTAGCGCTGCGCCATCGCCCTACCGCTTTTGCGCGCTGCAAAACGCCGCCACGACACAGCAGGGCAAGCCCGTCGAGATTCTCAACCTCAGTGGCGAAGGCGCTTTCGTTGGTCTGGCGCTTTCGATTGCGCCCAATGCTGAGTCGCGGCGCCGCACTTTCGCTTATCTCGAAGGCAACGAGCGCATCACCGCCGACGGAAAACCTTTCGAAGGCACCGGAAACGAAGATTTCTTTTCTTCGGCGTGGTATTTTCCCGACAGGCCGTTCTCTCATCCCTTCGAGGGCCTGACGCTCAAGGTGCCCTCGCCCCCGACGGTTTCTGCTTACCGCTGGATGATTCCCGATGCGATTCCCTTCCAAAAGTCGCTCCGTTTCGATTTCGAACACGGCAACGGCAACAACTCCGCCGATTTAGAATGGAAATGGACGGCGATCTGGTATCAAAAACCGCCCCTTTCGCTGCCCACCGCCGACTCGGATGCCGCGGCGCGTGCAACGGCGCCCGATGCTCCCGTTGCCCCCGATGAGAGATGGAAAATCGCCGTCGCGGTTGGCGCCGGAGTGATGCTGGGCGTGTTTTCGGCGTGGTGGAAACGGCGACGGCGCCAATAAGTGGAGAACACGAAGCGTCAGCGAGTGAGGCTCGACTGCCACTTCACAGTCACAGTCAGGCCTCACTCGCTGACGCTTCGCGTTCTCCACTTGCACCGAAGTCATACTTTCGCCGTGTCTCGCTTTCTCGCCGCTCTGTTTTGCGTGCTGCTCGTCTGGCCCTGCGGCGCCGCGCCGCCGGTGCGTTCGCCGCGCGATCTCAAAGACCCGCGCATTCCGGTTTTGCTGGGCAAAATCCGCCGCGCCCAAATCTTCGCCGCCTACGATCAACTCATCCACATTTACAAAACCAACGGCTTTTTCGACGAAGCCGCGCGACTCGAACGCGAACAGGCCGCGCAATACCGGCGCAAAAGGCTGATCGATGCGGCGATTATCCACGGAAACCACGCGCTCGCGCTCGAAAACCAGCTTCAACTTTCCGTCGATACGCCCACATCGGCGCAGGGCGCGGGAAAGTTGTTCACCGGCGCGGCGCTCGAACCGGTCGCGGGTTGTTATCTGGGCGCCTTCATCGACCGCGACGACGCGCTCGGCCCGCGTTTTCTGGACGAAAACTTTCAGTCTCATCGCACGCCGGAGCAGTTTTTCGCGCGCACCGGCAGAAAACTGGGCAGCCTCTTCATGTATCTGGGCTACGGGCAGAAATTCCCCTCGGCGTGGGTGGCGCGGCTCAAAGCGGCGGGCGTGGTGCCGCACATCGCCTGGGAACCGTCGAGCCTCTCCAAAGTGCAAGACGACGCTTATTTGAACGGTTTCGCCCGCGCCGCGCGCGCCGCCGACTGGCCGATTTTCATTCGATTCGCCTCCGAAATGAACGGATTCTGGACGCCCTATCACGGCAATCCGGCGCTCTACAAAGAGAAATTTCGCCTCGTTCATCGGGTTTTGCATCGCAGCGCGCCGCGTATCGCCACGATTTGGTGCGTCAACAATCCGCCACTTGGTAAAGCGTTCGACTACTACCCTGGTGACGATGGCTGCGATTGGGTCGGCGTCAACTTTTATTCGGTTCCCTATCACGAAAACCGACGCGACAAACCCGCCTTCGATGAATCGCCGCTCGCGCTCCTCGACCCAATCTATCGCCGCTACGCCGCCAAAAAACCGATAGCGATTTGCGAATTCGCCGCGTCGCACCAATCGGTGGTGGATCGAAAACTCATTCCCGCGTTCGCCATCGACAAAATCAACCGGCTCTACGGCGCGCTTCCGCTTCGCTACCCGCGCGTCAAAATGGTCAACTGGTTCAACATGAACACGATTCGCTACCCGACGGCGGGAAAAACGCTCAACAATTACCTCCTCACCGAAAGCGAAGCCGTGCTGCGCGCCTGGCGCGAGGCGACCGCGACGCCGCACTTTTTGAGCGCCTATCAAAGCCTGGGCGACGCTTTGCCGCCCGTCGCGCGGCCCCTGAACGGCCAGATTTTGCGCGGCCCGACGCGGCTGCGCTTGTGGGCCAAAACCTATGCGGCCAATCCCAGAGTTTTTCTCGCCCTCGACGGCAAAATCATCTACCGCGCGCAAAAAAGCGGCGCGCACGCTCTCGATTTGGACGTTTCCAGGCTCCCCAAAGGCCGCCACACGCTCACCGCAACTCTTTATGATGCCCAGAACCGCTTCCAGCGCGTCGCGACGGCTTCTTTTGTGGCGTCATGAAACCGCTTCTGGTCATCACCGGCCCGACGGCGAGCGGGAAATCGAGCCTCGCGCTGCGTCTGGCGGAAAATCTGGGCGGTGAAATCGTCTCGTGCGATTCGATGCAGATTTATCGCGGCTGCGACATCGCAACGGCAAAACCCACGCCGCTCGAACGCGCGCGAATTCCCCATCATCTGCTCGATATCTGCGACCCAGACGAACGATTTTCGGCGGCTCAGTGGGCGACTGCGGCGCGCGAGGCGATTGAAGACATCGAAAAACGCGCTCGAATTCCGATTGTGTGCGGCGGAACCGGTTTTTATTTGCGCGCGCTTTTGCAGCCGCAAACGCTTGCGGAGGTGGCGCCCGATGCCGCTTTGCGCGCTCAGTTGGAAGCCGAACTGGAAACTCGCGGCGCACTGGCGTTGCACGAAAAGCTGGCGGAAGTCGATGCGAAAGCCGCCCTGCGACTGCATCCCAACGACTCGTTTCGCGTGTTGCGCGCGCTCGAAGTCGCGCTCGGCGAGAAACACGCGGCTTCGCTTCCCGAAATCGAATGGGCGCCGCTCATTTTCGCCCTCGACTGGCCGCGCGAAGTGCTTTACAACCGCATCAATGAGCGCGTGGAGGCCATGATGCGCTCCGGTTTTCTGAATGAACTGCGATTTCTGACCGAAAAGTGGGGCCGCGAGGCGCCCGCGCTGGGCGGAGTCGGTTACAAGCAAATGATGCCGGTTTTGGACGATGAATCGAATTTAAACGAGTGCATCGAAGCGTGGAAACGCGAGACGCGCCGCTATGCCAAGCGGCAAATGACGTGGTTTCGCCACCAGTTGCCGGTGCAGTGGCTCGATGGAGCGCGTGGAGTCGAGGAGTTGGCGTGGGAACTGGCAATTGGAGAACGCGAAGCGTCAGCGAGTGAGACTCGACTGCCACTCGGACGGAACTGAAAAGCCTCACTCGCTGACGCTTCGCGTTCTTCACTTCATCCAGGGAAACTCAGCGCGTGGCGCGAACGTCGAAAGGGCGATGCGATTTCGATTTCTCCCTCTCCTTTGCGCCGCGCTGTGGACTTTGCCCGCCTGCGCCGCGCCCAAACCCGACGGCACCGTGCGCCAGACCGCTTCGCCCTGGACGGGCGCGCCCGACGTTTTCGACGTTCCTGGCCGCGAAAGCAAACTGCAACTGCCCCTGGTTTACCGCGATTTAAAAATCGGGCCAGGCACCAAGGTCGCCGACATCGGTGCGGGCGGCGGCTGGCTTTCGGTTCGCCTTGGTTTTCAAGTCGGGCCGACGGGCACGGTTTACGCCCAGGAAATTCTGCCCAAATTCACCGCCTACATCGACCGGCGCGCCAAATTGAGCGGACTTTCCAACGTCAAAACCATTCTGGGCACCCCAACCGATCCCAAACTGCCCGCGAACACGCTCGATGCGGTCGTGATTTTAAACGCTTATCACGAATTCGAGCAGCCGATTGCCCTTCTCACCAAGATTCGTGCGGCCATGAAATCGGGCGCGCGGCTGGGTATTCTGGAGCGCGACGACGAAAGTCTGCGCCGCGAGGCGCGCCGCGCCTACGAGAAAACCGGACGCATTTTGCGCCGCGTCACCGAGCGAAACGACGGCAATCCCATCACCGACGACCATCGCCTCGCCCTCGACGTAGTGCGGCGCGAAGGCGAACGGGCCGGTTTTCGCTTTCTCTCCTCGCGCCAGTTGCGCGACGATAATTATCTCGCCGTTTTCGTCGCGCCCTAACACCTCGCGCAAACTCACACTGGAGCCAACCTTATGAACACCACACGCCGCGAATTTCTCAAAACCACCTCTCTGGCCGCCGCCGCAACCGCGACAGGCACAATTTCAAGCGCCATTCCCGCCGGTGCCACGCCGGTTCTCGCCATCCCCATCTATCCCACGCCGCCCACGACGCGGCGCGGCGATATGCTTTTCCGTCAGCTTGGCAGCACCGGCGAAGAGGTTTCCCTCATCGGCCTGGGCGGTTATCACATCGGCAAACAGAAAGCTGAGGCTGAAAGCCTGCGTATCATGCGCGAGGCGATCGACGCCGGCATCACCTTCATGGACAACTGCTGGGATTACCACAAGGGCGTCAGTGAAATCCGCATGGGCAAAGCGCTCAAGGGACGGCGCGACAAGGTGTTTTTGATGTCGAAAATCGACGGGCGCACCCGCGCGGCGGCGGCGCGCCAGATCGACGAATCGCTGCGGCGCCTCCAGACCGACCGCATCGATTTGATGCAGCATCACGAAATCATTCGCATGGAAGACCCCGACCGCATTTTCGCGTCGGGCGGCGCGCACGAAGCCCTCGTCGCGGCTCAGAAAGCCGGAAAAATTCGTTTTCTGGGCTTCACCGGCCACAAAGATCCGCTCGTCCACAACCGTATGCTCGACATCGCCGCGCAAAAGGGCGTGCGCTTCGATGCGGTGCAGATGCCGCTCAACGTCATGGACGTGCATTTTCGCTCCTTTCAGCTTCAGGTCATGCCGAGATTGGTCAAAGATAAAGTCGGCGTGCTGGCGATGAAAACCTTCGGCGACCCGCTCATCTTGGAGCACGTGGTCAAGAGCGGGACGGCCACGCCCACGCAATTGCTGCACTATTCGATGACGCTCCCCGTGGCGACGGTGATTACCGGCATCGACAGCCTCCAGGTTCTCAAACAGGCCACCGAGGCGGCGCGCACCTGGAAACCGATGGCGGGACGCGAGATTCTGGCGCTGATCTCGAAAATGCGCGCCGCAGCGCGCGACGGGCAGCTGGAAAAGTTCAAAACCTCGGCGCGCTACGACGGCACCGCCAAAAATCCGCACTGGCTGGGCTGAAACAGGCGCCAAAAAGCCCGCGTCCAGGGGACGCGGGCTTTTCGACGCTGCGAGCCAATTAGTCGTCGTCGCGCGTTCCGGTGAAGGTTCCGCTCACAACGGTGAAGCCGCTGTTGACAGTGGTGAAGGTGCCGGAAAGGGTCGCCTGGCCTCCGCTGGCGACGGCGGTGCCCGACAGGGTGCTGGTCTGGTTCGCCGAGGGCTGGGCCACGACGTTGACGCGGCCATCGCTGGTGACCGTTCCGGTGACGGGAAACTGCCCCACGCCAGGCTGAGTGACCGAGCCGGTCACGTTGCCCTGGTTGTCCACGACCGCCGTGAACGTGCCCCCGACCGTCTGGCCCGCGCCAGGGCTTGGGGCCATCAGCACACCGGTGAAGGTGCCATTGTAGGTGCCGGCGAAGCGGCGAACATCGGTCTGGCTAAACGAATCTCCGCCGCCGCAACCGGCGACGGTCGCGGCGCCACCCGCGAGAACCACACACAACGACATCAAACGAGCGAACTTTTTCATTTACACTCCGTAATGCCTCGGAAAATTAGCGGCGCTTCCAAAAAACTGCGTCGCCAGGGCATCATGGCGGAAATTATAACTCGCGCCGCCAAAAAGAAACCCCCAATTTCGTCCCAATTTGCCCCCAGAAGCCATGTCCCAGCGCGATTGATAACCTTAAGTCGATTTCAATCGCCTTCCCTTTCCTTTTCGCCATGAAAAACCCTTCCGATTCTCTCGCTTTCACCAAGATGCACGGCCTGGGCAACGATTTCATCATGCTCGACTGCATCGACAACCCCGCGCCGTCCGACCTCATTCTCGGCGACCTGGCGCAGCGCGTGTGCGACCGTCATTTCGGCATTGGCGGCGACGGCCTCATTCTCATTCTCCACGACGACGAGGCCGATTACCGGATGCGGATGTTCAATCCCGACGGCTCGGAATCGGAAATGTGCGGCAACGGCATTCGCTGCTTCGGCAAATACCTCTTCGATGCCGCCATGATCGAAGCCAAAGCGATTTCGGTGGCCACGATGCAGGGTTTGCAGCACATCGAGATCGTGCCTGGCCAGGCGCGCGGCGTGAATCCGCTTCAGGTGCGCGTCGATATGGGCGCGCCGCGTCTGCTGCGCTCGCAAATCCCCATGCTGATCCACAACGGCGACGGCAATGGCTACGGCGGCGACGGCCCCGTCATCAACCATCCCCTCGACGTCAACGGCCAGATTTTCCACATCACAGCGGTCTCGATGGGCAACCCCCACGTCGTAATTTTCGTGGACGACGTGGAAAGCGTGCCCCTCAAGGAAATCGGTTTGGAAATCGAGCACCACGAATCGTTTCCCCAGCGCACCAACGTCCATTTCGTGCAGGAGATGGGACGCGCCAAGTTCTGGGTGCGCCACTGGGAACGCGGCGCGGGCGACACGCTCGCCTGCGGGACGGGCGCCTGCGCTTCGGTCGTGGCCGCCGCGATGAATGGCAAGCTGCCCGAAGGTGACCGCAAAGCCCTGGCGCATCTGCCAGGTGGCGATTTGATCATCGAATGGGCGCAAAACGACAGGGTGTTGATGACCGGCCCCGCCACCACGGTGTTCACCGGCACCCTCGACCGCGACTTCACCAAAGGCCTGCTGTGATATGGATTTATCCAGGTTAGTAGTAGCGGGGCGGGGGGGGGGGGCGGCGGGGGATGGGGATGAAAAACGCCACGCGGCGCTACAACTAAACACCGGTTTTTTACCAAGAAAAAACCCGCATTAAAATAAGAAAAAACCACTAAACACCAAATATATATACAATACACACACCACGAAAAAATGTTTTTCCTCAAGCCCGCGCACGCGGGTTTTTT
>JAUJNG010000020.1 GCA_030448265.1 Abditibacterium sp.
CGCCCCATCTTCCAAAACCCGCGATTTCGAGGAAACTGCGGGGCATGAAAGCGAAATTCGGGCGCGAAATTGGGCTGTTGATGCTGCCGGTTGTGTTCCTTGGCGGTTTGGCGCTGTGGAACGGTCGCGCCCTGTGGAGCGGCGGGGCTACGCCGCCCGCCAATAAGCCGAGGCTGGTAATTACGAAGTGGCAAAAGGTCACGCCCAGCGCGCTGGATTTCGGGCGCGGCAATTTGTCGAGCTGGGTGGCGACGGTGCATCATGAAGGCGCCTGTCCAGCGGGCGTGGAGGCTTCCCCGCCGACAATACATGTCGAGCATTCCGGCTGGGTGTTCGTCTGGAAGCGCGCTGGAAAGTGGCACCGAACCATCTTTGAACCTCACAGCTCCGATCTGGATATCCGCGTTGAGGACGTCATGCCGCGCACAAACCCGCCGGTTCATCGGATTTACTTCGGTTTGCCCGTCGCTTTACTGCCCCGAGATGTCCAGGAAGTGCGCCTGCGAGGAGAACTGTCTGGTGGGAGGAGTTGTCAGAGCGGCTGGGTCTACGCCCGCTCCAAGCCCATTGATGTTGCGCTCAAGGGAGCGCAAGAGTCGTGGCCGCGATTCACTGGCTTGCGGGTCAGGGCCCTGAAACTGCGAAGCATCAAACAGCAGCGCAACCCACTTAACACTTTCTGGGAACAGAAATACAACCACGACTTGAAAGTGCACGCCGAATTATCCTATTCAGGCCGCGTCAAAAATGGCACCGTTGTCAAAGGCCGTTCTTGGGTTGTGAATGCCGCAGGAAAAGAAGTATGGTCGTCATCAGGGTCGTTTTGGCGAAACGTGTGGTATGACAAGCGAACTCTCAAACTTCGCAATGGCGCGGCGCGCGCCACATGGCTTCTCCACACACGCGAGTGGCCCCTAAAAGATGGCCCCTACACGTTCAAAAACTGGGTGTATGTCGATAAAAACGAATGGCCCTTGCTGGTAACTGTTCCGCTCGTGCCGCCTCCCGCCTCCAAAAATCCAGGCAAGAAACCTTAAGCCATTCGTTAAACTGCCGCGCGCTTCCCACGATGAGTTCCCCTCTCCATTCCACATCATGGTTTTTGTGCTGGGCTTGTGAATTACGACTCAACAGCGCGATTTGGGCAAAACTGCGACGCATAAAAGTGATGTTCGGGCGCGAAATCGCGGTGTTGATGCTGCCGGTGCTCCTTATTGACAGCGTGGTCTCGATCAAGGGCCACTCCGTAATTAAAAAGGCGATCATTCCATGAATATCGACTGGTTTTTCGTTTCGCTTTTCGTCCTTGTTCCTTTGGGCAACGCTGCGGATTATTGGTTTGCACCGCCGGAGAAGAAGCGCGACGTCGGCGCTCAAGTTCTCACCTCGTCTTTGGCCTGGTTGGGCAGCACCTGCGTGCTTTTTTACTGGGCCGAGAAACTCAGCGTATGGGAACCCTCGTCGTGGACAATCTGGGTGGCGATGCTTTTGAGTGTAGGGGTGGTTTACCTGTCTATTGGGGGCGCCGTCTGGTGGCTTCTCCATAAGTTCGTATTGAAGCGGTAGGTGCGTGGCGGAGATGAAACTGCCTTCACAGGCCAAACTCGCTGCTAAACTGCCGCGCGCTTCCCCACTATGAGTTCCCATCCCACTTCCGCCCTGATGATTTCCGTTTCGGGCATTCGCGGCGTCATCGGCTCGGCCCTGACGCCAGGAAATGCCCTCGATTTCGTCCAGGCCTACGCCACTTATCTCAAACAAAACAACCTCAAACCGACAATTCTCCTCGCGCGCGACACGCGGCCTTCGGGCGATATGATGCGTCACGCCACCATCGCCGGACTCATGGCGAGCGGGTGCAAAATCGTTGACCTGGGCATCGTTTCGACGCCGACTTTGCAGTTCGCCATTCCGCGTTTAGGAGCCGATGGCGCGATTTGCATCACGGCGAGCCATAATCCGGTCGAGTGGAACGCGCTCAAGTTCTTTCAGCCGTCGGGGATGTATCTCGACAGGGCGCAGGGCGGCGAGGTCATCCGGCTTTACAACGAAAAAAACTTCGCCTGCGGCAGTTGGGCCGATATGGGAAGCCTCGAAACCGATGAATCGAGCATCGAGGCGCATCTGGAAAAGATCATGTCGCTGGTGGATGTCGAAAAAATCCGCGCGCGGCGTTTCCAAGTGGTGCTCGATGGCTGCTGCGGCGCGGGCGCGACGATTTCGCCTCTGCTTCTGGAGCGTCTGGGCTGCGATGTGACCGTGATCAACGGCGAGTTGACGGGGATTTTTCCGCACAATCCCGAACCGCTCAACGAAAATCTGGGCCAACTGGCGAACGCCGTCAAAATGCACGGCGCCGACATCGGTTTCGCCCACGACGCCGATGCCGATAGAGTCGCTATTGCCACCGATGGCGGCGAACTCATCGGCGAAGATTATTCGCTGGTGTGGGCGGTCGCGCACGTTCTGAAAAATCGGCGGAAAGGGCCGGTGGTGACTAATCTCTCCACCACGCGCGCCGTCGAAACTCTGGCCGAAAAATATGGTGTTGAATGTTTCAGAACGCCGGTGGGCGATGCCAATGTGAGCGGCAAGATGTTGGACATCGGGGCCGCGATTGGCGGCGAGGGCAACGGCGGCGTGATCTGGCCCGAAATGCAGTTGGGACGCGACGGCATCGCCGCGATTGCCCTGATGCTGGAATTTCTGGCCGTCGAAGGAAAAACGGCGTCGCAAATCGATGGTGAACTGCCGCGCTACGCGATACTGAAAACGACGCACGAATTTCCCAAAGAGCGCGTGCCGCAACTGATTCAATGGCTCAAATCGAAGGAAAAAAACGCCACCGTTGACGAGCGCGATGGTTTAAGATTGAGTTTCAGCGACGGGACGTGGATTCATGTGCGCTCGTCGGGAACGGAGCCGATTGTGAGGCTGATTCTCGAAGCCGAAACCAGGGAGAAAGCGCTGCGGGTGCAAAAGACGTTCGCGGAGGAAATCGAAAGTTTGGCGGGGGCGTGGTAGACAAAGTTTTCCCGTCGCTACGCTCCGGCCCTCACCCGTCGCTTCGCGCCACCCACGCCCAGAGGGCACCCGCGCAAGCGGGAGAAGGACAGACTCTGACTTTCGTGTTTTCACTGTTACTCACCGCTCGGTTCAAATTGCGCGCTATGTCCTTCTCCCGCTTGCGCGGGTGCCCTCTGGGCGTGGGTGGCGCGAAGCGACGGGTGAGGGCCGGAGCGTAGCGACGGGAAACTTCCTGAAACCGAAAATGAACGCTAAATCTCAACTTCAAAACGCCATCGACGCCGCGCTGCAAGGTGTGGACATCTCCGGCGTCGCGCCCGAAACGCTGCAAGTCGCCAGGGCCACCAATCCGCAGTTCGGCGACTACCAGTGGAACGGCGCGCTGCCGCTCGCCAAAGCGCTCAAAATGAAGCCGCGCGACATCGCCGCCGATGTTTTAGCGCGTTTGGATGTCTCGGACATCGCCGAAACGCCGGAAATCGCCGGCGCGGGCTTTCTCAACTTCCGCATCAAGACGAGCTGGCTGGGAAACGCGCTCGATGAGGCCGCCCGAAGCGAGCGATTGGGCGTCGCCCGCGTCGCGAAATCGCGCCGTATCGTTATCGATTACCCGTCGCCCAACGTCGCCAAGCCGCTTCATGTTGGGCACATTCGCACCACATTTATTGGCGATGCTGTGGCGCGATTGCTGCGTTTCGCGGGGCATCAGGTCGTGTCCGACAATCACATCGGCGACTGGGGCACGCCGGTGGGCAAAGTCATCGTCGGCTGGAAAAAATACCGTGACGAAGCCGCTTTCGAGCGCGCGCCGCTCGACGAAATGGGGCGGCTTTATGCACTCGTCAACGAGGCGTGCGAGCGCGAGCGCGCCGCGATGGAAGAGGCGCGCCTCGAAACTGCGAAATTGCAAAGCGGCGACGCGGAGAATCGCGCCATCTGGGAAATCCTGCGCGCTGGATCGCTGCCGCAACTGAATGCGCTGTGGGCGCGTGTCGGCGTGCAGACCGATGAGATTCTGGGCGAAAGTTTTTACCAGCCGATGTTGGCGGAAGTCATCGAGGAATTGAAAGCCAAAGGTGTCGCGACCGAAAGCCAGGGCGCCCTAATTATTCCTTTCGAGGATGACGCGCACCTGAGCGACAAGCCGATGATGGTTCGTAAAAGCGACGGCAGCGCGCTCTATGCCACGACCGATTTGGCGACAGTGAAATATCGTATGGAGCGCTGGGCGCCCGACGAAATTATCTACGTCGTGGACGCCCGCCAGAGCGACCATTTTCGCCAGCTTTTCGCTGCCGCCAAAAAATGGGGCTACCGCGAGGTGAGATTCAAACACGTCGCGTTCGGCACGATTCTGGGCGAAGACGGCAAACCGATTTCGACGCGCGCGGGCGTCACCAGCAAACTCGAAACGCTGCTCGATGAGGCCCAAAAACGCGCCACCGCGATGGCACGGGAGAAAAATCCGGCGCTTCCCGACGCGCAGGGGGCCGAGATTGGCCGCGTGGTGGGCATCGGCGCGCTCAAATACGCCGATTTAGCGCCCAATCGCACCTCGGACTACGGGTTTTCGTGGGATAAAATGCTGGCGACTCAGGGCAACGCCGCGCCTTATTTACAATACGCCTACGCCCGCATTCAATCGATTTTTCGCAAGGCGCAAAGCGAGGGCATCGAGATGGAAAACGCGCCGATCCGTTTGGTCGAAGCGTCAGAAATCGCGCTCGGCAAACAAATAACGCGTTTTGGCGAAGCGATTGATGCCGCGCTCGTCGATTACCGGCCCAATGCGCTGTGCGATTATTTGTATGAACTCGCGGGCAGCTTCGCGGCGTTCTACCGCGATTGTCCGGTGACGCAGGCGGGGGCCGAAGTGCGCCTTTCGCGTCTGGCGTTGTGCGATTTGACGGCGCGCGTGCTGCAAACAGGGCTGGGACTGTTGGGAATTGAAACTTTGGAGCAGATGTGACGACACAAAACAACATCAATTTAGGTCATTTAATCTCGGAGCAAATCAACGAGAAAACCCGCGATCTGTCGCGCGTTTCAACTCTGGAAGCGCTCCAGCTTATCAACGACGAAGACCAGAAAGTCGCGCTCGCGGTGCGCCAGGTTTTGCCGCAGGTCGCGGCGGCGGTGGAGCGAATCGCGCCGAAAATAGAAGGCGGCGGGCGGCTTTTTTACATCGGCGCCGGCACGTCTGGGCGTCTGGGCGTGGTGGATGCTTCCGAATGCCCGCCAACGTTTGGCGTGCCTCACGAAATGGTGCAGGGCATTATCGCGGGCGGCAGAGAAGCGGTTTTCACTTCGCAGGAAGGCGCCGAAGATGTGTATGAAAACGGCGCGCGCGATTTGAAAGACGTGGGTTTCACGGCAAAAGATTGTCTGGTGGGCATCGCGGCGTCGGGGCGCACGCCTTATGTGCTGGGCGCGCTCGATTTCGCGCGCGAAATTGGGGCGTTTACGGCGGGAATTTGCGTCAATCCCGACGCGCAGATGAAAAATCACTGCGAAATTTTCATCGCGCCGCTCGTGGGGCCGGAAGCGCTCGCGGGTTCGAGCCGCATGAAGGCGGGGACGGCGCAAAAACTGATTCTCAACATGATTTCGACCGGCGTAATGCTGCGTTTGGGCCGCGTCGAGGGCAATTTGATGACGCATCTGCGGCCCAGTTGCGGCAAATTGCAAGACCGCGCGCGGCGTCTGGTGATGGAACTGAGCGGAGTTTCGGCGCAGGCGGCGGATGTGGCGCTCGAAAAAGCGGGCGGCGAAGCGGCGCGCGCGGTGGAAGATTTAAAGCGCGCGCGTTAAACCCTTTCGAGAGCAGACGGGGATATAAAATCCTGGAGAGCCTGCGGCTGGACGTGCTTCGCACGCTTCGGGGCGCTTGCTCCGTGCCAAGGCGCGCAAGGGGTTGCGGTTAGGGTGTGGAAGCGTGCGAAGCACGTCCAGCCGCAGGCTCTCCAGGATTTTATATCCCCGTCTGGGCACAAGCCCCGCCTCGACCAAATTTTCAACTGCGTAACTCCTCAACCTTTCGCGATGAGTTTTCAACCCGTTTCCATTCCGCCCTCGCCGCTGCCGCAGGGCGAAACCCTGTCGATTCTGCCGCTTTCCGATTTGCATCTGCCCAAACCGTCGGCGCAAATCATTCTGGACAATCGGGCTTTTCTCGACCACATGGACTTCGTGGTTTTGCTCGGCGATATGGTGGGCTGTTATGCCACCGACCGCGAATACGGCGCGGTGCGCGAGTTCGTGGCGGGGGTGGATCGGCCTTACACGCCGGTTTGCGGCAATCACGAGTGGTATTTCGAGGAATTTTCCGAAGCTTCGGGTCTTTACGGCGAGGTGTGGGCGCAGGCTTCCAATGCCGAGCAGCGCGCGGCGCTGGAGAAATTTCGCCAATTTTACGAAGTGGGGGAGTTATGGCGCAGTTTCGAGTCGCCGCTCGGACGTTTCGTGTTTTTGAGCCTTGATGCGGTTGAATCACAAAAGCAGGAAGTGTTGAGCGAGGCGCAACTCCAATGGCTGGCCCGCGAAGTGGAGAGGGCAGGGGAGAAGCCGCTTTTCCTCTTCTGCCACGCGCCCTTGATGCTGCGAAAGCGTTTGGAGATGACTTATTACGAGGAAGAGCGTTCGGGCTGCGTTGAACTGGTGGGTGAGTTGCGCGACGCGCTCGAAAGGCGCGCGGCGCCGAGTTTTTGGATGTCGGGGCACATCCATTTGCATCCCGACCATCCTTTGTTTGCGCCCTATCGCTGCGGGGGCAACGTCTGGCAGATTCACTGTCCCGACAGTTGGGGTTTCGGGCGCTGGAAGCGCGACCACATCATTCCGGCGTTTTACGACGGGCCGTTTTCGCGCCATCTCGAAATCGATGCATCGGGCGTTTGGTTCGTGACGCACGATCATCGCAAACAAAGCGAGCGCGAACGGTTGCGCGTTGATTTTTAGCCACAGAGGACACAGAGGACACACAGAGAGGCACAGAGAAAAGGAAAGAAATCTCTGTGCCTCTCTGTGTGTCCTCTGTGTCCTCTATGGCTAATCTCCAAATTTAGACGATGGTTGACGAAAGTGGGAATTTCCGCCATAATTGAGTTGCTTTTGCCGCCTTAGTCTCAGTTGGTAGAGCGTCTCACTCGTAATGAGAAGGTCGCCGGTTCGAATCCGGCAGGCGGCTTGATTTGACTTTCCCCCCTCGAAGAAAAAAGCGCAGCGCGTCGTGCGGAATTCCCTCCGCATCCCGTCGCTGCGCTTTTTCGTTTATGGAGCCTCCACCTTCTCGTTTTCTCCCCTTGCGCGTCCTGTGTGTCGCCGCGCTCTGGGTTTCGATTTTTGCTCCCTCGGTTTGGGCTTCACCCGCCGCGACGGGCGACTCCGCCGCTTCCGGTTCCACCCTCGTTAATCTCATCGTGGTGATGCTGTTGGTTTTGGCCAACGGTTTTTTCGTGGCGTCGGAGTTCGCGCTCGTCGCGGTGCGAAAAACGCGCATCGACCAGCTCGCCGCCGAAGGTTCGGGCGCCGCCGTCGTGGTGCAGCGCGCCATCAGAGACCTCGACCGCTACATCGCGGCCACGCAGGTCGGCATCACCATCGCCTCGCTGATTCTGGGCGGCGTGGGCGAAAAAACCTTTCACCATCTGTTCGAGCCGCTTTTCGGGTTTTTGCCCGACGACAAATCGATTCTTTCGCGCGGCACCGTCGCGCTTTTTCTGGCCTATTTCGTGATGACGGCGCTTCACGTCATCATCGGGGAGCTGATGCCCAAGTCCATCGCGCTGCAAAAGCCCGAACAGACTTCGCTCTTCGTGGGGCGGCCCATGACGCTGGTGGCCAAAGTGTTTGCGCCCCTCATCTGGCTGCTCAACGGCACAGGCGCTTTTTTGCTGCGAAAAATGGGGATTCACGCCGTTGAAGGGCATGGGACGGTGCATTCGCCCGAAGAACTCGATATTTTGGTGGCGCAGTCGCATCAGGGCGGCGAACTCAACGACACCGAAGCCGAAATTCTGCATCGCGTGGTGCGCTTTTCCGACCTCACGCTGCGCGAAGTGATGGTGCCGCGCACCGAAATGCAGGCGCTGCCCGTTGAAATGCCGCCTCTGGCGCTGCGGGCCTGGGTTCATTCGCAGCCGCATTCGCGCGTGCCGGTGTTTCACGGCTCGATGGACGAAGTAATCGGCATCGTCCATCTCAAGGACATGGTGCCTTTCGCGGCCAAGTTCGCTGAACGCGACGACGAAACGCCGGTTTCGCTCATGCCTTTAGTGCGCGAGGCGCTGCGCCTGCCCGAAACTTCGACGGTAGACAAACTCTTGGTCGAATTCAAGGGCCGCCGCCAGCAGATGGCGATTGTGATCGACGAATTCGGCGGCACGGCAGGCCTGATTACGCTCGGCGACCTGCTGGAACAGGTTTTTGGCGAGGTCGCCGACGAATTCGACGCTCCCGAAGCCGAAATCGCCTCGCGCGGCGATGGATGGATTTATCTGTCGGGTCGCACTCTCATTGATGAAGTCAACGACCGCTACGAAACTGGTTTTCGCGTCGATGAAGCCGATACGATGGCCGGACTGGTTCTGGCGACGCTGGGCCGCGTCGCCGCCGTGGGAGATGAGGTGGAAATCAACGGCGCCAAAATTCGCGTCGAAGCGGTTGACCGGCTCAAAATCACGCGCCTTAGCTTGTTTTTACTTGCGCGCAGTGCGGAAGCATCTGGAAGCGGTCATGGGGATTGAGTTGTCGCGGCAGGCGCGCTGAGTAGAAAATGGACGATTACCGCTTCGGACGAGCCGCCAAAAGTTGAGAAATTGTGACATTGTTAAGCCGTTTTGCCTTGCAGCAGTCGAGGGAATGGGCTATTCTGTTGGCGACATCGTTGCCACCCGCGTTAACAATGCGAGGCGCGCACGTTATGGCGCGGGGTGTTAAGGTGTTGTGCGTTATCGCCGGTTATTCGTGTTGAGGGCGTCGCGCTGTGGCGAAGAAGAGGCCGCGCATTCATTCTTTGTTTTCTCTGAAGGTGCCAATTTCTTATGGGTTCAAATCGCAAACTGATTTTTGGGGCGTTGCTGGTGGTGGCCGGTTTCATTATCTGGGGCCTTTATAGCTCTTTTAACAACACCAATCGGGTGGCGACTCCCACTCCCGTTCCCAGCACGACGGTGGCCGTCACGCCCAATGCGGGCAACAACGCCGACACCGGCCTCTACGCTCACGTTGTCGCCGATATTCCCCAGGGTTCCATTGTCACCAGAGAAATGATCGAGATGCGGCCATTGCCAGGCGGCGCGCGCACCACCAATGCGGTGACCAACCTCGAATCGCAGGCGATTGGCTATATCACGCGCGTGCCGATTCCAAAGGATGCCTTGATTCGCCCCGCCGATTTCGTGGGCCATATTTCCGAAACCGGCATCGCGGGCGCGCTGCGTCCTGGCACGCGCGCCATGACGATTGCTTTCACCAACAAGCCCACGCTTCACGATCTGGTTCGTATCGGCAATTTCGTCGATGTCAACGCGGCTTTTGATGGCCAGGAAGCGCGCACCATCGCGCAAAACCTGCGGATTCTGGCCGTTGACGTGTTCGTCAACGATTTCCCCCAGGTCAACGGCGCGGCGCGCGGCCCTTATAAAGCCGATCCCAAAGGACGCGGCATCGACTCTTCGCCGCCCGCGCCAGGCGCCGTGACCGCTTCCGGCGCTCCGCCCGCTCCTGGCGCCGCGCCGACACCCACTCCCGCGCCCGCACAGGCGCCGCCGCGTCCCGATCCCTCCATCACCCTCGAAGTGACGCCCGCTCAGGCCAACACCATTTTGCTGGCGCAGGCATCGGGTGGAGTTCTCGATTTCGTAGTGCGCCCCGCGTTGCCTGGTGGCCGTTCGCCGGACATCATTCTGGTCGATGGGGGCCTCGAAGCGGGAACGGGCAGCGCGGCGGGACAGGGAACGGCTGGGACAGCGACAGGTATTACGACGGTTTCGGCGGTGACCAAAGCGCAAATCGCGCCCTACGCCGAACGCAAAAAGGCGAGCGGCGCCGCATCGGGACGCGCCGCATCGGGAAATGGCAGGTCTTCGGGTTCCGGCAGCCGATCTTCCGGCGCCGATGGCTCGGACAGAGATTCGGCAGCGCCGCGCCTGAATCGTTCGCCACGCTATCCTCGACCCGTTGGTTCCGATTCGCCACTGCCCTCTCTTTCTCCAGTTGAAATTCCCAGAAACACTGGCGCCCAGCCCAGTTTTGGCCCCAATACGGGAACAGGCACTCCCTCCTCGGATGGCGTGACCTTCTCCTCGCCGACTTACGAGATTCCGATTTACGCCGACGGCAAAATCGTTCGCACCGAGACCGTGCGGCGCCCCCAGGACTGAATCGACTTTCATCGGACGCCCAGTTTCGTTCCCCACTGCGCGGTGTTCGCAATAGCAACATAATCGTTCCCTTATTTGACGGCTTTCCTTCGCGCCATGCTCTCTTCCCCTTTCCCTATGCCCGCATCGGGCCGAATTTTTCTGCCTGGCTGTGCCATCGCCGCCGGACTGCTGGCCGTTTCTTCGCCGATTTTGGCCGCTCCGACATCGCCGGCGCGCTCCAGAGTTGCACCCTCGAAAACAATGGGCGCGCAGACGTTGCGCGTCGGCAAAACCGCGACCTATCCCTTGCCGCGCCTCACGACTTTTACGCTGGAAGAAGGCGCCCAGAACGTTTTTTGCGAAGTCAAAGACGGAACTTTAACCGTGAAGGGTTTAAGCGCCGGTGACGTGCGAATCCGCTTGAATTCGCCGCACGGCAACAGTGAAACCATCAACTTGAAGCTGGTTGATCCCGCTTTCATGCTGGCTCCCAGCACCACGATTCAAGCGGGAACACAGCGGCGCGTAACTTCGCAAGTCGTGGAGCGCGCGCCCAACGAAGGCGCGACGCCCCAACGCGACGCCGACGTGACGGCCTCGCCTACTTCTGAACAGGCGCCCAGCACCACCGTGGGCGCTCCCAGCGCCGCGCAGGGCACCGCCCCGCCGCTCGTTTCCGTTCCCTCGCCGCTTTCGCCCGATGCGACTGGCGCCGCAGCGCCCCTGGCTCCCTCGATTCCGCTGCCGCCTCCGGTGCGCCCGCCCGCCTTTGCCAACCCGCAGGCTCCCTCGCTGCCCGCTCCGGCCACCGCGCCAACTCGCACGGCGCCAGTTCGCGCGACTCCAGTTCGCACCACTCCTACGCGAACCCGTGCGCCGCAGCGAACGCCTCAAATTTCTGCCGTTATGCCCGCTCCGGCGCGCAACGTTCGCGCGAACGTTTCTTATCAGACTTTTCCCAAGCCGCCGAAGCGCGTGCCGGCGGGTGCGAGGCCGACCGGCGTCAGCGTCACGCAGGGTCTGGCGCGCTTGATCTCGTTTCCCGACAACATTCTCGCGGTTTTCTTTTCCGATCCGACCGTAATGGACGCTCGCGCTATCAACGCGCGCACCATCGCGGTAACCGGCCTTGGGGCTGGCGCCTCGACGCTGGCGGTTTTCACCGCGCAAAAACCTGGCGATGTCGTGGGCCGCGCCAACATCTATCGCATTCAAACGCAGGCTCGCGGCGGGGTTACGGTTCAGGCCCGCGATCCGCGTGTCATCGGGCGGGCGGTGACGGCGGCTCTCAATGATCCGCGCGTGCGCGCCACCATCATTGAGCTGGGCGATGGCTCGCTCGCCACCCGCTTGCAGGGCACGGTTCGCAACGAGGCCGAAGTGCAGGCCGCCGTCACGACCGCTTCGTTTTTCGGGCCGCGCGTGATTTCCTCGCTCTACACCGACGCCAACTCGCCCACGCTCGACGCGGTTTTGTCGGGAACGGCCAACATCACGCCTGAGGGCGGATTGCAGGAAAATCTGCGCCGCATCACCGGCAACACCTCGATTGAACTGGTGCCGCTTCCCACCGGATTGGCTTTCAAAGCCGAAGTCAATTCCGTAGAGGAAGCGCAGGCGCTGATGCGCGTTCTGCCCAGCCTCAATCAGCAGGTCATTCCCTTTATCGTGATTCGCGGTCAGGCCAACACGACTTCGCCGTTTTACAACTCCAACGTGCCGCTTTTGCAGGGCGAAGATCGCCAGCTCACGCAGAGGCTGCACGACGTGACGGGAATTAACACCGTCTACGCGGTGCGCGGCTCCTCGAACAGCCTGGCCTGCTACGGCACGGTGCGAACGCGGCAGGAATACGACACCGTGCGCCGCTTTATGCTGGTGATGGCGCAAACTGCGGTGCCCCCCGCCGTTCAGGGCACTTCTCAGGGCGGCGCGACGTTGCGGCCCCAGGGTTTGGAAGGGCCGGCTCTGCGGAATTACGATCCCATCGGCGGCTACTTCCGCAACCTTGGGCTGCAAATGTTCGTGCGTATTACCGATCCTGGCGAGTCGGTGATTCGCAAAGTCACCGTCGAAACCAGCATCGTCGAGATTTCGCGCACTGCGCTCAAGAACCTGGGCGTGGAGATCGGCTCGGCCACGCTTCTGGGCCGCAACATCACTCCGGCCAGTTTTAACCCCATCACCGGAGTTTCGACCCCAACGATTGTCACCAGCACTATCGATCCCACGTTCCGGCCTGGCGTTGTGGTTGGGGCCAACGGATTTGCCGGTGGCGAATCGCTGGGCCTGCTCGATCCGATTCGCGTGCGCGTCAACGCCCTGCTCAACAACGGCGATGCCCGTCTTCTGGCGCGGCCCAACGTCACCGCCATCGAAGGCGCGGCGGCGCAGATCACTCTGGGCGGCGAGCGTCCGGTTCCCACTGCCGTGGCGACTCAGGGCGCTGTGGGCACTTCTTTCGAGTTCCGGCGCTTTGGCGTCATCATCTCGATGCGCCCCACCGTCACCAGCGACAACACCATTTTGCTCCAGATTCGCGCCGACATCACCCAGCCGGATCGAACTTTCGAAGTCAATGCGGGCGGCGCCATCGTGCCTGGCGAAAGCGTGCGCTCCATCGACACCACGCTCAACGTGCGTCCTGGCGATACCATCGTGATGGGCGGCCTGTTGACCAACGAGAGGCGCCAGCAGCTCACCAAAATCCCGATTCTGGGCGATTTGCCTATCATCGGCTCGCTGTTTCGCTCCAAGCGCTTCGAAAACAACGAAACCGAACTGGCGATTTTCATGTCGCCGCGCATCGAGTCACAGCCCGCCGACATGGAAATGATCGAAGCGGTGCGCGCCATTCCTTCCTTCCCAGCGCTGCCCAGCCGGCAGGAATCGAACCAAATTTTGTTCCAAAACACGCGGCAATAATGCCAAAGAAAGAGCGGCAAGGTGCCGCTCTTTTTTGAGCGTTGGGAAGAGTCGGCGAATGAAATCGCCGCAAGAAAACGAAGTCCGCCCGCGCGCAGTATCGCCCCAACGGGCGAAGGCCCCTTTCGTTGTCTTGCGGCGCTTTCATTCGCTGACTGGACGCTTTAAGGCTTATAACGGCACGTTCGTTGCCTGAGAGAGCAAGTTGAATATCGAAAAGCGGCTTGCTATCCTGACTTAAGCGTTTTCACTCCCTTAGAACCCTCGTCTGGGTAAAGAGTCTCTTTTTTACGCAGTTTCAAGCCCTGTTTTGAAACTCTGCCTCACCAATTCGAGTTTTTGGGTTCTTGTTTTCTTCCGCGCATGGCCATCTCAGTTCTTATCGCCGACGCGAAATCGGCGTCGCGCCAGGAGTTGCAAATGCAGCTCGAACGCGACCGCACCATCGAAGTTGTAAGCGAAGCCTCCGACGGTCGCCAGACCGTCGAGCAGGTGCGCGCCCTGCGTCCCAACGTCGTTTTGCTCGAAAGCGCCATTACGGGCCTCGATTCGATTGCCGTCATCGAGCAAATCGACACCATTTCTCCCGAAACCGCCGTCATCATGTTTCTGGAGGGCGCCGACATGGATTTGATGCGCCGCTCGATGCGCGCTGGTGCCTTCGACTGCCTCTCGCGCCCCTTTTCCCAGGAAGAACTGGTCTCGACCATTAAAACCGCCTACCAGAGCACGGCCAGAGCGCGCGAAGCCCTGGTTGCGGTGCCGGTTCCCGTGGCCAAAGCGCGCGGCGAAATTATCGCGGTGTATTCGCCCCAGGGCGGCGCGGGCAAGTCGATGCTCTCGGCCAACCTCGCGGTCGCGATGGCCAAAGCGGCGGGCGAAGGTGGCCATCCGCCGCGCGTCGCCCTGGTTGACCTCAATTTGCAGTTCGGCGACATCGATTTGATGCTCAACCTCTCGCCGCAAAACACCATCGCGGGATTGGCGCAAAAAGGGCATGGCGGCATCGACGCCGAGCTTTTGGAGCAATATCTCACCCTCCACACCGAAAGCGGTCTGCGGATTCTGGTGGCGCCCTCCACGCCGCAATACGCGGAAAGCATCACGGTTTACACCGTTGAACAGGTGATGGAAACGCTGCGCGAAAACTACGATGTCATTGTGGTCGATACGCCCTCGCAGCTTCAGGACACAACTCTGGCCGTTCTGGACGCCGCCAAGACGATTTTGCTGCTCGCCTCGCTCGATTTGCTGGCGCTGCACAAAACTCGCACCGCGCTCGAAATGCTGCGCCAGCTTTACGCGCCGGAAAAAATTCAGGTTGTGCTCAACCGCGCCAATTCCGATGTGGGAATCAGTCTCGACGATGTGCAAAGCGTGCTCAACGTGCCGCTGCGCGCGCAGATTCCCTCCGATGGCCGCATCGTGGTCACCTCCATCAACGAAGGCAAACCGTTCGTGCTGCACAACAGCCAAACCGTGATCGCCAAACAAATCAATAAACTGGCGATGGAACTGCTGGGACGCGAAACCGAAGCGCTCGAAGCCGGCGCCGCGCGCGGCAACGGCAGTTTTTTGAAAAAACTCTTCAAATAAACCAAATCAAACCCCAAAAGCGACGCGGAATTTGTTCTGCGTCGTTTTTGCGTTTAAGCAAATGTAAAACAGTCGCGGACGTGTTGACCGGCTCCCTCTCCGCTTGCGGGGAGGGTTAGGGAGGGGCAAACCGGAAGAGTGGCTGTTCTGAGTTTGAATGCAAAGTTGCACCGCTCACCCCTCCCTAACCCTCCCCGCAAGCGGAGAGGGAACCGGTCAACGTCATCGAATGCCGCCAAATCTGCGCTTCCACCTTGCGCGCCGCCAAATGATGGTTTAAACCCCTGTCGCCTCAACGCTTTTCCAACCGAGTTGAAAAATCCGTTCCCTCACATGAATTCCACTTCCCCAACGCGCAATGGTTCGCGCTGCTCGCCCTCCTGCATTCTCACCATTTTCGGCGCCACCGGCGACTTGACGCGGCGTAAACTTTTGCCCGCAATTTACGATTTGGCCGCTCAGGACTTGCTCCCCGACGCTTTTGCCGTCGTCGGTTTTGGGCGCCGCCCGCAGGACGAAACCGAATTTCGCAACGGTCTGGGCGAAGGCATCAGGGAATTCGCGCGCCTCGAATGGAACGAGCAAAAATGGAACTGGCTCTGCGAACGCATTTTCTACCAGCAGGGCGCCTACGGCGACGCCGAAGCGCACGCGACGCTCGAAGAGCGTTTGAACGGGATCGCGGAGCAGTTTGGCGTCGAAGAGAACCGGCTTTATTATCTTTCCACGCCGCCCGAAGAGTTCGCGCCCATCATCGAAAACCTCGGCAAAGTCCGCAAAGCCCACAAAAGCGACGCCTGGCGCCGCGTCATCGTGGAAAAACCCTTCGGACAGGATTTGGGGTCGGCGCGGAAACTCAACGCGCTTTTGGGACGCTATTTTTCGGAAAGCGAAGTGTTTCGCATCGACCATTATCTGGGCAAAGAAACCGTCCAGAACATCCTCACCCTGCGCTTCGGCAACCTGTTGTGGGAGCCGTTGTGGAACAACCATTACATCGACCATGTGCAGATCGTGGTGTCGGAAAAAGTCGATGTCGGCAAGCGCGCGGGCTATTATGAAACGTCGGGCGCGCTGCGCGATATGGTGGTCAACCATATGTTTCAGGTGATGAGTCTGGTGTGCATGGAGCCGCCGGTTTCGCTGGCCGCCGACGATGTTCGTGACGAAAAACTCAAGGCGCTGCGCGCCATCAAATCGCTCGACGCCGACGGCATCGCCCAGAACACGCTGCGCGGCCAATATGAGGGCTACCGCGAGGCCGAGGGCGTGGCGCCCGATTCCAAAACCGAAACGTTTGTGGCGCTGAAACTGGAAGTCGATAACTGGCGCTGGGCGGGCGTGCCGATTTATCTGCGTCACGGCAAGGCGCTCGAAGAGCGGGTTTCGGAGGTCGTGATTCGCTGGAAAGACACGCCGAGCGTGCTTTTCAACGACGGGCCCGAAAAGCTCAAAAGCAATATGCTGGTGATGCGGATTCAGCCTCACGACGGCTTCGCGCTGCGCATGAACGCCAAAGTGCCAGGCGGCAACGAAATCCGCGACGTGCGGATGAATTTCGACTACAACGAAACCTTTGGCGCCGAACCGCCCGAAGCCTACGAACGCCTGCTCCACGACGCCCTGATTGGCGACAGCACGCTGTTCACGCGCCGCGACGAAAGCGAAACCGCGTGGGGCATCGTCGATCCGATTCTGGAAGCGTGGCAAAACGGGCCGGCGCCGTTCCAATACACGCCCAACTGCTGGGGGCCGCCCGAAGCCGACGAATTCATGGCGCGCGACGGCCGGCGCTGGCACAAACCCATCGGAAAAGAAGGCGGCGAATGAACAACCTGCGCGTTTCTGAGAATCCAGTCGCGGATTTGGCAAGTCAACTCGAAATCGCGGCGCGCGAGGCGATCAAAGCGCGTGGAAATTTTTCTCTTGTGCTGTCAGGCGGCTCGACGCCGCGCGCGCTTTACGAACTTCTGGCAACACCCGATTGGAAGAGTCGCTTCGAGTGGGAAAAGTGCGACATCTTCTTCGGCGACGAACGCGCCGTTGCACCCGACGATGCGCTTTCCAATTTCAAAATGGCTTCTGACGCGCTTTTGAGCCGCGTTGCGGCGCGCGTCCATCGCATGGAAGGCGAGCGCATAGATTTGGAAAGCGCCGCGCGCGATTATGAAACCAAACTTCGCGCTTTGGGCAGCCCACTCGACCTGATTCTGCTGGGGCTGGGCGACGATGGGCACACCGCCTCGCTGTTTCCGTATTCGCCGCAGTTGAACGAGGTCGAAGGGTGGGTGACAGCGACGCCAGTCGCGCCAATGGAGCCGCGCGTGCGGCGTTTAACGCTTTCTTTTCCAGCCATCAATGCGGCGCGGAAGGTGTGGTTTTTGGCGTCGGGCGCGGGCAAAGCCGAGCGCGTTGCGGAAGTTTTGGACGGCCCGCGCGATGTGCAGAGTCTGCCATCGCAGGGTGTGGCGCCTCGCAATGGCGAGTTAGTGTGGTTCTTGGATGAAGAAGCCGCGCGAGATATTTCGCGGTGAGGAAAAGAGATAGTTTTTAGATTATTTGAGAAGCCGGAACGAATCGAGATACTTCTGAGCATCCCCTCGTTCAGCTTGCTTTTTAGACATCACGGCTGATAATTGATATAAACGGTTGTTCACCAGGTAATTGCGGCTTGTGACTAAGGAAGTCGAAGCGCCTTTACCCCGATATTGAAACTCACTCCCTGCAAAGCCATTCAACGTGATACTTTTCTTGTAAATGAGCCTGTTGCCCAAATCACCAAAAGCAGCCTGCCAGGTTTGCTCCAGGAATGTATTGGGACTAAGATCATGGGGGCGATCTTTTGGATAATCTGCATAGGAAACCAGATAAGCTGCTTTGAGTTCACCCTGTTGTGCTTTCAGCATAAAAGAATGATCTTTTATTGGCCCTATTCGAGTTTGTGTGACAGATTTTTTCTCTTCCGGTATTCCTGGCATGAGCAGGGCGAATTGGCCTTCCTTAGAGGAAAATTCTTTCCACTGAGATGTGTCTGATTTACCACAACCGCTTACAGTGCATATCGCTGCAGCTGCCAGGCTGTAAGAGATGTAAACCGCGATGTTCATTGCCTTCGATTTCTATTGAACCTTCTCACTAATAGGCAGCTTATAGCAAATCCGGTTGGAGTTTTGCGCAGGGACACGGCGTGCCGTGTCCGGTGGAAAGTCTTAGAGCGCGTCTAAAAAGTCTGTAGTTTTGCGAAACAGAAGAGCTGCGTCATTCCGAGGAGGAACGACGAGGAATCGGTAACAGCCTGGACTCGTTTTGACTGAAAATGGGCAGAAACTGCCATCGATTCCTCGTCGTTCCTCCTCGGAATGACAACGCGCGCAGTTGGTGGCAACTTGGGTTTGCTACTATTCATTTATCTTAAGGCCCGAACTCCACGCCATACTACCCAAACTTGAGTTAAAACCATATCTTCTCCCATCGAGAAACTACGCGCTGGGAAGAAATCGCAACTTCCAATTCGCTCTAAGCTACATAAGGCGCAACAAGCCCCTGCACCTGTTCGACAGTAAGCGGGCTTTCGAAGTAGCGCGGCGCGATGGTAAAGCCGCCCAGAGAGCGCAACAGCGCGGCGTGGCGAGTTTCCGAGCCGTAAATCGAAGCGGCGGCGCGGCGCAGCGCGTTGCTTTCGATTTGTCCGATTGCGCCCAGATAGGCGCCGATGCCGATTTCTTCGAGGGTGTGGGCGAACCAGGTGAAGGCGACCGGCGAGATGAAGACGTTGGACGGAAAACGGTAGGTCGCGGCGGCGGCGGGTGTGCCACCTCCATCAATGATGGCGGTTTCAAGGGCCTGAACGTGCGCGATTTCGTTGGCGCCGATTTCACGGGCCGCTTCGAGCATTCGCGGGTTCAAAAACGCGCGCGCCTGCTGAGCGCCCTGAATTTGGGCGTAAAATGCGGCTTCGAGACGTTCCAGACCGAGCGCGAAATTGAGAATTTCCAAATCGGTTTCGGAAAATGGAGTGGGTGCGGGCGCCTCCATCGTTTCGGCTTCGGCAGTCGCGGGGGTTGGTGACGGTGCGGGTGTTGCTGCGGGCGCCGTCGCTGTGCCCTGGGCCAGAGCGAGTTTGGAAAGCGCTCCACTGCCGAGGGTAACCGCCCCGCCGAGGGCGACGCCGCCGATCAGAGAGCGGCGCGTCAGATTGGGGTGCTGCACGGTGTCGTTCATGTCAAAACCTCGCTGTTAAAGCCGTATTTTGCGAACCTTTGCGCCGCTTCTCGACGCGAGAGCGCCGCTTCGAAATCGACGAGCGGTTCCTGCCCCGCCACTTCCTGCAGCATCGCCAGATGGCGGCCCTGCACGCCGGCCAGAGCCGCGAACGCTTGAATCATTTTGGGAGAACTGGCGCCGCCGACCGCGCCATGAAACGCGCCGACCGAGGCTTCTTTGAGTTCGATGGCGCGCGCAAAAATCGCCGCGCGCGTGTTCAGGGTGCCCAGACCAAACTGATAGCTGGGGATGGGCCGCGAAGTCGACATATTGGGCGTGTAAAACGTGGAAGCGGCGCCCAGGCTGTAGTTGTTCTGGGCGGAAGCAAACCAGCGCACCAGTTCGCTGTCCTGTTGCGCGATCAGGTTAATCAGATTCGCTTCACGTTCCGGCAACGCTTCTGCGGGCGAGGAAAGCGACGCGGCGGAAAAGAAACCGGCCTGCAAGCGAGCGACTTCTTCGAGGTAACGCAGCGTGCGAAGGTCGCCGTAGGGAAAGTCGGCGCGCGTGGGCAGGGCGGGCAACGTCAGGGCCGCGCCCGCGACCAGGCCGAGTGTCAAAAGGGCGCGCCGCGACAGCAGAGGTGCCTCGGCAGACGGAGTTTCGGCGGCGTCTTGGTATTCGGGTTCGAGAACCGGATTTTCGAGCATAAAATCTCCTAAAGTTAATGCACATCCCATTGTAACCGATGCGGGACGGCGAAAAAACCGCGCCGCGAGGCAGGCGAGGAGAAAATGTCGAAAACAGGTCGAAAAAGTAGCGGCGAGATGACTGACCGGTTCCCTCTCCGCTTGCGGGGAGGGTTAGGGAGGGGTGAACCGAAAGAGTTTCAATTTGAAGTTGCAAATTTCAAGGTTCAACGTTCGATGTCCTATGTTCTATGTTGTTGCTCAAACATTGAACATAGGACATCGAACATGGGACATTGAACGTTCGGCCCCACCCTAACCCTCCCCGCAAGCGGAGAGGGAACCGGTCAACACCTTCTCAACGCTCGCTAGTCGCCACGCGCGGTTCCTGACGGGACTGGGAGAGAAAATCGGCGAATTTTTGCGGATCGCGCTCCAGACCTTCCAGACGCCCGCGAACCGTGCCGTCCGGTTCGACGACGGCGTAAAGGGGAATGGCGACGGTGCCGAATTTCTTTTGCTGAAACTGGTTGAAACTCCGCGATTTAGCATCGGTGCCGTCGGTAAAAAGCTCGACGGCGACGAATTTATCCAGTTCGCGCGTCACGGTCGGATGCGGCAGGACGTTGTTTTCCATCAAACGGCAGTTGGTGCAGGCGTAGCCGGTGAAATTGATGAGAAGCGGCTTGTTTTGGTCTTTAGCGAGTTTCTGCGCGCTTTCGAGGTCGTTGACCAGCCACTGCGATTCGCGCGCGGGCGCGTTCTGGCCGTAGTTTTCGGGCGGCAGATAAGCATCGAAATCGCCGAGTTTGGTGCCGTTCATCGCGCCCAGCAACAGCGCCGAGACGCCGATCATCGCCGCGCCCAGGCCAAGGCGAACCGGCCCCAGACGCGCGCCGCCTTCATCTTTGGGCAAACGCAGGATTTGCAACAAATACAGCGCTGACACCAATGCCAGAGCGAACCATAGCGCCAGAAACACCGGTCGCGTCAGCCAGCCGAGTTGCCACACCAAATCGACCGTAGAGAGAAATTTGAGCGCCGCCGCCAGTTCCAGAAAGCCCATGAACGCCTTCACCGACACCAGCCAGCTACCGGCGCGCGGCATTTTTGACATCCAGCTCGGAAACAGCGCGAGCAGAAAAAAAGGCAGCGCGAAGGCGGTCGAAAAGGCGAGCATTCCAATCGCGGGATAAATCCAGCCGCCCGTCGCCGCCGCGAAAAGCGCCGTGCCGACAAAGGGAACCGTGCAGGTAAACGAAGTGAGGGTAAAAGCGAAACCCATCAAAAGCGGGGTGAGAAGCCCGCCACGCCCGTTGGGATTGACGCGGTTGAGAATGCTCGACGGCACGGTGATTTCGTAAACCCCGAACAAATTGAGCGCCAGCAAAACGAAGAGCGCCGCCAGTCCCAGATTGACGTAGGGATTGGTGGCGAAGCGCGCGATGCCCGCCGCGCCGAAAACTGCCGAAGCCGCGATGCCAATCACCGTAAAGGTGCCGATGATGCCCGCGCAATACGCGATGGGGCCGCTAATGCCGCCGTTTTTTCCCTCGTTGCGCTTGGTGAAAAACGCGACGGTGATGGGAATCATCGGAAAAACGCACGGCGTGAGAAGCGCCAGAAGTCCGGCCCCGAACGCGACGCCCGCATAAGCCAGCAGACTTTGCGTCGGCGCGCTGCGAACCGGCGCGGGTGTCGAGGCTTGGGTGGTGGCGGCAGGTTCAGCTTTTTCAACTTTGGCGCTCTTCTGAGCCGCCTGAGCGGGAACGGAGGTGTCGGGCGCGATTTTGTCACTGCGCGCTGCGCCCGCCGCGACCGAAAACGTCACCGGCACTTCGACGGTTTTGGGCGGCAGGCACAAACGCTGATTGCAGGTTTGATAGCGCACGCGAACCGTCGCTTTTTGCGCGCCCGCCGCGCCCGCTTTGACCTGAACTGGAATGCCAAAGGAGACGCTCCCCGCGTAAGTTTCGGTTTGCATCCGAAACCCTTCGTCGAAATGGCGCGTGGCTTTGGGCTGCGCGAGTTTGCCGCTCGAAGAGAGGGATTTGGACGGCAGGAGCGCAATTGTGGTGGGAATCGGCCCGCCAGGAGGTGTCGAGGGCGCGTAGATATACCAGGGCGCCTCAATCTGGGCTTTAACAACGATGCGCCCGCCTTCACCGGCGCGAAGGGGCGAGGGTTCGAGCGTCGCGCTCCATTTGACGGGATTTTGCGCCCACGCCGGAACACAGAAGAGTAGGGAGAGCAGAAAAAGCAGGAAACGCGGTTTAGCCATCACCTTTAAGAACACCGGCAAGACGCGGAAGTTCCTTTGCGCGGGTGAGAGGTGCCTCAATAGGGTAAAGAATGGGAATCGAGCGGCCATCGCGCGCTGTTGAGTCGAATTGACCGTCGAGGAATTGCGCCGGCAATTAGCTGCCGTTGTCTGCTCAAGGTCGCCAGCGCTACGAGGCGCGACGGCGCGAATGTGCGCCAATCGTTAAATGGAAAAGCAAAAAGCCCGCACAAATTCATTTGTGCGGGCTTTTCGATGAGGCGCTTGCTTTTCTGCTACACGATTTGAACGCGAAGTCGTTCAAAGCGGAAACTTTTAAGGTGATGTTGCAGTGCAACCAAAACCCGTGATGCGCCAGACCGATGGCTTCTCGCGCCCCCATAAGTTATCACTGCACAGAATACCACCGCTGCCGTTGGGGGTAATTCCAGTGCCGCTAAGTGGGGTTCGACCAGTTATCGAAGCACGCGAATGAGATTTAACATGGCCGTCCGCCCACAAGACGTTGGTTTGACCTTTCGGGTCATAGAGCTTATTGCCATTATAAGCACCCTCTGATGAGTTGAAATGGCGCGCAACAACATTGCTGGCGTTGAGAAGTAGGCTGACGGCATACGGTGATCTGAGAATATCAACGCCCTCAGCAAAAGCAACCGTCTCGGCTGGGGCCTGCAGACTCGCCAATGGAGCAGGCGTGCTATGGGCGGCCAGAAAAGGGTTAGTTGAAGGGGTAACATTACCTAAAATCAGGTAGTTGTATCCGTAGGAGTTAGAAACTCCTAACGGGTTGTTTGGGTCTGTTCCCTGGCTTGAGGGGCACCGCCAAACCGCCTGTTTGTCCGTTGACGCAGTATTTTGAACTTTCATGTATGGGTCTAAAAGGTTCGCCATGAGATTGGTGGCTGTATAGTTACCCCATCGAGGCATGATCTCGTCGTAATCCTGAGAATACTGGAGCATTCCCAGGCCGATCTGCTTTAGGTTGCTCTGGCACGCCGAGCGGCGCGCGTTTTCACGCGCGCGTCCAAAAACGGGGAACAGAATCGCAGCCAGAATCGCAATTATGGCTACAACAACTAAGAGTTCAATAAGGGTAAATCCAGCACGGCGAGTGACGGTCGGTGCACCGGTGCAAGTGTTGAATGGTTGATTCAAGAGTATCTCCTTTGGCGGAACACGAAAATTTTCGTTTTTGCTTGTGCCGCTCACTTTCATGTTCTCTATTTTACCCAATTTTCCCGCATTCGTAACATCTATTTTGATTTCGGCGGTGTAAATTTTTTGTGTCGCGCCGCGCCGTTTCAGCGTGCGGAATGGGTCTGCCCGCTGTCTGTGTCGAATTCAAGACATAAAAATTGAGTTCATCGCCTGCTGAGTCCGAGTGCCGCAACTGGTGAGTTGCGCGTGTCTGCACCGCGCGCGGCACGAGAGTTTCAACCACTGCGCGTGGTTACACCCTCTCAAAACCTTTCCAACAAGGGGCGCAATGGAAAAGCGGGGCCGATGCCTCCTTCCCATCGGTGCGGAGAAAACCGTGATTGGGAGGAAACTTCAGCCCCGCTTTTTTTGCGGAGGGTCTCTGGAAAAGTGCGTTGGTGCGAGTCGATGGAGTGTGGACGGCGAGCGCATCGCCCTAAAAACGCCGGAAACTACCTCTACTCCACGAATTTATCTTCTTTTTCGCTGGGAAGGTCGCCGTCCTGCTCCGCGATGGCGGGTCTATCGCCCGCTTCTTCGACATCTTTTTTGAGTTTGGTCTGCACCTCCGCCGCCGCTTTTTTGCCCTCGGCGACAGCGTTTTCCAGCGTCGGTTTGACGGCTTCGGCGGCGGTTTCCACCAAATCCTTAGCGCGCGAGCCGATGCTTTTCAAACGGCTCGCCAGACTGCTCATACGCTCGGAGACATCGCCGGAAGCCGCTTCGCTCTCGGCGCCGAAATCTTCGACGGCGGCCTCGTATTTCGAAGCCATGTCCTTGAGTGAAGCCGTTTTAGCTGCGCTCGCACTGCCTTTGGAACCCAGAAAATAATAGACCGCGCCCGCGCCCAGTGCCGCGCCGAAAGCCATGAATTTGAGCGCCTGCCCAAAACTTGGCCCCGCGACGATAACGACGCGCTCCGGCGCCGTTTCAAAGTGTGTTTTACCCAAAAGGGAACCTCCGTTTTTTGGTGGTGGTTTTTTCCACCACGACCGTTTTGCCGCCGCGCAGCGAACGGCTCGCCGCCAAAACGCCCGACGCCAGACCGACCGCTTTCACGACCGGCGATTCCAAACGGTTGGCGGCGCTGCCCACCAGGTTGGAAACCCGATTGGCGGCGGCGGTGACATTGTGGGTGGTGTCGGCGGCGTCGGCGGAGATTTTCTCGACGTTTTTGAGCGTGCCCGACACGCTGGGCAGAATATCTTTGCGCAGTTCTTCGGAAACCATGCCCTTGATTTGCAGCAAAATGCCGACGCCCACGACGCCAAGCGCGATCATGGCCAGGGCAGAAAAAATCTGAATCGCGTTGGCGATTCCGACGGCGTAAAGAACCCAGGAGGGAATTTCTTGCATTGTTTGAAACCTTTTGTTGATGATTAGGAAAGGGCGCCTCGCCAAAAGGGAAGCGACGCCCGCTTTGCAATTCGAGCGCCATTTTCCCTCATCTGAGCCTCATTCACAAGGGCGACTCATCACAGGACGCAGCACTTCGCTTTGCCCGCGCGGTCTCGCGGGGCTAAACTTTTCTCCAACACCTTCCGCCTCTCGGATTAAAGCGTTAGGGAAGGAAAACCACAGAGACACGGAGACACAGAGCAAATTCAGGAGGAGAAGCAGGGGCAGAAAGACCAAAAACGGGCTGAGGCTTCCTTTACCTCGTGTTGTTCTCTGTGCCTCTGTGGTTTTTCCTTCTTTACTTTGGTCGCAGGTTTTCTTATGCAACGTCGTTATTTCGTCGGCAGCGTCGCCATTATGGGCGCTCTCGGCTTTCTGGTCGCTTCTTCACTCAAGTCGGGCACGCTGCAATCGGTGCCCGTCGCCCAGCTTCGCGCCGCCGATGGCGCGCCGAAAAATTTCGTGGGTCAGCGTCTGCGCATGGTCGGTTTCGTCGGGCCGCAAAAAGTCGTCAAAACGCCCCAGCAATCGGCGGACGGCGTGGTGAACGTCCACAAATTTTCGGTCATCGAAGGCAAGAGCGCCGTGATGGTGTCTTACACCGATGCGCTGCCCGACACCTTTCGCGCCGGCGGGCCGGTGCAGGTCGATGGCATTTACGTCGCGCCTGGCGTGATGAAAGCCGATCATGTCCTGACCAAATGCCCGTCCAAATATGAAGCGGGCGAAGCGGGCGCCAAAGCCCCCGAAAAGGTCGCCAAAGCAGGCGCCGTTTAGAATTTCAGTGCCAAGTGAAACGCAGGGGCGCCCGCGACGGCGCCCCGTCATTGGAGTTAACGTCCTGTGCCATGAGGCTTCAGCCTCCTGGCACGACAGAGTTCACTTGTTTCGTGACCGACGAGAACGGCGACCCCGTTTACACGCCCGCTCCTGGCACAGTAGAGTTCACTTGTTTCCCCATGCTCGCTCAACTCGGACATACCCTCCTCTGGCTCGCGATGGCCACCGCCGCCTTCAACATCGCGGCGACCAGTTTTGCCACGCGCCGTCCCAACCGCGCGGCATGGCTCGAAAGCGCTCACAACGCCGTTTTCGTGTGCTGGGCGTTCGTCGCGGCGGCGTGCGCGCTGCTTATTGCGGCGTTTGTGACCGACAACTTCGCGCTTTCCTACGTCTGGCAAAACTCCAATCGCGACCAGCCGCTGCCCTTTAAAATTTCCGCGCTGTGGGGCGGGCAGGGCGGCAGTCTGCTGCTGTGGACGTTCGTTTTGGCGACTTACGCGCTCGTCATCTCGCGGAGCGGGCGCAAAAGCGGGCAAAATCTCGCGCCCGCCGCCGTCGCGGTCGTGTCGGCGACGACGTTTTTCTTCGCAGCGCTCGTCTTTTTTCGCGAAAACCCGTTTGCCCTCGTCGAAGGCGCCGTCCCCACCGACGGGCGCGGCATGAACCCGCTGTTGCAGAACTACTGGATGCAGATCCACCCGCCGACGCTTTATATCGGCTACGTCGGCTGCACCGTGCCGTTCGCCTTCGCGGTGTCGGCGCTGCTGCATCGCCGCTTCGATGAAGAATGGGTTTCCCTCATCCGGCGCTGGGTGTTGTTCACCTGGATCGTTCTCACCGTCGGCATCGTGCTGGGCGGCGTGTGGGCCTACGAAACCCTCGGCTGGGGCGGCTACTGGGCCTGGGATCCGGTCGAAAACGCCAGTCTGTTGCCCTGGCTTTCGGCGACGGCGTTTTTGCACTCGATCATGCTCCAGGGACGGCGCGGACTGCTCAAAAACTGGAATATCGCGCTGGTGACGCTGACGTTTCTGCTGTCGATTTTCGGCACGTTTTTAACGCGCTCCGGCGTGGTGCAAAGCGTGCATTCGTTCGCGGAAAGCGGCATCGGCGGCTATTTTCTGGGCTTCATGGGCTTCGCGCTCGCGCTCACCATGGTTCTCATCTATCTGCGCCGCAGCGAACTCCATTCCGACGCCAAGATCGAATCGAGTTTGTCGCGCGAGGGCCTTTTCATGCTCAACAACTGGCTGCTGCTGGGCGCGACCTTCGCGGTTTTGTGGGGCACGGTTTTTCCGACGCTTTCCGAAGCGATTGGCAGTGGGCGTGTCACGGTCGGGCAGGAGTATTTCAACCGCGTCATGGCGCCGATTGGCCTTTTGCTGCTGGCGCTGACGGGAATCGGGCCGCTTTTGCCCTGGCGCCGCGCGACCTGGGCGGGCGTGTGGAAAGCGATTAAATTTCCGCTTTTGTGGTCGCTGCCGTTCGTGCCGGTGATGTGGTTTCTGGCGCAGTGGCGCACCGGCGCGGCGACGGCGTTCGTTCTCGCGGCTTTCGTGTTTCTGGCGATTGGCTGGGAGTTTTTTCGCGGCATCAAAACCCTGATGCACAAGCGGCGCGAAGGCGCGTTTGAAGCCTCCGCGAATCTGCTGTCCTTCAATCCGGCGCGCTATGGCGGCTACATCGTGCATCTGGGCGTCGCGGTAATGTTCGTGGGCTTGACCGGTTCGTCGGTTTTCAAAATTGAGACCAAGCCGATTCAGCTCAAAAAGGGCGAAACCATGCGCGTCGGCGAATACGTGTTGCGCTTCGACGGCCTGGCGCGGCCCACGAAAATGCCCGACAATTTGCAGGATCAAATCGTGGCTCTGGTCACGGTGTTCGACCAGAACGGCCAGATTACACCTCGGGACAGGCCGATGGATCCGCGCATCGACATCTTCAAAAACACCACCGCGACCGATTCGACCGGCGAGGAAGTGCAGCGCGCGCGGCGCCCCTCGATTCGCATGACGCCCGCCAACGACCTTTATCTGGTGCTGGACGCGCTCGATACCAAAGACAATTCGGCTTCGATTAAGGCGTATATGAACCCGCTGGTGATGTGGATCTGGGTTTCGGTCGGCTTTTTCGTGCTGGGAACGATTGTCGCCATGCTTCCCCACCGCCGCAGCGCCGTCGCGCCGTCGCCAATTCCCGCACCGGTTGAAGAGCGCGAAAAGGAACTGGTGGCGTGATGGAATGGATGTTTGCCATTATTTTGGGCGGCGCGGCGCTGTTTTACATCGCCTCGCCATTGTGGGCGGGCGCCTCGCCTGCGAAACGCGCCGCGCAGGGTGAAAACTGGCACACCGTCGAACAACTTGAAATCGACCGCGACCTGGGCAAAATCGACGACGCCGAATTCGAAGAACTCAAGCCGGAACTGCCCGCGCCGTCGCTTCCCTCGCTCGAAGCGCTGATTTTCGGCGCGCGGCGCCAAAAACGACTGCAAACGTCGCTCGAAAGCGAAGTTCTGATCGCGCGAGCGCGCAAAAAGGGAGACGGAATACGGGACGAATTTTCCGGAAGCTAAAGCATCCGTCTGGGGGCCTTCGGCCTTGGGTGCTTCGCACCCGTTGTCGCTGCGAATTGCTCACGTCGTCTCAAATGTGGCAAGTCGCTGCCACTATCGGGTGCGAAGCACCCAAGGCCGAAGGCCCCCAGACGGATGCTTTAGCTTCCGGAAAATTCGTCCCGTATTCCGTCTCCCGTCTCCCAATATGAAAAAGACGTTCCCCCTCCTCCTTCTCACCGCTCTCTCGACGCAACTCGCGGTCGCGGCGCCAACCGTCATTTCCGGTCTCGCCAAAGACGGCACCAACGGCAACAAGCCGCTCGCGGGCGCGACGGTTCAATTGGTGCGCCCTGGGGATAAAGGAGCGAAAACCACTCTCGCCACCACCAAAACCGACGCGGCGGGCCGTTTCGCTTTTCCCTCGCGCGACTACGGCGCGAATGAGCTTTTGATGGCCAGCATTCCGCATCAGGGCTTCGACTACTGGGCGGTGGCCTATGACGGCGGCAACAAACTCAAGGCTGTCGGCATCAACGTCAACTCGCAAAAAGTCGATTTGCTGGTTTTCGATACTTCGACGCAGCCCGTGCCGCTCGATTTTCAGGTGCATCACCTCGCCATCGAATCCAATAAAACCGGCGAAGCCCCAAGCGGCCCCGCCACCGAAAGCAGCCAGGCGAAAGAAACCGGCCTCAAAGTCGTCGAGCGCATCGTGGTTCACAACCATTCCAGACAAACCTTTCTGGGGGTGGGGCCGCGCAAAATTTCGGTTTTGCTGGACTTGCCCAAAGCCGCCAAAAACGTGCGCCTCGACCCCAAAATCACCGATGCCACCTTGATTAAAACCTCCGACGGCTGGGGCGTGGTGCGTCCCATCACGCCGGAGGCTTACGGCGCGCCCAACAACATCATCGTCAACTACCAAATCGACTGGCCTTCGGCGCTGCCCTGGGCCAAATCGGTCGATTTGAGCCGCAAAACCATTTATCCGACCAAATTCTTCTTCGTGGCGCGCACCACCGACGACAAAGACCTCAAAGTCACAGCGCCCAAACTTTCAGGCGATGAAGAAGCGCCCGTTCCCATCGACGGCCAGACGCAAACGCGCATCGTCAATGCCATCGGCGCGCCCATGATGCCCCAGGGCAGCGCGCCTCCCGCGCTTCCGGCGGGTCAAACTCTGGAGATTGGGATTTCGAGGCCGGTCAATCCGATGTTCTGGGGCTTCGCGGCGATGACGCTTGCGCTGTGCCTGTTTCTGCCTCTGGCGATGATGAAACCGCGCCGCAAACGGCGCGAGGCAAACTTCGCGGAACCGGCCTATGGGGGACTCGTTATTGAGCAATCTTCAGCGCACGGCGCCCAGTTTCCCGCTTTGAACGGCTTCGGCACCGAGCTTGCCTTAACGCCGGCCAGCCGTGATCTGATTCAAAAAATCGCCGATCTCGACGACCAGCACGAGGCCGGAAAAATCGATGCGAACGAGTATCAAAACCGCCGCGCCGCGTGGAAAAAACAACTGATTGAATCGCTCGGCACGCCGCCGCAACATTAGCTTCCCATTGGCGAAGTCCAGAGGGGAGCGTCGGTTCAATCAACAGAAAGGAAATTTTCATGCCGACCAAGGCTACCGCTAAAACGACCCCTCAAAAACCGAGCCGCAAAGCCGTCAAAACCGCCGCCGCAGGCTCTGCTCATAGCACCGACAGTGCGCCCGCCGAAGCCGTCAACGCCAACGCGGGCGAAATCAAGCCCCAGCAGCGCCAGGATCTCGACATCGGCCATTATCGCCAGCTTTTGCTCGATGAAATGGCGCGATTGGAAGAAGAGCGCGAATACGTCCGCAAAAACAACTCGGACATGGACGGCAACCTGCCCGAAGACGCCGAAGGCGAAGACGACACCGCCGATCTGGCGTCCTCGCTGATGGACAAGGAAATGGATTTGTCCGTCGAAGAGGAAATCGAGGACACCATGAGCGCCATCGAACACGCGCTCCGCAAAATGGAAGACGGCACTTATGGCATCTGCGACGTGTCCAACCAGCCCATTCCCAAAGCGCGCCTCGAACTGATTCCCTGGGCCAGCCTCACCGCCCAGATGCAGGCGATGGCCGAAGGCGAGTAGATTCCGGCAACAGAAAACCCGCGCATTTTTAATGCGCGGGTTTTTGTTTCTATGCTCTTTCGATCTAATCCTCATTATCAAACAGCAATCTGCCATTTCTCGCAAACGCGGAATGCGGTTGCAGTTCAAGGAACACGCCAGTGGCGCTGCGCTCTGCTCTATTTTTATGAAATGGTTTCGTCACAAAAGGCAGTAATTTACAACCTATAGCTTGAAATTGCCGCGTGGCGCGGCGTAATATACTGTTGTGTTGATGCGATCAGCTTATGAAGACCGAAAGGCAAAGACTAATACCGAGTAGATATAAAGATGGCACAATTCACTGATTTGATTTACGAGAAATTCAGACGCACCATTTTGTCCTGGGACACAACATTAGCAAACGATATTTATGTAATTGAGATTTTCTGTGGTGACAATGGGCTGTCGCAAGGCGATTTTCTGCTGGCCTATAATACCGAGACATACTATAAGAGCCAAGTCGCTATTGCTGGTCAAGACGACGCCAAGTGGTCTCCCAGCGAATGGCTATGCGATTATCAGGCATCCACACCGGAAACTGTAGAAGAACTATCTTTATGGGTTCAATGGTGCGAGTCAGTTGGTGTTGAAATTGATAGTGAACTCACGCACAGTCCATATAATCGTGAGAAGCGAATCATTTATGGAGCAGCGAGTCTCGCTTCTGCTTGCTCTGCTCTAGGTGAAGAAATTGCCCGCCGTTTGCATGAGGAACAAATAATTCAAAGCAAATTCGGAAGAGATGTGCCAATTTTTATCGTAGAAGGCGAAGGAATAGTGAATGTCAAGGCAACACTCGCAGCAAATCCGCAGAATAATGCTTTGAATGAGTTCGTGGAATATACAAAAACGTGGTTGGAGTGAATCAACATCAACACAACCAGTCGTTGCAGCCGACCCTTCGCAGCTTCGCTCGTGCCTCGCTGCGCTGCTGCGGGCGGCTGAACTGGGTCGTTATGCCGGTGGCGCGGCTTGGCTGTAGTTCATAGGTGAAAATTGTATACTTCCTGCTGTAGTCAGAACCGCAAGGAGACAGATTTGGAAATCTACGATGTCATCTGGAAAGAAAAATTCGTGGACAAACTTGCGGTCAAACATGGCGTCTCGGTCGAGGAAGTAGAAGAAGTTTGGTTCAGCAGAGCGCACTTTCGGCGCGTCGAGCAAGGCCAGGTCGAAGGTGAAGATGTTTACGCCGCTTACGGCCAAACCGAGGGCGGTCGATACCTGATTATTTTCTTCATCCGCAAACACGGGTCTGCGGCCCTGCCAATTTCGGCACGAGACATGACCCAGGCAGAAAGGAGATATTATCATGAACGAAAAGCACATTGATCCTATTCCTGACACTTTCGGCAGTTTGGAAGAAGCTGGCGAGTTTTGGGATACACACGATACGATGGATTATCCTGATGCGTTTCAGACTGTCGAAGTGAATGCTCAACGTCGTAATCGGTATTACGAGGTTGAAATTGATATGAGTGTGGCTCAAGCGTTGCGTGACAAAGCACGTCAGCAAGGCGTGACAACGAGTGACTTAGCCACCAAACTCATCCGCGATCAACTGGCCGCCGCGTAAAAGCGACCCATGCCGGCACGACAATGCGCTGCATCCGACGCCCTGCGTCCTGCTCGTTCATCGCTCCATTCCAGGTGCGACTGGACTCGGCGCTATGCCGCATTAGCCCCAACTTATATCCAGGAAGTCGCATAAGCACGAAGTTTGGCCCCAAACGCGCAAAGCCAGCGATGATATGAGACTTGGTTTCGCCGTGAAAGTGTTAGGTCAAGAGGGCCTTAAAAGCCACGATGCGCGCCGCCATCAAAACGCGCCGCACCTCCGAAATTCCATCGAATTCGCACATGGAATCTTCGATTATCTCCAAAAGACGCGCATTTTGATGTATCGCTTTTCCAGCGATTTCGCGCCCTATCTCACCCATCCCGATCTGCCGCAGTTTCACGGGCAAATCGAGGAAGCGCGCGCCGAACTCGAAAACCTCGGAAAACGGGCGCGCGAGATGAATTTGCGGCTTTCGTTTCATCCCTCGCAATACATTATTCTCAACAGTCCGTCGCCCAAACTCACTGAAACTTCGACGCGCGATTTTCTGGCGCAGGCCCAGATGCTCGACGTGATGGAGCAGGGCGAAGAAGCGGTCATCGTGACGCACGTCGGCGGCGTTTACGGCGAGCGCGAGGCGGCGATGGCGCGTTTTATCGCCCATTACAAACTTCTTCCCGAACCGGCGCGGCGCCGTCTGGTCTTGGAAAACGACGATGTGTCGTGGAGCGCGGCGGAAGTGCTTCAAATCCACGAAGCGACGGGGATTCGCTGTATTTTCGACCACCAACATCACACTTGCATCAACCCCGAAGGCTGGAGCCACGAGGAAGCGTGCGCGGCGATTCTGAAGACCTGGCCCAATCATTGTCGGCCCAAAATTCATTTTTCCTCGCCGCGCATCGAAGCGCGCACCATTTTGCGCCGCGACAAAACGACGGGGAAACGGGTCGCGCACGAAGCGGCGGCGCTCGCCTCGCAGCACGCGGATTATATCGACAGCCAAACTTTCATCTCTTTCGCGCGGAAAGTGCGCGAAACGCGCGAATTCGATGTGATGTGCGAGGCCAAAGCCAAAGATCTGGCGGTTTTGAAACTGCGCGAAAAGCTGGAAGCGTTGGGCGATGAGTTTCTGATGGAGTAGGGGTGAATGAATTCGCCGCAGCAACGGCGCGAAGTCCGCCTTTGTGGACTAAGAACCTATTCAAATAGTAGGGAGCGAAATGTGGGGAGCGCGATTAGCCCGGCTCCCAGTTTTTGAGGCGAGGAGTGATTCCCCCGCTCCCTGCCTATGCGGATACGCTCCAAGGCCCAACCCGCGCCGGCGGGTTTTGTTGTTTTGCGGCGAATTTATTCGCTGCAAATTAAACTCTCCACCATGTCTCTCTGGGATTACGAAGCGCGCGACTCCGGCGGGAAAGTCGTGCGCGGCAATCACGATGCCGCCGACCGCCGCGCCGCGCTCGAATTTCTGCGCGCTCAAGGGCTGTTCCTGACGCGGCTCGAAGCCGCGCGCGGCCCCGCCGTCCCTCGAAACTCGGCCCCCGCCCCGCGCGCGCCGCGCGTCGAATCAAACGCGGGGCGCGAAGCCTCATCGCCTTCCGCTCCGCTCCCCGCGCCGACCGTTCCTGGCGTCGCGCTGGGAGTTTCGCCCACGCCTCGCGTCGCGGGGTCTTCAGCCAATCCGCGCCATCAAAACCCGCGCGCCGCCGCGCCGCCCATCGCGCCGCAGCCGCTTTTGCGCTGTTCGACCAAAGATTTGTCGCAGTTTTTCCGTCAACTCGGCGCCATGGTTCACGCCGGAACCACGATTGGCGCCGCTCTGCACTCAATGTCCGACCACGCGCCCAATGGCGCGCTCCGCAGCGCGTCGCGTCAAATGGAGGCGCGCGTTTTGAGCGGCGAGCCGCTTTCGGCTTCGATGACCGCGTTTCCTGGCCTGTTTTCGCCGCTTCAAATCGGCATGGTGAGCGCCGGCGAGCGCGGCGGCTTTCTCGATGCGATGTTCGCGCGCCTCTCGCGCTATGCCGAACGCGATTACGAGTTGCAGCAGACCATCAAACGCGAAACCTGGTATCCCAAACTGCTGGTTTTTGCCTCGATTTTCATTCCTGGCGCCGTGCCTCTGGTTTTGGCGGTCGTCCAGGGCGGCCAAAATCCGTTTCTGGCGTGGCTCGCCTCGGTGGGGCCGCCGCTTTTAATTGTCGGCATCGCCTATCTCATTTATCGGGCTATAGAGTTTTCGTCGCCGCTCGCCGCGCATCAAAACGGGCCGAAATTGATCCTCGATTCCGTCAAACTGCGCCTGCCCGTGATGGGCAAAGTCACGCGCGCTTTTGCGACCGCGAAATTTTGCCGTGCTCTGGGCGCGCTTTACGGCGCGGGAGTTGGGCCTGGCGAAAGCGTTCGCCTTGCCAGCGATGCCTGCGGCAACGCCGCCATCGCGCGCGATGCCCTCGCCACCATCCCACGGCTCGAACACGGCGAGAGATTGACCGATTGTCTGGCTTCAACCAAACAGTTTCCTTCGACCGTTTTGCAGGTGATGCACGTCGGCGAGGAATCGGGCAGTCTGGACGAGCAGTTGGATAAAGCCGCCGATTTTCTCGAATCGGATGCCGAAGTTGCCGTCAAACAGAGCGTGCAGGTGCTGGGCATCGTGGTTTTTTTGATTATCGCGATTCGCATCGGAATGCAGATGGGGCAGTTTTACCTCGGCTATTTCGAGTCGATTTTCAGCGATGCGGAAAAAGCGGTGAAGGGCTAAAACCGCTAAAATAAAGGCGGCATGAGTTTCGATCCTTATCAGGTGCTGGGCGAGGAGCGCGAGGTTTCGTCCGAAGTTCTCAAAGCGTCCTACCGCCGTCTGGTGCGCGAAAACCATCCCGACGTGGCGCCCGATAAAGCCGCCGCCACGATTCGCATGGCGCAGATCAACCAGGCGTGGCATCTCATCGGCGACCCGCAAAAGCGCGCCCAGTTCGATGCGCGCGCGCGGTTGGCGGAAATCAAAAGTCAAAATCAAGCGCGTCAGGCGCGCGAAAGCGCGCAGCGCGCGCGTTCCACATCCCCAAAATCGCCGGCGCCGCGTGTCAAACCCGCCGCGCCCCAGTCGAGAGCGGCGACCAGAGAAAAAAGCGCGCGCCGTCAAAAATCGACATCCAGGACGAAACCAGCGCGACCAAATGCCAGCCCAAGGCGCGAAATGCGGCTTTTGCACCAAATTTCGCTCGCCTCGCAGCTCTTTCACCGCGAACGCAAAGTCAAAGAAGCGACCGCGCTGTGCCGCGCCGTTTTGCTCGCCGATGGCCGCAACGTCGCGGCGCGCGAACTGATGGGCGATATTTTCGCGCACCAGGGGCTTTTCGATTACGCGCTGATGATGTTCGACCAGGCCCTTCAAATCGCGCCCGACGACGCCATGCTGCGCCGCAAACGCGACCGGCTGGAAATCGCATATTCCCAGTCCAAAGCCGCGCCGCGCGCCGAAAAAAACACCCGTCCCTCGCTGTGGAATCGTTTGCGCGCCAAATTTTCGAGGCAACAGGCAACAGGCAACAGGCAATAGTGAAAACGAGCCATTCTGCGCCCCATCTCACTGTTGCCTATTGCCTATTGCCTGTTGCCTGTTGCTCCCATGACTCCCCTGCAAATTTTCGCTCGCAAAAAGCGCGACCAAGCGCCGCTTTCGATGCTCTCGCTTTACGACGCGCCCAGCGCGCAAATCGCCTGCGAAGCGGGCGCGGACGCGATTTTAGTTGGCGATTCTCTCGGCAACACCCTTCTGGGCTACGATTCGACGCTCCCCGTCACCATGAGCGACATGAAACGGCACACCGGCGCCGTGGTGCGCGGCGTCAAAAGCTCGTCGCGCGCCGATGTCGCGGTTGTCGCCGATTTGCCCTTTGGCTCCTACGCCACGCCCAAACGCGCCATCGAAAACGCAGTCGCGCTGCTGCAAATCGGCGCGCACGCCGTCAAAATCGAGGGCGTTCATCCCGATTTATTGAAAAAACTGACGCGCCAGGGTATTCCGGTGATGGGGCACCTTGGTTTCACGCCGCAGTCGGTGTTGCAGTTCGAAAGCGTGGTGCAGGGCAAAACTTCTGAGGCGGGCCAGCGCCTGGCACGGCAGGCGGCGGTTTTGGAAGAATGCGGCGCCTTTGCGGTTGTTCTGGAAGCTGTCACGAGCGAAGTCGCGCAGCATATCACGGCGCAGCTTAAGATTGCGACCGTCGGTATCGGCGCGGGGGCGGGGTGCGACGGACAGGTGTTGGTGTGGAACGATATGGTCGGGCTGTCGCCGCAAACTTTCAAACTCGCCAAAGCGTGGGCCAATACGCGAGAAATCTGGCTTGAAGCGGCGCAGAATTATGTTACCGAAGTTCAAAACGGCAGCTTTCCGGCGCCCGAAAACGGCTGGAAGATGAGCGACGAGGAGCGGGCGAAATTTTCGACTTCGCACCATGAAATCGAGATCGAAACGCTGGATGAGCAGCCGTTTTAGGAAATTGTTTTGGAAGTGCCCGTAGGGGCGTAGCGTGCTACGCCCAGGGCGTTGGAGAAGCCTTCAAATGACTCACGCTCAGGGTTTTGGGCGTAGCACGCTACGCCCCTACGGGCACTTCCAAAACTCCTTCGCAGCCGTTTCAAACCGTTTTCGGATAGCCTCTAACCACCATGCAAATTCTCACCGAACCGCGCGCCATGCAGCAACTTTGTCAGAGTTTGCGCTGCCAGGGAGCCGATCTGGGTTTCGTGCCCACGATGGGCGCTCTGCACGCCGGACATCTCGCGCTGTGCCATCGCGCGCGCGAGGAAAATCCGCAATTCGTGGCTTCGATTTTCGTCAATCCCACTCAATTCGGCGCCAGCGAAGATTTGAGTCGTTATCCGCGCTCGCTCGAAACCGACCTCGAACTGCTGCGCGAAGCGGGCTGCGACGCCGTTTTTACTCCCGATGCGCGCGCCATGTATGGCGACACCGATTTGCTGCACGGCACCTGGGTCGATGTCGCGCCCTTCAACGAAATGTGGGAAGGCGTGACGCGCCCTGGCCATTTGCGCGGCGTGGCGACGGTGGTGGCCAAACTTTTCAACCTGATTTCTCCCTCGCGCGCTTACTTCGGCGAAAAAGATTTCCAGCAGTTGCACGTGGTGCAGGCCCTGACGCGCGATTTGAATTTCCCCATTGAAATCGTGGGCGTGGAAACCGTGCGCGAACCCGATGGCCTGGCCCTGTCGAGCCGCAACGCTTACCTGAACGAACAGCAGCGCCGCGCGGCGAGCGCGATTTACCGCGCCATGCGCGCCGGAGTCGAAGCGGCGCGCGGCGGCGAAACCGATGTCGCCGCGCTGGGCCGCACCATGAACGCCGTTCTGGAAGCCGAGCCGCTCATTCAACCGCAATACGTCGCGGTTGTCGATGCCGAAAATCTCACGGCGCTGCAACAACTCGACGGGCGCGCCGCGCGCATTCTTATCAGCGCCCATCTGGGCAAAACGCGGCTCATCGACAACATGGCGCTTTGATTCGTTGGTTATGGTCACGCTTTTTGAAAAGCAAGCGCTCGACTCCCTCTCCCTGCGGGAGAGTCGGGTGCCCAGGGTGAAAAGGGACTGCTCTCACCTTTTTCCGGTTAAATCTTTGAAAACTGCGGCTTTTCACCCTCACCCGTCGCCCAGAGGGCACCCGACTCTCCCGCAGGGAGAGGGAGTCGAGCGCTCAATTTGCCGCTCATCTAACCATGAAAACTGCTTTTCTCACACACCCGCTTTTTCTCGAACACGATACCGGAAGCGGCCATCCCGAACGCCCGCAGCGTCTGACGGCGATCTGGAATCATTTGCGCGCCGCCGGACTGTGGGACGAACTGCTTCATCTCCCTTTCGAAGCGGCGAGCGTTGCCGATCTGGAACGCTGCCACACGCGCTCGCACATCGAACGAGTCAGAAACATCGCGCAGAGCGGAGGCGGCGCGCTCGATGGCGACACCATCCTTTCACCGCAATCGTTCGAGGCGGCGGCACTGGCGAGCGGCGCCGCGATGCGCGCCGTCGATGCGACTCTGCGCGGCGAGGCCCACAATGCGTTCGTAGCGGCGCGGCCCTGTGGACATCACGCCGAAAGCGGGCGGCGCGCTCATTCGCCGTGGGGATTTTGTCTGTTCAATCACGTCGCGGTCGCGGCGCGTCACGCGCAAGCCAAATGGGGTTTAGAGCGCGTGGCGATTTTGGATTTCGATGTCCATCACGGCAACGGGACGCAGGAAATTTTTTACGACGATGGCAGCGTGTTTTTCGCCTCGATTCACGAAGCGCCGCTTTTTCCTGGTTCGGGTCTCTCCACCGAGCGCGGGGATGAAACCACGCTTAACCTCCCGCTTCCCGCCGGCTCCGACGGTGCGCTTTATCGTCTCGCCTGGACGCACATTGGCGCCGAGCTGGAGAAGTTCGCGCCGCAACTCATTCTGCTCAGCGCCGGTTACGACGCGCATCGCGGTGACCCATTGGCGCACATGAATTTGGAAGTCGAAGATTTCACCGATTTGGTTTCCGATGCCAAAAAATGGGCGCAAACGCTGTGTGATGGAAACATCGTCGCGGTTTTGGAAGGCGGCTACGATTTAGGAGCGTTATCGCAGGCGGTGGCGGCGACGCTGGAGGTTTTGCGAGCTGATATTTAGGGGCGAGGGAGGTTAAAATTGCATTCCAGTTCCACCCATGAAAACCCTGCTTTTAGACGACAATCTGCTCAGTCAAACTCGCGTCGGAGCGCAGCTTCAGGCGGCGGGCTGCGAAGTCGTGACGCGCCGCCAGTTGCCCGAAAGCGGCGAGTTTGGCCTCGTCATTATCAATTTAGGCTCGCGCTCGATGAACGGGCTGGGGTTGCTGCGAGGCGCCAAAAATCGCTTTGCTGAGGCGCAAATTTGGGGATTTTGCGGCCATCTCGAAATCGAAATTCGCCGCGCGGCGCTGCAAAGCGGCGTCGATAGGTTGCTCACCAACGAGGGTGCGATGAGCGAGCTGTCCGAAACCGTGCGGCGTCATTTGGGCGCGTAAAGCGGAATGAGAACCTGCGTCAAGTTAACGGCGCATCCGACATTCCACACCACGAAAAAGAGCATCAGAGCGGGCGCGAGCAGGCGCTGGCGCGCCGGTGGCAGCCAGAACGAAATGCCTGCCGTCCACAGCGTTGCGGTCGCCGCCAGTGCGGGCAGGAGATAGCGCCCGCCTTCGAAAAATCCAGGGTGTTTGAACAGCGTGTAATAGCCCAGCGCCGCGTAGAGCAGACCGAAAAAGAGGGCGAGCGGGCGCAGTGGCGCGTCGAGCCGCCGTTTGACGGCACCCATCACGAGTCCTGCGAAAGCGAGCAGGGTGGCGACGACAGCGAGACGGTAAATCACCAGAGTGAGGGCGAAAAGTCCAGGCTGCGCGGCGAGAGTCGGCCCCCACAACGCGTCCCAGAAACTAAAGGTTTGTCCCATCGCGTCGCGCTGGGGCGGCGAAAACGTCCAATCGACCTGGCCCCAGATCGAGCGCATCGCGCCCGCCACGAAGCGCCCTGCCAAAAGCGGCGCGTTGGGATGAAGCAGCAATTCGAGCGGCGAGGAAAGCAGCAGATTTTCGTAGCCGAGGTCGGGAATGGGCTGGATGCGCCCGATCATGAAGTAAAAGCGCACGAACCACCAGCCGCCAATGAGAAGTCCTGGCACCATGAACGCGCCCAGATGGGTGACAACAGCGCGCGCGCCGCGCTGTCTGCGCGCGAGTTGAAAAACGAGGAAAAGCGCGACGGGCACGACGTAAACCAGCGCCGTCGCCTTTGTTAGCAGCAGCGCGCCCCACAACAATCCCAGAAACGCCCAACCGCGCGGCGTTTGCGCTTCAGCGTCGCGCGTCAGACGCAAAAAATAGAGCAGCCAGAGCGTGGAGAGAAAAATGAGCAGCCCGTCGTTGTTCCACACGCTCGAAAGCAGCAAAAAATGGGGCAGCAGCGCCGCAAACGCGAGGGCGGCGGGCCAAAGTTCGCGGCGGTTGGGGAAATTCTCGCGCAGCAGCAGCCAGAAAACCGCCAGCGTCCCCGCGCCAAGCGCCACGCTTGCGAGACGCAAAGCGCGCGCGGCCAGGTCTTCTCCACCCACGCGCGCCGCGAGGTAGAGCGGCGCGCCGAGCAGGTAGGAGAGCGGCGGATGCTGCGCGATGGCGCCGGTGCGCGTGTCGCGGGTCTGGCGCACGTCGGTGAGAACCGGCAGGGCGCGCTCCTCGACCAACTGGCGCACATAACGGACGTGGGCATATTCGTCGGGGCCGCTTAGCGGTGGAATCGCCGCCACGTAAAAGAGCGCGAAGGCGAGATGAAGCGCGAATATCGCCGCGACAAAGGCGCGAGCGGGGCGCGAAGTATCGGCGGGGAAAAAACGGTCGAACCAAAGACGCATGGGCGCGCTCTATTTTAGGAATTTTGGAAAGCGTGAGTCAAAGTAGAGAACGCGAAGCGTAAGCGAGTGAGGCCTGACTGCCACTGTGAATTATCGGTCAGGCCTCACTCGCTTACGCTTCGCGTTCTCTACTTTGATTCACTTGCGTTCAAAGCGCGCAGCGGAAATTTTGGCATCGGCGCCCGCCAGAAGCGAAAAGGTCTGCCAGCCGCTTTTGCCCGCGAAATAAACCCGCATCCCGCCCTGCGCCGCCTGAAACGGCAGCCCGATGGCGCGCAGATTCTGAGCGCCCGCGCCCTCAATTCGCAGTGAATCGGCACCGGAGGGCACCCAGAGCAACACCTGAGCGCGAGTTCTGGCTTTGAGCGCCGCCTCGCCGCGCGAAATGAGCTGGGGCGCGCTCAGGGGCAAATTGAGCGCGCCAGGCAGCCACACCGCAAGCGTTTTTCGCCCGTTCCAAGGGTCGCGCCACGTTACATCGACCGAGTTGAGCAAAGTTTGGGTGTCCATCAGCGAGCGGCGCGCCGCGATGCTGGTGACGTTCGCCGCGCGCTGCGAAAGCGGCGCGAGCGCGCGGCCCAGCATGTGCCCGCCGTAAACGCGCTCCAGATAGGTCGTCAAACCCTGCAAATAAGTCCAGCCCTCGCGCGTGCTGGAGGCGCGAAGCGGCGATTCCGGCCCCGCTTTGCGGAAAAACCCCAAAGCCGGAAGCGCCTGGGTTTTGACGTGATTCGAAAAATCGCCGAGCATCGCTTCGCCCGCGCCTTTGCCGGACGGAGCCGCCCCGAAACGCGACGGAAGCTGCGCCGCCCACAAAAGGCCCAGAGTTTCGCCCATGACGCCGTTGCCAAAGGGTTCGAGCGGCGGGCGAAAACCGCCCAGAGGCGGCAGCGCGACGTGGCCGTATTCGTGGCAGACCTCGCGCACCCATTCGGCTTCGGGCCGCGCCAGACCCGCTTTCCAAAACAAAATTTCGCCTGGCTCGCCCTCAGATTGTCCGGCGACGGGCATCCAGGGCCGCATCAAGGCCGTGGTTTCGGGATCGCTGGGTTCGCGCTGCTTGCCGGTGTTGAGTCCTGGCATACGCGGGCCGAGTTGCGCCAGAACCGAGGGATCTTCGTCGTCCTGGGGCCACAGCGCCGAAACTTCGAGCAGCCACAGCGTGGTGACGCCCTCGGTTTTGTCGCCGCGCGCGAACTGGTTGGCGGCGCCCAGTTGTTCCCTGAACAGGGCGTGGACGCGCAAAAACTGCTCGCATAAGGCCCGCGCGCGCGGTAAATCGTCGCGCCGGTCTTTGGTGAGGTAGGGCGAAGCGTAAAAAACGCGCACGATCTGGCGCCACTGGGCCTTGTTGGGGCCGCTGTTCTGGCGCGTGTAGCCCGCCACCATTTTGTTGAGTTTGAGAGCGTCGGGCAGATTTTCGAAGGGCACTTCCTGATAATAGGAAGGCACGCGCACTAAGGGATTGGCAGTGGGCGCAAGCGGGGGAAAGAGGCTGCCGTCGGTGATGAGAAACTCTTCTTTGGAAAGCGCGCCGCCGCCGATTTCACCCGAAAGTGGCGCGGGATCGAACGCGTTGCGACTCGGTTTCCACAGCCCGCCGTGCGCGAAAAGGGCGATGGAATCGAGAACATCGTCGGGCGCGATCAGAGGCAGACCGTCTTTTAGAACTCGCTTCAAAGCATCCGCCGTGTCGCGGCGCAACAGGCCGCCATCGAGGGGCGCCGCCGCACTCGCCCGCGAAAGACGCGCCGCGCGCGCGAGCGCCGTGATCGATTCATCGCGCCGCGCGAAACGGTCGGCGGCCACGCCCCAGTAATAATGCGCTTCGGCAGCGTTGTAGGCGAGATTCGCCGTCACGACATCGCGCGGCAGCGATTCGGGCGCCGCGCCCAGCGCGTTTTTGCCCGCGACCTGCTCCAGCGACGGCAGCGCGCTCTGCGCCGCGTCGCGCAGCGTGGCGACGGCGAGGTCATCGTTGTTGTCGAGCAGGGCGCGGCCCTTGAGCACGCGCGAGCGCACCTCTTCGCTCAAACGCTGAGCCAGAAGTGCGGCGGGCGGGGCCGCATCCTGAGCGAGCGCCGAAACCGGCCAAAGCGAAAGAAAAACGAGGACGCCAAGCCATCGGCAGTGAGATTTCATGGGAGGAGGCAAATGTGGCAACCACCCCCGCCGTCGCCCAGAGGGCACCCGACTTCGTAAGGAGGGGAGACTACATTCGCAGTCTTACGTCCTCAACAGAGAAAACGAGAAAGCCGTAATGTGGTCTCCCCTCCTTACGAAGTCGGGTGCCCTCTGGGCGACGGCGGGGGTGGTTGCCGTAAAAGTTTCAGTGGCAATCCAGCGAATCCAGAACATCGCTTGCGACGTGCAAATTAATCGGCGCGACTTCGTCTTCAAAAGCCCAGAGCCGATTGGACGCCTGGCAGTTCCAGACTCGAAGTTCGCCTGGCGGGGTGCGGCGGCGCAAAATTTTGTCGAAGAGCCACACGCTCGCAATACTGCGCGGGTCTTTCGGCCCGCCGCGATACAAAACCGCTTCATGGCCGTTCACCGTCGTGGTCGAGGCGTCGCCGAAACGCAGCAGTTTTTGTTTGTCGCGCACGTTCCAGTCGGCCCAGTCTTCGAGCGACGAATCGGTGAGCAGCACGTTGGCGACGGGAAAACGGCTCAGTTTGAGCCGTTCGGGGCGCCGCCCCCAGCCGTAAAGCCCGACGGGACGAGGCCGAATCCACTCCACCTCGATCTTGTTGAGCAGCATCTGCGCGCGCGCCAATTCGAACTCGGCGGGAATTTCGATTTGAATGTCGTAGAAACTCCAACTGTCCCAGCCGCCCTCGCCGTGACATTCGAGCGGCCCTAAAATTTCGCCCGCCAACCGCTCGATTTTGGCGGTCTTGTCTTTCTGATGCCCAACGACGTGGGCGAAAGTCACGCGGTCGCAGGTGGGGCAAAACCACGCCGCGCCGAATCCGCACGACGTGGGCGCGCCAGGAGCGCCCGTCCAGCCGAAAGACGTGACCTGATCTTTGCGTTTTTTGCCGCGCGACACCACTTTGGCATCTTCGACCACCGCGAACGCCTCGCCGCGTTTTTTGGCCTGTTTTTCGAGGGTTTGCAGAAAATTCGCCACGCTTTTTTCGACATCGGGCGTTTTTTTGGAATTTTCCCAGCGCAGTTCGAGGCGCACGCCATTTTCGTCATCGACGCGCAAATCGCCCTTAGCGCGCGTGCCGCTAAATTTGCCAGGATTCCAGTTTTCGGGAATTTCGGTCGAAAAACCCTGCCAGCCCAGCGCGCGCCGCGTCTTTCCAAACAAGAGCGGCAGGGGCGAAGATTCGGTCGAAGCGGACATAAAGCTTGCTCAACAGTATAAAGAGGTTAGAGAGTAGAGGTTAGAAGTTAGGAATCTCTCGGTTCTAACCTCTACTCTCTAAGTTCTCCCAATGCCTGTAACCTTAAACCCATGCAAAACGCCGCACTCGCCCAGGTTTTCGGGGAAATCGCCGACTATCTCGAACTGGCGGGCGAAAATCCCTTTAAAACCCGCGCCTACCGCCGCGCCGCCGAAGCCATCGCCGATTTTCCCTCGCCCATCGAAGACGCCGCCGAAAACGGCACTTTAGAAGAAATCGAGGGACTCGGCGCGGCCACCATCGCCAAAAGCCGCGAGTTTCTGGCGACCGGAAACGTGCGCTTGCTGGCCTATTTGCGCTCGCAGCATCCGCCAGGTTTGCTTGATGTGCTGCGCGTGCCTGGTCTTGGCCCCAAAAAAGTGGCGCTGCTTTACAAGGAACGCGGCATCGACTCCATCGAAAAATTCGCCGACAGTCTCGAAAATGGCGGACTGGAAGGCGTCGCGGGCTTCGGGCCGAAAACCATCGAAAACTTGAAAACCGGTTTGAAGCGCATGGCGCAGCTTTCGGCGCGACTGCCGCTCACCAGTGCCGTCGCTGTCGCTAACCGCCTCAAAAATGCGCTGCGCGAAAAGTGGCCCAATATCGAGATTCACGACGCCGGAAGTCTGCGGCGCGGCTGCGACACACTGGGCAACCTCAATTTCGTGGTTCAAAGCGACGACGTGGTGATTCTGGATGATTTTCTGGGCCTGCCCATCGTGCTGGAAACCCTGGAAAAGAGCGAAAAGCGCGCTCTGGCGAAGGTGCATCCTGGCCTGGAAGTCGAGTTGGTGCTGGCGACGCCGCAGAATTTCGGTTCGACGCTGTTTTTCCACACCGGAAGCCGCGCCCATCTCGAAGCGGCGGCCCAAAACTTGGGAGATTTCGCCACCGAAGCGGAAATCTATGCGTCGCTGGGCGCCGCTTTCATCCCGCCCGAACTGCGCGAGGGCAGGGGCGAATGGGAAGCCGCCAGAGCGGGAAAACTGCCCCGACTCCTCGAAGAGCGCGACATCATTGGCGATTTACACACCCATTCGACGTGGAGCGACGGCGCCGCGACGATTCGCCAGATGGCGGAAGCGGCTGCAGCGCGTGGTTATGCTTATTTCGCTGTCACCGACCATTCCAAAGCCCTCGCGATGGCCAACGGCCTCAACGCGCAGCGTTTGCGCGAACAGGCGATGGAAATCGCCGAAGTGCAGGCCGATTTTCCCAATCTGAAGATTTTTCGCGGCATCGAATGCGACATTCTGCGCGATGGAACTCTCGATCTGGACGACGAGATTTTGAACGAACTGGATGTCGTAATTGGCTCGGTGCATTCCGCGTTCAATCTGCCGGAAACGCTGCAAACCAAGCGCATGGTCAAAGCGATTTCGCATCCGTTGGTTCACTTCATCGCGCATCCTACCGGCCGCGTTCTGGGCGTGCGCGCGCCTTATGATGTTGATGTCGCGGCGCTCATCGATGCGGCGAAACACTTTGGCAAAGCCTTGGAAATCAACGCTTCGGAGCGCCTCGATTTGAAGGACGAACACGCTTTCGCCGCGCGCGAGGCGGGCGTTTTGCTTTCTATCGACACCGATGCCCACTCGCCGAAAATGTTCTCCAACCTCCCGTTCGGCGTGCAAACCGCGCGGCGCGCCTGGTGCGAGGCCAAAGACGTTCTCAACGCCAAACCACTCGATGAACTCACACAATGGCTGGCTCGCAAATAATTAAATAGCCACAAAAAGGCACAAAAGAAACAAAAGAGGATTTTTAACGGCCCAAATTTTGTTCCTTATGTGTCTTTTGTGGCCATTCTCAATATGTCTTCTTTTCAATCACTTTTCGGTTTTGAAACCGAATATGGTATCACCGTCGAAGGCAGCGATGCCTCGGCGCTAATCAGTGCTTCGCGCGAAGTTGTCAAATCCTACGCCGCGACCAAACGACCTTTCGCGTCGCCCTGGAATTATCGCAGTGAAGACCCACGCAACGACCAGCGCGGCTTTCATGTTCAGCAACTCTCGACCGATCCCATCGATGCCCAGTTCGACCGGCCAGGCGAACGAGCCGCCTCGCCGCAGGAAGATCGGTGCGACCACGTTTTAGAGAATGGGGCGCGACTTTACAACGATCATGGCCATCCCGAATACGCGACACCCGAATGCGCCGATTTAAGAAGTCTCGTGGCACACGACAAAGCGGGTGAACGCATCGTTTTGGCGTGCGCAAAGAACTACGGCGAGAGCATTGGGAAAACGGTCGAAATCTGGAAAAACAACACCGATTTTCATGGCGCGAGTTACGGCAGTCACGAAAGTTATCTGTTGCAGCGCCGTGTGAGTTGGGAAGCGGTTGTCAAAAATCTGGCGCCGTTTCTGGCGACGCGCATCATCTTTTGCGGCGCCGGCAAAGTCGGAAGCGAAGAGCGCGGCGTGGAGTGCCATTTTCAGCTTTCGCAGCGCGCCGATTTTTTTCAGGTTTTGCAGTCGGTGGACACGCTTCACAATCGCCCGCTCGTCAACACGCGCGACGAACCGCACGGCGACGCCCATCGTTTTCGGCGTCTGCACGTCATCGCGGGCGATGCCAACCTCAGCGAATGGGCCATCGCCATGCGCGCCGGAACCACCAATTTGGTCGCCGCGCTGATCGAAAGCGGCTGGGAAAACCCCCATCCTCTGCGCGACAGCGTGAGGGCCATCAAAGCGATTTCGCGCGACGAAACCTATCGTTGGATTATCGAAGGCGAGCGCGGCGAAGTTTCCGCTATCGAAGTGCAACGCGGTTATCTGGAAGGTGCCAAAGCAATGAACTTGGCGGGCAGTGAGTGGGTTCTTAACGAATGGGAAGAAATTCTAGAAATTCTCGAAAAGAATCCTCTCGATTCGTTCGATAGGTGCGATTGGGCAGCGAAAAAATCGTTGTTAGATCAATTTATTGAAGCGGAAGAACTCAGTTGGAAAAATGACAGGGAGTTTCTGCAAAGTTTGGATCTGGCGTATCATAACGTCGATCCCGAAGTCGGTTTATATGCCGGTTTGGTGGAGAGCGGCGCGATGCGAACTTTGGTTACAGAAGCGGAAATCGAAGCGGCGCGTTTTCAGGCTCCCAGCAACACGCGCGCGGCGCTGCGCGGCGCGATTGCGCGGAAATTTGGGACGCAAATTCACGCCATTTCGTGGGGCGGCGGCGAAGGCAAAGACGGCGAGGGCAATTTTCGTTTCGCCTTGCCCGAAGAAGGCGATTTTGTCGATCTGGTAACGAAAATTGAGGGCGCGGCGAGTTTGCGCGAAGTGTTTGGCGAGTGAAGCAGTCAGGAAGTTTTGCTGTTGAGCCAGCGGGCGTAGAGATAGGCCAATGCGATTTCGCCAACGCACAACATCCCCGCCAAGCCAAATCCGAAAAACTTCCAGCCCATCCACAGGTTGCCCATGCAACCCATTGCAAGGCCCATTACCGCTCCAATTTTGGGAGAAAGACGAAAAGTTTCTTCCGCAGCGATTGGATTTTGGGCGTAGCGCGGCATGGTTCGCCACGGGAGCGTTGTGTTCGTCTCGCGCTTGAGCCAGAACGAAGCCGCAAGAAAAAGGGGCAGCATCACAGAAGGATAGTTCTGGGAAATTGTCTCCCAGGAAGTGCCGCGCAGTTGCGATCCAAACGTGAGATGAAGGTTGGCCCACAGCAGCGACAAAATGCAGAGCGCCCAATTGAACGCCGTTGCAGGCGTCCACTTGCCACCGCCGCGACGCCCACTTTTGAAACCATAACCGGCGCAACCGAAGGTGATAACGGCGAGGAGTCCATTGACCCAGTAACTCTTGAAGCTCGCGTTAATCATGCTCGGCATGAAAAATCCGTAAACGAGAATGCTTAGCGCCACGGGGCGCGCAAATAAAATCAACTTTTCTCGTTTCGAGAGCGGCGTGCCCACCGTTTCAACGCGCGGTGCGCGCTCCCACTCCCGCGCGAGTTCGCGCCCGATAGCTTCCGCGTCGCCAAACGCCTGTCGCGCGCTGTGCCAGGCGTCGTTTTCAGCCATGCCATCGGCGCGCCGCGCGACCATCATGGCGTCGAGATGTTCGCGCGTTTCACCCAGAATCTCGGCGCGGCGTGCGGGCGGCAAATCATTCAACTGCGCGTCGAGCGTGTCCAAAAATGCCGCTAAGTAAATATCAACGGGTTTCATGGTGGTTCTCCCTGGAGGAAAGTCCCAGAACATCGCTCACGGCCCGCGAAAACTGGCTCCACACCGCGCTGCGGCGCTTCAAATCGGCCTCGCCTGCGGGCGTGAGCGCGTAAACCTTGCGCGAGGGGCCGCGCTCGTTGGGCTCCCACTGCGCCACGATGAGGCCGTCCTTTTCGAGCGCGTGCAGCGCCGGATAAAGCGTGCCCTCTTTCCATTCCAGAATCCCGCCGCTGCGCCGCTCGATTTCGCGCGCGATGGCGTAGCCGTGCAAGCCGCCGCCCTGCAAAACCGCCAGAATCAGCGCCGGAACGTTGCCTTTCAATAATTCGCGTTGCATTTTTGCCTCCTGATGCGATGTGCATCGGGTAACGAGGTATAAGGCAAAACGAAAGGGCGTGCAAGTCAGGCGGCGGCGCGGAGTCGATACCAGATCGCGGCGGGAGCCAGCAAAAGAGGCAAATATATCATCCAGCAGAGGGGCGCGAACAAAATCGTGGCGCTCGCAGTGAGGGCGTAGCACAGTTCGAGCGGCCATTTGCGAGAGAAAATGAGGGTCAAAAGTGGCGCGCCAAGAGCCATGAGCGACAAGTAAACGCGCGCCCAGACTGGCAGGGGAGAATGGGCATCGAGTGTTCCTATGGCCTCGAAAACGCGGATGAGGGCGAAAGAAAGCGAAACGTTGGCGAGGTTGAACGTGCCCTGCGAAACGACAGGCGAAGTCGCGGGCCACCAGTTCAGGCTGTTTTGCAGGCCGCAGAGCCAGATTCCGGCGCCAAATCCCGCGAGTAAAACGCTCGCCGCCGGAAAAAGTGCGTGCCTGCCTTCGTTTTTGATGACAAGAGCCAGAGTCCACACCGGATGCAGCTTCATCATGGCCGCGAAAGCGAGCGGAACGGCGCGAAAGCGCGTCGAAAAGGCGAGGCCGTAACACGCCCACATCACCGGCTCGAAGTTGCCCAGTCCTATCGCCACATAACCCTGGCACAAATCGATGCACATTCCAGCGAGGAGAACCGTTTTCCAACTGATTTTTCCGGTCGCCAGTCGCGCCAGACACGCGGCGTAAATCCAGAACGCAGCCAGCACAATCAAGAGCCAGACGCGGCCAAACCACAGGTAATTCAGTTCGACGAGCGGGCGCGTCAGCAGCAAAAACGGCGGCGGGTAGAAAAAGCGCGAAGGCACCACTGCGGGTGTGTAATCGGGCCAGAGGTGATAGAGCGGCAAACCGGTTTTGAGACGCATCGCGGCGTCGTAGTAGACAACCAAATCGCGAAAACGGTCGTCGCGATTCCAATTTTCGGGAAGCCAAACCAAAAGCTGAAAAGCGAGATGGAAAATCGCCAAGGCAACCAGAGAGCGCCACAAAAGCCGGCGAAACTGCGGGGAAAAACGAGGGCGCGGCGCGGGATCGGGCATGGCAGTCGCGAGGGGCAACGCTCTCGTGGTCTCCCTGCGCGGCAGTCGAGAATGACGTTGCGTTGGAGTATGCCCACCACAGCTCGCCATATCCACTTGAACCGCGAAGACCACAGCGTTCTAAAGCGCGTCGTCGGCTCGAACCGCCAGGGTGAGCGTGAGAAAAGCGCGCTCGCATTCTGCGGGTGTGCAATGGTGCCACACCGAGGGAAGCGGAGGGATTTGGCCCGAATCTAAGAGACAGTTTTTAGAGCCTGGGACGCCTTCATTTACCCAGAGTGCGGCGCAGCGAACACCACGCAAACCGGCGCGCCCACTTCGACGGGGTTGCCACTGGGCGTTAATTTGCCAGTCTGGGCATCGATGCGAAAGGCGGCGACCTGGTTGTTTTTCTGGCCGCCCACCACCAGCCATCGGCCATCGGGAGAAAGACCAAAGCCGCGCGGTTGTCTGGGTGTGGGCGTTTCACTCGTCCAGGTCAGCCGGCCTTGGGCGTCGATGCTGAAAAGCGTGATGGTGTCGCGCCCGCGATTCGACACGTAAAGCCAGCGTCCCGTGGGATGCACCCAGATTTCCGCCGTGGAAACACCTTCGGTCGCGGCGCCATCGGGGAGGGTGGGGATGGTCTGGAAGGCGGTCAGAGCGCCCGTGGTTTGATTGCGCTGGAAAGCCGTCACTCTCAGGCCCATTTCGTTGTTGACGTAAACGAAACCCGCGGGGTGAAACGCGAGGTGCCTTGGCCCCGCACCAGGAGGAACGGAGGCAAAGGGCGGGTCGGCCGGCACAAGCGTGCTTTTAGCCGCGTCGAAGCGATAGATGAGCACTTTGTCGATGCCCAAATCGCAGCTGTAGGCGAATCGGTTCGCTTCATCGACATAAATCGCATGAGCGTGAGGTTTATCCTGACGCCGCAGGTTGGGGCCGTTGCCCGTATGCTGGACGAAAGCGCTGCGCTCGCCCAGGGAGCCGTCTTCGCGGACGGGAAACGCCGCCACACTCCCCCCGCCGTAGTTGGCCACCAGAACGGTCTGGCCGGTGGCATCGACGCTCACATGACAGGCGCCCCCACCGCCCGTGGGCTGCTGGCCCAGCGCGAGGAGCTTTCCATCGGCTCCAATTGACCAGGCGCCCACGGCGCTTCCCCCTGCTTCGCAAACCGCATAAAGGGTGCGACCGTTGGGAGCAAGAGCCAGAAAAGAGGGGTTTTTCGCTTCGGCCACGAGAACGGGAGCGCTCAACTGTCCACTGCGTTCGTCCAGAGTGGAGCGGTAGATGCCCTGGCTTTGCGGCCCGCTATAGGTGCCCAGGTAAATCGTGTGAGTTTGTGGCTTTGGAGATTGTGCCATTTGGGGTTGTGCGGTTGCGGGAAGTGGAAACAAAAGTGCCGCCGAGGAGGCGGCAAGTGCCAAAAGTTGGTGGACAACTTGTGCCGGACGCGGAGCAGAGCGGGTTTTTGGTGGGAAAATTAACAAGGTTCGTGCAGTTTGACCGATTTCTTACCGTTGTCCATCCCGTCTCCGAAGCGCTGGCGAACGCGGCTGGTATTCCGAGAATATCGTTCCCCGCTTTGCTGGGGAAGAAGTTGCAGGGCTTAAGGCGGTTCTCAAATGAAATAACAGGTTGGTAGGGACATGGCCTGCCACTTAATGTGTGACTTGTTTTCCCAGGGCTGAACAGCCAGAACGTCTGCCAGGAGGCTGAAGCCTCGGCAACCAAACCAAGCCTGCCTTCGCAGGCTACACCTTCCATCTATAGGCCACGCAGGTGGCCTTGGTCTGGTTGCCGAGGCTTCAACCTCCTGGAGCATCCTGGCACACAAGCCATGACTACAGACTCTCACATACCCCAAGAGTCACACATTTAGTGGCAGGCCATGTCCCTACGAACGAGCGCGGATCAACTCAAACGAGAACCGCTTTAAGGCGTGGTTGAAGTCTTTACAGACGCCCAGAGTTGCTCCCTGCGCTTCTACTCTTCGCCCGACTGCTCGATGTCCCGTTTGGCATGGTAGGCGCGCTCGACCGCCGCTTTGATGATGTGATAACACTCGCAGCTTCTCTTTTTCAAACCTTTGCGGTTGACAATGCCGATGAGGCCCCGTGACTGCTCGATAAGTCCGGCTTTGGCCAAAATCCCAAGGGCCTCGGAGATTCCTGGGCGCCCCGTGCCCAGCATATCGGCGATGGTTTCCTGAGTCACTGGTAACTCCCCACTGCCGAGGCGATCAGAGAAAGTCAACAGCCAGCGCACCAGGCGGTGTTCAATTGAATGCCTCTCGGAGCAAAGCGCGGTTTGCGAGGTTTCCACGATGCGCGCTTCGAGCGAACGCATCGTCAAATCGTGCAATCTGCCGCCACCATGAAACTCCTCGTTGAAAAACTCCGGCCTCATCCTGTAAGCGGCGCCCTGGGTGAGCAACTCGCAGCGCACCAGGGGCATCCCGCCCTCGAAAATGGCCCGTTCGCCCACAATGCCTTCGGGGCCGATCAAGCTCAATTGCAGGGGTTTGCCTTCCTCGGAAGAAATGGTGAGCGCGACAACTCCCTGCGTTAAGAAATAAGTGGGACGAGGTGAGGCTCCCTCCTCGTGAAGCACCTGGCCCCGCTCTAACTCGACCCAGTCGAGATGGGGGCGCAGGAATTCGAGTTCAGACTTGGACAACGCCGCCAAAATCGCGTTGTCGCGTGGTGAAGCCGATGAAGGGGAATGCATTGACGTGGAGAGATGCAAGAGCCGTGCGGAGAAGCCGTCGTTTAACAGAAATAGAACTTACGCACAGGAAGTGTTCGCTCGACTAAAGTCGGCGCTGACCCAGAGGGTGCCCCGCACCTTCGGTGCTAACTTCCCGCCTTCGCGGGAACCACACTGGGATGTTTCGGCGCAGGCCAAAAGTTAGCGGCGAAAGCCGCGGGGCACCCTCTGGGTCAACGCCGACTTCAGTCGAGCGAACACAGCCTATGCGTAAGTCCTGAGAACGCAAATTTCGGCCCGTTTTTCAAGGGTTTCTGGAATTTAAGATCCCGAAATCACGATTTTGGAAGCTGTGCTTTCCCACAAATCGTAAGGACGACAAAAACCGAAACTCTCGATGGCTTTCTTTCACATTCCCTCACGAAAGAGGAAACTGATGCATCAGAGTGTAGCGCGGGGCGTCCTGGCTCAGGTCGCTGCACAACAGATCGACCTGGTTGACCGTCCAACGCCCAAACAGAACATCGCGGTTGCGTTCGATTTCAACGGTCAGAGCCTCGCGCGATGGGCTTTTGCCAGCACGGATGCGGCCCAGAGTGATGTGGCCCTGAAAACGGCCTTTTTCCTCCCTGGGTGCAAAAGGCGCGCAGGCGAGCGCCACGCGGTGTTGAAGCTGCGCCAACTCGTCGCCCGCGCTTTGCACTCCCGCCCAGATCACGCGAGGCCGGTTGGGGTTGGGGAAACAGCCCAAACCCTGGCACACCAGCTCAAAGGAGACGACACCCTCACAGGCCGCTCGCAATTGCAGCGCGAGTTCGTCGGTGCGGGAGGTTTCCACATCGCCCAGAAAACTGAGGGTGAGATGGAAGTTGCCCGCTTTCACCCACGAAATCGAGGCGGGCGACAAAGAGTCCCGCAGTGAGTCGGCGACTGCGACGAAGGTTTCTTGAAGAGACGGGGGCGCGGATAACGCACAAAAAAGCCGGAGATTCATCGGGCCAACCTGGAATCAGGAACTGCACGACAGCGTGGCGCAGCCAGCTTTGGTGCGCGCCCAGTCGGGCCGTTTCGCCGCCAACTCGTCGTCATCGGGATGCTCTGCGAAAGGCGTCTTCAGCACATCCATCAGTCGCTGCAACGGAGACAGGTCGCCCGCTTCGGCTCCCTCAATGGCTTTTTGAGCGAGGTAGTTGCGCAGCACATATTTGGGATTGGCGCTCAGCATCACTTCGCGGATGGAGTGGGCATCGGACGGCTCCAAGCGCAGCCGTTGCGCGTAGCGCTGGAGCCACCCCTCCAGATGCTCCGCTTCCGCCGTTGGCGAGGCCGCGTAAGAAGTCGCGGCGATGAGTTCGCGAAACAGCGCCGACTCGCTGCCGGATTCGCTCCGCAGGGGGGCGCTGAGGTGGGAAAGCTGCCGGAAAAAGAGCGTCATGTCGACTTCGGCCTCTGCCAGAGCCTGGTGCAGCTCTTCCACAAGGGCTGCATCCTCCTCGGCGAGTGGGGCCAATCCCAGCTTCCTCAACATCATTTCCTGGTGCGTCTGCGTAAAGGTCAGCCGGTAAGTTTCGAGACCGGCGCCCAGATCTTCGGCCTTGGAAATCAGGGGGGACAGGCCGCGCGCCAGCATCATCAAATTCCACATCGCGATGCGTGGCTGCTGCCCGAAAGCGTAGCGCCTCTGGCCAAAATCGGTGGTATTGGGCGTCCAGTCCGGCTCGTAGGGTTCGAGCCAGCCGTAGGGGCCGTAGTCGATGGTGAGGCCCAGAATCGACATATTGTCGGTGTTCATCACGCCATGCACGAAACCCACATTCATCCAGTGGGCGATCATGATCGCGGTGCGACGGCAGATTTCCTCAAACCATTGCAGGTAAACCGCTTCGCCAGGTTCTCCCAGTTCGGGAAAGTGGTGGCGGATGGTGTAATCGGCGAGGGCGCGCAGGTTGTCGGTTTCGCCCATTGTCGCCATGATCTGGAAATTGCCGAAGCGGATAAAGCTGGGCGATACGCGCGCCACGACCGCGCCTGGTTCGGGTCGCGGGTCGCCGCTATAAAACATGTCGCGCACTACGGTGTCGCCGGTGCCGACCAGACTCAAAGCCCGCGTCGTGGGCACGCCGAGCCAGTGCATCGCTTCGCTGCACAGAAACTCGCGCAGCGACGAGCGCAAAACCGCGCGGCCATCGGCGCGGCGCGAGTAGGGGGTGGGGCCGGCGCCTTTGAGCTGAATTTCCCACCACGAGCCGTCGCAGGCCTCGATTTCTCCCAGCGAAAGGGCGCGGCCATCACCAAGCTGTCCCGCCCAGTTCCCGAACTGATGCCCGCCATAGCGCGCCGCGAAGGGCTTCATGCTGGGCGTGACTGCATTTCCGCCCAAAACATCGACGGCAGGGCCGCGCTCGGCGGGCCTGGATAATCCTAAAAACGCCGCGCAGTCGTCCGACCAGGCGAGCAGGTGCGGATCGGACACCGGCGTGGGGCCGACTCTTGAATAGCACGCACCTGGCACCTGGCGCGGGCGTTTATCAGGCGCGATTTCGCCGCGCAGTTCCTCGACGAAAGAGTTTCTAAAAACGGCTTGATCAATGGGACGAACGTTGATGGACATAAAAATCGATGCGCCCTCAGCCTGAACGACAGGAGCAGCGCCAAAGAGACGGAGCGAAGCAAATCAAGCTCCCCACTTCACTCGGAGGTCTCGTTTTGCTTGCCGCTTGTTCCACGGAGTCAAACTGAGGGTTCACGGCGTGTGCGACCTATGAGTTACAACTTCCCTGCGCCCCGCCGCCGCAAACCGAGCCGGTGGGGTCTTATTCTTTTGCTGTTGATTGGCGGCTGGGTCGTTTACAATCGCCTCCCTATCGAAAAGTGGCTGGCGCTGCCTCCTCTCGTGGAAAAGTGGCGCCAGAAAACGGTTGCTTCGGCGCCCATATCGCAAAAGCCGACGCCGAACCCAAAAACGCCTCCCGCCCAGATTCGGCCCCTTCCCCAGCAGCCGGAGCGCGCCACGCCGCAGGTGACGCCCCCTGCCGTCTCGCCGCGAGAACGCGGGGCCGATGCGGAAATTACGCCCTCCAACCTGCTCCTGCGCTTGCCAGGCGCGCCCGTCGTGCGCGAGGTGCCCGATGCGCGCGTGCGCCAGCTCGAAGCGAAAATCGCCAAATATCCGGTTTTCGCGCTCTATCGAGGGTTGGCGCAGCGCCATCTCGCACTGGGCAACACCGAAGCGGCGGCGAAGGTGTTTCGGACGCAGGCGGCGCTCTACCGACGCAAGGGGATGGAAGATGCGGCCCTCATCCTGGAAAAACAGGCCACGCAGACCGAAACCACCATCCGCGTTTTCGCGGCGCGCGCGGGACGCGAGACGCCCTTCACCGGCGCGCCGCTCGAACCGCGACGCGGCTGTTATCTGGGCGCGTTCATCGACCGCGACGACGCGCTTCCCACGCGCTTCAACGGCGACAACTGGCAGCACCACCGCCTGCCCAGCGAATTCGAAGCGCGCGTGGGGCGCCGCCACGCCAGCGTTTTTACCTATGTGAAATGGGGCAACTTCCCGCGTCAGTGGCTGGCGATGTGCAAACGCCAGGGCGTCGTTCCCCACATCGCCTGGGAGCCGCAAAACCTGCGCGAAGTGCAAAACGATGCCTATATGCGTGGTTGTGCTCAGTTTCTGCGCGACCTCGACTGGCCGGTTTTCGTGCGCTTCGCGGGCGAGATGAACGGCGACTGGACGCCCTATCACGGCGATCCGGCGCTCTACCGCGAAAAATTCCGCCTCGTGCATCGCACCTTGCACCGCTACGCCGCCAAAGTCGCCACCATCTGGTGCGTCAACGCGATTCCCAGCGACAACATCGAAGCCTATTACCCAGGCGATGACGGCTGCGACTGGGTGGGCGTCAACCTCTATTCCACGCCCTTCGCTGACAACGACCGCACGCGCGGGGCGTTTGGGGAGTCGCCCCTGACGCTGCTGGAACCGATCTATCGCCGCTACAGCGCCCGCAAGCCGATTGCGATTTGCGAATACGCTGCCAGCCACCAAAGCGCGGTTGACGGCGTGGTGCGAACCTCATTCGCCGTCGAAAAAATGGCGCTGCTTTACGGCGCGCTGCCCCTGCTTTACCCGCGCGTGAAGATGATCAACTGGTTCTCGACCAACAACCTCATCCACGCCCGCGCCGGACGGCAACTCAACAACTACCGCCTCACCCAGCATCCCGCCGTTCAGGAATCGTATCGAAATCTCACGGCCTCGCCGCACTTTTTGACCTCGTTTCAGGGCCAGGGCACGACTTCGGCGCCGCTCCCGAGCGAGATCGGCGCGGGGGAAAAGCTGCGCGCGAACGAGCGCCTTTGGCTCTGGGTCACGTCGGCTTCCGCGCGTCCCGCCGTGTTCGTGCAGGCCGCGAATCGGGTTGTTTATGGCGGGAGGCGGGTTGGGAAACACGTCGTCGAGTTGGAACTGCCCACGAGGGCCGATTCGCTTTCGATTCTGGTCTACGACGCACGCGGGCGCTGCGTGAAACGGCGCGATGTAAAGCTCGATTCTTCCTGAAACAGGACTTATGCGGGGCTTGGTTTCGCTCGACTAAAGTCGGCGCTGACCCAGAGGGTGCCCCGCGGCTCCGCCGCTAACTTTCGGCCTACGCCGAAACATCCTCTCCGTAGTTTTCCCGCGCAGGCGGGAAATTAGCACCGAAGGTGCTCATAGCGCTGACTTCAGTCGAGCGAACTGAACAGACCGCAGAATAACCCAATGTCCACTGGCCGACAAACACCCTGGCACAGCGCAAACGCGCGGCATGCCACCTGCTAACGAGCCGAACCGATTTTAAAAAAGGTGTTGCTGTCAAGACTATGAGCCAAAACGAACCCGTCGCAGGAATGCAAGATCCCAAAGAAATGGGCCCAAAGCCCGAATATGACGAAGAAAAACAGGAGACCGTCCCTGGAATTGAAGCCGATATGAACGTCAAGCCGGATTTCGGCGAAGACTCCTATCGCGGGCACAACCGGCTGCAAGGCAAAGCCGCTTTGATTACCGGCGGCGATTCCGGCATCGGACGCGCTGTTGCTCTGGCGTTTGCGCGCGAAGGCGCCGATGTGCTGATTTCCTACCTCGACGAGCATGAGGACGCCCAGGAAACCGAGCGCGTCGTGCGCGAAGCGGGCCGCCGCGCGATCTTGATTCCTGGCGATATCGGCGAGGAAGCGCACTGCCAGCAGATGGTGGAGCGCGCCGTCGCCGAGTTTGGCCACCTCGATATTCTGGTCAACAACGCCGCGTTTCAGATGTCGCGCCAGAACATTGCGGAAATTTCCTCGGAAGAGTTCGACCGCACCATCAAAACCAACCTTTACGCGATGTTCTACCTTTGCAAAGCGGCCCTCCCGTATATGCAGCCAGGGGCGAATATCATCAATACGGCGTCGATTCAAGCCTTCAGTCCCAGTCCCGAACTTGTCGCTTACGCTGCGACCAAGGCCAGCATTGTCAACTTCACCAAGGGCTTGTCGAAAATGGCGATGAAAGAGGGCGTGCGCGTCAATGCCGTCGCGCCTGGGCCGGTGTGGACGCCGCTCATCCCCGCGACCATGCCCGAAGAAAAAGTGAAGCATTTTGGCGAGCAGACTTCCTTCGAGCGCGCTGCCCAGCCCGCCGAACTGGCCCCGCTTTACGTCTTTCTGGCCTCGTCCGAAGCGAGTTATGTGACTGGAGAAACTTATAGCGCCACCGGCGGTTCCTCGCCACTTTGAAAAACTGCGATTTGGTTAAAATCGGGCAACAGGCGCAACCAATGTGGTTGCGCCTGTTTTACTGTTTTTGGCCAGTTCCTCGTTGTAACGATTAAATCCTCAGTATGTCGCCTTCATCCACAAGCGAATCCAACTCCCCTGCACCCGTCGCAACGGTCTCCAACTGGACGCTGATCAAGCGAATGCTGGGCCTCGCCTGGATTTACCGGTGGGGCTGCATCAAAGTGCTTTTGCTGCAAGTCGCCGTGCTTTCGCTGGGATTAATGGCCCTGGGGCTTTTCGGTCTGGGCGTGGACATCATCCAGTTCCACATTAATCCCAAAGCCAAGGTTCCCGCCTATCCGTTGGGCCTTCAACCGCCGCCGGATATGCCGGTGATGAACGTCGTTTTTCTCATCGCGGCGGCCATGCTGGTGCTGGCCCTGCTGCGGGCGGCGCTGACCTACCAATACGCCCTCGCCAGCAACCATCTGGTGCAGTCCGAAATCGTGGTCGATCTGCGCGCCCAGGTTTATGCCAAATTGCAGCGCATCAGCTTCCGTTTCTTCGACACCAACGAAACCGGCTCGATTATCAACCGCGTCACCGGCGATGTGCAAAATGTTCGTCTTTTCGTCGATGGCGTGCTGCTGCAAACCGTGGTTTTGGTGCTGTCGGTGAGCGTTTATTTGTTTTACATGCTTCACATTCATGTGATGCTGACTCTGGCGTGTTTGGCCAGCACGCCGCTTCTGGTGGTTTCGACGTGGCTTTACATGAAAAAAGTCAAGCCCGCCACGCTCAAAACGCGCGAATTGTCGGACGTGATGGTTCGCACCCTGTCGGAAAACATCCAGGGCATTCAGGTGGTAAAGGGTTTCGCACGCGAAAACGAGGAAATCGCCAAGTTCGCGCAGGCCAACCGCAACGTGCGCGAGCAGCAGAACTGGACGTTCTGGCTCACCAGCGTCTTTTCCCCTCTCACCAGCTTTATCCCGCAGCTCAACCTCGTGGTGCTGCTTTGCTACGGTGGTTATCTGCTCACTCACGACCCCACTTTCACTCTCGGCCAGGGCATCATCGTTTTCGCCGGACTATTGCGCCAGTTCGAAGGGCAGGTGACCACCATCGCCACCATCGCCAACAGCGCACAGCAAAGTCTTACCGGCGCGCAGCGCGTGTTTGAAATTCTCGATGCGCCGGTCGAGATTCAAAGCAAGCCGGACGCGGTTCGCGTCTTGAAAGCGCGGGGAACAGTGCGCTTCGAGAACGTGACGTTCGGCTATCGCGCCGAGGAGCCGGTGCTTCAAAACATCGATTTCGAAGTGCCCGCGGGCAGTTCCATCGCTCTTACGGGCGCCAATGGCGGCGGCAAAAGCTCGCTTCTCTCGCTGATTTCGCGCTTTTACGATCCCGACCAGGGCCGGATTTTGCTCGACGGCGTGGATTTGCGCGATCTCGATGTGGACGACCTGCGCCGCAGCATCGGGCTGGTTTTTCAGGAAAGTTTTCTTTTCAGCCACACCGTCGCGGCCAATATCGCCTTTGGTTATCCCAGGGCCACGCGCGAGCAAATCGAGCAGGCCGCGCGCATCGCTTCGGCGCACGATTTCATCATGGAACTGCCCGACGGCTACGACACGATTTTAGGCGAGCGCGGCAACGGCCTCTCCGGCGGACAACGGCAGCGATTGGCGATTGCGCGCGCGATTCTGCTCGACCCGCCGATTTTGCTCTTAGATGATCCCACCGCCGCCATCGACCCCGAAACTGAGCACGAAATTCTCGAAGCGATGCAAAGCGCAATGCAGAACCGCACCAGTTTCGTGGTGGCGCACCGTCTCAGCACGCTGCGCCGCGCGGATCGAGTGATCGTGCTGGAGCATGGCCGCATCGTGGAGTCCGGCACGCCCGATGAACTGGCGGAAAATTCGAGCTTTTACCAGCAGGCCACCACGACGCAGGCTCCCGATGAAGAAAGTCTGCGTTTGCTCGGCCTCGATTTGGAGGCGCGGGTATGATTTCCAAACTCCACAAACGCATCCATCGCGCCGCTTCGCGCAACGGCGGCACGTTGGGCTATCCCGACGCCGTAGCCAATCCCCAGTCGCGCCGCCGCGTCGTGGCGCGCCAGAAGGAACAGGGGAAATCTGCCCCTTCCGATGCCGACACCTCACAACTCACGCACGCGGAGTTCGACGAACGCGGCGCGGAAATGCGTCCGCTCGAATTCGGCCTGATTGCGCGCGTGTTCGCTTATATGCGCCCTTACCGCGCCAGGCGCAATTGGCTCTTGTTGATCGTCCTGGTGCGTTCGCTGCAAATTCCGGCTTTGGCGGCGCTTTTTACTCACGTCATCAACGGCCCGCTCATCGCCCGCGACGTGCGTGGCACGCTCCTGGGCGCCGCCGCGTTTCTGCTGCTGGCGATTTTCACTCAGGTGACGCTGCATTTTCGTTCGCGCTGGGCGCTTGAACTGGGCGAGGCCGTCGTGCACGACCTGCGCCGCGACGTGTTCGCCCACCTGCAGAAGATGACGATGAGCTTCTACCACCGGACGCCGGTGGGGCGCATCATCTCGCGCATGACTTCGGACATTGAAGTGGTGCGCTCTCTGGTGCAGGACGTGCTGTTCATGTCGATGGTGAACGTGGGCCAGATGATTTTCGCGGCGGCGGTCATGTTTTGGTATGACCGCGTGCTGTTCCTGATGATTCTGGGTCTCGCGCCCATCCTGTGGGGCCTGAATTTCTATTTCCGCCGACGGCTTTCCAAAGCGTTGCGCGCGGCGCAGGAAAGTTTCAGCCGCGTCACCTCGACGCTTGCCGAATCGGTGAGCGGCATTCGCGTCACGCAGAGTTTCGTGCGCCAGAACTTCAATTCGCGCCTTTTTCTGAGTCAAGTTGTCGATCATTCCAATTTCAATATGCAGGCCGCGCAGAAGTCGGGGGCGCTGCCGCCGCTTTTGGAACTTAACAACCAGTTTTTCATGGTGGGCCTGCTGCTTTTCGGCGGCTATCGCATTCTCGGCCCAGGAGTCGGGGCCGAAATCGCCCCCGTGCGCGCCGAGGCCCTGGTGGGTTATTACCTGATGTCGGCGACGTTCTTTTCGCCCCTCGCCACCATCGGCAACATCTACAACCAGGCTCTGGCGGCGATGGCGGGCGCCGAGCGCGTTTTTCAACTGCTCGACACGCCCCCCGAATTTGCCGATAAGCCCGATGCCATCGCCTTGCCGCCGATTGAGGGCCGCATCGAATTCCGCGATTTGAGCTTCGGCTACGATCCGGATCATCTGGTTTTGCACGACATCAACTTCGTCGCGGAGCCAGGCCAGACCGTCGCGCTCGTGGGCCACACCGGAAGCGGCAAAAGCTCGCTCATCCAGCTCATTTCCAAGTTTTATCTGCCCACGAGCGGCCAACTGCTCATCGACGGCCAGGAAATCCGCGATATTCAATCGGCCTCGCTGCACCGGCAGATGGGCATTGTGTCGCAGGTCAACTTTCTCTTTACCGGAACGGTGATGGAAAACATTCGCGTGGGCCGTCCCGATGCCACCGATGAAGAAGTGATGGAAGCGGCGCGGCGGTTGGACGTGATCGACCTCATCGAAACCATGCCGGAAGGCTTTCACGCCTCGGTCGGCGAACGCGGCGAAGGCGTTTCCCTCGGCCAGCGCCAGATCATCTGTTTCGTGCGCGCGATGCTGGCCAACCCGCGCATCATGATTTTGGATGAAGCCACCAGCAGCGTGGACACCATGACGGAACTTCGATTGCAAAACGCTCTGGCGACGCTCCTCAAAGACCGCACCAGCTTTGTCGTCGCGCACCGGCTTTCCACAATTCAGGATGCGGATACGGTTTTGGTGCTGGATGGGGGCCGCATAGTCGAGCGCGGCAACCACCACCAATTGCTGGGCGAGGGCGGCGTCTATGCCAATTTGTATCGCCAGTTCGTGCAGGCGACTGCGGTTTAGCGGATCAACTCACCCACCGCCGGAAGTCGGAGCGACGAAGCGAGGAACAAGTGCAGGCTGTAGAATTTTGGGCGCAGCGCTTTGTTATGCCGGTAATAAAGGAATCCCCGCGGCAAGCGGCGGGGTATTTCAATGAGGAGTGTAACTTTTTCTGTCAAGAGGGCTTCGCCCTCACGGATAGAGCGCTGCGCGCTCAGGGTCGCGCAGCAAGCTGCGGGGAATTGAACCCAAAGAGATTAAACCGCCTTAGCGTCTGGCAGTTGTAGACGTTTGCTGGCGGATGTGCAGGAATAGGAATGAACACCAGGCAATCCAAGGAAGCGAAAGCAACCATACCAACCCCAGCTCGCCCATCACACCAAATCTTTCTGTCGTTTCGTCACCTCCGAAAATCAAAGGAAAAGGCCAAGAGAAAATCATCGCAAGCCAGGCAACAGGCTGAAAGGCAATAGAAGCAGCCAACAGTGAAGCATTTAGACCAGCAAGAGCCGCAAAGATGAGGCAGAACTTTCTCATAATTTTCTCCTTCCCGTTTTGCTGCGACACTATAACACCCAGTCAAGTTTCGCGCACCGGCCCAACTTAGCGTTGTGTATATGTTACAGTTCCTGCTAAGCGAGATCATGTTTCCAATAACCTGCCGTTTATCAGCCTCTTTCATTCCCGCAAACAAAGTGCTTCCTCGCTGCGCGCTTTCCGCGCTGGCACTGGTCGGCCTCTCGCTGTCGCTGGTTGGTTGTGTTTCACCCTCACCCGCGACGGATGGCATCGCGTCCGCGTCAAGCGGAAAAACGGTGATCGACTTCTGGAACGGCTTCACCGGCCCCGACGGGAAGGCGATGGACGAGATGGTGAGGCGTTTTCGCAAAGCGAATCCCACTATCGAAGTGCGAACGCAGACCATTCCGTGGGGCACTTACTACGACAAACTGACCCTGTCCCTGGCTTACGGCGGCGCGCCCGATGTTTTCGTGATGCACGCGGGACGCCTGCCGGAGTTTGCGTCTTTCGGGACGTTGCAGCCCCTCGACGACTTCTACGCGGAGGCGGAGGCGCTGGGGGAAAAGAAGTTCGCGCCCGTGCCGTGGCGGGCGACTTTTTACGAGGGAAAACAGGTGGCCCTCCCGCTCGATGTGCATCCGATTGGGCTTTATTACAACACCAAATTGTTCAAAGAGGCCGGCATCGTGGACGCGCAGGGGCGAGCCAAACCGCCCAAGACCTTTGACGAATTCATCGAGGCGGCGCGGCGCATGACCAAAGACACCAATGGCGATGGCCGCACCGACCAGTGGGGTTTCGTCTTTACCTGGCAGCGCACCAACTGGCTCACCATCGCCGGACAGTTTGGCGCCAGCATTCTTTCGCCCGACGGCAAACGCAGCGCCCTCGACTCGCCGCAGAACCTGCGCGCGCTGCAATTGATGCACGACCTGATCTACAAATACAAAGTCGCGCCCAAACCCGAAGGCGTCGATGCCTGGCTCGCGTTTCGGCAGGGCAAGGTCGGTATGGCGCTGGAAGGCATTTATATGCTGGCCTCGCTGGAAGAACAAAAAGGTTTGTCCTTTGCCGGCGCGCCCGTTCCGCAGTTTGGGCCGGTCAAAGCGGCGTGGGGCGGCTCGCATTTGCTTTGCCAGCCCAAAGGCATCGCGCCGGAGCAATCGCGCGCGGCGTGGAAGCTGATGCAGTTTCTCTCCGACCAGAGCCTGCTCTGGGCCCGCGCCGGTCAGGTTCCGGCGCGCAGCGACATTCAGGGTTCGCCGCAGTTTGGCGCGCTCCACGTGCAAACCCAGTTCGCCACGCAGCTGCCCTTCGTGCAATACGAGCCGCTTCATCCCAAAAGCAACGCGATTTTCCCGCTCATCGAACCAGGCATCGAAGCCGTCATGCTCGACATCGCAGCGCCCAAAGAAGCCATGCGCGATGTAACCCGTCGCGTCAATCAAGTTTTGGAGCGGCCATGAATCAACACCTTTCCGGCGCTGCCAAAACCCTGCCGCGCAAAAGCGATGGTCTCACCGGTGTGTTTTTCGCGCTGCCGCATCTGGTTTTGTTTGCCACGTTCGTGCTGGCTCCGGTGGCGTATGGGATTTATATTTCGCTGTTTCGCTGGCACGTTCTGGCGAAGGCGCATCCCTTTGTCGGCCTGGAGAACTACAGCGCGGCGCTTTCCGACGACATCTTCTGGATCGCGCTGCGCAACACGGTTTATTTCGTGGTTTTGGTGGTGCCGCTGGGCAACCTCGTGTCGCTGGGGCTGGCGCTGGCCTTGTCCAGCGTGCGGCGCTGGGGCACGTTTTACAAAATCGTTTATTACCTGCCGGTCGTCATCTCGATTGCCGTCGTCGTGGTGCTGTGGCGCTGGATTTACAACACCGAAATCGGATTGCTGAATTTGTATCTGGGCAGCGTGGTGGGTGCCCTGCGCGGCATCGGCTTGCCTCTGCCGCCTTTTGAACCGTTGCCCTGGCTGTCGAATCCGTCGTGGGTAATGCCCTCGTTGGCCATGCTGACGGTGTGGTGGACGGCGGGCGGCAACATGGTGCTTTATCTGGCCGGTCTGGGCACAATTGGCGACGATTATTATGAGGCGGCGTCCATCGACGGCGCCAATGCCTGGCAGCGCTTCTGGGCGATTACCTGGCCGCTACTCCGACCCACGACGCTGTTTTGCCTGGTGTTTTCGGTTCTGGGCGCGTTTCAAGTTTTCGGACAGAGCTACGTCATGTTCACGGCAGTGCAGGGCGGGCCGGTTTCGGGGCCGGCGCGGTCGGGACTTACTCTGGCACTTTATATGTATTTGCAGGGCTTTCGCCAGTATGAAATCGGCTACGGCGCGGCCATTGCCTATTTGCTGTTCGCCATCGTGCTGGGTTTGACCATCGTGCAATTCCGCCTGCTGTCAGGGCAGAGCGAGGCGAAATCTTAGAATGGGTGTCCCAAGAGGGTGATAATGCTGGTGAGCAGGTTTGTAGTAGCGCCGCGAGGCGCGTTTTGAAAGCGTCCCAGTTCCTCCAAACGCGCCTCGCGGCGCTACTACAAACTCAGTCGTTTTCTGGTGAATCAAACCCTTTGAATACAGCCTCTCAAACCAAGACCAAAATCATGCGAAACTTGCTGCGACGTTCTCAACTGGGACTTCACCTGCCGATGATGCTGGCGGCGCTCCTCTTTCTGGGGCCGCTGTTGTGGATGCTTTCCACCGCGTTCAAAGCCCCTGCCGACATCATTAGCGGCCTCGGCTCGGCGCAGTGGATTCCCCAGCCAGCCACGACGGAAAATTTTCGCAACGTCATGGGCAAAGCCGAAGAGTTTCCCATCTGGCGCTGGACGGCCAACAGCCTTTTCGTTTCGCTTGCCGTCACCTTTTTGGTGCTGGTGGTCGATTCGCTGGCTGCCTTTGCCTATTCGCGTCTGCGCTGGCATGGCCGCGACAAAGTGTTTGCGCTGTTAGTGGCAACCATGCTGGTGCCTGGCCAGGTGCTGTTGATTCCCACTTATCTGCTGATTCGCCAGTTGGGTTTGTTCGACACCTACGGCGCGCTGATTTTTCCGGCCTCGGCGAGCGCGTTCGGCGTGTTTTTGCTGCGCCAGTTTTTCCTCACCATTCCGATGGAATTGGAGGAAGCGGCGCGCCTCGACGGCTGCGGCCCACTGGGAATAATGCGTCACGTCATCCTGCCACTTTCCAAACCGGCGCTGGCGACGCTGGGAATTTTCACCTTTATGGGCACCTGGAACGCTTTTGAAGGCCCCCTGCTTTTCACCGACAGCACCCTGATGCGAACTCTGCCCGTCGGCATTACGATTTTCCAGGGGCGTTACAACATCGAATACGGGCCCCTCATGGCGGCGGCGGCCCTCGCCGCGATTCCCGTCACGATTGCGTTTTTGGTGTTCCAGCGCCATATCATCAAGGGCATTTCGCTGACCGGTTTGGCCGGACGATAATTCAGACATCATGCCCGCCAGGCGCGTGCAACGGTGCCTTGTCGCATGAAAAAGACAGGAAAACATTTGTTTTCCTGTCTTTTTCATGCCGCTAACGGGGGTTGGTAATCGGGCCTGACCTGGTTTCATAATCGGCTGGGGTATCGCTGGCGCGCCTTCGTAAAACGCGCACGTTGGCGCGTTGCAGGTTGAGGCGGGTGGGGATGCCGAAAACGCGCACGCGGTCGCCGCCGCGAATCGTGTTCATCGCCACACCTGGCGAGGTGCTGACGCGATAGACCTGGCCATTGGCGCGCAGAAAAAACTCGCGGCCCTGGGGCGCGCCCGCCACGATTCCGATCAGGGTAATCGGTCGGGCGACGTTGGCTTTGATCTCCTGCGCGTTGACGCCATTGATTCCAAGCGTGGCGCTCCAAAGCAGGCCACCTAAAACGATGCGGTTGATATTTTTCATAGTTTTCCTCATAAGGAAAAATCGGAGGGAGCAAAGCCCACTCCAAACGCAAAAAAGCCGCCCCCTTTGTGAGAGCGGCTTTTTTGGGGTTGAAACTCATTTTTTGTTCGCCAGAATCGCGCGTTCGTATTCGCGGTTCATCAGCGAAATGTTGGTCATCTGAATTTCCTTGGGGCAAACCGCCTCGCATTCGCCTTCATTCGAGCAGGAGCCGAATTTCTCGGCGTCCATCTGCGCCACCATGCGAATCACGCGCTCGCCGCGTTCGGGATCGCCCTGCGGCAACAGCGCCAGATGCGCGATTTTCGCACTGGTAAACAGCGCCGCCGAAGCGTTTTTGCACTGCGCGATGCACGCGCCGCAGCCGATGCACGCCGCCGAATCCATCGCGTCGTTCGACATTTCTTTGGGAATGGGAATCGCGTTGCCATCGGGCGCGTTGCCGGTGTTGACCGAAATGTAGCCGCCCGCCGCGATGATGCGGTCGAGGGCGCTTCTGTCCACTACTAAATCCCGAATCACCGGAAACGCGCGTGCGCGCCACGGTTCGATGACGATTTCGTCGCCGTCGTTGAACGAGCGCATATGCAGTTGGCAGGCGGCGGTGCCTTCGTCCGGCCCATGCGCCACGCCGTTGATCATCACGCCGCACGAGCCGCAAATGCCTTCGCGACAGTCGTGTTCAAAGGCAATCGGCTCGCCGCCGTCGCGGATGATGTTTTCGTTGACCACGTCGAGCATTTCCAGAAACGACATATCCGGCGAGATGTCGTTCGCCTGATAGGTCGTCATTTTCCCCTTGTCCTTGCCACCGCTCTGGCGCCAGACGAGGAGTTTGAGATTCATATTCTTTTTCGTGCCGTTGGATGCTGACATTTGGATTTTCCTTTCTCATTCACCGCAAAGACGCGAAGGCGCAAAGATTTTTAAGAACTCCAGTTTCTAACTCTTCAAAATCTCTGCGCCTTCGCGTCTTTGCGGTGAATAATTATTTGTAAGAACGCTGCGCGAGATGCACTTCCTCGAATTCCAGAGGCTCTTTGTGCAAATTGGGCGCTTGCTCGCCATTGTATTCCCAGGCCGCGACATAGGAGAAATTCTCGTCGTCGCGCTGCGCTTCGCCTTCTTCGGTCTGGTATTCCTCGCGGAAGTGTCCGCCGCACGATTCCTCGCGGTGAAGCGCATCGACCGCCAGAAGTTCACCGAATTCGAGGAAATCGGCCACGCGGCCCGCCAACTCAAGGTTCTGGTTGAGGTTGTTGGCCTCGCCTGGCACGCGCACGTCGTTCCAGAACTCTTCGCGCAAACCCTGAATTTTGGGCAGCACCGACGTCAAACCTTCGCGGTTGCGCGCCATGCCAACGTAATCCCACATCAAATGGCCCAGATCGCGGTGAATTTCGGCAACGGTGCGCTTGCCCTTCACCGACAGCATTTTGTTGATATGCGCCTGGGTTTCGTGCGCCGACAATTTGAATTCATCCTGGCTGGTCGAGACTTTGGGCATCGCGCCGCCCGCGAGGTAGTTGCCGATGGTGTAGGGAATCACGAAATAGCCGTCGGCCAGCCCCTGCATCAAAGCCGAAGCGCCCAAGCGGTTGGCGCCGTGATCGGAAAAGTTGCATTCGCCGAGCGCGAACAAGCCAGGCACCGTCGTCATCAGGTTGTAATCGACCCACAGACCGCCCATCGTGTAGTGAACGGCGGGATAAATCCGCATCGGCTGCTTGTAAGGGTCTTCCGCCGTGATGTGGTGATACATATGGAAAAGGTTTCCATAGCGCGCCTGCACGGTTTCGAGGCCCAATCTTTTGATCGAATCGGCGAAATCGAGATACACCGACAAACCGGTTTCGCCCGCGCCGCGTCCCTCGTCGCACACCTGTTTGGCGGCGCGACTCGAAATATCGCGCGGCGCGAGGTTGCCGTAACTCGGATAGCGCCGCTCCAGAAAATAGTCGCGCTCATCTTCGGGAATGGTTTCGGGTGAACGCTTGTCGCCGACGGCTTTGGGCACCCAGACGCGGCCATCGTTGCGCAAACTTTCCGACATCAGCGTCAGCTTCGACTGGTAATCGCCCGAAACCGGAATGCAGGTGGGATGAATCTGCGTGTAGCACGGATTGGCGAAAAACGCGCCCTTTTTGTAAGCGCGCCACGGCGCCGTGACGTTGCAGGCTTTGGCGTTGGTCGAAAGGTAGTAAACGTTGGAATAGCCGCCGGTGCAAAGCAAAACGGCGTCCGCCGCGTGCGATTCGATTTCGCCCGTCACCAGGTTGCGAACCGTGATGCCGCGCGCCACGCCGTCCACAATCACGGTATCGAGCATTTCGCGCCGCGTGAACAAATTCACCGCGCCGCGCTGCACCTGGCGCATCAGGGCCTGATACGCGCCCAGAAGCAATTGCTGTCCGGTCTGGCCGCGCGCGTAAAAGGTGCGCGAGACCTGCGCGCCGCCGAAGGAGCGATTGTCGAGATAACCGCCGTATTCGCGCGCAAACGGCACGCCCTGCGCCACGCATTGGTCGATGATGTTCACCGAGGTCTGGGCCAACCGATAAACGTTGGCTTCGCGCGCGCGAAAATCGCCGCCCTTTACGGTGTCGTAGAACAGGCGGTAAATCGAATCGCCGTCGTTCTGGTAGTTTTTGGCGGCGTTGATGCCGCCCTGAGCCGCAATCGAATGGGCGCGGCGCGGGCTGTCGTGATAGGTGAAAGCCTGCACGTTGTAGCCCAGTTCCGCGAGCGTCGCGGCGGCACTGGCGCCCGCCAGACCAGTTCCGACCACGATGATGGTGAACTTGCGCTTGTTGGCGGGGTTCACCAGCTTCATGTCGAACTTGTGTTTTTCCCATTTGTCGGCGACGGGGCCGGAAGGGATTTTGGAATCGAGAACGCGCGGGGGCGCGCTGCCGTTGTGGTGGCCGTTGCCATTGGTGCCGATTTCCGCCGGCGCCTCACGGGTGATGGTTTCGCTCATTGCACGACCTTTAAAACAATCAAAAGCGGAATCAGCGTAAAGCCGCCGCAAACCACAAAAGTAAAAATGTTCCCGAACCACATCAAACCCTTCTGGTAGCGCGGATGGTTGGCGCCAAGACTGGTAAAGGCGCTCGAAACCGCGTGGTAAAGATGAAGGGCGAGAGTAATCATGCACAAAATGTAGATTCCGGCCACGATGGGGTTGGAAAGTTCATTGACGACCAGTTGGGCCAGATCGAAGGCTTCTTTGCCGCTATTTTGGCCACTCGTGGTCTGCCCTACGGTGGGCTGTCCAGGAAAGAGGACGATGCTGGAATTGTGCCCGTCGCCCACCGGCCTGGACGCGACGGGATTGTGATATTTGAAGTGCCAGACGTGAAAAACGATGAACAGCAGGATGATGATGCCCGATGTCATCATAAACGTCGAAGCCCAGGTCTTTTTCGATTTTTTGCTTTTGGTGCGGCCCCAGGTTTTGGAATGGTAGGGAATGGGCCGCGCCTCGTAATTGCCCTTGAGCAACACCAGGGCATCCCAGACGTGGAACAGCAAAATCGCCAGCAGACCCAGTTCGATAATGGGAACGATGGGCAGCGAGATCAAAAAACTGCCGTAGGCGTTGAACTTGTCTTTTCCCCAGATCAGCAGGAGGTTGCCGACCAGATGGCCGACCAGAAAAATGCACATCGCCAGACCGGTGATGGCCATGACGATTTTCTTGCCGACGACGTTGTTAAAACGGAGCTTTGCGAGCATAAAATGGGGGACTCTCCACGCTGAATATTAAGATTTCGGGGACTGGGTTAAATCGTATCAAAGCGGGGTAAATCAAGGACATTTGACGCGCTTTGGCGCGCTGTTATTTTGCTAATGGCTGTTCGATTGGAGGGCGTGTGAGCGGAGCGATGACCGGTTCCCACGCCCAGAGGGCACCCGACTTGTGGGGAGGGTTAGGGAGGGGTGGGCGGTGCAGGTTCACGCCCGATTGAGGAACAGCCACTCTTTCGGTTGACCCCTCCCTAACCCTCCCCACAAGTCGGGTGCCCTCTGGGCGTGGGAACCGGTCAAAACGACGCTCAAACTCTGACTCACTCACTAAAAATTGGCAGCTGTTCCGGCGCAACATCGTGCAAACGCGGCGCGACGGCATCTTTGCCCGACAAAAGCGGCGCGTCCAATCCCAGCGCGGCCAAATCCCACGCGATGCCGATGTCTCCATCGTTCCACGCCACGCCGAATTCGTCGCCAGGCGTGTAAAAGTTGTCGCATTTGTAGAGAAACTCGGCCTCGTCGCTCAGCACCAGAAACCCGTGCGCGAACCCGCGCGGCACCAAAATCTGGCGCTTGTTTTCGGCTGACAATTCGACGGCGACGTGCTTTCCAAAATGCGGCGAACCGCGCCGAATATCGACCGCGACATCCAACACCGCGCCGCGCACCACGCGGCACAATTTCGCCTGCGGGTTTTGAAGTTGATAATGCAGTCCGCGCAGCGTGCCGCGCGCCGACAGCGAATGGTTGTCCTGCACCCACTCGGTTTGAAGGCCCAACTCGGCGAATTTGCGCGCCGAAAAGGTTTCCATGAAAAAGCCACGCGCGTCGCCGAAAACGGACGGCTCCAAAACCCACACGCCTGGAAGAGAAGTTTCAATTTGTTTCATGATTTAAAGGGGAGAACGCGAAGCGTCAGCGAGTGAGGCCTTCCAGTTTTATATCGCCTGCTGTTAATTGAACCAAACTGCAAGGCTTCACTCGCTTACGCTTCGCGTTCTTCAGGCAAATAGAGCGGTTTTTCGCGAAAAACATCGAAATAAACCCGTCGCGGCAGCGCCGCCCACACTTTGGCTTCCAGTTTGAGTTCCCCAGCGACGGCGCGCACCGCGTCGCGGATTTCGGCGTCGCTGTAGCGCGTCGAGATGTGATAAAGCAGCACATTGGGCACGCCCGCTTCTTTGGCCAGCGAAAGCGCCTGCCACAGCGTCGAGTGAACGTGCCCAACATCTTCGCCCGCTTCCTCGGCGTCGTAATCGTCGGGAGAGAGAAAGGTCGCCTCGTGAACCAGTAACTGCGTTCCGGCGACTTCCCCCGCCGAAAGTGGCTCGCCGTCGCCCGAAACCGTCACCCATTTTTCATCGACCGGCGCCGTGATGCCTTCGCGCCCGATTTCGAGGCGAATTTTGTCGAGTTCGGCCTGCGTTAGCGATTGAAACTCCGCTTTCACCTTCATTTTGCGCCAGATGAGATGGAAACCCAATGAGCGCGGCGCGGCGCGCAAATCATCGTCGGCGTAGTGGCGCGTGCGAAAACTTCTCATCAAACGGCCCTCGACGCCGCTTTCGATCCAGTCGCCTTCTTCGAGCGCTTTCCACATCGCCGCGTTCGATGAACCAGGGTTGAAGCTGCGCGTGAAATGCTCCATCTGCCCCCACGCGCGTCCTCCGGCGGGATGGCCGAGCAAAAACGAACCCGCCTCGCCGCGCTGGTTGACGACCTGAATCAAGCCGCCGACGTGATCGCGGTGCGCGTGCGTCATGAGAAAGGTGTCGATTTTGCGAATTTTGTAGCCCAGCTGCTGCGTGACGCCATCGCCGGCGTCGATGAGCAGTTTCCAGTCGTTGAACCACAGCCAGGTCGAAAAGCGCGGCGACGAGTGCATCGCCAGTTGAAGTTGCATGAATGGGACAGAGTGTAACGGCGAAGTGACTCGCCGCTATTATGCAAAACTGGCGCGCACGCCATGAACCGATTCCTTCGCTCCGATTTTCTGCCCGCGCTCGCCCTGCCGCTTTTAATGCTCATCGTGGCCGGTTTCGCCTGGCAGCCGCTCGGCGGCGGCGACGATTTTTGGGCGCACGCTTCCATCGGTCGCTGGATTCTCGAAAACGGCCAGATTCCGCGTCAAACCCTGTTTTTGTGGAGCGAAACCATTCCCTGGATCGCCCACGCCTGGGGAACCGGCGTCCTTTTCGCGTGGATGATGCGCCTTGGCGGCGAAACCTACGGGCCTTATCTCGCCCAAATCCTCAATCTCATTTTGTGCGCTATGCCCTTTGTTCTGTTGTGGCGATTTTGGCGGCGCCGTGCGCCGTTCGCGAGTTTGATGGCGCCGCTTTTCATCCTCGCCATGTGGGTCAGTTCAGCGCGCTTTCACCCGCGCCCCGAACTCTTCACCGCGCTGTTTCTGACGCTGCTGTTCTTGTTTCTCATTCAGTGGCCGCAGCAGAAATCGCTGCCCAAACTCCAAATCGCGGGCGTGCTGCTGATGTTCGCGGTGTGGCCCAATTTTCACGGCGCGGTCGCTGTCGGGCTGGTGATTTTGTGGCTTTCTGCTTTCCTCGAACTGCTCCAAACGCGGCGCGACGGGCGTTTGCTGCTTCTGGCGGCGATTTGCACGCTTCTGGTTTTTCTCTGTAACCCGCGCGGCTTCGAATACTATCGCGTTTTGCTGCCCATTGGCTCCGACACTTTCAAGCGCATCGACGAATGGAAACCGTTTTGGGAATGGCCCCGCCTCGCCACCGAACTGGTCGTCGCCGAAATTCTGCTATGGGCGATTGGCATGACGTTGTGGCTCGCCAACCCGAATCGCCGGTGGGCGCAACTCGGCTGGATGCTGCTCATGATGGCCGCGTTTTTGAGCGCGCGGCGCCAGCTATGGCTCACAGCGCTCACCAGCCTGGCCGTAATCGTTTCCAACGGCCGCCCGCTGCAAGGCGACGAACTGTTTCGCGGCTGGCGCAAACTCTCGCGCGGCGATGCGTCGCAGCCGCTTCCCGCTCCGATGCGCCTTATCGCGCGCCTTGGAGTTCTGGTTATTTTGCTGTGCGCGCTCGCGCAGGCGGTTTCCAAAGACGATCTCGCGCCGCGTGCCGTCAAAGCCAATTTGCCGGTGGGGATGACGGCATTTCTGCTCGACAAAGCGCCGCCAGGCCGCATCATGAACGACTACGAGTTTTCCGCTTATCTCCAGTGGGGCCTGCACGAGCGCCGCCTGCTTTACATCGACCTCAACAACGCCTATCCCGACACCTTGATGGAAGAATACTTCGAACTCATCGCCAGTCACAAAGACCCCGCAAAATTGGCCGAACGCGATGAAAAGCGCAATGAAATTCTCGCCCGCCGCAAAATCAATGTCGTGGCGCTGCGGCCTTTCACCAACAAAGAAGGTTTGTCGATTCTGGCGCGCTATCTCGACGGCAACGTGGCGTGGCGGCGAATCTACGAAGGCATCGACGGCACGGTGTGGGCGCGGGGATGAAAACGGAGAGTTTTCCGTCGCGTCGCTTCGGCCCTCACCCGCCGCTTCGCGGCACCCTCTCCCGCAAGCGGGAGAAGGAGAGACTGCCACTTTGGTGAGTTCACTGCTCGGTTGAAGCTGCGCGCTATGTCCTTCTCCCGCTTGCGGGAGAGGGTGCCGCGAAGCGGCGGGTGAGGGCCGAAGCGAAGCGACGGGAAACCCTAACGCGGGCCCAAAACCAGCCCCACGAGCGCGCCCAGCGCCAGCCACAGCGCTGAATTCCACCTCGTTTTCCACAGCAGCAGCGCCGCGACGACAAAAATCGCCAGCGCACCGCCGTCGAAACGAAAATCAGCAAGAAACGCGGCGCGCGCCAGTCGCATTGTCACCACGCCCATGAGCGCGAACGACGCCGCGTTGACGCAATCCAGAAACACCCGCGCGCGCGGCGAACCGCTCAAGCGCCCCAGAAACTTCGCCAAAATCATCACGAAAACGAACGAGGGCAAAAAAATGCCCGCCGTCGCCACGAGAGCGCCTCCCAGCCCACCGATTTGCCAGCCCACAAACGTCGCCGAAGTGAAAAGCGGCCCAGGCGTCATCTGCCCGACGGCCACGGCATCGAGAAGCTGCCGGTCGGAGATGAGGCCCAGCTTTTCTACGAATTCGGCGCGCATATAGGCCAGCAAAACGTAGCCGGAGCCGTAAATCACGCTCCCGATTTTGAGAAACGACCAGAAAATCGCGCTCACGTTGGCGGGAAGAAGCGGCGCCGCAAGAAAAAGAAAAGCGCCCCGTGGCTGGGCGGGCTTTTCCGGCGGCTCGGCGGGCTTTTTCGCGGGAGTTGGCGGTGATTTGCGCGCCTCAAAAGCGGCGATAACCAGTCCCAACACCGCCGCCGCGAAGACGATGGCGACTTCGCCCACGCCCCAGGCGGCAGCGAGAAGCGCGGCAACGGCAACCCCTTGCGCGAGACGGTTTTTGAGCGCGGCAGGCGCAAATTTGAGCAAAGCCTGACCCACAATCGCCACCACGACCGGCGAAATGCCCCACATGATCGCGCGGCTTTGCGGCAGCGTGCCGTATTTCGCGTAAAGCGCCGACAAAATCAGCACCAGAACCAGCGCCGGAAAGATAAAACACGCGCCCGCAATCCACAAACCGGCATTTCCGGCGCGTCTGTGGCCGATGTGCATCGCCAGTTCGGTCGAGTTGGGGCCAGGAATGAGATTGACGGCGCCGTTCAAATCGAGAAATTCCTGATCCGACAGCCACTGGCGGCGCTCGACAAACTCGCTTCGCATCAGCGCGATATGCGCGAGCGGGCCGCCAAACGAAACGGCGCCCAGACGCAGAAAAATGCGCGCGATTTCCCAGAGCATCGCGCCGATTTTAACAAAACGAACGAAATTAACCGCGAAGGCGCGAAGGCGCAAAGATTTTGGAGATGAAAAAATTAATCCTCTTTCTCCTTTGCGTCTTCGCGTAGGGCGGTGATTTAAACTTGATGTTCTATGCCCCGCGATCAAAAATTCAAAATGCAGGCGCCGTTTCCGCCCAAAGGCGACCAGCCGCGCGCCATTCAAAAGTTAGTCGAAGGCGCACGCGACGGCCTCGCCCATCAGGTGCTTCTGGGCGCGACGGGCACCGGCAAAACCTACACGATGGCCAACGTCGTCCAAACCTTGCAGCGCCCCGCCCTTGTCATCGCGCACAACAAAACCCTCGCCGCGCAATTGTGCCAGGAACTGCGCGAATTCTTTCCCGATAACGCTGTCGAATACTTCGTCTCCTACTACGACTATTACCAGCCCGAAGCCTATGTGGTTCACAGCGACACTTTTATCGAAAAAGAAAGCTCGCGCAACGATGAAATCGATAGACTACGCCACTCTTCAACGCAGTCGTTAACCAGTCGCCGCGATGTGATCGTGGTTTCTTCGGTGAGTTGTATTTACGGTTTGGGAACACCGGAACTGTATCAGAAATTCGCGCTTGATTTGCGCGTCGGCGATACCATCGACCGCCGCGCGGTTTTGGAACGCCTCATTGCGATGCAGTTCGCGCGCAACGATATTAATTTGGTTCGCGGCACGTTTCGCGTGCGCGGTGACGTTTTGGAAGTTCATCCGCGCGACTCCGACAACATCGTGCGAATCGATACGTTTGGCGATGAAATCGAATCGATTCAGGAAGTCAATGGACTCACCGGCGAAGTTTTAAAAGCCCATAAATTCCACACTATCTATCCCGCGACTCACTTTATCGCTTCGGAAGACCGCATGGAAGGCGCTTTGATTCAAATCGAATCAGATATGAACGCGCAGTGCGCCCATTTTGAGTCGGTTGGGAAACTGTTGGAAGCTCAGAGATTACGCCAGCGTGTGCGCTACGATATGGAGATGATGCGCGAAGTCGGATATTGCAACGGCATTGAAAACTACTCGCGCTACCTCGATGGACGCACGCCAGGAGAAGCGCCTTACACGCTTATCGACTACTTTCCCGATGATTATCTGCTAATGATCGACGAAAGCCACCAGACTCTGCCGCAGGTGCGCGCCATGTATAACGGCGACCGCGCCCGCAAAGAAGTCTTGGTCGATTACGGCTTTCGTTTGCCCGCCGCGTTCGATAATCGCCCGCTTAAATTCGAGGAGTTCGAGTCGCGCATGGGCCAGAGTTTTTACGTTTCGGCGACGCCTGGGCCGTATGAATTGGATCACATCGGCCTGCAAAAAAAGGACGAAACCGCCAAGGGTTCGGCCCTGGCGAGTTTCGTCACACCCGATGACGGTTTCGCCTCGTTTCCTGGTTTGGCGGAGCAAATTATTCGACCCACGGGCCTGCTCGATCCCGAAATCTCGATTCGCCCCACGCGCGGCCAGATCGACGATTTGCTGGTTGAAATTCGCGCCCGCACCGCCAAAAAACAGCGCGTGTTATGCACCACGCTCACCAAGCGCATGGCCGAAGATCTCACCGATTTTTTGAAGGAAATCGATGTCAAAGTCAACTACCTTCACTCCGATGTCGAGACCATGGAGCGCTCGCAAATTCTGCGCGAACTGCGACAGGGGAAATACGATGTCGTGGTCGGCATCAACCTCTTGCGCGAAGGTTTGGATTTGCCCGAAGTCTCGCTCGTCGCCATTCTGGACGCCGACAAAGAAGGGTTTTTACGTAGCGAAACCTCGCTGATTCAAACCATCGGGCGCGCGGCGCGTCACGTCGAGGGCCAGGTCGTGATGTATGCTGACCGCGTGACCGGTTCGATGCAGCGCGCCATCGAAGAAACCAACCGCCGCCGCGCCGCGCAGATGCAGTTCAACCAGGAAAACGGCATCACACCGCAGGGCATTCAAAAGGCGATTCGCGAAGACCTCATCACCGAACTTCTGGCCGACGTGAAAGCCGATTTGCAACCAGGGAAAATTGGCAAAAAGCCGAAGCTGGAAGACTTGCCCAAGATGCTCGAAGAACTCGAAAGCGAGATGAAAGCGGCGGCATCGGCGCTCGATTTCGAGCGCGCCGCGCAACTCCGCGATGAGCTTTTGACGCTGCGAGAGTTGATTAAAGGATGAGGTTGAAATGTTTGAATATCATTGATGGGCCACCCTTCGCACTGATGTTTTGGATCATCTTGGAGATGAAGATGAAGCTGCGTTAGAAAAGTTTGTAGCCGAGTTGCGTCAGCACATCAAAACCTTGCATCCCTATGCGGCAATTCATATTCAGTCGCGAAATGGACTTTACATTTTTCATATTTTTGGCTTCCATAATCACCGGCAAGGCCCTGTGATTGAGTTATTTCAATGGATTGCGGAGAATGCACGTAATTCTTATGGACTGCTTTATATTCACGATGATGAAGATTCCAAGAGGGGGCAAGACTATACCAACGAATTTCGGGTGTGGAGAATGACTTTTGGCAAAGTGGAGGAATTGGCTGATCCATTTCTATCACCCTATATGCCTACTGTTGAACTTCCCTACGAACAAGGATTGTGAATAATGTCTCTTCTTCTTTGTGGTCATGATGAGTCGGCGAGTGCCATCCGCCTTTGTAAACATCTTCTGAGTGCCGCAGAAAGGAATGCCACAGAAACGGCCCACTATCGACTCTTGCGCGGCGTGAGGATGGATTACGATTTGTGCTGCCGCGATTGTGGGAATCGCGTGAAAGGCGGCGAAAACATCGAGCTTTTCGAGGCGTGTGAAACCTGTCTTACGCCTTGGGTGCTTAACCAGAAGGAAGTCACACCATGAAATACCTCGCAGGCAGCCTTGCCGCATCAGCCGTCTTATTCCCCAGCACAGTGGCGGGGGCTTGCCCTCAATGCCGGCCCGTGGTCAAAGCCGAAGTCTATAATCAGGATTTCGCGGCCAATCTTTTGGTTCTTCTGCTGCCTCTCGCGGTTCTTTTGGTGATAGGCATCGTCATCTATTTTTGGGACACCCTCATATCAAAGCGCCGCAAGGGAAAAAACTCGAAGCATGACAGACAACTCACAACGCGGGCCGTTAATTTCTGCAGGAATTCTGCTGGGAGCGGGAATGGGCGGCTTTGTAGACGGCATCGTTTTGCACCAAATCCTGCAAGTCCACAATATGCTGTCCAATCGCATCCCTCCTAATGATCTGGTGTCGGCCAAAGTCAACATGACCTGGGACGGCTACTTTCACGCGGGGGTGTGGGTGCTGACTGCCCTTGGTCTCATTTTGTTGTTTCGTGCGGGTCAGCGGCGCGATGTCCCCTGGTCAGGCAAGATTCTGCTCGGCTCATGGATCGCCGGCTGGGGGTTGTTTAACCTCGTTGAAGGCATTATCGACCACCACATCCTCGGTCTTCATCATGTTTACGAATACACAGCCAACAAACTGCCCTATGATTTGGCATTTCTGGCCGGTGGCGTTCTTTTCCTGCTTGTCGGGTGGACGCTTATCCGTGCAGGGAGTCGTGAGACTGCGCGGCGCGGCGAAGCTCGATAGACACTGTGATAAAGCCAGTCTGATTGGCGTGGTCTTAATCGTAGCCCCACGAAGGTCGTGGCGACTGGATAAAAAGGCAGCGTCCGTCCTTAAGATTCCAGCTTTGAAGTCGAGGGCGGCAAATCATTCAACTCGTCAATCAGCATCCGCAGCCGAGCGTAGTCGCGGCGATTAAAGGCAAAAATCAGGCGGGGCAGATGAGCCAGCGCGGGTTCGTCGTGTTCCACGGGCAACGCGCCACCGGCCCGAAACTCCCCCTTCATCTTGATGTCGGCAAACTTCTCCGTCAGAGCGGCGAGTTGTTCTTCACCTGGCAGGCGATGCAAACGGATAATCAATTCTTCGCGGGTGTAGCGCACGCTGTGAAAGTTGCTGTAAAAATGGGTGATCTCGCGGACGGCCTCGTCCACGCTGTCGGTGATTTTGTAGAGGCGCTGGTCGTCGGGGCCGATGAAGCCGCGCGACAGCAGTTGTCGATCCACCCATTTCTGCCAGGTGCGCCAGTAGTCGCCGCCAGGGCGATCCACCATGACGATGGGCATGGGCACGGCGCGGCCCGTCTGCGCCAGAGTGAGAACTTCGGTGCCTTCATCCAGAGTGCCAAAACCTCCAGGAAACAGAGCAATCGCATGGCTGCCGCGCACGAACATCACTTTGCGCGTGAAGAAATAGCGGAAATGAATCAGTTTGGGGTCGCCGGTGATGAAGAGGTTAGTCTGCTGCTCGAACGGCAGACGGATCGCCAGCCCGAAAGAGGGCTGCGCGCCCGCCCCGCCGTGGCCTGCGGCCATGATGCCGCCTCCGGCTCCGGTAATCGCCATCCAGCCGGTCTGCGCCATGCGGTGCGCGAAATCTACGGCCTGGAGGTAGTCCGCATCGGTTTCGGGCGTGCGCGCCGAGCCGAAAATACTCACTTTACGCACCGCATGATAGGGAGCGAACACCTTGAGCGCGTAGCGCATCTCGCGCAGCGAACGGTTGAGCAGTTTTAAATCGCCGCGATTGGTTTCGTCGCGCAGCAGCCTCAAGGCCGTCACGATCATCTGGCCCACCAGATCGCCGTCGGGCAGCCGTTCCACTTCGCTGATGAGACGGGCCGCCACGCGATGCAGCGGTTTCAACTGGTCGCGACTGATGGCCGAGGGAGGTTGGGCCGACTCCTGCGCGGCTTCGGTGAAGGTGACGGGATTGGTTTCGAGATCCATAACGGGCTTTGTCGGCGCGGCTCTCGCCTTGCCTGAATTATGCCACGCCGTTTGAAATCGCCTCGCGCGCCCGAATAACCCGTCGAGTCCATGCGTGATTAATGGCTTCCCTCTTCTCGCCGCGCGCCGCGATGCACCGCATCGCTTCCAAAACGGGCTTCGAGAAGGGCGACCGCCTCCTGGAGCCGTTGCTGCCGTTCTTGTGGCACGCGAGGCTCGGCTTCAACTGGTGGGTTCTCTTGCGGAGCTGGGGTCTCCACGGGTGCGGCCTCCTCCACAACGCTGTCGAAGAGGCCGAGTTGACGGATGGGACTGAGCCCGCTCACCCCAACACCCAGCAAGCGCACCGGCTCTGCGCCTGCCCAGAGCCGAGCGAGCAGGGCCGTAGCCGCCTCCTGGATGACAGGGGCGGCGTCGGTGGCAAAGAGAAGCGTGGTCTGGCGCGTGGAAAAGGAGAAATCGCTCCAGCGCAGCTTGAGCTTGACTGTGGTAGCGTGCAGCTTCTGCTTTTGCAGTTGCAACGCGACGCCCTGGGCCTGCTCTTGCAGCGCCTCGTGCAAGTCTTCCCACTCCTCCACATCCTGGGTGAAGGTGGTTTCGCTGGAAATCGACTTGGACTCGCGCTCGGTGACGATCTCGCGTTTATCGAGGCCGCGCGCGTGCTGAGAAAGGTCGGCGCCATGGCGCCCGAAGCGGCGCATCAGGTCGCGCTCGCTCCACTTGGCCAGGGCGCCGATGGTTTCGATGCCCAGGTCTTTCAAGCGCGCTTCCAGCTTGGGCCCCACGCCCCACAGAGCCGACACCGGAAGGGGCGCCAGAAACTGCGCTTCTTGACCTGGCTCCACCACGCACAGAGCGTGGGGCGAGTGTCCGGTGTTTACCGCAGCTTTGCCGCAGTCGGTGGCGATTTTGGCCACCATCTTGTTGCTGGCCACCCCAACTGAGCAGGACAGCCCCAACTCGTCCAAAATTCGGCGCTGTATCTCCAGGGCTAAAGCTTTGCCCGCCGCAATGCGGTTTTGGGCGACGAGTTGGGTGACATCGAGAAACGCCTCGTCGATGGAAAGCTGCTCCAGTTGCGCTGTGAAGCCGCGCAGCAGTTCCATAACCTGAGCCGAAACGGCGCGGTAGTGCGCGTGACGTGGAGAGACGACGAGCAGGTGAGGGCACAGGCGCTGTGCCAGGCCCATGGCCATCGCCGACCTCACGCCGCAGCGACGAGCAGGGTAGGAACAGGAGGCCACAACACCGCGATCTTGAGCGCGAGCCCCCACGGCAAAGGCTCGACCGCGCAGTGCGGGGTCGTTTTGCTCTTCCACCGCGCAGTAGAAGGCATTGAGATCGACGTGGATGATGGTGCGCGCCGCGCCGAATGAGGACGCCATACCAACTCGAAGTATCGAGCAATCGCGCGGCTGACGTCTGCTTTTATTTTTCTCGAAACCCCGCTTTTAGGATTGCTTCTCAGGAAAATCCGGCGACAGGATGCGGAACATAGCCCGCTTCCAACTCCGCGATTTCTGCCGCGCTGAGTTTCAGTTCCAGAGCGGCGACGGCATCGTCGAGATGGTGCGGTTTCGAGGCGCCGATAATGGGCGCGCTGATAAAGGGCTTGCTCAGCATCCAGGCCAGGGCCACCTGCGCTCTGGAAACGCCGCGCCCTTGCGCCACTTGCGCGACCCGTTCCACGATTTGCCGGTCGCTGGGGACGTAAAGCGTTTTTCCGAACTCGTCGGTTTGGGCGCGCTCGGTGGTTTCGTCCCAGTCGCGCGTCAGGCGGCCCCGCGCCAGGGGACTCCACGGAATCACTCCGATGCCCTGATCCGCGCACAAACCCATCATTTCGCGTTCTTCTTCGCGGTAGAGCAGGTTGTAATGGTTTTGCATCGAAACGAAGCGCGTCCAGCCGTGCAAATCGGCCAGAAAAAGCGCTTTGGCGAACTGCCAGGCATACATTGATGACGCGCCGATGTAGCGCGCTTTGCCGGCTTTGACGACATCGTGGAGCGCTTCGAGGGTTTCCTCGAGAGGCGTGGCGGCATCGAAGCGATGAATTTGATAAAGGTCAACGTAATCGGTGCCCAGACGCCGCAGACTGGCGTCGATTTCGGCGAAAATGGCTTTGCGCGACAAACCCTGTCCGTTGGGGCCAGGCCGCATCCGGCCATGCACTTTGGTGGCGATCACCACTTCGTCGCGCACGGCGAAGTCGCGCAGGGCGCGCCCCGTGATTTCTTCGCTGGTGCCGTCGGAATACACGTTGGCGGTGTCGAAGAAGTTGATGCCCAGTTCGAGCGCCCTTTGGATGAAGGGACGGCTTTGCTCTTCGTTCAGCGTCCAGGCATGGTTGCCCCTGTCGGGAAGGCCGTAGGTCATGCAGCCCAGGCACAGTTTGGAAACTTTCAGGCCGCTTTTGCCGAGATTCAAGGTGTTCATGATGTGGTGCCGACAAACCCATCGGCTAAGCGCTTGGTGGCAAATAGAATTCCCTGAAACAGAGCGCTTTCCCGAAGCCATTCAAACTTCGTCTCCTGCTTGCCAAACCCAGCCAGAGATGAAATTGGCGCGCCGCACAGCGATACTGAGTTTTCCTCATGAACATTCTCTGCAAGTCCGCTCTGGGTCTGGCTTTTCTGCTGATTTCAGCCCCGCACCTGCGCGCGGAAACACTGGCGGGAAAGGTCGTTGGCCCCGACGGAAAACCCGTCGCGGCGACTGTGTATTACGTCTATAACGCCGGCTGGAACGCCACGCAAAAGCAGGTGGAAACCGCGCCAGACGGCACGTTTCGTTTTGAGGTAAAGCCTGCCACCGCGCCGGAAGGAACCGCCGTTACACCGGAGATGCGAGACAAAGCGCGCGGCGGCGTGGCGGCTTACGCGCCAGGATTGTCGCTGGGCACGGCTCTTTTGGCGGTGGATGGGGAAAACACGGTAAAACTGGCGGCCCCGCGCAAAATCATCGGCATCTTGCGCGACGACAAAGGCGCCCCCGTCGCGGGCGCGACTTTGCGCGTGTCGCATATCTTTCAAAATTCCGGATCGGGGCGAGACGCGCCATTGCTGTTTTTCCAGCCCCCCGCGTTACTATTGCCCCAATTTACCACCAATACCAACGCCAGTGGCGCCTGGGAAATCACGGGCACTCCGCCACTGGCCAGCGTTCATATCAAGCTGGACGACGACCGTTATGTGGATGACAGCGCGCAGTTCGACGCTGAAGGCCAGTTCAACGGCCCTGGCAGGCGGGGCCTCGTGGCGCGCCGCGCCGGAAGCATCAGTGGGCGTGTTTTGGACGAAAAGGGCGCACCGGCGGCGGGTGTTCCGGTTCTGGCGACTCCCCAGCCAGGCCAAGCCAGAGAAGGCCGCAGGGGAGGTTTCGCCACCACCACCAGCGCCAAAGACGGCACGTTTCGCATTTCCCGCGTCACTCCTGGCACCTACAACCTGCTGATCCACGACGCTGCGGCTGGAATGCCGAGGTTTGCGCCGTCCAGAGAACGAGTTGCCAACCGGCCCGCGTCTCGCATCGCGCCCGCGCGGGAAAGCGTGCGCGTGGAGGCCGGACAAAACGCGGGCGACAACACCTTTCAATTGGTGGTTCCAGCCCTCGTCAAAGGCCGTGTCGTGGAAGCGAAAAGCGGCCAGCCCCTGAGCGACGTCTCGGTGGGAGCCTACGGTCAGGGCGCGCCGCGCGCCGCCGGAATCCAGCCCGCCACGGTCACCGACCAGGAGGGCCGTTTCGAACTGGCGCTCGTGCCAGGCCCAAACGCGATTTACGCTTTTGAAGCGGAGCAGTGGGGCAACAGCACGCCCAAAGACCCTGTTTCCACCTCGCTGACGTTGCAGGCGGGCGAGAATAAGCCCCTTTCCCTGCGGGTCGAGCGCCGTTTCGCCGATTTGAAGGGCCAGATCGTCCTGGAAAATGGCGCTGCGGCAGAGAATGTCGAAATTACGTTGTGGTCTCAGGCTCGCCTCGGCCGAACTATTCGCAGCGATGCCAGAGGGAACTTCGATTTGCAGCGCATGAGCGTTGGTTCGCTGCGCCTCGATCCCAGCCACGAGTGGACGGTCGTTAGTCCGAAAAACATCGTGCTGCCCGCCGCCGCTCCGACCAAAATCGTGGTGCGCCGCAACCAGATGGCGCGGGTGACGGTGCGCGTGGTGGACGGCGCGGGAAAACCGGTCGAAGGCGTCAAAATGCGCTTTTCCATGCCCATCGATTGGCAGGAGAAGAACGCGCGCAGCATCCTGAGTCCGGTCAGCGATGCATCGGGGCAATATGTTTTCGAGGCGTTGAAAATGCCCGAAGCGTTGCAGCTCAAACTCGAAAATGCCGCCAAGAAAGGCTACCAATTTCGCTCCGGCGGCGTGGCGAAGGGCATTAAAGTCACTGACGACGACTTCGCGCTTTCCGACCTCGTGATGGAGAGTCTGGGCGCGGGTCTCAAGGGAATAGTGGCCAATGGCAATGGCGAGGCGGTCGAGGGCGCTCTGGTGCGCTCTTCGGGCGACGGATACGGGAACCTGGCCAAGTCCGATGCGGCGGGCCGTTTTGAATTAGCCGACCAGCCGCAGGGCGAAGTCGAACTTTTGGCCGCACGGGGCCGCGATTTTGGCCGCGCGAGCGCGCGCGGCGACGAAGCCGGCGCCAAAATCGTGTTGCAGGCGGGCTCCCCCGTGCCGCCGCGAGACATCGAGCGCGCCGTCGCGCTGTTTCGCGAAATGGCGCCTTCAGCCAACGCGTCCACTCTGGGCGAAGCGGCGCTCGCCCTGGCGCCGCACCGGCCCGCGACTGCGCTCGAACTGCTGCTTTTGGCGCCTGGGCCGCGTCCCGACAACGCGCGGGCGCGAATTATCGAGGCGCTTCCGCTCGACTCCAGCGCGGAAATGCTCGCCTGGGCGCAGAACGAACTGCCTCAAATCGGCGGCGATGCCGAGTTCGTGCGCGCGGGGGCGATGCTGGGCCACCTGCTGGCCGCGCGCCAACCCGAAGCGGCGCGCAGTTTGTGGGAGCAAATCAACCTGCGGCGCGCCAAATTGACGGGCGACGCCGCGACGGTGGGCACCGCGTGGGCGGCGGGGCTGGCGGCGCGTCTGCAACTGCCGGAAGCGCCGCGCCTCTTCGACCAGGCTCTGGCCGCAGGACTGCGCGCTCCTGCGGCGCTCGGTTCGGTTGTGGAACCGCTCGCGGCGGGAAGCACCGCGCTCGCCGCAGCGATTCTCGCCGAATTGCCGGAGGGCAGCGAACGCAACATTTTTCTCTACCGGCGGGCGATTCAGCGGGTCGCGCGCTACGACGTGGCGGGCGCCCAGCGCCTGCTGGAGCAGATGCGCGCCCTCGTCGATGCGGTTCCGCAGCGCCCCGTGGAAGACGGCAAAATCAAGGGCCGCGACTCCTACGAATTCGACTGGGCGTTCGCCGCCAAAGATGTGATGCGCGCCCTGCCTCGCAGCGAAGTCGCGGCGGCCACGCAAATCGCGCGGCGGGTGCAGGGCTGGCACCGGATTTCGGCTCTGGCTCTGGCGGGGGAGTTTGGCGACAAAGAACAGCGTTTGGCGATGATCGGGGAAGCGGCGCAGGCCGAACATCGCGGCGACTGGATGGAAAACGTCACTTTTCCGCGTCTGGGCGCCCTCGCCGTCGAGCTGGACGAAGCGGCGGCGGCGGGGCTGTTCGCTCGAAGCGCCCAAAACCTCGAAGAGCAGCGCCGCGATCACGGAGACATCAGCTCGACCGACTGGAGTTTTTACGCCTCGTTCTGGAATCCGGCGCAGGCGCGTCTGGGTCTGGAAGCGGACTGGGCGCGCCTGGGTCAAAAAGCGCGCAAGCCGGCGCAGGACGAGGACAGCGGCCTGGGATGGCAGCAGGCTTCGCTCGCGATGGCGATGAGCGCCGTGGACATCGACCGCGCTCTGGAATGGGCGCGCCAGATTTCCGACAAACCCGCTCCCCACAACCCCAGCCCGCGAGCCCGCGCTCTGAAATTTATCGGCGAACTGGTGCTTCAGGAGCCGTCCGAACGTCGTCTCCTGGTGATTTCGCCCGAAAGCGGATTTGACAGCTGATTCCCCACGCAATGTGTGACTTGTTCTTGAGGGCAGGCGCTTGAGCGCACAGTTTGTAGTAGCGCCGCGAGGCGCGTTTGGAAAGCGTCACCGGCGTTCCAAACGCGCCTCGCGGCGCTACTACAAACCGTGCGACGCAAGCCTGGCGGTAAAAGGTGACCGCCCTCTCACAACAAGTCACACATTGCCTTATTTCCCCATGTTCTTGCGTTTTTCCCTTTCCTTCGCGCTCTGCCTGGCGCTCCTCTCCTTGTTTTCGACCTCCCACGCTCACGCTCAAACCCCGGCCGCCGCGCCGTCCCCCTGGCAAATCGAGTTTCTGGGGCCGCGCGGAGTTTCGCTGGCCTATCGGGGCGTGCCAATCATTCGCCGCTCCAGCCTTTATGTGGTCAAGCCTAAGTGGGCGGGTTTGCTCTTCGACCAGCGCGCGCAAAAACACAGCGTCGAAAAGCGCGATGGCGGCGCCCTTCACATCGAAGGTGAAAACGTCGATTTCGCCTCGCGCTACGATTTGATCCCCCTCGACGACACGACGTTCGAGATGCGTTTTCGCGGCGAATTGAAGCGCGACATTCCGGCGCAGATCGAGTTCGCGGCGGGCTATTTCAACGCCAATCTCTTCGCCAATCGCCCCTTTCAGGTGACCAATGGCATCGTGCCGGCTTTTCCCGCCCCCGAGGGATTGGTCGAAAAAGACCTCGCGCCCGAGTTCCAGAAGCTGGAATTCGATTCGCGCCTCGGCAAAATCGGCCTCGAAGTCGAATCGAAAAGCCGCGTCGTGTTCGCCGACGCGCGCCGCGACACCCAGAACTGGGCCAAAGAAGCCCCCGTTTTCTGGTGCGGCTGGACGGCGGGGGCGCAGCCGCTCAAATTCGGCACGCCGGTCGAAATGACGCTCCGCCTTCGCGTCGCGGCGCCCGTGACGCCCCCGAAAAAGCGCCCCGCAGCGGCCATCCGGCCCGCGCTGCTGCCGATTTCCGGCGCGGTCTCGACGCGCGACAGGCCGCTCGAAATCGTGCCGCGCCCGCAGAAAATGACCGTCACAGAGGGCGCGCCGTTCGCCCTGCGCGATGGCGCGCAATGGAGCGTCGTGGCGCCGCGCGGCGAGGCGCGTTTGCGCGACGCGCTGCAAAACGTGTTGCAGGGGCAGTGGAACATCCAGAGCGCCGCGCCGCGCGAACTCGCCAGCGATGCCGGCGGCTGGTGCCGCATCGTTCTGGGGGCGAGACAGCTTGATCTGGCCTCGCCCAAAGTGCTTCCCGCCTGGGCGAATCGCCCCGACGCTTACCGTTTGACGGTTGACCAAAGCGGCATCGAAATCAGCGCGCCCACGGCGCGCGGCGCGTTCTACGGCATTCAGACCCTGGCCCAGCTGCTGCGTCCCGATGGCGCCGGTGCGAGCGCTGCACCAGTTCAAATCGAGGACTATGCGGCGCTTTCGTTTCGCGGCGCGCACTGGTTTCCCTCGCAGTCGGGCGTGCCGTTCCACAAAAAGCTCATCGGCGTGATGGCGCGCGCCAAAATGAACGCCGCCGTCATCCAGTGCGAAGCCGCGCGCTGGGATTCGCACCCCGAAATCGCTGCTCCCAACTCCATTTCCAAGGCCGATTTGCGCGAACTGGTCGCGCTGTGCCGCGCCAACTTCATCGAGCCGATTCCGCTTATCAACACCCCTGGCCACGCCGAGTGGATGTTTCGCAACGCTCAAAACCTCGACCTCGCCGAAGACCCGCAAACCCCTTACGCCTACGCCGTCGGCAACCCGAAAAGCATGGCGTTCATTCATCAAATCCTGGGCGAAGCCATCGAGGTTTTCCGGCCCCAGACGTTTCACCTCGGCCACGATGAAGTCACCATGCGCGGTCGTTTTCCCAACCCCGACAACCCCTTTTACCGTCCAGGCCAGACCGCGACCGATCTGGTGATGGAAAATCTGAAGTCTCTGCACGGCTGGCTCGGCGCGCAGGGTATCAAAACCATGGTGTGGAGCGATATGTTTCTGCATCACGACGAAGGGCCGGACGCCGCTTCGGCTCCCAGCGTCGCCGAGGCGCAGAAGCGGCGCCAGATGCTGCCCAAAGACGTGGTTATCGCCGACTGGCATTACGGCTCCAACCAGAAATATCCCAGCCTGGAAATCTTCAAGAAAGACGGGCTGCAAACCGTCGCCTCGACCTGGAACACGCCGCAAAACATCCGCTACTTTTCGCAGGCGGCGCGCGAAAACGGCTCGCTGGGTCTGCTCCAGACCACCTGGGCGGGCTTTTTTCCCGACGAAAAAACGCTCGAAACGCAGCTCTCCCAGTTCACCGCCTTTATTTTGGCGGGTGACTATGCCTGGTCGGGCCGCGAAGAGGCGCCCAGTGAACTGCCTTACGATGTCGTAGCGCAGTGGGGCGAGGCCTATGCGCCCCAAACCAGCGCCGAAAGCGCCGGAGCGCAGGTCGATTTGAGCCTGGTGGCTCAGGTCGCGCCGGAAAACTGGCTCGGCCTGGGCGCGGGGCGCGATCTGGCCGCGCTTTTCACCGAAGGTGACGCAGCGAGGCGCTTCGCCGATGTCAGCTTCCAGCTTCCCCCTCAAAAATTAGTCGTGCTGTCGAAGGCGCCGCACCAACTCGCACCGCAAGGTGCGCTGAAGGTTCTGGCCGTCGAAATCGGCGCCCGCGCCGCGCACATCGCGCTTCTCCATTCCACGCTGTGGAGCGTTCCCGACGGCGTAACCGCCGCCACAATGCGCGTCGAATACCTTGATGGCACCCGCGCCGCGTTCGATTTGAAGACCGGAATCAGCGTGACTCCGTGGCAGGGCGAGGCGGTCGCCGTCAACGCGCGGCGCGGCTGGACTGCCTCCTCGCCCGACGGCACCTCAATGGGCCTGCGCGTCTCGCGCTGGGAAAATCCCTTCCCCGCCAAACCCATCGCGCGGCTCCATTTCACGCCCGTGGATGTCGAGGCGGGCTACGTTCTCGCCGGAATCACGCTCATCGACGACTCGGCGCAGCAACCAAGAGTCGCGGGCGGTTTTTCCAGGTAGATTGAAGAAGGCGGCGCAGCGCGGGACAATAGACCTCTTGCAAAAGTGCCGAAGTGGAACAATTTGTCATTCCGAGGGAGCCTCGGCGACCGAGGAATCAGCCGGAATTTCGACCGATTGAGTCGAAACCAATCGAAACTGCGAGTGATTCCTCGGTCGCCGAGGCTCCCTCGGAATGACAGACCCCTACTTTTGCAAGAGGTCTAATAAAGCACGAGTTTTTAACGATGAAATCACGTTTCTGGCGCCTGTGGTTGGTGCTGCTAAGCTGCGGCGCGGCCATCGTGTCCGTCGTTGTGCCCGTTGTGGGAGGTTGCGCTTCGCGCTCGGCTACGCCGCTGTGGAACCTGCCGGCGCTGATCGGGCAGCCAATGGAGGTGGCCCGCAAAACCCTGGGCAAACCGCACAGCGAATCACAGGTTGCGCCAGGCACCAGACAAGGCCTGTGGAAGCGTGACGACACCACACTTCGGGTCACTTGGAAAAGCCGCAGTGGGCGCGTTATCGCTTATGAGGTGATTTCTCGTGACGATGCGCGCGCTCTGCGTGACGGCGAAACCGCTCCGCTCCTGATTCCAGGGCAATTGAAGGAAAACGACCCTCGCTACAGCACGCAGTGGATCGAAGCGACCGACCGGCCCTTGTTTTACACCGGCGTGAAGGTGGTTCCGGCGCCCAAAAATCACCCTGTGGTGATTCGGGTCAGTGGGAGCCAGGCGCTGCTTCAAGTGGCTTATCAAGTCAGTTCGGCGAGCGGCACCAGCGAGAATTTCATGACGATAGCACCGTGGGAAGCCTCTTTCACTTTGCCCGATGATGCGACCATCGCTGTGGCGGCAGATCTTTACAAACCCCTGAGCAAAACCCCGTTCCAGATGAAGGTGGAAATCATTGCCGATGGAAAAGTGGTGGCCAGCGATGCTTCGACGGGACGAACCGTGCGCTGCAACTACGAACTGTAACTTGGCGACGTCGGCTGGTTTGCAGCGAATGAATTCACCGCAACAACGACGGAAGTCCGCCTGCGCGGACTGAGGCCCCAACCTGCGAAGGCAGGTTTCGCTTCCCTTTGCGGCGAATTCATTCGCTGCAAAAGGAGCCGCTAAATCTTCGCCTCAACGGGTGCGGTGGTCTCGCCGTGAACGATTTCGCCCTTCACAACCAGCGCCTGAGACGGCATGGTGGGTTGGGCCAGGCGTTGCACCACCAGGCGAACGGCGGCGCGGCCCATTTCTGAAAAATTCGGATCAACGCTCGTCAAGCGGCGCTTGCCCATCATTTCCACCGGCCAGGCGTCGAAACCGGTCACGCTCACGTCGTCGGGCACGCGCAGGCCCTCGTTTTCCAGGGCGTCCATGACCTGGCGAGCCAGCAAGTCGTTGGCGCACAGCAGCGCCGTCGTGCCGCCGCGCACCGCATCGAGAATGCCCCGCACCTCGTGCAGCGTGTAACCCTGATAGATTTCCCTGCCGAAAAAGCGCTGCGCGTCGAGCGCGAGACCTTCTCCCAGACAGCCTTGCACAAAACCCGCCTGGCGCGCCTCGAAAAACGTGGTCGCCGAATGCCCTCCCAGCCACGCCAGGCGGCGATGGCCCAGCGCGCTGAGATGAACTACCAGAGCGCGCACTGCCTCAACATCGTCGGAAAGAACGGTATCGATGCTGAGGCCGCGATAGAGGCGCCCCACACTGACAACGGGCACCTGAGCCGCGATGCAGGCGACGTCGCGCTCCTGATGGGCACCGCGCAAGATGATGCCTCGGCAGATCCGCTCGCGCACCAGAGCGGGCACCGCCGACGGGTCAGCCTCCATCGCGTGCTGCTCATCATCGCTCATGGCGAAGCAGATCGGTTTGGGCATCATGCAATACACCCAGGATTACGATGAGATTCTGCCTCCGGCCTATATGAAGGGAGGCACGCCATTCATAGCCATTTCGTGGGATAACATGACTGCCGCTTACATGGGTATGAAGGTCGTAGAAAAGGGCAGTCCGCAAATTTTTCAGTGTCCCAGCGATACGGTGGTTCGAACCTCTGCCGGCTACACTCCGCGCAGCTACTCGATGATACGCGGCAATAACGGCGTGGTGAACGTCGCCACCGTGACGACAAATGGCGTGCTCGCGGTGATGAGCAAACCACTATCGGCCATTCCGGCTCCATCCAGCACGCTTATGGTCTCCGAGTATCATCAGGACGCCAACCGGTTCGGCTACAGCGACAATTCTTTCGTGGACTGGCCGATGACAACGGCCTCCAGAAACAAGGGCACGCAGAATTGCCCTCTCAATGCAGACTGCACGACGGCTCAAGCCATTGAGCCGGTGCATATGGGCGGATGGAATTACCTGTTTGCTGACGGCCATGCCAAATGGCTGAAGCCGGAAAGAACCATCGGCCCCACCGGCAACCCTAATACCCCCAGAGGAATGTGGACGGTCAACGAAGACGATTAAGAGCCTATCCGAGGACCAGGGCGGAGTTGGGAGTTCCCGACTCCGCCCTTGCCTTTGCGGAGCGGCCTGTCACACAACGCTGACGACTTTTCAAGCCGCGATGTGTCGGTTTTTGTGGCCGCGCGGTTTCGCTCCGTGCAACGGAAATTATCACGCCTTTCAAAAGGAATATCTATGTCACGATTCAGTGCTTTGAAAACTTTCGCTGTGATCGCCGCCTTATCATTCACGTTCGGAGCGGGCGGCTGCGCCCTCGCACAGGAGAGGGCCGCCACTGAACAGCGCGTCACGGTCGCCTCGGATGGAAGCGGGCAATATAAAACCGTGCAGGAAGCCGTCAATGCCGCTCCCACCGATAAAACCAGGCGCTTTGTGATTCATCTCAAGCCTGGCACTTACAAAGAAAAACTGGTCGTCCCCCAGGACAAAGGGCCGATCACATTTCAGGGCGACGACGCCCTCACCACGATTTTGACCTACGACGACTTCGCCGGAAAGCTCGACGCCGCCGGAAAGCCGTTGGGGACGGGGGGCAGTTACAGCGTCAGCATCGCCTCTGATGATTTCATCGCGGAAAACGTCACGTTTGAAAATTCTCACGAAATCGGCGGCGGAACCGGCAATCAGGCGTTGGCGCTGAGTTTCAAAGGGGATCGGGGCGTTTTTCGCAAATGCCGTTTTCTGGGCCGCCAGGACACCATTTATCTGGAGCGCAACCGCCAGTATTTCGAGGACTGCTTCATCGCCGGACAGGTGGACTTCATTTTTGGCGGCGCCACCGCCTGGTTCGAGCGCTGCCAGTTGCACTGCGTGGCGAAAGGCATTGCGATCACCGCCGCTTCCACGCCGCAGGACATCCCCTTCGGCTATGTGTTTTCCCATTGCAAAATCACGGCGGAAGCGCCCGCGAACTGGACGACGCATCTGGGACGGCCCTGGCGCCCCTATGCCAGCGTGACCTATCTCCATACCGAGATGGCCGGCATTATCGCGCCCGCCGGTTGGAACAATTGGAGCAAGCAAGAAAACGAAAAAACCGCCCGTTTCGCCGAATTCGGCAGCACGGGCGCGGGCGCCAATTCCGCCGCGCGCGTCGGCTGGGCCAGACAGCTCACCGCAGAGGAAGCCGCCGCCATCACGCTGGAAAGAGTGATGGGCAATTGGAAGCCGCCCGTGACGACGGCCTCGCAGATCGTGGCGACTGCTGTAGCGACTGCTGTGGCGCAACCGACCACCGCCGCCGTTGCGCCCCTGAGCGCGGGAGAATTCCTCGCCGGCCCGCGCATCGCGGCCCTGCCGCCGGCTCTGCGCGCCGCCTGGCAGGGTTATCTCGCGCGCTCCACTCTTCGCTTAAGTGCCGACAAAGCCGCTCTGGAGGCCGAATTGAAAGCCACGCGCGCGACAAAACCGATTCCGGCGCCCGAAGGCGCGGTTTGGAAGGTCACTTCCGGCATCGCCGCCGCTTGGTATGGCAGCGAGGAGGCGCGTCGCGTCGCGGACGCGATGATTTCCTTTCAAACCCCCAGTGGCGGCTGGTCGAAGGCCGTCGCCTTCGACAAAGGCCCGCGCCGCGCGGGGATGCACTGGACGACGCGCAGCGACAACTGGTATTACGTCGGCACCTTCGACAACCGCGCCACCACCGAGCCGATGCGCCTGCTCGCCAGAGTGCATGGCGCCACCAAAGACCCCAAATACAGCGCCGCTTTTCTCAAAGCTGTGGATTACGCACTCGAAGCGCAGTTTCCCAACGGTGGCTGGCCGCAAACTTATCCGCTCGCGGGCGGCTACCACGACGCCGTGACTTTCAACGACGATGCGATGGTGCATATCCTCGAAGTGCTGCGCGATGTCGCGCAAAACGAGCCGGAATATGCTTTTGTGGACGCCGCGCGCCGCGACAGGGCGCGCGCGGCGGTCGCGGCGGGCTTGGAGTGCATTTTGCGGGCGCAGGTGGTGCAAAACGGTGTGCGCACCGTGTGGGGCGCGCAGCACGACCCGCTCACGCTCGCTCCGGCAGCGGCCCGCGCCTTCGAGCCGGCTTCGCTTTCGGCGGGCGAGAGTCTGGGCATCGTGCAGTTTCTCATGGGCGTTCCCAAACCAACTCCCGCCGTGATCGAAGCGGTTCAAGGTGCCGTTTCCTGGTATAACCTGGTCAAAATCGGCGGCATCGAAGTCGTCAGGCAGCCGCAAAAAGACGCGCCCAGAGGCTTCAATACCGTTGTCATTCCCAACCCCAGGGGTGCGCCGGTGTGGGCGCGCTTTTACGAAATCGGCACCAACCGTCCTATTTTCATCGGGCGCGACGCGGTGGTGAAATATCGCCTCGCCGACCTTTCCCTCGACGCGCGCACCGGATACGCCTGGTATGTCACCAAGCCTCAGGAAATGCTGGAAAAAACCTACCCGAAATGGAAGGCGAAGTGGGCGCCGCAAGCCGTGTCGAAACTGGCTGCGGCAAAAATCAAGGAGAAATCGTAAATGTCACAACGCAAACGCTACGCAATTGTAGGATTGGGATCACGGTCGCGGATGTTTTCGATGGCCCTCTTGCAAGATTATTCAGCTCACGGCGAACTGGTGGCGTTTTGCGACGCCAACCAGACGCGCATGGACTATTACAACCGCACTTTTTGCGACAAGCTGGGCGCGAAGCCGGTTGCCACCTACAAACCCGAAGGCTTCGACGCGATGATCGAGGCCGAGCAAGTGGACTGCGTGATCGTGACCACCATCGACCGCGCCCACCATCGCTACATCATCCGCGCCATGGAACTGGGCTGCGACGCCATCACCGAAAAGCCCATGACCGTCGATGCGCCCAAATGCCAGGCGATTCTCGACACCCAGAAAAGGACGGGGCGCAATCTCACCGTCACCTTCAACTACCGCTACGCGCCGCGCAACTCCAAAGTCAAGGAACTGTTGCAGACGGGTGCGATTGGGCAGGTGAACTCGGTTCATTTCGAGTGGCTGCTCTCGACGGTGCACGGCGCCGACTACTTCCGTAGATGGCACCGCGACAAGCGCAATTCGGGCGGCCTGATGGTGCATAAATCGACGCATCATTTCGATCTGGTCAACTGGTGGCTCGACACCACACCTGAAACCGTCTTTGGCTTTGGCGACCTGCGTTTTTATGGCCGCGAGAACGCCGAAGAGCGCGGGGTGAGCAAGTTTTACGGGCGCGCGCTGGGTCATCCTCACGCGCAGGACGACCCTTTCGCGCTTCATCTCGACCGCGACGAGCGTTTGCGCGCCATGTATCTCGATGCCGAACACGAGGACGGCTACACGCGCGATGTCAGCGTGTTTGGCGACGGCATTTCAATTGAAGACGATATGTCCGTTCTGGTGCGCTACAAAAACCGCGCGACGATGAGTTATCACCTCACGGCCTATTCGCCGTGGGAAGGCTACCGCGTGGCGTTCAACGGCACCAAAGGGCGCCTGGAATACGAGGTTCACGAAGCGTCGTATGTGAGCGGCTCGGAAGGCGACACCAATCGCCCTGAAATCCGCGACGCGAAGGAGGTCGAGGTGAACGAACCGGCGCGCATCCTGATTCGCCCTCTGTGGGGCAAGCCGATGGAAGTGGCGGTGGAATCGGGCGGCGGCGCCCAGGGCGGCGGCGATAAGCGGCTGCTGGAAGATGTCTTTCTGGGCGCGCAAAACGATCCGTTGGGACGCGCGGCCAACCATGTCGATGGCGCCCTCTCGATTCTCACCGGCATCGCCGCCAACCAGTCGTTTGCAACGGGAATGCCCGTGCAGGTGTCGACGCTCGGCCGGTTCTGAGTGGGATACACGGTCCACCAACACCCGTCGATGAAGCCGCGCGCAAGGAGCCAATCGGCGCACCCCTCCGTACACCGGCTGACACCCCGCCCCCTCGGCTGCATTCCGAAGCCCGTCCCGCCAACATAGTAAATATTCAGCACAAAACGCACACGCCCC
>JAUJNG010000021.1:0-43351 GCA_030448265.1 Abditibacterium sp.
GGTGGAAATTTTCTGTGCCCTGGTTTGCGAAGTGCTGAGAATGATCGGAATGCGGCGCGAAAGCGAAGATTTGCCTGTCAAGACTCCAATTCCAGCAACACTTTCGGCCTTTCGTGGCGCCAGACGTTCAGCGAAGTCTAGGAGCCATTTTGCGTATTGCCCACGCGGGCAACCGGCATCAACTACCGCCTGGTCGCACACTTCCTCGCTGCTCTGCTCGATCTGGCGGCATAGCATCCACAACAGCGGTTGTGGCCAGAGCAGCGCGCAACTAACGCGTCCTAAGGCGTTCCACCACAAGTCGCGTCGCTTCAAGTGCATCGCTTCATGGCTAAATATCGCGCGAAGTATCGCCGGATCGAGATCGGCATCGCTGGCGGGGAGCAGAATCGCTGGCCTCAACAGCCCGGTCAAAAAGGGACTGCTGACCTTGGGATGACGCAGCAAGAGCGGCACTCGAATCTTGAAAGCGGTGCACACGTCGCTCAAGGCCGCTAAAGTCGCGGCATCCTCGATGGGATTTGCACTGCGCCGCAACCGCCGCAACGCTCCGTGGCACGCGCCCCACCAAAAGATCAGTCCAAGCGCGCCACTAACCCACACGCTTACCGCCAGATATGTGAGACGGCTCCATATGTTCACTTCCGGCGTGGCAGATCCCTGAGATGCTTGGGAGGCTGAACGTGCCGTAAGTGCACCGCCCGTCGCCAGAGACGATTTTGCGCGCGCCGGTGAAGCAGCAAACCGCTTGTCGCGCACTTTTCCTGATGGCAAAGCCTTAGCCGAAACCCACGATTGTCGGTTAGGGGTAGAAAGTTGGGCACGTGGTGAAGCGGAGAAGGAAGGAGTTGATGTGTCCGTTGATCCCGCGAAGGTTGCTGGCAAAGAGACGTTCCACAACGCTGCTGGCCTATTCCAACCGTTCAACGAGAGGCCAAGCGAGAGCGCGATGCCTGCCAGAGTTGAAACCAGCAGAGCGCGGCCCAGAGCATCGCGCGCACCAGGCGCGCGCTTTTGCAAAACACGCAACACCAACAGGCCAAGGGCCAAAAGTAGCGAGGTTTGCCCCAGGAGTGCCAGCCCGTTTTGCGCGCCAGCTTGAACCCAGGGCCAACCATCAAAAAGCACGTTCATTGGGCCTCCTCTTTCGATGTTTTCACATCTTGCGAAGCCTGTGCTGTGGCTTCAGCCTGTTCCACAACCTGGCGGAGGCGCCGCAGTTCCTCGGGCGAGACCTTTTCGTGCTTGACCAGGTGCGCCACCAGACCCGAAATCGAGCGGTCGAACAAGCGGGTCAGTAAATCTCCTACCGCCCCGGTTTCAACTTCGCTCTTTTCCTGCAACGGCTCGAATACAAAGGTGCGCTCTTCGATGCTGTGCGTAATGGCGCCTTTCGCTTCCAGCTTGCGCAGCAGGGTCTGCACCGTGGAATGCGCAATGGGCGGCGCCCCCGTGGGCTTTTGCCGGTTGAGTTCGTCGGTGATTTGCCGCGCTGTGGCACGTTTGCGCGCCCACAGCACCTGCATGATCTGCAACTGCACTTTGCCCAGCTTCGGTGTCGCGTTCATAATTGTTTACCTTGGTAAAAGATAAGGTTAATTTACCGAGGTAGACGCTGGGCGTCAAGAGAGCGATTTAACCTCGGATTTAGGGTGCCCCCTGTTCAGTCACGGGGCCACACCAAGCTTCGACGCCAACGTGTTCATCGACCGCGCAGAGGCCAACCCACAGTGGCGTGCGGTGTTGGACGAGTTGTGGTCGATGCTTGAGGGCGGCTGGATCAAAGCGGTGACGAGCGAGTTATCGTTAGCCCAGAGTCTGATTCACCCCATCCGGGCCAAAAACCGCAGCGCCCAGAGCGAGTTCGCGCGCCTCATCAGCCCACAAAGCCAGGTTTTAGTGCTTCCTATCAGTCGTGAAGTGTTGCTCGAAGCGGCCCGCCTGAGGGCACTGCACGCGATAGAGATGCCTGATGCGATTCACGCCGCCACCGCCAAGATTGCGCGCTGCCCCTTCTTTCTAACCGCCGATGTTCTGCTGGCTCAAGCCATCAGTGCGCGTGCTGTGAATTTGGGACAGTGGAAATCCCGTTAAACAGCGGCCCCTGCTTTCGTCGCTTTTAGAGCCAAAACCGTGGCCATTTCGATTTGACTTTCTTCCATAAATCATTCCGCCGAGCGGGCCGTGACGATATCGCGCGCCGCAGCCCACGAGCCGATATCGTCGCGGTTGATGGCCGCAGCCATCAGTTCAGGAAACAAATCCGGCGTGCAAGCGAAAACCGGAATGCCCAACCCCGCCAGAATCGTGGCGTTGCCGACTTCATACGAAGGCCGCCCGTCGTCCGACAGCGCCAGCAAAACGATGACCTGCACGCCGCGCTCTTTGAACTCGCCGAGTCTGCGGTTCATTTCGGCGCTAAGCGCGCCTTCATAAAGGTCGGAAATCAAAACCAGAATGGTTTCTTCGGGCCGCGTGATGAGACCCTGGCAGTATTTGAGAGCGCGTGGCGTGTCGTTGCCGCCGCCGAGCTGTGTTCCAAACAAAACTTCGACCGGATCGCTCAGTTGGTCGGTCAAATCCGCGACTTCGGTGTCGTAAACCACGACATGAGTTTTGAGTGCGGGCAGCGAGGCCAGAACCGCCCCGAAAATCCCCGCGAAGACCACTGATGTCGCCATCGAGCCACTCTGATCGACGCAGAGCACAATTTCGCGCAGGGCTGAGCGTTTGCGCCCAAATCCGACGCGGGTTTCGGGAATCACGGTTTGCAAATCGCTTTGATAGTGGCGCAAATTCGCTTTGATGGTTCGCGGCCAGTCGATTTCGTTGTGTTTGGGCCGCCGGTTGCGAGTCGCGCGGTTGAGCGCGCCCATCACGGCCTGCTGGGTTTTGCTTGCGAGGCGTCTCTCCAGATCTTCGACCACGCGGCGCACCACCAGACGCGCGGTTTCGCGCGTTTTGGCGGGCATCACTTTGGAAAGCGACAGTAGATCGGCCACGAGATGAACGTTTGGCTCTACAGCGTCCAGAAGTTCGGGTTCGAGCAAAAGCTGTTTGAGACCCATGCGGTCGATGGCGTCGCGCTGCATAACCTGAACAACCGACGACGGGAAATAGCCGCGAATATCGCCCAGCCAGCGCGCCACGTTCGGCGACGATTTGCCCATGCCGACGAAACGGTTGTCCTTTTTGCCGCCGCCCTCGCCTTGCCCGCCGTAAAGCGCCGCCAGAGCCGCGTCCATTCCGACATCGTCGCCCGCAAGCGAGCCAAGCGAATTTCCATCCGTTGCGCTGTCGGCGCCGAGAATCAAGCGCCAACGGCGCGCGCGTTCTTCCTGGGGTGTCATATTACCCCCTGCGCCGCGCGCGAATCGCTCATTTCGATGCCTAAAAGTTGGGCCAAGACCGGCAAAACGCTTTGCGCGCGCTCCACATCGAAATCCGGCGCGGCGCCGGCGCTTCGAAGCGGCGCGGCCTCGCGTGGACGGCGCACCATTTCGCCCATTTCGCGGCGTTCGGCGGGCGCGAACTGGCTCCAAGTGCGGCGCAGTAGCGGTAAAATCGGCGTGAAGGCTTCGGGCGACAGCCCACATACCCAGTTGTCTATCGCGCGCCACAACCGCTCGTCGTGCAAAAGTAGCAGGCCCGATTGCCCCAAAAAACCCTCGATCCAACTCGCCGCACGCGTCGGATCTATGGCACTTGAAAGCGCAAAAGACAGAGTGGTCGCCACTTCATCAGCGCCAAGCGCTTCAGCGTCGAGAAGGATTCGCGTCGCGCGTCCGGCCAAAAGTCCCGGCATCGAGTCGCGCGCGGCTATGTTTTTCAGCGCGCCTTGCCAGCCCGCCGTTGCGCCTTCGTTCTGCCAGAGCGAAAGCGCACTCGCCACAGCCTGGAAACGCGGCAGAAATTCGCGCGCCGCATCGTCGTTTTGCGCGGCGCAGGCGAGCGGCAAATTGATCCACAAACGCGCGCCGATGCCTTCCAAAATCGGCGCCACGGCCTCGATTTTCGTTCCGCGCACGTCGCCATAACGATGGATGCGCGCCAGCGGCGGCAGTGCGTCCATCAGATGCGCCGCGTCGGTTGAAGTCGCCGCCACGTTCTCGACGCGGCGCATCACAAGTTCGATGGCGCGGGGCAAATCCGCCAAAAGCGTCGCGTCGAGCAAGGCACTCAGTGCGGGCAGTTCGCTCGATTTGGCGGCGCGGTCGCTGGCTTTGGCGGTCGCCGCCGCAGCGACCGTGTTGCCCCAAATTCCGGCCTGAATCACGGGTATCGCCAGTTCGGGCGCCCACTGCACGCGCCACAATTCGTGAAATGTGCCTTTGCCGCTCCGATTTCGCTCCAAAGCGCCCCACGGAATATCCAAAATTTGCAAGCGATGGAGCAATCGCGAACGGTCGAGGTCGTTGGGTTTGCGCAAATCGAAGTCGAACACTTTTTGCGCGGATTCGGGCGGAAATCGCAGGCGTTTTTGCTCGCCAGCGAGGTCGTTTTGCAGCGGAATCGTGGGCGACGCATCCGGCACGGCGCCCATCTTTTCGCCAACGACGAGATCGCGCTCGATGAGATTCAAAACCGCGTCGTCCCCAAACCCTAAAACGCTGCGCGTCGCTTCGGTGAGTTCTTCAAGTCCCGCGATGGCGCGGCCTCGCAGCGCGGCCAGAGTTTGCGCGAGCCGCACCGCTTCAATGAGATGAGCCGGAGAAGCGTCCAAATCCTGCGCTCGGAGCAAACCCGCGACGCGCGCCATCCAACGCGGCGCGATTTCTTCGGGATTGTCCGCGCGGCAGCGCCACAGATGCTCATACCAGCCTGGCGATTCGATGCCCGCACCGTATCCCGACGCGAAACTGAGGCGATTATTCGTCCACGGCACCCATGTCGCCGCAACCTTGGTTCTGGGCAGATTTTTGAGCGTCGCGGCGTCCTCTTTAGGCGAATCCGACTTGGATAAACCACCTTGCAAAGCCGGAACGTGCCACGCTCCACACACAACGGCGATGTTTCCGAAGCCTTCCTTTTGCGCGGCGCGAACGGCCCCGCGCATCCACGCTTCGCGCTGCTCTTCTTCCAACGCTTTCTCGCTTTCGAGCGGCGATTGGGAGTCCATTTCAGCGCGAAGTGCCGTCATCGCCTCGCCGACCGCTTCGAAGATGCCGCTTTCGTCGCGCCGATGCTCGACCAAATCTTCCCACCAACGCTCCGAATCCTCATATCCCGCCGCCTGCGCCAGCCAGCCGAGCGGATCGGCGCGCGGCGACGGCACGGTTGCCTCAGGAACGGGCTCGGAAGGCGGATTTTCAACCGAAACTGGCTTGGATTCGCGGCGCGCTAAAACGTGCGCCATCGGCAGATCCATGAAGCGAACGGGAATGCCGCGCTCCAGCGCGAAGCGAATAGCGACAGTTTCGGGCGAATAAGCCGCGAACGGAAAGTAGGTCGCGCGTTTAGGATCGTCGGGCACGTAAAGCAAAAGCGCGACGGGAAAATCCATTTGCGCGTCGCCCAGGAGCGGCAAAACGGCGGCGGCATCGGGTGGGCCTTCGACCAGCACGCAATCGGGCACATTTCGGGCGAGCGCGAGGCTCAGACTGCGCGCGCTGCCGGGGCCGTGATGCCGGATGCCGTAAAAATGAAGCGACATAAAACGAGATTTTGGCGGCTTTATTCCTGGTCGCGGCAGGCGCGGTAGAGGTCTTTCCAGCCGTCGCGTTCCTTGGCGACGGTTTCCAGATATTCGCGCCACACGGCGGCATCTTGCACCGGATCTTTGATTACCGCGCCCAAAAGTCCTGACGCTAAATCTCCGACGCGCAATGTCCCGTCGCCAAAGTGCGCGGCAAGGGAAAGTCCGCTGGCCGTGACCGAAATCGCTTCGGCGACCGACAGCGTGCCCGACGGCGATTTGAGCTTGGTTTTGCCGTCCAGAGTTTTGCCGTCGCGCAGTTCGCGAAACACCGTCACCAGACGGCGAATTTCTTCAACAGCGGGCGCCTCAGCCGGAATTTCGAGCGCGCGGCCCAGTTCGCCGACGCGCTTTTGCACAATCGCGATCTCTTCTTCGATGGTGGCGGGCGTGGGCAAAATCACCGTATTAAATCGGCGTTTGAGCGCGGACGAAAGCTCGTTGACGCCCTTGTCGCGGTTGTTGGCGGTCGCAATCACGTTGAAACCCTTGACGGCCTGCACTTCGTCGCCCAGTTCGGGGATCGGCAAAGTTTTCTCGCTCAAAATCGTGATCAGCGAGTCCTGCACATCAGCGGGAATGCGTGTGAGTTCCTCGACGCGCGCGATCTGGCCCTGCGCCATCGCGCGCATCAGCGGCGAGGCCACCAGAGCCTCGCGCGACGGGCCTTTGGACAAAAGCAGCGCGTAGTTCCAACCATAGCGCACGCTTTCTTCTGACGTGCCCGCCGTGCCCTGCACCAGCATCGTCGAATCGCCCGAAATCGCGGCGCTCAAGTGCTCCGAAACCCACGATTTGGCGGTTCCAGGCACGCCGAGCAGGAGCAAAGCGCGGTCGGTCGCCAGAGTTGCAACCGCGATTTCGATGATGCGCCGCGAGCCGATATATTTGGCGGAAATTTCGCTGCCATCGGGCAAAGTCCCGCCCAAAATGTAAGTCGCGACCGCCCACGGCGAGAGTTTCCACTGCGGCGGTTTCTGCCGGTCGTCGTGTTTTTGCAAGCGTTCGAGTTCGTCGGCGAATTGAATTTCGGCGTGCTGGCGCAATGCAGCGTTGGGAGTTTGGGTCGGAGTCATAGAAATGAAGAGGGAGGAAATTCGGCTTGCAAATCGGCGCGCAATTGCAAGCGGGCCAGAAATTGGGAGACAACCGGCGCCCAGTGTTGCCCAAACGATTCATCGTCGTCGGGCCAGCCCGGCGCGGCCTCGGCGAGCAGTTCGACGGGGATTTTGTCGGCGAAACCGACGAGCGAATAGCGCAACCAGTAGCCGGGCGAGCGGTAATTGCCAGCGGTGTTAGACGGCGGTTTGGCGATGATTTCGCGCGCACTTTGCAAAAACAAGCGCGACAATTCCAAGCTCCAGGGACCGGGATGGTTGAGCAAAATCGCGCGCAAAGGCCCGTTCTCGTTGTTTGATTGCCGAAAGTTTGAGGATTCCTCTTCCCATAGTGAAAGCGCCAACGAGTCAGCGTTCTGAGCGCTTAAACCATTAAAATTCAGCATTCCCCCCAGCGTTTTCAAGCCGGTTTGCGTCGCAATAGCCTCCAACCACGCTCCATCATCACTCTTCTTCGCGGCTTCCCACCACGCGCCGATCAAGAGTTCGCGCCACTCCTGCGGCGCGCCCGCCACGACTTGCGCGGGCGTTGCGCTCCATTTAATTTTCCAATAACTCGGTGGCACGCGCTCCAAAAAGCGTTGCAGCCATGCCGCCTTTTCGCCCAGATTGCGAACGCGATTGTAAGGCGAAACCTTTTCTTCCAACCCGTCGCGCGCCCATTCGGGCCGCCATTTTTCGGGTAGCTGCACCTCGATTTCTCCGCCGGGCGCGCGATGCAGCAAAGCGCCGAGAAGCGAGCCGCTTTGGGCTTTCCAAGTCAAAAGCGGCTCAAGCTCAGCTTTAGCGCGCTCGACCAAGCGCGAATCCGGCAACTTTTCGAGCAAAGAAACCGCGACCGCGCGCACTTCCTTGGATTTATCGCCGAGCGAATTTTCCAAAAACGGCTCGTCGTCCAAAGACAAGCAGAATTACACCGATTCGAGCCATTGCGCGCGCTCCATGTCCCCGTCCAATATAAACGCTCAGACTAACCACTCGCTCTCGTCATCGGGATCGCTTTATCGATTCAATCGCAGCGCTACGCGCCGCGCCGCGAGTTCGCCGTCCTGCCAACTCGCTTCCAAATCAGCGCCCTGGGGCGCCGCCACCGCACGCCAGTCGGGATTGAGTTGCGCCAGCCAGCGGCCCCGCTCGCCCAGTATCGGCGCCAAAACGCGGCGCAGTTCCTTCGAGCCGCGTCCCAGTTCGAGCAAACGCGGCAGCAATTCGGGCGGCGCGATTTGCCCGCTTTGCGCGGCCCACGTAAGGGCTTGCGGCACCAGTTCGCGTTGCCCGGACATACACGCGTCGAGAAGCGCTGCGGCGCGCCGCGAGAAGTGGGGCCGGGTTTCGGCGCGGCAGAGCGCAATCGCCGGGGTTCCGCTCCTCGCTGGCAACGCTCCGGCGCGCGCGCCCAGACTCAGTGCGGCGGCGGCGCCCAAAGTGCGACTTCGGCGCCCGCCTCCGATTCGCCAAACGGCCGCAGCGGGCCATCGAGCGCGGGTAAAACTGGCTCGCGCATGGTGCCCAGAAGCGCGCTTTTCAGCAGCGTTTCGAGCGAGGATTGAGATGTTGTCATGGCTTTTTCTCCGCAGCGCATGACCAGTGAAAAGGCCGCAGCGCGCGCCCATCCCATTCACCAAACAGTGTGACCGGAGCGCCGCCCGATGCCGCCAGCAGTTCCCACTCTCGATCAAAACAGGGCGAAACCGGCCATTCGTCGCCCTCCGCGTCGCGCACCAGCCATCCCGCCTCGTTGGGCAGCAACGCCACGCTACACAGTGCTACGGGGAGAGCGTCCAGCCAGGGATTTTGCGCCAGATGATGCGAGTAGGTCGCGCCGGCGGCGCTGATGCTTGTGGCGAAATTGCAAGCGGCGGGGTCGAGAGGAGAAACCGCGCCCCTGTCTCGAAACGCGGCGCGCAGTGGAGCGGCTCCAGGGTAGAAAATCGCCTTCGCGCGGAGTCGGGTGAGCGGCACAAACGCGAGCGAGAGCGGCTGAGAAACGTGGCCGAATTGCAAAAACAGCGCGGGCCGCTTCGATTCCCGCCCCCAGAGAAAAGTTCTGATGACGCGCAATGCTGCCTCTTCTTCCATGCGCTGGGCCACAACCCACCACTCGTCCTCCACCGCGCCCGCCTCGTCCAACTCCTCTTCTTTAAGCGTCCAGCCGATCTGAGCGCGCAGTTCGGCCACTAAATCGGCGTTTAAAGTGTCCCGCCGTTTCCAGCCTTCGGTTATCAGATGGATTTGGCCCAGACGCTCCAAAAGTTCGCTTTGCCAGCCGCGTCCCATCGCTGCAACGCCCGCCAACTCGCGCACGCGCCGCGCCAAGCCCGGACACTGGGCATCGATGAGGCGCGCGCCCATCGCGTCCCAAAACGCATAGGGTTGGGCTGGCGCGCTCGCCAGACCATTTCGCATCAAATCGCACCCCCAGAGTTCAAGTTCGCGCAGTCCAGCTTCGACTTTGGCTTCTCTGCTGGCGCTGCGTTTGGCAATCGCGACCGGATCGGCTTCTTTTTCGGATTTCGCTTCCGCCTTCTGAACGGCTTTTTCGGCGCGGTTCTGCCGCGATTCCAGCCATTTTTCGACCCATTCCGGCGCCGTTTCAGCTTTAAAAAGCTCTTTTTGCGCGGCAAACAACAGATAAAGTCCCAAACCATGTTTGCAGGGGAATTTGCGGCTGGGACACGAACATTTGAACGCGGGTTCGGACGCGTCGATCTGGGCTTGATACGGCTTGGAGCCGCTGCCCTGACACTCGCCCCAGATGGCGCTCTCGTTGGCTCCGAGATTTCCCCATTTGCGCGCATTGGCCAGACCTTTTCCGGCGGTTGCCGAGGCTGCATCAGGCGCCAGAGCCAAAATTTGTTCGGGAGTCATGCGAGAGAAATTTTACCGTCCCCATCGCCCCAAAGCACCGCTTCGACGCGCCACAACATAAAATCCTTTTATGCCTTCCGCTTCCAACACCCTCAACAACTGGAAGGCGCTTTCGCACTCGCAGCGGATGCAAAGCGCCTACGAACTGGGACTCGACCCGCAGAACCTTGCCCTCGTTGATGAAATCGAACGCGGCGATGGTTTCGCGAGGCGCATGGCGCTGCAAACCATCTATGGTTCGCGCGATGCTGAACGCGCCGCGCGTCTTTGCTCAGATGCCTCACGTTTGGTGCGGCGCGGCGCGCTCAAGTTGCTCGCGACTTTTGGCGAGCCAGCGCAAATCGAACCGGTGTTTCTCTCCAGCGGGGAAGCAACACGACGCAGCATCGTGCGCGTCCTGGTGAAATTGCGGCGGCGCAGCGCCATTGATGCGCTTTGCCTGGCACTTCAAAACACGGGCGGCGAGTGGCAAATCTTGGCGCCCTACGCCTCGAGAAATTTTTTAGAGGCTCACTTTGAGGCCGCGTTTGCCCGTGGCGGTAGCGCAGATTGGGCGCGTCTGGCGCGCCATCATTCGCGTCTGGCCCTCGAAAAGCTGCTTAAACGCGCTGGGAATGCAACCGAGCGCGACACCTTGCTGCTTGGACACGCCAACGCCGCGCTCGCGGTTTTGGGCGCGCGGGAAAACGACCTGGCTTTGCAACTTGTGCAATCTCTGGCGCGCTTTGTCGCCCTGGGAGAAATCACGCTCGGCGACTTGCTCCCCCAACGCCCCGAAGCCATCGCGCAAATGGTTTTAAAAAGCGGCGACAAAATCTCGCTCGATTTTGGGCCGTTCGTCGCGCGGTTGCAGCCCGAAACAGTGCGGCAGTTGCTCCTCGAACGACCAAGCACGCTTCGCAGCCCCGAGCGTTGGCTGGAACGTTTGCCGCTCGAATTTCGCGGCGCGTTGTGGAGCGAGTTTGAGCGCGGCTGGCGCACTTCCAGCGGCACGATTTCAACCGAGCTTTTGCCCCACTTGCCACGCGAGGCGCGCAACCGCGAAGCGCAGCGCCATCTCGCCTTGCCAGTTCTGGCGGTCAAACCGGAAAATTGGTTTGCCTTACGCCACGTTTTTGGAGCACGACGAAGCACTAGCGCGCGTTCAGCCTCTGCTGGGCGATCCCGACCCGATTTTGCGCGCCGCGGCTCACCGCGCCCTGGCTGTCAACGTGCGTTTCGCTCGTCAATCCATTAACGAGCTTCTCGAACGCGTCCTCCATCGCGGCAACGAACAGGATCCGGTGCGCGGGGCGATGATGGAGGGAATGGCACAGCTTCCACCTTCGATTTGGCGCGAAGAGCATCTGGGCACCCTCGAAAAGATTCAGCGCCAGGCACTCGATGCGCGCGATTTATCGGCTTCCACTGCGTCGCAACTTGAAAGTTTGTTGGTAGGCATTCTCCCGCATTTTCCAGCGTGGTCGGCGTCGCAGCTCGCCGTTCTGGTCAAGGAGCGCGGCAGTATCGGGTTTATGAGCCTCGAACCGCGCCTTACCGATGAGCAAATGCGTGTCGTCGGGCCGCAAATTCTGCCCGTCTTTGAAGGGTGGACGCGCCGCGACCACCTGCCTTTTCTGTCCGCGATGCACTCATTCGGACGGCGAATCAAGGCGTGGGATGAAGGGGCCAAATTGCTCGCTGATTTCGCGAAAAACGGCCCCTCTTTTATGGCGTCCGGTGCCGTCGCTATTCTGGCCAAACATCGCCGCGATATTTTCGCCGACTTGGTGCCACAACTGCTAGAAATCGACGCGAGTTGGGGCACTCAGGCCGTGGTTTACAACTATATCCACGCTAAACGCCAGGACTTACTCACGGCCACCTTGCTGGGCCGCGACCGCCCCAAAGGCCGGTTTTGGAACTCGAAAACGCGCTTCGTTTTGCCGCTTCAGGCCGGGTTCGAGCGCTGGAACCCGGAACAACAAGCGATGTGGGCTCAAACGCTCGGCGAAGTCATTTCCGATGCCACGCGCGACACGCCGGGCGCGATTTTAGCCATCGAACGGCTCGCGGCGCTTCCCGATGTCGAACCGAAAACACTGCTGGGCTTGGCCTCGCTGCAAAATCGCAAAGCGGTGACGCGAGAAGCCTCGTTACGGGTGCTAAGTCGCCTTGATGCGGGCCAAGGCGTGCCGCTGCTGATCGAAGCCTTAAACGACGAGCGCGCCCGTATCGCCATTTACTCGCTGCGCCGTGCGGTGTTGGAAATGCCCGAAGCCCGCGCCATGGAGATTTTGCGCGCCACGCCGCTGCAAAAAGTCACTGTCGCCAAAGAAGTCGTGCGCTTGCTTGGCGACCTCAAATCGGGCGCCGCACTCGACCTTCTGTTCGAGTTCTCCGGGCGGAAGTGGGGCGACTTGAGGCTGAGATTCGCTGGACAGTTGCTCCGTTGGTGAGGCCGCCTCGGCATTGCGCCTGACTGCCCGCTGACTGGCTACAAATTCCGCATTGGCTCGGCGCTCTCGTTCAGCTTTCTTCTTCTCGGCGACCTTTTCGGCCAGCTCCCGCTGCGCTTTGGCCTGGGCACGAGCAGCCCGCTCTTTTGCTGCAGTCGCCCGCATCTGGGCCACCGTCTTCTTAACCGGCGCGCTTGTTGGCACAGTTTCAATTCCAAGATTGGCCACAGGTGCAGACGCTTGAGTCGAGCCTGCACTTTCGCGGTTGCGCTCCATGCTCGAGCCAATCGAGGCCAGCACAAACAGGAGCGCTCCAAAAGTCCAGCCTACCGTGGCTTTGGTGGTCCGGTCGCCGAACAGCCAGCGAAAGGTTTCGGGTTTCCTGATGCCAACCACCAGGCACACCAGCGTGCCCATCGCTAAAAACATCACGATGCTTTCGGCAAAGCTTTTGACCACAACGAAAAGTAGGATCAGCCCCACCACGCGCAGCCCGTAAAGCCGAAGCAGTTCTTGTGGTGTTGCTCCTTTGTAGGCGGTGAGCAGTTCGCGTGGAAACAGCATCTTCCCCAAGCGTGGCATCCACTCTGGAAACCCTGCAGGTGGAGGCGCTGTTGGATGCGGTGATGCTGCATTAGGCGGCACTTGAGCAGACGCTTGCGCTTGAGGTGGTGCCTGCGCGGCCATTGGAGGCGGTGGCGGCATCATAGGTGGTGGAATCATCGGCGCTGGCGCTGGCGCTACTGGTGCGGGCGCGACATCGGGCGCTGCCGATTCTACTTTCGCAGCCGCCCACAACAGCGGAGCACCACATTTGGCGCAGAACGCTGCGGTGCGCGGGTTAGATGTTCCACACTGCGAGCAGAAGCCATTCTCTTCCGGAGATTCGTTGGTCATGAGGTTGTTTCCCGTTGCTGGCACTTTATCCTAGCTTCGACTATTCTAAAAGTGGATTTTGGACTATATCCGTGCTTCTCCTAAACCGCTCTGTGCCCTTCCCTGGGCACAGAGCTTATGGAGAAATCGGTCTTTACCCGCGACTACCAGACCCTGCTTCGCCATCTGCGCCAGGCTCGCAAGGAGTCGGGGCTAACCCAAACCGAACTGGGGCAGCGGCTGGGCCAGACCCAGACTTTCGTTTCCAAGTGCGAGCGGGGCGAGCGCCGCCTCGATGCGATAGAGCTGCGAGCCTTTTGCCTGGCAATGGATACCTCGGTGATCCAATTTTTGCAGGCACTTGAAACCGAACTGGCAGCAGCGGCGAAGTGAGTTGGTTCATGGTGGGTGCGAGGCCGGTGTATAGCGTCGTATAAAAGTAAATCCCACCGAAATCTCGCCCACAATTGTGCCCAACTCGTTCGGTTCCCCACGCGTAAAAGAGCCGGACTAACGGGTTCCTCCCTGCCCTCTTCACCCACTCATATGTAATGAAATAGTTAAGATAATCTCACGAACCCAGCAGCTTCATCGCCCACTCGCGGTCGCCCGCACTGAAAGCGCCCACCGGCACCACGGTTCTCTCCTGATAGGGCGCGCAGATGTGGGGCTGGTCGTCGATGACTATGTAGCGTGTCGCGCCTGGATGCGCGCCCAGCCACACCTCGATCTCGCGCCCTTTGCTCCACTTCTCGAACATAACCTGGAACATCAGGTCGCCCCGCTTCTCCGCCGCCCGAAAAGCATCTAAATCGCGCGTCTCGCCCAGCACCGCAATCTCTTTGTCGAAGCCGTTAGCCAGCAGCATCTTGTGCAGCGCCCGCGCACTTCCCGAGTAGCGAAACGACGTGGTCAGCACAATTGCCGCGCCCGTCTCGAAACACAAGCGGTTCAGTTCCAGCATCGCCTCCGGGCACCACTCGCCATCTGGCAGCACCAGCACGCCGTCGAAGTCCAGAAAGATCACCGGCTTTGTTGCGGTGTCAGTGGCTAAGGCTGTGTCTGTGGGGGCAGAATTTGTCCTTTTGGTCTTCCCAAAAAGTGAAACCCAGCGGAATCTCGGGCACAATAAAGCCTTATCTATCACCCCTTCACGAAGCGTAAGTGCAACTACATTAGCAGGTGTTCCCAGCTCTTTTGAATCCACTCATATAACAAATACATTTCAAAGAAGCCGATCTTTCGCGCCGTTTTGTGCCGTGAGTAGCACCCAGCGCCGTTAGTGATTTTCGGCTCGCTCATATCGGAAAATGGCACCGTTTTTCTCTTCGCGCCGCCACCCAAAGGCCCGATATGTTCCCTCTTCGACCACCCGCTTCGCCGCGCCCCGCTGCGCTCTTTGCGCTGCTCTTTTGCACCGCCTACGCGCACCAGTTTGCAGCTTTCGCACTCGGAGGCGCCCGATGAACCAATCCATCCCACCCATTCCCGCTTCGCCCACGTCATCCATTTCCGCTCAAATCGAAACCGAAGAGATCGTTTGGCCCGAATTTAACCCCTCAAGCGCTTACCGCGACTTCATCGAGCGCCTGCGCCTGGCCCGCATCGAGCGCGGGCTGTCCATCGCCGACATGTCCGACGAGGTTGGCCTCACATTCAGGTTGGCACACGAGTTCGAGAACCTCACCGCGCCCTTGCCCTTTGAATGGCTGGAAGTCTGGTGCGAAACCGTCGGCGTGCCCTTCGAGGACTACCTCACCATCTACCGCGCCGACCAGCGCGAGTGGGACCAGCGCCAAGCTCTCCTGGAAATCGAGGCCGAAACGCACGCCCCAACAAGCGTAAACCGCGCTTTCAGCTGGCTCTCTATCCTGCGTTCTGTGGCGGCTCATATTGCCAAACGTTTCACCTCACTCTTTTCCACAGCTTAGAAACAACTCATACAGCTCAGATAATTTTTGATGCAGGTTAGCTGGCGTAGCGCGGTTCGGTCAATGAGCACACAATCCGCACAGAAGCGAGAACTGCCACTCATTCGCCCACAATTGGGAGATTTCCCGCCCCATTCTCCTCAACGTAAAAGGCACTGCGACCTACCCCGTTTTGAGCCACTCATATCTCACACAACCATCGTCAAAAGCCGGATTGAAGGATCTTCTAAACCTCTCCCTACTCGCTTAACTCGGGGCACTGCCTCCTGCAACCTCAGCGGCAAACCCGCTCCTTCTCCTCACCATGAAAACGTGTAAAGACGAAACTAACCTGTCCATGGGTCTACCTGCTCACACTCAGCCAGAACAGATACCGCTTCGAAGCTCTTGCGCAGGCTCGCAACCGATTAACTACGCCTCAAGGACAAAAAGAGTATCGACTTCGGGCGGGAATCGAGGGCACTCTTTCGCAGGCAGTGCGACGCTCTGGTTTGCGCCGAACCCGTTATCGAGGCTTAGCCAAAACACACCTTCAACATGTAGCTACGGCTGCTGCGCTCAACATCGTGCGCAGCATCAAGCACCTTTCTCACCAGCAACGCGCCCAAACACGCACCTCGAGATTCGCCCGATTGGCGTTAGCAGCTTGAGTTCGCCAACAGTATCCGGTCGTTTGTGGGACACCACAAGCTGAGATATTGAGACCGAGTGGCCGAATTTCAATAGCTTCGGACACAAGGTTGAGACAACATCAAGGAACCGCTGACAAAAAACTTTATTCAAGATGTTTGAAATGTGGAACAAGTGGGTATAATAGATTGAGCAATCGGTTACTCAACCATGAACGACGTTACAGAGCGCCCAGGAAAACGCGTCACGATTCACGACATCGCTCGTATCACCGGAGTCTCGGCGGCGACGGTTTCTGGGGCGTTCAGTGGCAAACGGCGGATGTCGGATCACACTCGGCAAATGGTGTTGGCAACTGCTCAAGAGATGGGTTTCAGTCTGGATCCCCTGGCTCAGCGACTCAGCACTGGGCGCTTCGCGAACACCGTTGCACTGCTGATGGATTCAGATTTGGGGGTGGCGACGCAGACGATGTGGAGTCTGAAAGACTTGCTGCTCCAACGCGGTTTCGAGGTTCATGATCGTAACCGCCCGATTTATTTAGGTGATGTTGAAGTGCTGCAAACAAAGATGGTGCAGGAAATTGGCTTACAGAATCCCCAGGCAATTTTGTGCGAGAACGAAAGACTGCAGCCTGGAGCCATCAAGGTCTTGCGGAAATATGTTGACAACGGAGGAGTATTAGTGTGTTGGGGAAGTGTCAATGCTTCCAGCCGCAGCCAGGAGTTGGCTGTCGACCACGTTTTACTTGATCTCGAGGGAAATACCTTTCTGCAAGCTAACCACCTGATCGGTCTGGGTCACCGAAAATTAGGACTCTATGGGCACGGGGGGCCTATCCAGGGGGTAACAGGGGGTTCTCTGGTGGGTTTCAAGCGCGCACTCAGCGAATCTGGTCTGGAATTTCGTTCCGAATGGACAGGCGCCGCGTGTTGCTACGAGACAGCAGGCATGCGCCACGCGGAAAAGTTTCTCGCTTTGAAAGAGAGGCCCACGGGGGTTTGCGTCATTAACGACAACGCGGCAGCAGCTTTTATCCACAGCCTAATGCGGGCGGGCTTGCAAGTTCCAGGCGATGTGAGCGTGGTTGGTCACGACAATACCGCCGCAGCGGAAGCGGCTTTCGTGCCTCTGACAACGGTTCGCCGTCCGGTCGAGGAAGTAAGCCTGGCCATTGTTGAAACCCTTTGCAAACGTTTGAGCGAGGGCGATCAGAGACCGCCTCACGATCAGGTCATCCGCGGCGAACTCATTATTCGCCAGAGCACAGCAGCGCCTCGCCTTCAGTAATCATGAGGTAGATTCCCCTAACTACCTTCTCGACTTTCACTCGTAGAGAGCTTTGGCTCTTCTACGTCATTTTTAGAAAAAGGAAAAACACATGAAAAATCTTCTCACTCAACCAAAGAAAGCGTTCACGCTGATCGAGCTTTTAGTTGTCATTGCTATCATAGCAATCTTGGCAGCGATTCTTTTTCCCGTCTTCGGACGCGCTAGAGAGAACGCGCGCCGCGCCTCCTGCCAGAGCAATCTCAAGCAGATCGGGCTTGGTTATGCACAATACATTCAGGATTATGATGAATACGTAGTGCCGTTTACCGACAATGGAACTACGTTTGGGTCGGCGTTTTTCTGGACGCAACTTCTCCAGCCATACATGAAAAGCACTCAAATTCTCGCTTGTCCCAGTAAGAGCAGGTTTGACGTTGCTATTACATACAACAACGAGGTTGCCCGTTCCAGGTGGACTGGCTGTAGTGCAACGACCCCCTGTCCCCCGCGACACACCGCCAGCATTCCACTGCCAACGCAAACCCCCCTTTTTATTGACGCAAACGGAGTTGCTAACTCCACGACCACTCCGCTACAGGCGGCGGCCTTTTTCCCCGCCACAGGTGGCAATCCTGGTCGCGTCAGAAATGGCAATTCCTGGACGAGCGCCTCTGGAGGCGACCCAGAAACGGATATTCACATGAATGGCGCCAATTTCGCTTTTTTTGACGGCCATGTGAAATGGTTGCCTAAGGGGCAAGATGCCTCTACTCGATTTGCTTACCAGATAGGCCTTGATTATTTCCCCGATGGCGACGTAAGCACTGCCACGCAATTAAGATAGAGGTTCGGCCTCGCTGGTCACCGGACCGCACAACAATTCGCATTGCCAAACAAACGTGCCTCCATGTCAAAAAGGCCGAGCGTCATAATACACGCTCGGCCTGCCGGTATTTCACGCAATCAATTTGCGCCGTGAACCCTGATAGTAGCACACAGATATAGGCGCATCGTCGGCCTTGCCCAATCCCCTATGAACCGAAACCATTCCATCACTCTGCCAATTTTTCTGGCAGTAACCTGTCTTATTGCGCCGACAACCGTCTTCGCGCAGGGCCAGGTCATTTTGCCTCAGGGCACTTTCGAGCAGCCTGGAGTCAATGGCAAACCTGCCGGTTGGCAAGTGCAGTCGCCTGACACCACGACGCTTGGAGGCGACGCCAAAAACCGCTGGGTTCAACTGCGCGATGGCGCGGTGATGATGCAATTTCTCAAGCTGTCGCCCGAATGGACCAAGCTGACGATTTCGGCGCGCTTCAAGCTTTCGGATTACCAGAAAGGGCCAGAACCCTGGCATGGAGCGCGTATCGGTCTGCGCTTTGTCAACGACAACAAGCAAATGGTGGGTGGTTATCCGGTCACACCCGATGTCACAGGTAACACCGACTGGGTCACTAAAGAAGTCACGATTGACATTCCCCCAGGCGCGACGCAACTTCAGCTTGATCCAGGTTTGTGGGGATCGAAGGGGCTGCTCGAAATCGATGACATTGTTGTTAAGGCCTCGACGGCGGCTACTGCAGCACAATCTGTTCTCGCTGTGGATGCGGTGTGGCCCACTAAGGCCAAAGTCCTCTGGGGGAGCGAACCTGTGCAATCGCAAAACTCCAAACGTGCCCGTATCAGCCTGAACGGGCCTTGGAAGTTCTCGCCCGCGCAAAGCGACAGAGGGCAGGCCAATGTCGCCCCTGAAAAGGGCTGGGGCTACATCCAGGTTCCAGGCAACTGGCGTCGCAATGAGGATATGCTCGAAGCTGGTAAAGGCCCGCAATGGGCGGGTTTCGATGGCAGTAAGCTGTCAGGTGCATGGTATGAGCGCACCTTCAAAATTCCCGCCGATTGGAACGGCAGCTATATCTCCATTGATTTCGAGCGCGTCAGCACCGACGCGACCTTCTGGGTCAACGACAAGCCTGCAGGACAGGTCAACTGGCCAGAAGGCGAACTCGACATCACCAATCTGGTGAAAGCCGGAGAAGAAGTGACGCTGCGCGCTTTTGTGGTGGCGACCATTGACGAAGGCGAAGCCATTGTCATGATGGGCACCGCGCCTGGCCAGAACTGGACGGCTAAGAAAGAGCTGCAATCAGGCGGGATCGTGGGCAACGTGACGTTGCAGCGCCGCCCGCGCGGCGCTTATGTGAGCGATGTTTTTGTGCAGCCGAGCACACGCCAAAAGCAACTCAAAGTCGATTTTGAACTGTCGGGTGTCACGCAGGACAGGCCAGTGGAACTGGTTGTCTCTCTGCGCGATGAAAATGGCAAAGAAGAAAAGCGGTTCACTCAAACCGTCAACGTCAAGGCGGCAGCAACCCAGCGTGTTCCAGTGAGTTGGACGTGGGAGAATCCGCGCTTGTGGGATGTTGACCAGCCCAATCTTTATACCTTGCATCTCAGCGCCAAAGGCGCGGGTGTGGATGATGAACCTATCACCAAATTCGGTTTCCGCGAAGTGTGGATTGAAGGGCGCCAGGTGTTTCTCAACGGCACGCCGTTTCGTATCCGTCCGACTCTGATGGGTTCGGGCGCCGCAGGCCTGGGTAGCAATAACCTTAAAGAAGCGCGTGATATGGGCTTCAACTTCGGCGAACTGTGGCCTGGTGGCACCGAAGATCGCAGTAACCCTTCCGAGCACACTTTTTGGTATGACGTGGCGGATCGCGCTGGCTTTCCGATTTCGGGCATGATGCCGCACATGGGCTGGATGGGCAACAATATTGACACACCTGGGGAAACCGCCGCTTATGCGGCTGCTGCCCAGCGCATCGCGCGCCGCTATCGCAATCATCCTTCGGTTATTCTTTGGGGCACTTCCGGCAATATGTTCGGCGGATCACTCGATCCGGCTCATGTCGGCAATCGGGCAGTTGCTCGACAAGTGGAAATCATCAAGAAAACCGAGACTGGCCGTGTAACTCCGCGTGCGGAGGCAGGGCTGGCGCTCATCAAAGCCGCCGACCCCACGCGTCCCGTTTTCATTCACAACGGTGGTTCGGTGGGCGACATCTACACCATCAACCACTACCTCAACTTCATTCCGTTGCAGGAGCGCGAAGAGTGGCTGTCCACTTACGTCCAGAATGGCGATATGCCATTGATGTATGTCGAATTTGGCACGCCGGTCAGCCTGAGCCTGACGCGTAGTCGTAACGGCTTTCAGAATTCGATGCGAACCGAAAATCTATTGTCGGAATTTAACGCGATTTACCTTGGCGATGAGGCTTTCCGCTTGGAAACCGCCGCCTATCGCAAGCGTAGCGCCGAGCTTTTTGAAAAGGATCAGACGTATGCCTGGCATCACGGCATGACAGAGCGCGATTACGCGCCGTCGTGGCTGAAGCTGCAGGATTTGTTCATCACCAACACGTGGCGCTCATGGCGCACGATGGGCATCACCGGTGGCATGATTCCGTGGGACAGAGGTTATGCCTCACTCAACGGCAAGCTGACCATTGCGGGTGAAGCGTTGCGCGCCAACAACAGCGACACACTGGCATGGATCGCGGGCGGCGCCCAGACCGGTGACATCACAGCCTTCACCGCGAAAGATCATTCATTTTTTGTGGGCGACCAGATCCGCAAGCAAATCTCGCTGATCAACGACAGCCGCAAACCGCAGCCTTACTCGCTGCGCTGGACAGCAACGCTGAACAACAAAGCAATTGGCTCAGGCGAAAAGAGCGGAAGTCTGGCTGTTGGACAAACGATATTAGTGCCGTTTGAGTTCGCCGCGCCTGCAACAACAAGTAAAACCGGTGGAGAGATTACTCTCGAAGCCACCATCGGCGACAACAAACACAGCGATCGCTTCGATTTCCGCGTCTGGCCGCGCGCTGTTGCCTCCAAAGGCAGCCTCACGGTCTTCGATTCTGAAGGCAAAACGAGTGCGATGCTGAGTTCGCTCGGCTACACGGTTTCGCCCTGGAATGGCACTGCAACTTCTTCGGTGCTCGTAATTGGCCGCAATGCTCTCAAGAGCGGGACAAAGCTGCCTGGCGACCTGAAGGCTTTTGTAAGCAACGGCGGTCGCGTGTTGCTTTCAGGACATGACCCGCACTGGCTGCGTGAGAACCTCGGCATGCGTATGTCGTATCTGCAGTCGCGGCGTATTTTCAAGTTGGGAAACAACGCCGCGACCAGCGGGCTGGATGAAACAGATCTGCGCGACTGGCGTGGCCACAGCACTTTGCTTAACCCGCGCCCCGATTACCTCAATGGTTACCGCAGCGATAAAGACCCCGATATACAGCTTGCCAAAACCAATTATCCGTATGCGGGTTGGCGTTGGGGCACTCGCGGCACGGTGGCTTCGGCAGCGATTGAAAAGCCGCACCGCTCTGGCTGGAGGCCGTTGCTGGAAAACGAATTCGACCTGGCTTATTCGCCGCTGATGGAACTCGATTATGGCAAGGGCAAAATTGTCTGGAGCCAGCTCGATTTGGAAGACCACGCCCGCCTCGATCCCGCCGCTCAGCGTTTGGCGAGGCAAGTCGTTAATTATGCGATGACGGCCCCGCTGGCGCCGCGCACTGGGGTGAGCTACATCGGCGGCGTAACGGGAAGCGCGCTTTTGCAATCGCTCGGAGTGCAGTTCAAAACTGTCACGACTTTGCCTGCTTCCGGCGTGGTTGTTGTCGGAGCCGACGCGACGATAAACGGGGCGCAACTCGAAGCCTTCGCACGGGGTGGCGGCAAGGTTCTGTTCCTGCCACGCCAGAACACGCAAGGCGCAGCAGGTTTGCAATTACAGGAGAAAGCCGATTTTGTCGGTTCGCTGCAGGCTCCGGCATGGCCCGAAGCGCGCGGCCTGTCCGCCTCCGATTTGCGCTGGCGCAATGCCGCTAAAGCGTGGCTTGCAGCATCCGGTAATGGCTGGGAAGTCGGCGCCGATGGCTTGCTGGCGAGGCGCGTGGTCGGTCAAGGGGTGATGTTGTGGTCGCAGATTGACCCCAACTCATTGCCTGCCGATGAAAAGACCTACTTCCGTTTCACCCGCTGGCGCCAGACGAGGGCACTATCGCAAGTGCTTGCGAACCTCGGCGCGAGCTTTGAAACGGACGCGCGCATTTTCGAGCCGCGTCGTGAAGAGCAAGAGCCGGTGGTTGCCCTCGCCGGTGAATGGCGTGCCCGCTTGATTCAGCGCTTCGATGCCGCACCCTCGCCAGACAAAGGCCCCCAGGACAAAGGCATCAGTGAAGAAGCCAGACGTGCAGTTGCGGCAGACTTTGATGACTCCAAATGGCAAGTCGTGGAAGCGCCGCGCGGGATGGAATTGTATGGCGGCGCGTGGAATAACGCGGATGGTGAAGCGGTGCTGCGTAAGGTCATTGAGGTGCCGGCCGCGCTGCGAGGCCAGGATTTGAAACTATCGCTGGGAGCCATCGACGATTATGACGACACCTATTTCAATGGCGTGCGCGTCGGCGGCGTGGGAGCAGAGAACCCCGAAGCCTATGCAGTGCAGCGCGAATACACGATTCCGGCAAATCTTGTCAAGCCAGGCAAAAACGTGATCGCGGTTCGAGTGTGGGACAAATTTGGCGGCGGAGGTTTTACCGGCAGCGACGTGAAAGGGCTGCAATTGAAGTCGCCAAAAGTCTGGGTAAAACCCGCCGGTATGTATCACCCCGACTACCGCGAAGACTTCGATCTGGGCGACGAGCCTTACCGCTACTACAACTGGTGATGAGATAAGAGAACCGCTGCCCAAAAGCAGCGGTTCTCTTATCCAGCATTTTCGCAGTGCGGTTAGGTCCGACTGCACTACTCAAGCCACTCCAACTTATATGAAAGATTCTACTCCGCGCTTTCGCGCAGCCGTTATCGGTCTGGGCGCCATTGCTCAGGGCTACGGCTCACCCGAATGCGCTGCGCCTTACTGTCATGCTGGCGGTCTGCTGCACTGCGATGGCTTTGATTTCGTAGCGGCAGCCGACCCGTTTCTCGCTGCTCGCGAAGGCTTTAGGGGAAAGTGGGGAGCCTCTTTTCCAGATACTATTTTGTTTGAAGGCAGTGAAAGTCTGCTCACAAGTGAGCGGTTCGATGTGGTGGCCGTGTGCGTGCGTGGGCCGCACCATTTTGAGGTGATGAAGCAGGTTCTGGAGGCGCGCCCTGGCGTGGTCTTTCTGGAAAAACCTCCGACGTGCAGCCTGGCCGAAATGGACGAACTGTTGGCTCTAGCGCGCGAGGCTGGCACAACCATCACGATTTCCTATTCGCGCCACTGGTCACCACGTGTTCTCCTCATGGAGAAACTGGTGCGCGAAGGCTTGATAGGTGATGTTCAAAGCGTTGTCGGTTACTGTGATGGCGCGATTCTTTCTTATGCTTCGCACACCACCGATTTAGTCCATCAGTTCGCCACTGGAACCAACAGAAGCAATAAAGCACTGCGGGTGCAGGCTCGAGGTTTCATACCCCAAGACGACCCGTTCGCGAAAAATATCCAGGTCGGATATGAAATCGAACCGCGATTACAGCATCTCTCGATTGAATTCGCGGACGGTGTATTGGGTGTTCAAGTTGGTTCTCATGGACCCGTTGGCAGTTTCTACGCGGACGTCTTCGGCACCAGGGGCCGCGCCAGGGTCGGGATGTATATCGAACCCCAGGCTTTTGATTCGCAAGGAACCCCACTCGAGATCGAAGGCTTCTGCGAGTTAGTGGACAAAGGCCCATTTACGGAAGCCTACCGTCAGATTGCTACCTTTCTCGATGGTGGTGTTAAACCCGATTGTAGCGATGATGGCTTTGTGCACATCAACGAGATTGGCTTTGGTGCAATCGAAAGTTTGCTGGCTGGCGGTAAAACTGTCGAATTGCCAAACCAGAATCGCACGCGACGCATTTGGGCCAACCAATAGACATTATCTCGAGACCGCTTGTATTAATATTAAATTCAGGGAAATGTAGGGGGCGAAGGAATCGGCTTCTTCATTCATACCCTCGCAACTGTATAGCATGAAGCCAAATTCGACCTTACCATTTAAAATGGAGGTTGACCGCAACCTCATCCTGACGCAAAGCAGACCTATATGAAACACTTGCACGAGTATCTTCGTTGGGATTTTCCTTTACCCCGCGTCCACACCGGCATCGAGCTGGGCAACGGCGTGCTGGGGCTTAGCGTGTGGGGCGACGAGTGCCTGCACCTGACTATTGGGCGAACCGGCTTCTGGGATCACCGAGGCACCACCTCTTTCGCACGCAGCATCACGTATTCTCAAATACGCGAATTGCTGGGTGCGGGCCGCGAAGCTGAGGTGCAAGCACACGCCAAAACAGGAAGCGACGCGGTCGAGAACGGCAGTCCGAGGAGGCCTAGCCAGATCGGCGGCGGACGCCTTGAACTTCGCTTTCCGCGCGAGCTACGCCCTATTGGTGCCGAGATGGCAGCGAGCGGAGTCCTCACTGTGCGCCTGACCGCACCGGACGGCGAAGAAGCTCAACTCGCGATTCGAGTCGCTGTCACTGAAGACGCCCAGCTGCAGCCTGAAGTCGCCTGGATCGAAGTGCCGCCCTCTTTACGCGGCCAGATCGAGGTGCGCCTGCGCGCAAGCTGGGAATGGGTGGGTGAAGAACTCACGCGCGTTGGTATCGCGCCTCCCACATCGTGGAGCGAGGCGAGCGCCGGTGGTTTTCACCAGGCACTGCCTGCCGATCCTGGTTTAGCGATTGCCTGGCTTGATCGGGGCAGTGAATTAGTGATCGCAACGGCGCTGGGTGCCGAGCCGGGTGCTCAGGTTCGCGAACTGATTGAAACTGCTGATATAGCCGTCTTGAGTGCCGCGTCGCGCGGGTGGTGGGAGCGCTACTGGTCGCAAGTGCCTTCGCTGTCGTTACCTGATGAAACGCTGATGAGGCTCTGGTATTACGGGCTGGTGAAACAGGCCGGACTGACAACGCCTCACGGCGTCGCGGCGACACTGCAAGGTCCGTGGATGGAAGAGAATCGTTTGCCACCGTGGAGCAACGATTATCACTTCAACATCAACCTGCAGATGATCTACTGGCCTTGCCTCTCGTCCAACCGAACCGAGCACCTGCAGCCACTGTGGGACATGGTGCGTGGGTGGTTGCCGGATTTGCGCGCACTCGGGCAAGAGTTTTTTGGCGTGCCGGATGCCATTATGCTGCCGCACGCCGTGGATGACCGGGGATGCACCGTTGATACATTCTGGCACGGCACCATCGATCACGCTTGCCCTTCATGGATCGCTTTGCTGGCGTGGCTCCACTATCGTTACAGCGGCGAAACCGATGTGCTTCGAGACGTCGCCTGGCCCTTGCTAACCGGCTCATTCGGCGGTTACTGGGCGATGGCTGAAGAAACAACCCAAGCCGACGGCACGCGGCGCATGACGTTGCCGGTCAGTGTCAGCCCCGAATATGGAGAAGGCCAGGTAGGTTTCTGGGGAGCCAACGCTAGCTTCCAACTGGCCGCGGCGCATATGGTCGCGGGCATTCTGCCACAGGCCGCTGCCGTGCTGGGTGAGCCCCTTGACCCACGTTGGGCCCAACTTGATGTGGCACTGCCACCCTATGCCGCGATCAATGTTCCTCTTAACCAGTGGGACACGCCAGGACGTCCGCCGAAATTTCGCATCGGCATCTGGGACGGTCAGGACTTGGCGTTCAGCCATCGCCATCAAAGTCATCTGGCGGGCATTTATCCCTTTGGCACCATCGACCCGTTCGACCCGACTCACTCTGAGATCGTTGACTTCACGCTCGGCCACTGGCAGGGACTGGGCAGTGGTGGCTGGTGCTCGTGGGCGATGCCGTGGGTATCGACCTTGTGCGCCCGCGCTGGAAGGGGCGACGCGGCCCTGGTGTGGCTGCGCTGGCTGGTGGAGAACAGTGAAAACAAAGGACACAATCTGTCGCCAGGTGGCATTCGAGGCGCCTTCAACTCGTGGGGAGGCTGGCATGAGGCGCGCACGCGGCCCGACCACGAAATCATGCAGATTGATGCCAATTTGGGGATTGTCACGGCATTGCACGAACTCTGCGTGCAGTGCTTCGGCGATGAGATTCGCGTGCTGCCTTCGTTGCCCTACCGCCTCCCGAACTTTTCCTTCGAGCGCATCGGAACCGAAGGCGGTTTCTTGGTCGGCGCCACCGTCAAAGAGCACAAAATAAAAGAGATCCGCATCCAAAGCACTCTCGGGGGCCGTCTGCGCCTACGTCATGGTTTGGGTGCGGGATGGCAACTGGACAGACAAACCCACGACGAAGATGTGTTAATCACCGAGACCCAGCCCTGCCAATCGCTGGTGCTGCACGCACGAAGTGCATGAACTTGTTTTCGGGAGGACTATCTCAAATCGCACCTCGCAGATGTTGCAGACAGGAGACGCTGTGGTTTCTCAAACCACGTTTGCACACTGGCCACACTGTAAGACTCGAAAGGTGACAGGTCGAGTTCCCAGAGCGCAATCATTCGTGCCTATGTGTGAGCACTTCTGTTCCACTGCTAAAACATTCTCTTCAAAAGGGCTATATGATCCGGCTGTCGAGGGCAGAGCGGGCGCCGCGTCTACATCATTCCACTCCCAGCCCTTCAACGCGGCCTGATCGTGCGAATCTCAGCCCCTAATTTCCACAGAAAACGAGTTATCTTCAGCCTCGCTGTGCGCTTAGGCTACCAGTGGAATCAATTATGCACTTTCACGCCGTATGAGACTTCGCTATCCCCGCTTCACCGACCCGATGTATTCAGCGGATAAAGTCCTTGAATTTGACCCAGCTGACGTGATGGCCGTTGAACAAAGACAGGTTTCTTTGTTGATGCGTGGCAGGTTTTGGGCGACTTACATCACGCTGAAAAACGGTAGCGAATACTCTTTGAATGGCAAGGTTACAGACGAGATAGTTGCAGACGAGATAGAAGCGGCACGACGTCAAGCCTAAGAACCCTCTTTCCAACAAAAAACAGAAAACCCTTCTCCGGCTCGGCTTCTAATCGCAGCGGACCTGGCATAACGCAGAGTTTCCATACACTAGACCGTCTAATGTCGATCCAGGCATCAAGTATCATTACTTGAGACCAAGGGTAAATCCGCGCTTTGAGGCCACAATCTCATGTCCGAAGAATCCACTCCGCCAGACCCCATACCGCCGCTCGCAACCCGGAGACAAGTGCTGGGCCAAACGCTTCTCGCCGGGGCCGCTGCGGCAACGGTGATGGCAAACACCAAAGTGGGACTCGCCCAACCAGAGTTGGCTCAACCGGAGTTTTCTCAACCGAAGAATCTCTCCGTTTCAGTGCGGCAGTTTGGGGCCAGGGGCAACGGAAAAGGGGATGACACCAGGGCAGTGCAAAGTGCCATCAATACCGTAGTGCGAGCGGGAGGAGGGCACGTTCACTTTCCAGCCGGTGCTTATCGCCTCACGCACGCGTTACGTGTGGATAGTGCCCAGTGCATCGACATCACGGGCGACGGTGCGAGCACAACCCTGCTTCACGAGAACGACGAACCAGTGCTGCTGTGGCCCGAAACCGTTTCGTGCCGCGAGTCTTCGGTTCGCCATTTACGGGTGCTCTCCACGGTGCGCGACAAATCGCCCGGCACGCCTGTTATCGCCTGCATGGGCGGGGTCGAGCGGTCGTTTTTCAGTCACTTGCTCTTCGAAACCGGCGGTGCGCGTGTGGGTGGCGGCATCATCACGCGCAACGTCGCTGATACCACATCGATCGAGCATTGCGTAATGTGGCGCATCAGCGGCATCGGGCTGCAGGTGGCGCGCGGTTCCGAAGTGCGCATTCTTGGTGGACGCATCATCGGCGACGGCCAATACGGCTCACAAAACATCGGGGTGCAGCTAACGGGCAACAACGGCGGCGTCCACATCGCAACCACCGACCTCATCCATTTGCACACAGGCCTCAAAATCGGCAGCGCCGGCCAAACGAGCAACCGCGAAATCTTCATCACCCATGCCACTTTCGATAGCTCAATCCATGGCGTGTGGCAAATCGACAACGCCTACACCAGCATCGCGGGGTGCTGGGCGGCTTCGTGTGCCCAGAGCCAGATACTGCTCGATAGCTCGGCAACGGCGGCATTGCTCAGCGTGGCGGGCGGCACCATTTTCAATGGCGGCGCTATGCCGGGAATCGCGGGCGCCCATCATGGTCTCGTGGTGCGCGCGGGCAGCTTCAACCTGAGTGGCGTGAACGTGCGTTACAACAAGGGCATCGGTGTTTTGGTGGAAGGCGATGCTGTGCGCGATTACGTGATCAACGGCTGCCGAATCCACAACAATAGCACCGGAGCGCTGTTGCGGGGCCGGAACTATGTTCTCACCGGCAACGTTTTCCAGGCTAATGGCACGGATCTGCGGGATGAAGGGCGGGGCGACAAACAGCTCGTGGGCAACCTGTTCCAACGCGTTGCCGGGGCTTGAAACGTTGCGGATTTTGTAGCGATGCGGTGCCACCAAGTGGAAATCACACATGGCCTGACGAGATCCACATCAATCCGAGGCGGGCGAAAATTGCCCCTTCGCCCGTGGAGTAAAAACGTGGAGTTAATGAGCACACAATGCGCACAGAAGCGAGAACTGCCACTCATTCGTCCACAATTGTGAGATCTTCCCGCTCCATTCCCCTCAACGTAAAAGGCCCCACTCCCTACCTCGTCTTGAGCGACTCATATCTCACAAAATAATTACAAAATCGACGTGAGACATCGTCTAAGTCCTCTCCCTACTCGTTCAACTCGGGGCACTGCCTGTTGCAACCACAGCGGCAAACTTGCTCTTTCTCCTCGCAAGGAGGGTAATCAGTCTCTCTTTTTTTACTGTCCGCATTAACGGGGGAGTTCCAAATTGGTGTCTACTTGAACATCCCTGAACATGAATGGGTTATCGCTCACCCTCAGAGGTTTGCCGCTGGCGGTAGTTACATTCCTGAGGATGACCTTGCTGGTTCTGACATAGGGGAATTTTTCCCGGTAGGACTCGTCGGTCATCTCCGGATTGAAATCTGCAAAAATAGCGGGACCCTGGTAATCGCCGGGATGATTGGAATCATCGATACGAAGGGATTCGATGGTGATCCGTTCCGGCAGGTAGGCGGTATAGCCGAAATCATGGTTCCCCGAGTTGCTACCGCCGATCAGGCTCGCACTGACGGGTCTGCCTCCGGCTGGCACGAACACGCTGTTACGGATAACGACCTCTCCCTGCCACGTACTGCCATAATCGCTACGCAGATTGATGAGGTTCGTGCCGTAGATCGTAGATTTCTCTACGGTCAGAACCCCAGTGCCGATGGCATTGATGCCCATGTATCCAAGGGTCGAGTTGCGGATGGTGGCATTGGCAACCCCCATATGCGCGTCGAAGCGCGACAACTTACAGTTGTCGTACAGAAGGTTCTTGCTGTAGTTGGATGCCATGATCCCCCAATACCTGCGGTCGTTGATGTCATTCGTCTGGCTGCAACCGACCAACGACACATTAAGGGCACGGTTGACCTGAATGTCATACGAGCCCATGGAGACCGGCCGTCCGGCTGAGCCGATGGTACTGTATGTTTTGCGTCCGGTCAGAACGGTGTTCCGGACCGTCACGTTGGCGCAGTCACCGATATTGATGAAGCCGCCATAGGGCGCGCCGTGGTCTCCCTCGCCGATGACCCGATGCTCCAGTCCATCGACAACAACGTTGGAACGCCTGATCGCGATGTTTCGGTTGTAATAGGTGTACTTCGATTCAGCTTGATTGGCGGTCGTGGTGAAGTGTCCTCCCGTGATACGCAGCGTCGTCTTGTCTATGGGTAAGGTAGTGATATCCGTTATCTGGTCAAAGTCCCAGATGATCGGAGTATCCTTATTCACATTGCCATCTTTATCCACCAGGAAAATGTCTGTTTGCGGAGACCCATTGTTTTGGTTCGCACCGAAGCGGATGTAGCGCCTTACGTGGGAGTTAGTGGCAGTGATCAGGCTGGGTCCAGGCAGAGCGACGTCTATTTTTTCCTGATTTCTCTTGAGCGAGGATATTCCCCTAAGCTTTGACGGCTGCAGGCTGGAGGTAACCATAAAGACCGATGCATTCCGGTTTTGGACGTTTCTGTCGTCGATGATGAAGGCCGCCGTGGCGAAATCGGTGTCGGTCTGGATGACTGCAGTGCGCTCCTTTCCTCCGATATAGTACGTGGCCCCGTCGTCGGCTTTAACCGAAAGGTCGTGCTGATTAGCGAATGCATGTGCCGCAACGATAGCGTCGATGTCATCGGTCGTGCCATTCCCCTTAGCACCGAATTCACTATAGCGGACGGATCCTCTCGCCTTGAACTTGAGGGCATCGTCCGGGGACACATTTACATGCAATACTCCATTTTCATCTGTGCGCATCTCGGTCCTCGTCCTTTCTACTGTGATTACGACCTTTTTAGACGGGTTCTTAACTTGCCCGTGCACTACAGTCACACCAAAAAGCAAATGGACAAATAATAATACGTACTTCATCGCGAGATTCTCCTAATCATGGGTTACTTCTCTGCAACTCGCAGCATCCTATCTACTATCGCAACTCGCCCGGCGCGCGTCCACTGAGTCGTTTGAAGGCGCGCGAAAAGTGCGCTGCGTCGCAAAAGCCGACATCGCGGGCGATACGCTCCAGCGTCGCTTCGCTTTCGAGTAGCTTCTGCCGCGCGATTTCGATGCGTAGGCGTAACAGCCATTCGCCCGGCGAAGTGCCGAAGCGTGCGCGAAAGCGGCGGGCGAACTGAGCGCGCGAAAGATGCGCTTCGCGAGCCATTTCGTCCAACTTCCAACCATGCGCCGGGTTCTGGCGCAGCCGCTCATTACCAGCTGCACCGGATGTGGCGAACGTATGGTGATTCCCCTTCATGTCCTGGAGGAAAATCCACCAATCAAAAATCTGCATTGCCCGCGCTGTGACATCAGCCTGCCGCAGATATCGACAACGCGTTCTACAACAAGCACAAGTTCGCAGTTAGACCCCGAGACAACAGAACCGCTCGGGTTAACATAATTCAAGCTATCAGAGCTTCGGCGCGGCCTGGCGGCGTGAACCGCGACGGCCTAATTTCCGCATAGACGGTGTATGGAAACTCACCTCTTATCGAAGGCAGTTTTTTGATGAAGCTTGAAATTAAAGGACTATATTCCACTGAAGTTGAATCGCTGCCTGAAGGTGCAGAGGGGTTTCTTGTCCACCTTGAGGTTGAGGTGGGCGAACAAGGAAAGGACGGAGCCGAACTCTTTCACTTTGTCGCGGCTTCAGCCTTAGGCTTGCAACATGACGTCAAAAATCGAGATTTCCACATTTTGAGGGGCTATATCCTCATGGAACATTTCGACATGGTGATTGTGCGTCGAGCTATCCAGAATCTCGTAGAGCATGCGAACTCGAAGGAAAATTGGCATGAAGTGGTAGCTTTTCTCAGTCGTTACGGACGTTATGACTCGGAGGACTTATCTGGCTGATGAAACGCTGTGGGGAGTTTCCGCACACCCACATAATTCAAGCGATCAGAGCTTCGGCGCGGTCGCATCGAGTGAACCGCAACGCCGCATTTTCCGCATAAAACGCGTTATCGTGCGCCACTTTTGTGTTGTAATAATATTGTTAGGCGGCTTGCGCGCGGCTTGACTGCGCGCGTTTAATAAAAGAAAGGAGCTGACACGAAGATGGAGACAAAGAGTGCATCGCGTCTAAGTCTGAGCAGCAATATTTTTTTGGTAGGTCTCATTGGAGGATTGGCCGGAGTAGTCATGTTATGGCTATCGTGGGAAATAATAATGGTTCATCTCCGCTCCAATCCATTTTTTTCGGTGTGGATCCCTTTTATCATGGTTACGGTAGTGGGTGGCACAGTTATCGGTGGTGTCACCGGCGTAATTCTATGTCTGTCTCGGCAGCAATGTCATAAGCCAGCGGCAGGGATTGCCCTGTTAGGTGGGGCTTTGTTGTTAGGAGGGCCAATATGGATTTTCACCCTTTTGCCTTTGGTGGCGTTCTCGCGTGACTATCAGCGCTTCGAGTCAACTCAAATCGTCGTTTTTTTTCTCGCCCATAGCCTTTTGCCCTTGGTATGGTTAGCTTGGTTGTTTTATTTTGGCAGGCGGCAGCTGACCTTGACAAAGTGAGAAAAAACTAACAAACCGCCGAACAGAGGACTACGTCGTCAAGTTTTCCCCTTGGAGTTTCTGTCCCACTCACAGCGTTTCGTTCACATCATTCAAGCTTTGGAATTAATATTCTCCGTAAAGAGAAGGCCCGACAACAACGCGAGGGCTTCAAGCCCCCCTGGTTGTTACCGGCCTAACATAGCAGAAAAAGAAGTGGGAGGTGCCTCACTACGTTGTCTCTCGCGTTGTGCCAATCTATGTTACGCGAACAGAGTCTTTTCCTGAGTTCGAGCCCCGAAAACAGGTTTAGTATCGGGTATCTGGGGAAGTCTGCGCGGTGCCGTATTCTTATACGGGTAACAGGCCCAAACTTCACTTCGAGCGTGGCGATTCGGGCTTGGCTTTGGTGGGTTCTTTCCCCAAAATTTCCTCGCGGCTTGGCGGGTGCCCTAATTTTCTTTCGAGTGCCTTGTAAGCTTCCTTAGTGATAGTCATGTGACACCTCTGAGCGCAGTTTCGAGCGCGCTCGGTTAGCCACGCCACTAAGCCCTACCCTGCTCGTCCTGCCCCTTCGTGAGCCGCTCATATCTCCAGCCGCCCCGCTTCGGGCGTCTTTCTGCGGTTTGATAACATTATTGCGCTGCTCGCGCCACGCGTCATGAAGTGCAGTGAATTAAAGCTGAAGAACAGTCTCTTCAGAACCGGCGTCTGTGACTTGCAAGTTAAGGACACTGGAACTCTAGCACCAGAAACGGCGCATCACCTCAATCATCCTCGCGCCGGAGATTTGGTGGCCATCGCGGAAGCGGACGCCTGGTTCACCTACTACTACTGGCTTGATGAGCGGCGGGCGCCAGATTTCGCGCGCACTGTGGACATCCATCGCAAGCCAGGCTACGATCCGGTGGAACTGCTGCTCAATCCGGCATTGAAGTTCCCGCCGCTCAAAGTCGGCGCGACGCTGCTCAAAAAGCAGCTTGGCTTCCGCTATCTGATGGACGTGATCCCACTGGATGCCACGCTGGTGAAAGGCTCGCATGGCCGCCCCACCGATGCGCCCGCCGCCGGCCCGCTGCTCATCACGCGGCGCGACGATGTGCTGCAAACCGATGCGCTGGACGCGGCGCAGGTGTGCGGCCTCATTCTGCGGCATCTCCACGATGACCCCATTACTGGCGCGCCATTTGAAAACATCCAGCGAGGTGAAGCAAGATGAAAGACAGCCGCCATGCCTGGTTCATCACCTTGTCGTCGCGCTGACGGTGGTCGTGTTGTTGGCGCGGAGTCCGCAACTACGCTTCGCGCCTCATTCATTCGGGCTGGCGGAGTAGGATTTTTCCAACGGGAGAACACGGCGTCAAGACATAGCAGCCATTGATAGCCGGAACTGCCACAGGTTTTCTTTAGAGACAGAGAATTTCGAGGCCAAACATGGAGACGAATATGAACCCAATAAACCAACGAGAAACCCCCATCACGTTTTCCCCTCAATACACGGTTTTGCTGGTGATCGATCCGGTCAACGACTTCTTGTCCGAGGGCGGAGCCGGTTGGGAGATGACCAAGAGCACGGTGCAGCTCAAAGATGTGGTGGCCAACATCCAGCGCGCTATCGAGGGCGCCCGTAGGCGGGGCATTCCGGTTATTTTCGGGCCGATGGCTTACACCGAAGAAGACTACGCTGACCACGAGTTGCAGCGTCGCTGCGGCATCAACCGCATCATGTTCGAGAAAAAGATGTTCCTCGCCGGCAGTTGGGGCGCCGACTTTCATCCTGATTTGCAGCCGCTTGACGACGAAATCGTGCTTTTGCCCCACAAAGGATGTGATGTGTTCCGCACCGATTTGCCGTCTCATCTGGAGCGTCTGGGAACGACCCATCTGGTCATCGCGGGGATGGCCGCCAACTTGTGCTGCGAAGCGACCGGACGGCGCGCGACCGAAGAAGGCTTTGACGTCACTTTTCTCGGCAACGCCATCGGCGCGGAGAGTATTCCCGCCTACGAAGCCTCGGTATTGTTGAATTATCCGCTCATTGGCAATGCCGTCATGGATGTGGAGGAATTTCTGGCGGGGGTGGAACCCCTTCCCTCAGACACGGCAGCCGTCGCGCCTGTCACTGTGCAGCCAGGCGACAAGGTGCGCGGTTCGGATCATCTGGAGCTTGGCGTCGTGAAGCAGGTCGTTGCGGCAACCGAGGCCATCGAGGGCCACATCGTGGTGCCGCGCGGGCTTATCTTCAAAAAGGACACTTATATTCCTCATGATGCCGTCGTGAGGCGGGCCGGAAGTGAAGTTTTCATCAACGTGCCGACGGTCGTGGCGGGAAATATGCCGTGGGGCGAGCCTCCAACCCGCTCGGAACAAGAGGCCAAGCGAGGTCCGCGCGCCCAAGACGTGGAAACACTTTATGGCTCGCACGCTCCCTCTTTCCAAGATTCAGAGACCAATTAAGCACCACACCCTTGTCAATCACCTTCGCCTTTTGCCCATGCCGTCTTGACAATTTTGTGCGCGAGTGAGGAGTCCCCAATAACACTTATCTTCGGGTCTTTCCACCGGATTGAGTCGAGGGAACAGAAAGCAAGCAAGTAAACCTCTTTGACTGCAATCTGGGATGACGCTACAGCCAACGTACAACGGTACAGTCAATCAGTGCACCCGACCGCATACAGCCCGCTCGTTCCTTGCTCTCGTCCACACAATTCCACCTTATCGGACCCTCAGCGCGGCCTGATCGAGCGAACCGCGGCGCCCAATTCCCGCATAAAACGTGCTATTGAACGTCTTTTGCCAGGTAATCGAAGGTTGTTATTGCTTCTTGCTTGCTTTACCCTGTGTCACGTGAGATTCTTCGGTCGCATCCACCCAAAGGGCACCTCTGCCCCTCTGAACAAAGAAAGGCGTGATTTAGCCTCGATGACAGTATGTGAGCACAGACTTTAGAGCCTCAAAGGAACCGGAATTATGAATGCTGAGATGGCACAACCGCAGGCTGCTCTGGGTTCACAGGGCAAATATGTTTACTGTATCATTCAATCGAACGAGCCGCGCTCGTTTGGCCCCCTTGGCATTGGTGGCCGGAACGACGATGTCTATACAGTGCATTATAAAGATTTAGCAGCGGTAGTTTCCGATACTCCCCTGACGGTTTACGATCCGACGCGCGAGCACGTTATGGCGCATGAGCAGGTGAATGAAACCGTGTTGCGTCAATTTACCGTTGTGCCACTGGCTTTTGGCTCGCTTTTTCGCTCCGAGCAAGACATCCTCGAGATCATGCGCCGCACCTATGACACCTTGCGTGACACTCTGATCAAGATGGAAGGTAAAGTCGAGTTCGGTCTCAAGGTCAACTGGGATCGGGAACGAGTCCTTGCTGAGATCGAGCAACAAAATCCTTCCATCGACGGGCTCAAACAGCAGATAGGTCACGGCGCGAGCAACTCGGCCTACTTCGGGCAAATCGAGTTGGGACGCCTCATCGAAGCCGCGCTTAAGGAGCGTTCGGATGCTTACGTCCGCGACATTCACTCGCTGCTACGCGGCACCGTTCTCGCATCGCAGGCCAACAAAACTATTGGCGACAAAATGATCATGAACAGCGCGTTTCTCATTGAACGCGAGCGCGAGCCGGATTTCGAACGGAGTGTTCAAGAAGCGGCGGCCAAGTACGACGGCACGCTCTCCTTTAAATACAGCGGTCCGTGGCCACCTTACAATTTCGTGCAAATACGGCTCAAAGTTGGCCAAGAGCAAGGCAGTTCTTGAACCGAGTCTTGCGTAAGCAAGAGAGTGAGGTGAATCAACCATGTTTTTCTTAGACGATTTGCTCTTGGCACCCATTAATGGCCTTCATTTCATTGCCAAGCAGATTCACGAGATGGCCGAGAAAGAGCTAAACGATGAGTCCGTTATCAAGCAAGAGTTACTGGAACTACAACTGCGGCACGAACTAGAAGAAATCTCGGAGCAGGAATTCGCGGAGCGTGAAGCGCAATTGTTCGCACGATTGCGGGCCATAAAAGAGCAGCAGCTTGAGGTCATGCAGGACATTCACACTTCGGGGACCTCTTCCATGGTGGTCGAAACCAGTAGCGCGGGTGATAGCGACTTCTGGCAAGCGGATAAGAAGGATGCTCCCTGATGGACCATGAAGGGGCAGGGACGCGCGGCCCTCACCAGCATTTTCACGCGTTTTCAGGGACCTCAACCCTTGCCTCCTCGCGCTTTCTGTTTTTTGGTGGCAAAGGTGGCGTTGGCAAAACAACCGCAGCCTGTGCCGCCGCTCTATCCCTTTTAGAACGCTCAAAAGATGGCGAACACATTTTGTTGTTTTCCACCGACCCGGCTCATTCCCTTTCAGACAGCCTAGGCATTGACATTGGAGACCGGATCATTGAAGTCGCGCGAAGTGGAACGACCCTGATGGCTGCGTGGGAGATAGATCCAGCGGCGGCTCTATCGAAGTTCAAGACGCGGCACGGAGCGACTTTGCGCGAGATCGCAGAACGTGGCACTTTCCTGGATGAGAGTGATGTCAATGGGATATTAGACCTCTCCTTGCCGGGTTTAGACGAGGTGATGGCTCTTTTTGAGCTTAGCGAGTTCGACCGAACCGGCGTTTTTCACCATATCGTCATTGATACAGCGCCTTCCGGCCACACTTGGCGCTTGCTCGGTCTGCCCGAGGTGTTCACGCACTGGATTAGCGCGCTGGATCGTATGTCAGATAAGCACCGCTATATAGTGGCGCAGTTCACGCGGGGCCGACGAGGGCACGAAGATGAAGTCGATCTTTTTATACGTGACTTAACCCAGAGAATACAGCGCGTGCGGACGATGTTCTTCGACGCCGCCCAAGCTTCTTTTACGCTGGTTGCCATTCCCACGGCAATGAGCTTTGAAGAAACGGCGCGTTATCTTACTTTGCTAGTTCGAACGGGTGTGCCCGTTACCGACTTGATTGTGAATCGCATCGAGGGTCGCCAGGGCGGTTGTCCACTCTGCAATGCGCGTGCGGTGGAACAGAAACCCTGGTTCGAACGGTTCTCCCTTGAATTCGCTGCACTTCGTCTGCATAAAGTGCCTCTGCTTGCTCAAGAGGTGCGCGGTTTTGATGGGCTGCGACAGTTCGCACATCTGGCTTGGGAATCGGCTGATGGCGGCACTCAGGGCAACTTTGGTCAGAAAAATACTCCAGTTGGGGACACCGCCACGCAGAGCGGACTACTAATTGAAGGCAGCTCGAAGGTGCGGGATCTTCCCCTCCAATCACGCCGCCTTCTGGTATTTGGCGGTAAAGGCGGCGTCGGAAAGACGACGGCGGCAGCCGCGGCAGCATTAGCTTTAGCCGAAAGTGACAGCCAGGCCTGCGTGCTCATCTTCTCCACTGACCCGGCGCATTCTCTTTCCGATTGTTTTGGTGAATCGCTGGGGGAGTTGAAGCGAGGAGTTGCCGGGCGAAATAATCTTGACGCGATGGAGATCGAACCAGCAAAGGGTTTCGAAGCGTTGAAGGAGCGTTTTCGCGCGTGGACGGATCAACTCTTTACATCGCTTGGTAGAGACTCGCGTTGGCAAATCCAGTTCGACCGTGAAGCGATGCACGAACTGGTGGCGCTGGCACCGCCGGGTATTGATGAAATTATTGCCTTGAGCGAGTTAAATGACCTTTTGAATGAGGGCCGTTACACCTCCATAGTGTTGGATTGCGCGCCAACGGGACATCTAGTGCGCTTTTTGGAACTGCCTGATGTGGCCCTTTCTTGGGTGCGAACGTTTATCAAGCTCCTGCTCAAATATAAAGATGTTGTGCAGTGGGATGGCCTCGCAGAAGAACTGATCTCTTTGTCGAAGAGTATCAAGCGAATCTCCGCTTTACTGAGTGATGCGAACCAATGTGAGTTCATTGGTGTCGCTATTCCCGAAAAGATGAGCCTGGAGGAAACTGTTCGACTAACTGAAGCGCTCGAACGCCTCCGCGTCCCGATGAGAAGTCTCCTCATCAACAACGTTGTGCCCGCCGAGGTCGGCGCGTCCTGTAGCTTTTGCCATTCCCGCCGCCAGGCGCAGGAAAAGGTTATCGAAAGCTTTCGGCAAAGATTAGGCGGCACGATAAGGCTTTCTCTTGCACCTCAGCAACCGCACGAGGTCAGGGGCGTGCAGCGATTACGAGAGCATTTTTTGCACTGGCAAGCATTACACGATTTTGCCTAAGTTCTCGCGCAGGAGAATGGCAAATTCGGAGGAAAATCAACGACCTATGAGCACAGAGCCGATTCGAAAAAAAACTGAAAATGGAAGCCGCAAAACAACCAAAACTCGCGCTTCCGCTAAGAACCCACGGCAGCAGAAAGCAGAACAGGCCTTTTACGTTTATTGCATTGGCGAACACACGAGACTCGCGCCCTTGTTTGAAAATAGATTGACCAATGCTTCGGGTGCCGTCGAGACCGATTATCCACTGGAATTGATGGCGAACTGCGATCTCGCAGCAGTGGTTAGCGCAGTGCCATTAGCAGATTACAATGAGATCGCGTTGCAAGATCATCTGGCTGACCCACAATGGACTGCTAATAGGGCGATGCGACATCAAACCGTTATGGAGCATTTTGCTGCTGGTGCCGATGTTGCACCACTACGTTTTGGCACCATTTACCTGAGCCGCGAACCCATCATGGAAATGCTCGCACAAAGGCAGGATGCGTTGAAGTCTCTGCTTTCTCGTCTGCGCGGACGGGAGGAGTGGAGCATCAGCGTTTACCGCGATGGCACTACATTGATGAAGAACCTCGAAACGCTCAGCGTTCGGCTTCGTGAGGCGGGCGAACGAGCAGCTTTGGCTTCGCCAGGCCAGGCCTATCTGCTGCGTAAAAAGATGGATTCTATGCGCGCCGATGAGGCACGAGCGGAAACAAACCGCGTAGTCACTGAAATCGAAGCTGACCTTGGTGCGAGGAGCGACGGCACGACGCGCTTGCGCCTTTTAAAGGACGAAAAAACAGAACACGGGGAACTGGTAGCAAAATTGGCGTTTCTGGTGGCCCGCGCGCGCTTCAATGAGTTTCGCGATACGGCCGTGGAGTTGGCGCAACGCTATAGGGTGCCGGGATTCACTTTGGAGATGGTAGGACCGTGGCCGGCCTATAACTTTGCCACGGCAGAGTTATAGGCGTAGCTGCTTTGGAAAAGCATCCATGATAGATCAAGACCTCCACCAATGGGAACAGGGCGATTTATCGCTTCTGGAAACGCTCGATCATGTGCTCAATCGTGGGTTGGTGATTGCAGGAGAAATTACCATCTCCGTGGCCAACATCGACCTGATCTTCGTCGGTTTAAACGTTTTGTTGGGTTCGGTCGAAACAATTCACGAAGTGCTCGAACAGAGGAATAACACAGTTGAAACAGCGTTGGATAACCCCGACGTGGTGGGGCAGTAGAGAAATGGTCTCACAACAGAAAAACGAAAACTCATGAACCTCTACGCCTATTGTTTGCAAGGTGCCTCTGTGCCGGTTGCGCTTGAAGGCGTCGTTGGAATAGCAGGAGTCGAGGCACAGGTGATAGAGCATGAAGGTTTTGTAGTAGTGGTCAGCGCATTTCATGGCGAGAAAGTGCCGCTCACCCGCGACACCGTTTTTGCTCATGAAGGAGTTATTGATCATGTGCTGGCGCAAACCACGCTACTGCCGTTTCGCTTTGGCACAATTGTCACCCGAGCGCGCCTGGAAAGCCATATTCGTTCGCAAAAGAACGTATTGAGCGCTTCGCTTTCGCGGGTGCAAGATTGCGTTGAAATGAGCGTCAAAGTGATCTGGGACGGGGATGAGATCAGGGGCCGGGAAATTGCAGCAGTCGAAAAGCAATCGAGCCACGCGCAGGAAGCGACTAACAAAGCAATGGGACCAGGCGCGGCCTTTTTGGCTGCGAAACGACGAGAAATCCTTGGCGATGAAATGCTCAAACGGCGCGCTGATGGAATCGCGGTCTGGCTCAACGGGCGTTTGGGTAATGCGATAAAGGAAAGCGTAGTGCGGGTGCAGCCTGCGGAAGCGCTGGTCATCGCGGCGTCCTATTTGGTCAAGCGCGAGGGCTTACCACAATATCGGGCCTGTTTGGAACTGGCTCAGGCAGAGCGCAGGGATTTGCGTTTTATGACTAGTGGACCATGGCCTCCCTATAGTTTCAGCGATTTGCTTTCGTAGCTGGCGCCCGTAGCAAACCTATAAAGGTGCATCATGTCTCGAACAACTGACTCCCCACCATCTACTGATCCTATGCCAGCCTATTCCACAATTGAAACCGCGCATGGCGAGGAGTTTTTGGGTCAGTTGCAGAATGTGACTGAGGCATTACCGGGGCGCATCAACATAGATGAGAAGTCCGTTGAGCAAGGATTAGCAAAGTTAGTCTTAACATTGATCGAGTTGATACGCCGTCTATTGGAAAAACAAGCGGTGAGGAGGATGGAAGGAGAAAGCCTTTCCCCAGAACAAGTGGAAGAATTGGGGTTGGCCCTGATGAAGTTAGAAGAGAAAATGGGGGAATTGAAGGGGCAATTCGGTTTGCAGGACGAAGACCTCAACCTTGATCTCGGCCCATTAGGACGATTGATTTAGTATAAATGCGGAGAGGATGGGCAGTAGTGCGATTTTAGAAAAAGGAGTCAAAAACCATGGCAAACGAATCATCCGATGAGAAATCAGGCCTGATTACATCCCGTCCATTGGGATTGGTGGACGTGCTCGATCGCATCCTGGATAAAGGCTTAGTGATTGCTGGCGATATCAAGATATCTCTGACGAACATTGAATTGCTGACGCTGCAAATCCGCTTGATTATCTGCTCGATAGACAAAGCCGAGCAAATTGGTCTCAATTGGTGGCGGTATGACCCCAACCTGACAGTGCCGCAGCCTGCTCAAGGCTCCCGGCCTTCGGAGTCTCCGGGTGAGTCCGCAGACGCAGACAAACTGACAGAAACCCCTGCCCCGAGCACGGCGTCTCTTGTGCCTGACGCAGACTCGCCCCTCTCAACTTCGCCCGCAGCAGCACCTCCTGCACCACGCCGCAAATCAAATAGTCCTCCAAAACGAGGCAAAGAATCATCCCGCCCATGATGTGGTGACCTGTAGAGGTAGCGTCTCGACTGATTAACCAGCAAAGCTATGCCCAGGAGGTTGGACTAATCACCGTGCCTTAAGATCTCATTCCGGCGCAAACTCTGGAGCGGTATTCTTCCTCGATTTACTAATCCTATTTTGTAGGTGCGAGTGTCTCCTGGATAACATTTAGCATATTGCTTCTTGCTTCTGGCATTTAATCTGCTCAAGTTGGCGAGCCTTGCATTGGCGAACCACTGCTACTCAATTTCCTAAAGGAGGGTAAGTAAAATGGCAGCAGAAAGAGCCTATGGCGGAACAAGTTTGGTTGACGTTCTCGACCGCATCCTGGATAAGGGTCTGGTTATTGACGTCTGGGTGCGGGTCTCAGTTGTTGGTCTGGAGTTGATCACGGTTGAGGCACGCGTTGTGGTGGCTTCTGTTGATACCTACCTCAAGTATGCGCAGGCTATCGGTCTGACACCTTTGGCCTCACGCCCCCTAGAGCAGGGACAAGGTGCATCGGGAGCAAGTTACAGCCCTCCGAGAGGCCCAGCGCGGGAACCCGCCAGGTTGCTGGGGGGGGATGATGGCCAGGGGGGAGGCGGACTACTCGAAGGCTTGACTCAACCCATTCAAGGCCTTTTGTCAGGCGGTCAAGGTGGCAACCAATCTCAAGGTGCCCAGGGCGGAGGACAAGAAGAACTCATCAATCAACTCCAAGGCCTTCTGCAGCAAATTCAACAAAGCCAGGGAACTGGTAATGGGCAGCCTGTTAATAATGGCCAGGGCCGATAGTGAGGTGCGGTGTAGAGCAGTAGTCATAAAACCATCTCTGCCTGTGCACTAATTGAAAACGACTGTCGCATCAAAAAAGGAGACAAAGAAAATGGCTGCTCCAGACGACGGGCCCGAAAAGGGCGCAAAGGATGAACGGAAAGGCGAGGGCACCAAGAACGACGGGGGAACCAATAAATCGACCCCCAAGGGAAGCCCGGCTGCAAAAACGGGTCAAGGCGCAACGACTCCCAGTTCCAAAAGCCCAAGCGCAACTTCAAAAAACCCAAGCGCAACCGCAAAAGATGGAGGCGGTGCCAAGCCAGATCAAAAGGCTAAGGCCGACGCCACAAAAGGCGGACCTGACGCAAAAGCCGCCCCAGAGTCAAAAAGCAGAGAGGCTTCCCAAAATGGAAATGCCACTGGCAGCCCCGCTGCCGGGGGGCTTCTTGGGGGCCTACAAGGCGCTGCGGGACAACTGCAAGACCTGATCAATGAGCTTCAAGGAGTAGTCGACTTGATTCAGGGCGGAGGTGAAGGCCACGAACAGGCTGGTAGCCTGCTTGATGGTTTGCAAGGTATTGCAGGTCAACTTCAGGGAGTGTCCGACAGGCTTCCCACCATGCTCAGTGACATTCAGGCCTTGGTAGGCGGCCAATCTTCCGAACAATCACCATCAGATTCTCAGAGCGACCAGGGGGCAGGTGCCCAGGAGAATCCACAGCCTCCCGAGAACAAACCGGTTGCAGCTGGACAAGGGCCAGACGAGCAGGTCCAAAGTGATCCCGGTCAACCACAAAGTGGTCAGGCAGAGGGAATGCCGGACATTGCCGAGCAGCTTCGCATTATTGTCGAGCAACTTCAGCAGAAGCAAAGCTAAAGTTGCCATTCTACTGCGTGGAAAACACCATTCCGCGTGATTCCAATGAAATTTCATTAAGGGGAAAAAGATGTCTAATGGACAAGGCCAAGGAGGCCAACAAGGTGAACAGGGCGGCGGAGGCCTGCTCGGAGGCGTGTTAGGCGGAGGCCAGGGCGGAGGCCCGCTGGGAGAAGTCACTCAGCCGGTCGAGGGTCTGTTGGGTGGCGTCTTGGGTGGCGGTCAGCAAGGCGGCGGTCAGCAAGGCGGCGGTCAGCAAGGCGGCGGTCAGCAAGGCGGCGGTCAGCAAGGCGGTCAGGGCCAAGAGAGCCAGAGCCAGGGCGGCCAACAATCTGGTGGTGTTCCTGGCTTACTCAATGGCATCGCTGATTTGATTCAAAGTGTTGCTGATCTGGTTCGCGGTCTGGCACAGGGAGGAGACGTCAACCAATTAGTTCAGGGGCTGACCGATCAACTTCCCGCCCTGACCAGTGCGCTGCAAGGCGCGGTGGCAGGCGGGTCCCCAAGTGGCCAAGAAGGCCAAGGCGGACAGCAGGGCGGCCAAGGCGGACAGCAGGGCGGCCAAGGCGGACAGCAGGGCGGCCAAGGCGGAC
>JAUJNG010000021.1:43451-87094 GCA_030448265.1 Abditibacterium sp.
AGCAAGATCTGACCGCACAACTTCAGAGCATCATCGAGCAACTCCAGCGCAGTCAGGGGGGGCAAAAGTAAAAGGGCGGCAGAAGATCGCTTTAAAATCACTGCGGCGATTGTACGGTCGTTATTAACAGGCAGAGCGAATTTGAGTCGCAAAATGTCACAATGAAGACAGCGACAATCTGCCCTAAAGCTCTTGGACCTTTCTGTTGCAACTTGAACGTGCGTCAATAGCACTGCATCAATGAGAACAACGGCCCCCTCTTTTTAGAGAGGGGGCCGTTGACTTGAGGATGGCTGGATGCAGTTCTCTTTTTATTTACCCTTTACTGAGGTGCCGTGAGGCTCACCCCGAGGGTATGCCAACTTAGGCGAGAGAGGATTGTTGTTTATGTGCCCAAACGTCGGGCGGCAAGTCGGCTTACTGAACCGGCTTTTCTCCTAAAGCATACATTCGGAAATCGGCGAAGCGGTTCTGGGTGAGAGGGGTCAACCATGGAAAGTGTGTGTTGTCGAGGACGTAAGTCTTGCTCTCTCTTACTATTTGCTGCACGATCTTGGTGTCGACCTGAATAAAAGCCAATCCCAAACGGGCGCTGAAGGCGGAAACCGAGTTGGGAAAGCGCTCGTGCAAGAGTTTGAACCCGCGATGGGCGCGCTCGTAATCGAACTGGGTGTCCATCGACAACTGCCCGATGGAACTCGCAAAATCCCAGACGATTAACCCGTAAAAGATGTCGCCATCCGTGCCACCGATCTGGTCCGCCCGCGTCTTGAGCAGGGCCTCGGCTTCTCCCGCTTCGCCAAACCAGCGCGGTAACAGGTTGTAAGCGTGTATGCGGTAAAGCGGCAGGTAATTGGGAAACTTCGCCGCTCCCTGGGCGAATAAGTCATCGAAAAACTTTCGTGGCACACCCGCTAACCGGCCCCATCTCATTGCAGTTGTAAAAGCCAGCGGCGACGCGAAAGCGGCTCTGGGCAAAGCTTGCAAGGTCTGGGCGGCTCTTCCAAGGGCCGCGTCCATCCTGGCACTCATGGCGGGCGTGACCGTGGAGGCAAAACCGCCACCACGGGCCTTGGCAGCGACATCGGTCCACATACCAATCGCCACCAAGCGCGCCAAATTTGACTGGGGGCGCGCCGCACGCCACTCTGCGATGCGCGCTTGAAGGGTCGCCTGGCCCGCTTTGGTTTTCAACAACCCCTCGAAGAAATGATCCAGGTGCGGCCAGCCCAGAACATCGGCAGCCTTGGACTTTTGGAGCGAGGCTGCCACCTTTTCGATTTCGTCGTAATTCTTGGACGCCAGCAAAGACTCGGCTTTTTGCTTCCACGCGGTGGCTTCAAGTGCTGCATCGCCCGGCTTGTACTGCATGGGTTGAAGCTTCAAGCTTGGGTAGTAGCGACGGATATCGCGCGCGGTCGCCAGCATGTCGGAAAGCGAAGACGATGTTCCGCCGCTCGTTACTTGAGCCGTCGGATCGAGTTTGACCAGAGGCTCGAGTAACTTTATGGCCTGGTCGATGTCGCCGAGCTTATAAACGGCATCGGCTTCGGCGAAAGAGGCGGCGAGATCGGAGGAGTTGGCATCGGCTAACGCCTTTTTCCACGCGCGTGCGGCCTGAACAACGGCGGGCCAATCAGCCTTATCTTGCAAATCCTTGACGCGCTTGGCGCGCTCCTCCATCGTCGCGGGCCTGGTCTGAGTCGAGGCGGAGCCTGTTGGCTGAGTAGGGGCGGCGTGAGCGGCTCCGAAACTCAGGATCAGCGCGCCTAATGTCAACACGGCGGAGGTCAGCGGAGGAAGAAGTTGCATGGACTCAGTTGGTGTGGAAGATAGGTGACTTGTCAAGATCGTAAACCAATTAAAGTCGTCTCCTGAGCGTAGCGCGGCCTATCGCATTTGCAGGTGGTTCGGCGCTCTTGTGTGGCTTCGACTCGTGCAGACACCACAGTGGTGTAGTCTCAACGTGGCCTGATTGCCTGAGCAGCAAAGCAGCATTTTTGCGCATAAAACGCGTTATTTGTAATCCTCCCTCGTCCGATGGTTATTTGTCTTAAATTGAGTGTCTGATGGATTTTGTCTCGGCCTCCATGTATTTCACCCCGCGGAGAAATCAGCAACACTCAATTAAGACAGATACCCATCTCCATGAACTCTTGTCACTTTCGCTATTGGCTGGTTCTTTTGCTGACGGTGCTGTGCGGCGCTACGGGACGCGCTCAACTTGCGCGGGGCAGTCAATCGGACAATTCGTCTTCTCCATTTGGACTTAACGCGAGCGCTTGGTCACATCTGGGAGCCAACACCGACAACTTCGACGAGGCGCAGGGCGAGCGCCGTCTGGGCCTTCTCAGGGAATCCGGTGCGAAGTGGGACCGCGTCGATTTTTGGTGGGGGCGTATCGAGCCGCGCCGCGGCGAGTTTGTGTGGCGCGATTACGACCGCGTGGTGGACAAATATCAGCGCGCCGGCGTGAGTCTGATGCCGATTCTGGCCTATGCTTCGGCATGGTCGAACGGCGTTGCGCCCGCCACTGACCAGGAGCGTGCGCTCTATGGTCGCTTCGTTTACAACACCGTTAGGCGCTACCGGGGCCGTGTGCATGTCTGGGAAATCTGGAATGAGCCGAACATCGGCCAGTTCTGGTCGCCGGTTCCCCGCGCGCGCGACTACGCGGCATTGCTTCAGGTCGCCTACCGCGAGGCCAAACGCGCTGATCCCACTTGCACGGTTGTGGGGGCCGCCACCGCGCTCGTTGATTACGGTTTCATCGAAGACCTGCTCGAACTGGGCTGTGGACGCTTCATGGACGCGATTTCGATTCATCCCTATCAGGGCGATCTGGGCAGCGTGGGCCCAGAGCAGGGTGGACTGGTCAACAGCATCGGTTCACTCAAAAAGCTGCTCGCCGCCTACGGTGTGCGGCTGCCCATTTACATCACCGAGATGGGCTACACCACGCGACCCGGCGGCAAAGTCGGGGAGGATGAACAGGCCAATTATTTAGTCCGCTCTTATGCCTTGGCGCTGGCGGCGGGTGTGCATCGCCTTTTCTGGTTCAATTTGCACGACTGGGAAGAACATTGGGGCTTGGTGCGCCCTGACTTCAGCCAAAAGCCCAGCTTCACTGCGTACCAAACCCTGGCTCGCTCAGTGGCTAACCTCAAACCAGCGGCGCTACTGGGGTTCGGAGGTAGCGCGCGCGGTGTGCTTTTCACTCGTAACGGCAGCACTCTTGGTCACGACACTCGTGTGGCCGTCGTGTGGGCGACCGGAGATGCCCAACGAGTGACGTTGGGCGGACGGCGCGCGTACGATGTCACGGGCGTCCCTGTGGGTGCGGGCCTTGTCACACTGGGACCGCGTCCGGTTTTTGTTGTGATGCCGCGCCTCAACAACGCCTCCTTGCGCCCGCTCCCCGCCTGGCCCACGCACATGGTGAGAGCACCGCGCGGGTTCACTCCGATCCCGCCGCCCTTGCCAACCCCTGCGAAATGGACAGAACCAGCCTTCGAGCGCCGCGCTCTGGTGAGCCTGACCGCTGGGGAAGGCACTGCAGGAGCACCACTTCGTATTACGATTCCCAATGTCTCTATTGATGCCATCGTGGTGAGACTGGATGCCGCGGGAAACGCGATGGGACGTGTTGTCGCGCAACGGGACGCGGCTTCCAATGCTTTGGTGTGGATGGCACCGCCCAACGCGCGTCCACAGGCGCGCCTTTTTTATGTGGTCTACTGGCAAGGTAACAGGGCAGGGCAAAAAACCAACGATGACTCGACGACTCTAAGCGCCAAACCGAATTGGGTGGAAAACCAACAGTTACGACTCGAAACGCCAGGCGGCAAAACCATTGCCCGCATCATTCACAAACCGAGCGGCTGGATGAACCAGGGAGCCGAAGTCAGCGGCCTGTTTGCTGCCAGTTATAACGACAGCGCCAACGGGTGGCCGCGCCTTGATCCGGATGCCGAACTGGTGGAGACACGGCGCGAGAGTGGACCGGTTTTCGCCAGAGTAACGTCGCGCGTGCGCTTCGGCAGGGATCGACCCGATTACGTCTGGTCAGTCACGCTCTACCGCGGTTCCAGTCGTGTGGATTGGACAGGAAAATGGCTGAATCGGGGAACGGGAGCGAAGAAATTCATTCATCTGGGCACCAGTTTTCCGCCCGGCACTCAAGTGCGCGGCCCCTACTCGGCGGCGACGTTGCCGCAGACGGGCGCGAGTTACGGCAAGTGGGCACTCATACCTGCCGTGCCTGACCAACCTGCCGAAGTGGGAATGCTCCTGGTCGCGCCGAATCGAAATCTCAGCACGCCGGGCTGGTCGAAGCATGCTGTGGTTGGCGTGGGCAGTCTCTATGAAGATACCGTGCCCGCTCAGGTCGAGGCGAGCCTGTTCATTCTGCCGCGCCGTGCCGCCACAGGTGAAGAAGCCGCGCGCCTTTACCGTCAGGTAGCGTTTCCAGCGCGGGTGCGGGTTGGCGTAGTTCAACGGCGTCCCCGTTCGCGGCGTTAGGCAATTTCATACGGGCGGTGCCTGGAGGGTCTTTTCTTATATTTGATTTGGGACTGGAGCCTATCGCGGTTCTCTCCCCGTTCACATAATCCCAATATGGGAGCCTCGGCGGGGCGTCATGCCTTTCAAAATGATAAGTCACAATGGGGAGGAGGTTGGGCCGCATTTCGCTCAAAACAAGCAAAGTGCGTCTTCCAAATTACGACGCGGGAAGAAACATTGCCCCGTTTGTTTAGCTCCGCTCGTCAAAAACGCTCCTCGCTCGCGGTCGGTTAGACATTGTGTGTTGTGTCAGGCTCACATTTCTGGGGGTAAGCGATGTCGCAGATGTCAGGCTTCTGCAATTTGGGAAAACAAGAGCGGGGCAGCTTGCCAATCGTGCGGGTTGCATGGCAAAAAGGCCCAAGTCATTGCCGCTGAGCCGTGAGCCGATCCATCTCACGCCAACCTACAGACCAACCCAGCAGACGATTATATCGTCAAGGGCCTTCCCCTTTTTGATCGACCAGATTCTAATTCTCTTCCCCATGCGTATTCTCCCCCTGCTCGTTATCCTCGCTGCGCTCGTGGTCAGCCCTCTGCACTCCCGCGCCGAAATCCTCGTCAAAAACGGCGAATCCATCGCCTTCTTGGGCGACTCGATCACCCAGTTCGGCGCACAATCCGGTCCTGGCGGTTATGTGCGCCTGGTCGAAAGCGGACTCGCCTCCCAGGGCATTAGGGTCACTGTTATCCCCGCCGGACTCAGTGCCAACAAATCCAACGATATGCTGGCCCGCCTCGAGAAAGACGTGCTGAGCAAGAAGCCAACATGGATGACTCTGAGTGTCGGCGTGAACGATGTCATGCACGGCGCGCGAGGCGTGGAGCTGGAGGACTACAAGAAAAACGTCACTGCGATCCTTGACCGCGCTCAGCAAGCCGGTGTCAAGGTTGTGATCCTCACTGCAACCCAGATCGGTCTTCCCGTCACCAACCCCGAAAACACCAAGATGGCTGCCTACAACACCTTCCTGCGCGAGACCGCGAAGGCTCGCAACCTTCCCCTGGCCGATCTCAACGCCGCCATGGTCACCGAGCAGGCGTCACTCGAAATGGCGGGCATCAAGCGCGCACTCACCACCGACGGCGTCCACATGAACATCTATGGAGACCAGGTGATGGCCAGAGGCGTGCTGGCCGCTTTTGGCCTCAATTACCATCAACTTACCGCCGTCCAGGCCAAATGGAACGAGATGCCCGACCTCTTCCAGACCGCGCCCAGGATCAAACTCTCCCTCGCTGAACTCGCCGCGCTCGAAGCCTATGCTGCGAAGCAGAACAAGTCCGTCGACTCCGTCGTTGCCGAGCTCTCCGCTAACGCCATAAGCGCCGCGATTGGTGGTGGACCTGGAATTAAGATCTTCAAAACCGAAGGATTCACCTTGGCTTTGCCCCACGATGTAACGGTTCAGCAAGAGTTAAGGGCGGATTTCGTCATATTATCCTTTAAGGCAGGTGACAAGCAGATACTCGCTGCTTACGCAGGAAACCATCCTTCGTTTCCGTCGAATGGTGTGCCTCCCCAGGCTGAAATCAAAGTCGGTAATATCAATGGACTACAGAGTAAAACGGTTACCTGGAAAGACCAAGAGGGGACATCATCTCGTGACACTCTCATCAGGGTTCACGATAAAGGCTGGCCGACGTATGTCCACATCTGGTATTCACGCGTTTCAAAAGACAGTGCCGAGGTCGCTGACAAAATCATAGAATCGCTGCGAGCCGCGAATTAAAATAGCCTGTATTCTGCTCATCGCTGGTCGGGGCCCTTTTCCTTGGCATCGCATGGATTGCGCCCTTGTTTGAGAACGTCGGCTCTCCATTCAGCGGCAAGCAGAAAGTGCAGGAGTTGAGGTCGCAGAGTCCTGAAAACTCCTCAACTGTCTGGTCGTTCAACGATCCATGTGGACCCACCAAAATTGGACATAAAACGTGTTATCTGTGGCCAGAAAGAAGGTAGGTGCAATGGCAACCAGCAGACAGGAAACAGAAAAGCAAGTCAAAGCATTTTTGTCGGAACAATGGAGTGTGGAACCAAAACAGCTCACGGGCCAAACCCGCCTTGAACATGATTTAGGTATCACGGGAGATGATGCCGAGGAAGTCATGGAGGCGTTTATGGACCAGTTTGAAGTAGATATGTCGGAGTTCAAGTTCAATCGCTATTTTGGGCCAGAAGTCGGTTGTAATCCTGCGGTTTGGTTATGGTGTCGGCTTTTTATGCCTCAACTCCTCCATTCAGAGCCAGTCACCATTGATGATTTGGTTAGCGCGGCAATGCAGAGGAAATGGACGCCAAAATAATCTAACGGCCTCTCTTCCCCACACAATTCAAGCAATCAGAGCTTCGTAGCGGCCAGATCCAGCGAACCGCGACGGCCCAATGTCTGCATACAAACGCGATAGCTAACGCGAAGTGCAAGTTGTAAAACGCCCAAGAACATGGTGAACCAATTGGTGCCAACCGGAGGACACCATGAACTTGGACGAGATGATTATAGCGGTGTATTGCACCGTAGACGATGCCGTGAAACAGCTTTTGCCCCAACTGCCCCAAGGCCGCTTGCGCCAGAGCGGGCCACCCCGCTCCTGAGCGAGAGCGAAGTGCTCACCATTGAGGTGATGGGCTTGTTTCTGGGTCATGCACAGGACACAGCCACCTTCGACCTGTTCAGGCGCCAGCACCATACCCTGTTTCCGGTTCTGCCGCAGGTGCATCGCACCACCTACACCCGCCAGAGCGCCAATTTGTGGCGCCTCAAGGAACAGGTGTGGCAACATCTGGTGAATCAATTGCCTCATCATGCCCATCTGCACTTTCTCGACAGCGTGCCTTTGCCGGTGTGCCGCTTTGCCCGCGCCTCCTTCTGCCGCCGCTTTAAGTGCCAAGAGGCTACAGGTCTTCAAGCCAGCTACGGCTTTGATCATGTCGCTCGCCAGACCTTCTACGGCTTCCGCTTGCACTTGCAGGTCTCCTTTCCAGGCGTTGTGCGGCGCTTGGTGATAACACCCGCTCATGTCGCCGATGTGGCCGCAACACCTGACCTGATGCAAGATGTGGAAGGCGTGGTCATTGGTGACCGCAACTACCACTCACCAGCCTTGCAAGAAGAACTTAAAACAGTGGCACCTCATGCTCGCTTACTCTCACCCCGCCCAAGAAGAAGACGTCCGCAGAGGACAAAAGGCGCAGCGCCCTCTTGAGCCGCTTGCGCTACCGCATCGAGACGGTCATTAGCCAGTGGTGCGGGCGCTTGCAACTCAAGGCGTGTCACGCCCGCGACACCTGGCACCTGAGCAGCCGACTACTGCGCGCCGTCCTGTGCCACACACTTTGTATCTTCCTGGCGTATCAACACGGCTTCAAGCCTCTCCAGTTCGCCAAACTCCTCGACTAACTTGCACATCGCGTTAGCTAACTTCTTCTCAACATCAAGGGCTCCATTTAGTATTTCTACGCTCAATCCGCGTCGATTTCTACGCCATGCTTTTTCGCGGCTCTCTTGATGCGTGCCTTGATCGTTTCCACCTCGTCCTTGTCGTATTTAGCAGCATTATCCTGGTGGTTGATGTAATTCCAGGCCGCACGCACATGTTCAGCGGTGTCAATTGGATATTTATTGTTCACTGAGTCAGCAAATTCGACATCACCATATTTGCGTTCACCATCTTCGGGGTTCACGTCGTCACGACGGTCAATCTTCGCACTCATAATTATCTCCTTTGTGGCGCTTTCTCAGCGTTTATTTAGCGTTCGCTGGTTCAGCGTTTACTTGCTTTGGGCATTGCGCTTTCGAGTGGCGGCTGCCTTCTGAGCGGAAGCAGATCGGTCAGCAGCAGAACGAGAAGCCGAAGCAGCTCCACCTTTTTCACCACCGGTTTTAGCCGGTTCTTTGTTCTCTGCCTTGCCTCGTCCTGAACCACTTTTTTTGCCTCCGCCAGAAGCTTTGTTGAGCGTCGCCCAGGCTCGGCTTTCAGCTTCCTCTTCAGGAACGCCACGCTTTTCGTACCCTTCCTCGATATGTTTGGCCTGGCGTTTTTGTTTGTCCGTATAGGCCGATTTATCACCTTGTGGCATGATGTGCCTCCCGTGAAAACTTCCTGCAAAGAGCTTGCAAGCTACATACCTGTGTTGTGCTTAAGCCAAAGCAATCCTGAAGAGGGCAAACGCTAGCCATAACAATGAAAGCGACGTCGGTTACGGGTGTGGCCAGCCTTACCCTGCTCGTTTGGGCCCTCGCGAGTCGCTCATATCTCCAGTGGCATTCATCTCCATCACATTCGTTCACGCTTCCCTGCACTTGTGAAAACTTTCATTTACCCAAGATAATTTTCGGCGGCTTTCCCGTGGATTTTACTTTAAATCGATAAAGTTTCATTCCCCAAGGAGCCCGAAAATGTCCCACAACCTCTCCCCACATCCGGCGCCACACGCGCCTCTTTCCACAGGTGCGGCCCAATGAGCCGCTTTAAGCCCACACCCAGTTACACGCTCTTTCTGGACATGCTCATCCAGGAGCGCACCCAGCGCGGTGTCTCGATCGAGGAGCTGGCCAAACGTCTCGAGCTTACTCCCGCCCAGGTGCAGGCCTACGAGAGTGGTCACAAGCAGATCGATTTCGTCCAGACCCGTCACTGGTGCCTCGCGCTCGGCGTCCCGTTCCTCGACTTCATGCTCCGGCTCGACGCGGCAATCACCGCGCAGCCGAGCAACGAGCCAGAGCCGCAGGGAGGTGCAAAGTGAGCAAACACCGCCCTTTCACACCCACACCTGGCTACCGCCTCTTTCTCCAGAGTTTGGTGCAGACCCGCCTCGACCGCGGCTACTCCACCCAGCACCTCGCAGAGCTGGTTGGCCTCACGCCCGCGCAGGTGGCATCTTTTGAGGCCGGCGAGCACCCACTCGGCTTCATCGACGTTCGCAAATGGCTGCTCGCGCTCGATATGCCATTCACCCAGTTCACGCAGCAGATGGAGGAGGTCTTGGATTCAACTCTCGAGCGGGATGAGAGCATCATCTTTCCCGGCGGCGATTTGGAGCCAGAGCCGAACAGTTACGCCCGCGCCGATCCGCTGCCACACCAGCTCCCAAGCATTCAGGCGCTGTTCTTCGCTCCCGGTGGGCCTCCCGAGATCCGCACCATCGCCAATACATTGGAGGCCAAACAGGCCCTCGTTGAGGGGCTAATCACCACGTTCGAGACCGGCGTTTCCAATACCATCGGTGTGGCCAACGACGAGGCGCTGCTTTGCGATATGCCGCTCAACCGACACGTCCCCGCCACCGGCGCGCACATCTTCGGCCCGTTCTTCGTAGCGGGCGACGCGCCACCCAGCTTCCGTTCTCTGGCACCACTCGAACTCGAGCGCCTGCTCGATGCGCTGTGCCCCGAACTGCCCCAGACGGACTTCCCGCGCCTCATCTCACAGCTTGAGGGTGGCCAGGAGTGGATGGACCTCTGGAACTAACGAGCGAAGAGAGCAGGAGCAGAAAGCAAAGAGAGCGCGGCTTCCCAAACGGAGGTCGCGCTCTCGGCGTCTCTGGGCAGACACGAGGCGCCCACGAATGCATCTTTCGGCCTCAGGGAGCGACTCTTATTGAAACCGGGGCACAGTGGCGCCCACGGCTTTCGGGAACAGGCTTGCGAACGCCTCACCTCAACCCGCGCCGCCAACTTCGCCGCCCAATTCAAACAGATTCTGCGAACACAAAGCAGCGTGGTCTCCAATGCTTCTGCAAGGACTCATATCCACAAATGCCCCTGCAAAGCGCCGTTTGAGAACAGATTTTAACCACTTCAGAATCTTTGAATTCTTCGAACGGGTGACACCGGTGACACCATTTCTAACGCAAACGCGCCCGAACACAATTTGTCGGGAAAAAGCGCAGAAAGCGCATCAACTCCCGAGAAAATGCGTTTTTCCACGAAGCGGCCGGAAGAGGTGTCACCAGTGTCACCGGTGTCAACACGCCCCAAACGATCTTCCCTTGGGTGTGCGGTCTACAGTCCGAACAGCCAAACACGTGGCGCCCGCGAAGGGTTTTTCGGCCCCGACAAGCGGCTTCTTTCAGCGCTTGGGCACTCTGGCGCCCGCGACGTTTAGGGCACGACTTTCGAGCGCCTCACATCAGGCTTCTTTTATGTCTCCTGCGCTTGCTCATATCTGCAAACGCGCTTGCGGAGCACCGAAGTTGTGGCGTTTGAGGTGCTTTCCCGCTTTTCGCCTTACCTTTCAACGTGAAAACCAAAGCACCGAGATTTTTGTGCGCGCCCCTATCTAAGAAAACGGGAAAGCACCTGCAAGAGAGTTACAAGCAACGTTGAAGAAGCCGACCACTGCAACGTGGGCTGTTAAAAAAGCACTTAGGTGCTTGATTCTCCTCTCTCTTTGCCTGAAAGTTAGGATGAGGTTGAATTATGAAGCTTGTTTTTATGGTTTTGATGGCGTTTGGGTTTTCGATAAAAATGGGGTTGGCCGCGCCGACAGTTGGCGAATCGGTCGAAGCGGCAGCGCTGCCGCAAATGCCAAGCGGAGCGGAGTTGGCCAGGTGCTTGGGGTTTCCAGCGAAGGTTCATTTCAAAGTGACGACAACTAAAACAAGTGGCTTGTTCGAGGACGTCAAACCGCTCCTGGTTTGCATGTATTCGGCAGAGAAACAAACGCCCTACTCCTACGGCATAGAGATTTACCCGGCGGGTTCGCTCTACGGAGCTAAACGCCAAGAATACGAACAGGATATTGAGAAACACACCAACAACCGGAAGAACATGTGGGAGAAATACAAAAAAGAAGCCCTGATAAAAAATGGGCACGTGCTGGAGGGAGACGATTACCGCGACAGTTTCATCAGCGTAGAGACTCGGCCCGACGGTCGAAAAGTTTTCTTTAGCGGTTATGCCCTGGGACCTGGTGGAAGCATCATAGGGGCATTAACGAAGGTCGGGAAATACGACGTGGTGTTTTTGCAATATGCCTTCGGGGGCGATGGAGATGATCCCGAAGAAAATGAACGCATGAGCAAGATGGCCAATCCAAGCCAATCGCTGCCAGCCGCGTTCGCGCAATTGGAAAAAGTGATACCGATCTTCCCACCGGTGCCAGAAACACCACGTCCCACACCAGCCCCACTGCCGTCGACAGTGGTGAATAGCGTTGCGGCTCCGGCTCCGCGCCGCTTGACAGGTGCCGAATTCGCGCAGTGTCTGGACTTGTTAAAGCCGGTTAAATTCCATTCCCATAAGGGGCAAAGGAGTCCGATCTTCTCACAATACAAACCGACCTGGGTCACCCTCTATGAATCGGACCTGCAGTTCTTCTCGGGCTATTCAGTCGAGGTTTATCCGGCGCGCACCTTGTTTGGCAAACAGCGCAACTGGTTGGAGCAGTGGCTGGAAGGGCGAGGACTCCAAGAACGCAAGGCGGTAGAGTTGGCCCGTAAGAGTCCTAAACAGGTGAAATCCAAGCCAATTTCAGCGCCTTCTTCGGCAGTCGTAATCCGGCCCGATGGTCGAAAGGTCTATTTCCGTCTGTTCACGATGGCTTCGGGAGCCCCCGCCCCAACAGTGTTTTCGACGATCGGAGACTATGATGTGGTTTTAACGCAGTTCAGCTATTCGACTGATGCCGAGGAGTTGGTAGCGCGCAAAAAGGTTGCGCCTCGCCGGGGAATGCTACAAGCATTTGCGAAGTTGGAGGCATTGATTAGCCGCAAGTAATCAGGCCAAAGTGTTTTGTTTATCCAAGCGCCCTTTCTTCCGCTTCGATGTAAGCCGTGATTTCTGGCGTGGGTTCTTTAAGGAGTTTCGCCAGCTCGAGCAGCTTCTTCCTGGCTTCCATGCTCTTGACCGGTGTGGTGCCCATGTGCTCCATCTTGCGCACGCCTATAACGCTCAGTCCCAGAACGAACGCCATGTGCTCGCGCGTCCAGCCCAGGCCGTGCACCCGTTCGTTTCCCAGCGCGCGCCGGATCTCCCACACTGGCCCCGTGCCCCTGGCTAACTTGGACGGCTCACCAGCCACACCCTTTTTGGTGGGAGTTGGGGTGGGCTCTGCGCTTTCGGGCTCATCAACGGGCGCAAAGAGCTCCCGCGTGGGTGTGGGCGCTTCGACTTCGGGAGCGTTCGACAATGGCTCGTTCAACCACGACGCCGCAAGCTCACTTTCACTGCTGCGAGCGCTTTTCTTGGATGCTGTCGATGGCGTGATGTCGGCAGCTTCCAGGGCGGCGCGCTGGATGAACGAGGCGAGGGTCGTGCCGTGCAGCGCCGCAAAGGCTTCGAGTTGCGGCAGATCTTTGGGGCTAAAGGTCAAAGTAACAGTTGGTGTGGGTGTAGATGTGGAGGTTGTTGTAGCTGACATGGATATTGAACTGAAGGGAGCAGGCAAAAGCCGAGCCAATTAGTATCACTAATACACGATCTATCCTTATCACTGATACACATGCTGTCTTTCCTGTGACAGCGGTCAGGCAGTTTCTTCCCCTACCCCTTCATCCTCAAGTTCGTCTCCCCCTTCTTCCAGGCGCTCGAAGCACATCGGCCCGCTGAACACCAGCATCATCAGCTCCTCAAAGCTGGGCGAGCCATCGGGCGCAGGCTTTAGTTCGGGCTGCTGGTCATCTGGTGGGTCGGGCTTTAGCATTGGAACTCAAAGGGATTCTTTTATTCTTCCGTTAGTTAAAGGTGTAAGAGACCAAATTCTACTAGTTGAAGCCGAGCAGAGCGCCAAATTAAGGAATAGGACTCAAAGTTTGATTTTGATGAAGTTTTGGTTCACATGACCAGAGTAATCCACCGGAAAGACTTTAAAGTTGTCTCCTGCGGTGAGAGGAAGCGGCTTACTGCTCCCATTATGTAAATAGAGCAATACATCTTGAATGACGGGCAGCTTCGGATATTGACCTCCAATCAGTCTCAAAATGGTTTCGAGGTTACGCGCCAGTAAGCTGCCAGAAGGCGCAATTGGCCTATTCATCCCCTTCTGTGCCCGCTTCGGCGTAGCCTGGATTTCAAAGTCGGCCCACGAGGTGTAAGTTCCGAGATTCCACTCCTCAATATAGAATCGAAAATGGTCATGACGCCGTTGTTGCTCTGGCCGAAGGTCGAGATGGCGGTTCAGGATTTTCTCGGAAGACCCATCCCACTTGCTCTCGCCTAAGTAGATACAGATTTGAGAGAGGAGGATGAAGTCAAACTCGCCAAATTCTGCACGGTTGTCTCCTCCTCGGCGTCCAAAGCTTGGCCGAAATAGAGCGATACATTTATCTGGGGTAGACGGATCACCAAAGAAGTTTAAGAACTCACATAGCCGGTTCTGTAACGCCCAAAGCGTGAGCGCATCCTCACCGTAGGCCAAAATGTCCATGCAGTTATGTTAGCGTGAAGTCAGGTCATACGGCATTGGTTTCCGTCTTCATGGTGTGAGCAGGTTTGCCTCGTGATGCCGCTACGAAGACCGCGGGCGCCAGCATAATTTTCTACCACCTCTTGACGTCCACTCATATCTACTACAAAATAGTTAATACAGAGGTTGAACCCATGACACCTAAAATTGGCGAGTTCGAGGAACTGCTGCTTCTCAGCATAGCGAGCCTGGGAGAGGAAGCCTACGGAGTGCCCATCCGCGCTCGTTTGGAAGAAGCCGGACGCGGCGTTTCGGTGGGCGCACTTTACGTCACTCTGGAGCGCTTGCAGAGCAAGGGGCTGGTGAGCTCGCGCGAGGGCGAGGCCACCGCCGAGCGCGGCGGGCGGGCCAAGAAGTTCTACAAGCTTTCGGGCGAGGGACGCGCTGCACTCGAGGAAGCCGAAGCCGTTCGTTCCCGCGTGCGCGGCGGACTGACGCTGACACCACAAGCAACGCAAGGAGGAGTGACATGACAAATCAAGAGGATAAGCAATTGAGGATCAAGTTTCTGAATCTATGGATCCAGAACATGGACAATCCGGCCGAGTGTTCGTGCGATGAATGCTTCTCTGACGGAACCGAAGAAGATGGAGACGCCTGGCAGTGCACCTGTCCGCCCGTGGAGTTTGAAACCTTTGATTCGGCAATTTTCCATCTTAGGCGCGGGGCGGGGCGCGCTTTGAGCGGGCTGCAGTTCACAGCCTATGCCAACGATCTGGCCCGCAAGTATCTGTGCGACTACGAGATCGAGTATCACAGCTACCGCCCGGGGACGGGGCCAGACAAGGGGGAAAGCTGGGTTATCTCGTGGCAGAAAAAACCAGCTCCTGCCGATGCTGCCGCGCTGCCTGCGTTACAATTTCCCCTCGACTGGTCCAGCATAAAACCTCCGCGCGGCGCCACCTACCTGCTGTGGCGCCTCCTCCCAGACGGAGTGCGCGAAACGGCTGTTGGTGACCTGGAAGAGCAGTTCCATCAGGATTGCGAACGGATCGGTGCAGTGTTGGCGCGGCTCACCTACTGCGAACAGGTCGTGGTCTCCTTGCTGGACTGCTGCTGTCCAGCTATTTGGTCGGGTCTGAAGCGTGTTGGCGCCGACCTCAAGCGCTTCGTTCTGGCTCTGGTCACTGCCGCACTTTCGTCTGTTCTCGCCGAACACATCGCAACCTTCATCAAAAGTCTGCGCGAGTAGAAACAACCGGCAAAAAAGGGGAGTACAAAAGGGTGAGTCCATCATGCCCAAAACCTCAGCCATAGAGCCGCGCTGGGTGCTGTATAAAAACCAGTTGTATCAGGTCTCCGAGTTCGCCCACCTGCCTCCCAAAGAGCGTCCTCGCGCGACCTGCCCGCTCTGCGAACAACCCGTCGTTTTGAAATTGGGAAAAGTCAATGCTCACCATTACGCCCATGCTCAGGAGGCGGACTGCGTGGCAGGCTATCCTGAAACGGCGCTACATCTCAACACCAAATTTCACTTCTACAATGAACTTTTACAGGCGACGGTAAAGGTGCTTCGAGTTCAGCAACAATGCGACGGTGTAGGTTGCGTAAAGAGGCGTCGTGTCGTGTGGATTAAAGATTGGGACGCGGTCGAAGTTGAATACCGCATGGATCCGTTTAGGCCCGACGTCGCGCTCTTGCGGCAGGGCAAAGTCATCGGAGCCATTGAGATCCTGGTTACCCACGCTGTAGACCAACGCAAAGCCGAGTTCTTCGAGGAGCAAAACACATCGTGGTCAGATATTCGGGCTAAGGAATCGCTCTACCACGGAGAGAAGGCATGGCGGGCGGCCAAGCCTTTGCCACTCGACGCGAATTGCTCGGAAGTAGATGATTGGACATGCACCCCATGCCAAGAGCGCCGGGCGGAGTTCGAGCGGCGGCGAGAGTTCGAGCGGCTCAACTACACCGAGACTTACCGCGCCAAGATGGTCGATTACTACTTTCCGTCGGGCAAGAAGCATCGCGAGGTGTTCTTTGTCAAAAGGCAGTTCAAGGATGGCGAGTGCGTGCGCGCTTGGGTCGAGACCGAGAAATGGAACGTCGTTCGCTCGGTTGAGGGTGTGGTTAACAACGCGGCGCTACGCACCCTCGCGCACGCCGTCAACGCGGAGATCGAAGCACAGAGGGCGAAAGGCACGACTGTCGATGCTTTCATGGGGTGGAGGCAGTGGGTCAAGGGCAGCAAGTTCTCGCCCAAAGATACGGATCGCTTTCCCTTTAACTGGGCCTGGGATGGGAGGCAGAAGAAGTGGTTACAACAAGAACAGAGTGAACTTGAGCGAGTCTCTTCACGAAGCAGGCTAACAGACTTTAGGAACATGTTCCTATCTCACAAGGCTCGTGAACTAGTCACTCCTCCCCCCTCCTCGACGGAAAAGTACGTCTGCATCTTCTGTGGACAGGCAACCGATGACTGGTTCTGTCGAGAAAGCGACGGCTCTTGTCGCTGCAATGACTGTCTGCGCAACGGACGAGCTAAGCCAACCCGCCTGCCAAAACCCAACTCCTAGCGTGTTCTTCGCCCCCGCTCCACTTCTGACTTCCCCTCTTCTGCCCACATTCCACGGCGTAATATAGCTTTGGACACGAAAACCTGGAATGGTTCACCAACTTGCGCGAAGCTAGGCGCATCATTGAAGCGTGGCGCATCAACTACAATCAGTTCAGGCCGCACAGCAGTTTGAACAACCTACCGCCAGAAATCTGGCTCCAAAAGCAAACCGAGAATCTCTACGATTAGCTGGGATTACTTTGGGGTGCAGGTCACTTCGGTTGGCATTAGTGGATGAGGAGATCAGCCTCTGGTTTCTCCTGAGCAATTGATGGTGCTAAAGGAGCTGAATTTATGCCCTCGATTTCATCAGTCGAACTTTTATTCGAGTTTTGTAACTTCAGGAGACAACGAGTCGCGGCGTCTCGCACTTCGTAAGACACGTCTTTCTGCATCTCATCGAGTCGGCTGTGGATGAAAATAGATTCCGAGGCAAAAATGGGGTGTCCAGCCCATCGCTGAAGCAAATATGCAGAATTGCGACGCACCCCAGGATCTGGTGCGACACTCAAAGCGACAATGCGGCGTAGAAGTGGAACTGCTAAATCAGGTGTCACATCATCGCCGTAGACATCCAGTGCGAATAAGGCCGTCGAGCGCACATCGAAGTCGCCGTCGTGGAGCAGAGCGTAGAGTTGCGTAACACCTTCTCTGCGCTGTGCCTTGTTCAACCCAGGGTGTGCCTGCAGAAATGCATAGGCCGCACCATCGCGCACTTCAGCTTCTTTATGTCCCACGGCTCGCAGAATGGTTTCCAGGGCACGCTCCATAGCATTAGGATCCAGGTAAGGAACAATGCGCCCTAATGTTCTCAAAATGGTGCCCTGAAAGTTACCCTCCTTTCCCATGTCGGACTTGAAGCGGTTGAGAGGGTCAGTTGCGCCGTCGGCCATCATCTGGATCATCACACCGAGGTTAGGCGCGCTCAGAAGATCACTGGCCGTTGTCGCAACGCGGGCCAAAAAGTCGTTTGGAATGTCGCCAGCCTCTTGAAGCTCGGCCAACCCTTTTGCCAGATGACCAAAGGAATAGAACGCGGTTTCTCGATGAGTAACGACATTGTCGGGGTGATTGGCAAGTTCCAAAAGACGTTCAAAAAAATGGGTCGCCTCTTCTGCTGAAAGCACACCTGGACGCACCAACCGAGCAAAACTCTTCAGGCCCGCAAGGGAGGTTGGGTGCGCGCTGAAGTTGAAACGACTGGTCTGCGCCATCTCCCACTCATCTTCCGCTTGTTTGCTGAAATGCAGCAATATAGCGCGGTCAAATTTATCGGGTATGGGGCCAAGTTCAGCGCTAACGTAGAGTTGGGAAGCAACGACTTGGCGTTTCTCCAAGACAAGAGACCGCACCGTATCAAGAACCTGAACGCGGAGTTGCTCCTCTTCATTGGTTTGGTGAACGTCGCCACTTGTTTGGAGATGGGTCATCAGACCAATGTCCACTAAACCCATCAATGCCTCGCGTCCCATGCCTTCGTCTTCGGTTAAAGCAGTCAACCGTTCGATGAGTTGAGAGCGAACTTCGTAGGGAAGCCGCGTTTCAACTGTTTCTCCGATTGGGCGTCCTGTAGCCAAATCAGAGGCGACTTTAGCAGCCTCACTACGCACCGTAAAGCGTCTCATCGGGCGATCGCTCAGAAGGTCGAGCGCCAAACGTGCCGTGCGCTCGACCAAAGCGTTAGATATGCGCGGCGCAAGTTGTCCGATGGCCGGTAAGAGTGCGCAAATCACGGAGTCAGACGTGCGTGATGGAGCGAGTCTTTGCAGGAACCGGTTAACGAGCGGTTCCACAGCATCGTCGGGCAGGTAATCGGCAGCCTGTTTGATAATCGTTCCCAAAGCGATCAATTCAGCATCGGTGACGCCTGTTTCCTCGGAAAGCGTTCGTAAAAATGGCCCAACGTCTGCCTCCGACTTTTTGACAAGGGCTTTAACTGTAGAGGGGATCTCTTTACTGCCACCTCCTGCAACGACAAATAGGGATAAAGCCTCACTTGGCCGTCCAGATCGGGCGTAAATGCGCGCGAGTGCGACACGGGCGCGAGCCAAACCACGCACATCGTTGCGCGTGAGAGCCTTCTGTAAGGCGATGAGGGTCGCAGAAAGATTATCTGCTAAGCGGTCTTCACCCCCATCAGAGGGCAAACCACGCAATTCTCCTAATTCGCGTTGTAGATCGCGCATCTGTGCCGATCTCTCTTGTAAAAATGGGTGTGTTCGGGCGGTCAGTCGCTCGTTGGCGACGGTATGCGCGTTCTCTAACTGAATCAAGATGGCTGCTTCATCTCCAATCTTCTCCGCGCGCCGCACGGCCTCGAAGAAGTCCTTCATGGCGCATCCACGCCGACCGATACGCCAGAACAGAAAGCCACGACGGGCGTGTAGCACGAGCATTGTCACGTCCTCTTGGAAGAGGGCATGGTCTTCTGCAACCCGCTTCTCGCAATCAGTAAAGGCGTGCCGAATCCACTCGAAAGCCAACTCATGCTCACCGGCCAGTGATGCGATCAGCGACATTTCGTAACCGGCAGTTGCGATGCGTGCTTCTTTGTCTGTCCCAACGCTGTTTGCTTCAACCAGGCTCATCAACCGTCGTGCCCAACCACAGGCCTCTTGCCACTGATTGAGACACTCATGGAACTGCATCTTCACCCCATAGAAAAGAGGCAGAATCACAGAGTTGCGACTTTCCAATTCATAAGCCACTTCATCAAGGTATGGTCGCAACCCGTCAAACTCGCCCCACAGCATCCGCGCCGCAACACAATTCAAACCACGTCTGATTTGGGTTTCGTTCATGGCCCACGTATCATTCAGAATCGTTTTATCTTGGGCATCATGAAAAGCGTTTTTGGCGTTGAACGGTTCTTCAAGGACTAAATAAAGATGTCCTAATTCTTCTTTCGAAGCAGCGAATTCGTTCCACTGCTCACGCGTCTCATAGATTTTGCTTATACGCTCCAACTGGGCAACAACCGCGTGGGGTTGTCCAAGCCGATGGAAGAGGCGCGCAGCCTGTTGCAAAAGCTCTAAGGATCTGGGTGGGTCGGAACCGCTCGAACGGTGACCTTCGGCAGCGGCTTCTTGAGCCGCACGCTCTTCACGCGAGCGCATCTCCAAGATGCGTTCGTTATTTGCCTGGGAGGAAACTTCCATTTCATGCCTGACCTGTGCCCGTAAAGAGTCGAAGTCGCTCGCGCTCATCGGGTATTTGGTAGCAGAAACGCGTGAGGTCACATCTCCCACAGCCAACTTGATATCGGGCCATAAAAACGGGCGGGTTTTTTCTACTTCAGCCCGCACCTCGTTCTCAATCGAAGCCCGGATATAGTAGGCGTAATCTTCTGAAGGAACAGCGCATGTTACGCGGATGATACCCTCACGAATAGCGACACCCTCCACATAGTGACAGCGCCACCAATGGAGCCGAGAAGTCGAACTCACTTCCTCTAATTGCAAATTGTCCATGATGACCCGACGGTCGTCCAAATCGAGCGCATCGGCTAAGCGCAACATCGCAGAGAGCAGTCGCAACCGCACGTCTTGACCCGATTTAGGGCGAGTCTCGAAATCAGGCGACGCCAAATTCAATTTGCGATGAGCCGCTGACACCAGAGCGACTTCATCGGTGAACTCGCGTGTCAGGCCAACCGAGCGGAAGCGGCCTGGGGCAACGATGGCTCCTTCGATCATTTCCCTCGAAAGCAGATGATGCTGATCGCGCACCTCGTCCAACGTCATGCCGGCAGAAGGCCGCATCTGCATTCCAATATCGTGCAAGTAGGCCGCGCACAGTAGGATGAACGCTTCGACTTCTCTCAAAGGCGTTTCCATGCGCTCCGACATTGCGTTCAACTTCTCAATGATCCGTTCGGAGTGCGATTCAGGTTTATGATCGGTGTAGTGCCGATGTTGCGGCGAGTGCCAAATCTCGAGAGCCGCTTGGCGAACCAGTCCTAATTGAGACAGAAGCTGAGGAGTTAAGAGATCATGAAGAGGCATTGAGTTTGTGTTCCTTTTGACGAGCGCGACGGCTACTGGCGACGAAGACGAAAAGAAGAAATGTAGAGGTGAGATTAACTTTTAGAATTAATTTCACGCCCGCAGTTCGGTATGGGTAAAGTAAAGGGGGGAAAGGTGGTTGGGGTGTGAGTGATAGAAATCAGAGCCGAGGGGAAATCTCTAAAATCAAGGAAATTTTAAATAGTTGAAGAGAAGAATTGATTTACCATATAAGCGACCTTGAATTATCGAGTAACCCTATTCTTTTAAGATCATTTTCCAGCCATTTGTAAACTATATCGAGTGCCGGTGTGTCGTCAAAAAGGAATGCTCCCTCGTTATGAAACGAGGTCCCTACCCAACTGGCATTAGGTCGCAACTCATGAATTTTGCGCCGAGTGGCATCCATCGCAACGTGAGGATCGCGCCAATCTCGCGCTAAAGCCGCATCGACAAAATTTTTGTGTCCTGCGGGCAACGGTTCCATGAACCAACTTGTTCCGGCTGTCCTGCTTGGGCTGTTACGTGGAGAGTGGACAGAGACGAACATGCACACAGGGAAGAGGGCTGAAGTCGCCATCCACTCGCGAAGAGTTGGGAACCATCGAGAAACCATCTTCTCGTATTCGTTTAATGCTCCAGTGAACACCATTTGAACACGCTGCAAGATACGTTCATCTGACCAATCGTCTTCAAATCGTGAGCCGACACTCATATAGGAAGGCGGTTTGGTTTTTTCTCCTGTAATTGGGTCGATAATCCAACCGTTGTCAGAATATTCATCAGGTCCCGGCCAAGGGGAGACGATCACAGTTTCGCCCAAACCGCGAAGGCGCATTACTTCGCGCCGCAAACAAAGGGGGTCATACAAAGTCCCATGTCTCAAATGGGCTGTCTCAGTTCCCCCATATTTAGCGTGTAAATCTGCACTCTCCTCCAAACGCGATTCAATCTCATTCAATTTCAGAGGCCGATGATACAAACTACCTTTGTTAGCAAGTTTGAGTGCCGTTTGCCATGCTACTTCTTGAGAAAAGGCCCCGTCTTCTAGTGGAAAGGCTCTTTTGTGCAATAGGTTTGATAATTCCGACTGAATTTTTTCGTGAGTTAACCGCCACGCCCATGCCGATTGTGCCCCAACCCCTGTCCTCGAAATAATGGGCCAGTCCATCGGTTTCTTTCTGGGGACTCGCGCGTTCATGAAGTCAGTTGCTATCTCACTGGGAAACTGTATGATGTCTTCGAGATTTTCTTCTCCACGATACCATCCATACGCTAGATAAGGGCCTCCCACACACCCTCCTATGGGTTGCATTTTCCCGTCGCTTCCTATGGGGCACACTAATGAAGCTAATGGGCCGAGTCCATCGCTCCATGCCATCATACTTTGCTGTAAACGCTGTGCACAATCTACCCAAGGTGGCGGATTCACAACTCCTTGATCCTCTTGCCAATCGAACCTTAAATTCTTGAAGACGAGAATAGATGCGAACGCAGGATTCTTGCGTGCAATTGCGAAAAGGAAGGGGCTTACCTTCGAATGGTCAGACTCACTGATAAAAATACTCAATGACGGAAGCCAGCGCACTAATAACAAAGAGTCAGAGAGCCGTTCGTCAGGAGAAACCATTCCAGCTACCAAACTTTCATAGCCAAACCACTCGGTGAGCACATCAAGGAGAAATCGCACCGTCCTCCCCTCTTCGACAATTAATCCAGTATCTAACAATTGACCCAGTTCTTCTTTGGAAAACAACTCTGTAGAGAGGATTGCGCTTGATCGCTTTAATATTGCGACTGCAAGTTTTTGAAGAAGCAGTGCTGCAGCAGATTTTTGGATCTCGGCTCTGTCAAAGGCTTTTTGAGTGAGGTCATGAAGCAGCTGGCCCGTAGAGGACGGGAATCTCGAATTGTGCTCTCTTAAATAGACTGCCAGGAGAATAGCAAAAAGCGGTTTAACGATGGCATTGGCAACAGAGGCCGTCGAGTGTTGAGATAATCGGTAATCAAAATGAGGAATATCTATAAATCTACCAATGAGGGCCTGGGATTCGTCCCAGGTTAAATTCGGAAGGTAAGTGGTTTCCCCTTCTTTAAGCAGATTAGAAGCCGGACGGCTTAGAATTACCACAGTGCTTCCGGGGAAGATGCCAACTAAATGTCTTGCATCATCCAAAGTTTGTAATACGGTGGCAGATGATTCAGATGGCGCATCATCAATGACGACATCAACACCTCTGCCGTGAAGGAATTCTCTGTGACCATTTAGATGCAAACTCGAACTCTGGAGATGGGAAATGATTGTCTCGTAAAGACGGCCAGGAGGAGGTCTCCCTTCGAGACGGATTGGCCATAAAACACTTTCATCTTGCTGTGCCTTTAAAATGGATTGCTGGTGCAAACGCTCACCTGCGAGTGTTTTTCCTGCACCAATGTCAGCCAGAAGCAAACGAACGGGATTGGAGGAATTTGGGGGAAGGTCAGAGCGTAATGCTCCAATCTCTGCAATATCAACAAGGTCCTTTGCTTCTTCTGCAGTAACACCGAGGACTCTCCACTTCACCATACACCTTGATCGTGATGAAATAAGTAGATGTTCCAGCTCGGTTAATTGCTGGCGCGGGACTGCTTTGGACGCCAAGAGTTGAGAACAAGCTTGGACCAGCACGGTAGTTGGGATCATACTGCCGAGTCGCGTGGCAGAGTCGCCATCACTTTGAACGATCATCCCAATTACGGCTTCAAGCTCTCCATCCCAAACAAGCCCGCCACTGAAACCAGCAGAAATCAGTGGGCCTGAGCCGTCCCCCTGCAACTGGACGCGCCCTCCTTCTAAAGCCCCCTGCACTGTTCCAGAGACCCATTGCCCTCCACCGTATCGTTTCGGAAAGCCATTGCATCGAAAGGATCGTCCCCAAAAGTTTGCTATCTTCTGCAAGGGAGCCGGTTGCGCCTTAGTAGGAATATCACCGCTTACTTCTATCAGCGCGACGTCAAGGCCGATTCCATCGTCATCCCTACGTGCTGGATTCCAGCACCTCACGACGCCAATGAACACGTCCGTTGAATTTGCAAATGGAAAATCCAGTTGAATTCCTTCTGACGGGAACTCTTCCGCATGCTCGCTTTTCATCAGTGCCGTGTTCACCACATGAGCACAGGTGAGAACTCTCTTTTCTGCGACTAAAAATCCAGTGCCCACTATTTCGCCAGTGGCATTGAATATCCGCACTATTGATGAATCCGGCAGTGTCGGCTCTACAGGCATACCGTTATCCAAAGCTTATTTATCTTGCGAGTTCTTCCAGGTCAGCTTGACCGCGAAATTAGCTTCAGTAGATGCCGAGGCAAGAAAGGCACCGACTTCCCCACTCAGCTTGATCCCGAATTCTATCTCAATCTGTTCGGGATTGTTGAGATCTTTCAAGACGCCACGAACTCTCTCTAAGCTGGGCAGAATCGCATCAAGGGCTTTCAAAAGTCTGAGATGTTTTAGCTCCCTTTTCTCCTGCTATGGACGAATTACGCAGCCCCTTTGTGTCCGGCTCTTCCACCTCGACCCACATTTGACTTCCGTCTTCGAGAGGAAATTGAATTAATTCTTTGGTCATTATATTCATTCATGGATCCTTGAAGGGCGCGACGTTGCGTCAATAGTAGAACTTGAAGAGTTCGGTCTTCGATAGGAATTTGTATTAATTCTATTGTGATTATTTTGATTCTTGGTTCCTTGAAGGGCGCTACGTTGCGTCAAGAGTATCACTTGCAGAGTAACTTCTCGCGCTATAGACAGTCTCGCCTCATATGAGCCGTTTCTTTCGCTCTTTTTCGTTTTTCACCCGAACAGTTTCCAGTCGAATACGCAGTAGATAATCGACTTAGCCACGTGGTGCACATTGATCTCTTTGCCGCCTTCAGTTTTCGCGCGCAGGATCTTCGACTTCCCGTTTCACACCGAGTGGCACCAGCATCACCAGTTTGGTCCTTTCACCCAAACTCAGGTCGAGCGCAGCATCAACTTCAACCTCGTGAGTTAGCCCACAATTCACACAGGTCAGTCTTGCCCCGTCCTGTGGCCAGAAGCGAACTTTCAGCTGGCACCAGCCACAGCGCCCACCTTAAAATCCAGAAGCTCTTTCTTGTGCATTTAGGTCAGCCTCACCTCACGCGAATATCTTCCGTTCGAAGGGACGGTAGTTGACCGCTTCCTCAAAGTGCCACTTTTCGACCGCGTCCGAGCCCACCATGTCAGCAATCGTTCGGGCGACCCTAAGCAGCGAGTCGGTTCTGCTTTTAGCCAACAACTACAAAATAGTTGGCTTTGGTGTTGGTGCCAGCAACCACATCGCCAATGCTGTTCCACAGGACGGTGTAACGACCACGGCCATAACCCGGTTGATCCACAGGCTTGCCTTGGTTATCTTTGCCATCTGGTCCGACACTGTAAAGCAGATAGCCCCCCTTCCGTTTCGACTCCCGCCTGTAACGCACAGGTCCACTCGAGGCGAACGGGTCAAGGGGAATTTTGTCAATAGAGGTTCCCACCATTTGCACCAGAGATTCGGGCAGCCCTCCGTGTTCTTGCTCATAGGCCCGCAGAGCTATAACTGTGGTCAGCAACGCGTTTTGCGCTTGGTCACCGACAGCCACCGCCCAAGTCGATTCTTTGTATGTCGCGGCCAGCATCTTCACCTGACCGATCCCGCTTTGAAGCTGCGGCATCACGCCCCGCGCTGCGTAGGGTTGGCGCGCTTTGGCCATGACTGCGTCCGTAAACTTCGTGAAGTCCGCGATAGCCCGCCGAGCCTCACGAATGCCCTCACGCTCTTTTTGTGCCGTTGCAGTGGCCAAGCTCTCTTGAAGGTCGGCCATATCCAGCCTTTTCTCCCCTTCCAGAATTTCAGCAAAGGTGACACGTTTATCTTCCAATGCTTGCAAACGCCGCGCAGCTTCTTGAGCGACCTTAGCGTCCAAGTGGTCTTTGGAGGCCCAGAGAAGTTGGCGACCCAAACCCTGGCAACCAAATCCCGCATGCATGCTGACGACCGCGCCACCGCGCATCAAGTCCATCCCCAGTTGAATGCTGTCGAGGTAGCTGCTCACGGCTCCGGCTCGATTTCCCCGAGCCGCTTTGGCTTTTCCATCCAGCACTAGCAACTGGCTCAAATCACCGAAGGCTTCGAACCGCTCCACCGGAGACGGCGAGAAGAAATCCGGACCCTGCGGTTCGCGGTAGGGCACGAGTAAGCCCTGCCGCACCATCTTGAGAGCCGCGTCGTTGGACGAAAGCAAACGTTGTTGAGCCAACGTCACTGGGCTCGAATCGTTCAAGACCACTTTTCTCAACTGTTCACGGTTGACCAAGGACTCACTCGCCTGCAAGTAAAGGTGGGCACCCGCAAAAGGAGTCGAAGGTTTCGTCGCGGCTGCACCCAAAACGGCGAGCACTCCAGCCACACCTTTGCGGCGAGCAATGTAGCTAATCACTTGCCCTACAGTCACCAACGACTTGGAGTCTTTGGTGGAGATCTCGATGTCGAACTCTTCACCAAGAATTATCATCAATTCCGGTAACGCCTCCGGCTCGACACCCAAATCGCCAACCAGGGAGGAACGGGCAGAAATGAATTGACTCTCTACTCCCATTTCATCGCTCAGAACTCTCTTCACCTTAGCGGAGATCCGGTTCAACTGGGCTTGCGCCGCGTGTCGACCAGCCTCAGCGGGAGTCTTCTTTTTGGTCTGGCTGGCCGTTTTGCTTGGAGAGGACGCAGGATCGGCATGAACTTGACGCCCAAAGGTGAGGTTCAAGGCTCCCAAAAATAAGGCGGCAAGGAGGGGTTTTGATAAAGGCTTGATTAGATTCATTTCGATTTAAGGTTGAGGAGACACAAGCGGCTGGGCGTTGAACAGCCAGAACCGCTGAGTCTTTCGATGCGGGCAAGCGCTTCGTTTTTTAATCGAATAGAGTGCGGTCCAACACCCGATAGCTTCTTAACCGACTTCGAGCAGTTCAATCTCAAAGATGAGGGTCGCGCTGGGCGGAATAACACCACCGGCGCCGCGCGCACCGTAGCCAAGTTTCGCGGGGATGATGAGCTTGCGTTTGCCGCCGACCTTCATCCCGCGCACGCCCTCGTCCCATCCCTTGATGACTTGCCCAGCACCGAGCAGAAAGCTGAAAGGCTCGCGACCATAGCTCTGGTCGAAGACGGTGCCATCTTCCAGAGTGCCGCGGTAGTTCACCGTGACCTGCTTTAGCGCCGCGGCTTCGGAGCCGGTGCCAACCACCAGATCCTGGATCTTGAGACCAAATTTGGTGGTCACGCCTTTAGGCTCTTGAGCTTTGGCAGTGTTTGGAGCGGCAACCTGTAAGACCGCAGGCTTCTGTGCCAAATGAGCGGTGATGTTCTTAATGATTTCCTGCGCCATCCTTTTGCTCGCCGGCTCTCTCCAGTGGAACATGTCACCATGTGCCGTATTGAGGTGAGGCGCAAGCAGACCGTAGAAATCGATGACCGGAATCTTTTCCTCTTTCATGACTTCGGCTGCCAGACGGTTGTGCTCAACAATGGTGGGATTGAGTTCACCATTGAGCGCGTAGGTTCTGTCCTCGATTTTCCAGAATTCGGGACGAGCATCCTGCTCGGTAATGGGAGTGGTGCTAATCCAGAACAGCCTGGCGCGCGGAGCGTTGTTGCGAACCGAGGCCACCAGTTTGCGCGTCAGCGGAGTGAACTGTCCCTCGGGAATACGTCCTGGTTGCCAGCCGTGTAAGCCCATATTGAAGAAAATGAGATCGTAAGGGCCGTTGGCCAGCACTTCTTTTGTCGCGGTCTCCCAGACGGAATTTTCGCCCTGGATTTGGCCTTGATGGTAAGGCTGCACTCAGGCGGCGATATAAGCTTTATCCTTGAGTGCTTCGATAACGAACGGCTGATACCCCGCGAGAATAGAGTCGCCAATGAGTAAAACACGCGGAAGTGATTTGTCGCTGATACGAGCTTTATTCAACTTCCAGCCGTTGCCATTGGAATGGAGGCGAGCGTCGGTTTCAACAGGCGGATTTTGTTGGGCGTGTGAAATGGTTGTAACTCCCAGAGCGAGCACGATTGCTGTGCGACAGATATTTTTCTTGATCCAAGTCATGGTGGATCGGGAGTATGCCCAATCGGCAGCCGAGCACAGCGCAAGAACAACTGTCCGGTATTCCGCACGTTCCAGCGGCTTCCCATATGAGCCGTTCACTTCTCTTTTTTGCTTTCCCTTACTCATTCATCCGAACAGCTTGCGGTCAAACGCGCGGTAGTTGATCGCTTCCGCGACGTGGTGGAGCTCGATCCCTTCGCTCTCCTCCAAGTCGGCGATGGTGCGGCTCACTTTAAGGATCCGGTCGTAGCCCCGGCCCGATAGACCGAACTGGTTGATCGCGGCCTTGAGCAGATCCTTAGTTGAAGCGTCCATGTCGCAGTGCAGGCGCAGCTGCTTGGCCCGCATCTGCCCGTTCGAAGTCAACCCGTCGCCTCGCATCCGCTCGGCCTGCCTTGAACGCGCCGCCATCACCCTCCTTCGCACGCACGCGCTCGGTTCGCCCGCGCGCTTGCTCATCAGCTCCTCACTCGACAGCCTGGGCACCTCGATGTGGATGTCGATACGGTCAACCAACGGCCCAGAGATTCGGGCGAGGTAGCGCCGGATTTGCGGTGCGGTGCAGGTGCAGGGCTTGTTCTGGCCCTTTCCGGTGCCCCCGCTGCCGAAACTTTCGCTTCCGCCAAGCAGGTATCCGCACGGACACCCATGCAATCAACAACTTGGGAAATTGAAAGTTCGAGCACAAGCACGGTGCCCACAGCTCACAAGCGAAGCGGGACTTCACCTCACCCTGCCCTGATGTTCTTGCGCGCACTGGCGGCGCGGGTGTAGAGGTTGTCGGGAGCCTTGCCTACCTGGGCCCGCAGGCGGCTGAGGCTGGCGCGGCTGAGTTTGAGTCCATGCTGGGTCTCCAGTTCTGCACCCAGCGCGCCCAGCGTGAGGTCGGGCGCGTTCTCCAGCACGGCGCGCACCAGATTAGCATGGCTGTCACGCCGCAGCGTTTGCATCTCGCCACCCACAACCAGTTCCTTTTCCAGCACCAAACCGTTGGCACTTCCGGCGTTTGGGCGCGGGTCCTCGAAGTTGTATTTGACGCATAGGGTGTGGATGCGCCGGCGCCCGCGGGAGTCGGTCGGGTCGAACTGCGAGCGCACGCAGATCTTCTCCACAAGCGATTCAATCAGGCGCCGCCGGGTTTCCCAACTTGGTTCAGCCACGTCGTCGACCGAAGATGCCAGCTTCTCCAGAAACGCCCGCACACTCTCCAGTGATGCTTTGGCGCCGCCCGCGAGTTTCACCGCGCCGCGCAGGCGCTCCGCCTCTGCATTCAGCGCCTTTTCCTCTTCCACCGTCTCGGCGAGTTGGCGCTCAAGATCGCTTTCGGAGATGCTGCCTTTCCTGAACAGCCTGAACAGCATCGCCCGCTGCCCATCGCGCTCGGCAACTTCGGCTTCAATGCGAGCCAGTTCCTTTTCGACGGCACCCGAATCGCCGCCCCGCTGAGCGAGCCGTTCACCAAGCTCCAAAAGCACCGCACCTGGAGCTGTGATGAAGCCCCGCACCTGCGCCCACACCGCACCCTCGGCATCCACGGCCCGCAGGTAGCCCGACGGGCACTTCGCTCTGGTCTGGCCGGTCTCTTTCTCCTTGCGCTGCGAGGCATTCTTGCCGTTGCAGATGTAGTAACTCTTGAGAACCAGATCGCCGCGAACTTCGGCGCCCGAAAGCTCAGCATCACTCGATAGCTCCACTTTGCGCCCCTCGCTCACAGTGCCGACGTAGCTGCGGGCGCACTCACCGCACTTCATCAGCCCGCGCAGCAGGTACGCCCTTTTGACGATGTCGGGCCGTGAGAGCGAGTTGTTTCGCAACATGTTCTGCGCCCGCTGCCACGTCTCCGCGTCGACAATGGCCGGCACCTGGCGTTCGATGGTGACGTGCGTGGCGCCTTTGGCCCGACGCTTAGAGCCACGCTTGCCCCAGGTGTGCACGCCCATGAAAGTCGGCGCGCGCAACAGCCCCACGACGCGCCCCGATGTCCACAGCCCCGCCGTCTTCTCGCGGCGCTTGCCCCGCAGAACCACCCTCTCATCGCGCGTGTAACTAGTCGGCACGCCCATGTCGTTGAGCCGCTTTGCGATCTCGATGCAGGTGGCACCCTCCTGGGCGGACATGGAGTAGATCATCCTCACCACGTCGGCTTCGCTCATGCCCAGCCCCGCGACCTCCTCGTCCGACACCACGAGCCTGGCGCTGCGCTCTTTGCCCAAAATTCTGTAGCCGTAAGGCACGATGCCGCCCAGCCAGGCACCGTCTCTGGCCAGCCGAAGTGTCGCATCGCGCGAGCGCTGCAGCGTATTCTCCCTTTCCAGTCGTCCAATTGCACTCTGGAACGTAAACATCGCCCGTCCAATGGGTGTGGCGAGATCAATCTGCTCGGCGATGCCGATGAAGTCGATGCCCAGCTCATCGTAAAGCGTTCGGATGGAAACCTCATTCCCAAGAACGTCCCTTCCGACACGGCTGGCCGCGTAAACGATGATGGCTTGGAACTTACCAGCGCGCGCGTCCTCAATCAGCCTCTTGCCAGCGGGGCGCTCGTGCAGGTGGATGGTGCCCGACACGCCGTCGTCGCAGTAAGTCTCGACGAGCGTGTAGCCCTTGTCTTTGCAGTAGCTCTTGATGAGTTCCGTCTGGGTGAGGATGGTTTCCCGCTCGCGCTGAAGGTCGCTGGACACCCTGGCGTAGCCGACGACTCTGAGTGGGGCTGTTGTCGGTCCTACCTCCGTGCGGCTATTTGTTGGAGCGGGAGCGTGCGGCTGGTCCGAGAGCGTGCTTATGTTGTTGATCATGTGAAAGAATCCACGTTTTCCTACGTGTCGAAAATTTCTGGAGTTTCAGGCGGGATAAGGCCTTGTCTGGCTGCGGTCAGGCTGGTGAGAGCTGACACGGTTGGCCGCGCACTCAGGTAGGTCAAATATTGGGCGCGGTTGGAGCGAGAGTGCGTTTCTTGAGGCTTTCGAGGCTCTTCCGAGCGCCTCAAACAACGCGCTGGGCCCAGATGCCCAAACAGCTTGGAATGTGGTGTCGAAAAGCCTGAAGGTGGCCGTTTCGCAAGCGCCTCACCTACAAACTCCTTGAGCTTCGCTGGGTTAGAACTGGAGCTTTTGGTTACTCTGACGCTGGCTTCGAAACTGGTGGGGGCTTGGGAATCGTGAGCGGTAAGGCTCTGCTGGATAGAGCGGCGGTTTTAGAAATTTTGGCTTAGAATCCCCTTTTACTGGGCGTGCAAGCGTGCACACCCTAAAGGGTGTGTGCACGCTTGCACACCTTGTAAAAGCTTGGGACAGGAGATTCGGGGTGCCCGTGCAGAGCGTGCCTGCTCACGTTTTGCACGCTTGCACACCCTGCGCTTTTGGAGATTTAAAACCGCGTCACTCCACGTTTTGAATGCTCAGCACTTCTCTATCGCCGGTCTATCGCCGGCACGCAAGGTTTCGCCCGTTCTCTTGGCGTCTCGCCTCGTTTACCGGATGTCAAGAGAACAGTTGAATGCCTTGCGCCGGTTACTCATATCTACACGCCCTGGTTCAAGCGCTCTAAGTCGCTGTTTAAAAACTCCTCGAGATCGACGCCGGCTGAGCTGGAAGACGAAGCTGCGACTCCATCTGGCCGCCGGTCTCCGCTTGCCTGCTCCGTGGTCGCGCGCTCCGTCGCTTGACCATTGGTGGCAGCGGGGCCAGAATTGTGCGAAGGTGAGGCTTTCTCTTCCGCGTTGTAGGGGGTGGCTACTCCTGGGGTCGGGTAAAAGCGCGCCTTGGTTCGCTCGGCGGGGATGAGACCCTTATATTGGGAGTAATTTATCATCTTACCTCCTTTGTCTTCGATGTAGACGAGCCCACGGCCAAGCAGTTTGGCCCGGGTGCGACGATGGGTAGTGTTTTCGATCCCCGAACTCTTGCAGGCGCGCTCCCATTCAGTTGCAGATGCTCCCTCGCTGAGGAACACGTCGAACAGAACTTCCAGGCTCCGACGCTCCAGAGGCGTTAAGCGAGACGCGGTCGTCTCCGAAACGGTGTCGGTGCGCACCAACACGATGGAATCCATCTCGGCTCCTGGGCGGTTCGGGAACTGGAAGAAGACCGGCTTGACCTCGAAGCTCATCACCGGAGCTTCGGCGGCATCCTTCTGCTTTTCGGTGGTGAGCGTGACATCGTTGCCCTTCCGCTCCAACGAAAAATGGGCGTCGACAGCCGCGGGCAAGGAGGAGGAGCCGCGATAAGCGCCGGTTTTGTTGTTGTGGTGGACCACCAGGACATGGCAGTTCAGGGCCTTCGAGAGAAGATCGATTCCGGTGATGAACTGACCCATGTCGCGCACCGTGTTCTCGTCGAGGCCTGCCGCGCAACGTGCCAGCGTGTCCACGATGATGAGGGAAGGCTTGAGGTCCGCCATCTCGCGAACTAGATCCTTGACATCACTCACGTTGCCCACCTGGATGGGAGCCGGGTGGACGAGGAAGTTCGTCGGCAGCTCTTGGATACCGTGGTATTGGAACCAGGCCGCAGCCCGTTTTTTCACACCTGCGGCGCCTTCGGCGGCGATGAAGAGCACGTTGCCCTGCTCGACCTTATGGCCAAACCAATCCTTTCCTAAAGCCACGCACAGTCCCATGCTGAGCGCTAGAAACGACTTGTAGCTCGCCTGCTTGGCTGTCAGCAACGAGGTCGTTTTCTGAACCAGAAAATCTTTGATGAGCCAGGTGGGGTCGGGCCACATGTAAATCTGTTGAAGCGAATAGAGCGGAAAGCGCTTCGCCGCGCCACTTGGAGCCGCATTCGCTGCGCTGGGCTGCGCGCTTTCACCTGACGCGCTTTCGCCTGACGCGGCGGCTTCGGGCGCGGCGGCTTCGGGCGCAGTGCCTAGGGTTGGCGCACTCTGAGCACGCTCCGGCTCTACGACGGTAGGGCCGTCTTTGGATCCCTCAAGGGGGGACCAAGGCCCTGCACTCTCAATGAGCGAAAGTACTTCTTCGATGGTGCCGTCTGCGGCAAAATAGTCCGCAATGTCGCCCTGTTCCGGCAGGCCCGGCAGGGTGACGCGCTTGACGGCTGCGGCCGCCGCGCACATCTCGCAGACAGAGTTGCCATAACGCTCGCCGGCCGTGTCCTTGTCAGGGAAAATGACCACCGTCTTGGCTACGACGGCATCGCCAAATTCGGTCTTGCGCACGTTGTCCGAACCCATCGAGGTCGTGGTGGCGACCATTTCGCCGAATTTGCCCGCTGCTGCGAGGCGCCCGTTGAGAATATCGGCGGCCTTTTCGCCCTCGACGAAGAGGACAATTTGGGCCTTTTGCACGTCGCGCAATTTGTAAAGCACGCGACGCACGTTGTCCATCTTGCCGCCGTTCTGGGTGCGGCAACGCTGGCTAATCCTCTTGCCTTTTGGGGTGTCGTAGCGCCCGACCTGAAACAGCTCAACCCCGTTTTCGTCGGAGTAGGTCCAGATCTGGGCTGTTTCCCAGGGGAAAGGGGGAAGCGAAGCGGCCTTAAATGGACCCGACAGCGAGGGTATTTCCATCCCGCGATGGAAGTCCTTTATCTTATGCAGCGTCCACTGCATGCTGGGAGAAATGCCCTTTTTCTCCGCTAGCGCCAGCATCTGCTCGCGCGAATAGATCTTGCCCAACTTCCGGTCGTAGGCGTGCCCCTCTGGCCACAGCGTAAAGCCGTCCTCGGTTGCACCGGTTTCGAGTGGGTTCGCACCGTGGTAGGCACTGCGATCCCAAAAAAGGCCCAGAGCGCGAGCCAGGTAATCGAAGGGCGAAGCGAACATCTCGTCCATGCCGATCATGTACATCCCTGGCACGTCGGGATTCAGCCGGCGAAGCGGCAACTGCGGAACGTCGATCTGGAAGCTGGTCACGGCTTCGGGTGTGGTGTTGATGGGTGCCTGGTCTGGGTTCTGGGAGGAGTTGTTGTTTTGCATGATGTTCTTTTTAAAGAGAGCTTGATCTTGAATGTGCTTGTGGCTCGAAAGCGCTTGTTGCTGACCCGTTCGGCAAACCGGGGACTGGATGTGGCCTCCGCCTACTAAAATCGGCGGAGGCCGGTGCGATGACTTTAGTGGGAGAGAAGCCGCTTGATTACCCGCTGACGGCGGATTTCGCTGGTGATTGAGAAGGGCTTCCCAACAAAGTACCTTTCCAGCGGTGTGGTGTCTTGGAGCAGGCGGGAAAGACATTTTTTGTCTCCAACTTCCCCTTCCAGAGGCGGATTGAGCAGCAGGGCAATGCCACCGCGCTCTTCGATGGCTTCTGCCAGTTCGACCAAGAGTGTCGAACGGTTAGGGCCTGCATCGGCCTGTCTTGCCTCGCTCCAGTTCGTCTCGAGAAAGAGCAAGTTGAGCCGTGGTACTACCAACCAATCGAAGGCGATCTGGTCCAAATCTGCCTTCAAAAGCGGCTCATATCCCCGGGGTGCGTTAGCACCGAAAGTGGGCACTGCCTCGCGGCTTCCAAAGCCGGGAAGACGCAGGCTGTTGAGGTTGATGCCCACAACTCCCACGCCAGGTAGGCTGTCGGCGTATTCCGGCAGCATGGTCCATCCGATCGGGACGTCGTCGGCATTGAGGCAGTGGTAGTTGCTGGGACTCACGTCGATGCTCGGCGCTTTGCCTGGCGCTTTCTCGTAAAGGATCGCCTTTCCCCTGGCGTCGCGACGGGGTGAATCGAACTTCACCAGGTGTTCGATCACGTATCCATTGGCGTCGTGGATCGGGATGGCGAGGGCCACACCCCGGGAGAGTTGTTCGCCCTGGAAACCTTGCTCGGCCAGCCAGTTCCGTCCCGCCTCGCTATTGGGAACGCTGAAGTAGCGGCGGTTGCGCTTCGAATACTCGATGGCGCAGCTAAGTTCGAGATAGGCTTCGTGGTGCATCGCACAGTAGGGAAAGTGCGCGTCGGCTGGTGATACTCGGGTGCCACCCAAACCGTACTCGTCAGGTGTACTGGCCGACTGCGATGGCCTAGGACCCGCGGCATCGCTGTTGGTGGGAACGTCATCCGGCGCGGCATTTGTGTCGTTGTTGAGATTCATAAAATTCCTGCTACTAAAAGGGGGTTGAGTTGCGCATCGTCTGCCTCTGGACGCTGACGGTGCTTTGCGTCCAGAGGCGGAGTTCGCGGGAAAAAGAGTGCGTGGGGGAAGTCGTCGCAGCCCTTTACAGGCTCTGTCGGAGGGAACACCCTGCTACCGCACTGCATGGATCAGCGCGATGGCTTCTTTCAAGGTGTGTCCAGCGGCTCGAAAATGGGTGTAGTCGCCGCCCACACCGCGGTCGGGAACTTCGATGATGCGAACTTTGGCGCGTCCATCAAGAGCCTGGATGAGGGCATTCGCATAGAGGTGTTGCCCGCCGTCCTCACTTGGGAAAAAGAAGAGTTCCTTGCCAAAAAGCGGTGACAGGTCGGTGCGGTGCAGGTGGGCCGCCCCCTCCATCGTGGTTGTGGCTACGATTCCCGGGGACAGATACGTTGGATACAGGTCCTTGTTGAGCACATCGGCGGCGCGCTCGTTGTCGCACACGATGACCAGCTGGGCCTTGCGCAAATGGAGCAGTTGGTAGAGGATCGGCACCACGCCGTCGAGGTTGTAGATCGGGTTGTGGTCTGGGTCGTGGCGGCGGGCGCGGATTTCCAGCTCGCTTCCCTCGCCCAGGCGGCCTACTTGATAGACACAACGGCGATCAAGGCCACGGTAACCGTGCCGGGTTGCCGCGTCCCAATCGTAGAACGTGCCTTTGGGCTCTACTTCGGGAATCTCGATTTTCGCGCTGGAGGCGAGCATTTTAGCCAGGGCGGCTTGCAGCCCTTCCGGTTTGCAGTCCATCGTCTCGGCGTAAACCTGGAAGCGGGTGTGGCACTCAGCGACGATGCCCTCGGGCCGTTGGGTGATGCTGAAGCTGGGCGTGCGGTCTTTGTGGCGCGAACAGGGGCAGTGGACTTTGCCGCTCAGGAAGTGGCAGTTGCAGCCCGGGTTGTGGCAACGCAGGCGGGACAGCATCGCGCGTACCGTCAGGCCTTGTGGGTTGAGCGCTTCATCGATGAGCGCGATCGGAGGAGGGAGTTTGGGAGTTTTTCTGGTAGGCATTGGAGTTGTGGGGTGGACAATTGGAAGGCAGAGGCAAGACGGGATTCGGCTGCCTTGAACCGAAGCGAAGGTGGGGGTGCCGGAGCCAGCAACGCCTACGCAAGCGTTGCTGGACCGGTCTGAAGTGAGCGGATTAGCTTTGCCGCAAGTGGCGGCAGCGAACGCGCGAAATGGCTTACTTCTTCTTTCTCCACCGAGCGGCCCACTCACCGTCTGGGGCCAAGTGGATGGGCAGCTCGCTGCTGACGCGTTCAACCAGCGTCGGAAAGTCGTAGAGTTGGCCAGCCATCAGGCGTGACACCGTGCGTTCTTCGTTGGGGCTATGGGAATAGGCCTCCAGGGCGTTGTAAGCCAGTTCTCGATGCTCCTCAGCGAACTTCCACAGGAACTCCGAGACCGTGAACTCTCTCGGCATCTTAGCGATGATGCCGGGGTAGTGAGGTGCACACGCCGCAATCACGGGTGGACGGTCACGCAAACTGCGCATGATGGATTGGAGTGAAGCGGCGTTGAGCGCAAATGGCATGGACACCACGTTGTGTATAGGGAGCGTCTGACTGTGCGGTGACAGGCCGGTGAGGAGGAACTTGACGTTTTCTGGCCCCGCGTCCTGGAACACCTCGCAGACCGTGTCCCAATTGTTTGGCTCCACGAGTGTGGGATCGATGATGGCCAAGAGGGCGGGCATTTCAAAGAGAAAGCTCCACGATTCGGCGATTTTTACGCGGCAACCGCTGCCTTTGGCCGCCTGGTGGATCTCCGGCAAAAGCGGAGACTTGCCCACTAAGGCCAGCACGGAGTTCTGGGAGCAGGTGTCTGCATCTTGGAACACCGCATCCTTGGGAAGGTGGGGAAACATGCGCCGGATTTCGGCCTCGGTCGGACGCTCTCTCCAAGCGACGGGTAGCGGGATCATTCGGTAGGGATTCATGGTTTGTGCGTTACTCTCCTTGGTGGGGTTGCGATCTAACATGCTTCGGCTTTTCGAGCATGTGCAGACGTGGTTTCGGAGCGCAGGCTTGCGGTCAGCCACGCTTGTAAGGGCGGGGCTGACCGCGCTGCGGAGTTGATTTGGGCTTTTAAGCCGTGCTGCCGGGACTGAAAATGGCCTGGGCGAGAAGCTCTTCTAAAGTGCCTCGCCGTGCGATGAAACTTGAAAGCGTCCGTTTCTCGCCTTGAGGTCCCGGAGGAAGGAACGCCATCCTCACGACTTGGCCGCGAAGGGCAAAGAACTTCATGAGGTTGTTGAGGGTGGTGTAGACCGCCTCGCTCTCGCTCCAGTCCGAGTTGAAGACGAAAAGCGAATCCTCGTTCAGTTCGTCGAGACCGAAGTTGCCGCGGACCCGGGCACTGAGCAGGTCGTTCCAGCTCAAAGATAGCCCGTTGATGTTGACCACATTCACGGCCAGAGCCGTGGCGCTGTCCGCGCAGATGGGGTTGGTGGTCCAGATGGTGAGACCGGCCCTTGAACGCCCGGATAACGTTTGCTTTTGGAGCGTCGCCGGAATATCTATATCCAACACTCCTGCGTTGGCGCTCAAGCGCTCGAACTCGACCTGCCGGCCTTCGGCGTCCAGGCGCTGTCGATCGGGGCGGTAGACGTAGCTGGTGACCATACCGGTGAAATTGCGCTGCGGGATCAGCAGCCCACCCCCCTCGCCGACCTGCGCCGTGGTGAAGCCGAGCGAGCGTAGGATGCGGCGGCCTTGAGCGCTCGCGGGGATAGAGGAATAGCCGCGTTGCGTGATCCTCGCATGGCCCACACCATGCCGCCCGTGGAGAAAGGTCCGGTGACGCGGCTCCAGCGGCGGTAGAGCGAGCGTGGGGGTCTCGGGACTGAATATCGAGATTCCCTGCGCCATGGGAAGGGGCTTCGTGGTCGGCCCTTGAGCCTCCAGGAGCACGCCCTCGCTGAAGAGGCGGTTGATGTCGTCCTGCTTGTTCAAGCGGGAAAGTTCTCCGGTAACAGCGGAAATTTCCGCTTGGGGCGCCGGAGTCGGCTGGTGGCCGGAGCCGGAGTCGGTTTGGATCTCGTTCGCTTGAGCGGTTGGCTCGTGAGCGGCTGGCTCTTGAGCGGCGTTGTTGGTTGGGTTGGTGACCATAGGAATCTCCACAGCCGAAGAGTCGGGGAGAGCCACGGAGCTGATAGACGAGTTCTGTTTGATGGACTTAATTGGATTGTAGACCTGGGTGTTGAGCGCATGGCGTAGAGCCGAAAGTTGAGACATCGAATTTCTCCTTGGTGAGGGTTGCGATCTAGGGTTCTGTTGCCACTGTATTCAGTGATCTCATTCAGCCCGCTGGAGGAGATACTCCATGGGTCGAACTGCATTGAAGGTTTGTGGTTGGAACCTGTCAGATCAGGGGTTGGATTTCCCGCTTCGAAACTGGGAAATCTTGTCCCTCACGGTAAGCACTTCGCGGTTTCTAGCTAGCCTTGAAACCTTGTTGTGCCCTCGTTCGGGACAATTAAATCTTCCCACACACACGACTGGGGATGGGCGTAATCGGACTTTATCGGAATTTCACGCTCGTTTTGCTTCGCGCTTTCTTTTCCGGCGCAGGTGATCAAGCACATGTTCTCTTGCAATTTCATAATCTTTACGGGTGAGGCTCCAGCGTTCTTTTGGCTGCTTTGCAGAGATGCGTTTCTTTCCTACTAATTTTTCAAGATGATAGTCAACGTCATCGGTGGAGAGCACGGACTTTACGTTTTCTACTGTGTCTGGAATCTTTAGCTGTTTGAATACCCACTCAATGATGTCGTTTGTGGTGTACCGCTCTTTGTCGGCCTGCAACTTAACTTGCTGCTCCACCAGAGGGCGAATAGCGGCCATCTTCTCCTGGAGCTTTTGTTTTTCGCGCACCGCGCGTCCCCAGCGTTCTCCCACGGAGCGGAAGAAATGGGTTCCCATCATCAAGCGTTGAATTTCTTCGTCGCTGCGATTGGCCATTACAGCCGCGTGCACACGCTCGATCTCTTCGATGGTTTGTTTGCGGGGTGCTTGCCTCTCAACCAAGCCGTTGCTTCTTTGACGCAGAGCTTCAATTTCGTCGTCCTCCAAAATGAAGACTTCACGACCATCCACGATCTGCGAGATGAATGCTTGGCTGTTGACATCAGGTAGGAGCTTCGTTTCACGCTTTGCTATTTGGCGCCGAAGCTCGGCGATCCGCCCACCCAACCGCCCAACCGCCAGATATCTGTATTTCAACCTCGAGTTGGCGGTTTCCAATGCAGCTCGGGCCTGCAATGCGCGCGCTCTAATATTGGCTTCGGCAATGTGTAGTTCGACTTCTTCCATCTCCCTGTAGAACATCATGAAAGCCGCGTGAAGAGTGAAAAGCCTTTCTTCCGAATCTTCCTCGAGCGTTACTTGGCTGGCCGCGTATTCAGCGTTGAGAGTCTTGAGGGCGCGCAACGCCAATCGCCTTGCCGCCTGGCAATTGTCTGTCACCTGCGTGTTGAGTCCTTCCAACACATTTGACGTGGCCGCATTTTTGTGAGCGTTCTCAATCTGTTCAAGGGATTCCAAATTCCGCGTGAACCAGGCTCGGGCCAGACCGATCATGCTGCCGTAATGGCCAGGCTCGGCGTGCAGGATGGCAGCAACGACACCGTGCAAGAGATCAAACCCCATGGCTTCACTCTGGGCACTGGCCTCACTTGCGGTCTCGGCTAACTCAGGTGAAAGGCGCTCAAGGTCGATGAGTTGGAAGATTCTGGCGGTGGGCATGGCGCTTCAGTTTGCCGAAACCAATCCAGAGCGTGTTAAAGCAAAAGGCCGCGACCTCAAGTGGTTGCAGCCTTCGTATCATTTGCCAGATTCAATCCTGCATGTAGGGGCACTGCGGGTTCTCATCCATATGCTCGAAGTGAGCTTTGCCGCCGGTCATGCCGTCTTTGTGGGCTTCCACCGGATATGTGCACTCGTCGCAACGAAACTGGGGAGCATCAACCTCACGCCTCCTCGCGTCCTCGCGCAGTTCCAGCGCTTCGGCGGTGGTGGTTGGTTTGCCGTCTAATAGACAAGAGGTGATTCGGGGCATAGGCGACTCGTCTGCACTTATGTTGTAGCTTTCCCTCCGCGGGGCATCGGGCAGCACTTGAGAGCATACCGTCCTTTGGATTCAAAGCCCATGCGTTCTTGGTATGTTTTTATAGCCGCGCAAGGAACAACCAGGTGCCACAGGCAATCTGCTCTGTGCCATGCGCCGCGAAGCCCTTGGAAACCATTATGCAAATCACTCCCGCGATGAAACAGGCTGCAATGGCCAAAGCCAAACAACTCCTTGCTATCGAAATGCCCAAATACAAATTCGTCGGCAACAACGCAACCGCCTTGGAAGAGTTGGAGAACTGCATTGCAGACACCGCCGTGCGGCTACAGAGATTGGCCTACACCAAGTGGGCCGCTGGTGTTGAAGTGCAGTTGCCAAACGGCCAAGTGGCAAAGGTGCCCAGAAACTACGGTCGCACTCCGATGGAGCCTGTCGTCAACGAGTTCCTGCGTTACCTGGCTTTGAAGAGTTGTGAAGAGTTTGGCTTTTTGCAGACCTACTGTATTGTGAACAAAGGCGGCGACTCCAAAGACAAGCCCAGCGACTCTTTCTTCGCATTGGCCGAGGAAGTTGGGCTCTTGGCGGAAGATGACCAAGACGAGGCGGGACGCGACGCTTTCCTCCAAATTCAGAAGAACACGGGGTTTGGCCATAAGTGGCCGACTTTGGGGGCTTGTAAACGTTGCTGGCCCGGACCCTGAAATCAGCCCGTGCTGAGCAATTGTGAGGATTGAAAGCTAGCTTCAGGGAATTTTTGCGCGCGTCTTACTGCTTGCGGAGCTCTAACGCTTCGCCAATGGTGGTCGGCTTGCCCTCGAAGAGACAGGTGGTGATTCTGGGCATAATTTCGCACTCGCAATTTAGACGAATGTAACAACACTACCAAAGGCATTAGGTAGGCCAAAACGCAATGTTTTTTGCCTCAAACAAGACGAGCTTGACACTGGCCCAATTGTCATAAAAATACCACGCTTTTACGGGAGACCAAAGAACCGTTCTCATGGTGATTGGTTTAGGCAATGCACTTAATATTCAATCCAAGCTGTAGGGCTAAAATCTTCGCCTGGGGTATTCCGTCCTCCCGAGACGTATGCTTTCGATTTCTTACACTTCGGACATGGGCGCGGTTTCTTATGGAAGGCACTGCTCACAATAAACACTTTGTTACAAAGAGGGCAAGTAAACGCGGCGTTGTTACCCAACCAGTCCATCGAGTCGGGGTCGGGTCCAGCTATAGAAATTTCGTGACGTGGCATAAATATTAGAGTGAGAGTCACCGCTACTACATCGAATACACCGAAGCGCTCGAGTCCCCCAGAGAATAATAACAAATTATTCTTTCGTGAAGTGACGCCGATTGCAATCCGGATAATTTGCCTTCTCTCACCTTTATCTCCAGTTTTGCCACCTAATATTTCACTAGTTATTTGTGTTGTACCATCTACCGCTATTGTGTGCCCCCTTGGACCAAGTGCTTTGTGTGCGCTGATGATAAAGAGGTGCATTAGCCCATCCACATGAGGGGATTTTCGCGCAGTTTCTCGTGTGTTTCACTTTTCGTATTGGATTCCAAGAGACGAGATCCCCGCCCCGGAGCGCTACAGCCGGAATTGGTGGAGACGGAGGGAATGTGGGCAAATGGCAAATGCCACACCCCCGGATCGAGCTCTTCCATCCAGAGAGATCTGAACCCCAGATAGCTCTGGACCCCAGTAATGGACAGCCCTGGCGCGGGCGCTGATGGAGATGTCCACTCCACACATCCGAGGCTAGAGAAGGGGATCTCTACGCTTGGCCTTTTTAAGCAAAAACCGATAAAGATAATAAAAATAAGGATAATGCTCTCCATGACAACCTCGCTCTCGATAACAATGCTCTCCGTGATAATGAAATTAGATGTCCGATCTCTGTAAAGAGAAAGGATAAAAGGGGGGTGTGGGGGGAAAACAAACTTCTGGTTGGCCGGAATGACCCCACACCCAAGTTCTTTCCATTCTCTTTCGCGGGAAGTCCTCTCGCCTCACCCACCGCACCCTTGGATTTCTCTTCGGTTCGCCCACCTCGGCAGCCGTTTTGGAATCTCCTGCACCTTGACAATTTATTTGGAACAGCCGCTGCGCCTGCCCTCTGTAACGCAACGCTCACCGCGATTTGCAGGCTCTTTCGCTTCCAACGCTTTCGGTTTCGATCTCGACACTTTCGCTGCTGAGACTTTCGTTTCCGACTGACTGATCTTGAGTTCGAATGGCATCACACTGAGATGCCCGAACTCCCGCACAGTCTGTGAGCACAGTCTGTGAAGCGAACTGCAGTCTTGCCCTACCCCTTCTTCCCGAACTCTCTTGAACGTCGCTGCCACTTTGCAGCGCGTCTTTAGCGATTTCTGGGTTCAGTTTGGGACTGAGCTGACACACGTGAATACCTTTTCTTTGAGCGACGAGGTACCTTCCCAGGCTTTCGAGATTTCCCTGGGCACACTGAGGCCCAGCCCCCTTTCCAACCCCACTTCGAACGAGTCAACTCAGACGCTGAGCTTTTGCTTCAAAACTCGCACTTTGGGTTTTGTTCAATCTCTGCTTCGGAACACGCTAAGGGATCGACGCGGTTACGGTTGTGCCTTACGGATCGAGATTTCGATTTCCACGCGTTTTCTGAACTGCGCGCAGTGACATGCGGCGAGGGCTTTTCTGACGCAGGGAGAACACTTCGGAGCGCTTTGCAAACTCGACTGGCTATGTTTAGGGCCTTGGACACTTTCCAATGCCATTTCGAGCGAGTCGCCTCGGCGCTGCAGCTTGAGCGATTGAGCCACATTCGCGCCAGCCGTTCTGCCGAAACAACAACTGGCATTTGACCTAAGCGATGCGGGCGGTTCCTGGTGACTCTTAAATTAGAAAGAGCTCACTCTGCTCAGAAGACGCCGAGCGCGACTCATATGATTTAAGAGTAAGTCGCGCCTGCACGGTTAGATGTTCGCCCACTCATCAACCTTAATCTTCGGTTTCCGGCTTTTGAGGCACCAAACGGCGCAAACGGAGCGTGATCCGACTGGTTTTGTCGCTTCGAACCGGAAGTTTGATCCGCCACTGCGACTTGTCCGACGTGGATCCGAAGTTCAAGCCGAACTGCGGCGCTCCGCCGTTGATCTCGAACTGCACGTTGCCACTGCCTGCATAGAGCCCGCGACTGGTGCGAATCCGCGCGACACTGGCGGCGCTTTTCCCATCGTCGGCGAAAGCGAAGTCGGTGTTGTTGTTCCACGGCCCCTGAACATAAAGCAAGCTGGCGCCAGGTGCCACGCGAAAACGGAAGCGGCCCTGCGCATCGCTGGTGGCGCTCATGGTGTTGTCGGTCGAGGTAGGCAACTGTGGACCGTTAGCACCGATTATTACACCGCCCAGTGGTTGTCCGGTCGCTTTGTCCACAATGCGGCCTTCGATGAGTGCGCCACTCGTGAGCACGATGGGCTGTGCGCGACGCACGACTTGGCCTTCTTTGGCCCACACGCCTTCGACGGCGGTTGCCACCCGTTGGGGCGGCGGATTGCGCTCCGAAGATCTGTTCCACGTACCAACGACCAGGTTGTAGGGCGCGGTAGTTAAGCCATTCAAACGAAAGCTGCCGTCAGTGGCGGTCAGGGTGCGCTCGAAGAGCACAGGATCGATAGAAGCCCACTTTTGCCTAAAGTTGGGTGTGCTGCCGTTGGACATAGCCAAACCCGCGCCCTGCATCAGTTTCCACTGCGCCTGGCGTTGGATGAGTGCCCGCACGGCAACGCCGGCAACCGGACGACCGGCCTCATCCACGACT
>JAUJNG010000022.1:0-82178 GCA_030448265.1 Abditibacterium sp.
TTGTTTTTTTTTTTTGTTTTTTTTGTCTGTCAGCCAAACACCAACACACCGGGGGTGTTTTTTTTTTTTTTTGGGATTGGCGTTGTTTGTGTCTTAAAATCTGAATAAAAGCTTTTTGCTTTGTGGGGGGGGCGGGGGAGGCGGGGCCGTCTTCTTTGGTTGGGCGGGGGGCCTGGCCGCCCCCCGCTCCTTGGGATTTAACGTGCGGCGCCTCGGCGAGACGAGAAATTTTGAACAGGCACGCGAATTGACCGTTTACCCTTGCAGAATCTCGACTTTTGGGTCGAGACGAGGAACCTTCATGAAAATCAACAAACAACGCACCATCGCTCTGGGAACTCTGGGAGTTCTCTCCTGCGCCGTTCTGGGCGGCGCGCAGTTTTCGCCCGCGCGGGCCGACGCCGACACCTATAAAAAGGCCGCCATCGCCGCCGGAGCCGTCACCGCTTACGGTTTGGTTAAAGGCAAAGGCAAAGTCGCCACCATCGGCGGCATCGCCACTGCCGGAACCTATCTGAAGTATCGTTCGGATAAGAAAAAGGAATCGCGCCGCGAAGCCAAGCGCATCCAGTTCTACAAGAACCGCTACGGCTCCAACTGGCGCAACTATTACAAGCCAGGCGTCTAAATCGGCTGGAGAGAAGGGCGAGAATCTACGGATTCTCGCCCTTTTTTATTCCGCCAGTTCATGTTTTGGCGGGCGATGCCACAGTAAGTTATCGAGGCCGGTAAGCGGCCAGAAAAAGGTGCCGAGCGGCGTGTGACGCACTTTCTGACGCCCTTTGAACTGGCGATTCCCAATCGTGCTGACCTTGCGATACGGCTCCATCAGGCCGCGCGGACACCAATGAACGCGCCAGTCTCTGCCGCCGTGATTGGCGCCTTCAAAGCGGCCCACAAGCGAAAACGGCAGATAAATGGCCGGATAAAGCGCCAAAAGGAACCATTTCCAGCGCATTTTGGCAGTCGCGACGAGCGCCAGCAGGACGAGCGGCGCGATATAGAGCGCCTCGTAAACAAGCACTTCCAAAAAACTGGGCATTTCATTCATCCCGCGTCGTCGCTTTGCCCGCCGATCAGCGCCGCGCGCACGGCGGGACTCAAAACGCGCAGGCTTTCCAAAACTTCGGGCAATTGCCGCAAAAGCTCGTCGATTTCGGCTTCGGTCGTGCCCCGACCGAGCGAAAAACGGGTTCCGGCGCGCGCCAGACCGTTTTCGAGTCCGATGGCGAGCAAAACCGGACTGGGATCGAGACTTCCCGCCGCGCACGCACTGCCGGTCGAGGCACACACTCCGGCGCGCGCGTCGAGTTCGAGAATAAGACCTTCGCCTTCGATGCCCTCGAACGAGAAATTGGCGATTCCTGGCACGCGCTGGACGCGGTGGCCGTTCAAATGCGCGCCCGACACGCCGTTTTCGATGCCCGCGATGAGACGCTGGCGCAGCGCCGCGACGCGCGCTTCGTCGCCGCGCGTTATCGCTTCGCGCGCGAGTTGGCACGCCGCGCCCATCGCCACAAGGGAGGCCACGTTTTCGGTTCCGGCGCGACGGCCTTTTTGCTGGTGCCCGCCTTCGATGAGCGCATCAAGCCGCACGCCGCGCCGAATATAAAGCGCGCCCGCGCCCTTGGCGCCGTAGAATTTGTGGGCACTCAAAGTCAACAAATCGACATTGAGCGCCTTGACATCGACCGGAATGTGGCCGACGCTCTGGCAGGCATCGCAATGAAAGACGATGCCTCGCGCGCGGCAGAGGCGCCCGATTTCGGCGATGGGCTGGAGGGTGCCGAGTTCGTTGTTGGCGTGCATCACCGAGACCAAAATCGTGTCGGCGCGCAGCGAATTTTCGAGTTCATCGAGCCGCACCACGCCGTTTTCATCGACTCCGACGAAAGTGATTTCAAAACCCGCTTTTTCGAGCTGCAAAAGCGGGTGAAGCGTAGCGTCGTGTTCGATCTGAGTCGAAACGATGTGTTTTCCCTTCCCCTGCAAACGCGCGGCGATGCCTTTGAGCGCGTGGTTGTTGCCTTCGGTCGCGCCCGAATTGAGCACAATTTCGGCGGGCCGCGCATTGAGCAGATTGGCGACGCTTTCGCGCGCTTCTTCAACGGCGAATTTGGCGGCTTTGCCCAGGTGATGCAGCGAACTGGGGTTGCCGAAGTTGTCTTTTAAATAGGGCAGCATCGCTTCGAAAGCGGCGGGATGAAGCGGGGTTGTGGCGGCGTGGTCGAGATAAATCATGTTGAAATTTCGCGCAGAGACGCGGAGTCGCAGAGAGTTTTTACGATTTACGGCTCGATGTCCCAGGGTTTTTCCCACCATTTCAGCGCGCGATGACGCGCCAGAAGCGGCAAATCCTGCTTTTGTAATTCCAAAAGCAGGCGCATCTTTTCTTTGATGGGAAGTTGTGCTTGCTCGCGGTGCCATTGGCGCTTATTTTCGTAGATTCGCTCGTTGCGCTCGCTCATTTTTCACGCTCCCTTTGGATTTTTCGCCAGACCGCTTCCAAATTGTGCTTTTCGGCGATTTGCCCCAACAAATTCTCGTTTATCGAACCGTTTTCGAGCAAATCCAAAGCGCGCGTCATTCTGTGTCTGCCGCCAGCTTTAGCATAAAGAAGCGCCAGATATTCCGGTTTGACGACGGGCACGCTCACGCCGTCATAATCGAGAAAATTCGCGGTTCGCACGGCGTCGAGTTCCAAACCGGCGCCTGCGTCAATAATTTGAACCGGAACCGTATGGATGAGCAAATGTTCCTGATGAACCTTGTAACCCCTATGACGCGCCCAGCGATAAATCGACCCGATGTCAACCAAAAGCCCTCTTTGCTCCATCAAAACGAAAATATCAATGTCGTAAGTCCGCAGCGTTTCCGCGTAGAAAAGCGCCGCCGTGCCGCCGCAGACGGCGTATTTCTCGACGACTTTTTCTTCGGCCATCGCATTCAGCGCGCGGTAAACGTCGGCAATTGTTGGCATTTCAAAGTTCCAAGCGGATGGCTTTTTCTTCGGGCGCAGCGTTAAAACGCAACACAACTAAACGCACACTATCTTTCCACAAGAAGCCAACTTCGTCGGCAGACTTTACAAAGTGACCGCCTGGTCGTCCTTTAGCATCGGATTCCTCGCACAAAATCCGCGCGCCACAGATGATTTGACGCGCGCAACGAAATGCTCGTAAAACGTTTCGTCGTTCATCTTGAAAACTTTCAAAATGAGTGTGCCAATGGTGAAATCCGACGTGTTGCACATATTCCAAACTGGTGTCGAAACCGATATCTATCGACGGCCATTCCAAATTAGAGGGACGCGCATAAAAAGTGCATAAACCGCCCTCGCGCTTCAATTCAACATCATCCCATCGCAAGTAATGCCGCACCTTCTCAACGTCCAGATTCGCCAAATTTCGAAGTGTCTCTTCGCGCCAAGTCGCCATAAATCATGCTCCGCTTTCCATCGCCAGCGTCGCAATGCGCCGCGCCACGCCGCCCGCGATTTCCTGATACACCGCGCCCACCGGCGAATGAGGCGCCGAAAGCATAATTGGAATCCCCGAATCGCCGCCCTGCGTGATGCCCATTTCGCGCGGCACCTGACCCAGCAAAGGCACGCCGAACGTCCCCGCGATACGCGCGCCGCCGCCTTCGCCGAACAGATAATGCCGCTCGCCATTGGGCGCTTCGAACCAACTCATGTTTTCCACCACGCCCAGAATCGGAACGTGGGCGCCGATGGATTGCCCCATTTTCTCGAACATTTTGCCGGCGCGAATTACATCTTCGCCCGCGACGGCTTCGGGCGTGGTCACAATCACCGCACCGCTCAAGGGCGTGTTTTGAATTAGCGTGAGTTGAACATCGCCGGTTCCTGGCGGCAAATCGATAATGAGATAATCCAAATCGCCCCAGATCACCGAACTTAAAAACGTGGTAAGCATTTTTCCGATCATCGGGCCTCGCCAGATGATGGGATTGTCGCGCTGCGTCAAAAACCCCACCGACATCAGTTTGAGTCCGAAGCGGTCGAGCGGATAAATGCGCTGCACGCCGTCCACCTCTTCTCCGTCGGGCTGCTCGCCGTCGGCGATGCCGAGCATGATGGGAATCGAGGGGCCGTGAATATCGGCGTCCAGCAAACCGACTTTGGCGCCGCTTTCGATGAGCGCGAGCGCCAGATTCACGGCGGTTGTCGATTTCCCGACGCCGCCTTTGCCCGCCGCCACCGCAACCGCGTTTTTCACGCCAGGAATGCCGCCGCGAATGTCCACGACCTGCCGCGTGCGCGAAGTCATGTTAATCGCCACGTTTTGCACGTTTTCGACTTGCATCACTAAATCGCGCGCTTGTTCTTCCATCTGTTCTTTGACAGGGCAGGCGGGCGTGGTGAGTTCGATGTCGAAGGCGACGTTGCCGCCGCAGACGCGCAGGTTTTTGATGAAGTCCAGTTCGACAATCGAACGGCCCAAATCGGGGTCTTGAACGTGATGCAGAGCGCGCAACACGGCGTCTTTATCAACGGAATCGTCTTCTATTATTTCGTCAGCCATAATTTTCCTTTTAGCCACAGAGGACACAGAGGACACACAGAGAGGCACAAAGGAACTTTAAATTTTCTCTGTGCCTCTCTGTGTGTCCTCTGTGTTCTCTGTGGCTTTAAAAATTCGCAGCAAATCCCGCAGCGATTTCAATTTGGGCACGTCGTCACTGGCATCGTGAATCTCGCCCGACGGCAAATCGCGCGCGTTCCGCACCAGCCAGAGCGGTGACAGTCCGGCGCGGCGCGCGCCCAGAACGTCTTTTTCGTAGTGGTCGCCGATGTAAAAACACTCGCGCGGCTTCAAATTGGGCTGGAAACGGCGCGCCAGAGCGAACCCTTTCTCGAAAAAATCGCGCGCCGGTTTTTCGCTGCCTGCCTGCGCGCTCGACAGCGCGAAATCGAAAAACGGCAAAAGTCCGGCGTCTTCGAGCGCGTTTTGCAGCTTGAAATCCCAGTTCGAGAGCACACCCAGGCGCAAGCCGCGCTTGCGCAGGCCCGCGAGCGTCGCTTTCACGCCAGGAAACGGCTTATAAACCACCGAATCGCTCAGAACTTCCATTACGCTTTCGGCGGGAAGCTCGATTTTGTAGCCCTGCTCGCGAATCGCGTTTTCGAGCGTGAGCGCGCAGTCGCGGCGCAAGGTGTTCCAGCTTTCGAGGCAGTTCGCCAGGCGCGCGCCCTTCATATAATGGCGCATCTCGACGTGCGCGGCGGTTTTAATCACATCGGGCGGAAAATGCGCGCCCAGACGGGCGAAGTTAGCTTGCAAGCGCCCGTAGAAATCGTCCATTTCCATTAAAGTGCCGTAGGAATCGAAAATCAAATACATGGTGAGAACAGGGTAAAGACTATCGCAAGCGCGCGGCGACTCCCACTTTTAGCACTTGCACAAAGAATGGGAAGCGAAATGAATTCGCAGCCAACGAAACTGTCGGCCTTCGCCGACAATCTCGCAGCCACCGTGTCAACGAAGGTTGACACTTTCGTTGGCTGCGAATTCATTTCGCCTGAGCCCCTTGCACCAATTATTGCGCTTCGCTTATAATTCCTCTGTCGCCGCGCGCGACAATCGCCATGTTCACCTTTTCGCTTCGCCAGAGCTTCCTTCAGAATTTGCACCTTCTGCAAAATCTGGGCGGTCGTTTGGCATCTGGCAGTGGCGAAGAAATGAAATGGGTTCGATAAAACCTAATCCGAAATTCTTTAGCCCGTCGCTGGATGTTCCAGCGACGGGCTTTTTGTTTTTCAGACTGTGCCCGATGGTCGAGTGGTAAGACGGAAGACTTTGACTCTTCAGGCCCTGGTTCGAACCCAGGTCGGGCAATTTAGTCGGGTGGCGAAGTGGTAACGCGACGCACTGTTAATGCGTTGAGCGCGGGTTCGAATCCCGCCCCGACTGCTATTTTTATTTATTTTCGCTCGCGTAGCCCAACTGGTAGAGGCGCCAGAATGAGATTCTGGAAGTTGGAAGTTCGAATCTTCTCGTGAGCATTTCGTGCGCGTAGCCCAACGGCAGAGGCAATCGGCTTAAACCCGATTCTGTGTGGGTTCGAGTCCCGCCGCGCATACGTCCATATAGCCCAACTGGTAGAGGCCCGACGCTCAGACCGTCGGTGTTGGGAGTTCGAATCTCTCTGTGGACATCGCCCGCGTAGCCCAATCGGTAGAGGCGGCTGATTCAAAACCAGCAGGTTGGAAGTTCGAATCTTCTCGCGGGCATTAATAAGATGTGTCATGCTCCCTATCGGAGCATCATTTGCATTCGTTCGTCACTTGACACAGCCCTTCAAAGCACTCCCATGACGCCCAATTCCCCCTCCGCTCCGCTATCGCAAGAGCCGCACGTCATCACCGACAATCTGGACGAACTGCTGGCGATTCTGCCCTCCGATCTGGCCGCCGCCATCGCACCCGCAGACCGGCCCCACCTGATTGAAATCGTGCTCGATCTGGGCCGCAAGCCCGAAGCGCGCTTCACCGACCGCGCCGCGTATTTGCGCGAGGATGTGGTGACGCGCGTCGAACTCGATGCCGTCGAAAACCTGCTTGGCGCCTTTGGCGACGACAATCGCGCCGGACTTCCCGCCACTTTGCATCGCATTTCGGCGCTGCGAAACCGGCGCGGCGCGATTGTGGGCCTCACGCTGCGCGTCGGGCGCGCCGTGACCGGAATCGTCGATATTTTGCGCGATCTCATCGAAAGCGGCCAGTCGATTTTGCTGATGGGTCGCCCTGGACTTGGAAAAACCACCATGCTGCGCGAAATCGCGCGCGTTTTGGCCGATGAAGGCCAGAAACGGGTCGTAATTGTCGATACCTCAAACGAAATCGCGGGCGACGGCGACGTGCCGCATCCCGCCATCGGGCGCGCGCGACGGATGCAGGTGCCGCGCGTCGCGCAGCAGCACGACGTGATGATCGAAGCGGTCGAAAATCATATGCCCGAAGTCATCGTCATCGACGAAATCGGGCGAACCGAAGAATCACTCGCGGCGCGCACCATCGCCGAGCGCGGCGTGCAGCTTATCGCCACGGTTCACGGCAACACCTTGGATAATCTGCTCGCCAATCCCTCGATGAGCGATCTCATCGGCGGCATCCAAACCGTGACGCTCGGCGACGAAGAAGCGCGGCGCAGAAGGACGCAAAAAACGGTTTCGGAGCGCAAAAACCCGCCGACGTTCGATATCGTGATTGAAATGGTGGAGCGCGACCGCATTTCGGTGCGCCGCCCCGTCGCCGATGTCGTGGATGCGATTCTGCGCGGCCAGAGCGCGCCGCCCGAAGTGCGCTGGCGCGACGAGAATGGCGAAATCAACATCATGGAGCCGGCGCCGTTGCCCGAACCGCCCGCGCCGCCATCGGGCCACGATTTTTCGGGCCGAACCGACCGCCGAGGTGGGCGAAACGACTCCAGAAACGGCAGTTCGCGCTCGAACGGCGCGCCGCGCAACGCGCCAAAAGGCGCCAAAGGCACGGCGAACGGCGTTTATTTCGCATCCCAAACCTCCCGCGCGGCGGGCCAATCGCGCGCCGAGGCCGCCGAAGTCGAAACCGATTTTCAAACCACCGTCGAACGCCTGCCCGATGGCGAATTCGAGGACGCGCTGCCAAGTTGGCAGTCGCAGCCGGTCGATATGACCAAAATTCGCCGCGTTTATCCGTTTGGCATTTCGCGTTCGCGTCTGGCGCGCGCTTCCAAGCATCTCGGATTGGCCATCACGCCCGCGCGCACCTGGCAGGAGGCCGACGCGGTTTTCATGCTGTCGGGCGAAGAAGGACTGCCCGCCACGAGTTCGATGCTCAAAGAAGCGCGCGCGCTGCGCCTGCCCATCATTGGCATCGGCGGCAACACCTACGCGCAAATCGTGGCGCGTCTCAACGACCTCTACGACGCCCCAGGCGCCGACGGAGTGCAGTCGCCGCGCGACATCGCCGTGGGTGAGGCCAAAGAAGCCGTTCAGCGCGTCATGCAGGGCGCCGCGCCGGTCGAACTGCGCCCGCAGATGAAATCGCTGCGCCGTTTGCAGCATCAAGTCGCGGAGCGTTATCATCTCAAATCATTTTCGGTCGGGCGCGAGCCGAATCGCCGCGTGAAACTGGTGCCTTCGACGGGACGGTAGCAGCGACTAAAGTCGCCGCAAAGGAAGGCGAAGTCCGCCTGCGCGGACTGAAACCCCAACCTGCGAAGGCAGGTTTCGCCTTCCTTTGCGGCGGCTTTAGTCGCTGAAGCCTTCTTCAAATGACCATTCTCAACCGCAACGACGCCCCACCTTTCACCACCGCCGACGGCTCCCAGATCCGCGAACTGCTCAATCCGCGCAACGCGCCGCTTCGCAACCAAAGTCTCGCCGAAGCCACCCTGTTGCCCCATCAAGGCACGGCGGCGCATTTTCATCCCCAGGCCGAAGAAATTTATTTCATTCTCGAAGGGCGGGGCACGATGGAAATCGAAGGCGAAACGCGCGCCATCGGCGTGGGCGATGCCATCGCCATCCCCAATGGCCAAACGCACCGCATCTGCAACGACGGCGATGCAGTTTTGCGCTTTTTATGTTGCTGCGCGCCCGCCTACTCGCACGACGACACCGTTCTCGTCGAGAGTTGAAGTCCCGAAATGATGGCCTGTGTGGATTGATAAAAAAGATTTATAATTTTGGTTGCAACCTCAATTTCCCCCGCTTCCCGACATGCCATGCCATTCCATCGCCTGCGCCGTCGCGCTCTCTGCGCGCATCTGTGTTTTTTGCTGTTGATTTTCGCCTGCGCCGCGCGCGCCGCGACGCTGGGAGGCCGTGTCGTTGGCCCCACCGGAGAAGGTGTGAGCGGCGCGCAAATTTTCGTGCGCGAGAAAAACACCGGCCCAATAGACGAAGAATCCTTCTGGCGCGAGGTGAAGGCCGACGCGACGGGCCGTTTCTCTTTCGAAATGCCCGACGAGGCCAAAAACGCCGCGCCCGATGCGGCGGGATTTTACGGCGTGGTTTTCGCGCCAGGTTTCGGGGTGCGGAGCGCCAAGCTCACCGGCACCGATAACACCCTCGCGCTGGAAAAGGGCGCGCGCGTCACCGGAACCGTCAAAGATGCCCAGGGTGCGCCGCTTGAGGGCGTTGTGGTGCGGCTGTGGAGCGTTTATGCCTCGGATGATTTCCGCGACAGCGCCGTCTGGGACAAAAACTCGCCGTTGTGGAACCTGTTTTCCGCCACCAGCCGCGCCGATGGCGGCTTTGAAATCGCCAACCTGCCCGCCGACGCGATGAGTCTGGTGCAGTTGGACGATCCGCGTTTTGTCAGTCGCTACACCCAAACCAAAGTCGGGGGCGAAGCGGCTCTGGTGGCGGTGCGGGGCGCGACGCTCAAAGGCCGCGTGGTTTCGCCCGAAAAAACGCCCCTATCGGGCCTGAAAATCAGCGTTACGTCGGAAAATCGCGGCGCCAGCCTGGGCGGTTCGGCGCAAAGCGGCGCCGACGGAAGTTTCACCATCACGGGGCTGGATGCGGGCGGCGCGAGCATCCGCGTCAGCGACCCCAAAAACGAATGGGCGGGCGCCGCCGCTTGGGCCGCGCTCCAGGCCGGTCAGGAGCAGACCGTGCCCGATCTGGGGGTGCAAAAAGGCATTTTGTTGCGCGGCAGCATCGTGGACGACGCCTCCGGCGCTCCGCTCGCGGACGCCCTGATCATGTTTTCGGGCGGAAACATCTCGTCCGGCAACCGAGCGACGGGCGCCGACGGCCAGTTCGAGGTTCGCCTGCTGCCTGGCACTTATTCCCGTTATCTGGCGGGTGTCCCCGCCGGTTATCTGCGCCCCGAAAACAGCGAGCGCATCGTGCTGAAGGAGACGGCGCCCGCCCCCGCGCCTCTGACGGTGCGTTTGAAACGCGGCGTGGCCCTGTCGGGCATCGCGCGCGGCGAAGACGGCAAACCGGTCGCGGGCGCGCTCATGCAACTGGGCGAATCGTGGCGCGGAGAAACCATTCGCACCGATGCTCAGGGCAACTGGAAAAGCGGCGCGCTGCGCTCTGGCTCCGCCGCGCTCAAAGGCGCGGGCGAATGGGATGTGGTTTCGCCCAAAGCGCTGACGGTGCCCTCTGTGGGCGCGCCCAATCCGCCGCTCGAAATCAAATTGCGCCGCATCGTGCTGGGCGAAGTGTCGGGCCGCGCCGTGACGGCGGAGGGCGCGCCTCTGGCGGGCGTTGCCGTCGATTTGCGCGTTTTTCTGGATGCCGAGCGCAACTCGCGCACTCAACGCCGCGCCCTCACCGACGCGCAGGGCCGCTTCAGCCTGCCCAAAATTCGCCCCGAACAAAGTTTTGAACTGGTGAGCGCCGCCAAAGCCGGTTTTGCGATGACCTCGGCGGGCAAAATGACGCGCGAGGGCAACAACTGGACTGCGGGCGACATCGTGCTGTCAGCGCTCGATGGCCGCGTGAGCGGGCGCATCAGCGACGAAGCGGGCGCGCCTCTCGCGGGCGCCAAAGTGACGGCGCTGGGCCGCGCGCCCTTTGAATGGGCCCTTAGCCGCGCCGACGGGGGGTTCGAACTCGCTAATCTTCCGCAGGGCAAAATCACCCTTCTGGCGGCGCAGGGCGCGCGTTTCGGGCGCCTGGAAACCACGGCGGGCCAGACGGTCGAAATGCAACTCGCCGCGCCGCCCGCGAGCGACGCGCAGAAGCTGTGGACGCTGGCGGGCGCGGCCCAAAACGACGGGCGCGGCGAAGTGCCGGTCAAAATCGCGCCCTTCGAGCCGGAGCGCGCCTGGGACTGGGCCTCGGAGGGCGAAAACGCGGCGGCCAAAAGCGCGCGGCGCGCGGCGGTGATCGAAGCCCTCGCCCAGCGCGACCCGCAGCGCGCGGTGCAGTGGGCGCCCGCAAAACTGGGAGAACTGGAAGGCGAAGCGCCGCGTTTTCGCGCCGGAATCGCCCTGGCGCGCGCTGCGTTGAGCGCCCAGCCGCCCGCGACGCAGTGGGCGCAAACCTGGCTGGCCGAGCAAAGCGCCACGCTCGCGCCGCTCGATTTTTCGCGCGGCGCGGCGGACAAACTTTTCGCTCTCGCGGGCCTGGCGGCGCGCCTGGGTCAAAAGGAAACGGCCAGTGAGCTTCTGGAGCGGGGCCGCATCGCCATGCTGCACAGCGATAAAGAAGACGAGAACGATACCAACGACCCCGCCGACAAATGGGCCAAAAGCGTGGCGTTTGGCGGTGCGGCGCTGCTCGAAGAGTTTGCCCAGGGCGAGCGCGAAACGCTGCAACTGCGCCTGCTCACGACGGGCGCGGCACTGGCCGCTGGCGGCGACGCCGCGAGCGCGCGGCGTTTGCACGCGCGCATTGGGGAGTTGGCGGCTTCGGCGCCGGTTCTCAAAATGGACGCCGACGCCGCCAAAGCGCAGGAGGAAGAACAGTCCTGGCGGCCTTCCTCGCGCTGGATGATCGACCGCGCGTTGCCCGCGCTTGCCGTGAGCATCGCGCCGCAAGACCCGAAACTGGCGCGCACTCTGATCGGCGAAATCGGCGAAAGCTGGTCGCGCCCGACGGCTCTGGCGGCGCTGGGCCACAAACTGGCGCGCGCCGGAAAGAAGGAAGAAGCCGTCGCCGCGCTGCGCGAAGCGGCCAAAGGCACGAGTTACAACGCCGATGAAGCGGCGCGCGTCGCGTGGCTGGCGGGGCGCTCCGACGCCGAACTGGGCCGCGAACTGAAGCAAAAACTCATCGAGGGCGCGCAAAAACCCGACGAGGACTTCGAATGGCGGGGCGGCGTCTCGGTCGCGCCCTACGTCTTTTATTTCGGAAACGAAGATGCGGCGGCGGGCCGATTGCTTCTGGAAGCGGAGTGGGAAAAGCGTCAGGCCGCGCCCAAAACCACCGCGCGCGGCGACGAATATCAAATCACGGCGGCCAAGACCCGCCTGGCGCGCGCGATGGCCGCGCTCGACCCCGCGCGCGCTCTGGAAATGGCGCAGTCGCTGGGCAGGGAGGGGCAATCGTCTCGCGTGCGCGCCCAAATCCTCACCGATGCCCTCTTGCCCGCCGACGAGCGGCGCCTCTCGTCACTTGCGGATTTCGGCGAATACGACGAGTTGTTTCGCTAAATGGAAGAGCAGATAGCGATGGGTTTTAACCCCTCCCCGACTCTCCCCACAAGTGGAGAGGGAGTCGAGCGTCAACTTGCTCCGTTTTCCTGAGAGTTGGAGCAAAAACGAGCAAATTCGCGCTCGACCCCCTCTCCACTTGTGGGGAGGGACGGGGAGGGGTCAAACCCATCGCCATCCGCTCCTCAATTCAACCTCTTTTGCCACCATGAAACTGCCCCTTCCCCTTTTCGCACTCGGCGCCGCTTTGCTTTTCGTGTCTCATTCGTCCGCTCTGGCTCAGGAAACCGCCGCGCCCGCCGCCTGGAATCCGCAAAACGGCGAAATCCAGCTTTACGGCATCGTGCGCGGCTTCGACGCCGCCCAAAACACCCTCGACATCGCGGTTTTGACACGTTTTGCCCAGGGCGCCGCGCAGCGCCTGCCCCAGACGCCGCAAAAAATCAGCGTGCCGCCCGCAGCCTCGCTGGGAATTTTGCTGCCCGCTTCCGACGACAAAACGCCCCAGACCATCGCGCGCACCGCTCTGACTGCCGGACGCCGCGTTCTGGTGCTGGGCCGCGCTGAGGGCGATGGTTTCACCGCGCGCGTCGTCGTCCTTCTCGAAGGCGGCGCAGCGCAAGATGAGGGCGGCGAGGCAAAAGTCGCCGGTGATTTCGTCGCGCCAGGCAAAATCGCCCCTGGCTGGCCCCAGACCGTGGCGGGAAGCGTCTCCGGCTCGCCCGTCGCGGCGCAGTTGGATGGCCAGGGGGCAATGGAAATCGTGGCGCCGGTCATGGCGGACAGGCGCAGCCGTGCGACCAGTGAAGCGCCCGCGCAGCTTTTCGCCTTTGGCGCCGATGGCAAGGGCGTGGCGGGCTGGCCGGTCGTGATGCAGACCCGCGAATCTTATGCGAAAGATCGCAATGCCGGAAACTGGTTCGGTTCGCCTTCGGTGGCCGATTTGGACAACGACGGCGCCGATGAAATCGTGATGCCGGCGCCTGGCTTAACCGACCGCGCCATCAAGATCTTTTATGGCGACGGCGAAAAATGGCCTTTTGCCTTTCCCAATCAAAAACCTGATTCCTGGGCCAGCCTGCCCCTGGCCGATATCGACGGCGACAGCGTTCTCGACATGGTTATGGGTGCGGTTCTTACCAACGCTCTGGGCAAAGAACCTAAAACCTGGCCTGCTCAGAGACGCCTTCCCTACGGCTACCAGTCGTCCATCGGCGACGCCGATGGCGACGGCGACCTGGAAGTTTTTCATCCCTGGCAGGAAAAGGATTGGTATAAGCCAGGCGCGCCGCTCATGAACAGCGTCGAGGGCTTCGACCACACCGGCAAAACGCTTCCTGGCTGGCCGCAGAAAGTGAGCTACATCGCCATTTACATGATGATGGGCGACATCACTGGCGACGCTGCCAAAGAAATCGTGGCCATTGACGGCGCCGGTTCGCTCCACGTCTGGACGCTGAGCGGCGAGGGCGTGGCCGGTTCGCGCGATCTGGGCGACAAGGGCGGGCGCGGCGTGGTGGAGACGGGTTTGAGCGGCCAGTTGCCACCCTCGCTGGCCGATTTGAACGGCGACGGCAAGGCCGAAATCATCGTGTGGGACGCCCGAATGAACGCGATTCGCGCCTTCACGGGTGACGGCAAAGGCGGCGTGACGGGCCTGGGCGACGCGCGCGGCGTGGTGGCGCGGCTGCCGCGAGCGAGGGGGCGCGGCCTGGGCATCGCGGTCGCCGATCTGGGCGGCGACGGCGTGATGGACATCTTCGCCGGCCCCTTCTGGGTGCGCACCAAATCGGGTGCGCCCGCGCAAATCGCCAACATTCTGGGCGAAAACGCGCCGGTCGCGGTTTCGCCTTCGATTGTCGATCTGGAAAAAGACGGAGAGGCCGAAATTCTGCTCGGCGCCAGCGACGGACGGCTCTGGGTCTACAAGACAGAGCAGAAACTCCAACCGCAGTGGCTGCAATGGGCGACGGTGAGCGGCAGTTTTCGCCACACCTCGGACTGGAATCCGGCGCCCCCAAAGTAAATTCTGGGGCTTTGGCCGCAAATAGAGCGATTTTCGTTGTGCCTACGGCTCCGTCAAGTCATAATTTTCCCAACGCCCGATTTGAAAAAGGATTTCCGATGGCCCTTGGATTTGGCCGCAAAAAAGCCGCGCCCGATGCGGCGACGCTTCCTGACGCGGCGGAATCAACGCCGCTGGTTGTGACCCCCACAACCGAGGAAAACACCAGCGCCGAAGACGCTTTCGATCTCGATGCTTTCGCCACGCAGCTCGAAGCGGGCGTCGCGCCGCAAACCTCGCTCGACGCCAATTTCGCCCCATCTGCCACCGGCTCCGCCTTCGATTTCCCTGAACCGAACCCCCCACCCGTCGGGGAGCCCATTGGGGAAAGCGCCGGTGAACCGCGAACCCTCGATTTCAACGAAACCTTCGCTGCCGAACAGCGTGAGGCCATTGCAAGCGGAAAAGTCGCGCCCGCGCCGCCTGGTGAAATCCAAGCCCCGCCCGAAACCGGACTTTACGCGCCGCAAATCGCGGTTGAACCGCCGAAGAAAAAGCTGCCTCTGGCGCCCATTATCGGCGCGGTGCTGGCTTTGGGAGTCGCGGGCGCCGCCGCGAGCTTTCTCCTGAGCGACAACACCGAAGAAGAATTTGCCGCCGTGCCTCCTGCGCCGCCGCGTCAGGCGACGCCCGCTCCACCAAAGGCAAACGAAGCAGCGCCCAGGCCCGTGCCCAATGCTGCGCCGCGCCCACTTTCGCCGCAGATGAAAACGCGGCTCAAAGCGCTGTGGAAGCAGGGCGCCGACGCCAAACATCGCGGCGACACCAACGCCGCGCGCCGCATTTGGCAGCAGGGTTTGCAGGTGCAGCCTGGCAATCGCGGCTTCATCGAATCCATCGCCAAACTGCCCAAATAAGCCATGTTTGTTTCGTTTGAAGGTATCGACGGCTGCGGCAAAACCACCCAACTTCAACTTTTGAAATTGGAACTCCTCAAACGCGGCTTCGAAGTCGTGGCGACGCGCGAACCTGGCGGCACTGCGCTCGCCGAGAATTTGCGCGAAGTTTTGCTCGATGGCGCCTCGAAAATCGAAAAAACCGGAGAATTGCTGCTTTTTGGCGCCGCGCGCGCGCAGCACGTCGCGGAAATCGTGCGGCCCGCGCTGCATCGCGGCGCGTGGGTGCTATGCGACCGCTTCGCCGATTCCAGCGAAGCCTATCAGGGCGGCGGGCTGGGACTCGACCGCGCTTTCATTCGCCAGATGAACGATTTCGCCACTGGCCAGTTGTGGCCGCAGCGCACTCTTTATTTCGACCTCGACCCGCAAATCGCGCTGCAACGGCGCGGGGGTGGAAAGGGCGACCGCATCGAAGCGCGCGGCGTGGAATTTCAGGCGCGGGTGCGCGCGGCGTATCTCGAAATTGCGGCGCGCGAACCGGCGCGGGTGACTAAAATTGATGCGTCGCGCGCGCCGGACGAAATTTTCGCGGAGGTTTGCGCGGTTTTGGAATTGTAAATAGAAGCGACATGAAGTCGCAGCCAACGAAATTGTCGGCCTCCGCCGACAAAAGTGGCGTTTACTGTCGGCGAAGGCCGACAATTTCGTTGGCTGCGACTTCATGTCGCTTTTTCAACTTATGAAGCCTCTCATCGGCCACCAACTGCGCTGGAACGGACTCGCGCGCGCCTTTTCGCGCGGCCAGATTCCGCAAACTTTGCTCATCTCCGGCCCGCCTCACGTCGGAAAATCGACCTTCGTGCTGCGCTACGCGCAACTGCTGCTCTGCCCCAACATCGAGAACGACGAAAACGGCCTGCCCGCGCCGTGCGCGCGCTGTAAGGTGTGCCATCAAGTCGAAATCGAGACGTTTCCCGATTATCGCGTTTTCCGGCCCATCATTTCCAAAGCCGAGCCGACGCGCGCGCCCGAATCGCTCGATTCGAGCCTGATTCCGGTCGAAATGGCGCGCGCCTTCAACGACGAAGCGATTCGCAAACCGCTCGTCGGCCCGCGCAAAGTGCTGTGGATGCACCAGTTCGAGAAAACCCAGGACGAAGCCCAGAACGCGCTCCTCAAAACCCTCGAAGAACCCTCTGCGGGCACTTTTTTGGTTTTGACGACCGAAAACGTCCGCAATTTGCGCGAAACCATTCTGTCGCGCTGCTGGCATCTGCCGCTTGCGCCCGTCGGCGATGAGGAAATCGAAACCTGGCTACGCGGTGAGTTATCCGGCGTTTCGGCGGGGGAAATGGGCGAAATTTTGCGCGCCGCGTCGGGACGGCCAGGCGCGGCGTGGCGCGAAGCGAAGCGGCTCCGCGACGGCGAGGGAATGCAGAAATCGCGCTTCGCGGTGGCGTGCGAACTGCTCTCTCGCTTGGAAGGCGCTTCGCCCGTCGCGGCGCTGGGACTGACCGAAGAGGCGCTCAAATGGGCCTCGATTTGGTGGGAAGAAGACGCCGGAGAGGGCGTCGATCTCAAGAAACTGGGTGCCAAAGGCCCGCGCGCGGCGGCGGCGCGATTTTTGGACGAGTTAATGATCGCGGGCCGCGTGGTGTGGACGAAATCGCTCGATTCGAGCGAGGTCGGCGCGGCGCGGCTTGACCAGATGCGGAAAACGCGGCATTATATTTTACGTAACGCCAACCGTCAATTGGCTTTGGATGTCATGTTTGGCCGTCTGATCGCCCTGCGCCCGCGCCCCGCTTCCCCCTCGGCTCGCGGCGGGCGAAACTGAAGGTTTAAACAACAGTTGGAGCCTTTTTGAGCCGTTTCAAAAAGGGCCGCCCCGTGCTTTGAGGCGCGGCGCGGAAGGAGAAAAGTTATGTCTCAAGTCGCATCGGTTGGCGAAGGCAATTTTGAAACTGAAGTCGTGCAGGCCAGTGAAGTCGTCGTGGTCGATTTCTGGGCCGAATGGTGTTCGCCGTGCAAAATGCTGTCGCCGGTTTTAGATAAAGTCGCCTCGCGCTACGAGGGGAAACTCAAAGTCGTGAAGTGCAACATCGACGAAAACAACGATATCGCCGCCAAATACGCAATTTACTCGATTCCCAATCTCGTCTTTTTCCGCGACGGCCAGGTCGTTAACCAGGCCGTCGGCTACATGGGCGAAGCCCAGCTCGCCGCCAAAGTGGACGAGGTTTTAGAATCCTGATGACCCCCAATTCGACTCATTTTTCCCCACCGCGCGTCGCGGCCATCGTGCCGGCCTACAACGAATCAAGCCGCGTCATTGACGTTTTAAAAACCATTTCGGAAGCCGCATCGGTCGATGAAGTCCTCATCGTCACCGACGGCTGCACCGACGACACCGTCGCGCAGGTGAATTCGTGGCTCGAAAGCCGCGAGGCCGGTGCCAAAGCGGTGCGTTTGTTCGCTCTCGAACATAACATCGGCAAAGGCGGCGCGATGGCGCACGGCGCGCACCACACCGAAGCGGAAATTTTGCTCTTTCTCGACGCCGATTTGATCGGTCTGCGCCCTTCGCAGGTCGATGAAATGCTCCAGCCGATGCTGCGCGAGGATGGTGCCGCCGACATGGTTTTGGGTTTGTTCGGCGCGGTTCGCGGCGGACTTTTGGGCTGGTGGCTGAGCTACTGCCATCGCGCTGTGCCCTCGATTACCGGCCAGCGCGCGATTCGCCGCGATGTGTTTCTGGCGGTTCCTGGTCTGACGCGCTCGCGTTTCGGCGTCGAAGCCGCCATCAGTTGTTTCGTGCTCAGCGACCCAGAACTGCGCGTCGATCACGTTTATATTCACTCGGTCACGCATCCGATTAAAGAAGAAAAGCTCGGCCCCTGGCGCGGCTTTCGCAATCGGATGCGAATGTATCGGGAGATTGGGCGCACGATGGCGGTTCATCGCGTGCGTCAGGAAGCGATGCGCCAGCACGCCAAAGCGATGAAGCACATCGAACGCTTCAGCAACAAATAAAATGCGGAGAAAAGAAAGCGCGTGGCGAAAGTCGCGCGCTTTTTCGTTTTGAGATGAAAAATTGGAGTTGGAAAGCGATTCTGGGCGGCCTGGCGATCAATTATTTCGGCTCGATGTTCGTCATCCTGCTGTTTGTGATTCCGGTCGGCCTCTGGTTCGCCGCACGCGGAGCGCGGTTTCAGGATATGGCGACTTGGCTCGCCACAGCAGGGCCACTTTTCTCGGCGCCGATGCTGGTTTTTGGGTTGGTGATGCACGCGGCGAGCGGTTATATGGCTGCGATGTGGGCCGGCAAAAACAAATTGGCACACTCTGCGGTTGTGGGCCTTTTGTCGCTGGGAGTGGATTTTATGACGAGCGCGGGTAGCGAGGCGACACCGATTTCGTCCATCGTTGGTTTGTTTTTGATCGTGCCCGCCGCGCTTTTAGGCGGCTGGTGGTGCGTCAAAACGCACGGCGCGCAGTCGAAAATCGCGCCGCCGCTCGATTCTTCATCGGGAACGCCGCCTATCGCGGCGCCTTAAAGTAGAGAACGCGAAGCGTGAGCGAGTGAGGCGCTTCAGTCACGTTTCAGTGACGGTCAGGCCTCACTCGCTCACGCTTCGCGTTCTCTACTTCAACCAAAATGTGGCTCGCGCTCACGCTGCTTTCCTTCGTCACTTTTCTCGCTTCGATGCTCGCCTTGACGCGGCGCGGATTCACCCGCGACGGCCAATTTCGGCGCGCCGGCGCGGTTTTCATCGCTCTGGCGGCGTTTTCCGCGCTCATCTGGGTCTTTTCGCTTTCGAAAGTGCCGCCGCCTTACCCCATCGAAAAAACCAGGCGCTACGAAGCGCCCAATTTCTAATTTCGCGCCACTAAACCCCGCGTTTTGGTTCTCAATTTATACTTTCCGCATCGCTGCGGCGAAAATTTGTGTCGAGGTGTCGAATTGCGCGCCCGTTTTCTCCCCTTCTTCTCGTTTATCCCCTGCTGAGCGCTGCTCCAGCCCCCCTATTTGCCCAGGACAAGCCCGTCGCCACCGCCGAAGCGGTTCAAGAGGCATTCGTGCGCGTCGCCGAGCGCGTCAAACCCAGCGTGGTGACCATCGTTTCTGAAATCAGTCCCAAAGCGGCCCCGTCCGCGCCCAGACCTGGCGTCCGCCCCGCGCCGCGCGCCGAAAAAGACGACGAGGACAACGCGCCCTTCAACTTTTCCGCGCCAGGTGAACCGCGCAGCAGCCTGGGAACCGGCGTGGTGATTCGCGCCGACGGCTACGTTCTCACCAATTATCACGTCGTGAAAGACGCCGATGTGATTCGCGTCCTGTTCAACTCCGATCAGGAAAATCCCGACCGCGCCGTCGCGCAGTTGGTGGGTTTCGATGTGGAAAGCGACCTCGCCGTGCTCAAATTGGCGCGCCAGAACCTGCCCGCCGCGACGTTCGCCGACTCCGACGCGGTTCGCATCGGCCAGTGGGCGCTCGCCATCGGCGCCGCGTTCGACCAGCCGCAAACCTTCACGGCGGGCGTAATTTCCGCCAAAGGCCGCCATCTCGACAAAGAGGGCACTCAGGGCTTGCAGGATTTTTTGCAGACCGACGCCTCGATTAACCCTGGCAACTCCGGTGGCCCGCTCGTCAATCTCGACGGCGAGGTCATCGGCATCAACACGGCGATTCTGTCGCCTTCGGCTTTCAATGTCGGCATCGGGTTTTCGGTTCCCAGCAACACGGTCAAGCAGCTGATGCCGGTTTTGCTGGCCGGAAAAAGCGTGGCGCGCGGCTTTCTGGGCATCCAATATGTGCGTCTGGACGAAAAAGTCGCCAAAGAATTTGGCGTGGCAAGCGGAATGCAGATTGGCGCCCTCGCCAAAAACAAAGACGGCGCCGTGATTGGCCCCGCCAAAGCCGCCGGTCTGCGCGAAGGCGACATCATCACCGGCGTCAACAGCACGCCGATTTCCACCACCGAGCAGTTCCGCGCCCTCATCGCCTCGACCGCGCCAGGAACCACGCTCAAATTCGCCATTACTCGCCCCGAAAACACTCCTGGCGAGGCAAAACCGCGCGAGTTTGAAACCGAGATCACACTTGGCGACCGCCCCGCACAGAGTGAGGCCGTCGTCGCGGCCCCGCCCGCCGTGAAAAAGGCGCTCACCGGCCTGGGCGTCGATGTTCAGGACGCCGGTAAGCTCGCCGCCAGCGACAAAACCCGCTTCGGCCTCACCGGAAAGGAAAGCGGCGCCGTCATCACCCGCCTCGCGCCAGGCAGCGCCGCCGACGAAGGCGATTTGCAGCGCGGTCTGCGCATCGTGCGCGCCCGCATTGATGGCGCCTGGCAAAGCGTGCCCGATGCCGCGACCTGGCAAAAAATCGAAAAAAGCGCGGCGCCGAATGCGCGCATTTTGGTTCAACTGCGCGACAGAAACGAGATCAGCCTTTACAAACTGCTCGTCGCGCCCGAGAAAGCGGCGGGGTGACGTTGAAATTGGAGAACGCGAAGCGTCAGCCATGTTCGCTCGACTGAAGTCGGCGCTGACCCAGAGGGTGCCCGCACCTGCGGTGCTAACTCCCCGCCTGCGCGGGAAAACCTATCAATGACTCTTTTTCGGCGCAGGCCGAAAGTTAGCGCGTAGCGCCCATAGCGCCGACTTCAGTCGAGCGAACATGGATGGAGACACGCTCTATCGGATCGGATTGAAATTTGCCGCCTCGCGCGGCCATGAAATTCACCCTTTTCCTCGCTTTGCTGTGCGGCCTGGGCCTGGCGCCGCGCGCCGATGCTCAAGACACCTACCGCACCTATCGCAACGCGCGCTTCGGCACGAGCGTGCAATATCCGGCCAATTTGCTCATCCCGCAGCCCGAATCCAAAACCCGCGACGGGCGCAAATTCCTCTCGCGCGACGGGCGCATCGAACTTACGGTTTACGGTTTCAACAACACCTCCCAGCGCTCGGCGAGCGCCGAAATGAATCGCGCCGTGAGGGATTGAAGCGCGACCGCGCGCGAATCACTTACGCCAAAGCGGGAATGGGCTGGTTCGTGCTTTCGGGCTACGTCGGCGGCGATATTTTCTACGAAAAAACCATCGCGCGCGGCGACAATTTTCACACTCTGATCTGGCAATATCCCGCCGCGCTCAAACGCTCTCTCGATGTGCCGCTCACGCGCTCGGTTCGCACTTTCACGGCCCGCCGAAGCGCGGCTGCCCCGACGGTGAGGGCGACGAAACGGCCTCAAATGGCCGCGAAAACTTCCGGATATTGAGAGCAGCGACTAAAGTCGCCGCAAAGGTGGGCGAAACCTGCCTTCGCAGGTTAATGCCCCAGTCCGCGCAGGCGGACTTCGCTTCCCTTTGCGGCGACTTTAGTCGCTGCCATCCCCTATTTCGGTTAAATTTTTGCCGTGCCGTTTTCGGAAATCGCCCTCATTTTTCGCTGGATTTTGCCGTTATGGGCGCTCGGCTGGCTGGTTTTGCCACTCTGGTCGCGCCTGTTTCCCTTTTTGCCCGATAAAGGTTTGGCGGCGGGGCGCGTCGCGGCTCTCGCGCTGCTGTCTCTCGCCGCGTTCTGGGGCGCGGCAACGCATCTCGTTCCGCTTTCAGTTGCACCCTTTTTCCTCATTGCGGCGCCGCTTGGAATTGCAACCGGCTGGAAAAACACCGCGTTTCGCACTCAAATTTCGCGAAATTGGCGTCGCTTTTTAGTTTCCGACGCGGTTTTCCTGCTGGTTTTCGGACTGTTCCTTTGGGTGCGACTGCGAAATCCCAACGCCGCCGATCTCGAAAAACCGATGGACATGGCGCTGCTTTCCGCCGCGATGCGCGCCGATTTTCTGCCCTTTCAAAATCCCTGGCTCGCAGGCGAGGCGTTCACCAACTACTATTATTTCGGCCCGCTCATGGCCGCCCTCGTGGCGCGGGCGCTGCAAACGCCGCCTTATCTGGCCTACAATCTCGCCCAACCGCTTTTTTGCGCCCTTTTCGTTTCGGTGTTGTGGAGTGTGGGCGCGGCGCTGGGAAAATCAAGCAAAGTCGGCCTATTCGTCGTCTCTTTGGTGGCGCTGGGCGGCCATTTCGAGCCGCTTCGCCAGATCGCGCAAAGCGGCCAAATCTGGCCGCTCGACTGGTGGAAAACCTCGCGCGTCATCGAAAACACCATCAACGAATATCCCGCCTTCACCCTGCTTGTGGGCGACTTGCACGCTCATTTTTACGCGCTTTCGCTGGCCGTCACCCATTTTTGCCTTTGTTTCGGTCTCTTAAAAGCCGATTCCGCGCGACTTCGCTCGGTTTTATTGCTGTCAGGCGGCGTTTTCGTGGGACTTTTCGCGCTTACCAACACTTGGGACGCGCCGCTTTACGGTCTTTTGTGGCTCGGATGCGCGCTGTGGAGCCGCAGAAGCCGCCCTTGGACAGCGCGAAATTCGCAAGCGATGGTCACCGCCATAATTCTGGCGCCGCTCGTCGCGCTGCCTTATTTTTTGAAATTTAAGTCGCAGGTTTCTGGCGTCGCCTTCGATTTCTGGGTTCCCGATCTGGCTTCGTTTGCGCTGTTGTGGGGCAGTTGGTGGATGCTGGGGTTTTGGGCGCTCCTCATGCCATCGGGCGAAAAAGAACCGTCGTCCGAAGCAATTTTTCGTGGTTTTTTGATGGCGATTGGCGTTGTCGCGCTGCTGTTTCCGTTTGGGTTCTACCTGCGCGGCTACTTCGGCGACGGCGATTTACGCCATCAGGACACGGTTTTTAAATTCGGTTTGCAGGCGTGGCTGCTGCTGGGCATTGGCATCGCTGCGGAGGCCGGTTTTCGCTTTCGACATTGGTGGAAAAGCGCGATTGGGCCGTTCAAATTCGCCTCTGCGACTACCGTTCTCGCGTTTTTGGCCGTTGTCAGTCTGGCGCCGCTTTGTGTGGGCTGGACGCGCGCGGTTCGAGATGCGCCGCGCAACGGATTTGGCCCAATGGGTCTATCACTCAACGCCGCACGACATCTGGGCGATGAGGAACTGGAACGCATCGAATGGCTGCGCCGCAACGCTCCAAGCGGCGACAGCGTAGTGGAGGCCGTCGCCACCGATCCCAAAGGCCAGCCCATCGGCGATTACGACGCCAGTTCTGGGCGCGTGGCGGCGTTTTCGGGTGTGCCCAGCGTTTTGGGCTGGCCGCAGCACGTGTGGATGTGGGGCGCGTCGTGGGACGACATCAACCGGCGCGCCGCCTTGCTGAAAGAGATTTATGGCGGCTCCAACCCGCAGGCGGGGCTGGAAGCGCTGCGAAAATCGGGGGCAGACTGGGTTTTTGTTGGCGCGCGCGAGTGGGGACAATACGGCCCCGTTCCCAACCTCGAAATCGGCGAAAACGGCGTGTCCGTCGCGCGGCACTGGGAGGATTCACCTCTTCACCCTCCGGATATTTTGCGTTTCGAGCGACCAATTGAGTCAAACTGAGGCCGATTTTTATGTTTCAAACCCGCACCGGAAACTTCCCCATCGGCGTTCGCCGCGGCTGGGGCGACTGGCAAAAAGATTTGCCTGGCTTTATCCACTGGCTTCAAAACAACGATTTTTCCGTCGTCGATCTGGGCCGCGATTGTCGAAACGACCTGCCCGCTATCGTCCAGTCCGGCCTCAAAGTCGGTTCGGTCGATTTGCTGGAATGGCAGCCGATGCTCGGCTCCGACGCCGCCCAGCGCGCCGATTCGCTCGCCAAAAACGCGGGATATATCGCCGATTGCAGCGCCCACGGCGTCAAAAACTTCTTTTGCGTGATGCTGCCCCAAGACCCCGCCAAACCGCGAGCCGAAAATTTCGGCTACGTCGTCGAGGCGCTCAATGGTTTAGCTCCGGCGTTGGAACAAGCGGGCGCGAAACTGGTGATCGAAGGCTATCCTGGCGCGGGCGCGCAACTCTGCACGCCCGAAACTTATCGCGCCGCCTTCAAAGAGGCGCCTTCGATGAGTCTGGGCATCAATTACGACCCCTCGCATCTGCTTCGCATGGGTATCGACCCGATTCGCTTTTTGAAGGAATTCGCGCCGCGCGTTTTCCACGTTCACGGCAAAGACACGCAGATTTTGGCCGAAGACCTCTACGAATACGGCTGGGAACAGAGCGCGACTTTCAAGAAAAATCCGGCTTACGGCGCGTCGGCGTGGCGCTACACCATTCCAGGACAGGGTCAAACGCCCTGGGCCGAAGTTTTCCGCATTTTGAGCGATGGTGGTTACAGCGGCGCGGTTTCGATTGAACTCGAAGACAAAGATTACAACGGCAGCGAGGACGGCGAAAAACGCGGTTTTCTGGCGGGCGCGCAGTTTCTCAGCGCCTGCTGATTTTTTAACCGCGAAGACGCAAAGTTTAAAAGAAAAATTCTTTGCGCCTTTGCGTCTTCGCGGTTAAATTTTGGAGATTTCGTCCCAGATGCGCGCCGCGATTTCGGTTTTTGTCGCAAGCGGCCATTCCTGAGCGCTTTGGGGCGTAATCCAAGTCACGCGGTTGGTTTCGACATCGAAACCGGCGCCAACCTGGGTCACATCGTTGGCGACGATGGCATCGAGATTTTTGGAAATCAATTTTTTGCGCGCTTCTTTCACCAAATTTTCGGTTTCCGCCGCGAAACCGACCACGATTTGACCGGCGCGCTTGCTTGCCGCGCACTGCGCCACGATGTCGGGATTGGCGACAAGCGAAAGTTCGGCGGTTTTGCGCGCGCCGCGCTTGATTTTTTGCGGTTCGACGCGACGCGCGCGAAAATCGGCGGGCGCGGCGGCGGCGATCATTATATCGGCACTTTGAAAAGCGTTTTGTGTCGCTTCGAGCATTTGCAGCGCGGTTTCGACGGCGATTTCCTCGACTTTTTCCGGCGTTTGCAAATTCGTCGGGCCGGAAACTAAAATCACTTTCGCGCCGCGCCGCGTCGCGACTTCGGCCAGCGCGTAACCCATTTTGCCCGATGAACGGTTGGTGACATAACGCACCGGATCGAGACTTTCGCGGGTCGGCCCCGCCGTTATCACCACGATTTTTCCCGCTAAATCGAGATTGGGAAACAGAATCGCCTCGATGTGCGCCACAAGTTCGGCGGTTTCCGGCAAGCGCCCGCTTCCAACGTGTTCGCACGCCATGCGGCCCTCGTCCGGTTCAATGATGCGGTAGCCGAAAGCGCGCAGGGTTTCAAGGTTTTTCTGCGTGGCGGGATGCGCCAGCATGGTCGGATTCATCGCGGGCGCAACCGCAACCGGCGCGCGCGTGGCCAGAACGAGAGTCGTCAACAAATCATCGGCGAAACCACCCGCCAGTCGCGCGATTAAATCGGCAGTGGCGGGTGCGATGAGAATTAAATCGGCGCCATCGGCGAGCGCGATGTGCGGCATTCCCGCGCTTTTGCCGCTTTCGAGATTAGGTTCCTCGCTCCACAGCGAACTTAAAGCCGGATTGTGCGTGAGCGCCTGAAACGTGAGCGGCGCGATGAAGCGGGTGGCCGAGTGCGTCAAAACGGCGTGAACATCGGCGCCGTTTTGGGTGAGTTTGGATGCTAAATCGGCGATTTTATAACACGCGATGCCGCCGCCGATGCCCAAAACGATAGTTTTGTTGTTCATAACAAGGGTTCACACAAAGAGACAAAGTTCGCACAAAGAACACAAAGAGGTTTTAAAGATTTCCTTTGTGTTCTTTGTGCGAACTTCGTCTCTTTGTGTGAACCGTTAAACGACGGTCCGCCGCGCTTTTTCGCGTTCGATGACTTCGCACAGTTCGTTCGCAGCGCGCTGTAAGTCGTCGTTTTCGATTTGATAATCGTAAAGCTGCACCTGCGAGAGTTCCCACGACGCGGTTTTAAGGCGCGTCTCCAACTCCGACGCTTCGACGGCGCTTCTGCCTTGAATTCGCTTTTCCAGAACCTCGTTTTCGCGTCCCTGCGGCGGTGTGATGAACACCAGAATCGCGGCGGGAAACAGGCCGCGAATGCGAAGCGCGCCCTGCACATCAATGACGCACACCACATCCAGCCCGTTATTGATGCGATCCAACACCGATTTTTGCGGCACGCCGTAGAAATGATTGCCGTGAGGCTGCGCGTATTCGATGAGTTCATCGTCGCGAATCATGCGCTCGAACTCGTCAGATGAGACGAAATAGTAATCGACGCCCTCGACTTCGTGCGGGCGCCGTTCACGCGTGGTGCAGGTGATGGCGCGCCCGAACGAGGGCAAGCAGGCGCTCGCGGTTTGCCACACGGTGTCTTTGCCGACTCCCGAAGGGCCGGAAATCACCAGAATCAGGCCCAGCGCGCTTGGTTTGCTCATGGTTTGAGGTTACAAGATGCTTCTATTCGAGGCACTTATTCAGCAGATCATCTAAAAATCGCGTTGCTTCTTGCTCTTGACCCGCGTCAATTTTGTCTTCCACAATCCACAAGGCAATTTCAATAGATGCAGCCAGTTCGCGATTTTTTGGTGTGAAACCGTAGCGGTCGGCAAAATCTCGGAATCGAGATGCAATCATAAAGGCCTTTTGTGGTTTGAGAGCGAGTTGGTTTTTGAATTCTACCAAGACTCTCCTTTGAATTTCCTGACTGGAAAAATCATCGAACAGAGGTCTAAGTGCATCTTTTGTCGCCCAGATATGTTTCCCACTCAGGCTGATGTCGATAATGCGGTTATCTGGCACATCAGAATCAAGAATTATTTGATCAGCCCAAGCAATAACCTCCAATTGCGTGACAAAACCAAATTCGAGTCCCAAATAGTAGAATTCCGCGATTTCTTTCCAATTTTTCATCAGAAAAAAAGCCGCTCTTGCGAGCGGCTTTTCGAGTTTGTAGCGATTTAACCCTCGCCCGTGATAGCGGCGTTGGTCGCGGTCACTTCGGCGGCGGTTTCAAGGTCTTTGATGGCGGCGGCGTCTTTTTCTTCCTTGAGCTGCGCCAGGAAGCCGTCCACGGTGTTGTCGCCGAGCTGTTCGGGCGGCACGACGGCTTGGATTTCGCCGTCGATGACGATGGAAACGCGGTCGGCGCGCTTATACATTTTGTCGTCGTGGGTGGCGGTGATGATGGTGACGCCGCTTTCCTTGTTCAAACGCTTGAGCATTTGAATGATCTCTTCGCCGACTTTCTGGTCGAGGTTTCCGGTCGGTTCGTCGGCCAGAATGATGGCCGGATCGTTGGCCAGAGCGCGCGCAATCGCCACGCGCTGCTGCTGTCCGCCCGAAAGCTGGCCTGGTTTGTTGTAGAGGCGGTCGCCCAGTCCGACGGTTTCGAGCAGGCGTTTGCCTTTTTCCATTTGCTCGTCCACGCTCGCGCCCGCGAAAATCATCGGCAGCGTCACGTTTTCGAGCGCGGTCATGACTGGAATCAGGTTGAAAGTCTGGAAAATGTAGCCGATTTTGCGGCAGCGCAGCCACGCCAGTTCGCCGGCGTCGAGTTGGGCGATGTCCACTTCGTCGATGAAAACCGTGCCGTCGGTGGGCTTGTCCAGCCCGCCTACCATGTTGAAAAGCGTCGATTTGCCCGAACCGGACGGCCCCATGATGGCCATAAATTCGCCCCGCTTGATGTCGAGGTCGATGCCGCGCAGGGCGTGAACCAGCACTTCGCCGATTTTATAAACGCGCTTGACGCCGCGCACGCGCACGATATGTTCGGAAGCGCGGTAATCATCGGAAGTGGAAACGGCGGGCGCGGCGGCGCCATTTTGGGCGTCGGCGGTTGCAATGGAAGACATTCAATAACTCCTGAAAGCGAAATGGATGCGCTTAGTTTAATCGATTCTTAAGCGTTTTTGGGAATTGACCTAAGCCAGGAGGCTGAAGCCTCGGCAACCAAACCAAGCCTGCCTTCGCAGGCTACACCTCTTCTCGATAGGCCACGAAGGTGGCCTTGGTTTGGTTGCCGAGGCTTCAGCCTCCTCCTGGAACACAGAGTGGACACTTGGGTTAATCAGACTTCGGTTCGCATCGCATCGACGGCTTGCATCTTGGCGGCGCGAATCGCGGGTGGCAGCGCGGCGCCGACGCTGAGTATCGTGCCGAGAACGATGCAGGCGAGCATATAAAGCACAGCCAAAGCCCAGTTGAACGCACCCACAAAGGCCAGATTGGTCACAATCACGAACAAAAGCCCGATGATGGAGCCGATCAGCGAGCCGAAAAAGCCCAGCAAACCCGATTCGATAAGGAACATTTTGACGATGAAGTTATCGAGCGCGCCCAGGCATTTGAAGGTGCCGATTTCTTTGTAGCGCTCGGTCACGCTCATCAGCATCGAGTTGGTGATGCCCACGAACGACACCAAAAGCGACATCGCCACCAGCCAGGCCGCTTTTTGCGCTTGCGCTGGCGAAGGCTCGGCGCCTTTGGCCGCCAGCATCAGGTTGGAGGCGAAAACGCTCATCAAAAACGCGATGCCGAGCATGGTTCCGGCGCCGGTAATCATGGCGCGGCCCACGCGAATGGTGATGTTACGCAGCGCGATACGAAACGCCTGCTTGAAGGGAAGCGAAATTTGACGCTCGACGCGCGCCGTTCCTGAATTCATGGCTGCCATAGTCGGATTCCTTTATCTAAGTTTCTGGCCGATTGTAGGGACATGGCCTGCCATGTCCGGCGAATCGAAGATTTACCGATTCCTCTGGAAACGGCGGACATGGCAGGCCATGTCCCTACGAATGCTCATTCTTTCGCGGCTTCGGGCCGCTCCGTCATAAAACCGATGTAGCCGCGCTTCCCCAGATCTTTGAAGAATTGCTGCAGCGACAGTTCGGCCTCGCGCGCGCCGAGTTTGTATTCCTTTTGCAGCGCGCGCGACAGATTTTCAATGCGATTTTGCCCGTCGCAGCCGCGCCAGACGTGCGAGCCGATGGGATCGAGAATCACTTTGCGCGATTCGGGAACCGGAAAAAACACGTTGAGAAGGCGGATTTTCCAGTTGTTGGGCCGAGGAATCGTCAAAACCGCGCGGCCCTCGACCTCTTCCCACTCGATTTTGGGGTTGCGGGCCGGTCGCAATCCCAAAAACTCGCGCCGCGCCGTCGCGCGGTCGATGCGAGGCTGCTTTTTCGCTTTCACTAACCCTATTTTATGTCAACCGCCAATTAACGGCTGCGATTGCCGCCGCGACCGCCGCCCTCGCCCCGCCGTCCGTAGCCGCCCATGCCACTGGGACTGCCCGCGCTGCGGCCCTCGCCAAACGGCCGCTCGGCGCGCGGCGCGCTCGTTGGCGCGTTGGAGGCGGGCGAAACCACGATGCGGCGCATCGGTTCGCGGCCTTCGCTGTGGGTGGCGATGTCGGGTTCGCCCTGCAAAAAGAGGTGAACCAGACGCCGTTCGTGCGCCGGCATCGGATCGAGGCGAATCGCGCGCCCGTCGCGGCGCGTTTTGCTGGCAGCGTAGCGCGCCGTTTGTTCGAGCGACGACTGGCGCCGCGCGCGGTAATTTCCGGCATCGACCACCACGCGCGCCATTTCACCTTCGGCATGGATGCCCAGCGTCAGATTGAGCAGATATTGAAACGATTGCAGCGTCGCGCCGTGTTTGCCAATGAGAATGCCGACATCCTCGCCTTCGATGACCAGAGGAATGGTGTTGGCATCGCGGGTCTGGCCGATTTGCACGCTCGATTCGAGGCCCATTCGGTCGAGAAACTCCTGCGCCTTGGCCTGGGCGCGCGCTATGGCTTCGGGATCGACGGGCGCGGGCGGCGCCTCGATTTCTTCGGTCGCGGCGGGCAGATCTTCATCGATTTCGGGCGCTTCGTCGGCGTAATCGGCACCGAAATCTTCGTTTTGCGCCTCGATTTCGCCCGCGTCTTCGTCAATTTCGGGCGCGGTTGCGGGGATGATTTGGCTCGCGTCTTCGCTCGCCTCATCCTGCGCCAGAAGTTCGGGCACGTCTTCGGCAATCGGCGTTGGCGGCGCGATGGTTTCGGGCGCGGGTTGAACGACCGGCGGCGCGCTTTGCTCTTCCGCACGCGGTTTGATGCGAACCGTGACGCCTTTGGCGCCTTCTTCGATGATTTCGACTTCGATGTCCTCGCGCGAAACGCCCACGATTTGCATCGCGCCCTGCACGGCGGCTTCCTCGGTTGCGGCGGTGTAGCGCATCGGGCTGAACTTTCTGTTTTGGGCCATTGATTTTCCTGAAAGATGAAGTGGAATCCCAAAAGGGATTGTGTTGCCAGTTATTTAGCGGATGGTGCGGTTTGGTAATTCAACACGGAGAACACGGAGAACACGGAGGAACGGAGAAAACAAAGACATTTCCAGAAAGGATGCGCTTGAAACTTTCCTAAAACGTCTCTGCGAACCTCCGTTTCTCCGTGTTCTCTGTGTTGAATCACCAAACCGCACCATCCGTTGATTAACGCTTTTTCTTACGGCCATTACCATTGCTTTTCCCGTTGTGGTTGCCATTCCGGTTTTCCAGCGAAGTCAAAACCGCGCCGTTTTGAGCGGCCTTGGCCTTGATATTTTTCCCGCCGCCGTTTTTCGCCGCGCCGTTGAGCGCGCCCTCGCCGCTCGATTCGAGCGGGTGCGACTCATTCGCCTTCTCGGTTTTTTTTTCGTCAGTGGGCCGAGGGGGAATCGCATCGGCTTCGGGATTAATGACCGCTAAATCGGCGCCCATTAGCGATTTGACGATGTTTTTCTTCGGATCGGCGGCTTTGAGCATGCGCCACTGAAAAAAGGTCGAAACCACGTTGTAGGTCATCCAGTAGAGGGTGAAGGCCGACGGGTAGGTGAGGATGACAAACGGAATCATCACCGGAAACACGAACGACATGATCATCTGCTGCTGGCGCTGCATATCGTCGGTGGGCGGCGTCGAAGAAAGGCGGAACGAGAAGAACATCGAGATGCCGTATAGCACCAGAAGCGGAATATCGGGGCGCGACAGACTCGAAATCCACAAAAACGACGCGCCCACGAGTTCCATTTTCGGCTCGTAGTTCTGAATGAGCGGCAAAACGAAAACAAAGAAGATCGGCATCTGCAACACAGCTAGCCCAATCCCCAACATCGGATTGACGCCGTGACGCTGTTGCAGCGCGCGCATCTCCTTCATCATCTTGATGTGCGCGTCGCTTTCGGTTTTGCCCTTGTAGCGCTCCTGAATCTTCTTCATTTCAGGGCCGATGAGCGCCATGCCCTTCATGCTGTCGTATTGACGCTTGGTGAGCGGCTGCACGGCGATGCGCGTCAAAACCGCGAAAAACAAAATCGCCAAACCGTAAGAATACGCCGGATTGGAGCCGAAAAGCCGCACCACGCTGTCGAAGAGCTTGAAGTAGGTCGAGGTCGAAGCGTAATATTGGTTGACGCGGTCGACGATGCCCTGCGGATTGAAATTGGTGTCGCTGCCGCGCAGTTCGCGGATTTTGGCCCGTTTGAAACCTTCGGGCGGAATGGCATCGAGCGGCACTTTGGCCGGATCGACTTGCGCGGGCACGAAGATTTCGTTGTTGAGAAATTCCGACGAACCGCGTCCTTTATGCACCAGGGTTTCGAGCGCCATCGCCGCTTCCTTGGAGGGCAGGCCGCCATTTTGGATCGACTGGCGCCACAACAAATCGCCCGACTGGTAAATCGCCTGCGCTTCGATGGGAGTGCCCGAAGCGTGCTGGATGATTTCGTCGTAGATCGGAAAATACTTCACCATCGGCCCCATGTTCAAAAAACCGCTTTTGCGGGTTTTGGCGTCGAGGGTGTGGAGAATGTATTGCTGAATCAGCCCCACGCGCAGCCGCGCCGAATGAGCGAGCGCGTCCTGCGGGTTTTTGGCGATGTCGGCTTTGAGCCGCTTCTCTTCGGCCAGAGCCTCAGTTTCGGTTAAAATCGGGCCTTGCGCGGGGTCGATGCCTTTGAAAGCCTGCGCGAGGGTGAGCGCGGGGCGCGGTGGAGCGGAGGGCGCCTGCTTTTGTCCAAAGAAATGTTGGAAGAGCAGCATTGCGCCCAGCGAGAGCAGCAAAAACTGAAAGAATTGCTCGCCGGACGAGCGTTGTTTATTCATCTAAAAGACAGCCTCAAACCTACATAAAGAAGCGCCGTCACTCGCGTTTGAACGGGTGCAGACGCCTCGAAAATGGCTTTTTATTTTGACTTTTCAAGCGCAAATCAGGAAAAACCTGCGGGACGGGATCATCTCCGCCCGCGTGCCAGGGATGGCATTTGCAAATCCGCGCCGCGCCCAGAAAAGTGCCGCGCAGCAGCCCGAAGCGCTCGATAGCCGCGTAAGTATAACGGGAACAAGTCGGCTCAAAACGACAAGAAGGCGGCAGCCCAGGGGAGATGAAACGCTGGTAAAAGCGAATCAGCGACAGCACAAGGAAAGTAAGCGGCAAAAGCGGTTGGCTGGACGAAGTGGGCGCTCGACTCTCTCTCCCTGCGGGAGAGTCGGGTGCCCTCTGGGCGACGGGTGAGGGTGGAAGTAAAGGTTTTTCGACTTCCTCAACAGTTTTTGAAAGCAGCGACTTTTCTCCCTCACCCGTCGCCCAGAGGGCACCCGACTCTCCCGCAGGGAGAGGGAGTCGAGCGCCCACTTTTTCGCGCGAACCGGAACTATTGCCGACTCGTTTTGCCGTGCGTTTCAAAACTTCTTGCAGCGCGCCGTCCAATTCCTCAATAGTTGCGGACTGAGTTTGGGGCGTGGCCAGAAAAATGAGGTCGCAGCCCGCCAAACCTTCGATGTTTCGGAGCGGGTGCAGGCGGTAACGCTCGCGCAAGCGGCGGCGGATGTAATTACGCTGAGTTGCTTTCTTCGCCTGCTTCTTGGGCACTACAAACGCCGCGCGCGTGAGGCTTTGACCGTCGCCGCGAGCGTGCGCGCGCAAAACGACGAGCGGATGACGCACGGTTTGCGAGTTGGCAAAGGCGCGGTCAAATTGGCGTGTCGTGAGACGCTGGGTGCGGGGCAGCATCAGCTTAATTCTCTTCGTTGGACGCTCTAAGTGCTTCCTCAATGTCGGGCAAAAGCTTCGCTTGATGATCAAACAGTGAAAGTCCCGTGTCACACAGAATCATGACCTGTTTGGCATCAGTCAGTGACAATTTAGGAAATAGAGTGAGGAGGATTTTAAGGGATTGCGTCGGTTTAAAGCCGTCAAGTTTAGTCACTCTGTAAACAATTTCCGGTGTTGCGCCGACCTTCCTCATTCGCTCATATTTCTGCAGGTTTCCGTCGTTTTTCATCTCAAAGAACCTCACCAAAAACAAAAACCCGCCGCAAAAGCGACGGGTTGAAGTTTCCAACGGACTCAAAAATTAAACCTGCGTGAGGCGGATGCGGCCTTTAGCGCGGCGCCGCGCGATGACGGAGCGGCCTCCAGGCGACGACATACGGGCGCGAAAGCCCAGTTTGCGAGCGCGCGGGCGTTTTTTCGGTTGCCAGGTGCGTTTCATAATGGTTTCTCCTTCCTTGCGAAAGCGCGAAGCGAAATTTCTCTCGTTCTCGCCGCAAAAGCGGGCGCAGTCTAACACCCCAAACCCAGTTTGCAAACCCATTGAAACCCGTTTCCAATGGGCTTAAAATGCTTGCTGTCGCCGCGCTTTTCGACGCGCGATCCAACCTAACCCATTCACGCCCCGCTTCGCTCTTATCCTCTCGCATCGTCGCCGCCGCGAAGTGGGGTCGCGTTTTCACTCGATTTATCCTCACCTATGGATAAACCTGGGGAAAAGTGCCCTTGTAGTCCGCTTTCAGGCGGATAAACTGGCCTCGCCGCACCCAAGGAACCCCTCAAACGACGATGCCCGACGCCGCAGCCCAACGCCAATCCTCGCTCGAACTCGGTTTCGATTCGCCTCTGGAACGTGAAACCGAGGCCAATCTTTACGCGCCGACGCCTCCGCTCGAAACCGAGACGCCCGCGCTGCAAAGCGTCGGCATCGACCAGCCCGTCGAAATCATGGACGCGGCCTGGCAGGAAGTCATGGGGTCGTTGCAAACCGAACTTTCCGGCCCGACTTACCAGAATTATCTGCGCCACGTGCGCCCGCTTCGCCTCACGACTGACAAACTCACGCTTTCGGCGCCCTCCGATTTTGTCAAAGACTGGCTGGTGCGCCGTTTCGCGCGCCGCATTGAGGAAACCCTCGAACAGTTTCTGGGGCGTCCGGTGATTCTGGGCTTTCAAATCGTGCCCGAAGGACAAGAGGCGAACGGCGAGAAGCGAGAGGCGAGGGAAGTCGAAATTGTGACGGCGCCAGAAACCGCGCCGCTTCCAGTTGTCGAACCGGAACCGCAAAGTGCGCCGCGCCGCGCGCCCAAGGGCGAGCAGGGCGCCAAATCGTTCGAGGATTTCGAAGATTTTTCCTCGCCGCTCAACAAAAAATACACCTTCGATAACTTCATCGTCGGCAGAAGCAACTACGTCTCGCACGCGGCGGCGTGGGCGGTGGCAAATGCGCCCGCCAAGGGCCAATACAACCCGCTTTTCATCTACGGCGGCGTCGGATTGGGCAAAACCCATTTGATGCAGGCGATTGGGCATCACATCAACAAGGTGCGCGGTGGGCAAAACCCATTTGATGCAGGCGATTGGGCATCACATCAACAAGGTGCGCGGCAATCCGGTCGAAATCGCCTATGTTTCGGGCGAAAATTTCTTGTATCAAGTGGTGCGCTGCATCCGCGAAGACAAAATGACCGCGTTTCGCCGCAAATATCGCAACGTCGATATCTGGCTGGTGGACGACATCCAATACATCTGCAACGCCGAGCGCACCGAAGTCGAATTTTTTCACATCTTCAATACGCTCTACGATCAAGGTAAGCAAATCGTCATCTGCTCCGACAAGCCGCCCAAAGACCTGCAACTCACCGAATCGCGCCTGATTTCGCGCTTCGAGTGGGGATTGATTTCCTACGTCGAGCCGCCCGATCTGGAGCATCGTATCGCCATTTTGCAGCGCCGCGCCCAGCTCGAAAACACCGTGGTTTCGATGGAAGTTTTGACTTATCTGGCCGAAAAAATTCGCTCCAACATCCGCTCTCTGGAAGGCTCTTTAACGCGCCTTTTGGCGATGGCGAGCCTCGACGGGCGCAAAATCAACCTCGATCTGGCATCGGAAACGGTGCGCTATTATTCGACCGCCGAAGCCGAAACCGTGAAAATCGGCGTCGAAACCATTATCGAAGTCGTCGCCGAGCATTTCAAAATTCCCGTCGTGGATGTTCTGGGCAAAAAGCGCAATAAGGAAATCGTGATGCCGCGTCAGGTCGCCATGTTTCTGGCCCGCGAAATGGGCAACATGAGCTACCCCGACATTGGCCGCGCCTTCGACCGCGATTATACGACGGTGATTCATTCCTACGAAAAAGTGAAGGGCGAACTAAAGCGCGATTCGGGTCTGCGCGGTGCCATTTCCGAGATTCGCTCACGCGCGCACGCGCGGGCTTGAAACCCAACGGGGCAGCAATGAATTCGCCGCAAGACAACGAAACCTGCCTTCGCAGGTTAATGCATCAGTCCGCGCAGGCGGACTTCGGGGTCTTGCGGCGAATTTATTCGCTGCCCCGTTCACAAAATCCCACTTTATCATCAACTGAAACCGGCTCCGACAAGCCGGTTTTTTCGTCGCAAAAATCGCTGTTTCGGCATTTTCCTCGCTGATTTCGGCCCTGACAACACTTAATACGATTTGATGAATAGTTTTCCCTACAGCTTGTGCATAACCCTATGGACGGAGTAGGGACAAAATTGCAAAACGTTTTGTCAATGTGGATAACAGGGATAAGTGGCGTTTTTATCCCTACCCCCTGGGGAAAACTTTCGGGGCAAAGATTGGCTTCTATACAACGAAAATCGGGGCATTTCGAAAAGTTATCCACTTTTCCCTACCCCTAATAATAATAACAAGTTTTTTATAAAAAATAATATTACTAAGCGACCGACAAAAAAATCGAACATCTGTGGATAACTCGAAAAGACGATGAACGAAAATCAAAAAGGAGAAGACTTTTCTTCTCGGCCCAGCCACTCCCCTACTCTGCCGCTCGATGCGATTGAAAACGAGAAAAAGCGCGGCACGATTTGCCCCAACTGCGGCGCGGCGCTCGAAGGGCGCAAATGCAAACTGATTTGTCCGCGTCCTGGCTGCGGCTATCTCGTGACCTGCTCGGAATGGTGACCAGACGGCGCGGCGCGCTAAACTGGGAGGTATGAAACGACTTCTGCTTTGCGCCACGCTTCTGGCCGGCCTCGGCGCCGCAATCCAGGCCGCGCCCCAGACCAAACGGGTTTCGAAAAAGACGCCCAAAATCATCACCAAGCCGTCGGGCCTGAAAATTCAGGATTTGCGCGTCGGCAAGGGCAAAGTCGCGCGCGCTGGACAAAGCGTGACGGTCAACTATCGCGGCACGCTTTCCAACGGCACGATGTTCGACCAGAGCTACGGCAAAGAACCGTTCACTTTCGCGCTGGGCGCCGGACAGGTCATCCAGGGCTGGGACGAAGGCGTGGCCGGAATGCGCGTTGGCGGCAAACGCAAACTGATCGTGCCCGCCAAACTCGCCTACGGCGAGCGCGGCGCCGGCGGCGTGATTCCGCCCAATGCGACTTTGGTGTTCGTGGTGGAACTCATCAAGGCCGGTTAAAGGCGTTTTAAAGCCGTTTTAAGAGGCTTTAGTCGCTTTTGCGAGTCAAAGGTCGTCTGCTGGTTTTGAAGCTCCAGAAATCGTTTTAAATGGCTTGGAAGCGTTTCGAGATCAAAAACGCTGCGGTGTCAGGGGTTCGCTCTCGCCCACTTTGGCCCATTAAGGGCATTTAGGTGTTGCGTGTGCCTAATGTTTGAAAATCGACTGGAATGGGTATAATTAAAACAGCGATCCCTAAGCGGGGACGGTCGATTTTCTGTGTTAGTGAGGAGAAAATATGAGATGGAATGAAAGCGTTTCCACAAGCCAAAAAAAGAACGGTTTTACCCTCATCGAACATCGAACTTTTGGTCGTTATTGCCATTATCGCAATTTTGGCGGCGATTCTCTTTCCCGTTTTCGGACGAGCGAGAGAAAACGCGCGCCGCAGCAGCTGCCAGAGCAACCTCAAGCAATTGGGTCTGGCCATGATGCAATACACCCAGGATTACGACGAAATGTATTCCGCCGGCAGCCACACTGCTATGGCTAACCAACATCAGGGCGACGGCTGGGGAGCAACTCTTCAACCTTATCTCAAAAGCCAGCAAATTTTAAAGTGCCCCAGCGACCCAACGGCGGTGCCCGCTGCGGCGACTGCCGGCTCGGTCGTTGTTTCATATGGCTACAACCGCAATTTGGCAGTGCGGCCTGGCGTGGCAAACGCCATGGGCGGCATGAAGGTTGCGGCCCTCAATGACACGACAAAAACTTTGATGTTCTTCGAGATGCAAAATACTGTGGCCAATATCAACGATCCCAGAGAAGTTCAGTCTCAGGCTGTTGAGGGGCCGCGCGGCAATATGATTCCAGGGGGTGGTATTGGTTATGGACAAACCTACTACGGCATGAATCCTAAGATGGCAACCGGTGTTCTGGGCAGTGCCCTGGGGGCTGCCAGTGACAGAAGGAACCCTGATATGTATCATGACTCCACCGGCGGAGGGAGGCACCTGACCGGCGCAAATTACGCTTTTGCTGACGGTCATGTGAAATGGCTCAAACCAGACAGGGTTTCAACGGGCCAGAACGCGCTTAATGCGGGCAGCCCAAACCCCAGAGGTGGCCAAACCACATGGACTGCGGCCGGCACGGAAAACCCCAACATCACCGCAACCACGAGCGTTTATTAAGTTTTAGGGTTAAGAGAGAACACTTCTCGGTAGAACGGCAGGGCGAATATCGCCGTGCCGTTTTGCTTGCGAGTTGGATGAAGATGCCGTTCGATTGAGTCCGGCATCGTTACCGGAAAGGGTTGAATACTTTCGTTCGATTGATGAAACCATGACGTTGCCATGAACCGTTTTCGCGGCGGCGTTTTCGCGTCCATCTTTCACAAAAATCTAAGGTGTTTCTCACGCTGAATCTTGTTGCGGGCGCGGCACAACAGGCACGAAACATCGTCGGAAAAAGTGCCGGAGGGAAGGCGAACGGCGGCGATTAACTCGTCTGCCGCCGTTTCGATTCGATCACCGCGCGCGATTTGGGCGAGGCGGTTCCAGTCGGCGTATTTGGTGATCCCATCGGTTGCCAGCAACAGCGTCTGGCCGCTCCAACGCGCCGAAAACGGCATTGGCGAAGCGCCGCCAAATCCGAGAAATGGCTTGCGCGTTTGGTTTTCGCTGAGATCAACCCATTTGTCAGCGCCAATGAGCCAGGCGCTCGAATCGCCGACGCTCGCTCCGGCCACGAAATCTTCGCCCACAGCCGCGATAACCGCCGTCGTTTCGCCCGCCTGAGCGTCGTCGCGGATGAGAACATCGACTTCGTGAAGCCAATGCGCCCAAAATTTGGAGTCGCGCGGATTACGAACGTTTGGTGCGATTTTGGCGGCTTCATCAATCACCATTTGGGCCGCCTCGCCGCCGCCCGCGCGTCCTCCGGCGCCATCCGCGATGGCGACAATCGCTATATCATCCAAAACGCGCGCGAAAATGCGGTCTTGTCCGGCGATGGACGCGATACATCGCGTGGCAATTTCGAACTTCATTACGTTATTTTTAAGAAATAGATTGCATAGAGAACGCGAAGCGTCAGCGAGCTTCGCGTTCTCTACGCGACACAAAATAAACTATAAAATCGTCATCGCATCGACATCTACGACCAACCCTTCGCGGTCTTCGCGCGGCAGTTCATCGAAGGTCTTCAAAATGCGATGCAGGCGCGGTTTGGAACGGTCGCGCAGCAGCAAATGAAAGCGGAATTTGTTCTTGACGCGCGAAAGCGGGCAGCTCACCGGCCCCAGCACTTCCGTCCCGTTTTCCCTGGCGATGGCGTCCTGAAAACGCGCCGCCAATTTTTCCAGACGGGATTTCGCGCGTTGTTCGTCTTCGTCGCTGGAAATGATGTTGACGACGTGCGAAAATGGCGGGTTAGGAATGAGGGCGCGATGCTCCATTTCCTGCTCGATGAACTGTCCGAAATCGTGGTTCGCGGCGGTGGTGATGGAGATGTCGTCCGCCGCCAGAGTTTGAATTAAAACGCGGCCCGCAATCGCGCCGCGTCCGGCGCGTCCGGCGACTTGCGACAAGAGTTGAAACGTGCGCTCCGCAGCGCGAAAATCGGGCACGTTGAGCGCCGTGTCCGCCGAAATCACACCGACTAAAGTCACGTTGGGAAAATCGAGGCCCTTGGTGACCATCTGGGTGCCGATGAGAACCGGCGCGCGTCCGGCGCGAAACTCCCCCAGAATCTGGCCGTGCGAGCCTTTGGCGGTCGTCGTATCGCGGTCGAGTCGCAAAATTTTCTGTTTGCCGATGCCGCGCTCGGAAAACAGCGCTTCAACTTCGGCTTCGACTTTTTCCGTCCCGCTGCCCGAAAAACCGAGCATCCAGCCGTCGCACTGGGGGCAGTGCGTCGGGGTGCGGGCGCCGTGATCGCAGTGGTGGCAGCGCAGCGTGCCTTCGGCTTTGTGATGGGTGAGAGAAACGTCGCAGTTAGGGCATTTTTCGACGTGGCCGCAGCCCAGGCACTGCACGTAAGTCGAAAAACCGCGCCGGTTGAGAAACAAAATCGCCTGCTCGCCGCGCGCCACGACTTCGCACAGTTCATCGCCCAGCTGCCTGGAAAGAACGGGCAAAACGCCGCCGCGCGCTTCGTTCGTCATATCGACGATTTCGACTTCGGGAAGCGCGCGCCCCGTGGCGCGTTTTTGCATGATGACGTGGCCGTATTCGCCCCGAATCGCGCGCGAATACGATTCCAGGCTCGGAGTGGCGCTGCCCAGCACCAGAACGGCGCCTTCGAGCGCGGCGCGGCGCGCGGCGATGTCGCGGGCGTGATAACGCGGCGTGGCGTCCTGTTTGTAGGAGCCGTCGTGTTCTTCGTCGATGATGATCAGCCCGACTTCACGGCACGGCGCGAACACCGCCGAACGCGCGCCGACCACAATTTGGGCGTCGCTGCCCTCGATTTGGCCCGCCGCACGGCGCCATTCGTCGAAACGTTCGCCCGCGCCCAAGGCCGAATGCAAAATCGCCACGCGCGAGCCGAATCGCTTCTGGAAAATCTCGACGGTTTGCGCCGTGAGCGCGATTTCCGGCACCAAAACCAGCGCGCGACGGCCCAGTTGCAGGCATTTTTCGATGGCGGCGAGATAAACCTCGGTTTTGCCCGACGCCGTGACGCCCTGGAGCAAAATCGTCGCGGGCGGCGCGCTGGTGGCTTCGACAAGCGACTGGGAAATGACCGCGACGGCGTTTCGCTGTTCCTCGGTGAGTTGGACGCGCCCGCTTTCGATTTTCGCGGCGAGGGGCGCGCGCAAAGTCTCGATCTGGCGCCATTCGAGGGCGCCTTTTTTCTCCAGCGCGCGCAGTGTCGAGGTTTCCACGCCCGCTTCGCGCATCAAATCGGCGGTCAAAATCCATTCGAGCTGGCGCGCCGCCAGTTCGGTGAGCGCGACAGCCTGTTTGGGCGCGCTTTTCAGAATTTTGGGCCAACTCTCGTTATTTAATAGCTCTCTGCCGCTCTGCGTGAGCCGAACGGCGGAAACCAGACGCGCTTTGATGCCGGTTTTAGGGCTTTGGGAGGCGATCTGGAGAACGCCGGATTCACAAAGCCGACGCAGTTGGTCATTTTCAGCGCTGGAACCCAGGATTTTGCCGATTTCGCGCGCCGAAAGCGATTTGTTGGCCTCGAAAACCGCGCTGGCGATGGCGAAAAGTTTCGGGGTGCGACTTAAATCACGCAGCGCGCGAAGCGGTTCGGGCGCGACGAATTCGTAGCGCGGTTCAAGCGTTGGCGTGGCGCCGGCGGGGATGAACATCGCCAGGCAGTCGGCGAGCGGACAGTGATAATAGGCCGCCATCCAGCGCGCCACTTTGAGCGCGAGTTCATCGAAAAGCGGTTCGCCCCCAAAGACCTGACTGAGTGGTTTGAGCTGCGACGCCTCGAAATCGATTTCGCGGCAAAAACCGGTGATGAAACCAAGCGCGCGGCCATTTCGCAGCGAAACGCCGACTGCCTGGCCGATTTGCAGCCTGCCGCGCCATTCGGCAGGGATTTCGTAGGTTAGTTCGCGCTCGACCTGTCCCGCGCCCCGCTCGATGGCGATGGTAACACAGTGAGGCGCATCCGAAGCTGGAGTTTGACGCGCCGTTGGGAGAGGTGAATCGGAGACGAAAAGAGGGCGCGTGCCGGTCATGACCGTTTCAGTTTAAAAGAATCGAGGCCGCAAAAAGGCGAGACCAACACAAAAACGGGCCGATTCCAAAGAATCGGCCCGTTTCGTTTTGGGATGCGAAATTACATTCCGCCCGTGGTGCCGCCACCCATGGTGCCACCTGTGGTGCCGCCGCCCATGGTGCCACCTGTGGTGCCGCCACCCATGGTGCCGCCGCCCATAGCGCCGCCACCCATGGTGCCGCCGCCCATAGCGCCGCCACCCATAGCGTCATTGTTCATCATGCCAGGCGTGGTGTAGGTCATGTAGCCGGAATTCATGGCCGCCATCTCTTCAGGCGTGCGATTGTCGCTGCCCATGACGTTGAAACCAAAAAGCGTGCCTTTGCTGGTCGTGTTCACGCGGCCAAATCCAAGCGGGCCAAGAGCACGGCCATTCACCGCGATGCCGGTGCCGATGAGGCGCGTGGTGTAGGGAGTGAGCGAACCGTAGCGGGGCGCTTCGGGAAGCCCATAGGCCACCACGGAGGCGCCTCTCATCAGCGGCGTGACGCGTTCAGGCGCCATCGAAGCCTGCACCAAACGGTTTTCGCGCGGCACGCGGACGATGGTGTTATTGTCCAGAACGAGCGCCAAAACTTCGCCCCTCATCGGGTCGGAGATGTATCCGGTTAGTGTGCCTTCGACACGCATCGACTTGGCGCCGATCATGGTGTAAGGCTCGGATTTCAGGATGTCGAGGTCGGAGACCATCATCGGCATCATCATCGCGGTCGGCGTGGGCATGGTGGTTCCCATGCCGGCCAGATCGTAGCGCGTCATGCCGCCCATCATTGAGGAAGTGACGAAGACCGAAGCGGTCGAGCCAACCGGATAAGTAGCGGTCAGGTTCTGCGCCATCGAAGGCGAGAAACGCACCATGCGGATGCCGTCGGCGGTCTGCACGTCCATCGCGGTCACGAAACCGGAACGATCCACATAGTAGCGCAGCACGGTGCCCGTGACCTGCATCGGCATCATCGAAGGCATGGCGGACGAGTCCATCATGGCGCCATTGTTCATGGTGCCAGTGCCCATAGTGCCATTGTTCATAGTGCCGCCGCCCATCGCGCCGCCATCCATCGCGGTCTGGGCCTGGGCGCTAACGCCACACATGACAATCGCACCGGCGGCGATTCCCAACGACAAGGTTTTCAAAATTGATTTTTTCATGCTTTTCTTCTCCAAAGGTGTTCTACGAAGTGAGAGGTGCCGCCTTGCGGCGCAGCAACCGAAAATTGCAAATCGAATGCCCAAGATCGGCGGCTGGGTCGAAAAACCAACACTTCCAACCAACACAGCCTTAAACACCGCGCTTATTTCCCCACAGCAAAACATGGAGCTGGGGCAAAATCGTGGCGCCAAACCAGCCGTCGCGCGCCGCGCGATCCAGCAGCCATTCGAGGCGCCGCGCTAAATCGTTTGCATCGGCTTCGGCGCCGTTTTGCGGCGACGGATTGCCGACCGACAGGTAAAACGGAATTTCGGGATGCAAAGCGTGAACGCGCCGCGCGAAAGCGTAATCGGCCTCGTCGAAAACCACGACTTTGAGCGAAATCTGCGGGCCGTTTTGGGCCGCGTCGAGACACTCGCGCAGTTTCTCGGCGCGAAATTCCATGCGCGACGACGGCGGTTTAGGCGATAAAATCAGGAAATCGAGCTGGGAAAACCAGTTTTGCGCGCGCGATGCCTGAGTTTCGAGCGCGAAGTTGTGGCCGCGCGAATGTCCCAAATCGAGAAGCGGCTGGAGCGGCTGCAACGCCGGATTGCCGCCCGAAAGCGTGATCAGAATCGGATGGCCGCCGCTCAATTTTTCGACTTCGCCCACAATTTCGGCGGGCGAACGCGGCGTCCAGTCGCCTTTGTGCTGCGGCAAAACGGCGTAAAGCGTATCACAAAAATCACAGCGAAAATCGCACCCGCCGGTGCGAACGAACACTGTCGCGCGCCCGATGAGACTACCTTCGCCTTGAATGGTCGGCCCGAAAATTTCGGAAATGAGAATGGACATTTAAAACTCGCGTTTTTGGAGCAGAAGACGCAGCGGATTGTCAGCGGGCGCCAACTCCTCGACGGCGCGGGCGAAACCTTTTGCGTCTCTCAAAATGAGCGGTAGCCAGATGAAATTGCGCTTCTGGGGCGTTGAGATCAAGAGATAAGGCAGGCCCAGCCAGAAGAATCTCGCCGTGTGAATTTGTGACCATTCAACCTCGCGACTGACGCTCCAAAAACTGCTGCTTTTTAAGCCGCGAGTGCCGACTTTGACGGGCGTAAGCCAATACATCGACAAGGATTCCAGGACACCGGCGACAATGCCGCCAATAAGTCCGGCCACCATCGCGCCACCGATGATTTCCTCTTGAAATTGGCTTTGAATGACAATTGAAAGAATCAGCAGAAACGACAGGCCCACAGGGAGTCCCACCAACAGCGATACCAGAAAACAACGCCAGAAACGGACGCGAAAGATGCGCTCGTCTTCGGGCGACGAAGTATCCGGCGCCTCAAACGGATCGGAAATTGGGGGTTTCATGGCTCGAAATAGCGCCGCAACGGGTTGTCTGCGGGCACCCATTCGCGCACGCGCGCTTCGAATTCGCTCTGCTGCACCAGAAAAAGCGGCACCCACACGATGTGGCGCGCCTGGTGGGTCGAAACGCGCAGCATCGGCGTGAAGAGGAGCCAGCGAATCGGCGACACGCTCACAATTTCGTCGAAGGGCACCACGCGCGCCAGGCCCCAGAAGTTGCGGGCGCGCAGGGCGTGGTCGTTGAGCAGAATCGGAAAAAAACGCGCCACAATCGCCGCCGAAACGAGGGCGCCGGCGCTGATTTTAAACGCCAAAACCAAAAATGCGTAAAACCGCAGGGGCGTGGGCCCGTAAATCGCGAAAAGCAGGAGCGGCACCACGCCCGAAACGCTTTGCGCGAGCGCGAAGGGCGCGAATCTGAGGTGAAACGCGCGCCCCTCGAACGCGCCGCGCGGCGCAAGGCTTTCCACCGCGCGGCGCCACGGGCGCGCAAATCCTCTTTCAAGCGGCATAAACGGTCGGATCGGCGACATTGGCTTTGGCAAACGATTCCCGTCTTTCCACACAAGTCCCACATTTCCCGCAATGCACTTCGCCGCCTTCGTAGCAGCTCCAGGTTTGCGCGAACGGGACGCCGATTTTGGCGCCCTGACGCACGATGCCGCCTTTATCGGTCTTGGAAAAGGGCGCATAAAGTTTGAGTTCTTTGTCGCCGAAGCCTTCAATCGCTTTCTTTTGCATTTTCTCGAAAATTTCCAGAAATTCGGGGCGGCAGTCGGGATAAATATGGTGGTCGCCGCCATGCACGCCAATCGCCACGAGTTGCGCCTCGCGCGACACCGCCGCGCCGTAGGCGAGGCTCAAAAAGATCGCGTTGCGATTGGGCACGACCGTCACCGCCATATTCTCCGCCGCGTAATGCCCGTGCGGAACCGCGACACTCGCATCGGTGAGCGCCGAGCCGCCGATGAGCGGCGCCAGACTCCTCAAATCGACCAGATTGAACGCGGCGCCCAGACGAGTGGCGCAGTCGCGGGCAAATTGCAGTTCCTTGGAATGTTTCTGGCCGTAATCGAACGCGAGAATATGCAGTTCGTAGCCTTGCGACGCGAGCAGATGAGCCAGCGTGACGGAATCGAGTCCGCCCGAAACAATGGCGATGGCGCGTTTTTTCATAGTCAAAAGAATAACAAGCTGGGTGGTTAGGTAGTTGGGTGGTTAGGTGGTTAATCAACCACCCAACTACCCAACCACCCAGCCACCCCCTATATTGAAAGGGGCTTAATTCGACGGATTTTTCATTATGCGCTGGCGCGAACTGCTGCAACTCAATCAGGATTTTCCGCTTTCTCCCAATTTTTTCGACCATCCGCGCCGCGTTCATTTCATCGGCGTAGGCGGCATCGGCATGAGCGCGCTCGCGCTGCTTTTGAAATCGCGCGGCCACGAAGTTTCCGGCTCCGACGCCAGCGATTCGGCGATGCTGGCGCAACTGCGAGACGCGGGCATCGAATGTTTCGTCGGGCAGAAGGCGGACAATTTGGGCGACAGTGAAGCGATTTTCTATTCCTCGGCGATTGCGAGCGACAACCCCGAATTCGCCGCCGCGACGCAAAAGAATCTCCCCCAATGGCATCGTTCGCAGCTTCTGGCGCATTTCGTCAACGGCGCCAAAACTTCGATTGCCGTGTCCGGCACGCACGGCAAAAGCACCACGAGCGCGATGATCGCGCACATTTTGACTGAGTGCGGTCACAACCCGACGGCGATTCTGGGCGCGATTTATCCGCCGTTCGGCTCGAATTTGCGCGTGGGAAATCCCGATTTAATCGTGGTCGAAGCCGACGAATCGGACGGCTCGTTCACGCTTCTCAAACCAAGCGTCGCGGTGGTTTTGAATGTCGAGCCGGAGCATTTGGAGAATTACGACGAAAGCGAAGAGGAACTTTGGCGGGCGTTTGAGATGTTTGGGCAACAACAGCCGGTTATGAGAGTTTTGAATGCAGATGATTTACAACTCGAACAGAAACTAAATATAAACGGCGACGATTTCACCTACGGTTTAGAAAGCCCTGCTCAATTGGTAGCCAGTAATGTTGTCGAAAGCGCGGGGAAAGTCAGTTTCGACTTGGAGTGGTTCGATGATGTGATGTCTAATGCTACTTTGCTGGTGCCTGGAAAGCACAACGTGAGCAATGCATTGGCGGCAGTTGGTGCTTCATGGTGTTCGCTTCCCATATCATCAGGGCCAATTCATGAAGTAGTAAGCAACGAATTTGCTGCGCTGATCAAGCCATTATCAACTTTCGCCGGAACCCTGCGCCGTTTCGAGCGCAAAGGCGAAGCGCGAAACATCGTCGTTTACGATGATTACGGCCACCATCCCACCGAAGTGCGCGCCACGCTCGACGCCGCCAGAGAGTTTTTAGGTCGGCCCCTGGCGGTGGTGTTTCAGCCGCATCGCTATTCGCGCACCCTCGCGCTGCACCGCGAATTCGGCCCCGCTTTCCAGAGCGCCGATAAAATCATCATCACGCAGCTTTATTCGGCTTATGAAGAACCCATTGAAGGTGTGTCGGGGCGAATGGTTTTCGATGCGGTGCGCGAAAATTTTCCCGAAAAAACGGTTTTTTACGCCGAAAATCTGGCGGAAGCGAAGCGAATCGCGCTCGAAATTCTGGAAAGCGGCGACGCGCTGTTGACGATGGGCGCGGGCGACATCACCAAACTAGGGCCACAGATTTTGGAGGACTTGGCGAAAGATTGAGACTACCCGCCTGCGGCGGCCCTCACCCGTCGCTTCGCGCCACCCACGCCCAGAGGGCACCCGCGCAAGCGGGAGAAGGACAACTCTCACTTTCGTTCACTGATTTCACTTGGTTCAAATTGGGCGCTTTGTCCTTCTCCCGCTTGCGCGGGTGCCCTCTGGGCGTGGGTGGCGCGAAGCGACGGGTGAGGGCCGCGGAGCGGCTAATCTCAAAATTTCATGCAATCTCTCGAAACTCTCCAGCAACTCCCCTTCGTCTCCCCCAACGAGCCGCTTGCCAGACACACCACCATCAAAGCGGGCGGCGCCGCCAAAATTTGGGTCGAGCCGCAAAACGAAACTGAATTAGTCGAATTTCTGCGCCTCAACGCCCAATTGGGCGTGCCGCTTTTCGTTCTGGGCGCCGGATCAAATATTGTCCCTTCCGATGCGGGTTTCGAAGGCGTGATTTTGCATCTCGGCAAAGGTTTTGAAACCTCGCGCGTTGAAGAAAACCAACTCATCGCGGGCGGCGCGGCTTATTTGCCCCGCCTTACCAAATTCGCGCTCGAAAACCGATTAGGCAATTTCGAGTGGGCCTGTGGCGTGCCAGGAAGCGTCGGCGGCAGCGTGTGGGGCAACGCCGGAGCGCGCGGCTGGAACGGAGCGAATTTCGAGAGCCGCGACAGCGCCGCCGATTTCGCGGGCGCCATCGCCTTCGACCGTCAAGGAAACCGTGTTGAACTGGGTCAAAACGACGTGCAGTTCGCCTATCGCAAATCGAGTCTGGGCGATTTAATCGTTGTCGAAGCGCGTTTTTCGCTTCTGCCGCTTTCCGAGGCAGAAGCCAAAAAGCGCAAGGAAATCGTGCGCGAACTGCTCGAACGGCGCCGCGCGACGCAGCCGGCGAACGCGGCGTCGGCGGGCTGCATCTGGAAAATCCCAAGGTCGTTGGCTGCGCGGGCGCGGGCGCGCTCATCGAAGGGTTGGGACTCAAAGGAAAAACTCTGGGCGGCGCGCAGGTGAGCGAGATTCACGGCAATTTCGTCATCAACGCGGGCGGCGCCAGCGCGGGCGATATTCGCGCTCTGGTCGCGCAAATCGAGGCCGAAGTGCGCCAGAAAACCGGTATCGAACTCGAACGCGAAGCGCGATTTTTAGATTGATACTCAATGGCATTTTAGAGGGCAAATGAAGGAAAGAAATACGGAGAGCAATAGTTGGGTAAGGGAAGATTTATAAAGAACAGTTCTTTGATAGCCGAAAATGATGAAAAAACGTCTACGCTACCTTTATGATGAGGGATATTTCGATTGGCGCAATCCGTTTGCTCTGGCTGCTTACAGTTTGGCTCTTTCTCTGTTCTTGATAGTCATTTTATTTACAGTCAAAGAGCGTCCTTTAGGGCTATGGCAGGTTGCAATTGCAATCTGGGTTTTTACCGCAGGGATTGCCCTTTTTTGTGTGGCCATCATAATTACCGGTGCCATTGATCGAATGAAAATGGGAAGTGGTGAAGAAGAAAAACTTTAAGAAATCTGCTTCTTCCTTCACATCCCTCTTAAAAACTCTCACCATGACTGACAAAAAAATTTCCGTCGCCGTTTTGATGGGCGGCGACTCCTCCGAGCGCTCCGTCTCCTTTTCATCGGGCCGCGCCGTCGCCGACGCGCTGAATCCTGAAAAATATCTCGTCACCTGCTTCGATGTTTCCGATTTGGGGCACAGAGGCGATATTTCGCGCTCTGATGCGATGGGGCGCAGACCGCGTCACGCCATTTTTCCGGTCGCGTGGGATCATCTCGCTCAGGCGCTCTACACCAACGGTTTCGACGCCGTTTTCCCGCTTTTGCACGGCGGGCGCGGCGAGGACGGCACGCTGCAAACGCTTTTGGAAATCGCCGATTTGAATTATGTCGGAAGTCCGGCGCGCGCCTGCGCAATTGCCATCGACAAGCCGCTTTGCAAAGCCTATCTGCGCGATTTCGGCATCGAAGCGCCGCGCGGCGCCTTTGTTGCGGCGGTTGAAGAGTTGGAAGCGGTCGAAATTGGGTTTCCCTGCGTCGTGAAACCGGCGGCGGGCGGCAGTTCGGTTGGAACTTCGATTTTGCGCGAGGGCGACGCGCAAACCCTGCAAAATGCCGTCGCCAAAGCTCTTCTGGACGGTTCGGGCGCGCTGGTGGAAGAGTGGGTCGAGGGCGTCGAAGTGACGTGCGCCGTCGTGGGCGAAGGCGCGGGCGCGCGGGCGCTGCCCTCAATTGAAATCGTGCCGCAACTGGGCGGCGGATGGTTTGATTTCGAGGCCAAATACGCTGCGGGCGGCTCGTCGCATCTCATTCCGCCGCGTTTGGATGAAGTGGTTCAGCGCGACATCGAGCGGCAATCGCTGCTGGCGCATCGCGCTCTGGGCGCGCGCGGCGTGACGCGCAGCGATTTCATCGTCACCGGCGCGGGAAAATCGCTTTATCTCGAAACCAACACCACGCCTGGCATGACCGAAACCTCGCTGGTGCCCGATGCGGCGCGCGCGGCGGGGATGGAATTTGGCGCTTTGATCGAAAAACTTTTGGAAATGGCACTTCCGGCGCGGTTGTAGGGGCGGCGCGGGTTTATAATCGTAAAGGGGAAATTCTTTGCCCCTTTTTGGAATTGTCTCATGCCGCACTCCCCCTCGTCGCAGCCGCCCCACAATCCCGATCCGCCTCGGCGTCTTATCACGCCCGAAGAACGCTTCGGCGCGCCACGAAACGACGCGCCAGACGAGCCGAAACCCGATCCGCCTGTGCCCGAAACCGCGGAAACCACGACGCGGCGCGACGACGAAATGGCGCGGCGGCATCTGTCGCCGCGCGCGCGCCGCCATCTGGAACGAACTTCCAAAAGACACGCCAAAATCGAAGCGGCGCGGCGTCAGGGACGCGAAACGCAGCGTCACGAGCAGCGCGCCGAAATCGAACGCGAATTCGCACTCAGCGCGCGCGCCGAGCCGCCCAAACCCGCGCCGCGCCCCAAACGGCGTCTGCCGGCCATTCTGAAACGGATTTTCGCGCTGATGTGCCTGCTGTTTTGCGTTCAACTCGTGATTGCAGCTTTCACGATGCCTCAGTTTCAAATTCAGACCGTTTCGCTTTCCGGCACTGATGCCACTTCGCCCGACGAACTGCGCCCACTCGCCGACGCTCTCGTGGGTCAAAACTTCCTGCGCGCGGATCGAAAAGCGATTGAAAACGCCGTCGAAAAGCTGCCCACCGTTGCGTCGGCGCGCGTGGTGCGGCTTCCGCTCTGGCCGCCGCAGGTCGAACTGCGCGTCACCGAACGAGCGCCGGTTTTGAAAGTGGGCGCCGGAAACGACTGGTGGGTGGCCGACGAGTCGGGCGTGCCCTTTCGCCGTCCGCGCGCCGAAGATGGCGCGCTTTATGCCGTCGTCGCGCCGCAGCTTGCGCCGCAGTTGGGGCAGAAACTGGATGCCAAAATCTGGGCCGATGCGGTTGCGCTCAACAAGGCCGTTTTGGAGGACAACGCCCTGGTGCAAGACCAGCGGAGCGACCCCGATCTTCTCTTCTGGCAACTGCGTCGCATTTATTTCGACGAACACGGCCAGGCCTCGCTGCGACTGGTGGGCAAAGGCGCGCTGAGGGCGCACAACGAACTGCTTTTGCGCCTGGGCGACGAGCGCTGGAGCGAAAAGCTGGCGCGGGCGCGCGTCGCTTTGAGCTACTTCGAGCGCACCGGACGGCGCGCGCAAGAACTGGATTTGCTGTCGCTGGAGCGTCCGGTGTGGCGTCCCATTCCCGCTCAAATCGCCGCCGAGCCGAAACTGGAAGACCTGCCGCAAAACTCAGGATAATTCACCCGCGTCCAAACTGAGATACACCTCAAAGCGGTTCTCCAAGAAAGGACAGGTTGGTAGGGACCACGGTTACGGCTCGCTGGCGCGCGCCGACGGCGCGGTTTCCTTGCATCACAATTTGTGGGCGCACAACGACTCGCGCAACCCGCGTCTGGGCGACAACTATGGCAAAGCGCCCTTTCCCACCTTCGATGTGCGCAACAACGTGATTTACAATTACGGCGGCACCGCGAGCGGCCAGACCCAGGGCATTTTCGCGGCGAATTACGTCGGCAACTTCATTCGCAGCGGGCCCAGCAGCCGCGCCAAGACGCCCATCACGATTGGCGGGCCGTCGCAGATTCGCCTTTACATCGCGGGCAACGAGTGGGAAGGCCGCGAAAGTTTCACCCGCGACAACGCGCTTTTTCTCAACCGGCTCGAAGTGGACGGCAAAAAAGCGGTCGAACTGCTGCCCCAACCCATCGCCATGCCCGCCATCACCACAACGTCCGCGCGCGTGGCGATGGAGCAGGTCTTGAAAAGCGCGGGTGCCACGCTTCCCCAGCGCGATGCGGTTGATGCGCGCATCGTGCGCGAAGTCCAAAACAGGGGAGGGCGCCTCATCGATTCGCAAAACGAGGTCGGTGGCTGGCCGACTCTTGAAGCGGCGCCCGCGCCCGCCGACGCGGACGGCGACGGGATGCCCGACGACTGGGAAAAGGCCAACGGTTTCAAGGGGCAGGACGCGGGCGATGGCGCGCTCGACAAGGACGGCGACGGCTATTCCAACCTCGAAGAGTGGCTCAACGGCACCAATCCCAGGGTGGCCATTGATTATCGCAAGGAGCAAAACAACGTGGATAGGCTTTCGAGTGCGGGCAACCGCTTGCAAAAGGACATCGTTTACGGCGAGGCGGGGGGTGAAACCTTGCGCCTCGACGCTTTCACTCCGGCGGGAAGCGGCCCGTTTCCGGTCGCCCTCGTGATTCACGGCGGCGGCTGGGGCGCGGGCGACAAAGCGGGCGACACCATGCCGCTCTGCGACGCTCTGGGCGAAGCCGGTTTCGCGTGGTTTTCCATCAATTATCGCCTCGCGCCGCAAAACCTGTGGCCAGCGGGTTTTGAAGACGTGCAAAGCGCGCTGAAATGGGTCAAAAGCAACGCCGCGAGGTTTGGCGGCGACCCCCGACGCATCGCCCTGATCGGTTATTCGGCGGGCGGTCATCTCGCGGTGCGCGCCGCGACGCAAAGCGACGCCCAAACCCGCGTCGGCGCCGTTGTCGCCGTCGCCGCGCCAGTCGATCTGGTGGCCGACACGCGGTTTCGCGGGCAGCTTTCGCCATCGCTGCAAGCGCTTCTGGGTGAGCCGAAAGACACGCCCGCCGTTTATCAAAAGCTCGCCGCGATGTCGCCCATCAATGAAATCAAGACGGGACTGCCGCCGTTTCTGCTGCTGCACGGCACCGCCGACAAAAGCGTGGCCTACGCTCAATCCCTGGCGCTGCGCGAAAAATTAACCCAAGCGGGCGTTTCCTGCGAGCTGATCACCCTCGAAGGCGCGCCGCATCGCCTGGCGGAATGGACGCAGTTCGATGCCCAATACGCCCGCAAAATGACGGATTGGCTGCGTAAAACCCTCGGCTGAACCGATTTCAAGGACGCAAACCATGAAACCTTTCACAACGGCGGCTCTGCCTCTCTGGGGCGCCGCTTTTCTTCTAACTCTGACCATGAAACCCCAACCGGCTGCGGCGCAAACGCCCCTGCCAAACATCAAAATCGTGCTGGCGGGCGATTCGACTGTGGCGCCCAACGGCGGCTGGGGGCCAGGATTGGCTCCCCTGCTCGCGCCCTCGGCGCTGCTGGTTAATCTGGCGCGCGGCGGGCGTTCGTCCAAAAGTTTCCGCGACGAAGGTCACTGGAAAGCGGTTCTGGAACAAAAACCGGATTACGTTTTCCTCCAGTTCGGCCACAACGACCAGCCTGGCAAAGGGCCGGAGCGCGAAACCGATCCCAACACGACCTACGCGCAAAACCTGGCGCATTATGTGGACGAAGCGCGCGGCATCGGCGCCAAACCGGTTTTAGTGACCTCGCTGTCGCGGCGCACTTTTTCGCCGCAGGGGAAAATTCAGTCGGATTTGACACCTTACTTACGTGGAGGCTGCAAAGCGGGTCGCGGCGCAAAAAGGCGTGCCGCTCGTCGATTTGCACGCGCGCTCCATCGAAGAACTCGACGCCCTTGGCCCCGCTCTGTCCGCCGCCTATGATCGGGCCGGCGCTGACCCCGCCAAACCCGACCGCACCCATCTTTCTGAGGCCGGAAGCCGCGCCACCGCGCTTTTGGTGGCGCGCGAAGTGCGCCGCGTCGTGCCCGAACTGAGCCGGTATCTGCTCGCCGCGCCCGCTCTGGCGCCCGTCTCCAACGTCGCACCGCTTCCCAAAACAGCGGCAAATTTGACCGCCATCAAGCCCGATTTCGTGGTCGCGCCCGACGGAAGCGGCCATTTTCGCACGGTGCAGGAAGCCATTGACGCCGCGCCCTCCCAAAGCCCTCGGCGCGTGGTCATTTCGATCAAGCCAGGCACCTACAAAGCGCACGTCGTGGTGCCCAAAGACAAACCCAACCTGCTTTTGATCGGCGAGGAGGCCGGAAAAACGATTTTGACCAACGACCTCCACGTTAAATCTCTGGGCGCCGACGGCAAAGAAGTCGGCACCATCGGCAGCGCGAGCGTGGTGGTGTCCGCCGACGATTTCGAGGCGCGTGATCTCTCTTTCGAGAACAACGCGCCCCACGTCGCGCAGGCTTTGGCGATTTATGTCAACGGAGCGCGCAATATCTTTCGCAACTGCCGCTTTCTGGGCTGGCAGGACACGATTCGGGTTCGCAAAGGCCCGTCTTACTTCCAGAATTGTTTTATCAACGGGCGCACTGATTTCATCTACGGCGAGGCGACGGCTTATTTCGACCGCTGCCACATCCACGTTCTGGAAGCAGGCTGGATCACGGCGGCCAACACGCCCCAGGACAATCCCTATGGCCTGGTGTTTTCCCATTGCCGCATCACGGCGGAGCCAGGCATCCAGACCTTTCTGGGCCGTCCCTGGCGCGATTACGCGCAAACCGTGTGGCTGAGCACCGAAATGGGCAACGTGATCGTGCCCGCAGGCTGGCACAACTGGAACAAGCCCGACGCCGAAAAAACCGTGCGCTATCTCGAATTCGGCAGCAAAACGCCCGATGGCCAGGCGGTTGACGTTTCCAAACGCGTGGCCTGGTCGAAAATTCTCACGCCGGAAGAAGCCGCCAATTACTCGATGGAAAAGGTGCTGGGCGGCTGGAATCCCAACCTGGGCATGGCCTTTTAAAAATAGACCTCTTGCAAAAGTGGCTTGCAGCGACTGAAGTCACCGCAACAACGGCGCGAAGTCCGCCTGCGCGGACTGGAGGCCCCAACCTGCGAAGGCAGGTTTCGCGCCGTTGTTGCGGTGACTTCAGTCGCTGCCAATTTCGAATAGGCACTTTTGCAAGAGGTCTAATAAAAATTCGACCTCTTGCAAAAGTGGTTTAATGTCTCATATGTCGTCATCCTGAAGGGCGAAGGAGTTGCATAACTGCCGTGAAAGCATCACGCCAACTCCTTCCCAAATATGGTTTCCTCTGCCGTGATTCGCACTTTGTCGACAGCAACTCGAAATAGTCGCAAAAATTGAACGGAAACCGGCCTTTTCTTATGAGTCGGGCGCCGTTTTCGAGCGTCGAAATTCGCAATATGAACGCTTCTTCACCTCTTTCCGCTTCGCCACCCGCTTCGCCGGCGCGCGGCGAAACCAAAACCGCGCGGGCGGGCCGCTCGTGGATTTTTTCGCTGACCGGCGTGTGTTTCGTGTTTGGCGGCCTGCTCGCCATGCAAATGCGCGCCGCTCAACAGGTTCAGGCCAATCGGGCGCGCGAATCGGCGGGCATCGCGCAGGCCAACCAACTCGCCGCGAAAATGAAGGTGCAGGCCGACCAGGTCGCCGCCGAGCGCGTCAAAACCAACGCCGAGATGAAGAAGCTGCGCGATACCCTCGCGGCGAGCGGTTCGCTTTCCGCGACTCAGGTGGCGGCGCTCAACGCGCAAATCAAAGACTTGCAAGCGGCGGCGGGACTGACGCCGGTTTTGGGGCCAGGCGTTCGTATCACCCTTTCCGACAATCCCGACGCGGCCAAAGTGACCAGCACCATGCCCCTCAACGAAGGCTGGGGTCTGGTTCACGACTACGACCTTTTGCAAGTCATCAACGAACTGCGTTCCGCTGAAGCCGACGCTGTTGCGGTGAAGGGTGCGGGCGCCGAAACGATTCGCGTCACGGGCTTCACCCCGATTCGCTGCGTTGGCCCCGTCGTTTATATCAACTGGAAACCGGTCGCTGCTCCATTTACCATTGAGGCTGTCGGTGACCCCGCGACACTCAAATCAGTTCTCAATATGCCCAACGGCATCGTCGATCAACTGAGAGGTAATGGCGAGGGTGTCAAAATCGAAGCCGTCAACAATCTCAAACTGCCCGCCGCGACGGGCGGCGCTCCCAAACTTCGCGTGGCGAAAGCGACTTCGTAAGAGGCTGATGAACCGGTCAAGTCACTCTAAGTGAGCAGTTTTCAGATTCCGCTCCCAATTCAATTTCATGTTCGTGCTTCCTCTTCTGGCTCTGGCTCTGGGTTTTATTCTGGTGTGGATGCCCGCCAACACCTTCACTGCCAGCGAAGCCTTCGCGCGCTACAGCGCCGTCGCGGTTCTGGCGGGCCTCGACACGCTGCTGGGCGGCGTGCGGGCCTGGCTGCAAGGGAAATTCGACGACGTGATTTTTATTTCCGGCTTTTTCACCAACGCGCTTCTGGCCGTTGGCCTCGTTCTGCTCGGCGAGCGGCTGGGCCTGGAAACCGGTCTGGGCGACGGGCGCATTTCAGTGATGATGATTGGAGCGGTGGTTTTGTTTTCGGGACGCATCCTCAATAATCTGGCGGCGCTACGCCGGATTCTCATCGAACGCTTTCGCGCCAGAGGAACTGACAGCGCTTCTTCGTCGCTGGAAACTGCTTAAATTGGAAAAATTTGGCCCAGAACGCGCAAAGGACGGGGAAATCAAGGAAAATCTCTTTGGTTTTCGTGTCTTTTTGTTTTTAGGGCGCAAAACGGGGTAAACCCATCGGATGAAAATTATCGAGCCGCAAAATTTCGGGGGGAAGAACTGCGAGTGACGCGCGAAGAAATCGTCGTTGGACTGGATATCGGCACCACCAAGGTTTGCACCGTCATTGGTCAGGGAATCGCGGCAACCGGCGCGCCTGGCGAAGAAACGGGACAAATCAACGTCATCGGTGTGGGCGTCGTGCCCTCGCGCGGCATTAAAAAAGGCGTGGTGATCGATGTTGAAGACACCATCGCCGCCATTCGCGATTCGGTCGAGCGCGCCGCGCACATGGCGGGCGTTCAGGTCGAAGGCGCCGTTGTGGGTGTAACGGGCGACCACGTCCAGTCGTCCAACCGGCGCGGAACCGTCACAGCCGCTTCACCGCAAAATGCCATCACGCGCTTCGATGTCGAGCGCGTTTTGCAGGCCGCCGCGCTCGAAATCCCGCGCGACCGCGAAATTATTCACTCTCTGCCGCGCGATTTTATTGTCGATGGCCACGTCGGTGTCAAGCGGCCCATCGGCATGACGGGGCAGCGCCTCGAAGTCGAAACCCACGTCGTGACCGGCAAAGCCTCGTTTCTGCAAAACACTGTTAAATGCGTCGAACAGGCCGGACTCAATGTCGAAGCCCTCGTTCTGGAGCCGATTGCCACCGCCGAAGCCGTCACCACCGCCGACGAGCGCGAAATGGGCGTGATTCTCATCGATATTGGCGGCGGAACATCGGATGTCGCGGTTTTTGTCGATGGCAGCATCGTCTATTCGTCGGTTTTGCCCGTCGGCGGCAACCATGTCACGCGCGACATCGCCATCGGCCTGCGCACGCCGTTTGAAATCGCCGAACGGCTCAAAATTGATCGCGGCGCCGCCACGCGCGACCTGATTCCGCACGGCGAAGCGCTCGAAGTCCTCATGGCCGGATCGGGCGAGCGACTGCGCATTCCGCGCGCCCTTCTGGGCGAGATTATCGAGGCGCGCATGAGCGAACTGTTCGAACTCTCGCGCGAAGCGATGCACACGGCGGGCGTTCGCAAACGCCTGGCGGGCGGCGTGATTCTCTCCGGCGGCGGCGCGCTGTTGCCTGGCGCGCTCGATTTATGCTCCGATGTGTTCCAAATGCCGGTGCGACTGGGCTTGCCCAACGAAATTTCCGGCTGGAGCGATCAGGTCGCCAACCCGCAGTTCGCTACCGGCGTCGGGTTGTGCCGTTTCGCGCTCGCTCAGCGCTACGCGCCAGGCAACCAGTCGGCGATTCCGGCGATTGCTTCCAGTGAGGGCCGGCGCATCTGGGGCGCGATTGCGCCAGGGCCATTGTCGCAGGCCGTGCCGCCCGAAACCGTCCCCGATCCCGCTTCGGAAACACCCCTTTCGACCGATGCCGAGCAAAACAACGGCACCCGTCCCGATGTGGAAGCCACGCCCCAAGCGAAAATTCCCGTCGCCAACGCTGACACGGCTATCGACGGAAGCGCGACGGCGCCGGACGCTCCCGCGACAGCGCAGACTCTCAACCGGCGCGACAACTTTTTGCGTCGGGAAGAGACTGCACCATCACCCGCGCCGCCTGCCTCGCAAAATGGCGCCGCGCCTTCGTTCTGGCAGAAAATCTGGGTCAAATTCCGCGAGTTGATCGGTTTCGAGGCGCCTTGATGCTCTTTAATACCCGATTTTGAAGCACGGCCAATGTGAAAATCACGAATGAATGCTTCTAACGAACCGTATCAAGCTGCACCTATTTCCGAACCTTCGGGTGCGATAGTTTTGTGCGATAGCAACACGACTTCCTCAAAACGCGAATGGAAACACGCGCCCAAAGTGGTGAAATGGAGTGGTTTCTGGCTCACAATTTTAGCTGGTTGGCCCTTCACACTTGGAGTATCGATGCTGGCTCTTGGTTTAGCAGCTAAATTGCTCGCTGGAGATTCGGTTTCCAGGGAAACCATCGATATGTTGTTGTGGGGCGTGCCGTTGGTTTTCTCTTTTGGTCTTCATTTGGTCGGTTTACGCAAGGGGTGGAAATTCAGCTACTATTTACATTTTGTCTTTGCCTCGTTGATTTGCCTGGGTGTCATTATTAATAGCGTTGATTTGATCTCAGGAAATCCCGCTTTCGTTCACCTTAACTTCGAGTGGGATGATGGGCCTTGGTCTCTGGTAAAGATTTTTACTTCGGTTTCCTACATCATTATTTATCTTCTGCTGCCAATGCTTTTCCTAAATTGGTTTAAACCCGAAGTGAAAGCGTGGTTTGGAATCGCGAAAAAACGGAAAAATAGTCCTGTCAGTGAGCCTTCGATTCTCTCTTGACCTCCCATGAACTCGAAACTCTCCCCGCCAACCGCATTCCCCGCGCTTCCGGTGCGGCGCCGTGAAACGCTGGAAATTTTCGACACCGCGCTCAAGCTCTACCGCCGTTATTTCTGGGTGTTGCTGGGCTGGTCGGCTCTGGTTTCGGTGATGGCGCTCGTCCCGATTCTCAACTGGATTTCGATCCTCGCCATGCCCTTGCTTTACGGCGCGGCTTCGTGTTGCGTGGCCGCCGCCGTGCGCGGACAGGGCGTGCGATTTCGCCAGTGCTGGCAGTTCACCAAGCCGCGCTACGGCGCGCTTTTGGGCGTGATCTTTCTCTCTGTGCTGGTTTTGGGCGCCGTTTTTGTGGCGCTCTACATTGCCGCGTTTGTGGTCGGCATCGCGGGCGTGTGGGCGCTTTCGAGCGCACCCGAACCGGTGCAAATCGTGGCCGCCGTCGTTGGATTTTTGTTGATTTTCGTCGGCTTCAGCGCGCTGGGCGTGGTCGCGTTTGGCTGGGCCAGCATGGTGCCGATTGTCGCGTGTCTCGAAGACGATAAACGCGGCGCGGCGGCGCTGGGACGCTCTTTCGAACTCTTGAAGGGCAACTGGAGGCGCGTTTTCGGGATGTCGCTGCTGCTGGGACTGGCGGTTCTGACCGTGATGGGCATCATCGGCGGCGGTTATTTGCTGCTGGCCTGGGGTGGACTGCGCGAGATCTTCGACGGCGGCATCCCCTCCGAAAACGCGCTTTTGAACCTGGCGTTTACTGTAGGCGGCTTCATGTCTGTGTTTTTCACGCTGTGGAATCCGGCGCAATCTCTGGTTATCGCCGTTCTTTATCTCGATTTGCGGGTGCGGCGCGAAGCCCTCGACCTGGAATGGACGGCCTACGCTTCGGCTCCCCCGCCGCCGCTCGAAACGCCGTCTTTTGCTCCGACTGAGGCGCCGCGCGAAACCAGCATCGCGCATGACACCGCTCCCACTTCGTTTTCGGCGGGCGGAGCGCAAAATTTGGGTGAAACCGAGGCCCGCCCTGAGGCGCGTGGTGAAATTTAACCTCGGCTTTGGGCCGATGCGCTGCCTCGGCTTCGCGTTTTTCTGGCTTTTGACCGCCAATTTTGCGGCTTTAGCGCAACCCAAAACACCCGCGCCAGTTGTGTCCGCCGCGACTTATCGTGCCACGCTGCAAAAAGCGCTGCGCGAACTGAAAGCGATGGAAAAGCGCCCGCCGCGTCGTCTCGGCCCGCTTTTGAAACGGCTCGACACGACTTCCACGGTGCGCCGCGCCGACGGCCAGACCCAGACCGTCAACGGCAATGCCTGGTCGAAAATGGCGCGCGGCCTGAGCAAACCCGCCAACGCGATGCGCCGCGATGTCGTCAGGGCGCGCCAAATGGCCGAATCTCAAATCGGCGCGCTCGACGAATGGACGAAAACTCCCTCTTTCGCGCCCGCCGACGCCCAGAAAATCATGGCCGGTCTGGAAAGTTCGGGCCAGATTCGCACCGGCCCGTTCTGGTGGCAAAAGGCCTTCGCCGACGCCTGGAAAGCCGTCACGGACGCCTGGAACAGCTTTTGGAAGTGGCTGAGGAGCCTCTTTCCCACTCCGGCCACGCCCCCCAACATCGCGGCGCCCAGCGATAAGTGGCTGTGGTTTCTGTTTTACGCCCTTGTTTCGGCGCTTCTGGCGGCGGTGGGGTGGTTCGTATGGCGCGCGTTCGGCGGGAAGTGGGGTCGCCGCACCGTGCGCCGCGAGGCGGTTTTGCAGGGCGAGGACGCCGCGCTTTTGCTGTTGCCGCCCGATGAACTGCGCGCGCGCGCCGACGATTTCGCGGCTCAGGGCAACTTCCGCGAGGCGCTGCGCCATCGTTATCTGTCGCTTTTGTTGCAACTCGACGCGCGCGGCGTGTGGCGCTACGACGCGCGCCGCACCAACTGGGAACACCTCGCCGCCCTGGGCCGCAGCGAGACCAAGCGCGCCCTCGTGCCCCCGCTTTCCGATTTGACGCGCCGTTTCGACCGCGTGCGCTACGGCGGCGCACTCTGCGATGAGGGGAATTGGAGTCGATTCGAGGCCGACGCGCGCGAGTTCGAAGCGCGCGCGGCGTCTTTTGAAACCCTCGCGGAGGCGGCGCGATGAGAAAACGACGCCTCGATCCCACGCGATTGCTGGTGGGATTTTTGATTTTCGCGGCTCTGATGGTCGCCCTTCTCGCCAACAGCGAGCAGAAATCGCACACCCTGCCGCGCGCGGGGTGGAACGACGCGACACCGCTTGGCGGCAAAGGTCTGCGGCTTCTGCTCGGAAAACTGGGCTATGCGCCGCGAAAACAGGTCGAACCGCTTCAAAAAATGCCCACCGATGCCAAAATCTGGCTGATTCTCGATCCCGAAACGCGATTTTCCAAACGTGAGGCCAACCTTTTGTTGGCTTGGGTTAGAAAAGGCGGCGTCTTTGTCTTCTGCGCGCGGCCTAAAAGCTTTCTCTGGGTTTCTGGCCCCCAAGAATCAAACAGCGAAGGCATTGAAGAAGTTCTCCGCGTCTTGGGTGTCGAAAGCGGCCTGAGCAGCGCGCCCAAAGCCGGTGAGTTTTTGCCGGAACTGGAGCCGCTTTCGCTCGACGCGGTATCGATTTATCGCACCGGAGTCAAGCAGGCGAGCGGCTCGCCGCGCACTTTTGAAATTACGCGGCGCCATCTCGAAATCGCTGGCCCGCCGAGCGGCTCCCTCGCGCGACTCGACATCGGAGAAGGTCATGTTTTTATCGCGCCCGACGCGCTGTTGTTTACCAATTACGCGCTCTCCAAGCCCGACAACGCGGTTTTGGTCTCCAACCTCTTGCGCGCTCACGTCCCAGGCGGCGCGGTTTATTTCGACGAGCGCAGTCACGGCGAAAACGCCGCCAATACCGCGCCCGACACCCTGATTTCTCACCTCAAAAAGCCGCCGGTTTCCTATGCCATTGGGCAGCTTTTGCTCGCGGGACTTTTGTTCTGGGCCTTCGCGGGGCGTAGATTGGGCGCGCCGGTGGCCCTTCCCGAAGGCGGGCCGGTGACGCGCGCTTCGCAGTTCGCCGCCGCGATGGGCGCGCTGTTCCTCAAAACCAACCGGCCCCAGGCCGCCGCCGCCATCATCGGCGCGCGTTTCCGGCGCCGTCTGGCGCATCGTTTGGGGCTTTCGCCCGCCGAAAACGACGCGGTTCTGGCGCGGCGCGCGCAGGAAATCGCCGCAATTCCCTTTGAAGTCACCGACCGTCTGCTGCTGCAAAGCCGCGCTCCGGCGCAAACTGTGGGCGAAGCATTGCGCGACGCGCAGGAAATGGAGTTGGTGCTGCGTAAGCTGGAGGGACGATAAAAGAAAGAGGAAAAAGGACGAAATAACTGCTCGACCCCCTCTACACTTGTGGGGAGTCGGGTGCCCCCTGGGCGACGGGTGGGGTCAGCCGAAAGAGTAGCAGTTCAGCAATTTTCCAAACGCAAATTTCGACCGTTGACCCCTCCCCGACCCTCCCCACAAGTGGAGAGGGGGTCAAACTCCTACTTCATCGTTCTTATTCTGACTTTCCACCCCAAATTTTTATGACCGAAGAAATCCATCAGGGTGCGACCGCGCCCGTTCAAAACCTGGTTGAAGCCATTCGCGCCGAAGTCGCCAAGGCCGTCGTGGGGCAGGACGACGTGATCGGCCAGTTTCTCATCGCGCTACTGGTGGGCGGGCACGTTTTGCTCGAAGGCGTGCCTGGCGTGGCCAAAACCCTCGCTTCCAAGTCGCTGGCGCACGCCGTCGAAGCTGATTTCAAGCGCATCCAGTTCACGCCCGATTTGATGCCATCCGATGTGGTGGGCACCAACGTTTTTAACACCAAAACCCAGGAGTTCAACCTCCAGAAAGGCCCGATTTTCACCGATATTCTGCTCGCCGACGAGATCAACCGCACGCCGCCCAAAACTCAGGCGGCTCTGCTCGAAGCGATGCAGGAAAAGCGCGTCACCATCGACGGCGAAACTCATGTTCTCTCGCCGCTTTTCACGGTTCTGGCGACGCAAAACCCCATCGACTACGAAGGCACCTACCCGCTTCCCGAAGCCCAAATCGACCGCTTTTTGCTCAAAGTCCTCGTCAACTACCCCACGCCCGAACAGGAGATCGCGCTTCTGGAGCGCATTCATCGCGGCTTCGATGCCCACGAACTGGCCGACGCCGGTTTGCGCGCCGTCGCTTCGACTCAGAGCATCCTCGCGGCGCGCCAGGCGGTGCGAAATGTGACCGTCGGCGAGGGACTTATCAAATACATCCACGCCCTCGTCGAGCGCACGCGCAACCTTTCCACGCTCACGCTGGGCGCCTCGCCGCGCGCCGGAATCGCGCTTTTGGAGTCGTCCAAAGCGCTGGCGGCCATTAACGGGCGCGATTATGTCCTGCCCGAAGACGTGAAAACCGTCGCGCTGCCGGTTTTGCGGCACCGCCTGCTGCTGCGCGCCGAAAGCGAAATGGAAGGCCTCAAAAGCGACGATGTAGTGCGCTCGATTCTGGGCGCCGTTGAAGTGCCGAGATGAGAGGGAAGTGACTGCTCGACTCCCTCTCCCTTCGGGAGAGGGAGTCGAGCGCTCACTTGGCCGTTTTTGTTCGCTCCCGACTTTTCGCTTCTTTTCGCTACTTGTCACATCGTCTGCGTTAGCCTTGAAAGATATGTTTCGATTTTCCCGTCCCCTCCTTCCGGCCCTGCTTCTTACGCTGGGACTGGTTTTGCCCCCAGCCCAGGCGCGCGCCGATGACGATCTCCACGACGCCGCCAAATTCGCCTCCAATGGCGGCATTGCCATTCTGGTCACTTCCGGTTTTCTTTTGCCGCTCGTGGAAGATGGCAAGCAGGGCAAGCAAAACGCGCTGCGCGTCGCGGATTCGGCGCTGACTTCGGCCGTTATTACCACGGCGCTCAAGCGGATCGTGCGCGCCCCGCGCCCCGATGGCAGTTCGCGCACCAGTTTTCCATCGGGCCACGCGACGGCGGCGTTTTCGGTTGCGACCATGCAGGCCGAATTTCATCCCCGCCAGGCGCCCTACTGGTATGCGGGCGCGGCGCTGGTGGCCGCTTCGCGGGTGAAACTGCGCCGCCACTACTGGCGCGATGTCATCGCGGGCGCGGCGGTAGGCTATTTCACCTCGAAACTGGAACTGCGCCGCCCGCACGGACTGCTGCTCTTTCCCTTCATTGAAAAGCGCGAAGAAACCCAGCGCCAGAGGCCAGCAATCCGCTTTTCCTACTCGTTTTGAGACTCGATTTGCCCAGGTTTTCTCTCAAATCCCTGTTCGCGCTTTTGCTTCTGGCGTCCGTGACGCTGTTTTTCGGACTGGGGCGCGCTCCGTTTCTGGGCTCCGACGAGCCGCGCTACGCCGAAATCGCCCGCGAAATGTGGGTGAGCGGCGACTACATTTCCCCGCGCCTCGCCGGTCGGTTGTGGCTCGAAAAAGCGCCGCTTTTGTATTGGGGGCAGGCGCTTTTTTACTCCGTTCTGGGCGCGAACGAACTCGCAGCGCGCTTGCCATCGGCCTTTGGCGCTCTGTTTCTGGTTTTGGGACTGTGGGCGTGCGCGCGCCGCGCTCTGGGCGAAAGGGAAGGCTTTTTCGTGGCGAGCGTCGCGGCCTCGATGCTGGGCATCATCGTCTTCGCGCACGGCGCCTCCACCGACATGACGCTTTGCGCCACCCTTGGAGGCGCCCTGCTCTGCTTTTGGCGCGCAAGTCAAAGTGAAAAACGCGCTTTCGCCTGGATTTTGGGCACGGCGGCGTTCACCGGCGGCGCGATGCTCGCCAAAGGACTCATCGGCCCGCTTCTGCTGACGATGATCGGCACTTTGTGGTGGCTGTGGGCGCGTCCGGCCCCGAAACCGTCGTTCGCAACGCTTGGGGCCGCGCTGGGCGTGTTTTTGGCGGTCAGCGCGCTGTGGTATGGGCCGGTGTGGGCGCGTCACGGCGAGTTCTTCTGGCAGGAATTCTTCGTCAATCACCACTTCAAGCGCTTCAGTTCCAACGAATACAAGCACCCGCAGGAGTGGTATTTCTTCATTTTCATCGCGCTGGTCGGCTCGCTGCCCTGGACGCCCTGGCTTTTTCCCGCTGCCGCCGAGGGCGCGACGCTGCGGCCCCGCCACAACGCGCGCGACGCATTTTTGGCCTTCGCCTGGGTGTGGGCGCTGGTGCCCATCGCGTTTTTCTCGGTTTCCGAGTCGAAACTGCCCTCCTACATCCTGCCCTCGTTTCCCGCGCTGGCAATTCTGGCGGGCGAAGCGCTCTCTCGCGGCGAACTCCTCCCGCGCAGGTGGAAACCGAAGTGGATTCTGCTCGGCGGCGCGGCTCTGATGGCGCTGGTCGTGGTCTATGCTTTCGCAGTTTACGCGCGCCAAAACGAACACAAACTGTCGCATCGCGCGCTGGTTTTGAGTGTCGCTTCGCAGATGAAAGCCGGTGAAACTTCGACGGTCTTTCGCCTTCCCAAAACCTACGAGCCGGTGTTTTATTTGGGGGGCCGCGTCGTGCCTGGGACGGGCCGGCATGATACATTTGTCGCCGAAACGCCCGAAGATTTGGTTCCCCTGCTTCAAAACGGGAGTTTGATCGTGTTCTGCGCGCCCAAAGACGGGCCGATATTGGAGAACTCCCCCCTGTTTTCGGCCCAGTTTCTGGGCGAGCAACACAAACTGCGCGCCTACCGTCTCACTTTGCGCTGAAATCGCGACTACGGAGCTATGAGATTCGTTCGCTCGACTGAAGTCGGCGCTGACCCAGAGGGTGCCCCGCGGCTGCGCCGCTCACTTTCGGCCTGCGCCGAAACCAAGCAGTTTGGTTCCCGCGAAGGCGGGAAGTTAGCCGCAGGCCCATAGCGCCGACTTCAGTCGAGCGAACGGATGCACAGCGAGTAAGTCCCGCTTAACCAGGCTTCTTGGATACGCTTTCAACCCACAACCCAATCAATGTAAAGCGACAAAGCCAGCGCGGAGAAGAGAAGCGAATCGCATCTGTCCAGAATGCCGCCATGACCAGGGAAAACGGCGCCCATATCTTTGACGCCCAGTTCGCGTTTCCAGAACGATTCCGCCAGATCGCCAATCGGGGCGGCCAGAGCGACGATGATGGCCAGAAACGCGGTCTGAAACGGCGTGAACTGCGCCCAGCCCGCAATGAGGGCCGCCGTGAGCGTCGCCGCGAAGACGCCGCACAGCATGCCCTCGTTGGTTTTGCCAGGCGAAAGCGGCGAAAGCGGCGTCCTGCCCAGCGCGCGACCGCCGTAATACGCCGCCGTGTCGCTCGCCCACACCGCGAACAGCGTCATGTAGAAAAGTTCTCCGCGTCCCGCCTCGCGCAAAGGCGGCAAAAGCGCGAAAAGTGAGACGTAAAGCGTCGCCAGAACGGTAATGGCCAGCGAAGGCAGCGTCAAACGGGTCATGCGTCCGTAGTAGAGCGCCGCGAGCGTTAAAAGCAGGCCCAGGAGCACAAAGGCGAAAGCGGGTGCGAGGCCGCGCCAGATCGCCCAGAAAACCGCCGGATACGCGACGATGCCGATGATTTGCGCGCCGCCCAACCTTTGGCTTCGACCGAGCGCGACTTGCAGTTCGCGCAGCGCGCCCCACGCCAAAACGAGGCACAAAAACCGAAACGCGGCGCCGCCCAGCCACACAATGAGCAGGATGAGCGGAATGCCGATGAGGGCAGTCAAAAGACGCGGCGCGAGGCGTCGGGGCGGCGCGGGAGCGGGAGGGAAAGGGGAATCCACGGGTGGGAAGTTCTCAATTTAGAGGCCAAGCGCGGCGCACAGCGCGGGCAAATCTTCGAAAAAGAGGTCGGGACGCTGTTCGCCCTGGGCCTCGCGCGCGACGGGCATGGACGTGACGCCCGTCGCCACGAAAATCGCGCCAATTCCGGCGCGATTGGCGCAGGCGATGTCGGTGTCGAGGCGGTCGCCGATCATCGCGGCCTGCGCGGGCGCCAATTCTTCGCTTTCGAGAATGGCGAGAAGCATCTGGGGATCGGGTTTGCCCATCGAAAGTGGTTCGCGGCCCGCCGCCGTCGCGACGGCAGCGACAATCGAGCCGGTGCCAGGCGAAACGCCGTTTTCGAGGGGAAAGGTGGCGTCACGGTTGGTGGCGATGAAAACGGCGCCCCGCAGCAGAAACCCCTGCGCGCGATTGAGTTTAGCGTAGGAAAACTCGCGGTCGATGCCGACAACCACGCAATCGACGGTTTCGACATCCTCATCGCGCACCACGCGCGCGCCGATGGCTTCGAGCGCGCCCGCGATGCCTTCTTCGCCGATCAAATAAACCGAAAAACCGCGCCTCATGTGGCGCGACAAATGCAGAGCAGTCGCCGTTGCCGAGGTGACGACCTCGGAAGGCGCGGCGGCGATGCCCAGGTCACGCAGTTTCTGGGCGTAGAACTGGGGGTGACGGCTCGAATTGTTGGTGGCGAAAAGGCATTTGCGGCCCGACGCGCGCAAAGTTGCGAGACTGGAAACCGCGCCCGCGACGGGCGCTTGTCCGCGCCAGATCACGCCGTCGAGGTCGAAAATGAAGGTCGAAACTGCCGCTAAATCGAAAGACACGCAATCAATTTAGCAGGAGCAGGATTGGAAGGTGCGGTTTGGAGATTTCAACACAGAGGACACGGAGAAACAGAGGGTCACAGAGACATTCGAGAAGAGTTTCAAGCTAAAACTCTCTGCAATCTGCTCTGTTTTCTCTGTCTCTCCGTGTTCTCTGTGTTGAAATCTCCAAACCGCACCTTCCGTTGCAGAAAAGGGGAAATCATGCTCGAAACGTCCGATGCCAGGCCCAGCGATGTTTTGAACGCGCAGCTTCACGCCCGCGAGGAGCAGTTGCGCGCGCTTTATCTTCAGGAGCAGCGCCGCGCGCGGCACCTCTCGCTCATCAACGAAGTGCAGAAATGCGCGCTCGCCACGCGCGACATCGAGTCGTTTTTGCCCCAGGTGACGCGCGCCATCGGCTCGCACTTCGCCGACTGCGACGTGACGTTTTATCTGTCGGGCGCGGGACGCTTCGGCAGCTTCGCGCCGGTGCCCGCCGAGGAAATGCTGGTCGTGGCAGCGGCGGGCGCTCACGAACTCGGCCCGCCGCCAGGAACGCGCCGCGCCGCCTGGGAACTGCTCGAAACCGAAGCGCATTCGGCGCGGCACGACGCGGCGCAGTCGTTTTTGAGCATTCCCGTGGTCATCCAGAGCGAAAACGGCGGCGTGGTCACGGTGCAGAGCCGCGTGGCGGATGTTCTCGATGCCAGCGATGTCGGCGCGCTCAAAACCGCGACCGCCATCATCGCGGCGCACCTTCAAAACTCGCGTTTGTTTCGCAATATGCGCGAAATCAACGATTTCAATCAGAGCCTGCTCAACTCGATGCTGCATTCCCTCCTGGTGGTGGACAGGCACGGGCACATCCAGTTCGTCAACGAGCGCCTGTGCCAGACCTTTGGCCGCCCACGCGAAGAGTTGCTGCAACGGCCTCTGGAAAGCGTGTTCGGCGAGGCTCCGGCGCAGCATCACGCGCTTCGCAGCGTGATTGGCGAGGTTCTGGAAAGCGGGCAGAGCCGCGAAGTGCCCGAAGTCCACGTGCGCGCGCCCGAAGGCCCGCAGGTCTTCGATATGCGCCTGTTTCGGGTTTATTTTCGCGGCCAGGCCGAAGCGGCGCTGTTGCTCATCAACCTGACCCAGCGCTGGCGCCAGACCTACCGTTTGCAATTGATGCACGAAATCGGGCGTTTATTTCAGGAATCGCTCGACATCGACCGCGTTTTGTCGTCGGTTTTGACCTGCATCACGGCGGGTTCGGCGCTGGGCTTCAATCGCGCCTTCGTTTTGCTGGTGGACGAGGCGGGACGTTCGCTCGAAGGCCGCATGGCGCTCGGCCCCTCTTCGCCTGAAGAAGCGTCGCGCATCTGGGCCGAAATTTCGCAGCACGAACTCACCCTGCCCGAACTTTTGAGCCAAACCGAGCGCCATCGCGGCCCCCTCTCGCCCCTGCAGGAGCGCGTCATGAGTCTCAAAATCGGCCTCCACAACACCGGTTTGCCCGCCATTCGAAGGGCGATCGTCGCTAAAACCGCGCTGGTGGTGCCGCGCAACGAGTTTCTGGCCGCCGAGAAGTGCGCCGAGGCCGACAGCAGGGAGTTCGCGTCGGCTTCCGCACTCTTTGGCGCCGCCGAAGTCGCCATCGCGCCGCTTCTGGCCAAAGACCGTTTGGTCGGCCTGGTTCTGGCCGACAACCTTTATTCCGGCGCGCCCATCGAAGAAGACGATGTTCAACTGCTCGACACCCTCGCGCAGCAGGCGGGCCTGGCCATCGACAACGCGCTCGCCTACGAAGCCCTGCAACGCGCGCAGCGCGAACTGGTGTCGGCGGAGCGTTTGGTGGCGGTTGGCGAAATGGCGGCGCGCGTGTCGCACGAAATCCGCAATCCCCTTGCGACCATCGGCGGTTTCGCGCGCTCGGTTCTCAAAAAAACCGAGGATGTGGCCGAAGTGCGCCGCAAAGTCGGCGTGGTGGTGGCCGAAGTCGAGCGTCTGGAAGAACTTCTCACCGATCTGCTCGACATGGCGCGCCCGCGCGGGCTCGATTTGCAGCCCCAACCCATCAACGAGATCGTGGAACACGCGCTTTTGCTCGCCGACGCCGATATCCGCGCCTGCCGCGTCGAGGTGGAAAAGAATTTCGACACCGATTTGCCGCTCGTTCCGGTCGATAGGGGCCGTTTGTTGCAGGCCCTGCTCAACACCATCCGCAACGGCGCTCAGGCGATGCCCGACGGCGGCGCAATGCACATCGCCACCCGCATTTCGCGCCGCGCAGCGGACGCGGTGCCGCTTTTGGAAATCGAAATCAAGGATTCGGGCGTGGGCATTTCGCAGCGCGCCCTCAAATCGGTGTTCGACCCGTTTTTTTCCACCAAAGTGTCGGGATCGGGCCTGGGATTGGCGGTCACCAAGCGCATCATTCAAGATCACGGCGGTCAAATCGAAGTGTTTTCCGAAGAAGGCCAGGGCACGACCTTTATTTTCTGCTTGCCCTTGGGGACAATTTCCACTTCAAATGAAGTTTCGACCGCCTGAAAACGGAGATTCTTCGACACGGGAGAAAATCGAGATGTAAACTGCGCGCTGCTACCCACCATTTATTTTGCCGTCAAGGGCGCGCTTTGGACGCTTTTTCTTAGCCCTCCCGCCTGCTGGGGGCACTTTTAAACCCTATTTTCGAGGTGAGCAAGATGAATTCCTCCCAATCCCCCAACGATCCCCCTCTTGTCCTGGTTGTCGAAGACGATCCCAACCAGCGTGCACTCTACGAAGAAGAACTGTGCGACGAAGGCTATGCCGTCGTCACGGCCGGCGACGGGCGCGAAGCCCTCGAAACCGCGCAAAATCGAACGCCCGATCTCGTCGTTCTGGATGTCAATATGCCCAAGATGGACGGCCTCGACACCCTGGCGCGCCTGCTCGAAGTTGACCGCCGCGTGCCCGTCATCATTCACACCGCCTACGCGTCCTACCGCAATTCGTTCGCCTCCTGGTCAGCCGACGCCTACATCGTCAAAAACTCCGACCTCTCCGAACTCAAAGACACTGTCAAACGCTTGCTGACACAGCGCCAATCCGACTGAACTTCGCTTTTCCGCGCCATTTCCACCGAGGAAAATTCCCATGAGCCAAAACGCCCTCGAAAATTCATCCCCCCAAACTCTCGAAAGCCCTGCACTCAACGGCACGCCACCCTCGCCCGTCGATGCCTACGCGCGTCCCGAGTCGGTTCATTTCGCGCCCACTATTTCGCGCGGCGTGCTCTCGCGCGGCCAGGATTCGGCGCTGCAAAACACCGTCGTCATGCTGCTCGCCGGCGGCCAGGGCGAACGGCTCTACCCGCTCACCCGCGACCGCGCCAAACCCAGCGTGCCCATTGGCGGCGTCTACCGCATCATCGACTTCGCGCTCTCCAACTGCATCAATTCGGGAATGCGCCGCATTCTGGTGCTGACCCAATACAAATCGTTTTCGCTCCAGCGCCACATTCAGGCCGCCTGGGAACTTTTCAATCCGGTGATGGGCGAATACATCGATGTGATTCCGCCCCAGCAGCGCAACGTGCAGCGCTGGTATCAGGGCACCGCCGACGCCATTTTCCAGAACATCTATATGCTGGAACAGGAAAAACCCAGCTATGTCGTGATTTTAAGCGGCGACCACATTTACAAGATGGATTATTCGAAAATGCTCGAATTTCATCTCCAAAACAACGCGGATTTAACCATTTCCTGCACCAAGGTGCCACGCTCCGAGGCCTTTCGCTTCGGCGTGGCCGGAACCGATCCCGACGGGCGCATCAATCGTTTCGTGGAAAAGCCCAAAGACCCGCCTGGCATCCCTGGCGACGAAGAATACTCCTATTCTTCGATGGGCGTTTACATCTTTTCGACCGAAGTTCTGGTGCGCCGCGTCATCGAAGACGTAAAAACCGACACCGAACACGATTTCGGCAAAAACATCATCCCGCGCATGGTTCGCGGCGGCGACCGCGTTTTCGCCTACCCCTTTGTCGATGAAAACCGCGCCCCTGGCCACGACGCCAATGAGGTTTACTGGCGCGACATCGGCACCATCCAATCCTACTACGACGCCAACATGGATTTGGTCACCGTCTCGCCCCAGTTCAACCTCTACGACGAGCACTGGCCGGTTCACCGCCGCTCCCAGCCTGGCCCGACGGCGCGCGTTCTTTCGCACGGCGGCGACCGAGTGCCACTCGTGGTCGATTCGCTGCTTTCGACGGGCGCGATTGTGTCGGGCGCGCGCGTCGAGCGCTCCATTCTGGGGCCGCGCTCCTTCATCCATTCGTGGGCGAGCGTCGAGGACTCGATTTTGTTCGATGATGTCGAGGTTGGCAGGCACTGCAAAATTCGCCGCGCCATCATCGACAAACACGTCAAAATTCCCGCTCACACCGAAATCGGCTACGATCTCGAACTCGACCGCCAGCGCTTCACCGTCACGCCCGAAGGCATTGTGGTCGTGCCCAAAGGTCTGGCGCTCAAATAAAAGCCAGCCACTTCATATCGGCAAACCGAGTAAAATAGAGCGCGTGTTTCACGTGAAACAAAAGAAAAGCGGCAACCGACTGTTTCACGTGAAACACCCATTCCCATGATCCTGAGCGTCATTAACCAGAAAGGCGGTGTTGGCAAAACCACGACGGCCATCAACCTCGCGGCGGCGCTGGCGCAGTGGGGCCACCCTACCCTGCTCGTCGATCTCGACCCGCAGGGCAACGCCTCTTCGGGAGTTGGGCTGCCGAGCGGCCCCTCCGACGGCGTTTCGCTTTACCAGGCGCTGGTCGCCGTCGAGAATAACCGCGAAAATGGCGCGCAAAGCGACGGACTTCTGGCGCTGCGCCCCGCCATCGCTCAGGGGCCGCTTCCCAACCTCTCGGTGATCGGCGCCTCGCCCGAACTGGCGGGCAGTGAAATCGATCTGTCGGAAAACGAGCGACGCGACGGTCTCAAGCGCCTGCTGGCACCGTTGCGCGACGAATTCGCTTTTATCGTAGTCGATACGCCGCCCTCGCTTTCGCTGCTCACCGTCAACTCCCTCGTGGCCGCCGACCGCCTCATCATTCCAGTGCAGTGCGAATATTTCGCGCTCGAAGGCCTCGGTCAATTGCTCCGAACGCTCGAAAAGATTCGCCGCTTCCTCAACCCCGATCTTTCGGTGATGGGACTTTTGCGAACCATGTTCGACCCGCGCCTGGCGCTGTCGAGCCAGGTTTCGCTTGAACTGGAGCGCCATTTCCCGCAACTGCTCTTCAAAACTCTGATTCCGCGCAATGTGCGCCTCGCCGAAGCGCCCAGTCACGGTAAGCCCATCGCGCTCCACGACCGCCGCTCTCCTGGTGCCGATGCCTATCGGCGGCTGGGCCGCGAAGTTTTGGAGCGCTGCGGCACCGCGCCGCTCGCGCCGCACACCAAGACATCCCAAACCGCTCTCACGAGCAAAAATAGCTAAAAGGACTTTTATCGTGGCAACAAAAACGGCGCGCCGTGGGCTGGGACGCGGCCTCGCGGCGCTCATCCCTGAATCCGACTTCGATTTGCTCAACACCGTCGCGCGCGGCGATGTCGTTCCGCTTCCGGTCACCCCAAAGACCGAGGTGTCAAGGGATGGTGTTCCCAATCCGCCCCAGCCCGAAAACACTTCGCCCGCGCCGCAGGAGAGCGCCTCTTCCGGCGCGATCCGCTATCTGTCAATCGCCAGCATTGAGGCCAACCCCTTTCAACCGCGCCAGCAATTTTCCGAGGAAGAACTGGAAAACCTGGCGGCCTCCATTCGAGAACACGGCGTTTTGCAGCCGATTTTGGTGCGTCCCCTGCCCGCTTCGGACAAAGCTGATTCCGACACAACGGACAAGTTCCAACTCATCGCGGGCGAACGGCGCTGGCGCGCCGCCACGCGGGCCGGCCTGACCCAATTGCCTGCTATCGTGCGCGCCGTCGATGACAAAAGCGCTCTGGAACTGGCCATTATCGAAAACGTGCAGCGCCACGACATCAGCGCCATCGAATCGGCGCAGGCTTTTCGGCGCCTTTCCAGGGAGTTCGGCTTGTCGGGCGAACAAATCGCTTCGCGCGTCGGCAAAAGCCGCGTTTCGGTTTCCAACACCATGCGGCTGCTCGATTTGCCTGACGAAGCCATCGCGGCGCTGCGCGAAGGCAAGATCAGCGAGGGGCATGGCCGCGCCCTGCTCACCGCGACGGGCGACGGCGCGCGCCGCGCCCTGCTGCGCCGTGCCTTGCGCGACGGAGTTTCGGTGCGCGAACTCGAACGCCTGGCGCGCGCCGCCAACGCGCCCCAGGATGAAGAAACGCCCGCGCCGCGTCTGTCGCGCGCGGCCTCTGCCGACATGGCCAGGCTCGAAACCACCTTGCAGCGCGCTCTGGGCGCGCGCCTGCGCCTTAAATCGCGGCGGCGCGGTGGACAAATCATCATCGACTTCGCATCGCCAGAAGAACTCAGCCGCTTGGTGGGACGTATGACCAAGCCCTCGGCAACCGGTGAAAAACCCTGAGGCATAAGGGTGTTTCACGTGAAACACCGCGAATCCCATGAAGTGTCCCTTTTGCCAGCACGCCGAAACGCGCGTCGTCGATTCGCGGCCCGCCGAAGAAGGCGCCTCGCTGCGGCGGCGGCGGCTCTGCGAGGGGTGCGGGGGCCGCTTTACCACGCACGAACGCTATCAGGGCAGCGCCTTGATGGTGGTGAAAAAAGATGGGCGCCGCGAAGAATTCTCGGTCGCCAAGCTGCGCGGTGGCCTGGCCAAAGCGTGCAGCAAGCGTCCGGTTTCGATGGACGCCCTCGAAGCCGCCGCCGCGCAAATCGAGGCGCAACTGCGCCGCGAAGGAGCTTCGGAAGTCGCCTCCGACCGTGTGGGCGAGCTGGTCATGGAACGGTTGTTTGCGCTCGATCAGGTCGCTTATGTGCGTTTTGTTTCGGTGTATCAACGCTTTGACGACGTGAAACGCTTCGCCCAGATTCTGGAGCGTATTTCGCGTCGCGGACGCGGCAAAACTCGATCTACCGAGCCCCACTCCACTGAAGCACCCGAAACCGAATCGTGAGCGCATCATGAACCCGACATCTTCCCCAACCCAGGCGGCGATTGCGATGATGGCGCGCCTGGTCACGATAAAATCTGTGGCGCCCCACCATTTCCAGCTCTCCCTGCTGGCCCCCGCCATGGCATCGCGCGCTTTGGCCGGACAGTTCGTCCATGTATTGCCACGCGCCGCCGATACGAGCGATCCCTTTCTGCGCCGCGCCTTTTCCATCATGGCGATGCGGGGCGAAGAAATCGACATCCTTTTTCGCGTCGAGGGACGTGGCACTCGCCAGCTTTCCCTGCTGCGCGCCGGCGATAATGTTGATGTAATTGGCCCCCTGGGACGCCCTTTTGATGTCAGCCCGTTTCACGTGAAACAACCGCCGCTGCCACTTTTAGTGGGCGGCGGCGTTGGCGTGCCGCCCCTGCTCTGTCTGGCTGGGGCGTTACGGGCGCGCCAGATCACGCCGCTCGCTCTGATTGGAGCTCGCACCTCGAACGAAGTGCTGGGCGCAACGGAGCTGGCCTCTATGGATGTGAGGACGCGCCTCGCCACCGATGACGGCAGCGTTGGACACCACGGGCGAGTTACCGATCTGCTGGAGCACACCTTACATGAACTGCCCCCAGAAGCGAGCGCCGTGGTTTACGCCTGCGGGCCTTATCCCATGCTTCGAGCAGTGGCCCAGATAGCGGCGCGCCACCGCACACTCTGTCAGGTTTCGCTGGAAGAGAATATGCCGTGCGGCATCGGTGTCTGCAACGGGTGCGTCGTCGCCATGAAGCAGGAGCAAAATAAGGACGACTACGGGCGTTACCGGCGCATTTGCCTGGAGGGGCCGGCGCTGTGGGCGCACGAAATCGAGTGGGGAGAGCGCTGAAATGGCCGATCTCGTAACTCAAATTGGGCCTTTGCGCCTGCAAAATCCGGTCTTGACGGCGTCGGGCACCTTTGGCTACAGTGACGAAATGGCGCCCTGGCTCGATTTGACGCGGCTGGGCGCCCTGGTGTGCAAAACCGTGACGCGCGCCCCGCGCGCCGGCAACGCGCCGCCGCGCACCTGTGAGACATCATCGGGGATGCTCAACGCTATCGGGCTGCAAAACGTGGGGCTTGAAGCGTTTCGACGCGACAAACTGCCCTTTTTGCGCGACTGCGGCGCGCCCCTGATCGTCAACGTGGCCGGCGAAACCGTCGAAGACTTCGCCTTTTTGTGCCGCGCTCTGAGCGAGGAAGACGGCATCGCGGGCATCGAGCTCAACATCTCCTGTCCCAACGTTGCGCATGGCCTCGATTTCGCGACTGACCCGCACCTCACCGAAGACGTGGTCGCGCACGCGCGGCGCGCCACGACGCTGCCGCTTTTTGCCAAACTTTCTCCCAACGTCTCGGACATCACCCTCATCGCCCGCGCCGCGCAAAACGGTGGCGCCGATGCGTTGTGCGTGGCCAACACCTTTGTGGGCCTTGCTGTGGATGTCAGATCGCGGCGCCCGCGTCTCTCCAATGTCACCGGCGGGCTGTCCGGCCCCGCCATCAAGCCGCTCGCGCTGCGCGCGGTGTGGAAATGCGCCGGCACGGTCTCCATTCCCATCATTGGCGTGGGAGGCATCGTCACGGCTCACGATGCCCTCGAGTTTCTCATCGCCGGCGCCACAGCCGTGCAGGTCGGAACCGCCACCTTCGCACAGCCGCGCGCGGTGCTTACGGTTATCGAAGGCATAGATGCCTACCTCAATGAGAACGGTTTTCGAAGCGTCACGGATGTGGTCGGTAGTTTAAAACTCGACTAACGGGCCGGCAAAAAAGGCGGTGTGTCATTGGATACACCGCCTTTTCCGCATGTGCATTTTCACCCCTGTTAATGTTTCACGTGAAACATGTCGGAGGACGGGATCTTGGCCTGCGTCAGTCTTTCCAGGGGTTGGTTTTGTTTTCCGGCAGAGAATTCAAGACCGGCGTGGCAATCTCGGCGATGGCTGTCAAGTCTTCGGCGTCGATTTGAAGGTCGGCAGCGCGCGCGGAATCGGTGATTTGCGCGGCGTTGCGTGCGCCCACGATGGGCGAGGTCACGCCAGGCTGCGTGATGAGCCAGGCGAGGGCCAGATGGCCCGTCGTGGCGCCGTATTTTTGCGCGAGGGGACGCAGTTTTTCGACCGCCTCCAGTGCCAAACCATAGGTTGGGTCTTTGAAAAGTTCATTGCCGGCGCGGTTGTCGGTGGGGCGATTATCCTGTTGAATTTGCCCGTCACCAGACCCTGCGCGAGGGGAGAGTAGGGGATAATGCCGATGCCGTGCTTTTGGCAGATTTCGACGGTGCCATTTTGGACGTAGGGCTGGAAAAAGAGCGAGTAGGGCGGCTGGAGGAATCGATGCGCCCGTATTGCTGCGCCTCTTCGATTTGCGCGCCATTGAAGTTGGAGACGCCGATAGCGCCGATTTTGCCTTCGTTTTGAAGTTCGGTGAGCGCGCTCATGGTCTCTTCGATGGGCACGATGGGGCTCCCCAGGTGCCCGAAGGCCAGTGAATTTGGTAGAGGTCAATTTTATCTCGCCCGAGGTTCTGGAGCGATTTCTCGCAGGCGGCGCGCGCCTGGGGCGCCGCCAGATGGCGGTCGCCGACTTTGGTGGCAACCAGCACATTTGCGTCGCCGGTTTCGCGCAGGAAGCGGCCCAGAAGCCGTTCGCTGTGGCCGTTGCCGTAGCCTTCGGCGGTGTCGAAAAAGTTGATGCCGCTTTCGTAGCCGGCACGCATCGCGGCCAGAGAATCATCATCGTCGGTTCCCGTCCAGCCCGACCCGCCGGCTTGCCAGCAGCCGAAAGTCAGCACAGTCACGTCGAGGCCGCTCCGGCCCAGTTGTCTTTTTTGCATGATAGAAGTTAAGTCCAGTGGCGAAAGGATTGAGATATGCCCAGTGGAATGAGTGCGGCCCCTCACGCTCAATCTGCGTGCCGACTGGTAGGGCTAAGCCAAGGCGCGGTGGGCCTAAGCGAAGGCGCGGTGGAACTCCCTGTTTCACGTGAAACAATGCGCCTTCAAAATGTCGCTTGCAGCGCAATTTGAAGTTGGTGCCAGAATTTCAGGGGCGCAATTTGCGAGAAGCCGGAGAACTGCGGGTCGCCGCTCTCGATGACAATCCAGGCGCCGCTTTCGAGCTGGCCGATGTCGATGGCGATATAGCGGGCAGGGAGCCGCCGCGCCGCGAGCTGAGCCAGGTTTTCGACGGCGCGTTGTTCGTGGGCAGACAGAGTAGCGAGCGGATCATCGCCCTGCCAGTAGTAGCCGCACGCCAGAACTTCACCGTCGAGCAAAAAAAGGCGAAATTCGCGACCCATAGGGAAATCGCCCGCACGACGCGTGTGGCGAAGCGCCACGAGTTCGCGCAAAACGAGGCGGCCGCGCGAGCGATTTTCCAATTCCAGCAGATGGCGGCACAGGGTTTCGAGTTCCTCCCCGTTTTGCGCGACGCACGCTTTCCAACCGCGACTTTTGCGGCTTTGAACCGCGCCCTTGACGAAAATTGGAAAACCGATGCGCGGCGCGATTTCGAGCGCCGCCGCGACCGAATCAGCCGTCGCGCTGAGCGGCGTCAAACCTTCCAGAAACGGGTAGGCACGGTCGAATTCCTGAACGGTCTGGTGTTGCTGCGGGGTATTGAGCAGAATCAGGTTTTTCTGTTGCGCCGCTTCAAAAATGGCCCCGTAGCGCGCGAACTCGGGGATGTAACCAAGCCATACGGTCGGTGTAGGTTTCCGCTGTTTTGGAACCTGCCACAGTGCATATTCGGCGGTTTCGCACTGCGAAAAATTGGGCGGAATCTGGTAGATGCGCCAACCCGTGAGGCGCGCCGCTTCGAGACTGCGCGCGATGTCGTCGCGCGAGGGCGAAGGCTGCAAAAGTTCGGGCGTTTCGGCGAGGAGAATCATGCCTTACTGATCGACGGTGAAGATGACATGACGTTGGGCAGAAGCCGCTTTGCGGTAGAAGTCGGCCAGACCCTCGAACCACACCCAGGTGTAGGCGAAATCTTCTTCGCTGGGAGGAACCCCGTAATCTTCGGCGTCAATTTTGTCGTATCTGACGCGCAGTCTGGCCTGGTCGAAGTCAGATAGAGCCTCGGCAATGGCGACGCATTGTTGTGGGGTTTTCAAAATGACGAAGTAATCCTCACCCTCGTATAAGCTGGAACCTCCCAAAACAGCCAGATTTAATGCCTCATCACCGTCCAAATCGAGCGTGCCATCCGTTAAGGAGCGGTGCAACGCATCCCACGCCTTGTCGATTTGGTAGAGCCACTTTTCGTTCCAGCGTTCTTTAATCTCTTCGACTACTTCCATAACACCCTCGTCATCCGGTGCGGCTTTGAGACGCGCTGCGTCGGTGTCATCAACCGCGAAAAAAACTCCAAGAGAGGCCATTGTTTCTCCTTCAAATTCAGAATGCCCTTGCACCAGGGGTGATTTTGCCGCCATAGAGGGGGCTTTTCGCTCAAAAAAGGGCCGATTCCACTGAATCGGCCTTCTTCTGCGGGCGTTAAACTGGCGGCCATGTCCCAATCTTCTTCCCACGAATCGGTTTTGGTGGCGCTCGATGTGCCGACCAAAGAAAAAGCGCTGTCGCTGGCCAGTCAGTTGGAAAATCAGGTCGGCGGCTTCAAAATCGGGCTGGAACTGTTTGGCGCCTGCGGGCCGCAAATCGTCGAAGAAATCGGGCCGTCGCGGGTGTTTCTCGATCTCAAATTCCACGATATTCCCCACACGGTCGCGGCGGTCTCGCGGGTCGCGGCGCGGCTGGGGGCGCTGCTTTTCAACGTGCATTGTCTGGGCGGCTTCGAGATGATGCGCGCCGCAGTCGAGGCCGCCAAGGGCGAAAATTCCGACGCCAAAGTGATTGGCGTGACGGTTTTAACTTCGCACGATTCGGCGTCGCTGCAAAACCTGGGTATTCGTGAATCACCGCGCGAGGCGGTGATTCGACTCGCGGAACTGGCGCAAAAAGCTGGGCTTGACGGCGTGGTGTGCAGCGCGCGCGAGATTCTGCCGGTGCGGGCGCACTGCGGCGACAACTTTTTGCTCGTCACGCCAGGCATCCGGCCTCCCAACACCGCTATCGGCGACCAGAAGCGCGTTTTGACGCCGCGTGAGGCCCTGAAGGCAGGCGCCGATTATCTCGTGGTAGGAAGGCCCATTACCGGCGCGAGCGATCCAGTCGCGGCCGCGCAGAAGCTCTTCGATTGAAAATGAGCCACAAAGCACACAGAGGAAACACAAAGAGGCACAGAGAAACTTAAAAATAAATCTCTGTGCCTCTTTGTGTTTCCTCTGTGTTCTTTGTGGCTAAAAACGGTTTTAGCTGGCGTAGGTCGAGGGATTGGCGGGTTCTTCGTCGGTAAGGAAATCGGCGACGACTTCCTGGACGCCTGGAACGGCTTTGACTGCCGCGATCAGGGTTTGCTGGGTGGCTTCATCGAGCATCGGGCCGCGTAGAGTTACGATTCCGTCCACGCAGTCGATGTTGAGCCGTTCCATGCCCTGGGAGACTTCGTGATGGCCCAGAACCGAGCGCACGCGGTCAGTGATGGTGGTGTCGTCGTCGCTGCTCGCTTCACCGGCGTCGGCAGTGATTTTGGTCTCGATCTGGTGCGCCAGACCTTCGACGCGATGGGCGATGTCAACGGCTTTGTCGGAAGCGGCGGTCGCGGCGTCGGTGACGCCTTCGCTCACTTTGCCCAGACGGTCTTTGATGGCGGCGCGGCGACGGCGGCCCGTCGTGGGCGCCAGCAAAAACACCAAGAGCGCGCCCGCCGCCAATCCCAGCACGATCCACAGCCATTTGGAATGGGTCTCGGAAACCTCGATTTCCAAGTCCGATTCATCGAATTCGCGCGCTTTGTCTCGCGCTCTGGCTTCGCGTTCGGCTTTTTTGTCGGATACTTTGTCTTGGGCCGCTTCGGCTGCGGCGCGCGCTTCTTTTGCCTCACGCTTAGCGGTTTTTTCGGCGACCTTGGCGGCCTCACGCGCTTCTTCCTGCGCGTCTTCGGCGGCGTTTGCGGCGCGATGGTGCCAGTTGTCTTTGAGCGAAGCCGCCGAACCCTTGAGGCTGGCGGTGCGCTCCTGAAGGGCTTCGCGGGCGTGCTGGGCCGATTCGCGGGCCGCCTGCGCACGGGCGGCGGCACTTTCGGTCACCTGATGCGCGGCGCTCGACGCGGTTTCGCCCAGCGCGCTCGCGCTGTGCTGCAAGTCTTCGACTTTGTGCGCCGCGATTTCTCCGGCATGATGCGCGACCTGAGCGGCGTGAAGCGCGACCTGAGCCGCCGTTTTTTTGAGATCGTCGAGTTTGTCCTCGATTTTTTCGGTTGGAACGGCGTCCAGCAGCGCGTGCGCGGCGTCGGAAACGCCTTTTTTAACGATTTCCACCTTCGAGGGCGGTTCTTTGTGAAATGGAAACATCTTGTTCTCCCTGACGAGTCTTGGGGTTGGTGCAACTCGGCGCCTGATTTCGGCAAATGGGGTGCCGCCTCTTTTTCCCTACTTTTGACCTGTGGCGCGCGGTGCGCTATGATTTTCGGTGAGATATCCCTCATTTTTCATAAACACGGCATTCTCGCCGAAACTGGAGCAACCATTCGTGGCACTTTCCACTGCTGATTTTAAAACCGGTCTCACCATCGAATACGAAGGCAAAGTTTTTCAAATTCTCGAATTTCAACACGTCAAACCTGGCAAAGGCGGCGCCTTCGTGCGCTCGAAACTCCGCAATCTGCAAAATGGCAGCACGCTGGAGCGCACCTGGCGCGCCGGCGAAAGCATGGAAGCGGCGCTCGTCGAGCGGCGCAACGTCGAATTTCTCTACCGTGAAGGCGACGACCTCCACTTCATGGATATGGAGAATTACGAGCAAATCGAATTGCCGCTCAAAAGCGTCGGCGATGTCGCCAAGTTCCTCAAAGACAACACCCCCGTTCAGGTGATGACCTGGAAGGGCACCGTTTTGAACGTCGAATTGCCCCAGACGATGGAGTTCGTCGTGACTCAGACCGATCCAGGTCTCAAAGGCGACACCGCGCAGGGCGGCAGCAAACCCGCTACCATCGAAACCGGCGCAACGGTGACGGTTCCGCTTTTCGTCAACGAGGGCGACGCGATTCGCGTCGATACTCGCAACGGCGCCTATCTGGAACGGGTGAAGTAGGGAGACGGAATACGGGAGAGCTAAGCGCGAAATTGCAACTTATCACTTCCGTTTCCCGTATTCCGTCTCCCGTATTCCGTCTCCCGTATTCTTCCCATGCGTGTTCTTCTGGTAGATGACAACGACGAACTGCGTCAATTTCTGGCGCTGTGTCTGTCCGAGGTCGCCATTGAGGTGGTGGAGGCGTCGAGCGCGGCCAGCGCGCTGAAACGCGCTGAAACCGAAAAATTCGATGCATTTATCATCGATTCGGTGATGGCTGATGGCGACGGCCTTTCGCTGGTCGGCGAACTGCGCGGCCTCAAAAACGGGCGCGGCGTGCCAGTGTTGCTCATGTCGAGCATTTCGACTTCACTGGCGCGGCGCATGGCACAAAATGTGGGCTGCAATGAATTCCTGGTTAAACCGTTCGGGCAGATGCAGTTTGTCGAACAGGTGAAGGCACTCGAAAAAGTGCGGCGTTAAGCTCTTCCCAATGAGAGACGGAATACGGGAGACGGAATTTCGCGCTTAGCTCTCCCGTCTTCCGTATTCCGTCTCCCTCGTTTAGGCGGCTTCGACCATGATGATGCGGTCGGCGCGGCAGTCTTTGACGCCTCGCACCGAGCGCACCAGCACCTTGAGATTTTCAAACTCACGTTTCACGCTGATGGTGCCCGCCGCGCCGCGCGGCGCGCGCACTTTGCCCTGCAAATCGACATAACCGCCCACGCACAACACATTGAGTTCGGAAATATCGAGCGCCGTGCGCGCCATGGCCGAACGGCACGCTTTCGCGATAGCTCTATCTTCGTCTTTGGACATTATTTTCCTCCTTGGGATAAGTGGAGTTAGTTTGGCACGACGGGCGCCGCGCGGCGAGTCACGGCGATGCTGCGCCGCATTTCAAAGGGCAAAAAGTCGCGCGCGGAGAGCATCAGGCCCAGCCGCAGTTCTCCACTGCGGCGCGGGCGCACCAAAAGTTGAATCGGCTGGTCGAGGCCCAATTCGTCCCACAGAAAATAACGCCCACTGCCGGCCACGCTGCGCGAGTCTGGTGGGGGCGAAATTGAAAGCACCTGGAAGTCGCGGAAGGTCTGGCCGGACATGCGCAGGCGCACGGCCTCAAACGGTGCCGAGGAATCTCCCGAATCGCCTTCGACGGTATCGAGTTGCAGTCGCAGCACGGCATTTCGCCCCAGACTCATGCGGTGCGGCACACCGGCGTAAACCACGAGGTTTTTCTCCTCGACGCGCCTGGTTTCGCGAGTGACGGCAAGGCCCAGAACTCCCAACGCCACGCAGCACAATCCGATGACCGTCGCCCACATCGGCGCGCGCACGGGACGGCGCCAAAATCCGACTGTCGCAGGCATCGTCTGGGGCAAATGAGCGCCGCAACCGGCGCAATGGGGAAAAGTGACGAACTTATCCAGATTGACCAGCCC
>JAUJNG010000022.1:82278-84115 GCA_030448265.1 Abditibacterium sp.
CGATGGCGCGTCGCATCGACACGACGTTTTCACTCAAAGGGCGTTCGCCGCCGAAAATGCTCGTTCCCGCCACCAGAATATCAGCCCCCGCGCGCACGATCTCGGTCGTATTGGCGGCCACGATGCCGCCATCGACCTGAATTTTGAATCCCAGTCCCAATTCGGCTCTGCGGCGCGCCAATTTCTCAATTTTAGTGAGCGCGAGCGGCAAAAATTTCTGGCCGCCAAAGCCAGGATTAACACTCATCACCAGAACGAAATCCAGGTCGGGCAAAATCACTTCGAGCGTTTCAATCGGAGTCGCCGGATTCAAAACCGCGCCCGCCAGCGCGCCGCCGTCTTTGATACTCCAGATCAAGCGGTGCAAATGAGCGTTTCCCTCGACGTGGACGCTGAGGCTTTGCGCGCCCGCTTCCAAAAACTCATCCAGACGCTCGTCCGCGTTGGAAACCATCAGATGCGCGTCGAAATGCAGGTTGCAGTGGGGGCGCAGCGCTTTGAGAAAGAGCGCGCCGAAACTGAGATTGGGCACGAAATGGCCGTCCATCGCGTCGAAATGGAGCCACTCGACGCCCGCGTCCTGCAACTGCGCGACTTGCTGGCCCGCGCGCGACCAGTCGGCGGCCAGAAGCGAAGGCGCGAGCCATACGTCGGCGGGCGTTCGCGGGGAAAAATCGTTCATAGAAGTGTTTTGAAGGGGCGGGATTTACGTCCTCTTCCAATTGGGACCATCGTTGATTGGAAGAGGACGTTTGTCCCGCTTGTCTCAAACTAAACCCGTTTCCGCCAGCGCCTTCGCAATCGAAACGTCGTCTTTGGGATCGAATTCGGGAACGCCGGTGAACAGTTCCCACTCTTCAATCGCTTCCAAAACGCCGCCAGGACGAAGATCGGTGAGCGGGCCGAGGGTTTCGACTTCGAGAATTTCCTCGTTGGTAAACGTCTCGAAATTGCAATTGCGGTCGGGATAAGTCGCTCTGGCATCGAGCGCGAAGCGTTTCACGAACAGCGTGCCGCCCAGGTAATAACCAACCCAGCCCGCGCCGTGATTGAGGCCAATTTTGGTAGCGCCCAGGCTTTCGTCCTGGCGCAACGTGATAAATTCCGGCCCGAAATGGTAGCGCGGGTCGCTCATGTCGGTGAAGGGCCACAAAACGAGAGTGCAGTCGGGCGTGAAATCGCCAGGGCCAAAGCCAGGATGCGCGCGCATCGGCGGCTGGGGAATGATTTCGATGCCGCCAGGCGCCATCACCGAGAGCATCCACGCCGCGACCTGCTGCGGTTCGTCAACCACGTTGGTGATGCGATGCACCACGCGCACGCGCGCCAGTTCGGGGTCGAGGCAGACGTCGATTTGCTTGGTGAAGCCCTGCGGCATCTCGTCAGGCGCGGTGAGCGTGACGGCGCCGTTGGGAAACACCTGATAATCGACTTCAAAGTTGTCGGGAAAGTAGGAAAAGGGAAACGATTCGGGCGCCAACCACAAGCGATGCCCGCCGCGACTCTGCCACAATTCCTCTTCGGTTCCGCCGACTTGCTCATCGAAAATTTTGAAAACGCTTTGCCCGCCGCGCGGCCCAAACTTGAGGATGCGCGGCCCGACATCGAGAGTGATGAGCAGTTCGCAGGCGTCGTTTTGCAGGTGGAGGTTGTTTTTCCAGTCGCCCAGGGCGACGATTTGGTGAGTGATGGCCATGAAAAACCAGTATGCCGCGAAGGTTCGTAGTAGCGCGCCGCAACGCACATTCATGAAAAAACAAGATCTAGAAACTACCCTCACCGGCGTACTGACCCTCGCTCGCGCCCACCCCCTCTGTTCTCACTCGTCTCCTCTCGT